>NZ_JAGGPA010000021.1 GCF_018614035.1 Streptomyces sp. ISL-96
CGGGTTGCCTGCGGCGCTTTCCCCGGCAGGGGGCCGGCCGGGGAGGATGTCAGCGCAGGTGCTGCGCGCCCGCCCGCCCCGTCACCAGCGCCGGGACGACTCGCGGGTGGTCGACTCGGGTGCGCAGGACCGGCGTCCAGCCCGCGTCCTCCCGCAGCGGGTTGCCGGGGTTCGCCGTGTTGTGGGCGGCCAGTAGGTCCGTCCGCACGCCGTTGACGTAGTTGTCCTTCGTGGTGACCGGCGCGTCCTTCCACTTCTTCAGGATCTTCGCCGCGCTCACACCGCCGGGCAGCGCGAACGTGTTCCTCTCCGCCACCAGCCGGGATTCGAGACCGATGCCGAAGCTGTACGCGTACCCCTGCGCCGCCACCACGAAGTGGTTGTTGTACGCGTCGACCTGGCCGAACCGCACGCGTGGCGCCCGCTCGACGATATTGCGGAAGAGGTTGTGGTGGAGGGTGACCCGCAGCTTGCCGCGGTCGGTCGCGCCCGCGCTGTCGCTGTTGCCGATCATCAGGGTCTTGTCGTGGTCGGTGAACGCGTTCCAGGACACGGTGACCAGGTCGGCGCCCCTGACGACATCCAGCTCCCCGTCGTGCTGCTGGAACAACTGGCCGTAGTAGAAGGGCTGTTCGCTGTCCGGGCGGCGCCCGTCGGTGAACGTGTTGTGGTCGATCCAGACATGCGTCGAGCCGTACACCACGAGGTTGTCGTACTCGGAGTTCCAGGCGCCCCCGTCCCCGTCCGTGGGGTCCCACTGCGGGAAACAGTCGAAGGCGTCCTCGAAGGTCAGGCCCCGGACCACGACGTTGTCGGTGTCCTTGATCTGGAGGGACCCGCCGAGCACCCGCGCGCCGTTCCCCAGACCGACAATCGTCGTATTCGCCGGGACGTACGCCTTGATCTGCTTGCCCTGCGCGTCGGCCGAGGCGGCACGGGCCTCCTCCAGGGGGCCCGACGGCTGGGCGGTGCCCCAGGTTTTCGGATCGTACGCCGCCAGATACGCGTCCAGGGTGTAGCCGTCGGTGGCGAAGTCCTCGCAGCTCTTGCCGCCCAGCCCGTCGAGCGTGCCGCGCACCCGGATGACCTTCGGCGCGTCACCGCCGTCCTTCAGCGCCTGCTTGAACTCGTCCCAGGTGGCGACGGTGTACGTGTGTGCCGCGTCGGCCCCGGCGCCTCCCGTGGTGCCGCCGCCGGCCGACGCCCAGCCGTCGTATCCGGGCAGCACGTGGGCGGTCCGTACGCCGTCCGGTGAAGCGTGGGCCGTCGCGGCGGGGAGCACGGCGAGCGGCAGTGCCGCCGCAGTGGCCATGGATATGAGGCGAGTACGCATTACGGCTCCTCGTGCCAGGTCAGCCAGGATTCGGGGATCTCCGCACTCAGCCGGCGCAGCTCGTGCGCGCCCAGCACCTTCTCGTCCGCCAGTGCGCGTGCTGTCATCCGGGCCACCTCGATGGCACCGGGCGGATGGAAGTGGGTGTTGTCCGAAACGCCGTCCGGGTAGTTGGGCGATTCGCCCGGCGCCAGCCAGTGGAAGTACGCCTTGCTCGCCTCGGGGCCGAGCTTCTGCCACAGGGCGCGCGAGCGTGCCGCGATGTCCAGCAGCGGTACGTCGTGCGCCGCCGCCAGTGCCCGCATCGCCTCCGGGTACTCGCCGTGCGTCGCCAGCGCCGTACCCGCCGCGTCGAACCGCCTGCGCTCCACGGACGTCAGCAGCACCGGGCGCCCGCCGCGGGCCCGCGCCCCGTCGACGTACCGGAGCAGATGCTCCTGATAGCTCGTCCACGGCTCGGTGTAGCGGGTGGGGTCTTCGCGCTTAGCGTCGTTGTGGCCGAACTGGATGAGGAGGAAGTCCTCCGGGCGGATCGCCTCCAGGATCGGTGTCAGCCGGCCCTCGTCGATGAAACTCTTCGAACTGCGGCCGTTCACGGCGTGGTTGACGACCCTGAGCTTGTGCGACAGGAAGAAGGGGAGCGCCATGCCCCAGCCGGTCTCGGGCGCCGCCGGGGCGTACTTGTCTGCGGCGGTGGAGTCTCCGGCGATGAAGACGTTTCGCATACGGTGAGTTCCTCGGGGGTCTCGCGTGCCCGCCGCCGTGGCCGGCGGGGCGCCGGCCACGGCGAGCGGCAGCACGGCGGCGAGCGTCGCCAGCGCGCGTCGGCGGCTGGTCACTTGTTCTGCTGCTTCCACTCGGCCTGCGCCTCGTTCAGCTCACCGGCAACCTTGTCCAGGAATTCCTTGGGCGTGGACTTCCCGAGCAGGACCTTCTGGAACTCGGGCTCGTTGTCGGCCTTGGTGATCGAATTCCAGTCCGGCAGGTAGTACGGCAGCTGCACGATCTTGGTGCTGCCGTCGGTGAGGGACTGCGCGCCGAGCCTCGTCGGCTCCGACTCGCTGATCCAGCTGTCCTTCGCCGCCTCGGTGTTCGCCGGGATCGCGCCGGCCGCCTCGTTCCACTTGCTGTTCGACTCGTGCGACGCCGCGAACTCGATGAACTTCCACGCCGCGGCCTTGTTCTTGCTCGCCTTGAACAGGCCGAGACCGTCGACCGGGTTGGACACCTGGACCCTGGTGCCGCCGGGACCGGTCGGGTTCGGTATGCCGGCGAACTTCTCCTCCCCCAGCGCCTTCACGTGGTCCTGGTAGGAGCCGAGGTTGTGGCTGAGCATCCCGATCGTGCCGGAGTCCCACTGGGCGACCATCTTGGCGAAGTCGTTGTTGACGTCGGCCTCGGGCGTCGTCCTCTTGTACAGCCCGACGTACTTCTCCAGCGCCGCGACGTTCTTCGGGTCATTGACCGTGGTCTTGTCGCCGTTCCAGAACGTCGTGATGCCCGACTGCCCGTAGATCGCGTCCAGCGCCTGGGCGACCGACCCCGCGCCCCCTCGGATCGTGTACCCGAAGGCGTTCTTGTCCGCGTCGGTCAGCTTCTCGGCCGCCGTGTAGAACGCCTCCCAGGTCTTCGGCGCCTCCAGTCCCGCCGCCTTGAACAGATCGGTCCGGTACCAGAGCGTGCCGTTGTTCGCGGACGTCGGTACGGAGTACATCTCGTCCCCGCGCCCGCCGGCCGTCCTGACGCCCTCCACCATCGACTCGACGAGCTTGCCGTTCAGTTCGGAGTCCTTGATGCGGTCCCCGACCGGCTCCAGTGCGTTCTGCGCGACGATGCCGGAGAGGTACGCCGTACCCACGCCCCCCACGTCCGGCAGGCCGCCGCCCGCGATCGCCGTGTCGTACTTCGACTGCACATCGGTGATCGGGACCGGGACGTACTTGACCTTGATGTCCTTGTTCGCCGCCTCGAAGTCCTTGATGATCTCCTTCCAGATGGCGGTGCGGGGCCCGCCGTTGTTGTCCCAGAAGGTGATCTCGCCCTTGCCCGAACCCTCGTTGCCCGTGTTGCCGCTGCCGTCGTCCCCGCAGGCCGCGGCGGTCAGCGCCAGCACGGCCGCCATCGCGACAGCGGCGGCGGTGCGCCTCCCACGCCCGCGGTGTCCGGTGGAAGTTCTCACGGGCTGCTCTTCTCTCTCGGTGTGCGTCATTGCGACTCCTTGGAGGTACGGAAGTTGGTGAAAAGTGCTGTGCCGGCGGGCCTGGCCCCGGGCGGCGCGGTCGCGAACAGGGCGAGCTGCGCCCCGACCCACCGCCACGGCACGGCCGCGAAGACCTCCCCCGACGGGCGGAACCCGTCGCCCGTGTCGGCCGAGAACCGGCAGCGTGCCCCGGCCGAGACCTCGATCCGCAGCCGCACCCGCCCGCCCGCTCCGGCGGGCACGGGGCGGCTGTACTCGGCGTCCCGTTCGCTCTCGGCCACCGTCTCGGCGTACCGGTGCACGAGCTGTACGCCGCCGTCGGCGCCCCGCTCCAGGCCGATCCAGGAGAAGGCGTCGCCCAGCACGGCGAACCCGGCCTTCGCCCCGACCGCCCGGCTGCTGAGCGTCAGTTCGACCGTCGCGGTGAACTCCGGTGCGGGAAACCGCTGCACGAGCACATTCGGCACCCTGCGCAGGTCGTGCGCGGCGGCCGTACGTACACAGGTCGACAGCAGCCCGTCCCCGGAGTGCGGCACGGTCCATCCGGCATCCGGCCCGGCCGTCCACTGCCACTGCCGTCCGTAGCGTCCGCCGGGGAAGCTGTCGTCGGTGACCGGCGCCGTCACGGGCTGCGGCGGCAGATCAGGCTTGGGATGTACGGACACGGGCTCGCCCGCGTCGCCGATCACCGGCCACCCCGCCTCGTCCCAGCGCATCGGCTGGAGGTGCACCACGCGGCCGTACGCCCCGCGCGCCTGGAAGTGCAGGAACCAGTCCTGCCCGGTCTGGGTGCGCACCCAGCCGCCCTGGTGCGGCCCGTTGACGTCCGTGTCCCCCTGCCGCAGGACGACTTTTCTCTCGTACGGGCCGAAGAACTCCCGCGACCGCAGCGCCCCCTGCCACCCCGTCTCGACCCCTCCGGCCGGCGCGAAGATCCAGAACCAGCCGTCATGGCGGTACAGCTTGGGCCCTTCGAGGGTGAACCAGCCGGGGATCCGGTCCCCGTCGACGATCACCTTGCCCTCGTCGAGCAGGGTGCGCCCGTCGGGGCTCATCCGGTGGCCGGTCAGCCGGTTCTTCACCCCCGAACGGGACTTGGCCCAGGCGTGTACGAGGTACGCCTCGCCGCTCTCCTCGTCCCACAGCGGGCACGGGTCGATCAGCCCCTTTCCCGCCTTCAGCAGATGCGGCTTGGTCCACGGCCCGCGGATGTCCCGCGCGCTGATCTGGTGGATGCCCCGGTCCGGGTCGCCCCAGAAGATCCAGAACCGGCCGCCGCTGTGCCGCAGGGACGGCGCCCACACCCCGCAGTCGTGCCGCGGCCCGCCGGACTCGTCCTCACCGACCGGCGCCGGCCGTTCCAGGGCGTGCCCGATCACCGACCAGTTCACGAGATCACGCGAGTGCAGCAGCGGCAGCCCCGGCGACCGGCCGAAGCTGGAAGCGGTGAGGTAGTAGTCCTCGCCGGCCCGCAGCACATCCGGATCGGACCAGTCCGCGGCGAGCACCGGATTGCGGTACGTGCCGTCTCCCCGGTCGGCGGTCCACGGCCGGCTCACGAGCCCACCGCCCTGCTGATGTACGCCGCCGAGGCCTCCCGGTCCAGAACGCCGTCGGCCACGACCGTGACCAGGCGGCGTACGACCGTCGCCCCCGCGGGAACCGGCAGCCGCTCCGCCCAGGCGAGCGCCGAGCCCACCCCCGGATACTCCCCGGTCCGTACGAACCACGGATCGCGGCGGGTCTCGGCGGTCGCCCCGGCGAACACCAGCGTCCAGCCCTGCCCCGCCAGCCCCAGCCAGTCGGCGGTCCGCCCGTGCACCGCCTCCTCGCCCTCCCCGTTCGCGGTGAACGCCACCGGCGCCGCGGCCTCCTTCGGCGCGCGCCAGAAGAAGCCGCCGTACCCGGCGCCCGCGCGGCCGTTGGTGGCCGGGCTGCCGATGGACAGGTCACCGCCCGAGGTGTTGGTGAGCGAGAAGGTGAAGTCAAGCGCCCAGGCCAGGCCGTCCAGTTCGGTGGCGGCGACCGTGCGGTGCTCGTGCAGCAGCTCGGCCGAGCACTCAGCACCGGTCTGCCAGCTCAGCTCCTCCACGAACCCGTCCGGGTCGCGCAGCTTCCATCCCCGGTGCACCTGGGAGCCGTGGTTGTCGAGCTCCACGGACCCCTGATCGCGTACGTAGGTGCGCCCGCCCCAGAAGTTGGCGCCCGCCACATCGGGCACGGCGATTCCCACCCCCAGATGATGAACGTGGTCCTCAGGCATCTCCTCGGTGACCGCCACACCGCCGAGCGTCGAGACGGGGTGCAGGTACGGGCGCGCCGAGAGATGGGGCGCGAGCGTCGGGCTGAAGGTGTAGCGGCCGACGGGACGACCCGAACAGAGCAGTGTGTGCGCGGAGTTCAAGGTGTTCACGGTGTTCTCACCTCGCTGGCGGGCACCCAGGGGACGCCCAGTTCGGAGAAGAGGGTCAGGGTCTCGGCGCTCGCGGCGACCACAGCGTCCACACCTGACACGATCCGGCGCGGCGCCGACGACTCACCGGGCGCGGTGCGCCAGGCGGACGCGGGCAGCGGGAGCGGATCGGGAGCGAGCCGGATCGCTTCGACGACCCGCATGAACGCTCCCGTGAGCTCCGGGGGTACCAGGAGCGGCGTGTCCCGCGTCAGGTGGAGGATCAGGTTCTCCAGCAGATCCGTCCTGCCGTGCAGAAACTCCTCAGGTCCGTGCCCCGCGCGCTGCACCAGCACCCGGTCCTGCCTGTACCAGAAGGTGATCCGGCCCAGGTCGCCGTGGGCGACGACGTACGGCTCACCCGGCTGCTCGGCGCAGAGCGTCGCGGCGACGGTGACCGGCAGGCCGGCCGTCGTCGTGATCCGTACACAGGAGGTGTCGTCCGACTCGATGTCATTGGCGCGCAGCAGCTCCGACTCGATGTCCGCCACGTCCTCGGCCCGCGAACTGCCGCCCACGGCGAGGGCGGTGGCTACCGCGTGCGCCAGCGGATTGGTCAGCGCCCCGTCCACCACGTCGATGGCGCCGATGCGCCGGCGGCCCGACCACGGGGCCCGGGTGAAGTACGCGGTGTCCCGCACCCACGCGCCGGCGGCGCCGACGCCCCGCAGTTCACCGATCGCGCCTTGGGCGATCAGGGCGCGGATGGCGGGGACGGCGTGCGAGCCGAGCGACTGGAAGCCGATCTGGCAGACGGTGCCGGCCGCCCGTACACCGTCCGCCATCCGCTCGAACTCCGCGTACGACGGCGCGGGCGGCTTCTCCAGCAGCAGATGTACGCCGCGCTCCGCCGCCGCCAGCGCAAGGTCGGTGTGGGTCTGGATGGGCGTACAGATGATGGCGATCCGGGCGCCGGTGGAGTCCAGCAGCGCGCCGAAGTCCGCGGACTGCTCGGGGCTGCCGAATCCCTCCAGCTCGTCGGTGTCCAGCGGCTTCAGCTCGCATATTCCGGCGAGCCGGGCGAGACCCAGCTGTTCGAGACGGCGGACGTTGTACAGATGGGAGCGGCCGTGACCGCGCGCCCCGGCGAGTACGACGGGCAGGCTCATCCCTTCACCGCCCCGGCGCTGAAGCCGGTGATCAGCCACTTCTGGATGAAGGCGAAGACGATCACAACCGGTACGGCGGCGATGACACCGCCCGCGGCCAGCGCGCCCAGGTCGACGCTGTCGGCGCCGATGAGGGTGTTGAGGCCGACCGGGATCGTCTGCTTGTCCTGCTCGCTCAGGAACATCAGGGCGAACAGGAAGTGGTTCCAGCTGTGCACGAAGGCGAAGGAGCCGACGGCGATCAGCCCCGGCCGCAGCAGCGGCAGCACCACCGCGCAGAACGCCCGGAACCGCGAACAGCCGTCCACCCAGGCGGCCTCCTCCAGGGAGACCGGCACGTTCTTGATGAAACCGCTGATGAGGATGATCGACAGCGGCAGCTGGAAGACGGTCTCCGCGATGATGACGCTGCCCAGGGAGTTGATCAGCTGGAGGTTCTTGAAGATCTCGAAGAGCGGTACGAGCATCAGCGCGCCCGGGATGAACTGCGAGCACAGCAGCGCCAGCATGAAGCCGCTCTTGATCCGGAACTCGAAGCGCGCCAGGGCGTAGCCGCCCGCCAGCGCGATCCCGGTCGTCATGACGAGGGTCGCCACCCCGACGATCATGCTGTTCTCGAAGAACATCCCGAAGCTGCGCTCGTTCCACACCTTCGCGAAGTGCTCGAAGGTCAGCGGCCAGGGCACCAGCGAAGTGGATCCGGCGGGCCGCAGAGCGAAGAGGACCATCCAGTAGAAGGGGACGAGGGTGAAGAGCAGGTAGAGGCCGAGCGGCAGGTAGATCTGCCAGCGCGGTACGTCGTCGAAGGCGCGCTCGCGCCTGGGCCTGCGGCGTATGCCGCGCCCCGGCGGGGCGGCGGTCGGGTCGGGAGCGGGCAGGGCCTCGCGTGCGCCCTTCTCCGCCAGTGCTGCGGTCACTTGGTGTCGCCTCCGAACTTGCTCAGGCGCAGGTAGAGGATCGAGCAGAAGAGGAGGATCACGAAGGCGACCGTGGTGAGCGCCGACGCGTAGCCGAAGTCGTGGCCCTCGATGCCGGTGTTGGCGACGTACAGCGGCAGCGTGGTGGTGACGCCGGCCGGTCCGCCGCCGGTGAGGGTGTAGAGCAGGTCGACGTTGTTGAACTCCCAGACGCCGCGCAGCAGCGTGGCCAGGACGATCGCGTCCCTGAGGTGCGGCAGGGTGATGTGGAAGAACTGCCGGGACCTGTTCGCCCCGTCGACGGAGGCCGCCTCGTACAGCTCCTTCGGGACGGACTGCAGGTCGGCGAGGATGAGGATCGCGAAGAAGGGGACGCCGCGCCAGAGCTCGGTGAGGACCGCCGCCCAGAAGACGGTGCCGGTGTCGGAGAGGACCGAGGTGCCGTACGAGCCGATGCCCGCGTCCGCCAGGTAGCGGCTGACGCCGGTGGAGGGGTTGTAGAGCAGCATCCAGATCGTGGTAGTCAGCACACCGGACACGGCCCAGGGTGAGAAGACCATGGCGCGGGCGATGCCGCGTCCTATGAAGGTCTGGTTGACGATGAGCGCGAGGACGAGTCCGAGGGCGAGTTGCAGCCCCACCTGGACGACGACCCACCGGGCGCTGAAGCCCAGAGTCGTCCAGAACTGCGGGTCGTCGGTGAAGACGCGGGTGAAGTTGTCGAAGCCCGCGAAGCCGTTGCGCCACGGCTTGGTGACGTTGTAGTGCTGAAGGCTGTAGTAGAAGACGCTGATGACCGGATAGACGATGAAGCCCAGCATCAGCAGCCCGGCGGGCGCGATGAGCAGATACGGGAGCCGGCGGGGCGGTGCTCCCACGCGGCGCCCCGGCGCCCTGGGCTTTCTGGCCACGGCTGAGGCGGCTGAGGCCATGACTGCTGCTCCGTTCTCGGTGCGGATGTGAAGCGCTTGCCGGATGTTGTTCGAGATCCCGAACAAAAGGAGAGGGGTACGGAGGCGGGTCAGCCCGCGTAGGGGTCGGGCACTTCGCCCGGCCGGGACAGGAACGCGAAGTCGCAGCCGGTGTCGGCCTGGGTGATCTGCTCGCTGTACAGCGCGCCGTAGCCACGCTCGTACTTCGCGGGCGGCTTCACCCACTCGGCGCGGCGACGCTCCAACTCCTCGTCCGGCACCTCGAGTCGGAGCGACCTGGCCGCGACATCGAGGGTGATCGCATCTCCGGTCCGTACCAGGGCCAGCGGTCCGCCGACGTACGACTCGGGTGCGATGTGCAGCACGCACGTGCCGTAACTCGTGCCGCTCATACGGGCGTCGGAGATCCGGACCATGTCCCTCACCCCCTCCTTGAGCAGGTGGTCGGGGATCGGCAGCATCCCGTACTCCGGCATTCCGGGACCGCCCTTGGGGCCGGCGTTGCGCAGAACGAGCACGGTGTCGGCGGTGATGCCGAGAGACGGATCGTTGATGGTGCGCTGCATGGTCTTGTAGTCGTCGAAGACGACCGCCGGGCCCGTGTGCCTGAGCAGGCCGGGCTCGGCGGCGATGTGCTTGATGACGGCGCCGTCCGGACACAGATTGCCCCGCAGTACCGCGACCCCGCCCTCATCCGCGAGCGGTTCGCAAGGTGGCCTGATCACCTCGGGGTTGTGCACCACCGCGCCGGCGAGCTGCTCGCGCAGCGAGTCGTGCGCCACGGTGGGCCGGTCCAGATGCAGTACGTCCGTCAGCTGCGCCAGGAACGCCGGCAGCCCGCCCGCGAAGTGGAAGTCCTCCATCAGGTACTGGCCGCCCGGCCGCAGATTCGCCAGCACCGGGACCGTCCGCGCGATCCGGTCGAAGTCGTCGAGGACGAGCGGCACTTGGGAGCGTCCGGCCATCGCGATCAGATGGATCACGGCGTTGGTGGAGCCGCCCAGCGCCAGCACGGTCGCGACGGCGTCCTCGTACGCCGGCCGGGTCAGGATGTGCGACAGTCGCAGATCCCGGTGTACGAGTTCGACGATCCGGCGGCCCGAGGCCGCGGCCATCCGGTCGTGCCCGGAATCCACGGCCGGGATCGAAGAGGCACCCGGCATGGTGACACCCAGCGCCTCGGCCGCGGCGGTCAGCGTGGACGCCGTCCCCATGGTCATGCAGGTGCCGGGGGAGCGGGCGAGACCGTTCTCCAGCTCGGCCAGTTCGGCGTCACCGACCAGCCCGGCCCGCCAGTCGTCCCAGTACTTCCACATGTCCGTACCGGAGCCGAGCACCTCGTCGCGCCAGTGGCCCGGCAGCATCGGTCCGGCCGGGACGAAGACGGCCGGCAGATCGACGGACGCGGCGCCCATCAGCAGCGCGGGCGTCGACTTGTCGCAGCCGCCCAGCAGCACGGCGCCGTCCACGGGGTAGGAACGCAGCAGCTCCTCCGTCTCCATGGCCAGCATGTTCCGGTAGAGCATGGGCGTCGGCTTCTGGAACGTCTCGGAGAGGGTGGAGACCGGGAATTCGAGCGGGAAACCCCCGGCCTGCCACACGCCGCGCTTGACCGCCTGCGCCCGGTCCCGCAGGTGCACATGGCAGGGGTTGATGTCCGACCAGGTGTTGAGGACCGCGATCACCGGCTTGCCCAGGTGCTCCTCGGGGAGGTAACCGAGCTGGCGGGTGCGGGCGCGGTGACTGAACGACCGGAGACCTTCGCTCCCGTACCACTGATGGCTGCGCAGACTCTCCGGATCCCTCATGCGGCCACTCATACGGACCACCCGGCTATCAGCTCCGCGATCTCGGCGCGCCGGTCCTCCGGGAGCACCCGGCTCGGTGCGCGGACATCGCGACGGCACAGTCCGAGAGAGGCCAGCGCCTCCTTCACGACCGTGACGTTGTCGGCGGACTGCCGGGCTGCCCGCAGCTCCTCGAACGTACGGATCTGCTCCCAGGTCTTCATGGCGGCGGGGTAGTCCCCGGCGCGCAACGCGTCGAGCATCCCCAGTGACACCGACGGGGCGACGTTGACGAGCCCCGAGGTGAAGCCGGTGGCGCCGGCGGCGAAATAGGGGGGCGCGTACAGCTCGGCGAGCCCGGCGACCCAGACGAAGCGGTCCAGGCCCGCGTCCCGCGCGAAGGCGGCGAAGCGCGCCGCGTCCGGCACGGCGTACTTCACACCGATGACATTGGGGCAGGTGTCGCCCAACGCGGCAAGACTCTCCGCGCTCAGCAGCGGATTGCGGATGTACGGGACGACTCCGAGCTCCGGTACCGCCTCGGCGATGGCGCGGTGGTAGTCGGCCCAGCCGTCCTGCGAGACGTACGGATGGACGGGCTGATGCACCATCAGCATCTGCGCGCCGGCGTCCCGGGCGTGCTCGGCGGCGGCGACGGCGGTCGGCACGTCGTGCCCGACGCCGACGACGACGATGGCGCGGCCGTCAGCCTCCTCGATGGTCAGTTCGGTGACGTCACGGCGTTCCTCGGGAGTGAGGGCGTAGAACTCGCCGGTGTTTCCGTTCGGCGTCAGCGTCCGCACGCCGCCGTCCAGCAGCCGGCCCAGCAGGGCCCGGTGGGCGGCGATGTCGATGGAGCCGTCGGCGGCGAAGGGCGTCACCGGGATCGCCACGACGTCGGCGAGCGCGCTGCGCAGAGCGGAGAAGTCGGCGGCCGTGCTGGTCATGCGGGTTCCCCCTCCGGGAAGGCGCGCTGTACGAAGTCGGCGATGTGGGTGTGCAGGGCGCGGGCGGCTCCCTCCGCGTCGCCGTCGAGCGCGAGCCGCAGAATCTCCAGGTGCTCAACCGCTTCGTGCTTCCAGGACGGGACGGCGGCCCAGGCGACGGTCGAGACGAGGGCCGCCTGGTCGCGTACCTCGTCCAGCATCCTGGCGAGCAGCGGATTGCCGCAGGGCAGATAGAGCGCGCGGTGGAACTCCCGGTTGGCTAGGGAGCGTTCGGCCTGGTCGGTCGCCTCCTCGGCCTGGACGAGCGCCTCGCGGGCGGCTTCCAGGCAGGCGCGGGAGGTGATGGTGCGGCGCAGGGCCTCCGGTTCGAGGAGCAGCCGTACGTCGTACACCTCACGGGCCATGGCGGCGTCGACCGTCCGTACCGTGACGCCCTTGTACTGGTTCATTACGACGAGTCCGGTCCCCGCCAGGGTCTTGAGCGCCTCGCGCACCGGAGTCTTCGACACGCCGAACTGGGCGGCCAGCTCGGTCTCGACCAGGGCCTGGCCCGGGCTGAGTCCGCCGGTGAGGATGGCGTGCTTGATCCCCTCCAGCACGTACTGCGTGCGGGAGGGGATCGGACTCGGAGGAGCGAAAGCCATGGGGACTCACATATCTCGCGTATGGCGTCTCATATATGACGTACGAAGTACGACGCGAAGAAGCTAAGTCCGTTCCCATGTTTCGTCAATGCTTCTGGCAGAAGAACTTCGGTGGCGAGGACGGAGGTTGATGTCAGGGGGTGTACGCGCCGAGCAGTCGGTCGTACTCCTCTGGGGCGGAGCCCCTCACGCGGCGGAGCCCCTCACGCGGCGGAGCCGCAAAATGTCACAGCGGGAAGGGGCGGGTAGGGGAAAAGCCCCGCAGGGAAACCGAGCGCAGCCAGTGCCGGACGCTAAACCCGCCCCCGAGGCTCCCGCAAGGCTCCCGGACGTAGTTCGTTCGAAATCAAGTTCACCGTTCGAGGTGTCGAACATCAAACATCACACCCGCACTCCCAGGGGCTGGTGCGCAAGCCAACACCCCATTACCGTCTCCGCTGCACAGGATCTCGTACGCCATTCGATATACCGAACAGCCGGAAGGGAAAGCCACCCTGATGCGCAGTCAGATACCGCCGCCCACCCGCAGAGGCGTGCTCCGAGGCGCCCTCGCCCTCGGTGCGGTCGCCGCCCACGCCGCCGCCGCAACCCCCGCCCACGCCGCCGGCACCGCCGCCCCCACCAACCCGCTCGTCCGCCAGCGCGCCGACCCCCACATCCACCGCCACACCGACAGGCGCTACTACTTCACCGCCACCGCACCCGAGTACGACCGGATCATCCTGCGCAGCTCCCGCACCCTCGCCGGTCTGGCAACGGCCGAAGAGGCTGTCATCTGGCGCCGGCACGCCACCGGCGACATGGCCGCGCACATCTGGGCGCCCGAGATCCATCACATCAACGGGGCCTGGTACATCTACTTCGCCTCCGCGCCCGCCGACGACGTATGGAAAATCCGCATCTGGGTGCTGGAGAACAAGAGCGCCAACCCCTTCCGCGGCACCTGGACCGAGAAGGGCCGGCTCACCACCGCCTGGGACACCTTCTCGCTCGACGCCACCACCTTCACCCACAACTCCGACCGCTATCTCGCCTGGGCGCAGCACGAACCCGGAATGGACAACAACACCGGCGTCTCCCTCTCCCGCATGGCGAACCCATGGACCCTCACAGGGCCCCAAGTACGCCTCACTACACCCGAGTACGACTGGGAGCGCATCGGGTTCAAGGTCAATGAAGGCCCCTCGGTCATCCGGCGCAACGGCCGCCTCTTCATGACCTACTCGGCGAGCGCGACCGACGCGAACTACTGCCTCGGCCTGCTCACCGCCGACGAGAACGCCGACCTTCTCGCGCCCGGCACCTGGAAGAAGTCCCCGGTCCCCGTCTTCACCAGCAACGACACGACCGCCCAATACGGCCCGGGCCACAACTCCTTCACCGTCGCCGAGGACGGCCGCACCGACGTCATGGTCTACCACGCCCGCCAGTACAAGGCGATCGCCGGCGACCCGCTGCACGATCCCAACCGCCACACCCGCATCCAGCGGCTCGGCTGGAAACCGGACGGCACCCCCGACTTCGGCGTGCCCGTCGCCGACGGCCCGGTCCGGATCCTCGGCGGGAGGCCTTGATGCGTCGCCGCTCAGGCACCGCGGTCGCCCTGCTCGCCCTGGCTACGGCCACCATCACCGCACTCGCCGCCGTACCCAGCGCACACGCCCACGCTGCCACACTCGGCCCCGGTGTCGAAGGGTGCGCCCCCGCGCTGTGCCATGTCGACGTCCCGCCCGGGACGTACAACGTCACCGTCACGCTCGGCGGCGCGGAGGCGGGCAGTACCTCCGTCACGGCCGAGACGCGCCGGACCCTGCTCACCGAGGCGCCCACCGCCCCCGGGCAGCGGATGCGCCGCACCTTCACCGTCGACGTACGCGAACCCGAGGGCGAGCCCACGGGCCCGGCCGGCAGCCCCGGCCTCGATCTCGTCGTCGGTGGTACGTCGCCGAAACTCGCCGCACTGCGCGTCACCCCGGCGCCCGGCGCGCGCAAGGTCGTGCTGGTCGGCGACTCGACCGTATGCGACCAGCCGGGTGCGCCGTACGCGGGCTGGGGGCAGCAACTGCCCCAGTACCTCGAACGAGGCGTCGCCGTCGCCAACTACGCCGACTCGGGGGAGGGTTCGCAGTCGGTGCTCGATAATCCCGCGCTCTTTCCGGCCGCCCTCGCGCGGGTGCGCCGAGGTGACCTCGTCCTCGTCCAGCTCGCCCACAACGACAAGCAGACCCCGGCCGCCACCTACCGGGCCAACCTCGCCACCATGGTCGACCAGGTACGTGCCAAGGGCGGCCGGCCCGTGCTCGTCACCCCGATCGTGCGCCGGTGGTTCAACTCCGACGGCACGCTCAACAACGGCACCGCGCTCCTCGTCAACGGCCTCGGCATCGACCTCCCCGCCGAGATCCGCGCCCTGGCGGCCGATGCGGACGTACCACTGATCGACCTCACGGCCCTCACCAAGCGGCGCGTCGAGGAGCTCGGCCCCCAGCCCTCCAAAGCCCTGTATCTGTACGACGAGAAGCGCGACAACACCCACACGTCCGTACGCGGAGCCACCGAGTACGCCGCGTTCGTGAACGGTGAACTGCGTGCTCTCCTGCTGTCCAAACCGTTGACGGGCCCTGTGGGCACTCGTACATTGCCCCGGCAAGCGCTTTCCTAAAACGATTCAATCGTTAGACGAAGAGGTGAACCATGCGCACATCCAGGCATGTTGAGAGGCGAACCTTCCTCAAGGCGGCCGGAGCCTCACTGGCGACTGTCGGGCTGACAGCGGCAGGCTGTGGGGGCGGAAGCGGTTCCGCCGGCGGGCCCGTGACCATCAGGTACGCCTGGTGGGGCGCCGACGACCGGGCCAAGAAGATCAACCAGTCGATCGCGCTCTTCGAGAAGAAGTACCCGAAGATCAAGGTCAAGACGGACTTCCAGCCCTACCTCGACTTCTGGAAGAAGTTCAACACCCAGGCGGCGGGCGGCAACGCGCCCGACGTCATCCAGAACGCCGTCACCTTCCTGCGCAAGTACGCCGCCCGCAATGTGCTCCTCGACCTGAACCCCCAGGTGAAGGCGGGCAACCTCAGCACCGACAACTTCCGCTCCGGCCTGGAGAAGTTCGCCGAGGTCGACGGCAAGCTGCTCGGCCTGCCGGTCGGATCGAACTCGATGGGCTACATCATCGACGAGAAGGTCTACGACAAGGCCGGCGTCACCCCGGAGTACGGCTGGACCTGGGACGACTGGTACGCCGGCCTCCAGAAGATCAAGAGCAAGACCGGCGTCGCCGGCGACTCCGGCCCGCACTCGATCATGTACTACTACGACCTCAAACTGCGCCAGCAGGGCAAGGCGTTCTTCACCGAGGACGGACTCGGATTCGAGGAGAGCGACCTCGAGGCCGAATGGACCGAGGCGATGAAGCGGACCCGCTCCGGCGTCTACGCCGATCCGAAGCGGGTCGAACAGATCAAGCCCAAGGCCGCGGCCGCGGGGGGCCTGTCGGCCGGCGAGTTCACCTGGGACAACTTCACCGTCCGCTACGCCGCCGAGGGCAAGAGCACGTACGGCATCGCACCCATCCCGACGACCGACGGCAAGAAGACCGGCCAGTACCTCGGCTCGCTCATGCTCAGCGGCACCGCCAGGACCAAGCACCCCAAGGAGGTCGCCACCTTCATCAACTTCATGGTCCACGACCCGGAGGTGGGCCGGATCATGGGTTACGACCGCGGAGTGCTCTCCACCACCGAGCAGTTCGAGGCGTTCGAGCCCACCGACAAGGTGAGCAAGCAGATCTCCGCGTACGAGACGAAGATCGCCGAGACGGGCGTACTGGAGCCCATCACCCCGCACCCCGCCGGCGCCGACGTCATTGAGGGGGCCTTCCTGCGCCTCGCCACGGAGATGAGCCTCGACAAGGCGTCACCGGGCGAGGCGGTCGACAAGTTCTTCTCGGAGGCGAAGACGGCCTTCACCGCGAACGCCTGAGGGGACCGGCAGTGACGCACACCGTCCACCCCCCGCCGCCGGCCGAACCCGCCGCCCCGCCGCCCGGACCGGGGCGGCCCGCACCGCGCCCTGCCGGGCGGCGGCGCGGCAGCCGCCGCGAGAACCTCGCGGGCTACCTCTTCATGTCGCCCTGGATCGCCGGGTTCCTGGTCCTCACGGCCGGCCCCATGACAGCTTCCCTCTACTTCGCCTTCACCGACTACAACCTCTTCGACGCCCCGCAGTGGGTCGGCGTCAAGAACTTCAGCGACATGTTCGCCGACCCCCGCTGGCAGAAGTCGGTCGAGGTCACGGTCAAGTACGTCGTCATCGGTACGCCGCTGAAACTCATCGCGGCGCTCGGCGTGGCACTCCTGCTTGCCCAGAGCCGCCGCGGCCAGGCCTTCTACCGGGCCGCGTTCTACGCCCCGTCGCTGATCGGCGCCAGCGTCTCCGTCGCCGTCGTATGGCGGGCGATCTTCACCGACGACGCCGTGGTCGACCGTACGGGGCAGCTCTTCGGCATGAACGCCGGCGGCTGGGTCGGCGACCCCGACATGATCCTGTACGCCCTGGTCGCCCTCACCGTCTGGCAGTTCGGCGCGCCCGTGGTCATCTTCCTGGCCGGACTGAAGCAGGTGCCGCGCGAGCTGTACGAAGCGGCCGAGATGGACGGCGCCGGGCCATGGCGCCGGTTCTGGAACATCACGCTGCCGATGATCTCGCCGGTGCTCTTCTTCAACGTCCTGCTGGAAACCATCCACTCCTTCCAGATCTTCGGCTCGGCGTACATCCTCGGTGGCCAGGGCAACCCCTGCGGTCCCGCCGACGCCACGCTCGTCTACCTCTGATCTTGCGCAGTGCTCCCCCGTTCACGGGGGAGGTGAAGCGCATCTCAAGGCCGCTCTGACATCGGCTTCGGGCACGGATCTGCGCTCTTGACCCCGACCATGGTCATACGGGGCGTCGCTGATTCTCGATGTACTGACGTACGACGGTCAGCGGTGCCCCGCCACAGCTTCCGGCGAAGTACGAGCCGGACCAGAAATGGCCGCCCCACAGGTACCGGCGGACATGCGCGTCGTACTCCTTGCGCAGGTACCGGGAGGAGACGCCCTTGAGGGAGTTGACCAGCCTGGAGAGCTGGACCTTGGGCGGGTAGTGCACCAGTAGATGTACGTGGTCCTCTTCGCCGTTGAACTGCTTCAGCTCGGCCTCAAAGTCCTGGCAGACCTCTCGCATGATCTCCTCGCACCTGGTCAGCATCTCGTCCGTGAACGCCTTACGCCGGTACTTGGTGACAAACACCAAGTGGACGTGCAGGTTGTAGACAACGTGACGGCCAGCGCGCACATCGGGATTTGGCTTCCATCGTGGTGACATGAACCAAATGGTACAGTGATGGTGTGAGTACGGAACGTGTGCAGGAGAAGCGGCAGTTCGGGCATCGTGCCCGGCTGGCGCTGTCGCCTGCGCAGATCCGGCTCATGGACGACCAGGCGCACGCGGCCCGCACCATGTGGAACTGCCTGCACGACTGGTGGACAATGCTCCCGAAGGAGAAGCGTTCCCTGGCCGCGGCCGACGCGGCGATCCGTCAGGCCCGCAAGGAAATCGACTGGCTCGGCGTACTCCCGGCGCAGGCCGCGCAGGCAGTACTGAAGACGTACTTGCAGTCGTGGAAGAACTGCTGGGACGGCCGCGCCGACGCGCCGAACTTCAAGGCCCGCTTCCGCGCGGTCATGTCCGTGGACATCCCGCAGGGCCGCGATTTGCAGATCAAGCGGGTGCACCGTCGCTGGGGCGTGGTCAACATTCCCAAGGTGGGGCGGGTCCGCTTCCGGTGGACCAAGGACCTCCCGGTTGGCAAGCACGCGAACGCGGACAACCGGATCACCGGCGCCCGGCTCGTCAAGGACGCGATCGGCTGGCACATCGCCTTCCGCGTGACCACCCTCGAACCCGTCCCCGCCCCGCACGCCGGGGCCGAGGTCGGCATCGACGCCGGGGTAAACCTGCCCCTCGCCCTCTCCGACGGCAACCACCAGGACCACGGCCGCGCACCCAAGCTCCCGAACGGGAAAGCCGACCGCGACAAGTGGCTGAACCCGGACGAGAAAGCCAAGCTGCTCCGCCTGGAGCGCCGGGCAGCGCACCGCAAGAGTTTCCGCAAGCCAAAGGAGAAGACCTCCCGGCGCTTGCGGCACACCTACGACCAGATCAAGCAGCTCCGCGCAAGAGCCACGCGCCGCGCCGCTGACTGGCAGCATCAGACCACCACCGCTCTCGCCCGCACATACGGCGTGATCGTGGTGGAAGACCTGCACATCACGAACATGGTCAAGTCCGCCAAGGGCACCATCGAGGAACCCGGGAAGAACGTCGCGCAGAAGTCCGGCCTGAACCGCTCCATCAGCCAGGAGGCATGGGGCCGCACCGTGACGATGCTGACGTACAAGACCGCCCGCCAGGGCGGCACCCTTCACAAGGTTCCCGCGCCCGGCACCTCCCAGCGCTGCTCCGCCTGTGGGTTCACCACACCGGGCAGCCGGGAGGACCAGGCCACGTTCGTGTGCAAGAACCCAGACTGCGGATGGTCCGGCAACGCCGACCACAACGCGGGCCGGAACGTCTTGCACCTGTACCGGATGGGCCACGCGCTCATCCCGGCTGCCGGGAGGGCAGTCGTCAGGCGTCCCCGTGGCGTCAAGCCCGCCACCGCAAGGTAGGCAGGAATCTCCCTCGTTTACGAGGGAGAGCACTTCAAACCTGCTACCTCTACCAACAGGGCTTCGAGAACAGCCGGATGGGCTTCGCCTCCGCCATGGCCTGGATGCTGCTGATAGCGGTGGGCCTGGTGACGGCGGTGCTGTTCTGGTCGCAGAAGCGCTGGGTGCACTACGAGGAGAACGCCCGGTGACTCTCACTCTCGACCCGACTCTCGACCCGACCCCTCTCGACACGACCCCATCAAGCCCCCGCAAGCGCGTCGGATCCCTCGGCTGGCATCTGGGCGCGCTCGCGGTACTCGCCGTCGTGCTCTACCCGGTGATCTGGGTCATCGGCGGCTCGTTCAAGCCCGGCAACGAGATCATCGGCAGCCTCCAGCTGCTGCCGACCGACCCGATCGCGGCCAACTACACGCGGCTCACCGAAGGCATCGCGGGCATCCCCGTCTCCACCTTCTTCATCAACTCCACGGTGCTCGCGGTGGGTTCCGTCGGCGGAGTCCTGATCTCGTGCTCGCTGGCGGCCTACGCCTTCGCCAAGGTCCGATTCGCGGGGCGGAACTTCCTCTTCGCCCTGATGATCGGCACGCTGCTGCTGCCGTACCACGTCCTCATGATTCCGCAGTATGTGCTGTTCCAGAAGCTGGAACTGATCAACACGATGGTCCCGCTGCTGCTCGGCAAGTACCTCGCAGTCGACGCCTTCTTCGTCTTCCTGATGCTGCAGTTCATGCGGAACCTGCCGAAGGAACTGGACGAGGCGGCACGCCTCGACGGCTGCGGGCACCTGCGGATCTACTGGTCGATCGTGCTGCCGCTGTGCCGCCCCGCCCTGATCACCAGCGCGATCTTCACCTTCATCAACGCCTGGAACGACTTCATGGGCCCGCTGCTCTACCTCAACGAGCCCGACAAATACACCGTTTCGATGGGTCTGAAGATGTTCGTCGACCAGGACGCGGTCGCCGACTACGGCGGCATGATCGCCATGTCACTGGTGGCGCTGCTGCCCGTGCTGGCGTTCTTCCTCGCCTTCCAGCGCTACCTCATCGACGGCATGGCCACATCCGGCCTGAAGGGCTGAGGGGCGCGGTGGCCCGCTTCCAGGAGCGCTTCGGCGTCTTCGCGGAGTGCCTGCTCACGGGCGTATGGATCGCGATCGCCTCCCTCCCGCTGGTGACGTGGCCCGCCGCGCTCGCCGCCGGGGCGCGGCATCTGCGACGCCATCTGACCGGCGAGCAGAGCGCCGGATGGCGGGAGTTCGCCGCCGACTTCCGCTCGGCGGCCCGCCGGGGCTGGGTCGTGGGTCTGGCCGGCTGGGCGGCGGTCTGGCTGCTGTGGCTCGACCTGGCAGCTGTACGAGCGGGCCTGCCCGGCGGCCCCCTCGTCGGGACGGTCGGCATCCTCGCGTTCATCGGCTGTGCGGTCGCCGGCCTGCGGGCGGCCGCGGGCTGGGAGCCGGGCGCGTCCTGGCGGGCGCTGCTGGGCGCGGCGGGCCGGCGTACGGTCCTCGACCCTGCCGGATCGCTCCTGATCGTCGGCGGATTCGCGGTCGTCGCCGCCTCCGCCTGGTTCGTGGCGCCGCTCGCGGTCCCGGTGCTCGGCGCCGTCACGGCGGCGGCCGTCGCGGTGGAGCAGCGGTACGCCTCCCGCTGATCCCGCCGCCTCTCTCACACACCACGCCTCAACCAACGGAAGGGCACAACGATGTCTCCGATCCCCCGCAGGACCGTCCTCAAGGCGGCAGCGGCGGCCGGCGCCGCCGCCCAGTTCAGCTGGGCGCTCGGCGCCACCAACGCCCAGGCCGCTCCGAGAGCCGATCCCGCAGCCGCAGCCGCAGCCGCGGACCCGGTGACCCTGAACTGGCTGGAGGACGCGGGCCTCGGAGCCGCGCCCGGCTCGACCCTCGGCGTGCCCTGGCCGAAGGGCGCGTACGACAAGGACCAGACCTTCGCGCTGACCACCGCCGACGGCAAGGACGTGCCCGTCCAGTCCTGGCCGCTCGCCCAGTGGCCCGACGGTTCGCTGAAGTGGACCGCCCACGCCGTCGGCCCCGAGACGACCGCCGCCGCCTTCACCCTCAGCGCGGGGACCCCGGCCGCACCCGCCCGTAAAGTCACCGTCTCCAGCGGCGGCGGCACCATCGATGTCTCCACGGGCGTCATCACCGCGAAGATCGGCAAGAGCGGTTCCACCCTCGTCAAGTCCGTCACCCGCGGCGCCACCGAAATCGCCAAGGACGGCCGACTCGTCCTCCTCCGGCAGGGCGAGATCGAGGACGGCGACCAGGGCAGCGAGAAGTACGAACGCTTCGACAGCGCCATATCCAAGACCGAGGTGGAACAGAACGGACCGGTCCGCGTCGTCGTCCGCATCGACGGCAAGCACCGCCGCGGCAACCGCAGCTGGCTGCCGTTCTCCGTCCGGCTCCCCCTTGATCTCGCCCAGTGCTCCGCCCCTTCAAGGCGCGGGAACGCTGTCCTCATAGCGGAGGCGCGAAGCACCGGAGTGTTCTGAGCGACCGTGGTGATGGTCAGGTGGGGCGCTGCGGGTCTTCTACGTACTGGCGGACGAGGGTCAGGGGTGCGCCGCTGCAGGATCCGGCGAAGTAGGAGCCGGACCAGAAGCGGCCGCGCCACACAGTCGTCGGACGTGGGAGTCGTATTCCTGGCGCAGGCGGCGGGACGAGACGCCCTTGAGAGAGTTGACCAGCCTGGAGAGCTGGACCTTGGGCGGGTAGTGCACGAGGAGTGGACATAGTCGTGTTCGCCGTTGAACTGCTTCAGCTCGGCCGCGAAGCCTGTGCAGAGCTCGCGCATGATCTCTTCTGGGTGGGTCAGCATGGCGCCGGTGAACGCCTTCCGCTGGCATTGGCCATGCGAATGTCTACGTTGCGATCATTACGGAGGCAAACTCAAGCATCGGCGTTCAAGCGCGTCGGGGCATCGTGAGTCGGTGCTAACTTCGTGTCCATGAGCGAGCGGGTGGTGGTGAAGCGGCAGTTCGGGCACCGAGCCCGACTCGCGCTGTCACCTGTCGACTCACGCAAGGCTGAGGACCAGGCACACGCTGCCCGCACGATGTGGAATCTGCTGCATGCGTGGTGGCAGATGATGCCGAAAGAGAAGCGGACCCTGGCCAACGCGGACGCGGCAATCCGCCAAGCCCGCAAGGACATTGACTTCCTTGCCGTACTTCCCGCTCAGGCCGCGCAAGCTGTGTTAAAGGCCTACCACCGAGCATGGGTCAACTGCTGGGCAGGTTGGGCGGATGCTCCGAACTTCAAAGGCCGGTTTCGCTCCGTCATGTCCGTGGATGTGCCGCAGGGCCGGGATCTCAACGTCGTCCGTGTGCACCGCAGGTGGGGCATGGTCAACCTGCCGAAGATCGGCCGTATCAGGTTTCGTTGGACCAAAGATCTCCCGGTCGGCAAGCACGCGAACAAAGAAAGCCGCATCACCGGGGCACGCCTGGTCAAAGACCCGCTTGGCTGGCACATCGCCTTCCGCGTCCAGACTCTCCAAGCACCACTCGGACCGCACCAGGGCCCCGAGGTGGGCATCGACGTTGGGGTCACCGTGCCCATGGCCCTGTCGGACGGCACCACTAAGGAGCACGGCGAGTGGCTGACCGGCCCTGAACAGGCCAAACTCCTTCACCTCGAGCAGCGCGCCGCGCAGCGTAGGAAGCACCGCAAGCCGGGCGAGCGGACTAGCCGCCGTCTGCACCACACGTACGACCAGATCGCAGGACTCCGCGCGAAAGCCAAGCGCCGGGCACTCGACTGGCAGCACAAGGTCACCACCGAGATCGCCTGCATGTACAGCGTCGCAGTGGTTGAAGCACTCAAGATCACGAACATGGTCAAGTCTGCCAAAGGAACCGTGGAGGAGCCGGGGAAGCACGTCGCCCAGAAGTCGGGCCTCAACCGCTCGATCACCGGGGAAGCATGGGGCCGCACGGTCACGATGCTGACGTACAAGCTTGCCCAGCGAGGTGGCACGCTGGTTAAAGTCCCCGCCCAGAACACTTCCCGGCGCTGCTCCGCGTGTGGCTTCGTCACACCCGGCAGTCGGGAGACGCAGGCCACGTTCTTATGCAAGAACCCCGACTGCGGATGGTCCGGCAACGCCGACCACAACGCAGGCAGGAACATCTTGCACCTGTACCGGATCGGCCTCGTGGCGATCCCGGCTGCCGGGAGGGCAGTCGTCAGGCGCGCGAAGCGCGTCAAGCCCGCTGCCGCAAGGTAAGCAGGAATCCTCCGGATTCACCCGGGGGAGCACTTCAAACCAACGACACCGCGCTGTACGGCCTCGCGGCGATCGAGAACCTGGCGCTGGTGGGGGACCGGATGCCGTAAACGCTGTTGAGGTGGCGGAACCGGCTGTCGGCCGGTTCCGCCGCCCTGTCAGTTGTGGGTCACTTGTAGACGATGTCCGAGGACGTGTAGTTGCAGTGGGTGCCGTCCGGGCCCGAACCGTTCGTGGTCGGCTCGGCGCCCGTGTTGTTCCCGATGTACTTCTGGCACGGCACGATCTTCTTGCCGGTGTCACCGATGATGGTGATGTTGCGCAGCGAGGCGGTGTCGCCGTAGTTGGTGTTGATGCCGACGAGCCGCGAGCCCGGGTAGGTCACCTCGATGTTGGTGAAGGCCGAGGCGCGCTTGTACTGGGTCGAGCAGTTGCCGCAGGAGCGGTAGAGCGTCTTGAAGTCCTGGACGGCGAAGTTCGAGACGTTCAGCTTGCCGCCGCCGTTGTGCTGGAAGACCTTGTCCGCGGCCTTCTTCGCACCGCCGCCGGTCACCGTGTAGACGGCGGAGTTCCCGCCCCTGAAGGTCGCGGCGTCCTCGCCGACGTCCTCCCACCAGACGTTCTGCAGCGTGCAGCTGCCCTGGCAGTGAATGCCGTCCGCACCGGGCGCGCCGATGATGACGTTCTTCAGGGTCGCACCGTCGGCAAGCCTGAAGATCGGGTCCTGGCCCTCGTCCTGGCCGTCCCCGGCCAGGTCACCGGAGCCGTAGTACTTCTTGTTGCCGCCGTCCACGGTGCCGGAGACGGGGATGGTCGCGGGCACGGCCTGGCTGCCGTTAGGTGTCGGCCAGGTGGCGGCGGAGGCGGTGGGGGCCAGGGAGCTGAATCCCAGGAGGCCCGCGGTGAGCGCGAAGGCGGCTGCGCCTCCTATGAACGTGCGCTTGCGCGCCTTCTTGTTCTTGTGCTGGTGAGCCATGAGCGGTGGTTCCTCTCGGTGGGGGTCAGCGGGTGTAGACGGACGGCCGCGGCGCGGTGGGCATGCCGCCGCCGATGAAGAAGCTGGTGTGCGGGGGCTGGTTGTACGCCGTGTTCTGCCAGGCGAGGCCCGTCCGGTACATCGGGTCGTGCAGCAGCGTGGTGATCCGCGTGCTGGTCTGGTGCGGGGTGGAGTAGATCCGCAGTGCGGTGTTGTCCGACGTACGCCAGACCACTTCCTCGCGCCAGTCGCCGATGATGTCGCCGGACAGGGCGGGGGTCGCCTTCGTGCCGTTGTTGGACGAGACCGAGGAGCCGGTCAGCAGCCGTGTCTCGCCACCCGTGCCGTACTTGTCGATACGGGTGCCGTCGAGGAGCTCGCGGGTGGTGTCGCCGTCCCACCAGCTGACGAAGTTGATACTGGACGGCTCGCGCCCGAGCGTGCCTCCGCCGGCGGACCGCAGTGTGGTGTCCGACGCCGACCAGGACTCGGCGCCGGGCGATCCGGCGTGGATGTCGGCGGAGACACCACGGCCGTTGTCGCCGCCCGTCGCGGTCTGCCAGAGGACTTGCCCTGTCCGGGCGTCGGCCATCCATGAGCCGGGCTTGGAGCTGTCCTCGGACACCTTGAAGTACTCCAGTCCGGCGCGGGAGGGGTTCAGGTCCCCGACATGACCGGCGTCGCCGTGGCCGAGTTTCGTGGTCCACAGGCCGTTCCCGTTGTCGTCGACGGTCATCGCCCCGTAGACGACCTCGTCCTTGCCGTCGGCGTCCACGTCCGCGATGGACAGACTGTGGTTGCCCTGCCCGTCCCAGCCCTTGCCGGCGTTGGTCGACGCGCTGGAGTCGAAGGTCCAGCGCCGCGTGAACTGCCCGCCCCGCCAGTCCCAGGCCGCGATCACGGACCGCGTGTAGTACCCGCGCGCCATGATCAGCGACGGCCGGGTGCCGTCCAGATACGCCGTCCCGGCGAGGAAACGGTCCACCCGGTTTCCGTAGGAGTCACCCCACGAGGCCACCGTCCCACGGGCCGGGACATAGCCGACCGTGCCCATCGCCGCGCCGGTCTGCCCGTTGAACATGGTCAGGTACTCGGGCCCGGAGAGGATGTAACCGCCGCTGTTGCGATGGTCGGCGCTCGCGGAGCCGATCGCCGTGCCGCGCCCGTCGACCGTACCGTCGGCGGTCTTCATCGCCACTTCGGCTTTGCCGTCGCCGTCGTAGTCGTACACCTGGAACTGTGTGTAGTGCGCGCCCGAGCGGATGTTACGGCCGAGATCGATCCGCCACAGCCGGGTGCCGTCCAGCTTGATGCCGTCGACGATGGTGTTGCCGGTGTAGCCGGACTGCGCGTTGTCCTTGGCGTTGGTCGGCTGCCACTTCAGTACGAAGTCGAGCGCACCGTCCCCGTCGAGATCACCGACGCTCGTGTCGTTGGCCTCGTAGGTGTACGCCACCCCGTCCGGTGTCCGGCCGCCCGGTGGCGGGGAGACCGGCACATCCTTGTAGCCGGTGCGCAGCTGCACGGCGTGTACGGAGTCGCCCTGCTCCGCGCCGTTGACGACCGCGCGCACCGTGTAGTCGGCGGAGTTCGGGGCTCCGGAGTGGAAGTAGTTCGTCGAGCCGGTCACCGGCGCCGGGTTGACCTTCGTACCGGCGCGGTAGACGTTGAACGAGACGTTGTCGGGGTCGGTGCCCAGCCAGCGCCAACTGACCAGGTTCCCACTGCCGTTGTGGACGCTGACCACTCCCCGGTCGAGTGCCTCGACCTGCCGGGCGGGAGCGGCGGCGCCGGCCGTCGGGGAGAGTGCGATCAGACCGGCCGCGGCGAGCGCTCCGGCCATGACCGAACTGACGGCCGTGCGGGTGCGGGCGGTGGATCTGCGCCGTTGTCGGCGCGGTAGTGCTGGTGGTGCCACGGAGTCCTCCTGGGGGCGAGGTGCCTGTGCCACACTCCAGTTGCCGCGGCGTTACCGGAAGGTTGCCGCCCGCGCAGAGCTTTTCCGCGCCAGGAGCGATCAGGCCGATCCGCGACGCACGAACTCCGTCGGCAGGATCACCGCAGCCGGGTCCTCGCCGCCGATCAGCCCCAGCAGTACCCGTACCATCTCCGCGCTGATACGCGACCAGGGCTGGCGGATGGTGGTGAGGGCGGGCTCGCTGTCGAGCGCGGCGGGGGAGTCGTCGAAGCCGCCGACAGCGATGTCCTCCGGCACTCGTCGGCCGGCCCCGCGCAGCGCGCTGAGCACGCCCTGCGCCATCAGGTCGGAGGCGACGAACACCGCGTCCATGTCCGGTGCCTGTTCAAGAAGCCGGGTCGCGCCCGCCTCGCCGCTCGCGCGGCTGTAGTCGCCGGTGACGACGAGCCTTTCGTCGTACCCGATGCCGGACTCGGCCAGCACTTCCCGGTAGCCGGCGAGCCGCTCCGTACCGCCGGGGGTGTCGAGCGGCCCGGTCACCATGGCGATCCGGCGCCGTCCGGTGGACAGCAGGTGGCGGACCATGTCGCGCGCGCCGTCCCGGTCGTCGGCGGCGACGTACGCGACCTTCGAGGACTGTCCCAGCGGCTTGCCGCAGGCGACCAGCGGCACGTCGGCCTTGCGCAGCTGCTCGGCCACCGGGTCCCCGGAGTGGCTGGACACCAGCAGCACGCCGTCGACATGGCCCGCCGTGATGTAGCGCGTTATCCGCCGCCGCTCGTCGTCGGTGCCCGCGATCATCAGCAGCAGCGGAATGTCGTGGGCGGCGAGGGCCTCGTTGCAGCCGCGCAGCAGGACGTTGAAGTTCGGGTCCTCGAAGAACCGGTCCAGCTGCTCGGTGAGGAGGAAGGCGACGGAGTCGGAGCGGCCGGTGATCAGCGACCGGGCGTGCCGGTTGACGACGTAACCCGTTTTGCGAATGGCGGCGTTGACGGCTGACAGTGCGGCCGGGCTGACGTAGTGGCCGCCGTTGAGGACCCGGGAGACCGTGCCCCGCGAGACGCCCGCCTCACGCGCGACATCGTGGATCGTCGGCGGCCTGCGGCGCTGCCCCTGCCCTTGCGCCTGCCCGGAGTTGCTCATGGTCAAGACTTTACGGCTCCCGACAGCAGGTCCAGGCTCCAGAAGCGCTGGATGACCAGGAACAACAGGATGAGCGGGACGACCGCGAGCAGCGCGCCGGTGATGACCAGGGTGTAGAGCGCGGGGGTGTTGGAGCCCTGCTGGAGGAGGGTGAACAGGCCCAGGGTGATCGGGAACTTCTCGTCGTCGCCGAGCATGATGTACGGCAGCAGGAAGTTGTTCCAGACCGCCACGAACTGGAAGAGGAACACGGTCACGAGTCCCGGCACCATCATCGGCAGCGCGATCCGGCTGAAGATCCGCCACTCGCTCGCTCCGTCCATCCGGCCTGCCTCGACGACGTCGCAGGGCACTGCGGCAGCGGCGTAGATCCGCGCCAGGTAGACGCCGTACGGCGAAAGGATCAGCGGCAGGAGTACCGACAGGTAGGTGTCGGTCATGTCGGCCTTCGCCAGCAGCAGGTACTGCGGTACGGCGAGGATCACCGGTGGCATCAGCACCCCGGCGAGCAGCACGTTGAAGACGGTCTCGCGTCCCCGGAAGCGGTAGACGGCGAGTGCGTAACCGGAGAGGGCGGAGACGGCCGTGGAGAGCAGGGCGCCGAGCCCCGCGTAGAGGGCGGAGTTCGCCATCCAGCGCCAGTACAGGCCGTCGCGATACGCGGACAGGTCGCGGACGTTGTCCGAGAAGCCGGTGCCCGGCAGGAAGGTGAAGGTCGAGAACAGCTCACGCCCCGACTTGGTCGCGGCGATCACCACCCAGGCGACCGGCAGGAGGCAGTAGAGCGCGCCGAGCAGCAGCGCCGCCGTCGGTACGAGTGCGACACGGCGGCGCGGGGACAGGGGCGGGGGCGGGCCCTGGGCCGTGCCGGGGGTGGTGCCGGCGGCGGGGGCGGTTCTTCTGACGGCAAGGGAGCTCATGGGGCTTCCCCCTCCTGCTTGGTACGGGAGTTCGCCGCGCGCAGGAAGGCGAACGACAGGACGAGGGTGGCGAGCGCGATGAGCACGGCGGTGGCCGCCGCCTGATAGATGTCACCGTTGCGGAAGGCGTCCTCGTAGACCTTCATCAGCGGACTCCACGTGGTGGACACGGAGTTGGTGAGCGGCTTGAGAGTGGTCGGCTCGCTGAACACCTGGAGGGTGGCGATGATGGAGAAGAAGAACGTCAGCACCAGTGACGGCGCCACCATGGGGATCTTGATGCGCAGGGCGATCTGGAACTGGGAACAGCCGTCCAGCCTGGCCGCCTCGTACACCTCCAGCGGGATGGCCCGCAGCGAGGTGTAGATGACGATCATGTTGAAGCCGGTGCCGCCCCAGACGGCGATGTTCGCCAGGGCGAGGTACAGCGGCCCGCCGTCGAGCAGATCGGGCTGCGGCAGCCCGAGCCGGTCCAGGACGAAGTAGAACGGGCTGACGTCGGGGAGGTAGAGGAAGCCCCACAGCAGTGCGGCGATCACACCGGGAATGGCGTACGGCAGGAAGATCGCCAGCCTGGTGAAGGAGGTGAGGCGCACCCGGTCGGTGTCCAGGAGCAGCGCGAAGAGCAGCGCGAGGCCGAGCATCACCGGGACGACGATGGCGCCGTAACCGAGCACCCGCAGCGCGCCGTGCAGCAGCTCGGAGTCGGTGAACGCGTCGGCGTAGTTGGTGAGCCCCGCCCACACCTCCTGGCGGGCGCCCTTGCCCAGGCCGAGGCCCTTGACCTCGACCTTGTGCAGGCTCAGGTTTACGGCGTACCCGATCGGCAGGGCGAAGAAGAGCAGGAAGAGCACGGCGGCGGGGAGCAGGAACGCGTAGGGAGCGCCGCGCCCCCGCCGGCGCCCGCGCCCACGGGGGGAGTGGGCGCCGGACGGCGCGGGAACGACGGTCACTTGGCGACCTCGAAGCCCTGCTTCTCCAGGTCGGCGACCGTGGCGTCCTGCATGGTGGTGAGCGCGGCACCGAAGGACGACTTGTTCTTGGCGGCCTTGCCGAAGGCGTCACGGAAGGTGGTGTACGCGACGTTGACGTTCGGGCCCCAGGCGGCAGGCGCGGTGGTCTTCGCGATCTCGGCGGCCTCGGTGTAGAAGTCGGGCTGGTTGGCGAAGTAGGCGGGAGCCTTCGCGAGGGCGCCGCCGGTCTGGGCCTTCGTGGCGGCGGGGTAGATGCCGCCCTCCTTGACCAGGGCCGCGAGCGCCTCGGGGTCGGTGTTCAGCCAGGAGGCGAACTTCGCGGCGGCCTTCTTGTGCTTGCTGTCGTTGGTGACGGCCGTGGTGGAGCCGCCCCAGCTGCCGGTGGCGGCGGAGCCCTCGGACCACTGGGGGAGCGGGGCCATGGCCCACTTCCCCTTGGTGTCGGGGGCGGCGGTGGTGAGGGTGCCGGGGGCCCAGACGGCGCTGACCCAGGCGATCTGGCCGCCGGTGTTGAGCGCCTTGTTCCAGGACGGCGTGTACATCGGCTGGTTGGAGATGGCGCCCTCGGCGACCAGGCCGCCCCAGAAGTCCGCGACCTTCTTCGTGGCCGCGTCGTCGATGCCGACCTTCCACTTCTGGCCCTCGGTGGTCCACCAGGAGGCGCCGGCCTGCTGGGCGAGGCCCGCGAAGAGGCCGGAGTCGTTGGCGGAGAAGGTGGTGAGTGCCTTGTCCGGAGCCTTCTTCTTCAGTGCGCGGGCGGTCTCGGCGAAGTCGTCCCAGGTGGTGGGGACGGTGAGCCCGTACTTCTTGAAGAGGTCCTGGCGGTAGAAGAACATCATCGGCCCGGAGTCCTGCGGCACCGCGTACACGGCGTCGGAGCCGAGAGTGGTCTGCTGCCAGATCCCGGCGGCGAACTCCTTCTCAATGCCGTTCACTTCGCCGGATATGTCAGCGAGTACGTCATTGCTCACGAGCGTCGGCAGCGTCTGGTACTCGGCCTGGACCAGGTCGGGAGCCTTGCCCGCCTTGGCCGCCGTGATGATTTTGGTCGTCAGATCGTCGCCGGCCGCCTGCTTCTTCACCGTGACCTTGATCTGTGCTTCCTTGCCGGGGCCCGCGTTCCAGATGTCCGCGACCTTGTCCAGGCCGGGCGCCCAGGCCCAGTACGTCAGTGACGCCGGACCGGACTCGGCCTGCGGCTCGCCGCTGTCGGGCGAACCGCACCCGACGAGGGTCGTGGCCCCGGCGGCGGTGGCTATGGCGATGGCCGCAAGGCGGCGCTGCAACGCGTACGGCATGGATGTGTCTCCCTGACCGAGCGGCCTCCGCCGACTGCGGACGACCTGCCGTGGTTCTGTGAACGTTCACAGTAGAGAAACAGCACGGACACTTGTCAATGGTTGTTGCTGTGCGGTTATGTTGGGTTCTTAGTCGCGGTGATGGTCTGTGTACGTTCCCAGTTGATCGATTCTCAGGAGTGATCCATGTCGGCACCCAAGGGCCTGACCCGGCTCGCGTTCGGCGGGGACTACAACCCCGAGCAGTGGCCCGAGGAGGTGTGGCAGGAGGACGTCCGCCTGATGCGCGAGGCCGGTGTCACCATGGTCAGCGTCGGCATCTTCTCGTGGGCGCTGCTGGAACCCGAGCCGGGCTCCTACGACTTCGACTGGCTCGACCGGCTGCTGGACCTGCTCCACGAGAACGGGGTACGAGCCGACCTCGCCACCCCCACCGTCGCCCCGCCCGCCTGGTTCTACCGGGCCCACCCCGACGCCCTGCCCGTCACCGCCGACGGCGTCCGCCACGCCTTCGGATCACGCGGCGCCATCTGCCACAGCTCGCCCGCCTACCGCCGGGCCGCGGCCGCCATCACCGAGCAGCTCGCCCGCCGTTACGCCGACCACCCCGCCCTCGCGCTCTGGCACGTCCACAACGAGTACGGCGTCCCGGTCTCCGCCTGCTACTGCGCGAACTGCGCCGCACACTTCCGGCGGTGGCTCCGCGCCACCCATGGCAGCCTCGACGCGGTCAACGAGGCCTGGGGCACGGCCTTCTGGGGCCAGCGGTACGGCGACTTCGAGGAAATCGAGCCGCCCCGCACCACCCCCACCGTCCGCAACCCGGCCCAGCTCCTGGACTACGCCCGCTTCGCCGACGCCACCATGCTGGAGAACTTCCGCATGGAGCGCGACATCCTGCACCGCCTCGCGCCGGGCATCCCCGTCACCACCAACTTCATGACCGCACTGACCCAGGGCGACTCGGTGGACTACTGGGCCTGGGGCCGCGAGGTCGACCTCGTCACCAACGACCACTACCTCATCACGGACGGCCGCCGCACCGAAGTGAACCTCGCCATGGCCGCCGACCTGACCCGCTCGGTCGCGGGCGGTGCGCCGTGGCTGCTCCTCGAACACTCCACCAGCGGCGTCAACTGGCAGCCCCGCAACCCCGCCAAGGAGCCGGGCCAGATGGCCCGCAACTCCCTCGCCCACGTCGCGCGCGGCTCCGACGGCGCCATGTTCTTCCAGTGGCGCCAGTCCCGGCGCGGCGCCGAGAAGTTCCACTCGGCGATGGTTCCGCACGCGGGCACCGACAGCCGGGTGTGGCGCGAGGTGGTCCAGCTGGGCGCGGACCTGGAGGCGCTGGCGCCGGTGCGCGGCACCCGCACGGTCGCCGACGCGGCGGTGCTGTGGGACTGGGCCTCCTGGTGGGCGCAGCGGCTGGAATGGCGGCCCACCGAAGACCACGACGCCCGCGAGCGCGCCGACTCCTTCTACAAGTCGCTGTACGACCGCCACCTGACCGTCGACTTCGCCCACCCGGCCGCCGACCTGTCCGGCTACCCCCTGGTCGTCGTCCCCGCCCTCTACCTCATGACCGAGGCCGCCGGCCGCAACCTCCGCTCGTACGTCGAGAACGGCGGCACGCTCGTCGTCTCGTACTTCTCCGGCATCGTCGACGAGCACGACGCCGTCCACCCCGGCCCCTACCCCGGCGCGCTGCGCGACGTACTCGGCCTGACGGTCGAGGAGTTCTCGCCGCTGCTCTCGAGCGAGCGCGTACGTATCACCGGCCCCGGCGGCGCCGAGTTGTCCGCCGACGTCTGGACCGAGTTCGTGGTGGAGCGCGGCGCCGAAGCCGTCTGGACGTACGCCGACGGGCCCGCCGCCGGACGCCCCGCCGTCACCCGGCACCGACTCGGGCAGGGCACCGCGTGGTACGTCTCCACACGCCTCGGCGCGCGCGAACTGGACCTGATTCTGGCGGCGGCGGGCGAGGACGCCGGTATCGCGCCGCGCACCGGAATCCCGTACGGCGTCGAAGTGGTGAGCCGCGAGGGCGACACCGGCAGTTACCTCTTCGCGATCAACCACACGGCCGACGACGCCAAGGTGGCGCTCGGCGCCCCCGGAACCGAACTGCTCACCGGCGAACGCGCCACGGGACACCTCGCCGTCCCGGCGGGCGCGGTCCGCGTCGTACACCTCGACTGACCCGACCGAGCCGAAGGGACACATCGACGATGCACCACTACGTCACTCTGAGAGCCGCGGCCGTACCGGCCTTGACCGCTCTGATACTCGCCGCGCTCCCCATGACGAGCGCTCAGGCCGCCACCGTCCCGGTCAACACAGGTTTCGAATCGGACGGCACCGGCACCGCCACACCCACCGGCTGGTCCACCTACTCCGCCGCGGGCCACCACAGTGCCTCCTTCACCGAGGCCGGCGGCCACAGCGGCAGCTACCGGCTGAGTCACTGGTCGGCCTCCGCGTACAAGGTCGAGACCTATCAGGCACTCACCGGTCTCACCGACGGCTCGTACACCCTCAGCGCACGCGTTCGGTCCGGCGGCGCTCAGAACGCGGCGTACATCGCCCTGCGCAACTGCGGCGGGGGCGAGCAGCGCACCAACCTGCCGCCCACCCCCGACGGGCGGTGGATACGCCTCGTGACGTCGGTCAAGGTGACCGGCGGCAAGTGCACGGTGAGCCTCAACTCGGACGCGGGCGCGGGCGGATGGGCCAACTTCGACGACATCACCTTCACGCGTGGCGCCACCGGTCTGACGGTCAAGGGCGGTGACCTCTCCACCCTCGCCAAGAACGAGGCGTACGGAGCCACCTACCGCTACGCGAACGGCAACACCGGCGACGCTGTCACGATCCTGCGGTCGGCCGGCATGAACTACGTGCGGCTGAAGGTCTGGGTGAACCCCGCCGACGGCTACAACACCAAGAAGCAGGTCCTGGCCACGGCCGCGCGGGCCAAGGCGCAGGGCATGAAGCTGCTGGTCGACTTCCACTACTCGGACAGCTGGGCCGACCCCGGAAAGCAGATCAAGCCGGCGGCCTGGGCCTCGCACGGCTACGAGGCTCTCAAGAAGGATGTGTACGACCACACGTACGACGTCCTGAGCGCGCTCAAGGCTCAAGGGACGACGGCCGACATGGTGCAGATCGGCAACGAGCTCAACTCGGGGATGCTCCTGCCCGAGGGATCCACCAGCCAGTGGCCCCAGCTCGCGGGACTGCTGACGTCCGGGGCGCAGGCGGCGAAGGCCGTGTCGTCATCCACGCAGGTCGCCCTGCACCTGGCGGAGGGCGGTGACAACGCCGGCACCCGGTGGTGGTTCGACCGGGCTGTCACGCACAAGGTGCCCTTCGACGTCATCGCGCTCTCGTACTACTCCTACTGGCACGGCGCACTCTCCGGCCTGCAGGCCAACCTGGACGATGTGTCGGGGCGGTACGGAAAGCCGGTCCTGGTGGCCGAGACGGCGTACGCACACACGCTCGCGAACGCCGACTCCCTGGAGAACAACGTCGCCCGGAGCGACCAGCTGGCGGCGGGCTACCCGGCCACCGCGGCGGGGCAGGCGGCCAATCTGCGCGACGTCCTGAACGTCGTCGAGGCGGTGCCGGGAGGGCGAGGCCTCGGCGTCGTCTACTGGGAGCCTGCCTGGACGGCGGTCACGGGCAGCGGGTGGGACCCGGCGGACCCGTCGTCGGGCAACGCCTGGGAGAACCAGGCGCTGTTCGGCTACGACGGCAGGGTACTTCCGGCGGCGGGCTGGTTCGCGCACCGCTGAGCTGGGGGCTCCTCCCCAGACCCCGCTCCCGCTCTTCGAACGCCGGAGGGGCTGGATGACGCCGCGTGGCGGCAACCATTCAGCCCCTCCGGCGGCTGGACTACTGGATCTTCCCGGCGCCTGCCCCGTTCGTCACCGAGGCGACGACGGACGACGCGGGCTCGGCGGTGTAGCTGTAGGGCGGGTTGGTGAACGAGCCCGTCTGTGAGATTTCGGTGGCCGCGCCCCCCAGATCGTTCCCGCGCAGAACCGCGTAGCCGTCGATGTCGCTGCTGCGGCTGGTGGTCACGGCGAGCTTTGTCGTACGGAAGACGTTGTTCTCGACGAGCATCTGCGCGCCCATGCGGGAGTGCACGGCGGTGTCGGCGCCCTGGACGTAGTTGTCGTAGAAGTGGCCCGTGCCGAAGCGCAGACTCGGGATGCGCGAGTAGACGTTGCTGAAGTGGTTGTGGTGGTACGTCACCCTCAGGTGCCCGGTGTCCTCGGCGGCGTTGTTGTCGCTGTGCCCCACCAGTGAGCCCTTGAAGTGGTCCTTGAACGTGTTCCAGGAGACCGTGACGTGGTCCGAGGCGTGCGTGATGTCCAGCAAGCCGTCGTAGTAGTCCTTGTCGTGAGTCCGGTCGGCGGAGAAGGAGTTGTGGTCGATCCACACCTTCGTGGACTTCTGCACGGTGAGCCCGTCGGCGGGGGCGACGGGCTTGCTGATGTTCAGGTTGCGGACGACGACGTTGGTCTCCTCCTTGATCCGCAGTCCGCCGCCGGTGAGCCCGGAGCCCGAACCGACGCCCACGACTGTCGTGTTGGAGCCGATGTCGACCTGGCCGGTGAGGGATATCAGTCCGCTCACACGGACGGTCTTGGGGCTGTCGCCGCTGACGGCCGTTTTGAGCGCGGCGAGGGTGGAGACGGTCACGGGGCCGGCGCTGCCGCCACCGGTGGTTCCGGCGCCGAAGCCGATGGGCGCTGTTTCGGCGGCTCCGGCGGACTGGGGCAGAGCGAACGTGGCCGCGAGTACGGCTGCGGCGGCCACGAGTGCGAGTCGATGAGTACGCATGCGGGTGCGTCCCTTCACGGTGCCTTGGAGTGGTGGGGGGAACGGTGGAACTCGCGTCGAACTCTGTTCAGCTGACTGACTGTTGTTCTGCAGCTTGGAGTGACAAGGGTTGAAGAGCCCAATGTCGGTCGAGACAGCGAATTGAAGTCATGTCACTGAACGGAACGTAGAGTTGAAGCGCTTGCGCGTCAACGCCCGGCGCCGACCACATCCGGCCACATCCGCACCGTCACGCGTCGTGGCGGTCGTCGAAGCGCTTCGACGCGCCTATGGACACGTGGCAGCTCTCAATCTAGGCTCTAGGCGCCCCGCCACGTTGAAGCGCTTCACCTCGTCAGCCTTGGAGAGCCGAATGGTCACCCTCGCCGATGTCGCTCAGCATGCCGGAGTTTCCGCCAGCACGGTGAGCTACGTCCTCAGCGGCAAGCGGTCCATTTCCCTGTCGACCCGCGAGCGGGTCGAGCGCAGCATCGACCAGCTCGGCTACCACCCGAACGCGGGCGCCCGCGCCCTGGCCAGCAGCAAGTCCAACATCATCGCGCTGATGGTGCCGCTGCGCACCGACATGTACGTACCGGTGATGATGGAGATCGCCATCGCGGTCGCCACCACCGCGCGCACCCATGGATACGACGTCCTGCTGCTCACCGGCGAGGAAGGCCCGGCCACCGTGCGCCGGATCGAGGGCAGCGCTCTGGCCGACGCGATGATCCTCATGGACGTCGAGCTGCACGACGACCGTCTGCCGCTGCTGCGCGAGACCGGCCGGCCCGCGGTTCTCATCGGGCTGCCGGCCGACCCCTCCCGGGTCAGCTGTGTCGACCTCGACTTCGAGGCGGCGGGCGCCCTGTGCGTAGAGCATCTGGCCGGGCTCGGTCACCGCGAGATCGCGGTCATCGGCGAGGCCCCCGCGGTCTACGAGAGGCACACCGGCTTCGCCGAGCGCACGCTCGCCGGACTGCGCGAGCGGGGCCGTGAACTCGGTGTGCGGCTGCTGCACCGCCCCTGCGAGGGCAGTTACGCCGCCGTCGCCGCGACCCTCGCCCGGATCCAGGAGGAGCGCCCCGGCACCACAGCCTTTGTCGTACAGAACGAGGCGGCCACCGATCCGCTGCTCGCCCTGCTGCGCCAGCAGCGCCTGGCCGTGCCCGAGGACGTCTCGGTGATGGCCATCTGCCCGGACCAGGTCGCCGCCCACGCCTCGGTGCCGCTCACAGCGGTCGCTGTCCCCGCGCAGGAGATGGGGCGGTACGCGGTCGAGCAGGTGGTCGCCAAGATCGAGGGGCGCGGCTCCGACGAGGTCGTCCTGCTGGCACCCGAACTCACCGTGCGCGAAAGCACGGGCCCCCGGCCGTGACCGGGGACCCGGCAAGCTGACTGCACCTCAGCGACTCGCAACCGAGAACGAGTTGGTGCGGAAGTCGAGGCCACCGGACGACGAGGTGATCTCGTAACCGAACTGCACATCGCCGATGGTCTCGTTGCCCCGAGCCCGGGGTCCAGCGCCAGCCGGGCGCGGTGCCCTAACTGCCGCTTCTCCAGGACGAGTTCTGCGCTCACGCGATCACTCTATCGTTTGGTTTATGTCACCACGATGGAATCCCAACCCGGACGTGCGTTCGGGCCGCCACCTTGTCTATAACCTTCACGTCCACTTGGTTTTCGTCACCAAGTACCGGCGCGGAGCGTTCACAGACGTCATGCTGACCAGGTGCGAAGAGATCATGCGAGAGGTTTGTGCGGACTTCGAGGCTGAGCTCAAGGAGTTCAACGGCGAGGAGGATCACGTCCATCTGCTCGTGCACTACCCGCCCAAGGTCCAGCTCTCCAAACTGGTCAACAGCCTCAAAGGTGTCTCCTCGCGGTACCTGCGCAAGGAGTACGACACGCACGTACGCCGCTACCTGTGGGGCGGACACTTCTGGTCCGGCTCCTACTTCGCAGGCTCCTGCGGCGGCGCACCACTGACCGACGTACGCCAGTACATCGACAACCAGCAACGCCCGGCATGAACCTCTCCGGCCTGGAGACGCAGCGAACCCCGGCGCTTCGCGCCTCCGGGCCAAGGACGCCCTTCACCATCCGCCCTAAAGGGCGGAGCACTGGGCGAGATCAAAGGTAGAGGGTGTAGCCGTCGGAGATGGAGTACGTACCCAGCGGTCCGAGGAGGACCAGGCCGCCGCGTGCGCGGGGGTGGCGGCGAACAGTGTCAGCGCGGCGAAGGCGGCCGTGGGGAGCCAGGTTGGAAGGGTGCGTCGTGCCATGGTGGGTCCTTTCGTGCGTGAATTACGGGCTTGGTTCACGGGGTTGTCCGGCTCAGGACGGCGACGCCGTATCGCTCCAGGGTCAGTCCGGCGCTCACCCGCTCGCCGGTCAGCAGCTCCTGGTGGGAGCCGGGCACCTGCACCGTGACCGCCTCCCGGCTGTGGTTGAGCAGGAAGAGCAGCTCGCCCCGGCGTACGGCCTCGACTCCGCCCGGCAGGCCGGCCAGCACAGGCGCGGCCCCCGCGTCGTCCGCGATCCGGCCGAGCAGGGCACGCAGCGCGTCGGACTCGGGGAGCGTCGAGACGTACCAGGCCCGGCCGTTGCGGACGACGGCCGGGAGACCGTCGAGTTCGCCCCCCCTGTACGCCGCCACGACCTCGCCGCCCGCCGGCTCGAATTCCTCCGACCACAGCGTGCCGAGGAAGCCCTCGCACTCCACACTCTCGTCGGCGTCGAGCGGCCACCACTCATGGACGGTGCCGATACCGAGCAGCTCGCGCAGCCGGGCGTCCATGCCACCGGCGCGCACCCGGTCGTCCTCGTCGGCCACGCCCGTCAGGAAGCCGCAGACCAGGGTGCCCCCGCCCCGTACGTACGACAGAAGGTTGTCGATCGCCGCGTCCGTGAGCAGGTAGAGGTGCGGGACGACGACCAGGCGGTATCCGGTCAGGTCGTGCTCGGGGTGGGCGAAGTCCGTCGTACGCCCGGACTCCCACAGGGCGCGGTGCCAGGCGCGTACGACCTCGGTGTAGTCGAGCTGCGTGGAGAGCCTGCCGTCCTGCTGCCCGGCCCACCAGGAGCCCCAGTCGTGCAGTACGGCGATGTCCGCGCTGATCCGGCTGCCCGCCACATGAGGGCTCAGGCGCGCGAGTTCGGAGCCGATGCGACTCGTCTCCTTGAAGGTACGGCCGTCCTCCCCGGCGTGGGTGAGCATGCCGGAGTGGAACTTCTCGGCGCCCTGCCGGGACTGCCGCCACTGGAAATAGCAGACGGCGTCCGCGCCATGGGCGACGGACTGGAGCGACCACAGGCGGTTCAGTCCCGGCGGCTTCGGGTGGTTGACGCCACGCCAGTTGACCGCGCCCGCCGCCTGCTCCATCACTACCCAGGGCCCGCGCGCCTGGGAACGGGTCATGTCGCCGAGCATCGCGTTGTACTGGCCGCCGAGCGGGTCCTTCGGGTCCGGATAGATGTCGACGGAGACAACATCCTCCTGCTCCGCCCACCGCCAGGCGTCCTGCCCCGACCACAGCGGCATGAAGTTGGTGGTGACCGGGATGTGCGGGGTGTGCCGGGCGACGATGTCGCGCTCGGCGATGTAGCACTCCATCAGCGCGTCGGACGTGAAGCGCTTGAAGTCGAGCGTGTGGGCGGGATTGCGCATGTACTGCGCCCGGCGCGGCGGGATGATCTCCTCCCAGGCGTCGTAGCGCTGGCTCCAGAAGGCCGTGCCCCACGCCTCATTGAGCGCATCGAGGGCGCCGTACTTCGTCCGCAGCCAGCGCCGGAAGTGGCGTGCGGTCTCGTCGCACCAGCAGTGCGTGCAGTACTCGTTGTTGATGTGCCACATGGTGAGGGCCGGATGGCCGGCGTACCGCGCCGCCAGGTCCTCGGTGATGGCGGCCGCGTACGCGCGGTACGTCGGTGAACTCGCGCAGAACTGCTGGCGCGAACCCCACCACACGGTCTGGCCCTGCTCGTCGCGCGGCAGCGTCTCGGGGTGGCGCGAACCCATCCACGGCGGCGGCGAAGAGGTCGGCGTGGCCAGCACGACACCGATGCCGTTCGCGTGCATCAAGTCCATGAGCCGGTCGAGCCACCCGAACTCACGGGCGCCTGGACGCGGTTCGATCGTCGCCCAGGAGAAGACGCCGAGCGTGACCGAGTTGACGCCGGCCCGCTTCATCAGCCGTACGTCCTCCTGCCAGGTCTCCTCGGGCCACTGCTCGGGGTTGTAGTCGCCGCCGAAGAGGATCCGGCCGCGGGTGGAGTCGTCGAGGGAGGGCATCAGGCGGGGTCTCCGTACTGGATGCCGCGGCCGTTGGTACCGAGGTAGACGCGGCCGTGGATGCGGGGGTCGCCCGTGATGGCTTCGCCGGTCCAGCCCCACTGGTGGCTGTCGTCGTTGATCCGCACCCAGCTGCGCGCCTCGTCGTCGGAGCGGTATACGCCGACGAATCCTTCGGTGGCGCCGGTGTGGAAGATCGCCGGGTAGCCGCCGGTCGTGGCCGCCCGGCCGAAGCCGAGGGTGTGCGAGGCCCAGCAGCTGGTGATCTTGGTGAAGCCGGTGCCTCCGTCGGTGGAGCGGTAGAGGCCGTTCGACTTGGCCGAGAGCCACAGGTCACCGGTCCGGCCGGGAGCCGCGGCGATCTTGAACTGGGCGTCCCCGGAGGGGAGTCCGGTCGCCCGCGCGACGAAGGAAAGGCCACCGTCCGTGCTGGCGTACAGCGTTCCCGCAGCGGTGTCGTACGCGTAGAAGCGCGCCGGATCGACCGGGTCGGCCACCGGCGTGGCGCCCTTCGGGAAGGAGGGCACCTCGGCCCAGGTGGCTCCGTTGTCGGTGGAACGGTGGGCAGGGTGCCTGGTCCCGTCCCAGTGGACGAAGGACCAGAGGAGCGTCTTGCCGTTCGCGCTCGTCGCGATCGGGCCGGGCGCGCTGTTGGCGAGCGACGGCTGGGCCGCGAAGGGCGCCCAGGTCCGGCCGCCGTCGTTCGAGTACGAGCCGTTGCCGTGGTCGCCCCAGCCCGCCCGTACGACGAACGACGGCACGAGCGCGGCCTGGGCGAGTCCGGTGGCTGATCCCATGACCGGGTTCGACGCCATGCCCGACGGCGGGGAGGCCGTCAGCTGCTCGTGGTACATCACGCCGATGTCCCCGAGCCCGCTGATCAGATGGGCCGTACCGGACGGCGGCGAGATCAGCTGACGGACGGCGGCCTCCTCCAGGCCACGGATCTGCGGGGCCCACCGGACCAGGTCGCGGGTGCCGTAGAGGGTGGCTCCCGTGCCGTACACGATGTGTTTCGAGTCGTACGGATCGATGGCGAGGGTCTGTATCCACCAGCCGAACTTCGGTTGCGCCTCGCCCCACTTGAGGTAGGGCGTCTCGGTGACGTCGAGTACGGCGGTGTCCTTGAGGGAGGTCCAGCTTCGTCCCGCGTCGGTGGAGCGGAACAGGGTGTCGACCGCCGACCAGCGGTTGTTGGTGGACACCACCACCGTGCCGCCGCGCGACGCGTCGACGGACAGGCCGCCGTAGCCGAAGGCGCCCTTCTCCGGGGTCACGTCGGTCCACGTGCCGGTCACGGTGTCCAGGCGGTGGACGGAGCCGGCGGTCTGGTTGTTGGGGCCCGGCGTGTTGGCGTAGCTGACGTACAGCGCGCGGGTACGGGCGTCGTACGCGGCGTGGATGGGCACCTTGGCCGATTCGCCGGCCGGCTGACCGGGTACGGGCTCCCATCCCGAGGCCGTGGTGCTGCGCAGCAGCGCCGTTCCGCCGTCGCCCCACCCCGCGTACACGACACGGCCCGCGGCAGCGAGGAAAGTGATGCCCTGGCCGGTGGCCGAGGGCTGGGCGGGGAAGGGCGAGGGGGACCAGCTCGCGCCCCCGTCGGCGGACTTCAGCAGGCCGTCGTGACGGGTGCCGAGCCAGAGCGTGTTGCTGTCGCGCGGATCCACGAGAAGCCGCTCGCCGGTGCCGCGGCCGTCCTCGTTGGCGCCGAGCTTCACCGTGAGGTCGCTACGCCGCCAGGTCGCGCCCCGGTCGGTGGAGCGGAGCACGGCGCCGTTCCCGGCCCAGGGCTGGGCGTACGTACCGAGGGCGAGGTACAGCCGCTCGGGGCGGGCCGGGTCGACGGCCATGGCCTCGACGCCGAGCAGGTTCCAGTCGTCCCAGCCGAGGTGGTCGGTGAGCGGGATCCAGGACGCGGTCCTGTCGTCCCAGCGGTACGCGCCGCCGATGTCCGTCCGGGCGTACGCCAGCCCGCGTACGGCCGGGTGGAACAGTACGCCGGTGATGAAGCCGGTGCCGCCGATGAAGACGTTGCGCCAGCGGTAGGGCTGGGCGGCGGCGGCCTCGGCTGCGGCGCGCGCCGGGCTGTGCACGGCCGGGAGGGCGGAGAGAGCGGCCGCTCCGGCTGCTCCGGCGAGCATGACTCTTCTGCTGGGGATAGGCGTGGTCATGACATCCATCGCTTCCTGGTGGGGGTGGGGAAGGGAGATGCGAAGGTCTGGAGCCCGTCGTACCCGGCCGGACAGGTACGGCCGGATACGACGGGGGATTGAGGGAAGAGCCGGAGGTCAGCCCTTGACGGCGCCGATCAGCATGCCCTTCTGGAAATGCTTCTGCACGAACGGCGACATCGCCGCGACGGGGATCAGCGCCAGGACCATCACGGCCATCTGCACCGCGAGGCTGCTGAGCGCTCCACTGCTGACCGCCTGACCCATCGCGCCCGGCGGAACCTGGTGCTGGAGCACGAGCTGACGAAGGATCATCTGGAGTGGATACTTTGCGCTGTCCTGGATGTAGAGCATGGCGTTGAACCACTGGCTCCAGTACCCGACGGCGTAGAAGAGCGAGATCACCGCCACGACCGCGCGGGACAGCGGCATGACGATGGTGAACAGGATGCGCCACTCCCCGGCGCCGTCGATGCGGGCGCTCTCGATCAGCTCGGGAGCGGTCCCCATGAAGAAGGCGCGCAGCACCAGGATGTTGAAGACGCTGATCGCGCTCGGCAGGATCATCGACCAGTAGCTGTCCTGCAGGCCGATTCCGGTGACGAGCAGATACGTCGGGATGAGCCCGGCACCGAAGAACATCGTGACCATCAGCATCATCAGCAGCGGCCGGTGCCCGAAAGACCCCACCCGCGACAGCCCGTACGCGCACAGCACGGACACGGCCATGCTGAAGACGGTGCCGACCACCGTGAGCCCGACGCTGACCAGCGCCGCGCGCGTCACCGCGCCACCGCTCAGCAGCGCCTCGTACGCCTCGAAGGTGATCGTCCCCGGCCAGATCACCAGACCCCCGGCCTCCGTGATGGTCTTGTTGTCCGAGAGGCTGGTGACGAGGACGACCCACAGCGGCCCGAGCACGACCAGGCAGATGGCGACGAGGGACAGCCCCTTCAGGCCCTGCCCGATCCTGGTCGGCTCCTCCTCCCACACCGGGCGCCGGCCGGTGCGGTCGATTCTCTGGAGCGGGGTTTCCACCTTGCCCTGCGGATCCACGAGTACGGCGGTCATCGCTTCGAGTACACCCCCTGCTCACCCAGCAGGTGAGCGACCTTGTTGGCCAGCAGCACCATGAGCACGCTGAACACGCCCTTGAAGATTCCGGCGGCGGTCGCGTAGCCGAAGTCACCGGTCTTGACGCCCGTCCACCAGATGTAGGTGTCCAGCACCTCCGCCGCACCGGCGCCGACCTGATCGCGCTGGAGCAGGATCTGCTCGAAGTCGAGGTTGAGCGCGCTGCCGACGCGCAGCACCAGCAGCAGGGCGATGACCGGCCGCAGCGCGGGCAGCGTGATGTGCCACATGCGGCGCCAGCGCCCGGCGCCGTCCACGGCAGCGGCTTCGTACAGCTCACTGTTGACGGCGGCGAGCGCGGCGAGGAAGACGATCACTCCCCACCCGGCGTCCTTCCACACCGACTGGGCGGTGAGCAGGAACTTGAAGAACTCCGGGTCGGTCATCAGGTCGAAACCCTCGATGCCGCGCTGTCGCAACTGCTGTGCGATCAGCCCGGCGCCGCCCAGCATCTGCTGGAAGACGGTGACGACCAGGACCCAGGAGAAGAAGTGCGGGAGATAGATGATGCCCTGCACCCATGCCCTGAGACGGTCGCTGAGCACGCTGTTGAGCAGCAGGGCGAGGGCGATGGGGATCGGGAAGAAGAGAACCAGCTGGGTGAAGAAGATGACCAGCGTGTTCACCAGGACGTCCCAGAACCGGTTGTCCAGGAAGAGCCGTTCGAAGTTGTACGTCCCCACGAACGGGCTGCCGGTGATGCCCGCGCCGTAGGGGTCGTACTCCTGGAACGCGACGACGTTGCCGAGCAGCGGCACATAGTTGAAGACGAGCAGCAGCACGATGGCCGGCACGGTCATCAGGAGCAGGGTCCGGTCGCGCAGAAATCTCTGGCGGCGGGTGATGCCGCCGGTGGGGGCGGCGGTCTTGCTTCTCACTGGCCGGAGCCCTGCTTCGCCAGGATGTCGGCGTACCACTTGCGCAGTTCGTCGCCACCGCTCTTCTTCCAGGTGTTCAGGGCCTCTTCCACGTCGCTGACCTTCTTGCGGCCGCGCCGGATGTCTTTCTGGAAGTCGTCGAAGGGGGTGTAGAGGGAGGCGTAACGCTGCGGCTCGACGATCTGCATGCCGAAGAAGAGGGGCTTCTTGATGTGCGGGGCCTGGCGTGCCATCCAGCCCGCGTACTCCTTTGCCACCTCCGGGAAGTCGGGGTAGGCGATGACGCTCGGCGGGGAGGCGAAGAACAGGTAGGTGGAGGGCTGAGCCTCCTGGACACCCCGGTCGGTGCGGACCGGGACACCTTTCTTCATCTCATAGTGGGTCCCCTCGACGCCGAAGTTGATGAGCTGGAACTCCTTGGTGCCGTACGGCGCGGCCGCGTAGTCGACGAGGGCCAGCAGCTCCTCGATCTTCGCCTTCGGCAGGTTCTTGTTGATGAAGGAGAAGATCCCGGCCGGCGGGTCCTGGTAGAGGACCGGCTTCCCGCCGTCGGAGCTGAAGAGGTCGAGCGCCCGCATGTCGAACTTCGGGTTGGCCTTGGCCTGTTCCGAGACCATGCCCTGCCAGGCGCCGGTGCCGTCGTTGTACATCAGCACACCGCCGCTGGTGAACCGGATCTTGGCGTCGGCGTCCTTGTTGGCCTCGGCGTCGGGGTGGACCACCCCGGCGTCGTGCAGCTTGCGGGCGAAGGCGAGCGCTTCCCGGTACTCGGCGGTCTCAATCTTGTGCACGAGCTTGTCGCCGTCGAGCTGCCAGTAGTGCGGAGCGTCGGGAAGCACGCCGAAGATCTTCTGGATGCAGACCCACAGATCGTCGAAGGCCCACACCTTCTTCTTGGCGTCGGTGTACTCCTTGCCGAAGGCGAGCAGTTCATCGGCGCTGGTGGGCAGCGTCGCACCGAGCCCGTCGAGGAGATCCTTCCGGTAGAAGATCGCGTTGCCGATGATGGGCGAGGGCATCGGCAGTCCGCGCAGCTTGCCGCCGAAGACCGACATCTGCCATGCCCCGGTGGGGATGTTGGCGAGGTTCGGGTACTTCTCGACCTTGTCGCCGGAGAGATACGGACCCAGGTCGGCGAACTTGCTGACGATCGCGTTGCGGATCTGACCCTGGAAGTTCCAGCCGGGGATGGTGACGATGTCGGCGATGTCGGATCCGGCGAGTACGGCGCCGATTTTCTCCTGGTAGGTGTTGCCGTCCTGCGGGTCGAAAACGACGGTGGCGCCCAGCGCCTTGTTGACGGCCGTGTAGTAGGCGTTGTCCTTCTTCGGCACGGTCCCCCAGATGGGGGTCATGGCCTTGAAGGTGCCGCCCTTGCCGGGCGTCCCCTTGACCGAAGTGACCAGCGGGTCGGGCAGCTTGGTGAAGCCGGCGCTGGAGCCGTTGACGCTCGGGATGTCCGGGCTGACCAGGTTCGCGGGTACGTACTTCGGGAGGATGGCTTTGAGCGCCTTGCCCCCGGTCGCACCTTCCTTGCCGCCGCCCTGCGCGGGCCCGCCGCACGCGGCGAGCAGCGGCGATCCACCGGCCACCGCGACGGCGGCGACCGCCGTGGAGGCGAGGAAGCTTCTCCGGCTCGGGGTGGAGGGGGAGTTCGGCGTCATTGCGTCAACCCTTCATGGCGCGCCTGGACACCCGGCGGAGGCCCGCCGGTCGGCTGCGGTTTCTGAAGTGGAACTGGCGTAACTGGCTTGGCTGAAGCGGGGGATGAGGAGATGAAACCACTGCTGGTCCGCCCTCATCGTCGAAGCGCTTCGATGTTGCTGCGAGGTTAAGTGAACGCTTCTGACCGCACAAGAGTCGAAGCCAAGATTCCTCGGATGTTACGGGCGGGGTGGTGGTGCTGAGCGGTGGGCGGAATGCGTGACGGCGTGGTGGTGAAGCGTCTTGACACCCGAGCTCTGTGAGCAAGAGCATCGAAGCGCTTCGAAAGTCCACTGGCCCATGACCGAGGGGAACCGCACGTGACTGCAGACCTGTCCGCCCACCAGCCGCCTGCCTTCCGGGACCCGGACCTGCCCTTCGGTAAGCGGGCGGAGGATCTGCTGGGCCGGCTGACGATCGACGAACGGATCGCGATGCTCCACCAGTTCGCGCCCGCCGTGGACCGGCTGGACCTCCCGGCCTTCCGCACCGGACAGGAGGCTCTGCACGGGGTGGCATGGATGGGCCCCGCGACCGTCTTCCCGCAGGCCGTCGGGCTCGGCGCGAGCTGGAACGAGGACCTGGTGCGCCGGGTCGGCGAAGCCGTCTCCCGCGAAGCGCGCGCCATGCGCGCGCACGACGACCGCATCGGCCTCAACGTCTGGGCGCCCACGGTCAACCTGCTCCGCAACCCGCTGTGGGGCCGCGGCGAGGAGGGCTACTCCGAGGACGTTGCACTCACCTCCGCCATCGCCGTCGCGTACACCCGGGGCCTGCGCGGCGACCACCCGCACTACTGGCGAACAGCGCCCGTACTCAAGCACTGGCTCGCCCACAACAACGAGACCGACCGGGACACTTCGTCCGCCTCCGTCAGGCCGCGCGTGCTGCACGAGTACGATCTGCGCGCCTTCCGGGCTGCCGTCGAGGCGGGTGCGGTCGCCGGGGTGATGCCCGCGTACAACCTGGTCAACGGCCGCCCCAACCACCTCTCGCCGTATCTGCGCGAGCACTTGCGCACCTGGACCGAACAGCACCTGTTCGTCTGCTCGGACGCCGGCGCACCCAGCAACCTCGCCGATTCGCAGCACTACTTCGACACCCACGAGGAAGCGACGGCCGCGGCACTGCTGGCGGGCGTCGACAGCTTCACCGACCTCGGCACGGACGGATCGACGACCGTGGCCCGGGTACGCGCCGCGCTCGACCAGGGCCTGATCGACGAGTCCGATATCGACACGGCCGTCCTGCGGCAGCTGTATGTACGCCTCATCCTGGGCGAGTTCGACCCGGACCTCGATCCGCACGCGCAGGTGACGGACTTCGACACCCCCGCCCACCGCCAACTCGCTCAAGAAGCCGCCGAACAGGCGGTGGTCCTGCTGAAGAACGACGGCCTGCTGCCTCTCGACCCGACCGCCGAGCCGCGCATCGCCGTCGTCGGACCACTCGCCGACGAGTGCAAACTCGACTGGTACAGCGGCACCTTGATGCACAGCTCCACGCCGCTCGACGGAGTGCGGGAACGGTTCGGCCACGACAGGGTGACGTACGCGGAAGGCGCGGACCGGGTACGGCTGCGCTGCGCGGCCGGGGCCCTGCACGTTCCGGACAGCGATGCGCCCGCCGAGGCGCGGGGAGCGGAGGGGGCGCTGGACCCGGCGCTGCTGGCGGGCCGCACCGACCTCCCGCCGCTGACGGTCGGCGTCGGAGGCACCGAATTCGCCCTGACCGACTGGGGAGACGGAGTCCTGACCCTGCGCGCGCCGGACGCCCGGTACCTCTCGGTGGCCGACGACGGCTTCGTACGGGCCTCCGCCGACCAGCCGGGCGGCTGGTTCGTCCAGGAGACCTTCCGTCTCGAACCTCATGGCAGCGGGCATCTCCTCAAGCACATGGCGACGGGTGGTTACGTCTCTGTCGCCGCCGACGGCGTGAAGGTTGCCGCGGAGGGTGAGATTTTTTCCGTCGAGTTCGTGGAGCGCGGCGAGGAGGCGGTGGCCCGCGTGGCGGCGACCGCGGATGTGGTGATCGTGGTCGGGGGCAACGACCCGCACATCAACGGCCGCGAGACCGAGGACCGTACGACTCTGGCCCTTCCGGACCACCAGGACCGGCTGTGGCGCGCCGCCCGCGCCGCGAATCCGCGCACCGCGCTGGTGCTCGTCTCGTCGTACCCGTACGCCGTCCCGGAAGCCGCCACCGGGCTTTCGGCGCTGCTGTGGACGGCGCACGGCGGCCAGGCGGCGGGCACGGCCCTGGCGAGAGTCCTTGCCGGTGATGTCTCGCCCGCGGGGCGGCTGCCGCAGACGTGGTACGCCGCCGATTCCGACCTGCCGGGGCTGCTCGACTACGACATCATCGGCAGCCGCCAGACGTACCTGTACTACGAAGGCACACCGCTCTTCCCGTTCGGTCACGGCCTGTCGTACTCCTCCTTCGCGTACGAGGACGTGTCCGCCACCGTCGAAGCGGATGCGGTACGAGTCGCCCTCACCGTGACGAACACGGGCGCCGTAGCGGCGGACGAGGTCGCGCAGCTGTACGTGCGGGCACTGGACGCTCGCGTCCCGCGCCCGCTGCGCGAACTCGTGGGCCACCGCCGCGTCCACCTCGCGCCCGGCGCCGTGCGGCGGCTGGAGTTCGAGGTCCATGTCGCCTCCGCGCTCGGCTTCTGGGACGTGGCGCACGGCCGCTGGACGGTCGATCCCGGTCGTTACGAATTCCTGGCCGGCGCTTCGAGTACGGACATCCGCGGCACCGCGACCGTACGGATCGACGGCGAGGCGCCGACGCCGCGCCCGGTCCTGGCGGAGGGCATCGCGGCGGTGGACTACGACGAGCAGCGCGGCACGCAGATCGTGGACCGGTCGAAGGTGGCGGGCGATGCGGTGACGCCGGTGGCGGGGGAGCGGGGGGAACTGTCCTTCCGCGACTGCGACTTCGGCGCGGCGGGTGCGGCGTCCGTGTCGGTCACGGTCTCGGCGACGGCGCCGGGCGCTGTGACCCTGACCCTGGCGGACGGCACGCCGTTGGCGGCGATCGAGGTACCGGCGACGGGGGGTCGGTACGCCTACGAGGTGCTGAGCGCGGCGATCGGCGTGTCCGGCGTCCAGGACATCCGGGCCGAACTACGAGGCCCGGTCCGCCTGGCGGAGCTGACTTTCACACCCTGACGCCTGCGGCGGGCTTCCCCCAGCCCCCGGACAACACAGACGCCCTTCGGGCGTGTCCTCAATCGCCGGACGGGCTCTTATGGAGCCCCTCCGGCGATTGAGGAGCGGGGTCTGGGGCAGCGCCCCAGTTTCGGGAAGCCCCGATGTTCCAGACTGACACTTCTGGAGTGGTCGGGGCATGGTCGCAGCATCGCAGGTCACCACGTCGGGGAATGTGTTGGTCTCCAACGGTGACGTTGCCGTGAACCCGAAGGGGTTCGATGGGCTGCGAAAGCGCCTCATGGGAAGTCAGGTGGTGGACGCCAATGGTGTCGGACCTATTGCCGACGGATACGACTTTTTCGATGCCCTGGACGCGCTGACTGCTCAGGTGCGCGGGATCACAGGAGCGAACGGCGCTCTATACATGAACAGTGCGATCCTCGCCAAGGTCATTTCCGGCTTCCGTCGGCTCGGCGGCGGAGAACTCTTGACCAGCGAAATTGCCGGAAAACGCGCCACCTCGTGGAATGGGGTTCCGCTGCTGGATGCCGGACAGAGGCTCGACGGCACGGACGTACTGCCGCTTACGACTGGAGCGGACGGCAAGATAACCGGCGATATCTACGCCGTTCGCTACGGCTCATCCGAAGCCGACGCAGGTGTAACCGGCTTGGCCAACGGAGGAGTTCAGGCAACCGACTTGGGTGAGGCACACGACAAACCCGTCTACCGGACGCGCATCGACTTCTACTGCGGTATAGCGCTGTTCGGCGGCAAGGCTGCGGCGCGCTTGACTGGCGTACTGAACGGCTGACCACATCACAGAGCCCCCGTGCTCGCCACCCCTCGGGGCGGTGGGTGCGGGGGCTTTCTTGATGCCGCCGACAAGCGAATATTTGAGAATCACGCCTGGTGGTTGGCGAATCCCTACCTCATGCTGTGCCTGTTGTGTCCGACAGAGAGGGGAACGGTCATGGCGAGACGACTGAGGGTGCTGGGGAGTACGTCCGGAGTCGGGGACTGTCCGACGCTGTACGAGGACGTAGCAACCGGGGAAGTCCTCGTGCAGGGTGACGCCGTGACCGACCCCGACGATGTGAGCCAGCTTCGATACGTCAAGGACAGTGAGGCGTTCGTGGTTGTCCCGCGTGAGCTGCTGGTGAACTTCGCTCCCAAGGAGGCCGTGCACGTGCCGGAGTTCGTTCCTCAGAAGAAGATCAACGAGTTCATCAACGACGGTTTCGAGCACACCGCCTGGCGGCTGGAGACTCAGATGGGGTACGCGTCCGATCAGGCGATGCCGTCGTACCAGGAATTCCTGCGCACCGGGGACACCGCCGGAGAGGCCGGACACCCCTGGTTCGAGAACGTCCGGCGCATGGTCGCCGCGGGGAAGCGCTTCGAGCGAGTACGGATCGTGGACACTCCGCCGACCACCGGGCAGCGGTACCTGTTGGCCTGCGCGCGCACGAACGTCGCCGCCGGGGAAGACATCCGCTGCCTGTGGCGCGAGGACGCCGAACGGCACCACCTGGACCTGTCATCAGAGTTCTGGCTGTTCGACTCCCGCACCGTGGCACGCTTCCACTTCGACGGTGAGCGCACCATCGGCATGGAGCTGATCACCGACCCTGCCGAAGTCCTGCGAGCCTGCCAGGTGCGGGACGCCGCATGGCACTACGCGACGCCGTACCGGGAATTCACGGCTCAGGTACCGTCCACTGAGTGAGCACCGACTACCAGCAAGCCCGGATCTCCCTTGGCGTGCGGCTGCGTGAGCTGCGCACCGAGGGCGGGCTGACCGGGCGTGCACTCGCCGCCCGGTTGGGCTGGACCCAATCGAAGGTCAGCAAGCTGGAGAACGGCAAGCAGACCCCCACCACCGCCGATCTCAGCGCATGGGCGGACGGAACCGGGCACCCGGAGTGCACAGCGGAACTGGTGGGGCGGCTGCGTGGCCTTGAGACGCAGTACCGCTCATGGCGTCGGCAGCTCGCCGGCGGCTACCGCGCCGTTCAAGAGGCGCACTGGATGCAGGCGCGGCAGACCCACAAACGCCGTAGCTTCGACCCCACGCTGATTCCCGGACTGTTGCAGACCGCTGACTACGCCCGCGCGGTCCTCTCCCGTTACGCAGCCATCCACACTGCCCCGCGTGACCTTGAAGCTGCCGTACAGGCACGTATGGGGCGACAAGACATCCTCAGCGACCAGAGCCGCGCTTTCCACTTCCTCATCTGGGAAGGCGCACTACGCGCGCGCCCCTGCACACCCCCGGTTCTTTCGGCGCAGCTTGAGCGCATTGTGGGCCGACTCGGAGCGGGGTACGTCCGGGTCGGCATCGTGCCCTTCGACGCGGACATGCAGCTTCCCGCCGGAGTCGGGTTCTCCATCCACGACGATCGGCTTGTGATCACTGAGGCGTGGCACGCCGAGATGTGGTTGGACGATCCCGAGGACGTGGCGTTGCACTCCCGCGCGTGGGAAGCGCTGGAGCGTAGCGCCGTCTACGGCCCCGAAGCGCACAGGGTCATCGTTCGTGCGCAGCATGCATTGGGCGCGTGAGAATCACGGAGAATCACGCCACTGTCGTTGGAGGCTGGATGCCTAGCGTGGTCGTCATCCAGACCATGCAAGGGGGCACACCGTGACCAAGCCGCTGACGTACCCCAGGCCGCCCGTTGAGCTGCCGCTGAGACTCGACACGGACCCTCCCCCGCAGCCGGGGTGCGACGTGTGCGGTGCTTTGGCCGACGAGCGCGACGAAGCGCGCGCAGTGGGGGACATGTCCAAGGTCTCAGACGTGAATGTCGAGATCCGCCTGCACCCCCACGCGAAGCGGAGGGTGCAGGCGTGATTCCCATGGAGCAGTACAAGAGCGCCCGCGCCGATGCCGAGCACCTTACGACGCTGCTGCGCTCCGCGCTCACGCGGGCAGGGATCTCGGACGACGAAGCGGGCAAAGTGCGCCCCCTCGTGACCGCCACGGGGCGGGCTTACGTTCAGTTCGGAGCCCTGCAACTCCGCGACGCGGTAAAGCTGCTGGAGGCTCTGGCGCTGAGCCGGACGGCGCCCCGCAGCGCAGAAGGACCGACACTCCCCGCTGAGGCGTTCGGATGAGCCGCACCGTCATGAGCTACGTGGCCCACACCATCATTCGTGTGCCAGACAGTGGCATCACCGCCCAAGTGTTCTGCATGGCGAGCGGGTGCGGTGAGAGCTCCGGCCGCAAGGACGACCCCGACAACGCTCAAGACTGGGCACTGCGGCATACCGGACGCACCGGACACGACCTGTTCCGCCGCGACTTCACCGATCAAGCCCGGGTGACCCGCGCCGAGTAGATCCCGGCTCGCTGGGCGACGGCGAGCAAGACAACCCGGCCCGTCGGCCCTGGCCCCGTTCATGTGCTGCCCCCGTGGCGCATGGGCGGGGCTATCCGTCGTTCTGACGCTCGTTCTCGCCCTTGTGTTCATGGACGTACGTTCCACGGCTCGGCACGGTGTAGACGAGCCCGTTGTCTCGCAGCACGGCGAGGGCGGACCGCACCGTATTGCGCGCGACGCCGTACCGCTCCACCAGCTCTTTCTCAGACGGGACCGGACTGCCGGGGGGCAGCTCTCCGCGCTCGATGTCCTGCGTCAGGTCGGCGGCAATCTGCCGGAAGGGCGGTTCGGGTGCCCGATGATCGATTTCGTGCGCTGCCATGGGCTGAAGCGTAGACAACCAGCCAATACTCAGCACACACCTAGACAGGGTTGAACATAGATAGACGGGCCTATACCGGTTGCCCTAGCGTCAGGCATGAAAACGCCCCGACAAACCGCGTAGGACCGGTTCGCCGGGGCTAAGCCGAGACAGCTTGTAGGAGCTGAACGACCTATGCGCGATGTTATCGCCCGTGCCCTTTCCTGGGTCCTCTCCGTCCTTGCCCCTCGCCGGCCCGGACGCCACTCCGCCGCATTCCTCACCGACCAGCCCGAGCCGACTGCCGAGCCCGCCCCCGTCAACCCGTGGTCGAAGCCGTGGCCCACGCCGACCCCCGAGCACATCCGAGCCCTGTACGCACCGCTGCGGGGTGAAGACGTGGAACTCACCCGCCCCTATGTCCTCGCGGAAACCACGATGGAACTCGGCATCATCGGCGAGCGTCGCCGAGCTGCCGCACTCGCAACGCTCGGCGTGGACTACCCGTACACGTACGAGGGTGCCCCCTTCCCCCGGTCAGCGTTCGTCGCCGCTGCGGGGGTGACCGCATGACCCGCGAAGCACTCACCAACGAACTGCCCGCAGTGAACGTGGCGCTCTGCATCAAGTGCAACAAGCTGACCAACGCCCCGGTCCCCGTCCGCTGGATTCAGAGCAACAGCGGCCCCGGAACGACCCTCTACGCATGCCCGGACCACGCGGCGGAACTCGCCCCCGGCCCCATGCCTGGAGAACTGGAGCGGGGCGCGTAGCCCCTCGCGGAGAGCAAGACGCCCCGTTCGGCCAGGCATCGGACGGGGCTCCCCGTAGAACACGTACTTTGGAACATCGGGAAGGGCCGGGTAGGGGAAAGCGCCGCAGGCACCCGCACCCGCGCACCGCACCGCCCCCTCGGCCCCCTCACCCCACCCTCAGCACCACCTCGCCCGCCCCCTCTGCGGCAACGTCCCCCCACTCAACGCGGAACGGCCGCGCCGACCCCTCCGCCGTAACCCGGACGCAGTCCCCCTCGCGGACGACCCGGAACACCGCCGCATCCGCCCCCACCCGATCCGGCACCGTCACCCCGCCCTCCACCAGCGCCGACGGCTCGTAAACCCGCAGAGCCAGCCCCTCCAGCCACTCCCCGTCCGGCCGCTGGTCGTCCGCGCCCAGCGGTAGCACCGCGCCCGGGCGCACGAACAGTGGCAGGCTGTCGAAGCCGTACGTCTCCCGCCGCCACGCCGGCCCCGTCACCACCTCACCGCTCAGCAGATGCGTCCACGTACCAGCCGGCACGTAATACTCCACTTCACCGTCCGCGCTGAAGACCGGCGCGACCAGCAGATCCGGGCCGAGCATGTACTGCCGGTCCAGGACTCGGCACGCCGGATCGTCCGGGAACTCCAGCAGCATCGGCCGCATCACCGGCACACCCGTCCGGTGTGCCTCGACGGCCGCCCCGTACAGATACGGCATCAGCCGGTGCTTGAGCAGCGTGAACCGCCGTGCCACATCCGCCGCTTCCTCGCCGAACGCCCACGGCACCCGGTACGAGACATTGCCGTGCAGCCTGCTGTGCGACGACAGCAGCCCAAAGGCGAGCCACCGCTTGAAGACATCGGGGTCCGGCGTCCCCTCGAACCCGCCGATGTCATGGCTCCAGAAGCCGAACCCCGACAGGCTCAGCGACAGACCGCCGCGCAGCGACTCCGCCATCGCCTTGAACGACGCGAAACAGTCACCCCCCCAGTGCACCGGGAACTGCTGCCCGCCCGCGGTCGCCGACCGCGCGAACAGCACCGCCTCACCACCCCCGCGCTCCTTCTCCAACAGCTCGAAGACCGTCCGGTTGTACAGGTGCGTGTAGTAGTTGTGCATCCGCTCCGGGTCGGAGCCGTCGTGCCACACCACATCCGTCGGCACGCGCTCGCCGAAGTCCGTCTTGAAGCAGTCCACCCCCTGGTCGAGGAGCACCCGCAGCTTGCTCGCGTACCACTCGCGCGCCGCCGGACTGGTGAAGTCCACCAGCGCCATCCCCGGCTGCCACAGATCCCACTGCCAGATGTCGCCGTTGGGCCGCCGCACGAGATGGCCGGCCGCCGCCCCCTCCGCGAACAGTGCCGACTTCTGCGCGATGTACGGGTTGATCCACATGCTGATCCGCAGGCCCCGCTCCTTGAGCCTGGCCAGCATGCCGTCCGGGTCCGGGAAGACATCGGGGTCCCACCGGAAGTCAGACCACTGGTACTCGCGCATCCAGAAACAGTCGAAGTGGAAGACGGACAGCGGAATCTCACGCTTGGCCATTCCGTCGACGAAAGAGGTGACGGTTTCCTCGTCGTAAGCCGTACAGAAGGAAGTAGTCAGCCACAGTCCGAACGACCAGGCGGGCGGCAGCGCCGGCCGCCCGGTCAGAGCGGTGTAGCGAGTCAGAACATCCTTCGGCGTGGGCCCGGCGACGACGTAGTACTCCAAGGACTGGTCCTCGACGCTGAACTGCACCTGCCCGACCGACTCCGAGCCGATCTCGAAGGAGACTTTCCCCGGATGATTGACGAAGACGCCGTAACCGCGCGAGGAGAGATAGAACGGGACGTTCTTGTACGCCTGTTCGCTGCTCGTCCCCCCGTCCGCCTGCCAGAGATCGAGGCTCTGGCCATTCCGCAGGAACGGAGTGAAACGCTCACCGAGCCCGTAGATGTTCTCGCCGATGCCCAGGGCGAGTTGGGCGACCATGTGGTGCCCCCCGTCCGGGGTGGTCGCGAAGGCGGTCCCCTTGCTCTCGACGGCGGTGAGCCTGCGCCCTTCCCCGTCGAGGAAGACCGGCCCCCAGCCCTGCTCCGTGTCGAACCGCAGCGTCAGCGGCCCGCTGGTCAGCTCGGTGACCGTGCCGTCCCGCCGGGTGGTGGCAGCCGGTCCGCCGTCCGCGCCGGACAGCTCGAACTCGGGCCCGTGGTGCGCCTTTCCGGCGTGATGGGTCGCGCGTACGCCGATGACGCCCTCGGCCGGTGAGAAGCACTCGACCGTGATGAGCGGGGTGTTGAGGGTGGCGCCGCGGTGCTCGACGCGTCTGACGGCGGCGTACGCGGTGATGTGGTCGGAACTGACATGCAGATCGCGGACTTCGGTGGCGTACGAGGCGTGCACGCCTTCGCGCATGAGCCAGAAGCCGTCGGTGAACTTCACAGTGGTTCCTTGCGGGGATCAGGCGAGGCAGGGTGGCGGCTGCCGTTCTCCGGCACCATTTTGGTCGTACGCCGAACAAATTACGTGACGCCGCGTTCCCGGACCAGAGGAACAGGCGCACTATTAAGCAGGCCAATATACAAATGGCGCGGGACACCTACGCCGGGCAAGGGGAGGAGGCCAGCCGTGGGCACAGTCCCGCCGGACGCCGCCGCGGAGTTCCACGACTTCTTCGAGCGCCACCACGCCGGTCTTGCCCGCCTCGCCCACCTCCTCACGGGGGACGCGGACGCCGCCGACGATCTGGCGGCCGACGCGCTGGTCGCCCTCTGGCACCGCTGGGACCGGGTACGGGCCGCCGACCACCCCGCGGCGTACGCACGCGGTGTCGTCGCCAATCTGGCGCGCAGCCGCATCCGCAGCGCCGTACGGGAACGCCGCCGGGTCGCGCTCTTCTGGCCGCACCGCGCCGAGCACGCGGACGGCCCGGACGTACCGGCGGTCGTCGACGTCCAACAGGCGCTGCGCACACTGCCGTTCCGTAAACGAGCCTGCGTGGTACTGCGCCACGCCTTCGACCTCTCCGAGCGGGACACGGCCCTCGCCCTCGGAATCTCGGTCGGTACGGTGAAGAGCCAGACGTCGAAGGGCGTGGCGCAGCTGGAAAAGCTGCTGGACAGCAATGCCACCGCGGAACTCGTGGGAGAGAGGCGCTGATGGACGAGCTGCGCAGACAGTTGCGCGAAGCGGCCGCCGCGCACCGGCCCGACCGCGCGCGGATGCTGGCGCGGGTGGAGCGCGGCATGACACCGCCGACGGCCGGGGCGGCGGGCGGTCGCACCGGGTCCCCGGCGTCCTGGCTGCGCATCACGGGCGCGACGGCCGCCGTGGCCGGGGTGCTGGTGGCGGGTGGTTACGCGGTGGCGTCCGCCACCCGAGACACGAAACCCACGCACTCGACCGCGACGCCGCCACCCACGACCCCGACTCCGACTCCGCCACCGGCGAACGGTGCGGACCATGCGGCGGAGGACGCCTACCTGCGGGGTGAGGGCGTGGTGGACCCGCACAGCAATCGCTTCTGGGCACAGAGCAACGTCAGGCTGAAGACCAGTGAACCGCTCGAAGCGCTCACGGTCGAACTGCGCGTCACCCAGACAGGCGGCGTCACGGACACCGGCAGCTGGCGCTCGCTCCCGGTCGACGACTTCACCGTCTCCGTACGCGAGGAGAACGACGCCCTCGTCTTCCGCTGGACACTCAAGCCGGGCCGTACGGTCCCTGCGGGACAGCACGTCTTCGCAGGCCAGTACAATCACGGCGAGGGTGCGCGGGACGCGGGAGGCGATACGTACAGCGCCTCCGCGGCAGCGAGCCCGACCGGCGAGGACGCCACGCTGCACGGCGATTTCACCCCTGCCTCGCCCGACTCACCGTAGGCCCGACGTTCGTGCGCGTCCCCACGCCGGAGAGAGACGGACGCGCTGTAGCGTGCAGGCACGACACCGAGAAGGAAGGCCGACCGCGGTGGCAGCACGCGCGACACGGGTGTGGAAGTCGCTCGTCACCGCTCACCCGGCCCGCACGGTCGTGATGGCCTTCGCCGCGGTGACGCTCGCCGGGGCCGCCCTGCTGTCGCTGCCCCTCTCCTCCGAGGAGAGCGGCGCCACTGGCTTCGTGACCTCGCTGTTCACCTCCACCTCGGCGGTGTGCGTCACGGGACTCGCGGTCGTCGACACCGGTACGTACTGGAGCGGCTTCGGTGAAGGCGTCATCCTCGCACTGATCCAGGTCGGCGGCTTCGGCATCATGACGATGGCCTCACTCCTGGGGCTGCTGGTCTCCGGAAAGCTGCGCCTGCGGATGCAGCTGACCGCCCAGGCGGAGACCAAGAGCCTCGGCATCGGCGAAGTACGCCGCGTGCTCCTGGGAGTCGCGGGCACCACGCTCGCCATCGAGCTCGCCGTCGGAGCCGTCCTCGCTCTGCGCTTCAGGTACGGGTACGGAGAACCCATCGGCCAAGCGGTGCATCTCGGCTACTTCCACGCGGTCTCGGCCTTCAACAACGCCGGCTTCGGGCTGCATGCCGACAACCTCACCCGATACGCCCGGGACTCGTGGGTGACCCTCCCCATCGCCGCGGCGGTCATCCTCGGCGGCATCGGTTTTCCCGTGCTGCTCGAACTGCTGCGTCACCGTCGGCGGCGACGTACGACCGGGCGACGCGGCTGGTCCCTGCACACCAAGCTGACAATGACCACCACGGCCATTCTGCTCGCGACCGGCACGGTGTTCACCAGCCTGCTGGAGTGGTCCAACCCGGGCACACTGGGCCACTTCGACTGGAGTGACAAGCTGCTGAACGGCTTCTTCCACTCCGCGATGAGCCGTACCGCCGGGTTCAACGCGCTCGACATCGGCGCGATGGAAGCCTCGACCCTGCTGATGACGTGCGCGCTGATGTTCATCGGCGGCGGCAGCGCGGGGACCGCCGGCGGTATCAAGGTCACCACCTTCGCCGTCCTCGCCGCCGCGATCGTCGCCGAGGTACGCGGTGAACCCAGCTCCGCCATCTTCGGACGGCGTCTGGCACCGCACGTCCTGCGCCAGGCCCTGACCGTGGCACTGCTCGGCGTGGGGCTGGTGATGGTTTCCACGCTCGCCCTCCTCACCGTCGTCAGGGCACCGTTCGAGGCCGTGCTGTTCGAGAGTGTGTCCGCCTTCGCCACCGTCGGGCTGTCCACGGGCATCACCGCGGACGTCCCGGAGTCCGGACAACTGATTCTCATCCTGCTCATGTTCGTCGGCCGACTGGGGCCGGTCACCTTGGTCTCGGCGCTCGCCCTGCGCGAACGGACCCGCCGCTACCAGCTACCCGAGGAGCGACCCGTCATTGGGTAACTACCTGCAATCCCTGCGCCGTCGCCGCCGCAGGCGGCTCGCGGAACAGCGCCCCGAGCTGGGCGACCAGCGGGTCGCCGTGATCGGCCTGGGCCGGTTCGGCAGCTCACTGGCCCACGAACTGACACGGCGGGGCTGGGACGTACTCGGGATCGACACCGACGCGCCCCTGGTCCAGCGGCACAGTGACGCGCTGACCCATTCCGCCGTCGCCGACTGCACCGACCCGGAAGTGCTCCAGCAGCTCGGTGTGCACGAGTTCACCAGCGCGGTCGTCGGCATCGGCACCGACATCGAGGCGAGCATCCTGATCACCTCCAACCTCCTGGACGCGGGCGTACCGAACATCTGGGCCAAGGCGATCAGCCGCCAGCACGGCCAGATCCTCGAACGCCTCGGCGCGCATCATGTCGTCCTGCCCGAGCACGAGATGGGCGAGCGGGTGGCTCACCTGGTGACGGGACGCATGCTCGACTTCATCGAGTTCGACGACGACTACGCGCTGGTCAAGACAGTCGCCCCGGACATCGCCACCGGCGTCCCGCTCGGCGTGAGCGCCGTGCGCAGCAAGTACGGCGTGACCGTCGTCGGCATCAAGCGGTCGGGCCAGGACTTCACCTACGCGACCGCCGAGACGGTGGTGGAGAAGGGCGACGTCATCATCGTCACCGGCAAGACCCGGGCGGTAGAGGGCTTCGCCGGCCTCGGCGGGTGAACGCCGGTCGTGACCACGCGCCGGGCGGTGGCTATGCTCAAGATCCCCCGCTTTCAGAGGAGCCATGAGCGAGCCCGCACAGAACCTGCCTCAGCTGCTGGTCCGGGCCAAGCGCTGGTTCGAGGACGCGCTGCTCACCAGCATGCAGGCGGCTGGTGAGCGACCGGTGACCGCCGCCCAGGCCGCCGTGTTCGCCACGCTCGACGACGAGGGCACCTCGATCTCCGAGCTCGCCCGAAGGATTGGTGTCACGCGGCAGACCGCCCACCAGGCCGTGCACAGCCTGATCGGGATGGGGTTGCTGGAGCAGGTGCCCGACCCCGCCTCCGCTCGCAGCAGTCTGGTCCGTGTCACCGCCGAAGGTGCCCGCGCCCATCAGCGGGCCCTGGCCACGATCGCCGTCATCGAAGGCGTCCTCGCCGAACGCATCGGCTCCGCCGCCACCACCGCGCTGCGAGAGGCACTGACCGCGCCATGGGGGGAGCCGCCCCTGGTGGAAGCGCCCTGACACAAGCGCGCCCGACCCAGGCCGGCGGCGTGGGCGTAAGAAGTTCATCAAAGCACCATGAATGGTCGTAAGGGACCCGTCAAGGGCGGTCGTTCCGGCTCAAAAACGCGCTTTCGTCGTGAGGTCATTTCAACCGAACGTCATTCAGGAGCTTGCGATGGCCGATCTGGCCTTCGTCGTCACCATGGTCGCGGTGTTCGCGCTGGTGGCTTTCATCGCCAAGGGGGTGGCGAAGCTGTGACTGCCGAGAACATCGTCGGCCTGATCGTGGCCGTCTCCCTGCTGGGCTATCTGATCCTCGCCCTTGTGTACCCGGAGAGGTTCTGAGCACGGATATGAGCCCCTTCCTCGCTGGTGTGCTCCAGCTGCTGGCGCTGATCGCCGCCCTGGCACTCGCATACCGCCCGCTCGGCGACCACATGGCCAGGGCCTACGGCTCCACGAGGCATCTGCGCGTGGAGAAGTGGATCTACAAGGCCGTCGGCGCCGACCCCACGGCCGAGATGCGCTGGCCCGCCTACCTGCGCGGCGTCCTCGCCTTCTCCGCGGTGAGCGTCCTCTTCCTCTACCTGCTTCAGCGGGTGCAGGGCTCCCTGCCCGGATCGCTCGGCTTTGGCTCCATCGACCCGGATCAGGCGTTCAACACGGCGGCGTCGTTCGTGTCGAACACCAACTGGCAGTCGTACTACGGCGAACAGGCCATGGGCCACGTCGTACAGACCGGTGGCCTCGCCGTGCAGAACTTCGTCTCGGCGGCCGTGGGAATGGCTGTCGCAGTCGCGCTCGTACGGGGCTTCGCCCGTTCCCGCACCGGCGAGCTGGGCAACTTCTGGGCCGACCTGGTCCGGGGCGTCGTCCGCATCCTGCTGCCGATCTCCGTCGTCGGCGCCCTCGTGCTGGTCGCCTGCGGCGCCATCCAGAACTTCTCCGGCATCCATGAGGTCGGTCAGTTCCTGAATGAGCACAGCACGGGTGGTACGCAGCAATGGAACGGCGGCGCGGTGGCCTCCCAGGAGGTCATCAAGGAGCTCGGAACCAACGGCGGCGGCTACTTCAACGCCAACTCCGCGCACCCCTTCGAGAACCCCAACGCGTTCACGAACCTCTTCGAGATCTTCCTGATCCTGCTGATCCCGTTCTCGCTGACACGCACCTTCGGCCGGATGGTCGGCAGCGTCAGGCAGGGTTACGCGGTCCTCGCCACGATGGCGACCATCTGGGCCGGCTTCGTGCTGCTCATGTGGGCGGCCGAGTTCGGTGGTCACGGGCCGGCCTTCGAGATCGCCGGCGGCGCGATGGAGGGCAAGGAGACCCGGTTCGGGATCGGTGCCTCGTCTATCTTCGCGGTATCCACCACACTCACCTCTACGGGCGCCGTTGACTCGTTCCACTCCTCGTTCACCGGCCTGGGCGGCGGCATCACCATGCTCGGCATGATGCTGGGCGAGATCGCGCCCGGCGGCGTCGGCTCCGGCCTGTACGGCATGCTCGTCATGGCGATGATCGCGGTATTCATCGCGGGTCTGATGGTCGGCCGTACGCCCGAGTACCTCGGCAAGAAGATCTCCACCCGCGAGATCAAACTGGCGGCCTGCTACATCCTGGTCACCCCCGCGCTGGTGCTCTGCTTCACCGCCGCGGCCATGGCACTGCCGACCCCGGTGCACTCGATGACGAACTCGGGCGCGCACGGCTTCTCCGAGATCCTGTACGCCTACACCTCGGCCGCCAACAACAACGGCAGCGCCTTCGCGGGCCTGAACGCCGACACCCAGTGGTTCAACACCACCATCGGACTGGCCATGCTGCTGGGCCGGTTCCTCCCCATGGTGTTTGTGCTGGCCCTGGCGAGCTCGCTCGCCGGGCAGACCCCCGTCCCGGCGACCGCAGGAACGCTCCGTACCGAGAAGCCGCTGTTCACGGGCCTGCTCGTCGGCACGATCCTGATCATCACCGGACTGACCTACTTCCCGGCGCTGGCTCTCGGGCCGTTGGCGGAGGGGCTTTCATGACCACCGGCGTAAAGAAGCAGAACGACTCCATGTCCACCGCCACCCCGACCCACGCCCCGCACCAGGACGTGCCGACCGGTCACAAGCCGGACGGAGACGGCCGCGTCGGCGGTGGCCTCTTCGACCCCGGGCAACTGATCAAGTCGCTGCCGGACGCCTTTCGCAAGCTCGATCCGCGGGTGATGGTCAAGTCACCCGTCATGTTCGTGGTCGAGGTCGGCTCCGTACTGACGACGGCCTTCGCCCTCACCGAACCTGGTGACTGGTTCGGCTGGACGATCACCGCCTGGCTGTGGCTGACCGTCGTCTTCGCCAATCTGGCGGAGGCCGTCGCCGAGGGGCGCGGCAAGGCGCAGGCCGACACGCTGCGCAAGGCCAAGACCGACACGGTCGCCCGCCGCCTCATCGGCACGGACGAAGAGCGGGTGCCGGGCGCGGAGTTGCGCGTCGGCGACCTGGTGGTGTGCGAGGCCGGTGACCTCATCCCAGGTGACGGCGATGTGGTCGAGGGCGTCGCTTCGGTGGACGAGTCGGCGATCACGGGGGAGTCCGCCCCGGTCATCCGTGAGTCCGGCGGCGACCGAAGCGCCGTCACGGGCGGTACGAAGGTGCTGTCCGACCGCATCGTCATCAAGATCACGACGAAGCCCGGCGAGACCTTCATCGACCGGATGATCAACCTGGTGGAGGGCGCGGCACGCCAGAAAACGCCCAACGAGATCGCGCTGAACATCCTGCTCGCCTCGCTGACCATCGTCTTCCTGCTCGCCGTCGTCACCCTCCAGCCGTTCGCGATCTACGCGGGCGCCAAGCAGTCGATGATCGTGCTGATCGCGCTGCTGGTCTGCCTGATCCCGACCACCATCGGCGCGCTGCTCTCCGCGATCGGCATCGCCGGCATGGACCGGCTCGTACAGCGCAACGTCCTGGCGATGTCCGGCCGTGCGGTCGAGGCCGCCGGCGATGTGTCGACGCTGCTGCTGGACAAGACCGGGACGATCACCCTCGGCAACCGGCAGGCGGCTGAGTTCGTACCGGTCAGGGGGACGGCGGAGGCAGAACTTGCGGACGCCGCCCAGCTGTCCTCGTTGGCCGACGAGACCCCCGAGGGGCGTTCCGTCGTCGTACTGGCCAAGGAGAAGTACGGGCTGCGCGAGCGTCACCAGGGCGAGTTGGCGCACGCCGAGTGGGTGGCCTTCACCGCCCAGACCCGGATGTCGGGTGTGGACCTCTCCGAGAACGGTGAGGCACGCAAGGTCCGCAAGGGCGCCACCGGTTCGGTCGTCGCCTGGGTCGAGGAACGTGGCGGCATCGTCGCCAAGGACACACACACCCTCACCGACGCGATCTCCCAGGCGGGCGGTACACCGCTGCTGGTCGCCGTCGAGGACGGCAAGGGGGCCCGCGTCCTGGGTGTCATCCACCTCAAGGACGTGGTGAAGGAGGGCATGCGGGGCCGGTTCGACGAACTGCGGCGGATGGGCATCAAGACGGTCATGATCACGGGCGACAACCCGCTGACCGCCAAGGCGATAGCCGAGGAGGCGGGCGTGGACGACTTCCTCGCCGAGGCCACGCCCGAGGACAAGATGGCGCTCATCAGGCGCGAGCAGGCGGGCGGCAAGCTGGTCGCGATGACGGGCGACGGTACGAACGACGCTCCCGCGCTCGCGCAGGCGGATGTCGGGGTGGCCATGAACACCGGCACCTCGGCCGCCAAGGAGGCCGGGAACATGGTGGACCTCGACTCCAACCCGACAAAGCTGATCGAGATCGTCGAGATCGGTAAGCAACTCCTGATCACGCGCGGCGCGTTGACAACGTTCTCGATCGCCAATGATGTGGCGAAGTACTTCGCGATCATTCCCGCGATGTTCGCCGTCGCCTACCCCGGCCTGGACAAGCTCAACGTCATGGGCCTGACCTCGCCCCAGTCCGCGATCCTCTCCGCCGTCGTCTTTAACGCGCTGATCATCATCGCGCTGGTGCCCCTCGCCCTCAAGGGCGTGCGCTACCGGCCGATGAGCGCCGACAGGATGCTGCGGCGCAACCTCGCGATCTACGGACTCGGTGGGCTCGTCGCGCCATTCATCGGCATCAAGATCATCGACCTGTTCCTCTCCTCCATCCCCGGGCTGCGCTGAATCAGGAGCGTGCTGACTGCCATGAGCAACTCCCTTGGAAACACCACAAGGTTGATCGGAGCTGGACTCCGCGCCCTCCTCGTGCTGACCCTCGTGTGCGGCGTGATCTACCCGCTCGCGGTGACCGGTATCGCCCAGGGTCTGTTCCACCACAAAGCCAACGGCTCCGAGACAACAGCGGATGGCAAGGTTGTCGGCTCCGAACTGATCGGCCAGCGCTACGACTTGCCGCCGAAGAAGGGCGAGACTCCGGCGCCGGACCTGAAGTGGTTCCAGCCGCGCCCGTCCAACGGCCTCGGCACCAACAGCGTGAACACCCAGTACAAGCTGATCCTCTCCGGCGCCACCAACCGGTCCGGTGACAACGAGCAACTCATCAAGTGGGTCAAGGCCGCCAAGGCCGCTGTCGTCAAGGACAACTCGACGGCGGGCTACAAGGTCAGGCCCTCCGATGTGCCGGCAGAAGCCGTCACCTCCTCCGCGTCGGGCCTGGACCCGCACATCTCCCCGGAGTACGCCGAACTCCAGGCCCACCGCGTCGCGGAGAAGAACAACCTCGATGTCAATCAGGTGCGGAAGCTGATCGCCGACCACACCGACGGGCGAATTCTCGGCTTCATGGGAGAGCCCCGGGTGAACGTCCTCCAGCTCAACATCGCCCTCACCAGAACACCACCACCGGCCTCACACCACTGACACCAACCCGAGAGATCGCAATTCGATCAGCCCGGCCGCGGTGGCCTTGCGCAGGGCGTCCACCCGGGAGACCGCGTCGAGTTTGGCGTAGGTGTTGGTCAGATGCCGCTTGACCGTGGCTTCCGTGATGAACAGTCGCGCGGCGACCTGGGCGTTGCTCAGCGCCTCCGCGACCAGCCGGAGCACCTCCAGCTCGCGGTCCGTCAACTGCGCCTTGTGCGGGCGCGGTTTCTGCCGGTGCAGTTGTTCCACCGTCCGGCGGGAGACGACCAGCACCACACTGTCCGACGGGCGGCGTACGACCGAGTGCACCGCGGCGATGAGCTCCTCCCGGAGGATGGTCTTGAGCAGATATCCGGCCGCACCCGCTTCCAGTAACTCGTAGACCATGTCGGGATCGTCGTGCATCGTCAGGATGATCACCTGGGTCTCCGGTACGGTACGGACGATCTGCTGCATCACCTCGGAGGCCTGGGGGCCGGGCATCTCGACATCCAGCAGGAGGACGTCGGGGCGCAGTCGGGTCACGAGCGCCACGGCCTCGGTGCCGGTCGACGCCTCACCCACCACGGTGAACCCCGGGGCCGTGCCGAGCACCTCCTTGAGACCGTCCCGCATCAAGGTGTGGTCGTCGGCGAGGCAGATGCGGACCGTGGGTGCCGACGGGTCGCTCACAGGCCCCACTCTCCGAGCGGGACTCGCGACTCGACCCTGGTACCGCTGCCGGGAGCGCTGGACAATGAGAACTGCCCGTGCAGGAGGAGGACCCGTTCCCGCATGGAGGACAGGCCGCCGCCCGTCTGGGAGACGCCGGGGACGAACCCGCAGCCGTCGTCGGTCACCGCCGCGTACACCGAGCGGTCGGTTGCCTCGACGGTGATGTCCAGACGGGAGGGGGAGGCGTGGCGCAGGGCGTTGCGGGTGGCCTCACGCATGATCAGGTAGACCTCCTCGCTGATGTCCGCCGGCAGCGCGGCGAGATCCCCCTTCGTCCGGAGCGTGACGTGCACCAACGGTTCGGCATGGGCCTCCAGGTAGGACCGCAGCGCACGTTCCAGACCGCCCTCCCCTACCGACCGGCGCAGTTCTGAGGAGAACTGCTGGAGAGTGCGCACGACCTGGCGGAGCAGGTCGACGGACTTGTCGAGCTTGGCGCGGGCCAGCGCGGGGGACGCCTCCGCGTGGTACCGGTGCATGTCGAGGCCTTGCAGGACCAGGCCGATCCCGTGCAGCACCCGATCGTGTAATTCGCGGGCGATGTGCCGGCGTTCGTCCTGCCGCGAGGTCCGGATCCGGTCGGCCAGGAACGTCATGTGCACCAGTGAGCCGCGGACGACGCGGGCCAGGACCGCCTGGTGGAGCACCACACTGATCCGGGTGGCCGCCGCGTGGTTCGGCGGGGCCAGCTCGCGGAGCACGATCGGCAGCATCACCTCGAACAGAGTGGTGCCGGCCCGCAGCGACTGTGCCCAGTCGATGCCGCGTTGAGTCCGCTCGGTGCCACCGAAGGGAGCCGCGGCCCCGCCGGCGGACAGCGCGCCGAGCGGGTCGCCGGCCGCGACGGCGGCGGTCACGTCGTCGAATACGGCGCAGGCCTGGACGGCGAGTTCGTCGACACACTCGGGCCGGGTGGCCAGTTCGTTGCCGTCCCGGCGCAGCGCCTGGCGGATCGAGGTGACGATCTCCTCGTGGACGGTGGACAGATCACGGTACGAGTCAGGTTGAGCCGTGCAGATCGGCAACGGTGAATTCCCCTCAGCTCCGAATCGCGGTCTTCGTTCGGGAGCGCTCCCAAATTGATGCATGAGTGCACTCGTCATGCGGTTGATTCACAGCCTCAGGTACTCGCCTTCCGCCGTGCGGCCGACCCGGCGATGCGGTGGCGCCGTCGGTCCGCCCGACGCGGTTTCCGGCCACTGGCGCGCTCAAAGCCTGAACGGTTCACGGCCCCCCCCCCGCAGAGTTCCGGCGAAAACGAATGGTTCGTACACGCGCCCATCCCAACAAGCAGCTATCCCTGTAACGGAGTTGAGCCCGGTTGGGAACATTAGGCCTTCTGCCCGTCTTTTGCCAGGGAGTTTTGATCACCGGCGCGTGAACAGCGGGTCGCCATGACGTCGCACGCCAGTACGAAGACGCCTGAGCAGGACTGGCGGAACGGCTCGTGGGGCCACGCCGGCGTCCCTGGCGCATTGCCGCCGCCGGCCCTTCGCCCGGTCCGCGGTGCGCCTTCCCGCGCATCCCGGTACGCCCTTGGTCGTAGCCCCGTCTTCCACTTTCGCCGACAACCCGGGCGGAACAAGCCGCTGCCACTGCCGTTCGACTGACGCACATCCATACGTTGCGTGCCGAGGGCAATCCACCACAGGTCCGCCTCCGCACCCCCTCGCCGAAACGGACAGCACATGATCACGGATCGACCGACGGTGTCGGTGATTATCCCCAACTACAACTACGAGAAGACGCTCGCCGCCTGCCTGGACGCGGTGTTCGCCCAGACCCACCAGCCGTTCGAGGTGATCGTCGTCGACGACGGGTCGACCGACCGGTCGCGGAAGATCGCGGCCTCGTACCCGTGCCGGGTCGTCGCGGGAGCGGGCAACCGTGGTGTCTCCGCGGCCCGCAACATCGGCGCGTGTGAGGCGCGCGGAGAGATCCTCTTCTTTCTCGACTCCGATGTGGCCCTGCGCCTGGACGCCGTCGCGAACGCGCTGCGGGTGCTCCGCGACGACCCGGACTGCGGTCTGGTGCACGGCACGTACGACACCCGCCCGCTCTTCGACGACGGACCCGTCGAGCACTACCGCGTGCTGCACGCGCACTGGTGGCGCAGGCGCAGCGCCGGCCGGGTCGGTACGGCCGTCTTCGCGCTGGCGGCGGTGCGCCGGGAGGTCTTCGCCGCCGCCGGACCGTTCCACGAGGCGCTGCGGGACGCCGAGGACGTCGAGTACAGCGACCGGCTGATCCGGGTGGCCGCCATCCGGCTCACCGACACGGTGGTCGGGCGGCACGACGACTGTTCGAAGCTCGGGGACATGCTGGAGGAGCAGTTCCGGCGGTCCCTGCCGCTGGCCGGTTTCGCCGGGGCCCACCGGATGCGCTCGGGCGGCGTCGTGGTGAACCCCGCGCTCGGAGTACTGGGCGCCACATTGTTCGTGGCCGCTCTCCCGCTCCTGTTGGCGGCCCCCGCCGCCCCCGTACTCACGGCCGTCCCCCTGGTGTTCCTGGCCCTCTTCCTGATGGCCGACCCGGGTCTGCCGGGATTCGTCCGCCGGGAGCGCGGGCTGCGGTTCCTCGCGTACTTCCTGGCCGTGCACCTGCTCGCCCAGCTGGCGATCACGGCCGGGCTGGCCGTGGGCACCGTGCGCCGGCTGCGCGGCTCAGGAGCCCTTACCGCCGCGCCGCCGCCGGAAACGAACGCGGGATGAGCCCGGTGTGGCGCCGCGCCCTGGCCGTGCTGTTCGCCGCGGCGGTGGCGGCCGGTATCTGCGTCGCCCTGCGGGGCCAGGACTGGTCCGTGCTCTCCCAACTGCTGCACGGCGGTTCGGTCGTGGCGCTGCTGGGAGCCGTCCTGATCACCGCGGCGGGGCTGTTGTGCGGCACCAGGGCCTGGATGATGACGCTGTCGGCCGTCGCGGTGCCCGTCCCCGCCCGCACCGGAGTGCGGATGTTCTTCGTCGGCTTCCTGGGCAAGTTCGTGCCGGGACGGGTCTGGGGGCTGATCGCCCAGATCCGGATGGGCGAGCAGGCCGGGGCCACCAAGGCCCAGATGGCCGGAACGTACCTGGTCAACCTGGTGGTCGTGCTGATCACGGGCGGTACGGTCGGCATGCTGGTCGCGCCGTCCCTGCTGGCCGACGCCGCTTGGTGGCTGCTGCTGCCGCCGGTCCTGCTGCTGACCCTCGTGGCCCGGCCGGACCTGATCCACAGATCCGCGGGCCTGGCCGCCCGGATCGCCCGGCGGCAGCCGCCGCCCTCACCGGGCCGGCCGCAGGACCTGCGCCGCTCCATCGTCTACCAGACCGTCTCCTGGGTGCTGTCGGGCCTGCACGTCTGGGTGATCGCGGTGCTGCTCGGCGCGGCCCCGCTGCCCGCGCTCCCGGCCGCCGTCGGAGGATTCGCCCTCGCCACCGTGGTGGGGACCCTCGCGGTGTTCGCCCCCGACGGTGTCGGCGTGCGCGAACTCCTGCTGGTGCCCGCCCTCGCCACCGTCCTGCCGTTGCCCGCCGCCGTCGCCACCGCGCTCGGCAGCCGGGTGCTGACCCTCGTCGCCGAACTCGCCACGTCCGGCGCCGCCCTGAGTGCGGCCGCCCTCCACGGCCGCCGCACCCATCTCACCTTCCTCAGAAAGGGGACTTCCGCATGACGGAACTCATGAGCATCGACGACGCCGAAGGGCTGTCCGTCGACCAGGTGCACGGCCTGTACCGCCAGTACGTCAACAAGAGCCAGGTCTCTCTGATGACGTCGTTCGGATTCGGCCGGGAACTGGTCGACCGCGCCGAGGGCGCGTACGTCTACACCAAGGACGGCCGCCGGATCCTGGACTTCACCGGTGGCGTCGGCGTCCTCAACCACGGCCACAACCACCCGCGGATCATCGAGGCCCGCAGACGCTTCGCCGAACAGGGACGGATGGAGGTCCACAAGACCTACTTCTCGCCCTATATGGCCGCGCTGTCGCACAACCTGGCCACCGTGCTCCCCGGCGACCTGGACATGTCCTTCCTGCCCAACTCGGGCGCGGAGGCCGTCGAGGGTGCGGTGAAGCTCGCGTACAAGTACCACAACGGCCGGCGCAACACCGTTCTGCGCAGCGACATCAGCTTCCACGGCAAGCTGCTCGGCTCGGGCAGCCTCACCGGAAGCTCCCAGAACCACTTCGCCTTTCCCGGCATCCCCGGTGTGGCCACCTTCACCTACGACGACCTGGACTCCGTGCGGGCCGCCGTGCACGCGAGCCGTGACGCCAAGGGCCGGTCGGACGTCTACGCCCTGCTCATCGAGCCGTTCAGCGCCTCGACCATCCGGTGGTGTTCGGAGCAATTCCTGCGCGGGCTGCGGGAGTTGTGCACCGAGGAAGACATCGTCCTGATCTTCGACGAGATCTACAGCGGGTGGGGCAAGACCGGCACCATGTTCTACTTCACGCGCTACGCCGGGCTCATACCCGACGTGGTGACGACGTCGAAGTCCTTCGGCGGCGGCAAGTCCTCCATCTCCGCGTACGTCGCCCGCAGGCCCGTCTTCCGCAAGGCCTACGACAACCTGCAAGACGCGCTGCTGCAGAGCACCAGCACCACCTACTACGGCTTCGGCGAGGAGTGCGCCACCGCGATCGAGGCGATCAACGTCGCCGTCGAGGAAGACTTCCCGGCCCGCGCCCGGGCGATCGAGAACGTCCTGGGCCCCGGCCTGGAACGGATCGCCAAGGAGCACTCGGACATCGTCACCGAGGTCCGCGGCGCCGGAGCTCTGTGGGGCGCCTTCCTGGGCAGCACCGGAGCTCTCGACCTCGTCTCCAAACTGGCTCCGGGCGGCCTCGCGAGGGATCCGCAGTTCGGCACCAAGCTGGTCACCTGCGCCGTCATCAACGCGCTCTACCAGGACCACGACATCTACGCCTACTACACACTCAACGGCAAGAACCCCCTCGTCGTCGGCCCACCGCTGATCGCGACCCCGGCCGAGGTGGAGATCTTCCTGGAACGGCTCGACACCGTCCTCGCCACCGGACTGACCCGCCTTGTCACGCGCTTCGTCCGGGAGAAGGTGTCGTCGCTGTGGTGAAGACGGTGGTCGTGACCGGCGGCAGCGGCATGCTCGGCGGCAATCTGGTCCAGTCGCTGGCCGCCGCCGGCCTGGAGGTACGCAGCCTCGACGTGCGGCCGCCCACAGAACCGGTACCCGGCGTGGACCACGTGATCGCGGACATCCGGGACGCCGGCCGGGTGCGGGCCGCGCTGGCCGGGGCCGACGCCGTGGTGCACACGGCGGCGGCGCTGCCCAGTTACCCCGAGAACGAGATCCGCTCGATCATCGTCGACGGCACCCGGACCGTACTGCAGGCAGCGCGGGACACCGGTCTCGAACGCGCGGTGCACATCTCCTCCACGGCGGTGTACGGCCTGCCCGACACCGTCCCCACCACGGAGGACTACCCCCGCCGCCCGGTCGACGCCTACAGCCGGGCCAAGGCGGGTGCGGAAGTGGTCGCCGAGGAGTTCCGCGCCCGCGGGCTGTGCGTTCCGGTCCTGCGACCCAAAACATTCGTCGGCCCCGGCCGGATGGGCCTGTTCGCCATGCTCTTCGAATGGGCGGAGGAGGGGCGCAACTTCCCCGTCCTGGGCCGGGGAGACGTACGCATCCAGATGTTCGCGGTCGACGACCTGGTCGACGCCGTCGCCACCACGCTCGACGCACCGGCGGAGATCGCCGACGACACCTTCAACCTGGCGGCCGCCGAGTTCGGCACCCTGCGGGAGGACTTCCAGGCCGTACTGGACGCCGCCGGACACGGCAAGCGCGTGGTCTCCATCCCCGCCGCGCCCGCGGTCGTCGCCCTGGACGTACTGAGCCGGCTGCGGCTGTCCCCGGTGTACGGCCGGCTGATCCACAAGCTGCGCGCCGACTCCTACGTCAGCATCGACAAGGTGGGTGAGGTGCTCGGCTGGACACCCCGCTACTCCAACAGCGACGCCATCCTCGCCACCTACCAGTGGTGGCGCACCAGCAGAACCACCGCCGAAGCGACACCGTCCGCGGGCCGGACCAGCCGGGAGCCCTGGAAACAGGGCGCCTTGGGCCTGGCCAAGGCCCTTTTCTGAGCGGGGAGACCACCGTGACGACCAGTGCCGACCAGCCCCTCGATACCAGTCTGCCCGCGCCACCGCCGCAGCACCGGCTGAGCGACCAACCCCTCGCCGTCACGGACATCACGCTGCCCGGCGAGCCGCCCCAGCGCCGGTTACGTGACCAGCCCCTCGACACCGGTCTGCCCCTGGAACCGCCGCGGCACCGGCTCCGGAACCTGCCGCGCGATCTGCTGTCCCTGATACGCCCGGGCCAGTGGCCGAAGAACCTGCTGGTCGTGCCGCTCGCCCTGCTGGACGCGCAGGTGGCGCCACCGGGGCTGCTGACCCGCACCGCCTGGGCCGTACTGCTGTTCATCCTCGCGTCGTCCATGGTGTACGTCCTGAACGACCTGTGCGACCGTAACCGCGACCGGGTCCATCCGACCAAACGCCACCGGGTCATCGCCTCGGGACGGGTCGGTGTGCCGACCGCCATCGCCTTCGGGGGCGCGCTGGGCCTCCTGCTGGCGGGAGCGGCGGTGTACGGCCCCGTCGACGACTGGTGGCCGATCGCCGTCTACCTGGCCCTCAACCTCGCATACAGCCGCGGTCTGAAGCACGTCCCCCTGCTGGACGTCTTCGTGGTGGCCACCGGATTCGCCCTCCGCGTGGTCCAGGGCCACCTGGCCGGCGGCACGCAGATCCGCAGCTGGCTGCTGGTCTCGGTGTTCTCGCTCTGCCTGGTGTTCGTGCTGGGAAAGCGCAGACACGAGATGCTGGCGGGCGGCGTCTCCCATCGTCCGTCACTGCGCGGCTACTCCGTCCAGTACCTCGACCACCTGATCGGGCTGTGCGCCAGCGTCACCGTGGTCGCCTTCCTGTTCCACCTCCAGCAGTCGGTCGGCAACCCGTACGCCGACCTGGCGGTGCTCGGCTCGGCGCCCTTCGCGCTCTTCGCCATGGCCAGGTACTTGCAACTGCTGCACGTCAACGGCGGCGGCGGTGAGCCCACTCGCATCCTGCTCCGCGACCGGGCCATGGTCGTCAACTCCCTGCTCTGGGGCCTGCTGCTCGGCGGCACGCTCCTCGCCACCCATCACTAGTCCCGCGCTCCCAGGAGGATCACCGTGCCCCGACCCCTCGTGTCGGTCGTCATTCCGAACTACAACTACGGCAACTCGATCGGTCTGTGCATCGACGCGGCCCTGCAACAGACGTACGACCCGCTCGAAGTGATCGTGGTCGACGACCACAGCACCGACGACTCCCTGCGGATCGCCCGCCGCAGGGGCGTGACCGTACTGCAGACACCGCGCAACAGCGGCGTCGCCGTGGCACGCAACACGGGCGCGGCGGCGGCCCGCGGTGAGATTCTGTTCTTCGTCGACTCGGACGTGGCCCTGCGGCCCGACGCGGTGGAGAAGGCCGTCGAGGAACTGCTCGCCCACCCCGAGTACGGAGCGGTGTGCGGCATCTACGAGGACGAACCGCTGATCAGGGACAGCATCGTCGAGGAATGCCGGGTGCTGCAGGCCTACTGCTGGCGGATGGACTCCCTCGGCACGGTCAGTTTTCTGTTCTCCTCGCTCACCGCGATCCCGCGCCGGGTCTTCCAGGAGATCGGCCCGTTCAACCCGCTGCTGCGGCAGACCGAGGAGGTCGACTACGGCCAGCGGATGTCCGCGCACTACCAGATCATGGTCACCCCTCACGTCCTGGGACGGCACGACGACGACGAGAAGTTGCTGCCCCTGGTACGCAAGCTGTTCCGCCGGGCCCGGCTGAGAGTCCCGCTGTTCGCCCGGCGCCGGCGCTTCGCCAAGGGCTTCGAGACCGCGTCCCGGTCGATGGGCGCGATGGCCGCGCTCGGCGCGGTGGTCAGCCTGCCGCTCGCCCTGTCCGGCCCCGCCTGGCTGTTGGTTCCGGTGGCACTGGCCGGCCTCTCGGTCGCCGGCGACCTGTCGATGTACCGCTACGTCCTCAACCGGCGCGGGTGGCGGTTCCTCGTGGTCTTCACCTCGGTGGCCTTCTCCACGAACGTTGCCATATCGGCGGGCATCGCCGTGGGCGCCGTCCACTGGCTGGTGTCCGGCCGCTTCCGCCGGATGTACGCCCCCCAGTGGCCGGCCGCCGGGGAGCAGGTCCTCACCGCGCCGGAGCAGCGGCCCGGGCAGACGCCCGGAATGACGGCATGAGCACTCCTCTCGAGGAGGTCCGGACCAGCGGGACAGCCGGAGAGGTCCCCGCACCGCCGGTCTCCCCGCGGCGACCGGGCCGCCTGGCAGCCCGGTCGCTCATCGTCGCCCTGGCGTTGTGGACGGCCTTCCTGGCGGCGTTCTACGTGCTCACCGGTGAGCACTGGTGGTGGAGACCGGTGGAGCTGGCGCCGCCGCTGACGTTCGTCGTGGTTCCGCTGCTCCTGCTGGTGCTCACCCCGCTGGCGCGCGGGGCCCGTCTCCCGCTGGCCGCCGCCGCACTGTGCTGCCTCCTGCTCGGTCTGCCCCTGGTGGGACTGAACGTCCACGCGCTGCCGGGTGCCGGCGGCGGGTCGGCCGCACCGCCGGGCGCGGTCCGGGTGTTCTCGTGGAACACCGAGTACTGGAGCGACGACGGCGACCAGGAGGCGTTCTACGCGTATCTGAAGGCGCAGCGGGCCGACGTCTATCTGCTGCAGGAGCACGTGTCCTGGGACGTCCCCGGCCACCGGCCGGTCCGCGCGGACCACGTGGCCGAACTCCGCGCACGCTTCCCCGGGTTCGACGTGGTGGCCGTCGGGGAGATGCTGACCATGTCCCGCTACACGATCGAGGACTGGCGGGGTCTGGACAACTGGCCCCACCTGTCCGATCCCGCCATCGGCATGCCGCCCGACGGCCGGTTCCCGGACTACTACCGGTACAAGACCCTGCGCACCGATCTGCGGATCGACGGACGCGTGATGGCGTTCTACAACGTCCACGTCCCCGTGCAGCTCGACATCTCGATGGACCCCGGCTCGGCGCAGTTCACCGACTTCATGCGGGCCCAGGAGGTCCGGCGACAGGCGACCTACCGGGCTCTGGAGCAGGACCTCGCGAAGAACCGGCTGCCCGTGCTGGTGGCAGGCGACATGAACGGCACCTCGGCCATGGGCGAACTGCGCCGGCTCGGCGGCCGGCTGCGGGACGCGCTGCCCGCCGGCGACCAGCTCAACCCCGTGTCCTGGCCCGCGAGCGGACCGGCGATGTGGCGGCTGGACTGGGCGTTCACCAGCGAATCGGTGAAGGTCCACACCTACCGGATGGTGGACAGCCTGGGCATGTCCGACCACCGGGCGCAGGCGCTCACGATGACGGCGCCCACCGGCTGAGGGTACGTCGCCGGGTGCCCGGAGCGGCCACCTCGTGCGCGAGAGGGCCGGGGCCTACGACGAAGGTCGTACGACGAACTGTCCGAAGCGCTCAGATCACCTCGGAAGCGTCCTGGCGTCCCACCGGTTCTCATACGGTGCTGTCAGCGTCCGTCCGCAGGAGGTGCGAGTGAGCACCTGCTGTGCCCTCAACACCCAGACACCCCAACACGCAAGAGCTCGGAGGAACGATGCAGCAGCGATCCCTGCACGACCGCACCGGTACGCTGGTCAGCAGGCTGGCGCTGGGCGCCATGCCGTTCGGCACCACCGTTGACGAGAAGACGTCGTTCGCCATCCTGGACCGGTTCGTGGACGCCGGGGGAACGACCATCGACACCGCCAACTGCTACTCGTTCTGGGTCCCAGGCGGCACCGGCGGCGAGAGCGAGTCCTTGCTCGGCCGTTGGCTGAAGGACAGGGGCAGCCGTGACCGCCTGACCATCGCCTCCAAGGTCGGTTCCGGCCCAGGGCCGGACGGGCAGGCCGAGGGGCTCAAGCCGGCCGTGATCCAGGAGCAGTTGGAAGGAACCCTGCGCCGCCTGGGCACCGACCACGTGGACATCTACTACGCGCACCGCGAGGACCGGAGCACGCCCGACGAGGAGACCCTCGCCGCCTTCCACCGGACCGTGGCCGACGGGAAGACCCGGGTGCTGGGTGCGAGCAACCACACCGCCTGGCGGCTGGCCGAGACCCGGGCCCTGGCCGAGCAGCGCGGCTGGACCCCGTACACGGCGGTGCAGCAGCGGTACTCGTACCTGCAGCCCCGGCCGAAGACCACGCTGCCCGAGGGCGGCCACGTGCACGCGAGCGACGAGTTGCTGGACTACGTGAGCAGCCGCGGCCTCACGCTGTTCGCGTACACCAGCCTGCTCTGGGGTGCCTACAGCCGCCCGGACCAGCCGCTTCCGGAGCACTACGCGCACCCCGGCACGGAGCGCCGGCTCCAGGCGCTCGCCAAGGTGTCCGACGAGCTGGGCGTGACGCCGATCCAGGCGGTCCTGGCCTGGCTGACCGGCGGCGAGGCCGCTGTGGTCCCGGTCATCGGCGTCAGCTCGGTGACCCAGCTCGACGAGTGCCTCGCGGCCGCCGACCTGGAGCTGCCCGGGGAACTGCGCAAGGTCCTCGACGAGGCAGTCTGACGTCGGCCTTTGACGACGTGCGACAAGCCGGACCCCGGTGACCGCTGACGGCGTTCACCGGGGTTCGGACGGGGCGGCCCGTACGAAGCGGGGAATGCCTCCAGGGCCCAGGGGCCGGAGCCCTTACGGCACCGGGGGAACGCGCCAGCCGATGTCGGCGATCTCCAGCGACGCCGTCCCCTCGGTGTAGAGCATGAACGGCACGTCCACATGGCGCAGGTCCATGCCCGCCGCCGCCAGACCGGTGAGCGGAACCGACACCTCTGTCCACTCACCCTCCGCCGCCTCGCGCAGTCTCGGCGCCAGGTCCACGCCGGGCTGGGCGGGGTAGTCGTCGTGGCAGGCCAGGAACAAGGGGGCCGAAGGCGGCTCCGTCACCCGCGCGAGGAAGCGCACGTGTGCCCCGGCGTTCAGGTGGCCGCGGAGGTCGGCAGGGGTGCCGGTGGGGGATTCCGCGTAGACGAAGGCCGGATAACCGTTGAAACGCAGCCGCAGCCCGGTGCCGCCGACGGGCGCGGGCACGGGGTCGGTGTGCAGGATGAGCAGCCGCAACGGGCCGGTGAGCGGGACGGTCTCCCGGGACCATGTGTTGTGGCCGCCGACCCGCAGCTGGTACGGGGTCCCCTCCGCGTCCAGGACCCGCAGCGGTCCGTCCGCCGGGGGCGGCGGCGGGGCCGCCGGGAGCTCGTCGGACGGCAGCGCAACGGGCGGGGGTGCCGGGTCGTGCAGGGACAGGCCGTGGCCGACGGGGAAGAGCGCGGTGTACCGGCCTTCGGGCGCGGTCTCCTCGGCGGGTACCCGGTAGTCGGGCAGGTGGGGCGGGACCCGGTTGACGGCGGCGGAGTCGCGCGTCCGCGGCCAGGACGACGGCAGCCGGCCCTGGAAGTCGTACGCGGGCGAGCCGTCCGGCCCGGCGAACAGCACGTCGGTGATGCCCTGCGCGTACGGTCCCGGCAGCCAGGCGACGACGAAGGCCCGGGAGAGGTTGATCTCCTCCGTGCTGTACAGGGGCCGGCCGGTGAAGAAGACGGAGACGGCGGGCAGCCCGGCCGAGTGCAGCCGGCGCAGCACGTCCAGGTCGCGGGCGTAGGAGAGCTTCAGGTCGGCGTAGCCGAGTGACCGCCAGGGCTTGAGGGTGCCGCGCATCTCCGCGTAGGAGTCCTCGCCGAGGGCGACGACTGCCACGTCGAAGCCGGCGGGGTCCGCGTGTTCCAGTGCCGGGTCGACGGTGCACTGTTCGGCGCCGACGACGGAGCGGACCGCGTCCGCCAGCGTGGTACCGCCCGGCAGGTCGGCGCGGTCCACGTCGTCGCCCTGCCAGGTGAGCGTCCATCCGCCGCACTGCTTGCTCAGGTCGTCGGCGCCGCTGCCGGTGACCAGGACCCGGGTCGTGCGGGACAGGGGCAGCAGGCCGGCGCTGTTCTTGAGCAGGACCAGTGACTTGCGCGCGGCTTCACGTGACAGCGCCCGGTGCTCGGCGCAGCCGATGACCTCCGACCCGGCGCGGGTGAGCGCGCGGTCCCGCGGGCGGGGCTTGTCCCACAGTCCGGCGCGCATCTTCACCCGCAGGACGCGGGAAACCGCGTCGTCGATGCGGGCCATGGGGATGACGCCGTCGCGCACGTACTCCACCGTCGTGCGGTGCACGCTCTGCCAGTGCTCACGGCCGGCGATCATCAGCACGTCGAGCCCGGCGTTGATCGCGTAGCCGGCGTCCCCGCCGGAGCAGCCGGCGACCTCGGCGTGCGCGTCCCAGTCGCTGATGACGATGCCGTCGAAGCCGAGGGTGTCCTTGAGCACGTCGGTCAGCAGGTAACGGCTGCCGTGCACCTTGTCGTTGTACGGCTCGGCGCGTCCGGGCGTGTGGTCGTAGTTGGCGGGATTCTCCCAACTGCTGAACGAGACCATCACGCTCTGCGCGCCGGCCTCGATGCCGGCCACGAAGCCCTGGGCGTGGATGTCCCTGAGCACGTCCTCCGAACAGCGCGCGGTGCCCCGGTCGGCGCCGTTCTCCGTACCGCCGTCGGCGATCCAGTGCTTGAGCGTGGCGAGCACCTTCCCGTCGGCGCGCAGCGCGGCGACATCGCCCTGCAGGCCCTCGACCATGGCCCGCCCGTAGGCGTGCACGACGGTCGGGTCCTCGCCGTAGCCCTCGTAGTAGCGGCCCCAGCGGCGGTCGCGCGGAGTGGTAACGGTGGGAGCGAAGATCCAGTCCATCCCGGTCGCGGCGACCTCGCGGCCGGTGACCGCGCCGATGCGCCGCACCAGGTCCGGGTCGCCGGCCGCGCCGAGACCGATGTTGTGCGGGAAGATCGTCGCGCCGTGGACGTTGTTGTGCCCGTGCACCGCGTCGGTGGCCCACATGAACGGGACGCGGAACGGCCGGTCCTGCCAGCACTCCTCCGCGGCCGCCCAGAAGCCGTCCACGGTGTCCACCCAGTCGGCCACGCTCGCGTGGCGCTTGCCACCGGGCCATATGCCGGCGCCGTTGAGCGCGGAGCCGATCCGGTAGTCGCGCACGTCCTCGGGGGTCAGCTCGGCCAGCTCGGGCTGGATCATCTGGCCGACCTTCTCCTCCAGCGTCAGCTGCCCCAGGATCTCGGCCACCCGGCGCTCGACCCCGGCGTCACGCGGGATCGCCGAGGTGAGCCGGGGCCACTGGGTCAGCGGCCGCAGGTCCGGAAGCCCGGTCGGCGCGGGTGCCTCGCTGTCGGTCGTCACGTCGGTCGTCACTTTCCTTCGTCGGTGCCGGTCCTGCCGACCGGCTCGGTGGTCCAGAACTCCTCGGTCCGCGCGGCGAACACCCGCTCCTGGAACGGCAGCGGCACCACCGGCCGGGTCTGTCCGGGTGCGTACAGCTCGACCTGGGTGCGGTGTTCGCGGAACGCGGCGTGCTTCTGCGGCAGGTACCCGCTGATATCGACGGACACGAGCCGCTCGGTGACCACGCCCGGATCGGCCGCCGGGCTGCGGTTGACGAAGCCGAACTCCTCCTCGGTGCGTTCGTCCCACACCACGTACCGGTACACGGCCGGAGTGAGTCCCAGTTCCGCCAGGCAGGACACCACTGTCTCGCCGGTCAGCCGGTGGTCGGCGTTGAGCTCCTTCACCTCGTGGGGGATGTACACGTCGGTGACCGCCCCGTTCTCCCGCAGGATGTCCAGCACGTCCTTGCGGAACTGGGGGAGGTGCTCGGCGAGCTGGGTGTCGGGGTAGTTCAGGAACCACGCCGCCTCCTTGCCCAGACCCAGGGCCACGGCCGCCGCGCGCGCCTCCTCACGTCGGATCAGGAGCAGTTCGGCGGGCGTCGGGTCGCAGTGGATGTCCAGCACCGCGGAGTGGGACATCGCGCCGTCGGTGGCGAACACCACTCCCACTCGGGCGCCCTCGTCCGCGAGCCGGGCGATGGTGCCGCCGACGGCGATCACCTCGTCGTCGGGGTGTGGTGAGAAGACCAGCACCCGGGGCGCGTCCCGCCGCGCCTCGCGGTCCTTCCAGACCCAGGTACCGAGCAGGGGCGGGGACATGTGTTCTCCCTTGATGGCGTCCACGGAAGCCTGTTCGCCGAGGGGCCCCCCTGCGGCGGCCCGCTCGGCGTCCGCCTGGTCGATGGGGCGGATCTCGGTGCCGAACCGGTCGGTGACCTCGCCGTCGGCCAACCCCCGGGAGCGCAGGATGTCCTCGATCTCGTGGAAGTGGTTGTCCGGCACCAGGCGGGCGACCGGGGTGTCGTACTTCGTCGCGAAGTACTGGTAGTTGTGAGCGGCCGAGCGCATGTTCTCCTCGTAGCTCTTCGGGTGCGGGACGTGGATCGCCGCGGCGTCGCGGCGCAGCACGAAGCGGGCGCCCGCCGTGCGTAGCCGGTAGCCGAGATCGACGTCCTCCGCACCCCAGGAGCGGTATGCCTCGTCGAAGCCGCCGGCCTCCCGCAGCAACGCGGTGGGGGCCGACGCGTTGCAGGTCCACCACATCAGCCACGGCGCCGTCAGGGCGTCCAGATCCTCGCCGTAACGCTCGTAGTAGTCCTCGCGGATGTCGGGCCAGCTGCGCCGCTCGGAGAACTCGGCGAAGGAGACGTCGGGGTCGGCGAAGTCGATGGCCTCGGTGATCTCGTCACCGTCCTCGTTGCCCTCGTTGAAGCAGAGCACGTAACCGACGACCGCCGTGGGCGCGGACGTCTCCCGGTGCGCGGCCAGGTGGCGGGCGAGCGCGCCCGACTGAAGGATCACGCCGGAGTCGACGAACACGCAGACCTCGGAGCGGGCCTGCTCGATGCCGACGTTGCGGGCCTTGGCGACCCGGTAGCCCTCGTCCTCGTGGAAGAAGTGGCGCACGTCGAGCCGGTCTCGGTAGCCGGCGACGATCTCCGCCGTGTCGTCGCTGGAGCCGTCGTCCGCGACCACCACTTCGAAGCGGTCGTCGGCGTCGAGCCGCTGGCGGCACAGCGAATCCATGGTGTGCCTCAGCAGAGCTGACCTGTTGTAGGTGGGTATGACGACTGTGCAGGCCGGCGACGCGGTCACGCGGCGCTCCCTTCGCGGGGGTCGGTCCGAGCGGTGAGATCGGGGGTGTGGTCCACGGGGACGGAACGCAGGAACAGCGAGAGCAGCCCGGCCAGCCCGGTCAGCCCGGCGCACACCCAGAAGACCTGGCCGTAGCCGGTCCAGGTGGCCACCGTGCCGACGGTCAGCCCGCCCAGGAACATTCCGGCTTTGAAGGCGCTCGAGTACAGGGCCGACGCGGTACCGAACCGGCCGGGCAGGCTGTCCTGAAGCATGACGACGGGAATGTTCAGGGCCACCGCCGCCCAGGCGGAGTTGAGGGGTTGCAGCGCGAGCAGCGTCAGCCGGCTCTCCGCGAGCGGGAGGAGGGCGAAGAACAGGGTGGCGCAGACGGTGGCCGCGAGCATCAGTCGCTGCTTGCCGATCCGGTCCGCCCAGACCCCGACCAGCACCATCAACGGGATCTCCACAGCGGCGCTGACACCGAGCAGCAGCCCGGCGAACTGCGCGCTCATCCCCAGTTCTTCGGTGATGTAGAGGGGGAGGTTGATCTGGTACATCATGTTGGCGCCGAGCAGCAGCACTACGGCCCCGAGCACCAGCGCCGTACGCCGCCCGACTCCGGCGAACATCCCCCGCAGCCCGGGGGCGGTCTCGACGTCGGACTCGGCCGGTTCCGGTCCGCCGGGGTCGGGCAGCCCCCACCGGCAGAGCGCCGCCGCCAGCAGGGACAGGACGGCCGTCGCGGCGTACAGGGCGGTGAAGGACCACTGGGCGATCACCCAGAAGGCCAGCGGCGGTCCCACCACCCACGCCAGTGAGGTGACCGAGCGCAGAAAGCCGTTGAAGAACGGGGCGTCCACGCCCCGCGCGTCGGCCAGTTCGCGGGTGTAGGCGAAGAGCTGGCCGAAACAGGCGCCGCCGAGACCGAAGCAGATCATTCCCGACAGGAGCAACAGGTAGTAGTCGCGCAGAAACGTGTAACACAGGGCCCCGGACGCGTTGAGCAGCGCAGTCAGCACCAGAATGGTGCGGCGGTTGCCCAACCGGTCGGAGACCGCGCCCACCACCACGTCCGTGCCGATCTCCGCTACCGACCGGGCGGCGAAGAACAGACCGACCATCAGCGGCGTGGCGGCGACCGCCTCGTTCAGGAAGAGGCTGGTCGTGGGCACCACGAACGCCCCGGCCACCCCGACTGCCGCGGTGGCGGTGATCAGGTTGCGCACCGCGGGATCACCCAGCAGGCGCCAACGGGCGCGGGACTTCTTCCCGGTCACGCTCTGGGCGCTCACGTGGCCCTTCCCGTCATCGGGCCGACGGAGGCGGTGTCGCGTTGCCGGTACGGCAGTGAGGGCTCCAGCCGGCGGTCGGCGGGGACCCGCGCGGCGGCGTCCAAGTCGGCCGCGTCGATCTCGCCACGGTCCAGCAACCGCTCCCGGACGGCGAGCGGCAGCGCGGCCAGGACGCGGTGCCGCAGACTGGCCAGGTCCAGCCGTCCGTCGTGCACGGCGGGTAACGGCCGGGCCTGTCCAGGGCGCAGATTGGCGGGGTCGACCTGGCTGGAGACCAGGGTCCAGTAGTCCCGGAAGTGCACGGCCGGGTCGGGCAGCATGCCGCTGAGCAGTCGGAGGCGGACGGTCTCCAGCCAGCAGTCGAGATAGCGCCGGTCGTGGAGCGCGGACATGTGCCGGGTGCACCACTCGGCGCGCTCGGCGGGGCCGGGCAGTGCCGTCTTACCGCCGAGCACGCTCAGCACCCAGCCGGAGATCGCCTCGAAGTACGGGCAGGCGGTACCGAACGCCTCGGTGTCCACGGGGGTGTTGACCACGGCCAGGGTCGGGTCGTGCCGCCAGAAGTGGTGCTCGAAGAGGTCCTCGCGGCGCAGGCCGTCGATGAATCCGTAGTCGGGCGGCTCGTAGCCAAGACACAGCACCACGGCGTCGTACCGGTCCGTGGTGCCGTCCGCGAGGACCACCCCGCCGTCGGGGTCGAACCGGGCCAAGGCCGGCACCGGGTGCACCTCGCCGCCGTACACCGCGGGGATGATCTTCTCGTTGACGTGTACCGCACCGTGGAAATCGTGTTCCGGCAGGAGTCCGGTGGCCCGGTACATGCGCATGTACTCCGGCAGCCATTCGGCCAGCCAGCCCAGGTACTCGGCGTACGGCACCTCTTCGACGGCGACCCGGCCCGCGTACGAGAACAGGGCGTCGTTGTGCGCGCCGGCGATGGTGCGCGGCAGGAAAAGGACCTTGCGGCGCACGGACCAGTCCACCCGGCCGGCGTGCGGCGCCAGGTCGGCGGCGATGTCGGCGCCGCTCACCCCGCCGCCGACGACGAGGACCCGCCGGCCGGCGAACCCCGCCGGTCCGCGGTACTCGGCGGAGGTGAGCACCCGGACCCCGGTGCCGGACAGCGGGACACCGCCGTCCGGGAGCCGGGGCCGCCACAGTTCGCCGTTGGCGACGAGCACGGCGTCGGCGCGCTCGGAGTGCTCGGCGCCGTCACGGGAGTCGCGGGCGGTCACCCGCCAGTGCGGGCCGTCCTTCTTGACCCCGATGACCTCGTGGCCGAATCGCACGGAGTCGAGCAGACCGAATTCCTCGGCGTACGACCGCAGGTAGTCCTGGACCTCGGCCTGGGTGGGGAAGTCGGCGGCGAAGCCCGGAGGGTGGTCGGAGAACGGCATGCTCATGCGCGAGCTCTGCATGCGGACCCCGGCGTACGCGCCGCCCGACGCCGGGTTCCAGATGCCCCCGAGATCCTGGTGCTTCTCGTAGCAGACCACGTCGTGGCCGTCGGCGAGGGCCTGCTTGACGCAGGTGAGCCCCGCGAGACCGGCTCCGATGACGGTTATGCGCATCTGGGCTCCTCGCCTCGATGATGGGAATTCAGGTGTGCGGCGAGCGCCGGGTGCCGGGCAATGGAAGGGTGGCGGGTGAACCCGCGTCAGATGAAGGGGTCGAAGTCCTCGGCGAGGCCGACCGGTTCAGGACGCTCCTTGAGCAGGGGAATCTCCTGGTTGGTGCCGTGCCGTGCGCACACGAAGCGGCAGTCCTCGCTGGGATCGATCACCGTGGTGTCGGCCGACGACCACATCTCGGCGAAGCTCATCTTCTGGATGTCACCGATGCGGCCCTTGGGGTTGCCCCGGTGGTACGGGCAGATGAAGACACCGGTGGGGGTGATCGTGGTACGCAGCTCGGCGACCGAGCAGGTGTGGTAGTCCTTCGGCTGCTCGGGGGCGGCGCTGCGGCGCACGGCCTGCCAGTTCGAGGAGTGCAGGATGTGGAAGGAGTCGTCCGCCAGCAGGCGCAGCCGGGCGATCTGCTCCTCGACCGCCTCGATGTCCTCAAGACGCTGGTTGACCGTGTAGTGGTCCTCGTCCAGCATCGCCTTGACCTCGAAGTAGTCGCAGCCGATGTCCCGTGCCAGCACGCCGGCCTGGTACACCTCGTCGTAGTTGGAGTCGGTCACCTTGCCGTCGCTGTCGAAACGCTGCATCAGCAGGAACGAATAGCCGAGCCGGCCCCGCTTGCGGGAGGCGAGCAGCCGCATGTTCTCGACGACCTGCGGGAAGGCGCTGTGCTTGCCGCGGCTGGGGCGGAAGGCCTGGTAGGTGTCCGGGGTCCCGGCGTCCATCGAGACCCGCACCCAGGACATCATTGCGGCGAGCTGGTCGATGTACCGGTGGATCTGCGTTCCGTTGGTGACCAGGCCCAGCTGGATGCCGGACTCGTGGAGCACCTCGATGATCCGCCCGACGGAACGGTGGAGCAGCGGCTCGCCACCCCCGATCAGGATCACAGCGCGGACCTGGGACTCGCCCAGTTCGTGGGCCAGCTCGACGATGCGGTCCTTGGCTATCTGACCGTGGTGCAGTACCTGGGTGCTGATGCACTCCGGGCAGGCCAGGTCGCACACGGTCGTGGGGTCCAGGTCGACGACGAGAGGCGAGGGCAGCCGCTTGCCGTGGGCGACGTCGAGGGCGGCGGGGTGCACGGAACGCTGGTAGATCTTGCCCACCAGATCGAGATTCCGCTCCACGAATCGTGTGCCGAGGGTCCGGCCGGGCTGGACGGAATTGCTGTCGGGCATAGGTACGGTCCCTTTTCGGTTCGGCGGACGAGCGAGGAACGCGGAGTACGCGGAAAGTGGTGGGCGAAGGCGATGGGAGCGCTCCCGCGACGGTGCCGCAACTGGTCAAGACCTGTCAACCAGCGATCGGAAATCGGCCGTACGGTTAAGTCAAGTGGCTGGATCTGATTGCCTCTTGACAACCAGAAGTCGACTGAGCAACCTCTGTGGGAGCGCTCCCACAGCTTGTGGCAAGTGAGGGCGCACCAACGCCACCAGGAGGCTGACACCGATGACCGCTGCGAGCGCCGGGCCAGTGGAGAGAGCGGCCGTGGACGGGCTACCCGTGGACTTCGTCTGGGGGGCTGCCACGGCTGCGTACCAGATCGAGGGAGCCGCAGCCGAGGACGGGCGCACTCCGTCCATCTGGGACACCTTCAGTCACACGCCCGGAGCCGTGGCCGGCGGCGACCACGGCGACACGGCTTGCGACCACTACCACCGGATGCCCGAGGACGTCGCACTGCTCGCCGACCTCGGCCTGGACGCCTACCGCTTCTCCCTCTCCTGGCCGCGCGTCCAGCCGGGCGGCCGGGGGCCGGCGAACGCACGCGGCCTCGCCTTCTACGACCGTCTGGTGGACGAGCTGCTGGCCAAGGACATCACCCCCTGGGTGACCCTCTACCACTGGGACCTGCCCCAGGAACTGGAGGACGCGGGCGGCTGGCCGAACCGGGACACCGCCTACCGCTTCGCCGAGTACGCCGGGATCGCGGCCGCCGCCCTCGGTGACCGGGTGACCAACTGGATCACCCTGAACGAGCCCTTCTGCTCGGCGATGCTCGGCTACTACCACGGTGTCCACGCTCCGGGCCGCAAACACTTCCCCGACTTCACCAAGGCGGCTCACCACTTGCTGCTCGGCCACGGCCTGGCCGTCAAGGAGGTGCGGGCGCAGGCGGCTCTGCCGCCCCGGATCGGCATCACCTTCAACCCCGTCCTCGCGCAACCCGCTTCGACCTCGCCCGAGGACGTCGAGGCCGCCCGCCGGGCCGATGCGCTGGGTGCGCGGCTCTACCTCGACCCGGTACTGCGCGGCAGCTACCCGGAGGACCTGCTCGCCGACCTCGCGCCGCACGGGGCCGAGCCGCCGGTCGAGGACGGCGACCTGCGGACCATCTCGCAGCCGCTGGACTTCCTCGGAATCAACTACTACTTCCGGGATGTCGTACGGCCCTCCGACGAGCCGCACGGTTACCTCTCGGTGCCGCAGACCGAGCGCCCCTCGACCGCGATGCCCTGGGAGATCTACCCGGAGGGCATGACCGAGCTGCTCACCCGCATCACCAGGGAGTACCCCGGCCTGCCGCTGTACATCACGGAGAACGGTGCGGCCTTCGACGACACGAGCTCCGCGGTGGACGAGGCAGGGCGGATCCAGGACGAGAACCGCATCGTCTTCCTCGCCGACCACCTCGCGGCCATCGGCAGGGCCCGTGAGGCGGGCGCGGACGTCCGCGGTTACTTCTGCTGGTCGCTGATGGACAACTTCGAGTGGGCGTACGGCTACGCCAAGCGCTTCGGTCTGGTCCACGTGGACTACGACACGCAGCGGCGCACTCCCAAAGCAAGCGCGTTGTGGTTGCGCGACGCGGTGGCGGCCTCCAGGGGGCGCTGACGCGGCCCATGGACAGCCCAGCAAGAGCCTGCAGGGAGATCGTGTCCATACGGGATCTCCCTGCAGGCAAGGGCGGACGATGTCTGCACAGGGCGAAGGGCGGCCTGAGCGCTAGCGGCTCACGCTTGCCGCATTCGCATCATGCAGCAGTCCTGCATGGCGGCTTACTCGTTGAACCAGTGAGAGTACTGGGCAGCGCCCCCACCTTGCCACCAGAGCTGCATCTGGTATTCGCCAGAGTTGGGGATGTTGTAGCCACCCTTGTCGCAGCCGGCGTCGCCACCATCGTTGACGGTGAGCATGGTCTGCCCGCCCTTGCGGACCACTTGTCCCTCAACGCCGTGACCGTCTGCTCTGGTGTCGCAGACCTCGAACATGTCACCGTCATCGATGTAGGTCATCTTGCCCCGGCCGTCCGGAAGCGTGATGACCTTGTTGGTGTCGAGGACGGTGGCTTCGTCGGCCTGAGCCGTCGACACCGTGCCGGCGAATACCGTGGCTATGGCCGCACCGGCCACGGCCCCGGGCGGCGGCCGAAAAGCCAAACTCGACCTGGCCGACCGGGTCCTGGCCACCGTGCTGCAACAAAACCTCGCCCTGCCGCCCGCCGTGCTGGCCCACCTCTTCGCCGTCAGCAAGGACACCATCCGCCACACCACCAGCGAGATTCGGCGGCTGATGGACCAGCACGCACACACATCCCGGCCCCCAGCAGCACACCTGAACACCCTGGCAGGACTCCTCGTTCACGCCGCCGCACACGGCGCGACCCTCACGACAGAGACCAAACCAACGTGTTGATTCTTTACGGACCCTTAGAGTGCGGGAATGCTGTGGAGCAGGTTGCGGACCCGATCCGCCCCCGTCTTGTCAGTGCCCCGCCGCCCGGGGTATGCGCCATGGGCGGTGGCTGCGGTGTGGTTCGTGACCCGGTTGTGGCTGGTACCGGCGGCGCTCAAGCTGCCGACGTTCACTGGAGGCGGCTCGCTGGACCCGTCGGTGGACCGGATGTACCGGGGCTGGTACGCCGTACTGTCCTCGGGGACGTTTCCCGTGAACGACGTGAGCTGGCAGTACCCGCCGGGCGCCGCGTTGCCAATTCTCGCTCCTGGCCTGGTGCCCGTTCTGGACTACGGCCAGGCGTTCATCGTGACGAGCGCGTTGTGCGACGCGCTGATCACGGTGGGGCTGCTGTACGCCGCCGTACGCCACGGCCGGCCGTTCGCCGGGGTATGGCTGTGGACCGTCGCAATGGCGGTGCTGAGTACGTTGCCGTGGAACCGGTTCGACCTTCAGGTGACGGCGGTCGCGATGGCCGCGCTCGCGGCTGCCGCGTCCCGGCGGGTCTGGGCGGACCGGGTGTTCGGCGCACTGATCGCGCTGGGAGCGCTCATCAAGGTGTGGCCCGTGCTGCTGCTGGTGGGTACGGAACGTGGGCGACGTACCCGTGTGGCTTGGCTGTCGATGGCCGTGGCCGGGGGAGCTCTGGTGGCCGGCTTCGCGTTGGCTGTGCCGCACGCGCTGGGGTTTCTGACGGCACAGAGGTCGCGGGGCGTCCAGATCGAGTCGGTGGGTGCGCTGCCGTTCCACGTGGCGCGGCATTTCGGCTGGAGCGGCACCTGGGCCGCGAAGGACGGGTCGCACGAGTTCGTGGGGCCGTACGTCGGGCTGGTGAGCGTGGTGATGCAAGGGCTGACGGTGCTGGCGTTCGGCTGGCTGCTGTGGTGGCGGTGGCGCTCGGTGCGGACGGCGCCGTGGATGCTCGCGGACGCGGCACTGACCGCCGTGCTGCTGTTCGTAGTGACGAGCCGCGTCATCAGCCCGCAGTATCTGGTGTGGCTGGTGGGACTGGCGGCGGTGTGCCTGTTGCGGCGGGAGACGTCGCAGCGGCCGGTCGCCTGGCTGCTGCTGGCCGCATGCCTGTTCACGACGCTCGGATTTCCACTGCTGTACCGGGAGTTGCGGGACAACGGGGATCCGTTGGCCGTCGCGAACCTCTTCGCTCGCGACCTGCTGCTGGTCGGAGCGGCGGCGCTGTCCGCCGTCCGGCTATGGCGGGCAGGAGTACCAGCGCGGCAGCCGTGAGGCATCAGCAGGGCCCGCACCAGCCATCGTCCAGCCGACGAACGCTACCTTCCAAGCGTGCGTCTGAGATGGTCATTCGTACGGTATGGCTGTGAGCTTGTCGCCGTCTGATGGCTCAAATGACTTGGCCGCCCGGAACCCAGCGACGACACGGTCAAGCGCATCGACGAGCGTGTTCGCCGTGGACAAGTGCAACTCCGCGGTGGCCACCTGTACTTCACCGTGCCAAAGGGTGGTAAGAGGGCGCAACCCTGCGGCGGCTCGGCGGGGTCCGCCGGTAAAGCCTCAAACAACCTCTCAGCTGCCCAACAGCCGCAACTGCAACGGTGAGGCTAGTGACCTGAGTCGGAGGTTCGTCGTTGGGTGGGTATGACTTGTCCGGGACCGAAGATTCCGTATTTGTCGGTGAATGATGCCCGGAGAGCCGGCTCGCCAGTCTGATGGCCATCACCTACGACGAGAGCCCCCCGCCATCGTCGACAACGACGCATTGGCCGCCTACGCGCAGAGCAAGGGACGTACTGCCAAGCGCCTCTTCCTCAGATAGGCCCCGCGCCTGTGACGGGCCCACCTGAGCCGTCCGCCCAGATCCTCTCACCGAGAAAGTGCTGGCCACCATGCGCACTCTCCTGATCGACAACTACGACTCCTTCACCTACAACCTGTTCCAGTACATCGGCGAGGTCAACGGTTGCCCGCCGGTCGTCATACGCAACGACGACGACTGGTCCCGCGTGGAGGTCGCCGACTTCCACGCGATCGTCATCTCGCCCGGCGCCGGCCGCCCGGAGCGCGCCCGCGACTTCGGCATCAGCCGGCGCGCCATCGAAGAGAGCGGGCTGCCCGTCCTCGGCGTCTGCCTCGGCCACCAGGGCATCGCCCAGCTCTTCGGCGCCAACGTCGGCTTGGCGCCCGTCCCAATGCACGGGCGCGTATCCGAGATCCGGCACACCGGCACCGACCTCTTCAAGGGGCTGCCCTCGCCGCTGCCCGTGGTGCGCTACCACTCCCTGGCCGTCACCGATCTGCCCCCGGAGCTGGAGGCGGTCGCCTGGACCGACGACGGCGTGGTCATGGGGCTGCAGCACCGCGAAAGGCCCTTGTGGGGTGTGCAGTTCCACCCCGAATCCATCGGCAGTGAGGGTGGCCGGGAAATCCTGGCAAACTTCCGCGACCTGGCCTTCGCCGGCAAACGCCGCGCGGCCCCGCAGCTGTTCGCCGAGTCCGCTGACGCCCCCGCCTACCCCTACCGGGTGCGCGTGCGCGAGATCGGTGAACTGCCCGACGCCGAACTCGTCTACGAGGCGTTCTTCGCCGGCTCCGACTCGTCCTTCTGGTTGGACAGCAGCTCCGTTGTCGACGGGCTCTCCCGCTTCTCCTTCCTCGGCAGCGCGGACGGCCCGCTGGGTGAGTACCTCACCTACAGCGTCAGCGACAAGACGGTAACTCTGCGCGACTCCGACGGCCGACGCACCGAGATCCACCGTCCGTTCTTCTCCTACCTGGAGGAACAGCTCGGCCGACGCAACATCCCGGTCCCGGAGGGCCTGCCCTTCGAGTTCAACCTCGGCTACGTCGGCTACCTCGGGTACGAGCTGAAGGCCGAGACGATCGGCGACGACGTGTACCGCTCCGACCACCCGGACGCAGCCCTGGTGTTCGTCGACCGGATGATCGTCCTGGACCACCGGGAACGGCGCACGTATGTGCTCTGTCTCGCTCCGCACGGCCACGACCGGGCCTCCGACTCCTGGCTGGACGACACCGCGGCGCGGCTGACCGAGCTCACCGCGCGGGGCGTCCCGGCGGGCAGCGTGCCCGTCCTCTTCGGCGGCAACCTCGGCTTCGGCGGCGCCAGTTCTTCCGCACCTCGGCGGAGTGGCGCTTCGGGACATCTCCGCGACCGTCCTGCGCGGCTACATCGCCGCGCTCGAAGGCGCAGCGCACCGCGGTACGCCCGGCAAATCCTCACCACCCTCTCGAACATTCTCGAGACGGCGATCGACGACAAGCGGCTCGTCCGCACCCCCTGCGTGCCAAGTCGGTCCGCTGGCCCAAGGTGCCCGAGGAGCAGCGGGAGGCGTGGCCGCTGGAGACCGCGCAGCGCGTGCGGGACGGCATCAACCCGCGCTACCGGATCGCGGTAATCGTCGCCCTCGGGTGCGGCCTGCGCCAGGGCGAGGTGTTCGGGCTCTCGCCGCAGGACGTCGACTTCGAGCGCGGCGTCATCCGTGTGCGCCGCCAGGTGCAACTTCGCCATGGACGCATGTACTTCGCGCTGCCGAAAGGCGGGAAGACACGCGTCGTCGACACGCCCGGCTCGGTCGCGGCCGAGTTGGCCGGCCAATTCCTGGAGCTTCCGGCCGTCGAGGTCGAGCTGCCGTCGGGCGGCCCGGAGCCCGAGCGGGAGAGGCGGGCCTTCCCGCTCGTCCTGACCACGACGTATGGCAACGCGATCCGGGCGAACATCTTCAACGTCGAGGTGTGGAAGCCCGCGCTCGCGCGCGGCACGTCCGGGTGGTCGGCGTGGGGCAAGTCGGCGCGCTTGACCGCGGAGAAGAGCAGGATCACAGCGAGTGCGGGATGAGGACCAACCTCGGCCAGGTCTCGAGGGTCACCGACTGTGATGTGCGGCGACATTGGTGAGCCGGGCCGAGGGTGGTCGACTGGACAGTGGGGTGGCTTGATGCTGCGGACTCGGGGCACGGCTGGCGGCTCCGGCTCTCCCCAGATTCTCCCCACGCTCGTGGCGCCTCAAAATTCACAGGTCAGACGCCCCTTGAGGGGAGGGTGAGGAGATCACCCGCATCACTTCTCCCCAGGGACTCCCCAGCGCCCATATGACCGTTTCGCTCGGGAGGTGCAGAAGCAAACACTGTGCGCCGGGTGAGCGGGGTCGATCGACCGCTATAGCCAGTCCCGACGCTTGAAAATCACGTACAGACTGGTGCAAACGGCCCCCATCAAGCCGATCGCGAAGGGGTAACCCAAGCCCCAGTGCAGCTCCGGCATAGTGTCGAAGTTCATGCCGTAGATAGTTCCAACGAGTGTGGGTGCAAAGAGGATTGCGGCCCAGGCTGAAATCTTCTTGATCTCCTCGTTCTGCTCGAAGCCCGCCTCGGCCAGCGCCCGCATCTCCGCGTTCTGCTGCTGCGTGACCAGCGTGGCGTTGACCGTGAGGATGTCGGCCAAGGCCTGGCGGAAGCCGTCGACGCGCTCGCTGGTGTGCGTGACGTGGTCGGCCACGTCGCGCAGGTAGCGCTGGAGTTCCTCGTCCGTACGGTACTTCGCGAAGCCCGCCATCAGACCGTGCAGCATGCCTACCAGAGGGCGGGTGGCGCGCTGGAACTCGACCATTTCGCGGGAGAGTTCATAGATGCGGCGGGAAACCTCGGGGTCGCCGCGGAAGACCTCGGTCTCGATCTCGTCGATGTCGTTCTGTACGCCCTCGACGACCGGGGCGTACCCGTCGACCACGGCGTCGAGGATCGCGTACAGCACCGCCTCCGGCCCCAGCGCCAGCAGCTCGGGGGCGTCCTCCATGCGCCTGCGTACGACGGTGAGGTCGGGCGCCGCGCCGTGGCGGACCGTGATGACGAAGTCCCGGCCCACGAAGACGTGCAGCTCGCCGAAGTCGACCTCCTCCGCCGAGTCGATGTAGCGCGCCGCGCGCAGTACGACGAAGAGCGTATCCCCGTAACGCTCCAGCTTCGGGCGCTGATGGGCCTCCAGGGCATCCTCGACGGCGAGCGGATGCAGGTCGAACTCGGCGGCGAGGGAGTGGATTTCGTCCTCGGACGGACGGTGCAGGCCGATCCAGGCCATGCCGGACGGGTGCTGGCGCAGCTGGCGGAAGGTTTCGGCGAGCGAGTCGGGGGTGGAGACGCGACGGCCGTCGCGGTAGAGCGCGGCGTGCACGACGCTGGCGCCGTTGCGCCGTACGCCGTCTGGGGACGCGGCGGCGCCGTCGGGCGACGGCGGACCGGCGGGAGGGACGGGCGGTGCCGGGGGCTGCCTGCGCCAGGCGTTCTTCCTCGGGGACAGTGCGGCACGGACGCGTCGCTCCGTCATCGCAGATCTCACCTCCCGCGTCGGTGGGGCGCGTGCGAAGGCGCGCCGTCGGGCACGGGCAGGATATACGCCCCAAATGTCGTCGGCGTAGTTCTGTCACCGCGGACGGAAAGTGTCCGCAAGTATCAGTAGCGTGCTGAGCATGGCCCCGCAGACGACGAACCCCGCACCGGCACCGGCCGTACTCAGCACCCGCGCACTCAACCGCGCCACCCTGGCGCGCCAGCTCCTGCTCCGGCGTACCGCGATGTCCGCCAAGGACGCCGTCGGGCACCTCGTCGGCCTCCAGGCGCAGAACACCAAGCCGCCGTACTACCAGCTCGCCGCGCGACTGGAGGGCTTCGACCCCGAGGAGCTGTCCGAGCTGATGGCATCCCGCGAGGTCGCGCGGCTCGTGACCCTGCGCTCCACCCTCCACACGCATACCGCCGACGACTGCCTCACGCTGCGCCCGCTCGTCCAGGGCGCGCGCGAGCGCGAACTCCAGATGTTCCGCAAGGGGCTCACGGGCGTGGATCTGGAACGACTGGTGGCCATGACCCGCGAGTTCGTCGAGGAGCGGCCCAGGACGCTGAAGGAGATCCGGGAGCTGCTGCTCAAGGAGTGGCCCGACGCCGAGCCGCTCGCCCTGGGAGTCGCCGCGCGCTGCCTGCTGCCGCTCGTGCAGGTCACACCGCGCGGCCTGTGGGGGCGCAGCGGCCAGGTCGCGCTGACCACCGCCGAGCAGTGGTTCGGCCGGGAGTCGCAGCCGGCCCCGACGCCCGACGCGACCGTACTGCGCTACCTCGCGGCCTTCGGCCCCGCCTCGGTCAAGGACATGCAGACCTGGTGCGGGCTGACGCGGCTGCGGGAGGCGTTCGAACGGCTCCGGCCGCGGCTCGTCACCTTCCAGGACGTGTACGGCGTCGAGCTCTTCGACCTCCCGGACGCGCCCCGGCCGGACGAGGACACTCCGGCGCCGCCGCGGTTCCTGCCGGAGTACGACAACGTGCTGCTGTCCCACGCGGACCGCACGCGCGTGGTGCCGGCGGAGTACAAGGTGCGGACCTGGAAGGGCAACCAGAGCCACTCCACGTTCCTGGTGGACGGGTTCCTGGCGGGCATCTGGCGGCTGGAGGAGGCGAAGGGCGGCGACGCCGCGACCATGACGATCGAGCCCTTCGGCACGCTCGGCCGGGCGCAGCGGGCGGCGCTGGTGGAGGAGGGTGAGTATGTCCTGGCCACGATGACGTCGGCCGCCGCGCGCGACGTACGGTTCGGCGTCGTCTCGGCGTAGCGCTCCGGCTTGGGGCGGGGAAGGGGCGGGGTGGGGAAGCAACTCACGGCAGCAGGCCCGCGCGGCGGGCCGCTACCACCGCCTCGGTGACATCCCCCACGAGGGTTTCCCTTCACCCCCGTACGCGGGTAGTGAGATCAGGTCACTGATTACACGATGTCAGGGAGCGGTCCGGCAACGAGGAGGACGCATGGCGGCACGAGGCGGCGCTACGGAGCAATTCCGCGCGGCACGGGACTTTCTGCTCCAGCACCGGGAGGACTACAAGGCGGCGTACGAAGGCTTCGTCTGGCCGCGCCCCGAGCGGTTCAACTGGGCGCTCGACTGGTTCGACCGGATCGCCGAGGGCAACGGCAGGACCGCACTGCACATCGTGGAGGAGGACGGCCGGCGCACCGAGATCTCCTTCGAGGCGCTGTCGGCGCGCTCCGGGCAAGTCGCCAACTGGCTGCGCGCGCAGGGCGTCGGGCCCGGCGACCGCGTCCTTGTCATGCTCGGCAACCAGGTGGAGCTGTGGGAGACCGCCCTCGCCGCGATGAAGCTGCGCGCCGTGGTCATCCCGGCTACGCCGCTGCTCGGGGTCGCCGATCTGCGGGACCGCATCGAGCGCGGCAGGGCCCGGCACGTGATCGTGCGGGGCGAGGACGCGGCGAAGTTCGACGACGTACCGGGGGACTACACCCGGATTGTTGTGGGCGGCCACGAGGGCCCGCTGTCGTACGCCGATTCCTACCGCAGCCCGGAAGCCTTCGTGCCCGACGGCGTGACCAACGCCACCGACCCACTGATGCTTTACTTCACCTCCGGTACGACCGCCCGCCCCAAGCTCGTCGAGCACACCCATGTGTCGTACCCCATCGGGCACTTGGCGACGATGTACTGGATCGGACTCAAGCCCGGCGACGTCCATCTCAACATCTCCTCGCCCGGCTGGGCCAAGCACGCCTGGTCCAATCTCTTCGCCCCGTGGAACGCCGAGGCGACGGTCTTCATCCACAACTACACGCGCTTCGACCCGGCCAGGCTGATGGCCGAGATGGACCGCGCGGGCGTCACGAGTTTCTGCGCCCCGCCCACCGTGTGGCGCATGCTGATCCAGGCGGACCTCGGACAGCTGCGTACGCCGCCGCGCGAGGCCCTGGCGGCCGGCGAGCCGCTGAACCCCGAGGTCATCGAGACGGTGCGGCGCGCGTGGGGCGTGACGATCAGGGACGGCTTCGGGCAGACAGAAACGGCCGTCCAGGTCGCCAACACGCCGGGCCAGCGGCTCCTCGCCGGTTCCATGGGGCGGCCCAGCCCCGGTTACGTCGTCGAACTGCTCGACCCGGTCACGGGGGAGCCGGGCGTGAGCGAGGGTGAGATCTGTCTTGATCTCTCGGCGGATCCGGTCGGGCTGATGACCGGCTACCACGGCGATCCGGAGCGTACGGCGGAGGCGATGGCCGGCGGCTACTACCGGACCGGTGACATCGGCTCGCGGGACGCTGACGGATATGTGACCTACGTCGGTCGTTCCGACGACGTTTTCAAGGCCTCCGACTACAAGATCTCGCCGTTCGAGCTGGAGAGCGCGCTGCTCGAACACGAGGCGGTGGCCGAGGCGGCGGTCGTGCCCGCGCCCGACCCGCTGCGGCTGGCCGTGCCGAAGGCGTACGTCGTACTCGCGGAGGGGTGGGAGCCGGGACCCGACACGGCCAAGGTGCTCTTCGCGCACTCGCGGTCGGTGCTCGCGCCGTACCAGCGGATCCGGCGGATCGAGTTCGCCGAGCTGCCGAAGACGGTGTCCGGCAAGATCCGCCGGATCGAGCTGCGTGAGCGTACGGCGAAGGGCTCGTCGGCGGAGTACGACGAAGGAGACCTGCGATGAGCCCGAACCCGAACTCCTACATCCATGGCACCGGTTCCGTGCCGCTCCTCGGCGACACCATTGGCCAGAACCTCGACCGGGCCATCGCGGCGTACCCGGAGCGGGAGGCGCTGGTCGATGTCGCGGCGGGGACCCGCTGGACGTACGCCGAATTCGGCTCCGCCGTCGACCAGTTGGCGCGCGGGCTGCTCGGGACGGGGGTCGCCAAGGGCGACCGGGTCGGAATCTGGGCGGTGAACTGCGCGGACTGGGTGCTCGTGCAGTACGCCACCGCCCGGATCGGCGCGATCATGGTGAACATCAACCCGGCGTACCGGGCGCACGAGCTGGCGTACGTGCTCAAGCAGGCCGGGATCTCGGTCCTGTTCGCCTCGCAGTCCCACAAGACGAGCGACTACCGCGCGCTGGTCGGCCAGGTGCGGCCGGACTGCCCGGCGCTGCGGGCGGTGCACTTCATCGACGACTGCTCGTGGGACGTGCTCCTCGATGCGGCGCAGGCGGTTACGGACGAACAACTGGCTGCCCGCGAGGCGGAGTTGTCCTGCGACGATCCGGTCAACATCCAGTACACCTCGGGTACGACCGGCTTCCCGAAGGGCGCCACCCTCTCCCACCACAACATCCTCAACAACGGTTACTTCGTGGGCGAGATGGTGGGCTACACCGAGCAGGACCGCATCTGCCTGCCCGTGCCCTTCTACCACTGCTTCGGCATGGTCATGGGCAACCTGGCGGCCACCTCGCACGGCGCGTGCATCGTCGTCCCCGCCCCGTCCTTCGACCCGGCCGCCACCCTCCGGGCCGTACAGGAGGAGCGCTGTACGTCGCTCTACGGCGTCCCGACGATGTTCATCGCCGAGCTGGGGCTCCCGGACTTCCCGGCGTACGACCTGTCCTCCCTGCGCACCGGCATCATGGCGGGCTCGCCCTGTCCGGTGGAGGTGATGAAGCGGGTGGTCGCCGAGATGCACATGGCCGAGGTGTCCATCTGCTACGGCATGACGGAGACCTCCCCGGTCTCCACCCAGACCCGCCGCGACGACGACCTGGAGCGCCGTACGGGCACGGTGGGCCGGGTCATGCCGCATGTCGAGATCAAGGTTGTCGACCCGGCGACGGGGGTGACGCTGCCGCGCGGCGAGGCGGGCGAGCTGTGCACCCGCGGCTACAGCGTGATGCTCGGCTACTGGGACGAGCCGCAGAAGACGGCGGACGTCATCGACGCGGGCCGCTGGATGCACACGGGTGACCTGGCGGTGGTCCGCGAGGACGGGTACGTCCAGATCGTCGGGCGCATCAAGGACATGATCATCAGGGGTGGCGAGAACGTCTATCCGCGCGAGATCGAGGAGTTCCTCTACAGCCACCCCAAGATTTCCGACGTCCAGGTGGTAGGCCTCCCTGACGCGCGGTACGGCGAGGAGATCCTGGCCTGCGTCATCCCGCGGGACGCGGGTGATCCGCCGACGCTGGACGAGCTGACCGCGTACTGCCGCGACCAGCTCGCCCACTACAAGATCCCGCGACGCCTGGAGATCATGGACGCGTTCCCGATGACGGTCAGCGGCAAGGTCAGAAAGGTCGAGCTGCGGGAGCGGTACCAGGATTAGATACGGCCTGCCTGGTCGTGCCCACGCAATCGCCGGACGGGCTCTATGGAGCCCCTCCGGCGATTGAGGAGCGGGGTCTGGGGCGGAGCCCCTCACGCGGCGGAGCCGCAAAGTGTCACAGCGGGAAGGGGCGGGGTGGGGAACAAGCCCGCCGCAGGCGCCCGCGCCCCCCTTACGCGCCCCAGCCCTTACGCGCCCGTGCTGACCAGCTCGTCCGCCGGGCGGTTGACCGGCTGGGGAGTCCCCGTGAGGTCCATGACGAAGAGGGGGACCCCGAGCGCGTCCGCGCGGGCGCGCGCGTCGTCGGCGTACCCGGCGAGCGAGAAGAACACGCTCACCGCCGACGCGCTGAGCCCGTGGAGCCACAGGCACTCGACGTCGCGCAGGCCGGCGGGGCGGGTGGTCGGGTCGACCTGGGCGACCAGGCCGGGTCCGCGCAGGTCGATGCCGGAGGCGGGGCGCTCGGGGGACTGCATGATGTCGCGGAATCCGAGCCACTTCAGGTAGAGCGCCGCCGCGGTCACCGCGTCCCGCCCGGTCCTGATCGTCATCGGCCGGAACTTCGGACGCGGGGGAGCCGCGGTCGGCGGCAGCGGGATGTGGGACGGATAGCCGGTGGGGGAGGTCGGCGGCTGTCCGCCGGCGGTGGCGGCCGTAGGCGGTGCGGGGCGCGGAACGGGGCGTACCGGAATGCGCAGCACCGCCCCGCAGGCGCATCCCAGCTCCGGCTGCGGCCACTGGCCCTGGCGCCCGCACGCGTCGCACCGGACCGTGACCCACGCGTCGGTCCAGGTGCGGTGCGTGATCCGCTCCGGGGCCGCGCCCCGTAACAGCGGCGGTGCCAGCGGCTCCCCGCACGCGCACGGGAAGACCGGCGGCGTGAAGGTGTGCTGGCGACGGCATGCCGGGCAGCGCACCGGCACGTTCTCTCCCATGACCGTCCCCCTCGGACCGGTACGTGTGACTGCGGTACGTCGCCCATCGTCCACCAAGAGCGACCCCTTGGGGAGGGACTTCAACCAATGCCCGCTCTTGACGCGGGACGGACCTCACCCTAGATTGCTTCCGTATAGCAGAATTGAAATTCCGCATTATGGAAACCATGGAGTGACGGTCACCTGCCCGCAGCGGTGAGTCACTCCGACTGGCCGAGCAGGAGTACGCGATGCCTCGAATGACCGCAGCCCGAGCCGCAGTTGAGATCCTCAAGCGCGAAGGCGTCAGCAACGCGTTCGGTGTGCCGGGCGCGGCGATCAACCCGTTCTACAAGGCCCTCAAAGAGGGCGGTGGCATCCACCACACGCTCGCCCGCCATGTCGAGGGCGCATCCCACATGGCCGAGGGCTACACCCGCGCCAAGGCGGGCAACATCGGTGTCTGCATCGGTACGTCCGGCCCCGCCGGCACCGACATGATCACCGGTCTCTACTCGGCGATCGCGGACTCGATCCCGATCCTGTGCATCACCGGTCAGGCCCCGGTCGCGAAGCTCCACAAGGAAGACTTCCAGGCCGTCGACATCGCCTCGATCGCCAAGCCGGTCACCAAGGCCGCCACCACGGTCCTCGAGGCCGCCCAGGTGCCGGGCGTCTTCCAGCAGGCGTTCCACCTGATGCGCTCCGGCCGTCCCGGCCCGGTCCTCATCGACCTGCCGATCGACGTGCAGCTGACCGAGATCGAGTTCGACCCGGAGACCTACGAGCCGCTGCAGCCCTACAAGCCGCAGGCGACCCGCGCCCAGGCCGAGAAGGCCATCCAGTTCCTGCTGGAGTCCGAGCGCCCGCTGATCATCTCCGGTGGCGGCATCATCAACGCCGACGCCTGTGACCTGCTGGTCGAGTTCGCCGAGCTGACCGGCGTCCCGGTCATCTCCACCCTGATGGGCTGGGGCACCATCCCCGACGACCACGAGCTGAGCGCCGGCATGGTCGGCGTGCAGACCTCGCACCGCTACGGCAACGCGACCTTCCTGGAGTCGGACTTCGTCCTCGGCATCGGCAACCGCTGGGCCAACCGCCACACCGGTTACAACCTGGAGGCCTACACCAAGGGCCGGAAGTTCGTCCACGTCGACATCGAGCCCACCCAGATCGGCAAGATCTTCGCCCCGGACTTCGGCATCGCCTCCGACGCCAAGGCCGCACTGGAGCTGTTCATCCAGATCGCGAAGGAGCTCAAGGCCGAGGGCAAGCTGCCTGACTTCAGCGCGTGGGCCGCCTCCGCCCAGGAGCGCAAGGCCACCCTGCAGCGCCGTACGCACTTCGACAACATCCCGATGAAGCCGCAGCGCGTGTACGAGGAGATGAACAAGGCCTTCGGCCCGGAGACGCGCTACGTCACCACCATCGGCCTCTCCCAGATCGCCGGCGCGCAGATGCTGCACGTCTACCGGCCGCGCAACTGGATCAACTGCGGTCAGGCCGGCCCGCTGGGCTGGACCATCCCGGCCGCGATCGGCGCAGCCACCGCCGACCCGGACACCCCGATCGTCGCGCTCTCCGGCGACTACGACTTCCAGTTCATGATCGAGGAGCTCGCGGTCGCCGCGCAGCACAAGGTTCCCTACGTCCACGTCCTGGTGAACAACGCCTACCTGGGCCTGATCCGTCAGGCGCAGGGCGGCCTGGGCATCAACTTCGAGGTCAACCTCGAGTTCGAGAACATCAACACCCCGGAGATCGGCGTCTACGGTGTCGACCACATCAAGGTCGCCGAGGGCCTGGGCGTCAAGGCCATCCGCGTCACCGACCCGAACGAGCTGGGTGCCGCCTTCGAGGAGGCCAAGAAGCTCGCCGCCGAGTACAGCGTCCCGGTGGTCGTCGAGGCCATCCTGGAGCGCATCACCAACATCTCGATGAGCAAGACGGTCGACATGAGCGACGTCACCGAGTTCGAGGAGATCGCCACCGAGCCGGGCCACGCCCCGACGGCGATCCGCCCGCTCGTCTGACGCACGCCGCTCTCCGCTCCGCCCCGAGGCCCGGCCTGCTCCCGCGAGCAGGCCGGGCCTCGGTCGCTTCGCCGGGGCGTACACCTCATTGCGTGCTTCCGCTTGCGGAGCCCCGGCTTAGCGGTTGATCTTGATCCAGCGTCTCATCCGCTGCCAATCCGGTCATACCGCTTCAAGTGGAGTGCTCTGTGCGCCAGAACTTCCCTTTGCCTTCCCGCCCTTCCCGGGCTTCCCGTTCGGGTGTACGAGCCGTCGTCGGCATCGTCGCCACGCTCGCACTCGTCGCCATCCCCGGCGTGGGCGGACCCACCGCCGCCGCCGACAGCCGTCGGGCACCTTCGGCCGACCCCGCGGCGGTCCGCCACTGGAACGCCATCACCACCCAGACCATCAGCGCCAACCTCGGCGCCATGCACCCCTCCGGGCAGGTGGCCATCTGGCACGGGTTCGTCTCCGCCGCCGTCTACAACGCGGTGGTCGGCATCCAGGGCCGGTACGACCTGTACAAGTGGAAGGCGAGAGGGCCCTCCACCGCGTCACCCGAGGCAGCGGCCGTGACCGCCGCCCACCGCGTGCTGCTCGCCTACTTCCCCGCCTCGCAGACCCGGCTCGACGCCGAGTACGCCAAGTCCCTCGCCAAGATCCCCGACGGCCGTGCCGAGAAGCAGGGCGTGGCCTTCGGGGAACGCGCCGCCGAACACGTCGTCAAGCTGCGCGAGGGCGACGGCCGGTACGAACCGGTCGAGTACACCGCGCCGCCCGAACCCGGTCTCTGGCGGCCCACCCCGCCCGCCCATCGGCCCTTCGTCGACGCCTGGCTCGGCACGATGCGCCCGCTGCTGCTCGAGTCCCCGAACCAGGTCCGTCCCGGCCCCCCGCCCGCTCTCTCCTCGGCCCGCTACGCCCAGGACGTGAACGAGATCAAGGCCATGGGGGCGAAGACGGGATCGAGCAGAACCGCGCGCCAGACCGAGACCGCCCTTTTCTTCGGTGGCAACCTGATGGTGCAGTTCCAGACAGCCTTCCGGGACTACGCCGCCCGCCACCGCCTCGGCATCGCCGACACGGCGCGGCTCTTCGCCGCGGCGAACACCTCGGCGGCCGACGCCGTCGTCACGGCCTGGGACTCCAAGCTCCACTACGCCTTCTGGCGGCCGGTCACCGCCATTCACCAGGCCGGCACCGACGACAACCCCGAGACCGAAGCCGACCCGCGGTGGCAGCCGCTGCTCCTCACGCCCCCGCACCCCGACTACATCAGCGGCCACGCGGCGGTCGCCGGCGCCGTACTGCGGACCGTGGCCGGGGTTCTCGGCACCTCACGCATCGACCTCAACGTCCGCTCCGAGGCCATTGCCACCACACGGCACTACGAGTACGCCGACCGGTTCAACAAGGACATGGCCGATGCCCGCGTGTGGGGCGGAATCCACTTCCGCAGCGCCGACATCGCCGGGTGCGAGGCCGGCAACCGCATCGCGGACTGGGCGCTGGCCCACTACTTCAAGCCGGTACGCCGGTCGATGCCGCCGGGCTCACTGTCGCCTCTTCCCAAGTGTCCGAGCTGAAGTCCGAATCTCCCTCTAATCGGTTAACTAACCCGCATGGGGACATGACCGTCCCCCCGTTTGGGGATGTGTGTCGGACATCGCCCGCACACCGTCTGGAGCAACGTGGAGACCACCGGCACCGTATGGAGCTGTCCCTTCGACTACGCGGAGGCCCTCGAGTTCGACCCGCAGCTCAGGCAGCTGCTGGAGACCGAACCCGTGGCCCGCATCCGGATGCCGTACGGCGACGGCGAGGCCTGGCTCGTCACCCGCTACGAGGACGTGCGCACCGTCACCACCGACCGGCGGTTCAGCCGCAGCGCCGTCAAGGGCCGCGACTTCCCCCGGATGACGCCCGAGCCGATCGTGCAGTCCGAGTCGATCAATCTGATGGACCCGCCGGTGAGCAGCAGGCTGCGCAGCCTGGTCGCCAAGAGTTTCGCGCCGCGCCATGTGGAGCGGATGCGGCAGCGGACCCAGAGCGTCGTGGACCAGATGCTCGACCGAATGGCGGACCTCGGCTCACCCGCCGACCTCGTCGAACATGTGGCGGCGCCCCTGCCGCTCATGACGATCTGTGAAGTGCTCGCCATCCCCGAGGACGACCGGCCGCGGCTGCGCGCCCACGCACTCACCATGATGAACGTGAGCGCCGCCAACCGGGAGGCGGCCGTCCGCTCCAAGGCCGAGCTGCGCGCCTACTTCGCCGAGCTCAGCGCCGAGCGGCGCCGCGCACCCGGCGACGACATGATCAGCACGCTGGCCACCGCCCGCGACGGTGCGGAACTCCTCGACGACGACGAGCTGGCGGTCATGTCGATGGTTCTGCTCATCACCGGTCAGGACACCACGACGTACGAGATCGGGAACATCGCGTACACGCTGCTCACCCGCCCGGACGTGCTCGACGTACTCCGTGCGCGTCCCTCGGTCCTCCCGGCGGCGATCGAGGAGCTTCTGCGCTTCATCCCCTTCCGCAAGGGCGTCGGCATCCCGCGGATCGCCACCGAGGACGTGGAGCTGAGCGGGGTACTGATCCGGGCCGGTGACGTCGTCCACGTCTCGTACCTCACCGCCAACCGGGACGAGCGCAAGTTCGACCGGCCCGACGAGCTGGACGTGGACCGGCCCACCGTTCCCCACATGACCTTCGGCTGGGGAGCGCACCACTGCCTCGGGGCGCCCCTCGCCGCGATGGAACTGGAGGTCGTGTTCGCCGCGCTCCTCGACCGCTTCCCCCGGCTGCGGCTGGCGGTGGAGCCGGCGGAGGTGCGCTGGAACACGACATCGATCTGGCGCTATCCGCTCAGCCTGCCCGTCACGTGGTGACGATCGCCCGTGTGACGACCACCCGTGCGACGACCGCCCCGTGGTGACGACCGCCCGGCGATACCGCTGCCCGGCATGAGACAAGGAAAACCCATGGCCACACTGTGCCGACCGTCCGTTGCCGTACCCGACCACGTCATCACGATGGAGCAGACGCTCGCGCTGGCCCGTGAGACGCACGCGGACCATCCGCAGCGGGGCCTCGTCCTGCGCCTCATCGAGAACACGGGTGTCCGCACCCGACATATCGTGCAGCCGATCGAAGACACCCTCCGGCACCCCGGATTCGAGATCCGCAATCAGCTGTACGAGGCCGAGGCCAAGGCGCGTGTCCCCGGCGTCGTACGCGAGGCGCTCGCCCACGCCGAGGTGGAGCCCGGCGATATCGACCTGATCGTCTATGTCTCCTGCACCGGCTTCATGATGCCGTCGCTGACCGCCTGGCTGATCAATACGATGGGCTTCCGCTCGGAGACCAGACAGCTGCCCATCGCCCAGCTCGGCTGCGCGGGGGGCGGTGCGGCGATCAACCGCGCGCATGATTTCTGTACGGCGTATCCGCAGGCCAATGTGCTGATCGTGTCCTGCGAGTTCTGCTCGCTGTGCTACCAGCCGACCGACCTGGGGGTGGGCTCGCTGCTCTCCAACGGCCTGTTCGGCGACGCGATTTCCGCGGCCGTGGTGCGGGGGCAGGGCGGCGTCGGGATGCGGATCGAGCGCAACGGCTCCCATCTGGTGCCCCATACGGAGGACTGGATCTCGTACGCCGTCCGGGACACCGGGTTCCACTTCCTGCTGGACAAGCGGGTCCCAGGAACCATGGAGATGCTGGCCCCTGCGCTCAAGTCGCTCGTGTCCCAGCACAGTTGGGAGGTCGCCCAGATGGACTTCTTCATCGTCCACGCGGGCGGGCCGCGCATCCTCGACGACCTGTGCCACTACCTGGACCTCCCGCCGGAGATGTTCCGGTTCAGCAGGGCCACGCTCACCGAACGCGGGAACATCGCCAGCTCGGTGGTCTTCGACGCGCTGGCCCGGCTGTTCGAGGAGGGCACCGTCGAGAACGGCGCCGGCGGGCTCATCGCCGGGTTCGGACCCGGCATCACGGCCGAGACCGCCATCGGCCGGTGGGTGGGCGCCACCCCGGTCGCGGCCCACGCCGTGGAGGCGGCCGTGCCGGTCGGCTGACAAACGCCTGAAGGGCGCGGGGTGCGTACGGGACCGTCCGTACGCACCCCGCGCCCTGGCAGGGAAACTGATGCCGCCCGACGGCACGAGACTGGCGCGACAGGACATTCGCGCCGTCGGGCGGAGCTGAAGGAGGAAGGGGTTCCGCGGCGGAGGACGATGAGCTTTCGGGCGCCCTCCCCTCAGGTCGAGGAGGACGTTCCTGGAGCCTTGACCACCGCACTGGCTCGCACGCCGCCGCGGCACCCATTCCGTCCGTAACGCCGGCCACCCCTCATACGGGCCGGCGGTACGGACTGCGCGATGGGCCTGACCTCCCGTCAGACCCGCCGCGCGGTCTTGGTGTCCTAGTCCTCGCGCAGGGCGCGGACCGCTTCCTCGACGCGCTTGCCGTACTCCGCGTCAGCGGCGTGGAAGTGCGCGAGGTTCTTCTCGATCACGTCGTCGCGGCTCACCTGCGAGAGGCCACCGGCGATGTTCGCGATCAGGCGGGACTTCTCCTCGTCCGACATCAGGCGGTAGAGTTCACCGGCCTGGAAGAAGTCGTCGTCCTTGACGTGGACGGCGGCGGCGTGCGTGCCGGTCCAGCCGGCCAGTGCCAGCGGGGCGGAGAGCGCCGCGTCCGTCTGCGCCGGACCGTCGTACGAGTTGGGCTCGTAGTTCTTGTCGTAGCGCGAGCCGTAGCGGGTCGCCATGGCGCCGTCCCGGCCGTAGTTGTCGGCACCGCCCCCAGGAACAGCCTTCGGGGCGTTCACCGGCAGCTGGGTGTGGTTCACACCGAGGCGGTAGCGGTGGGCGTCCGCGTAGGCGAAGAGCCGGCCCTGGAGCATCTTGTCGGGCGAGGGGCCGATGCCCGGAACGAAGTTGTTCGGGGAGAACGCGGCCTGCTCGACCTCGGCGAAGACGTTGTCCGGGTTCCGGTCGAGGACCAGCCGGCCGACCCGCTGGAGCGGGTAGTCCGCGTGCGGCCAGACCTTCGTCAGGTCGAACGGGTTGAAGCGGTAGTCCGGGGCTTCCGCCGCCGGCATGATCTGCACGTACAGCGTCCAGGACGGGTTCACACCGCGCTCGATGGCCTGGAGCAGGTCCGTCTGGTGCGAGTTCGCGTCCTTGCCGACGAGCTCGGCGGCCTGCTCGGACGACAGCGAGCGGATGCCCTGGTTCGTCTTGAAGTGGTACTTGACGAAGAAGGCCTCACCCTGGGCGTTCGTCCACTGGTACGTGTGCGAGCCGTAGCCGTTCATGTGGCGGTACGACGCGGGGATGCCGCGGTCGCCCATCAGCCAGGTGATCTGGTGCGTGGCCTCGGGGGCGTGCGCCCAGAAGTCCCAGACGTTGTCCGGCTCCTGCTTGCCCGTGAAGGGGTCGCGCTTCTGGGAGTGGATGAAGTCGGGGAACTTGATCGGGTCCTTGATGAAGAACACCGGGGTGTTGTTGCCGACGAGGTCGTAGTTGCCCTCTTCGGTGTAGAACTTCAGCGCGAAACCGCGCGGGTCGCGGACCGCGTCCGCGCCACCGAGGTTGTCCGCGACGGTGGAGAAGCGGATGAACGTCTCGGTCCGCTTGCCCACCTCGCCGAGGAAGTTCGCGCGGGTGAAGCCGGTGACGTCGTCCGTCACCTCGAAGTAGCCGTACGCACCCGAGCCACGGGCGTGGACGACGCGCTCCGGGATGCGCTCACGGTTGAAGCGGGCGAGCTTCTCCAGCAGGTGCTGGTCCTGGAGGAGGAGCGGGCCACCGACACCGGCGGAGGCGGAATTCTGGTTGTCGGCGACCGGGGCGCCGGACTCGGTCGTGAGCACACGCTTCGACATGGGGACCTTCCTGCGGAAATCTGCTGGCGGCGTGAGGAGCGTAAGTACGCACCGAGCGTGACGTCAACAGTTTGTTGAAGTTGAGGGTAGAGATCGGCGCGGACTGAAGTGAAAAAAAGATGAATCCGGGCGGCGGCGGCGCCTGGGCGCGACAGGACAGGTGTCAGCGCCGCCGCAGCCCGGAAATCAGGGGGTGGTCAGCTCTGGACGGGCTGACCGGAGAGGCGCTCCACCGCGCGCAGCAGGGCGGAGTGGTCAAGGCCACCGTCACCCTGGGCGCGCAGCGAGGCGACCAGCTGGGCGACGACCGCGCCGACGGGGAGAGCGGCACCGACATTGCGGGCGGCGTCGGTGACGATGCCCATGTCCTTGTGGTGCAGGTCGATCCGGAAGCCGGGGGCGAAGTCCCGGTTGAGGAAGTTGGCCTTCTTGCGGGTCAGGACGGTCGAGCCGGCCAGTCCGCCGTTCAGGACGTCAAGAGCGGCTTCGAGGTCGACGCCGGACTTCTCCAGGAAGACCACGGCCTCGGCGCACGCCTGGATGTTGACCGCGACGATCAGCTGGTTCGCGGCCTTCACCGTCTGGCCGGAGCCGTGCGGACCGCACAGGACGATGGTCTTGCCGAGCGCCTCGAGCACCGGCTTGGCGGCGTCGAAGTCCTCCTGCGAACCGCCGACCATGATCGACAGTACGGCCTCGATCGCGCCGGCCTCGCCGCCGGAGACCGGGGCGTCCAGGACGCGCAGGCCCTTCTCGGCGCCGGCCTTGCCCAGGTCGACGGAGGTCTGCGGGGTGATCGAGGACATGTCGATCAGGAGGGCGCCCTTCTTGGCGTTCTCCAGGATGCCGTCCTCGCCGTACGCGATCGCCTCGACCTGCGGGGAGGCGGGCACCATCGTGATGATGACGTCGGCGTCCTTGACGGCCTCGGCGATCGAGGACGCGCCCTTGCCGCCGGCGGCGACGAGGCGGTCGATCTTGGGCTGCTCAAGGGTGTAGCCGGTGACGTCGTAACCGGCCTTCAGCAGGTTCTCGGACATGGGGGAGCCCATGATGCCGAGGCCGATGAATCCGATCTTGGGAAGGTTGCTCATGATGGGTGCCTCTTTCAACACACGTGCTTCAACACACGCGAAAAAATGGTCAGTTCGAGAGCCAGTCGAAGGCTTCGGCGCTCGGGCGGTCGCCGGGCTTGTACTCCAGGCCGACCCAGCCGTCGTAACCGGCGTTCTTGAGCAGGTCGAGCAGCTCTTCCAGCGGCAGGTCTCCCGTGCCGGGGGCGCCGCGGCCGGGGTTGTCGGCGATCTGCACGTGGCCGGTCTTGGAGGCGTACTCCGCGATCACGTCGGGGAGGTTCTCGCCGTTCATCGACAGGTGGTAGATGTCGAGGAGGAACTTGGCGTTGCCGAGTCCGGTCGCCTCGTTCACCTTGTCGACGACCGCGATGCCGGCCGGTGCGCTCACCAGCGGGTAGCGCGGCGACTCCGGCTTGTTGAGGGTCTCGATCAGGAGGATCGCACCGACCCGGTCGGCGGCGCGGGCGGCCACCACCAGGTTCTCCAGGGCAAGCTTGTCCTGGGCATCCGGGTCGACGCCGTCCACGCGGTTGCCGTAGAGCGCGTTGAGCGCCTTGCAGCCGACCGAGGCGGCGAAGTCCGCCGCTACGTCGATGTTGGCGCGGAAGCGGTCCGACTCCTCGCCGGGCACGGAGAGTGCGCCGCGGTCCGGGCCGGGCAGCTGCCCGGCGTAGAAGTTCAGGCCGACCAGCTGGGTGCCGGCGTCGTCGAGCGCCTTCTTGAGGGCGTCGAGTTCTGCCTGGTCGGGGGTGGGGGTCTCGATCCAGGGCCACCACAGCTCGACCGCCTTGAAGCCTGCCGCGGCGGCGGCCGCCGGGCGCTCCAGGAGCGGGAGTTCCGTGAAGAGGATTGAGAGGTTCACATCGAAGCGCTGGTCCGTGTAGCCCATGAGGGTTTCGGCGCTCCTTCCGTATCGCGGAAGTTATTTTCTGCCTGATGGAATGTTGCATGGTGGCCCGGATACCTGTCAAGAGGGGCGGCCAGGTCCGCCAGTAACGTGGGGGCATGGTGCGATTGAGAGTGGAGTTCACGACCGAGCCCTTCGACCTCGACGAGGCGCCGGCGCACGCGCTGGCCGCCCGCGAGGTCATCCAGGTGGCCGAGCTGGACGCTGTGGATGTCGGCCCGTTCGGGAACACCGCCGAGGGCGGTGCGGACGCGGTGCTGACGGCGGTCGACGCGCTGCTGCGCAAGTCATTGGCCGCGGGTGCCACGCGGGTCTCGTTGCAGGTCAACGTGATCGGGGAGGGCGAGAAGTGACGGATCTCAGCGGTACGGACATCGGCGCGCCGGACGACCACCCCCTCGTCATCGCGGTGAAGCCGCTGGTCGACGCGATGGGCGGGGAAATCATGGTGCCGGAGCGGGCGGGCAGCGACGATGTGGTGCTGACCTGGGAGGGCCGGGACGTCGTCGCCGTACGGCTTCCGCAGCTTTCCGACTCCCTCGATCACATCCTGGCCGCGCTGGAGCGCCGGCACGGGATGCCGCTGGCGGAGCTCGACCGTAAGGAGAAGCAGTCGGTCGTACGGATCCTGGAGGCGCGCGGGGCCTTCTCCGTACGGCACGGGGTGGAGACGGTGGCGAGCGCCCTGGGGGTCAGCCGCTTCACCGTCTACAACTACCTGAACAGGGAAAACGGCTCGAAGAGCGAGTAGCGGGGTGTCCAGTAAGTGGGCATATTTGATCGATCATTCGTCGAGGCCGCCGTCCCCGCAACGGGTCGGCGGCTTTTGCGTTCGCAAGATTTCAACAAAGTGTTGACGCGATGTTCTTGAGGGCGTTAGCTATGCGCAGCCCGTCCAGCACAAGGCCACGGAGGCTCCCGTGACTTCAGGTTCGACGCCGGGCCTCGCCCGGTTCAATACCTCGGCGGACAGCGAGGCCTCGGCCACGCTCCACGAGGTATGCGCCAGCTCGGCGTGGGGGAGCAAACTGCTCGCCCAGCGCCCGTACGCCAATGCGGAAGCCCTCTTCCTCGCCAGTGACGCCGCCATGGCCGAACTGACCGCGGAGGACCTGGCCGAAGCGATGGCGGGCCACCCGCCGATCGGCCGGCCCAAGCCCGGGGACCCGACCTCCTCCCGCGAGCAGCGGGGAATGGCCGGAGCGTCCGAGGAACTGAAAGCCGAGATGCTCGAACTGAACCTGGCCTACCAGGAGAAGTTCGGACATGTCTTTCTGATCTGCGCCACCGGTGCGACCGGTGAGCAGATGCGTGACGCGATGCGGGACCGGATCGGCAACACCGCCGAGGCGGAGCGCGAGATCGTGCGCACCGAACTCGGGAAGATCAACCGAATCCGGCTGACCCGTCTCGTAGAAGAGGACTGAGCACTATGAGCACCGCGACCACCGCTTCGGTGTCCACGCACATCCTGGACACCAGCATCGGACGCCCCGCCGAGGGTGTCGCCATCTCGCTCACGGCCCGCAGTGGCAGTGACGCCGAGTGGGTGGCACTCGGCGGATCCGCGACCGACGCGGACGGGCGCTGCAAGGACCTGCCGGCCCTGCCGGAAGGCACGACCCACGTACGTCTCGACTTCGAGACCGAGGCGTACTTCGCCAGCAAGAAGCAAGCCGAGGCACAGCAGGACGCCCCCCGCGTAAGGGACAGCGGCGCGTTCTTCCCGGAGGTGGCGATCACGTTCGCCGTCGTGCCGGGCGAACACTTCCACGTACCGCTGCTGCTCAACCCGTTCGGCTACTCCGTATACCGAGGGAGCTAGCACCGACATGCCCACGATTCTCGGCCAGAACCAGTACGGCAAAGCAGAGAACCGCGTCGTCAAGATCACGCGGGACGGCGACACCCACCACATCAAGGACCTGAACGTCTCCGTCGCCCTCTCCGGCGACATGGACGACGTGCACTACTCCGGCTCGAACGCCAACGTCCTGCCGACGGACACCACCAAGAACACGGTGTACGCGTTCGCCAAGGAGTACGGCATCGAGTCCGCCGAGCAGTTCGGCATCCACCTCGCCCGCCACTTCGTGACGTCGCAGGAGCCGATCCAGCGCGCCCGGATCCGGATCGAGGAGTACGCCTGGGATCGCATCGCGACCTCGGACAACAACTCCAAGTTCATCGGCTCCGACGAGGTCAACCACTCCTTCGTCCGCCAGGGCCAGGAGCTGCGCACCACGCAGATCACCTACGACGGTGAGAAGTGGGAGGTCATCTCCGGCCTCAAGGACCTCACGGTCATGAACTCCACGAACTCGGAGTTCTGGGGCTACGTCAAGGACCGGTACACGACGCTCAAGGAGGCGTACGACCGCATCCTGTGCACCGATGTCTCCGCCGCCTGGCGCTACAACTGGACCAGCGACGAAGACCGGATGCCGAACTGGGAGAAGTCGTACGCCCAGGCCAAGAAGCACATCCTCCAGGCCTTCGCCGAGACGTACTCCCTCTCGCTCCAGCAGACCCTGTACCAGATGGGTTCGCGCGTCATCAACAGCCGGAGCGAGATCGACGAGATCCGCTTCTCGCTGCCGAACAACCACCACTTCCTGGTCGACCTCGAGCCCTTCGGGCTGAAGAACGACAACGAGGTCTACTTCGCCGCCGACCGCCCGTACGGCCTGATCGAGGCCACCATCCTGCGGGACGGCGTCGAGCCGCACATCCCGGTCGACATGACCAACCTCTGACGCGGAACCGGTACGCCCCCGCTCGCCCGAAGCAGCACCAGTAGGGCGGGGGCGTACCGGACCGGAGGGAAGCTCCATGGCAACGCCTGCATACCGGGTCGGCAACGGCCCTGTGTCCACGCCGCTTTCCGCCCTGACATACGCGGGCGTCGTCACCGTCCCTGGGCGCCGGGCACGAGCGCGCTCCTGCCCGGTGGGTCGTCCTGCCTGTTCGCACAGTCGCCTGCGCCGCCGTTCCGCCTTCAGCCGCCGCCGGGGGTTCTCCCCCCGGCAGACACGGCTGCCCGCCGCGCGCCCCTCGTGGGCCCCGTCTTCGGCGGCTTCCCTGCCGGCGCCTTCGCGCACACAGACCTTGCCCGGCTCCGGATCAGTGCCGGAGCACTGGCAGCGGTCCTGCTCAACCTGTTCTTTCACCGTCTCGGCACCCGGAGCCACGCGGCTGCGGCACTCAAATCCTCCTAGGGTCCTGCCGTGCCCACATCACTGAGAGAAGGACGCACCATGGCAGCACAGGCAGCCGCGCGCACCATCATCGAGAACTGTGCCATCGCAACGGTCGACGCCAACGACACCGAGTACGCCTCGGGGTACGTCGTGGTGGCCGGCAACCGCATCGAGTCGATCGGCGCGGGCAAGGCCCCCGAGGGCCTGGAGAACGTCGTACGCCGCATCGACGGCACCGGCCACCTGGTCACCCCCGGCCTGGTCAACACGCACCACCACTTCTACCAGTGGATCACGCGAGGCCTGGCCACCGACCACAACCTCTTCAACTGGCTCGTCGCCCTCTACCCGACCTGGGCGCGCATCGACGAGCGCATGGTGAAGGCGGCGGCGCAGGGCTCGCTGGCCATGATGGCCCGCGGCGGTGTCACCACCGCGATGGACCACCACTACGTCTTCCCGAAGGGCTCGGGCGACCTGTCCGGCGCCGTCATCGGGGCCGCCTCCGACATGGGCGTACGGTTCACCCTCGCCCGCGGCTCCATGGACCGCAGCGAGAAGGACGGCGGCCTGCCGCCGGACTTCGCCGTCGAGACGCTCGAAGGCGCGCTCGCCGCGACCGAGGAGACCGTCAAGAAGCACCACGACGCCTCCTTCGACGCGATGACGCAGGTGGCCGTCGCCCCCTGCTCGCCGTTCTCGGTCTCCACCGAACTGATGAAGCAGGGCGCCGAACTGGCCCGCCGCCTGGGCGTACGCCTGCACACCCACGGCAGCGAGACGGTCGAGGAGGAGCAGTTCTGCAAGGAACTGTTCGGCATGGGCCCGACCGACTACTTCGAGTCGACCGGCTGGCTCGGCAGCGACGTGTGGATGGCCCACTGCGTCCACATGAACGACTCCGACATCGCCGCCTTCGCCCGTACGGGCACGGGCGTCGCCCACTGCCCGTCCTCCAACGCCCGCCTCGCGGCAGGCATCGCCCGGGTCCCCGACATGCTGAAGGCCGGCGTCCCGGTCGGTCTCGGCGTCGACGGTACGGCGTCCAACGAGTCGGGCGAGCTGCACACCGAGCTGCGCAACGCCCTGCTGATCAACCGCCTCGGCGCCCACCGCGAGAACGCGCTCAACGCCCGCCAGGCGCTGCGCCTCGGAACGTACGGCGGAGCCCAGGTGCTCGGCCGCGCCGACCAGATCGGTTCGCTGGAGGCCGGCAAGCTCGCCGACCTGGTGATGTGGAAGATCGACGGCCTCGGCCACTCCACCATCGCCGACCCGGTCACCGCCATCGTCTTCGGCGCGGCGGCCCCGGTCACCCTGTCGCTCGTCAACGGCAAGCCCGTCGTCGAGGACAACCACCTGATCACGGTGGACGAGGACGCCATCGCCCGCGACGCGCGGGCCGAGGCGCAGCGGCTCGCGCGGATCGTCGCGCAGGGCTGACCGTCCCCCACGGAAGTCCGGCTGAGGGGGACGGCCCTCGGCCGGCGGCCGCGGACCCGAGCGGGGTCCACGGCAGCTGTGCCCGGGGGCGCGCGCCCAAGTGCGAGCGCCCCCGGGGACGGTGACAAACCTCCCCGGCCCGGCATCACCACAGGCCCCACAGCTACGCCCCCCGACACCCCCCACGCGTCATGCAATCTGCACCACCTGCTTCAACGCTCCACTCCGCACCACCTCCCTGACATCCACGTCCCCGTTGCGTGTAACCGACCGGAGGAACCGCCGTGGCCGCCAAGCCCAGGTTTCGCAAAGATGCATCCGCCGAATCCGCCCCCGCCGAGTCCGGATCCACGTCAGGATCCCCCTCCGGCCCCGACCCGAAGCATCCGGTCGATGAAAAGCTGCCGCCCGGCAAGATGTTCACCAGCGGTCTCCAGCACGTGGCCGCGATGTACGCCGGTGTGGTCGCCCCGCCCATGATCGTCGGCCCCGCGGTGGGGCTCGACGCCACGGAGACGGCCTTCCTCATGGGGGCCAGCCTCTTCACCGCCGGCATAGCGACCCTCCTCCAGACCCTCGGGTTCTGGAAGATCGGCGCCAAGCTCCCCTTCGTCAACGGCGTCTCGTTCGCCGGAGTGACCCCGATGATCGCCATCGGCAAGGGTGAGGGCGACAACGCGATACCGATCATCTTCGGCGCGATCATCGTCGCCGGTGTACTGGGCTTCTTCGCCGCCCCGTACTTCTGCAAACTCGTCCGCTTCTTCCCGCCCGTCGTCACCGGCACCGTGATCACCCTGATCGGTGTCTCCCTGCTGCCGGTCGCCTTCAACTGGTCCCAGGGCGGTAATCCCCACGCCGGCGACTACGGCTCGATGACCAACATCGGCATGGCCGCCCTGACCTTGCTGATCGTCCTCGCCCTGCGGAAGCTGCTGCGCGGCTTCCTCCAGCAGATCGCGATCCTCCTCGGTCTCGTCGCGGGCACACTCATCGCCATCCCGGTGGGCATCACCAACTTCGAGGCCATCAAGAACGCCGACCTGGTGGGCTTCCCGACCCCCTTCCACTTCGGCGCCCCGCAGTTCGAGATCGCGGCGATCATCTCCATGTGCATCGTGATGCTGGTGTGCATGACCGAATCGACCGCCGACATGCTCGCCCTCGGCAAGATCGTCGGCCGCCCGGCCGACGAGAAGACCATCGAGGGCGGCCTGCGCGCCGACACCCTCGGCAGCGCGATCAGCCCGCTCTTCAACGGCTTCATGTGCAGCGCCTTCGCGCAGAACATCGGCCTGGTCGCGATGACGAAGGTCCGCAGCCGGTTCGTCGTCGCCGTCGGCGGCGGCATCCTGATCCTGCTCGGCCTGTGCCCGGTGCTGGCCTCCGTGATCGCGCTCGTACCGCTGCCGGTACTCGGCGGCGCCGGAATCGTGCTCTTCGGTACGGTCGCGGCGAGCGGCATCCAGACCCTCGCCACGGCCGCGCTGGAGAAGGGCGAGAACGCCCTGATCGTCGCCGCCGCCCTCGGTATCGGCCTCATCCCGATCGCGGCGCCGACCTTCTACCACGCCTTCCCCGAGGACCTGCTGGTGGTGCTCGACTCGGGCATCAGCACCGGGTGTGTGGTGGCGATCGTGCTCAACCTGGCCTTCAACCACCTGGGCAAGAAGGACAGCCAGGACGAGAACGCCACTCAGCCGGAGATCCCGGACCAGATCCCGGCGACCGCCCACTGACGCTGACACTGACGCACGCACGACGTGTGGCGCGTACGGCCCTTACCGGTGCCGTACGCGCCACACGTCGTTGTTTCGCTGCGTTTCGTCCCGACAACTCCGCGCGGCTGGTCCCGCCACCGCTGCTCACCGTTTATGGACGGCATCACCCACGGGTGTCTCGGTACTGCCCGCCGGTGCCCCGATGGTGACCGACTCGATGAGCGCCTTCACCGCGCCGATGCCGGAGACAGGGGCGTACACCGCCTCGCCCGTCGCGTTCAGACCGAAAGCGGCGGGAAGCCCCAACCCGTCCAGGAAGTCGGGGAGTTGTTCGTCCTCGCCCAGGACGGTCGTGGTGACCGCCTGCCGGCGCGCGGGCTCCATGGCGTCCAGGATCTGATGCAGCGACTTGCAGGACGGACAGGCGACGGAGGTGTAGAGCAGCACCTCGTGCACCCGTTCCGTGGGGTCGGTGGCCGCGTCGTCGCTCTGCCCTGTCAGCAGGCCACCGCCCGGTCGCCCGAGCGGGCCGCCCAGCACCAGCCCCCGCTGGTCGGCGACCAGCAGAACCGCGAGCGTGACGGCTGAGGCGGCCACACAGACAACCGCCCGCAGTCCGCCCTGCGTCGTGCCGGGACCGGCGGCGAGCGCCGCCAGGGAAGCGGCTGCCCCAGCCGACGTGCAGGCCAGATGGAGTGGGCCTACGGTGGACCGCGCGGCTCCGCCGAAGCAGGCGCAGGTCTGCCCGCGCAGCGTGTAGGCCACCACGGTCAGGCAGGCGTAGACGGCCAGGGCGAGCAGCGCCGCCGGGCGGCCGGGAAGGGCCACGGCGGTGGCGGCCGCGCCGAGTTCGGCTCCGCCGGCCAGCCTCGGTCCGAACGGGGCGGGAGGCCACCACCGCCCGGTCGGCCAGTTCGTACTGTCCTCGGGGGTGAGCATTTTGGCCGCTCCCGCTACCAGCAGCGGGGCGGCCGCAGCGGCCACGACGGCATCAGGCCATGCACTGAACATGGTTCACCCTTCTTGCTCTGCGGTGGGGGACACGGTGGACGTGCTCACCACCGCTTCCCCGCACTGCACCCACGCGTAGAAACCCGGGGGCACGTCCCGGACGGCGGATCCTGGGCGCGTGCGCGCGCGGCCAGTTGTCGAGGCGGTACGAACCGTCCTCGCCCTTGACGGATTCCACGAACCGGCGCGCGCCGCGCGCCGCTTTCACCAGCAACAAGAAAGGCCCTCCCCGAGCACAGTGACAAGCAGGGGACAAGCGGTGGGACAAGGAAATGGTGGAATGCTTTCCTCGTGCGCGGCGGTGGCCGCCCACGATGTCGGTCGTCACTAAAAGTATCGTCACCTGTACTTACCGTCACCGGGCGTGCGGAAGCCCGGGCTCCGGCGCGAAGTGCGCTGCTCACGCTCTTGTGCGGTCACCGGGCTCGCGTGTAGGCGGGGCGGTGTGCCGTGCGTGCGGTCGCGGTCGGAGTGTCCCGCCCCGGCCTGTAGCGTCGGGGGCATGGGTGAGCACTCTGTAGTAGATGTCGGCGACGTGCGACTGGCCTATCGGACCTGGGGCGATTCGTATGGGGCGCCGGTCGTGCTCCTGCACGGACTCGGTTCGTCGTCGGCGAGCTGGGAAGAGGCCGGGGAGGCGCTCGGCGAGGAATGGCGGGTCTACGCCATCGACCTGCGCGGGCACGGTGAGAGCGACTGGCCCGACGAGTACTCCGTCGAGCTCATGCGGGACGACGTGCTGGGCTTCCTCGACGAGCTGGAGCTGGACCGGGTCGGCGTCGTCGGCCACGGCATGGGCGGGATCGTCGCCCGCCTGCTGGCGCAGGACAACTCGGACCGTGTGGAGCGGCTCGTCCTGGAGGAGACCCCGCCGCCGTTCCCCGGCGCCATCGAGGCTCCGGCGGTACGCCCCGACGCGCCGCTGGACTACGACTGGCCCGTCGTACCGGCCATTACGAGCCAGATCGCCGACCCCGACCCGGACTGGGCCGAGAGCCTCGGCGAGATCGTCGCGCCGACCATGATCATCACTGGCGGCCCGGACAGCTCCATGCCGCAGGACCGGATGCCGGACATGGCCGCGCTCATCCCCGACTGCCGGCTGATCACCATCCCGGCCGGTCATTACGTCCATGAGGAGCGCCCGCGCCCGTTCGCGCACGAGGTCACGGAGTTCATGACCAGCTGATCCGGCTGCCGCCGGCGCCGAGGTCTCCGCTGGTGTACCGCAGTCCCTGTTCTTCTAGCGGTGGTACCAGTCCGTGCTGTCGCTGATGGCGATCGAGACGTACGTCTGATGGATCGCCACCAGGGACGCCACCATCCTGGGGTCCCAGTGGTCCTGTATGACGCGGTAGTCGCCCGCCAGGCCCCGGAAGGACATCACGGCCCGGCCGGCGCCGTCACGCCAGACGATGCGGCGCGGGGTCGTGACCGGGTCCTGGGCGAGGCCGCTGAAGGCGGCGACGACCAGTGCGATGTTGACGGGCAGGAGCACCGTCCACCACAGGGCCCACCACATCAGGCGGCCGGCCGAGCCGCGCACCGGCGGTGTGCCCGACTGCTCCATGGTCCAGTGCGAACGGCCGATGCGGAAGATCCGCCCGCGCCGCAGTGAGATGCGGCCGATCAGTTCGCCGTCGGGGTCCAGTACCCGGTAGACGAAGCGCGGGCCGCCGAATCCGAAGCCGGTGCCGTGTTCCGTCGTCACGGTGGCGAGGACCTCGCGGCACTGCTCGTCGCCGTACAGGAGGATTTCCCGGGCGCCGGGGAGGTACGTGTTGGGGCCGCCGGAGGCGGTATTGCGCAGCAGGTAGGCCACGGGGCGCGGGCCGTCCTGCGACTTGCCGTCGTCGGCCGTGACCATGATCGGTGAGCCCGGCTTGTGGGTGATGGATTTGTCGCGGCCGCGCGCAGTGTGGCTGCGGGGGTCGAGCATTCTGTACGTGATCGCCATTCAGGCGGCCCCCTATTTCCTGATCCGGTCCGTTCTGGGGCGTCAGCCTAGTAGTGGGTCGCGCGCGCACTCTTGCCGGGCATCGCCGCACATGGCATACAGGTCTGGACCATTGCCCTCCAATGAAGGGTCTGACCGTGCAACGCCCCACCGTATGCGCTGTGTTGGCCTGCTCTGCGTTGTTCTTTGTGGCGGCGACCGCCTGTTCCGCGACCGAACCGGAACGGGACACCGAGAAGCCCTCCAGGCCGGGCGGGGTGACGGCTCAGGCGGGCAGTGCCACCTCGGTCCACGTGATGTGGGACCGGTCGACGGACAACAAGGCGGTCACCGGCTACGAGGTGTACGAGAAGGGCGCCAAGGTCAAAACCGTGACGGGGGCGCGGCACATGACCGACGTCGACCGGCTCACTCCCGCCACCGCGTACACCTTCACCGTCCGCGCCCGTGACGCCGCGGGCAATCTGTCCGCCCCCGGCGGAGCCGTCCCCGTCAGGACCCCCGCCCTCGCGCCGGACGACCGGAAGCCACCGTCCGCGCCGGTGAGGCTGCGGGGGCGCGTCGAGGGGACCGGTGCGGTGAGCCTGTCCTGGGGGCGGGTCGCCGACGACACCGGCGTCACGTCGTACGACATCTACCAGGAGGACTCCCGTATCCACAGCGTGCGCGGCTCCGGCACTTCGGCCCGGATCACGGGGTTGCGGCCCGGAACCGTATACACCTTCACCGTCCGCGCGCGCGACGCCGCCGACAACTCGTCGGGGGACAGCAACGCCCTCGACCTGACTACTGCTTCGGGGCGTGATGACGGTCCGTCCACCGCGCCGCGGGGACTGAAGGCGACGGCTCGTACGAAGGCGGGCGTACGCGGGATCGAGCTCCGGTGGACGCCTCCGCGTGTCGCGGGTGCGGGCGGTGGGCCGGGTGTCGTGCGTGAGCATCAGCTGTTTCTCAACGGGGAGCCGGCCACGACGATCGTGTGGGGCGCGACCCCGCCGGCCGGCACGGCGACGTACCACTTCACGGTCGGCGAGCCGCCCGGCACCCGCTACAGCATCAAGCTCCGCGCGAAGCTGCCGGACGGGAAGTGGGGCGACTTCTCGGCGCAGCGGACTGTGGTGACGCGTTGATCCCCTCTCGGCCAAGGCGCCCGGCGCGACGAGCTCTTTGCTCATTCGTGTGCTTGCCGAGATTCCGTTTCCGCCGCGTGGCTGAGCGTCATGAGGCGGTTGTGCTCGGCCTCCGGGACCTGTTCGCCCGAGGCGGGCAGCAGCTGGGGGATGCCGTCGACGATCGGGTAGCGGCGGCGCAGGCGCGGGTTGTAGAGCGCGTCCTCCGGTGCGAGGAGGGTGAGCGGGCCCTTGTCGAGCGGGCAGGCCAGGATCTTCAGCAGGGGGTCATCTGGGGTCATGGCTCAACTCCGGGGAGGGGGTGGGAGTGGGGG
>NZ_JAGGPA010000022.1 GCF_018614035.1 Streptomyces sp. ISL-96
GCCGGTGGATCAAGGCTTAGCGAGTTGTGTCACGTCGGGCCCCTTCCGGGGGCTGCGGACTTTGATACCAGCCCAAGGCGGCCATGCCCTGCTCTGCGTTCAGGGCGGTTTCCACACCAATGAGTTCAATGCCCAGTTCGACCAGAGTGATCGCCACAGGGGGTCGTATTCCGGCCACGATCACGCGTGCTCCCAGGAGTCTGGCCATGGTGGTGAGTTCCATCAGGGTGCGTGCCACAAAGGAGTCGACGATCTCGAGGCGGGAGATGTCGATCAGGACCCCTCGTACACAGTCGGCCGAGATGCGCTCGGTGAGCTCGTCGGTGAAGGCCATGGCGGCCTTGTCGTCGAGTTCGTCGAGCAGCCCGGTGATCAGGACGTCACCCAGACGCAGGATGGGCACACCGGTGGAAGCACGCCCCCTCATCGCGACGCCGGCCCGTCGGACGGCCCGTTGGAGGCGGGCAGGGAGCCGACGGTGAGCTTGATGGCCTCGGACAGGGCGTCCGCGGGGGTGGCCCGCGTCATGATGGTGGACAGGTCGATGCCCAGCTGGGCAATGGTCTGCGCGATCGGCGGCCGGATGCCGCTGATGATGCAGTCCGCCCCCATCAGACGCACCGCGTTGACGGTCTGCATCAGATGCTGCGCCACAGCGGTGTCCACGGTCGGTACGCCGGTGATGTCGATGATGGCGACTGTTGCTTCTTGGTCCTGGATGGCCTGGAGCAGGTTTTCCATCACCACCTGCGTGCGGGCGGTGTCGAGCGTCCCGATGAGCGGGACGCCGAGGACCTGTTTCCAGAGGCGGACGACGGGAGTGGAAAGCTCCAGCAGCTGCCTGCTCTGCCGGTGGATGATCTCCTCGCGGCCTTCGACGTAGGTGTCGAAGGACAAGGCCCCGGCCGCGTCCAGGAGCCGGTTGATCAGCAACGCCGCGGAGAACAGCTCTCCGCCGTCCTGGGTGCTCTCCCGCACGGCCTCCAGCAGCGCCTCCTTGAGCGCGAGGACCGCCAGCGCCGTCGCCGTCGGGGACTCACCGCTCCTGGCTCTGCGCAACGAGAGTTCGGTGACCGCGCGATTGAGGTCGGCATGGGAGTTCGCGATGCGGTCAACCGGCAGAGCGCTGTCGAGACCGGCAGCCAAGGCGGCGACCAGAGCGTCGGCCTCCTCGCGCAGCTCACTCTCGCGAGTACCCGCACTCACAGCGGCGTGCCGCACCTGCAACTGCACCCACCGGTCGGCGATCTCATCGACGCGTCCCTGCATGACGCCGGCGACGCGCTTTCGGGCCACCGCCTCATCGCTGCTCACTCAAACTCCCCTTCGCGACCCCGTCGGCAACGCCCGGCCCTGCGGCCGGCCGGGGGGATTCCTGCTCCGTTCGATTGTTGCCGTATGGCAAATATAAGCACGTGGCACACGACCAAGGGAAGCCGGAAGCCACGCCGGAGATGAGCCGCGTCACCGGCACTGCCCGTAACGGCTTCGAAGCAGGGGCGCGGACCGGGGCTCAGTCCGAAGCCGCGGCGGTGCGCCCGAACCAGTCCAGGCACACGACCAGAGCATCGTCATCGGCGTCGGCATCGCGGTACGACGCCAGTTCCTGCAGGAGCGCGCGCGGCACGGCAGCAGCCGGCAGAAGGCTGACAGCCTGGATGGCACGCGCCAGCGCACGCTCCCCGTAACGCTCGCCGGCGCCGGAGACCGCCGCATAGACGCCATCGCTGACGAAGATCAAGCGGTCGCCGGGCAGCGCCTGGAATTCCTGAGCCGCGTAGAGAGTCTCCTCGAACATGCCCAAGGGGAGCTGGGCCTCGAAGTCGACGTGCTCCACGACCTTGTCGCGTTGACGCCACAACTGAGGCGATCCGGCGTCAACTACTCGCCCGCGCCCGGTCGCCGGCTCGAAGGACAGCAGAAGGGTCGAGACGTACTCGGCTCCGCGGTACTGCGCATAGATCGCCTGGTCGGCCAGGGCCGCTTGATCGGCGATGTCGATGCCCGCCCTGCGAGCATTGCGCAGAGCGTTGACGGCCAGGTTGGTCAGGAGCGACGCCTGGATTCCCTCGCCCATTCCGTTGGTGATGCTGAGCGTGAGGGTCTCAGCCGTGGTGGACCAGTCGAAGTTGTCGCCGTGGATGTCGTAGGCGGGTTCCAGCTGGGCCCCGATGGCGTACTCCGGGCGCGTGCAGGCCCGGGCAGGCAGCAACTGCCACTGCATCTCCGCCGCCAAAGTGAGCCGGCTGGCGCGCCGGGCCTGAAGGAACACGTCCGTATCGCGCTCGGCAACGACGATTTCATGCCCGAGCAACTCGGCGAGTTCTGTCAGCTCCTGAACAGTCTCGGGAGTGCATCTCTGCTTGGGCAATCGCACGGTCAAGATCCCGAGCCTGTCCCCACGGACGGTGACAGGCAGATGCAGATCCACGGAACCGTCATGAGCCACGTACTGCCCGAACGGCTCCTGACTGCCGAAAGCGCGGCCTTCCGGGCTGGCATGGACCGGCAGCGGCTTCGCGGTATGCGGAAGGGCGGTCACCGGCTGCAGGACGGTCAGGCTGTAGTCGGCCATCAGCAGATCGACCTCGACGGCCTCGTAGAACTCGACCAGTGCGGCGCGCACCGTGTCGAAGATCGCATGAGGTGCGGCAGTGCGCACAGCACGCTCAACGGCCAGGAAGTTCGTCACGGTGAGGGCCATTTCGTTGAGAAAGTAGTCAGAGTGGAGCGGCAAATTGCCGGAGCCGTGCCAAACTATTGCCACACAGCAAATTTCCACTCTACCGTGACACCGACGCGCCATGCGAGCGGCCACGCGCGCGCCCATACGCGCACCGCGCCTCCCAGCCTGGGGCTGGGAGGCGCGGTACCGCTCTTCAGGGCTCAGGCAAGCGTGATGTTCTCCGCCTGCGGTCCCTTCTGGCCCTGTGTGATGTCGAAGGTGACCTGCTGGCCTTCCTGCAGCTCACGGAAGCCCTGGGCATTGATGTTGGAGTAGTGGGCGAACACATCCGGTCCGCCGCCCTCCTGCTGGATGAAGCCGAAGCCCTTTTCCGCGTTGAACCACTTCACCGTACCGCTGGCCATGCGTCCTCCAAGGACTGGTAGTTCGGCACCCGCAGCGCGCGGGGCCGGAGGTGATCGCCTTGGTCCTCAGAGACGCTGTACAGCAAAACCTCCCGTGCGGTGACGCACGGCAAGACCTACTTCGGAACCACGACAGCTGAAAAAAACGCTACATCGCACTCTGAGCAACAACCACAGCTTCTTCCAGCCAGACACGCCGGAGAATGACCGGCACCACCCTTGCCTTCGGTCATCGAACACGTTCGCGCATCACCGCTCGCGCCGGGAAACAACGGGTGCATTCGTCGCTGACATGGGGGCACAAGGCCACGTACGACAACTCGTTGGCACGGAAGCAGAGATGAGTGTGATGGCGTGTCCTCCTCCAACCACCCCCAGACCCCTGACGGCTACGCGCAGACCAGCCCGGACACCGGCATGAAGCGAAGCAACGGGCCGGCTATCGCCGCGCTTGTTCTCGGCATCGCGGCGATCCTCCTCTTCTGGACCGTCTTCGGCGGCATTGTGCTGGGCCTGCTGGCAGTGATCGTCGGCATTGTCGGCGCACGCAAGGCACGTGGCGGCCGGGCGCCGCACGGCAAAATGTCGGTCATCGGCGCGGTGCTCGGCGCGCTGGGACTGATCGCGTCCGTCGTCATCATCGCGATCGGCGCGTCGATCCTCAACTCCGACGAGTTCAAGGACTTCGACGACTGCGTCCAGCAAGCCGACACCCAGAGTGAACGTGACACCTGCGCGAAGGACTTCAACAAGGACATCGACGACTGAGTCGGACGGTTCGCCGCACGGCATGACCGTTCGGTCAGCGCACCACCACGGTCAGCTTCTCGGACTGCTCATGCACGTCTCCCCCGCGTTCACACCCACGGTTGATCCAGCCAGGTGTCACCCGGCGGTGGCCAGTCGCTCGCGCCACCAGTCCACCGTCGCCTCGACCTGCTCGTCGACGGGGGTGGCTCGTACCGCGAACTCGGCTTCGTACGCGCTCGAATCAACTACGAATGGACGTACGAACTGATAGCGGATCTCCTTGAGTTCGCGGATCAGCGGGGAGAACACCGACGCGACACCCAGCACGGCCGACGGCAGCCTGCGCACCACGACCGGCCCCGTTTCCGACTGAGCGGCAAGGCGGTCGACCATCTCCCGGGTGGACAGAGCCGGCTCCGTCGGAACGTGCCAGGCCCGTCCCCAGGCGCGTTCCTCGCCCGCGACCTCGGCCAGGGCCCTGGCCACATCGGGGAGGTAGCTCCAGCTGTGCGGGACGTCCGGGTCCCCGAGCCTGGAGACCGGCTTGCCGCGCAGCAGTCGTGGCATGACCCGCGCGGCCAGGTGCCCGCCGTCGGTGACACCGGGCCCGAAGAAGTCCGAGGCCCGCACCTCGACCGCCTTGATACGACCCTGCTCATGGAGGTCCCGTGCCCGCTCCCAAACTGCGGCGCGCACCCGCCCCTTGGGGCCGGTCGCCGCGAGCGGAAGTTCCTCGGTCATGGGACCATCGACGGGGCCGTAACCGTAGAGGTTGCCCAGCATGACCAGGACGGCCCCGGTCGCCTCGGCCGCCGCACAGACCGACGAGGCCAGCGGCGGCCATTCACTCGCCCAGCGATGGTAGGGCGGTGCGGCACAGCCGTAGATCGCGACCGCGCCCTGCGCGACGTCGATCAGGCGCTTGCTGTCCGTCGCGTCCACCGCCACGTGCTCGATGCCGGGCTCCGGGCTCCGGCCCGACTTGGTAACGACGCGTACTGAATGCCCCTTTTCGGCCAGCAGCCGAGCAGTGGCCGCCCCGGCGGGCCCGAAACCTATGACGACATGAAGACTCACGCTCGCACACTAGCGCGAGCGTACGCTGATGCTGCGGCCCCAATACGTCCCCGCCGCGCTTCGGGTCAGCCCGTGCGGCATTGAGACCCGGACGGGTGGCGGATATCGAGAACGAAGCGTTCCGGCGAGTGGAGCTTGAAGGTGTTGTAGGCGGGCTTGGTGTTGAAAGCGGCCCCAAAGGTGACCACTCCCTCGAAGTCGCCGGTCAGGGCGACACCCTTGAGTGTGGGCAGCCCAGTCTTGACCAGCTTGGGCCCCTTGTAGACCGAGCGGCCCGCTTCGTTGTGAGCGGCGGCCGGGCTGAGCTTGATCTCCAGGTAGTACTTACCGGGCAGCGGGACCTTTTTCCCGGAGCCGTCGTACCGCAGTTCCTTCACCGGCTTCACGGAGACCGGGGGCACAGTGCCCCGGACATCGATGACGAGACGGTCGAAGGCACAGTGTCCGCCCCATCGGGCATTGACGACGAGGGCCGTTGCGGGGGTCTGCTGCGATGTCCCGGACCGGGGCGAAGCGACGGCGGGAGTCGTGGCGCCGACCCCGGCGGTGAGAAGTATGCCGGCGGCGAGTGCCGCGAGGCGCTGGCGGTTCTGCATGACGTCCCCCAGTTCTCCTGGTACGGGGACAGTGTTGTCACTCATGAAGACATGCGTGACAACCGTATGGTTGCACGCGCATAAGCCGATTTTCTACGGCCTGGTTTCGCTCCCGCGTCGAAGTCGGAGCTGTGCCGAAAGGTGGTGTTGCAGGGGCTGGCCGACGGCCGCGAGGTCGTGGACGAAGCTGAGCGTGTCCTCGTCCGTCAGGGTGTAGCGGCGGCGGGTGGCATTGACCTCCTTGGCGGTGGGAGCGAGAGCCACCTGATGCGTGGCGAGGTCGACCGCGCCGTCGCCCGCACGGCCGACCGAGATCTCCGCGATGCCGGTGGGCTGGGTGATCAACGCCTCCACACGCCCATCGGGCTGCAGCCGCCACCAGCCGCTCTCCCGAGCCGACGGCCGCAGCGGGGTGCCGTCCGCGTCGAGCAGCCAGGCGCGCGCCTCGTAGTGGAGGAAGGGCCGCCCGTCGTGACTGAAGGTGACCTCCTGCGCGTACGTGAACTCCTCCGCGAGCGTCGGGTACCTGCCGCAGCCCCGGCCGGCCCAGGTGCCGAGGAACCCGATCACCGGCGCGAGCAGTGCGTGCGGCGCGGGTGATTCGTCCGGTCGAAGGGCGTCGGGATACGGGTGCTTCTGGACGGGGTCGGACATGATGTGCGCTCCTGGAATCGAGGCCGGTGCCGGGTGGCAGCCTAGGCGTACCGATCACCAGCACCTCACCTGGCAGCCGCATCGCGCACCGAGCATCGCGCACCGAGGAGCGTGCGTGGCACCAGCCGCCCGGCGGGAGCAGGCAACGGGCAGGGCGTAGCGGCGGTCGGCATCCGTCGGATCACCCCGCCGTAACCGCGCCGACCGCACCGACCGTGGCGACCGCGGCGATGCTGTTCGCGAGGTACGGGATGCGGTGCGCGGATATGCCGGCGATGTTGATACGGCCCGATCCCGTGCCGTAGACCGCGAAGTCCTCGCGCAGGCGCAGCATTTGGTCCGGAGTCAGCGGCAGCATCGAGAACATGCCCTTCTGCTGCGCGAGGATCTCCGCCGGCCGGTCGCACCCGAGGGAGCCGAGGTGGGCGACGAGGTCGGCCCGATTGGCGTTGATGCGGGTGCGCATGGCGTCGAGTTCGGTTCGCCAGGTGGCGTACAGACCCGGGTCGTCCAGGATGGTCGTGACGATCGCGGCGCCGTGCTCGGGCGGCATCGAGTAGAGCACCCGGGCGACGTTCTGCAGGGTCGACTCCACATGGCGCAGCGCCCGCTGGGAAGGGCCGAGGACGATCGCGCAGCCGGTCCGTTCGCTGTAGAGGCCGAAGTTCTTCGAGCAGCTCACGGCGATGAGCATCTCCTCGACCCGCGAGGCCATCGTCCGGGTGGGCTCCAGGTCCGCCTCCAGGCCGTCGCCGAGTCCGTGGTACGCGAGGTCGACGAAGGGCACCCAGCCGTGGTGGGCGGCGAGGCCGGCCAGCGTGTCCCACGCTTCGGGGGTCAGGTCGACACCGGTGGGGTTGTGACAGCAGCCCTGGATGAGGACGACGTCGTTGCGCCGGGCCTCGCTCAGGTCGCGCAGCAGGCCGGCCTGGTCGGGCCGGCCGTCGGCGTCGAGGTAGCGGTACGTGCGTACGGTCAGGCCGGCGGATTCCAGGATCGGCCGGTGATTGACGTACGACGGGTCGCTGATCCAGACGGTCGCGCCGGGAGCGGTCCGGTGGACGAACTCGGCGAGCAGGTTCAGCGCCCCGGTACCGGCGACGGTCTGTATCGCCGTCGCCCGGGATATCAGGTCCTCGGAGCCCAGCACGGTGGAGGTCATCGCGCGGTTGAACGCCTGGTTGCCCGACAGGCCCCGGTACTCCTTGGACGCGCCCCGCTCCGCCAGCCGCAGTTCGGCCTCGCGGACGGCGGCCATCACCGGCGTGGTCCCGGTCTGGTCCCGGTAGACGCCGACCAGGAGGTCCAGCCGCTCGGGGCGGGCGACGGCGCCGAGTTCGGCGACCAGGGCGAACAGCGGGTCGGTGGGCGGGGGGCTGAGCAGCTCAAGCATCGGGAAGCACCTTGGGACGATGACGGGTACGGATGTTGGCGAGGACGACGCCGAGGGTGATGAGGGGTACGCCGACGAGCACGGCCACAGTCAGCGGCTCGTCCAGGAGGGGGATGGCCAGCAGAGTCGCGACGACAGGGCTGAGGCTGCCGACGACGGCGCTGCGCTCGGCGCCCAAGCGCCGGATGGCGAAGGCGTACAGCAGGCCGGCGCAGAGCCCGACGCCCAGACCCTGCACGAGCAGGAAGAACGTGAGGTCGGGCCAGGTGGCCGCGCCGAGGTTCGTGGGGAGTACGCCGGTCAGGACGAGCAGGGCCACCACCACGAACGACGGCCCGCACAGCAGCCCGATCGACCCGACGGGATCGAGGTCCACCTCGCGCAGCCCGACGGTGTAGAGCGCCCACAGCCCGCTGGCCAGGAGCAGCATCCCGGACCCGAACAGGACGTCCCCGTCGACCGCGACGACGTACGGCGAGACGAGGGCGACAACGCCCATGGCGATCAGGCAGAGCCCGGCCGCCTGCATCCGCTTCGGGACACCGCGCCCGTTCGTCATCATGAGTACGGATACGAACAGCGGGACCATGCCGGGCACGATCGCCCCCACGAAGGCGGTCGAGGTCAGCGAGCCGCCGTACATCGCGGCCAGGAAGAACGGCACCCCGGCGCCGCCGACGATCTTGAGCGCCGTCCATCGGCCGACGGCGGCGAAGCGCCTGCGCCGGCGCCACAGCGCGGGCGCCAGGACCAGCAGGGGCACACCGAACCGCAGCAGCGCGGCATCCGCCGGTTCGAGCGTCGACGTACTGAGCGCCCGCGCGCTGAGCGCGAACCCGGCCCAGATCGCCACCGTCAGCAGCAGCGCCACCATCCCCGCGACCTCACCCGGGCGACGCGGGCCGCGCTTGGGGCTCGCGGGGGCGGGCGGGGCCGCGGGGGCGAGCTTGGTCGTACTCAACGGGATTCCTCCGGCCGGGCGTGGTGGGTGGCGCGCGACCGGTCTCCGCCGGGTCTGTCAGGCCGTCCGCAACGCTATGGCAGGAGGCGGAGCAGCCGATTGCTATTTCCACCCCGGATTCCTAGCCTGGGGGCAGAATCTGCCAAGGAGTGCCCCATGGACGCCGTCGACCTACAGATCATCCGCGAATTGCAGGCCGACGGACGGCTCTCCAACCAGGAGCTGGCCGACCGCGTCCGGCTGTCGCCGTCGCCGTGCCTGCGCCGGGTCCGGAGGCTGGAGGAGGCAGGTCTCATCCGGGGCTACACCGCGATCGTGGACCAGCTGACGTTCGGCCTTCCGATCACCGTCTTCGTGAACATCCGCCTCGAACGGCACACGTCCGACATGGTCAGCACGTTCGAGGAGCACATCGGCCGGATCGAGCACATCCAGGACTGCTACCTCATGACCGGTGACAGTGACTATCTGCTCCGCATCGTGACCGAGAGCCTCGAAGCGTACGAGCGCCTCGTCCGCGACCAGATCCACGCCATTCCCGGCATCGCCTCGATCCAGTCCAGCTTCGCCTTCGGCAGCGTCAAGCAGTCCCGGATCTACCCCCGCCCCGCACCGCCACGACCCTCCCCCTGGCCGGCCTGAAACGGCCTGAGCCCGCCTGAGCCCGCCTGCGACTCCAAGGACGCGCGGGCCCCGTCAGTCCGCCCCTGCGAGCCCCGGCGCACCCCACACCGGGAACCAGCGGGCCAGGTCCGGCTCGACCCGCAGATCGTCCGCGAGCAGCGCCCTGACCTGGAGTTCCAGGGCGTTGTCGCGCTTCTCGGTCCTCCCGGGGAGCGGCGCGAAGGGATAGAAGGTGCCGCGCTTGTAGAGGTAGATCAGCGCGAGGGCGCGGTCCCCGGCGGCTTCCCGGAAGCCGATCAGGGAGCAGAGCAGCTGCGGGCCGAATCCGGCGTCCTGGAGGAGGGTGTTGACCGCGTGCAGGTCGTTGACCAGTGCGGCCGTGTCATCGGCGGGGTGGCGAACGAGCAGCCAGGTGTAGCCGTACGCGTCCTGGCTGAACTCGACCGGTATGCCGCCGCGGCCCGTATCGGCGTCGAGCAGCTCCCGTACGTCCTGCTGGAGGGCGGCGAAGGCGCCGCCCTCCACGCTGGCGAAGCACACCGAGCCGATGCCGGTCGGGGTGAATCCGGCAGCCGCCTGGAGGGTGATGGCGGCGGCGGGCAGGCCGAAGAGCTGGTCGAGGTCGGGACGTACGGGCTTGCTGCGGCCGAGGATGGTGTCGAGAAGTCCCACAGGAAGATCCTCTCTCAGGGTTGCGGGCGGCGTTACGGGCGGCCCAGCTGCCTCGCGATCCTGCCGAGCTGCTCCAGGCGCTGCTCCAGCGTCGGGTGCGAGGAGAAGAGCCTGCCCAGGCTCTGCTCGGAGGAGAACGCGGGTGCGAACCAGAAGGCGTTGAACGGCTCCGCCTTCCGCAGGTCCCGAGTCGGGATGTTCGCCATCTGCCCGGTCACCTTGGTGAGCGCGGCGGCGAGCGCCGACGGGCGGCCGGTCAGCAGCGCGGCGGCGCGGTCGGCGGACAGCTCGCGGTAGCGGGAGAGCAGCCGGGTGAGCAGGAAGCTGATCGCGTAGACGACGGCGCTGACCAGGGGGATCAGGAGTATCGCCAGGGCGGCGCCGTTTCCGTCGCGGCCGTGGCCCGCCCGGCTGAAGCCGCCCCAGAGCGCGACCCGGGTCATCACGCCCGCGAGGACGCCGAGGAACGACGCGATGGTCATCACCGCGACATCACGGTGGGCGACATGCGACAGCTCGTGCGCGAGTACGCCCTCCAGTTCCTCCGGCTCCAGGCGACGGAGAAGGCCGGTGGTGGCGCAGACCAGGGCGGTTTTCTGGCTGCGCCCGGTGGCGAAGGCGTTCGGTACGTCGCTGTCGGCGATCGCCACGCGGGGCTTGGGCATGTCGGCGAGGGCGCAGATGCGGTCAATGGCGCCATGCAGTTCGGGCGCCTGCTCGGGGGTGACCTCGCGGGCACCCATGCTGAAGGCCGCGATCCGGTCGCTGAACCAGAACTGCGCGATGAACAGACCGCCCGCGATCAGCAGGATGACGGGCCACGACCCCCGCAGGACGGCCAGCAGGACGCCGATGAAGACGACGTACAGCAGCCCGATGAGGAACATCGTCGTCACCATGCGTGTGGTGAGCCCCCGATCCGGCACATAGCGGGAATGAGACCGGGTCCCAGGCATGTCAATCACCCTCCAGGCGGAGCGCCGTCGCCGTCCCCCTGCCTCGATTGTGCCCCTATGGTCCATAAATCCGGGGTGAGCCGTCGGCCTCGCTCCAGCCCGGCCTTCCGCGGTGATCGTGCAGACGGTAGGCGACCGGAACCCCCAAGGCGTAAAACGGGATGAAATAGCCCCTTTGGGAATATAAGTAGGTGGTCATGGTGAGCGGCGAGACCTCGCAGGCCGATCCGTCGAACGTCGAGCAGGCGCGCGCCTGGGACGGCGAGCAGGGGGCCTACTGGGCCGCACACGCCGATCACTTCGACCGGGCGGTGAGCGGCTACCAGCCACGTTTCCTTGCGGCCACCGCCATCGGCGCCGGTGAGCGAGTGCTCGACATCGGCTGTGGAACCGGCGAATCGGCCCGTGCCGCCGCACGCCTGGCGGTCGACGGATCGGTGCTCGGCGTCGATCTGTCGGCCGAAATGCTGCGAGTGGCACGGCGTAAGGCTGCCGGGGAAGGGCTCGGCAACGTCCGCTTCTCGCAGGCCGATGCCCAGACATATCCGTTCCCCGAGGGGAAGTTCGATGTGGCGATCAGTCGCACCGGGTCGATGTTCTTCGCCGAGCCGGTGAAGGCGTTCCGCAACATCGCGCGGGCTCTGCGCCCCGGTGGCCGCCTGGTGCTGCTGGTGTGGCAGGCCCCGTCCCGCAACGAATGGTTCAGGGCCTTCACCACGGCCATGGCCGCGGGCCGGCCCCTGCCCGCACCTGAGCCCGGTGCGCCGGGTCCGTTCTCCATGGCCGACCCGGAGGAAGTACGGGCCCGGCTCACCGCTGCGGGCTTCGCCGAGCCGCGCTTCGAGGACCTGTCCGCCCCCATGCACTTCGGGCCGGACGCCGACCGTGCGTACGCGTTCGTCTCCGGACTCCTCGGCTGGATGCTCGACGGCCTCGACTACAGCGGCCGCCACCGCGCCCTGACGGATCTGCGCGCGAGCCTCGATGCCCACGAGACGCCGAGCGGTGTGCTCTACGAATCGGCCGCCTGGCTCATCACTGCCGGTCTGTCGCGGCGGGGGTGAGCGGAGGCCGGAGCGGCATAATCCGACTCGAGGGCGTCACCGCCTGGTGCCGGGGCCCTGACGGCAACGGCCGGGCGGCTCCGGTCACGGCACTAGCTCTCCGGGACGTTCTTGACGAACACCATCCCGTCGCTTGCTGCCAAGTGGGCCGGGTCCAGCGGGGAGTAGCCGAACCAGGGCGACACGCGGGCGGCGGGTCGCGCGTCGCCGAGGGCGGCGGCCAGCCGGGGGGCGTCGACGACGTAGCGGTCCTCCGGGAGCGCGTACAGGAGTCCTTCGACGGTGTCCGGTGGCGGGGCGCCGACTCCCTGGTGCCGGATTGTGCCGAGGGCCGTGGCCAGGAAGGCGTACTCCTTCCCCAGGCGGGCGTTCACGAGTGCGCCGGCGCTCCACCACTCCAGCAGTGGCTGGTCCCACATCCGCATCGTGCTCTTGTCGCGCTGGAGATGGCTGTTGTGGGCGTGGACCAGGGTCGGGTTCCGCTCGGCGACGGCGAGGAGGTTGTCGGCCATCATCGAGTCCCGCAGCCCGATCAGCCGCGTCATGCGGGCCGGTGAGGTGTCGGCCATCCAGAAGTGGTAACGCAGCAGGCCGATGGCGGTACGCCCGTACAGCCGCGCCCGGTCCCAGTCATCTCGCGAGGTCGCAGTGATCAGGTGCGGCGTCTGCGCGTCGAGCAGCGCCACCAGATCGTCGGCGAGCAGCCGCAGCTCCCTGGCCTCGGCCGACTGCCCCGTGGACTGGGCCGGGTCCCTCATCGCGGCGGGATTGGTCCACCGGTCGTCGGCGCCGAGCAGGCGGTCGAGCGCTTCCGCGGTGCAGGGGAGCAGGTCCGCGTCCACCCGGGCCGAGAGGTAGCCGTGGAGTGCGGTGAGGGCCTGCCGTGGGCTCGCGGCTCCGGTGATCTCCAGCGGGCCGTCGAAACCGGCGAAGCGCAGCCGCTCGGACGCTGCCTGCCTGTCGTTGTACGCGCGCATCCAGCGCACGAGTTCGCGGTTGGCCGCGGACGCGCCGAGCCCGTGGCTGAAGCCACGCTCCATGACCTCGTCGAGGGTGCCCGTGCCCGAGGTGACGTAATCGTCCACGACCAGGCCCATGACGCAGTCGCTCTCGATCGCGATGGTCCGGTAGCCCTCCTGCTCGACGAGCTGCCGGAAGAGCTCGTTGCGCAGGTGGAGCAGCGTGTCCTCGCCGTGGGTGGGCTCGCCCAGGGCGAGCAGCCGGGGCCGGGCCGGGAGCAGTTTCATGACGGCGGCGGCCTCTACGGCATGGGCGGTGTCCTGGATGTCAGTAGCCATGGCTTCAACGGTATCGTTGAACCTTCGGTTGAAGCTTTCCGTAATTTTCCCGCGATATAGGCAGGCTCATGGGGAAGAACCTTCAAAACGGTGAGCGGCTCAGGCCGATTGACCTGGCGCGCGGGCACGGTCTGTCCACGCAGGCCATCAGGAACTACGAGGAGGCCGGCATCCTCCCGGCTGCCGGGCGCACACCTCACGGCTACCGCACCTACACCGCGCTGCATGCGCGGGCCCTGCGCGCGTTCCTCGCCCTGGTGTCCGGCCACGGCCACCGGACGGCGACGGCGATCATGCGGGCGGTGAACCAGGGCGTGGTCGACGAGGCGTTCCGTCTCATCGACGAGAGCCACGCCCAGCTCCTTGAGGACCGGCGGACACTCCAAGCCGTGGAGAGCGCTCTGCGCGACCTGGAACCCACCTCGGAGTCCGGGCCGGACGCGGTGTCCGGGCCGCCCGGCGGCACGTTCATCGGGCCGCTGGCAGGGAAGCTCGGGATCCGGTCCGCCACGCTGCGCAAATGGGAGCGCGCCGGGCTGGTGCGCCCCCGCCGCGACCCGCGGACCGGGTACCGCGTCTACGACGAGGCCGATGTGCGGGACGTTCGGCTGGCCCACCAGCTCAGGCGTGGCGGCTACCTGCTGGAGCAGATCGCCCCGCTGATCGCCCAGGTGCGTGCGGCCGGTGGGCTGGAGCCGCTGGAGGCCGCCCTGCGCGACTGGCGCGGCCGGCTGTCCGCCCGCGGGCGCGCGATGTTGGCCGGGGCCGCCGAACTGGACGCCTACCTCCGCGATCGCGCCGGATAGCGCGGGAGCGGGAGCGGCTTCCGCCAAGTCCGGGGCGACGTACGTGCGGTTGGCGGGCAGCGCCACCGCTGCCGGCAAGGCACATGGCAGCACGGCCACGGTTGCCCCGCCCCGAACCGCGTGCGAGGGGCGAGGCTCAAAGTAGCCCTGGAGTACTAGGGCCGGGCGGGTTCTTGAACGGAGGCCGTGGCGTCGGCGGTCGCCGCTGGGCCCACCGCCACCCGCAGCGTCACGGCGGCCGCGACTCCCGCCACCAGGCCGCAGGTCAGGGCGGCCGGAACGCCGCCACCTATGCCGGCGGACAGGTGCAGCAGCCCCCAGCGCAGGCCCGCTTCGTCCATCGCCATCCGCAGCATCTGGCTCGCCAGCAGCCCGAGGACGGTCGCGCAGACCGCGCCGGCCGCCATGGCCGGGACAGTGGCTCGGGTGAGCAGTCCCGGCAACCGCCGCAGCGCCCACCACACCACCGCGAGCAGCAGCACGTCGGCGGCGCGATACAGGAGCCAGTCACCGAGTGGCGTCCCCGCCGGACCCGCCCAGGCGCCGAGCAGCAGCCACAGGCGCAGGAGTTCGCCCGGTTCGGCGAACAGCCCGCCGGCCGGGGAGACCGTCTGGAGGGCGGCGGCGACCGGCTGGTACGAGAGGACCACCAGGGACAGTGCGATCACCGCGGTCCCGGCGGTGGCGGCCAGACGCGCAGCGCGCGCCGGGACGACTTCCTGAGGCAGCGGACCGGCGCCCTTGGCGGTGACCCGCGCTGCGAGCACCGTCACCGCCGCGGCGACCAGCGCGGTCGCCACCAGGACCTGCCGCCCGGAGGAGATCGCGCTCGCCAGCTGCGGCAGGAAGCGGTAACTGCCGCGCCCCCGCGCGGCGATCAGCCACGGCGTGGAGACGGTGACCGCCAAGGTCCCGGCCACCAGGCCCCAGGCCCACACCGCGAGCAGCGCGGCCGGCATGCGGCCGTGCACCGGCGGCAGCCTGCGGACCAGGAGCAGGGCACCGGGCACGAAGAAGGCGAAGACCGCGGCGAACCGGATCTGCAGCGCGGTTTCGTACAGCGCGAGGTAGCGGGTGCTGTCGGTCTGGGCCGTGTCCCCGATCCCGCCGGACACCTCGGCGCCGAGCTGAACCGAGGCCGGAGGGTCGTACGACCAGGGCGTGAGCCAGTGTTCGAGCTCGGCGGCGGCCCGGCCGCCGATCACGTCGGCGGTGCTGGGCAGGTGCAGCGCGTGCGCGCTCGCCCCCGCCCACCACAGAAGCACCGTGAGCAGCAGCCCGCCGGCCAGTGCCGGTAAAGCCGCGCGCCGGTATGTCATGTGTATCCCCCGCCTTGATCGCCATCCCGCCTATCCCCTGGTCGAGTTGGAGATTACGGGGCGCTGATCCGCGGCGCGACCATGGCGCGGGAGATCGCCCGGGCGCTGGTACACACCAGCCGGGCCAGCGCATGCGGGGAGGCACTGCCATGGCGTACCACCAGCGAGACCGCGGCGATCACCGCACCGTCGCTGCCGTGCACGGGAGCGGCGACCGACACGGCGTCCATCGTGACCTGGCGGTCACTGACCACGTAGCCGTTGGTCCGCGCATCGGCCAGCATGCGCCGCAGCGCACGCGGATCGGTGACCGTACACGGCGTAAAACGCTTGAACGGGCCGGCGAGCACCTGGTCCTGCACCTCCGCGGGGGCATGAGCGAGCAGCACCAGCCCAACCCCGGTGGCCGTGAGGGCGAAACGCCCGCCCACGCGTGTGAGTACAGGGACCGCGCCGGAGCCCGCGATGCGCTCGACGAAGACGAGCTCGGTAACCTCGCGCACCGCGAGCTGGACGTTCTCGCGGGTGATCTGGGACAGGTCCTCCAGGAACGGCAGCGCCCGCTCCCGCAGCCCCTGACCGCGCGGCGCCAACGAGCCGACCTCCCACAGCCGCAGGCCGACGCGGTAGCACCCCTTGTCGCCGCGCTCCAGCGCCCCCCAGGCCATCAGCTCACCCAGCATCCGGTGCACGGTCGACACGGGCAGCCCGGCCCGCCGGGACAGCTCGCTCAACGTCATCTCCGGACAGTCCGCGCTGAACGCACCGAGGATCTGCAGCGCGCGCCCCAGCACCGGCCCGGTGCCGGACTCGGAGCCACGGCGACGCGGCGCAGGGCGCTCCGCCGGGGCCACCGGCGACGCTCCGCGCTCGCCCTCCTCGGATTCCTTTACGAGGGAGTGTTCCACCGGCGCTCCCGCTGCTTCCCGTTAGCTGTGCCCCAGCCCGGGGCGGATCACTGGACGGCCGCTTTCTCCACCGTGCCGGTCAGTGTGCAGCAAGGCAGAAGCTGCGTCGAGACCCGCACCGGCGGCACGGCCGACGAAGCGGCAGGCTGTCGGCGCGGTCGCCGAGGGGGCGCGTGTTTTCTACGGTGACGATCTATAGAGCGGTCACTTTCCGTACATGATCCAGGCTGGGAGAGGCGAGCACGGCGTGCAGCTGTTGGAACACCTGACGTGCGGCGACAGCGTTCCAGTCCTGCGGGAGCAGTTCGGCCGGAAGGCCGGGGTCGAGGTAAGGGAGTCTGCGCCACTGGGTCAGCATGGGTACGTAGTGACGGAACGCTTCGCCGCTGTCTACGTCCTCTTTCGTGCCCAGACGTTCCGCGACCGGACCGTAGGTGTCGGTGAACGACGCGTACTGCGCCTGGATGGCGGGGAAGTCCCACCAGGAGGTGACCGATGTGCGCAGGTCGCTGAAGGCGGCGTAATCCGAGGTGAAGAGGTGCACGTAGTCACTCAGGCCAAGCCGCGTGAGTGTGCTGCGGGCATCCTTCAGGAGGCGGCCAGGTGCCAGCCAGACGCCGGGGGCGAGGTTGCCGAACCCCAGCCAGGTGAGACGGGTGCGCAGTTGGTAACGGTGCGCTCGTTCGGACTCTGGTACGGAGAAGACCGCCATGACCCAGCCGTCTCTCAGCTCGGCCGGCTCAAGGCTGCCGAAGATGCGCCGGTCACCCTCGTCGAAAACGGTGTGCATGGCTGGGCTGAGCCGGTAGCCGGTGGCGGAGCGGCGTTCCGGTTCCAGTACGCCGCGCTTCTTCAGCCTGGAGATGGCTGAGCGTACGGCTTGGCTGTCCACGTCCAGCTCGGCGAGCAGCACGATGAGGTCGGCGATCGAGATCCACCCGCCGAGCCGGCGGAGGAACGCTCCGTAGACCGTGTTGATCAGAGAGCTTGGCCTGGAGCTTTCCACATGATCGCCTTCCGTCGTATGCGGTGGCGATCCTACCGTCACCCGACGTCACGCCATGGGAGCGGTCCGCTGCGGGAGGGGAGCCTCGGCGTAGGCGCCCGCGAGAAGGTGGCCGGCTCCTGGGGCGATCGCGGGAAGGTCGAGCGCGCGCATCATCTGGTGGGCCGTGCAGACCGCGGCGGACACCACCGGCTTGCCCAGAAGCTGTTCCGCCTCCTCGATGGCCCCCAGTGAGGGCATCTGCACGCATGCGGAGAGGACGACGGCATCGGCGTCGGCGTAGTCCAGCGCGCGGGCGAGGCCCGGCAGCTTGGAGGGGTCGTGGGCGGCGACGTCGAGGTTGTTGGGGATTTCGAGCGCCTCGTAGTCGAGGACTTCGATGCCTTCGTGGGTGAGGTAGTCCACGACGGTCTTGGTGAGGGGCAGCATGTAGGGCGCGAGCAGGGCGATCTTCTTCGCACCGAGGGTGTGCAGACCGTTGACGAGGGCGCCGGCGCTGGTGACGACCGGCGCGGGGGCTCCGTTTTCCGCGGTGCGGGTGTGGAGGCGCTCCTCGGATGTGCGGTGGTAGCCCAGGCCCATGCTCATGATGGCCACCAGGCACGCGTAGCCGAGGACATCCACGTGTGCGTCGGAGAGTTCGACGGCGCAGCGGTCCGAGTCCGCGTCCATGGACTTGAGCTGTTCTGGCGTGACATGGGTCATGCGCATCCGGCTGGAGTGAAACGTGAAGCGTTCCGGCGCAATGGTTTCTCTTGCGCGCAGGATGGCGGGCACTTCGGTTTCCATCGTGACGTTGGAACTCGGCACGATCTGGCCGATCCGGTAGGTGCGGGGGGACACAGGGGCGCTCCTGTTGCTCAGTTGGCTTTGTGAGGGGTGGGCGGCGGGGTGGTGCTTGGTGTCAGCGTGCGTCGGTGACGGGGTTGGTCAGGGTGCCTATGCCTTCGACGGTGGCTTCGACGGTGTCGCCGGGGGTGAGGAACTCAGGGGGGACCATGCCGGCGCCGACGCCCGACGGGGAGCCGGTGGCGATGATGTCTCCGGGCTCAAGGGTGACGCCGGAGGTGATGTCGGCGATGAGCCGGGCGATGGGGAAGAGCATGTGGCGGGTGTTCGACTTCTGCTTGGTGACACCGTTGACGCGCAGTTCGAGGTCGAGTTCCATCGGGTCGGGTATGTCGTCGGCGGTGACCACGGCCGGTCCGAGGGGTGCGAAGGAGTCCTGGCCCTTGGAGAAGAACCACTGGCCGGAGCGGCGCTGGTCGCGAGCGCTGATGTCGTTGATGATGCTGTAGCCGAAGATGCAGTCGAAGGCGTCGTCCTCGCTGACGCCGAAGGCGGTCCGGCCGATGACGACAGCCAGTTCGCATTCCCAGTCGAGCTGGTTCGTCAGGTTGGCATTGTGGCGGATCGGCTGTCCGGGGCCGGTGACGGCGGTTGCGGGCTTGCTGAACAGCACCGGACGCGGCGGCAGTTCCTTGTGGGTGTCCAGGCTGCGGCTGGACTCCTCGACGTGCTCGACGTAGTTCAGCCCAACACCAATGATCTTCCCTGGGCGCAGAGGAGCGCTCAGGGTGACGTCGTCGATCGCGTGGACGGCATCGGACGGCCATTCAGCCGGGTCGCCGGCCAGCAGGCGCTGTGCGGTCTCTCGGGCGGTGTCGCCGGCCTGGACGAAGGACAGCAGGTCCAGTGGAAGTTGCTCGCCGTGACAGGCGGCCAGCGCGGCCAGGTCGATCACACGGTCGTCGATCTGTGCGCCCAGGCGGGCGGAGGCGTCGTTGTGGGTGTAGGTGACCAGGCGCATGGGAGCTCCTTGCGGGATACGCGATAAGGCAGGGGTACGGGCTGGAGGATGGGGCGGTGGTGAAGAGGTCAGGTCTCTGCACCACCGCCCCGGTACCGGGGACGATGCGGGGCGGAAGGCCCGTCCCCGGTCGCGCTGCCGTTCCACAAACCGGTGTCAGGGCCGGCGGGCGGTGGTAACGGCGGCGCGGGTCTAGGCGGTGCGCTGGTGGCCCCCGTTGTCGGTGTAGGCCTCTTCTCGGTAGAAACCGAGTGCGCGCATCACGGGGAAGTCGTTGAAGGAGAACAGACAGGCGTCGTCGCCCTGGTCGAGGTTGTGGTGCTCGTGCCAGGCCCAGGAGGGGACACAGAAGATGTCGCCCTTCTTCCAGGTGAAGCGTTGTCCGGCGATCACTGAGACGCCGTGGCCCTTGGCCACGGTGTAGATGACCGATCCGGTGTGGCGATGGGCCTGGGTCGCCTGGCCGGGGCGCAGCAACTGCATGTGGGCGCTCATCGTGGGCATGACCGAGCCGCCGGTGACGGGGTTGGTGTACTCCGCGATCACGCCGTCGTACGGAGAGCCCTCGGAGGCCCTGGCCAGGTTGCGCAGCGACTCGTACGTCGGCTCCCACGGGTAGGCGAGCAACGGCGAGTAGGGCTTGGTCCACTTGTCCGCGCCGTACGGCAGGAGGTTCGCGCCGTAGGTGAGGACGGAGGAGTTGATCACTTTGCCGGGCTTCTGGTACAGCTCCGGGTGGACCTCGTAGAAGCCCGCGTCCAGTGCGTTGACCAGCGGGATGTCGAGGCCGTCCTGCCAGATGACGGGAGCGTCGTCGGACTCGTTGCCGTGTTCGTGCCAGGTGCCGTTGGGGGTGATGGCGAAGTCGCCCGGGCTCACCCTGAGCTTTTGGCCGTCGACGATGGTCCAGGCGCCGGTGCCCTCATGGACGAAGCGCAGGGCAGCCGCCTGGTGCCGGTGGGCGGTCATGGCTTCGCCGGGGCCCATGATCTGCAGGCCCGTATAGAGGAGCCCGACTGCTGCGCTGACGTCCTTGCGGCCCGGGTTGACCAGCATGACCACTCGCCGGCCCGCGTCGTCGGCCTTCACCAGGTCGAGCGCCTTGTGGACGAGGGGCTGCAGTTCGTCGTACCGCCACAGGACCGGCACGGACTTCGGCTGCGGGAACCATGGTTCGATGTCGTTGGCGACGGTCCACAGAGCACCGGCCTCGCGTCCGGCGAGTTCGGCGTAGTACGCGGTGAGTTCGGGAGTGTCGGCCACCCGGGCGCGGCCGAGCTGGTCGTCGTCGTACTCGGTGGTCATGCGTCCTCCTTGGTGGTGCTCGTGCTGGTGCTCTCGGTCGAGAGCGGGGCGGCGATGGGGTGTGCGGCCTGCTGCGCGGGGTCGGTCGTGAAGGTGACCGGTGTGCGGGGTGTGTTGTCGACGTGGAGCTGGAAGATGTCGAAGCGGTTGTAGTGGCCGACGATGTCGTGCATCTGCTTGGGCTGGATGCACTTGGACAGGTCGATCTCGGCGTAGACGATGCCCTCGTCGTCGATCAGCGGTTCGGTGACCGGCCTGCCATCGGGCCCGAAGATGCCGGACAGTGCGCTGCGGGGACGGGCGAGGGTCCGACGTACCTCCTCGTCATCACCTGCGATGGTGTCGACGATCTCCGGAGAGATCGTCGAACAGGCCACAACGGAGAAGACCTTGCCCTCGAAGCTGTGAGCCGCGGTACGCACGGCGATGGCGTCCGCCATGTCGTAGTCGGCAGGGGCGACCGGCAGGGCGATGTAGCAGGAGGCATGCACCAGTTCGCCCTGTGCCAGCAGGGTGAACCGGGCGAGGGTGTTGGTGTTCTCACCGCAGGCGAGCGCGCCCAGCGGCCCGACAGGGGTGGAGTGGACCCGCAGGGAACTTCCGTCTCCCCCGGTCCAGGTCAGCTTCTCGGCCCAGGTTGGCACCAACTTGCGGTGCACGCCCAACAGTTCGCCGTCGGGCCCGATCGTCAGGAGAGTGTTGTAGAGGACGCCCAGACTGTGCGGACCGCGCTCATTGACACCGATCACAAGGACAACGCCGTACTGGCGAGCCGCCGCGCGCAGTGCGTCCACGTGCGGGCCGGGTACGTCGATGGACGCGCGGTAGAGACGCTCGAACCACGGGGACCCCTGCACCGGGTTCATGGTCCAGTTCCAGTACGGATAACCGGGGACGAAGACCTCGGGAAACACCACAAGTTCGGCGCCGGCAGCGGCGGCCTCAGCGATGAGGCCGATCGCCTTGTCGACGGTCGCGGCGGGGTCCAGATAGACGGGCGCCGCCTGGACTGCCGCAGCGGTGAAGCGGGGCAGATTTTCCATCAGTTCTCCTGATCAGCGGGCCGTCGGAACAGCGGCAGCTTCGATGGGCGCGAGCCAACGCTGGTGGACGGGCGCGGTGGCTTGCCGGAGCAGCTGGAGCCGGGGCGGGATACGGTCCGTTCGCGCCCCGGGAGGGCGCCCGCTGCCGGCCTTCCAAGAAGGCGGCCAGGGAGCCGCCGGGCCGACGTAGCCCTGGGCGGCCGCAGCGTGCAGGGTCCACAGGGGATCGTGCAGTTGGGCGCGGCCGACAGCACACAGATCAGCCCGGCCGGCCAGAATGATCGAGTTCACGTCGTCATACGTCGAGATGGCACCCACGGCGATCGTGGGAACTCCGGTGGCGTTGCGGATCAGGTCGGCGTACGGCGTCTGATAGCTGCGACCGTATCGAGGCTGCTGATGGGCCACGACCTCTCCGGTGGAAACATCCACCGCGTCGGCGCCGGCCTCGGCGAGCGCGCGGGCGATGGTGACGGCGTCCGCCTCGGTGGTGCCGCCCTCGGCCCAGTCGGCGGCGGATATGCGAACGACGAGAGCTTTGCCCGCGGGCCAGACAGCGCGCACCGCGCGCAGCGCTTCCAGCGGGAAGCGCAGTCGTCCGGCCAGGTTGCCGCCATAAGAGTCGGTGCGGTGATTGGTCAGTGGCGAAATGAATCCGGACATCAAGTGGCCGTGGCCGTACTGTAGTTCAAGGGCGTCGAAGCCGGCGTTGTGGGCGCGTTGCGCCGCGGCGACGAAGTCGCGTGTGATGACGTCCATGTCGTGCCGGGTGGCTTCACGCGGTACGGCGCTGCGCTCGTCCCAGGCGAGCGGTGAAGCGGCGAGCAGTGGCCAGGCCTCCGCCGCCTCCAGGGGGACGGAGCTGCCGTCGGGGCGCGGTGTGTGCGTGGCGCCGCGGCGGCCGGCATGGGTGAGCTGGATACCCAGACATGTGTCTGATTGGCGGTGGACGAAGTCGGTGATGCGCCGCCAGGCCGCTTCCTGTTCGTCGGTGTACAGCCCCGGGCAGCCGGTGGTGGACCGGGCGTCGGGGCTGACGGCCGTCATGCCGGCGAAGACCAGGCCGGATCCGCCCAGCGCCTGGGTGCTCAGATGGACGAGCTCGAAGTCTCCGGGCACGCCGTCGCGCGCGGTGTACAGGGCGGTGGGAGGCACGACAACGCGGTTGCGCAGGCGCAGGCCTCCGAGGCAGTAGGGGCGGAACATCGGCGGGACGTTCGCGTCTCCGGGAAGAGCGACTCCCGACGAGTCATCTGCGACATGGCTCCGGACGACTGCGGCGGTGAACTCCTCGTCGCGGACTCGCAGGTTGTCGTAGGTGACACGGCGGCTGCGCGTGAGGAGGTTGAAGGCGAACTGGTGCGGCTGCTGGCCGGTGTAGCGCCCGACGTTCTCGAACCATTCGAGGCTCGCCTGCGCCGCGCGCTGGGTGGATTCGACGACCGGCTTGCGTTCGGCCTCGTATGCGGCGAGCGCGGTTGGGACGTCGGGGTGCTCATGCAGACAGGCGGCGAGAGCGAGTGAGTCCTCCATGGCGAGCTTGGTGCCGGAGCCGATGGAGAAGTGAGCGGTGTGGGCGGCGTCCCCGAGCAGTACGACGTTGCCGTGTTGCCAGGTCTTGTTGCGGACCGTGGTGAAGCGGATCCATTTGGAGTTGTTGGGGATGAGGCGGTGGCCGTCGAGGTGTTCGGCGAGTATCTCCTCGCACAGCTGGATACTGTCCTCGTCGCTGGTACCGGCGGGGTGGTCACGGGCGGCGAACTTGTCGAAGCCGGCACGGCGCCAGGAGGCTTCGTCGATCTCGACGATGAACGTGGAGCGGGTGTCGTCGTACGGGTAGGCGTGGACCTGCAAGGTGCCGAAGTCCCGCTCGGCAACGATGAAGTTGAAGGCCTCGAAGACCTTGTCCGTACCCAGCCACATGTAGCGGCAGTTCCGCTCGTCGAGGTCCGGGCCGAAGGTGTCGGCGTACGCGGCACGGGTGGCCGACCGCACGCCGTCACCGGCGACGACCAGGTCGTACTGGGAGGAGAGTTCCTCCACCGGGGGCGCCTGGGTGCGGTAGCGAACGTCCACGTCCAGTGCGGCACAGCGTTCCTGAAGGATCTGCAACAGCCGCTTGCGGCCCAGGGCCGCGAAGCCGTGACCGCCCGAGGTGAGCACCTGCCCCTGGTAACGGACGTCGATGTCGCTCCACCGGGCGAAGTCCTTTGACATGGCGTCAAAGACCTCTGGGTCGGCCTGCGCTATGCCGTCGAGTGTCTCGTCGGAGAAGACGACACCGAAACCGAATGTGTCGTCAGGCGCGTTGCGTTCCCAGACGGTGATGTCCCATCGCGGGGAGAGCTGCTTGGCCAGGGCCGCGAAGTACAGCCCTCCAGGCCCTCCTCCGATTACTGCTACGCGCACTGCGTCCTCCTTGTGGTTCCGAACAGCAATATATGCCGCTCTTTCGACGACCGTCAAGACTGCGGCATATGCGTCGAGTGTTTGTGGCTCGGTCACGCGAACAGTTCGGGGGCTTGCGGACCGGCCTTGGTGAGGACCTCCCGCACGTCATCCGGCCAGGGGGTGGTTCCTGTGGCACGGGCGGCGGAGTGGGCGATCACCATGCGCCCGGCGGCGGCAACCTCCGCGCCTTCCCCTCTGATGGTGAAGGCGTAGTGCAGGGAGCTGTTTCCGACCTTGGTGACCCGGATTTCAGTGAGCACCCTCTCGCCGAACCACAGACGGGCCCGGTAGTCGGCCTCGAAGTGGACGCGGGGGGTACTGCCGAAGAGATGCGTCAGTCCCAGGCGCCGCAACAGGGCTGCCTCGGCGGCTTCGGCCCAGCGCACGACTGTGGAGTGGTGGTAGTGACCGGCCGCGTCGGTGTCCTGCCACTCCACGCGGCTCTCGACAACGACGCTGGGCAGATTGTGCTCCTGGACTTCGGCGCATCCGGCCGCACAGCTGTCCGTCGGTGGAGCGGCGTGCGCTCGTCTGCGCAGTTCGCCGCGCTGGAGCTTGCCGTTGCTGGTGCGTGGCAGTTCGGAGACGAACTCGATGGCGCGCGGGTACTTGTACGGCGCGATCGACTGCTTGACGTGGTTCTTCAGTTCCGTGGCGGTGGCCTCGCCGGCGGCGACGCCGGCCCGGAGGACCACGTACGCCTTGACGAGCATCCCGCGTTCGCTGTCCGGCGCGCCGACGACGGCGCATTCTTCGACGTGGGGGTGGGCGGCGAGCGCCTTCTCCACCTCGGGCCCGGCGATGTTGTACCCGGAGGAGACGATCATGTCGTCGCTTCGGGCCACGTACCAGAAGTATCCGTCGGCATCCCGGATGTAGGTGTCGCCAGTGATGTTCCAGCCGCCTCTGACGTACGTCGTCTGGCGCGGGTCGTCCATGTACCGGCAGCCGGTGGGTCCGGTTACCGCGAGAAGGCCGGGTTGTCCGTCGGGGACGGGCCGCCCTTCTTCGTCCACCACACGCGCCCGGTATCCGGGGACAGGTTTCCCGGTGGAACCGGGCCGTATGTCGTCGTCAGCGGCGGAAATGAACACGTGCAGCATCTCAGTGGCACCGATGCCGTCGATGATGCGCAGCCCCGTAGCGGCATGGAATTCCTCCCACACTGCCGCCGGCAGCGCCTCACCGGCTGATACGCAGCGGCGCAGTCCGGCCAGTCGGCCCGCCCCGCCGGCAGACATGATTGCCCGGTAGGCGGTGGGTGCGGTGAAGAGCACGGTGACACCGTGCTCTTCCACCAAGTCGGCGAGCTGTCGCGGGGTGGCCTGCTCAATCAGCAGGGTCGACGCGCCCACGTGCAGGGGAAAGACCACGAGTCCGCCGAGGCCGAAGGTGAAGGCGAGCGGAGGCGTGCCGGTGAATATGTCGTCCTGCCGCGGCTTGAGGACGTGGCGGGAAAAGGTGTCGGCGTTGGCCAGTACGTCACGATGGAAGTGCATGGTCGCCTTCGGCCGGCCAGTTGTTCCAGAGGTGAAGGCGATCAGGGCCACATCGTCGGCCGCCGTTATGACGTTGGAGAAGCGCCCGTCCTTGGTCGCGCAGCGCGCGGTGAGGTCTGCTTCTCCGGTGCCGCCGTATGCGAGTACAGCGAGGCCAGGGGCTTCGGCAGCGGCAAGCTCGTCGAGGTAGCGGTGGTCGCAAACGGCAACCGCCGGTCGGGCGATGTCGCAGAGGTCGGAGAGCTCCGTCGCACGCAGCAACGGCATGGTGGTGACAGCAACACCTCCGGCCTTGAGCACACCGAACCAAGCAGCGACCAGCCAGGGGTTGTTGGGGCCCCGCAGCAGGACGCGGTTGCCGGGGCGGAGCCCGAAGTCCTGAGTCAGCACCTGGGCGACCTGGTTGGCCCGGATCAGCAGGTCGCCGTAAGTCCACCGCTCCGTGGGAGTCAGCAGGCAGTCACGGTCGGGCCCCCAGCGTTCGACGGCGCCGTCGAGTAGGTGCTGGGCCGCGTTGAGCCGGTCCGGGTAGTGCAACTCCGGTAGTTCGAAGCGCAGTTCGGGCCACAGAGGGAAGGGCGGGAGTCGATCGCGACAGAAGGAATCGACATGCGCGGACGGGGAGAGCTCCATGGGGCGGCACCTCAATCTCGGGGCAGCAGGGAGAGTGAAGTTAGTATCGCGCCAAACTTGCGGCCGTCAATGTTTCGGCACATTCGATTTTGTTGACAGCATGCTGCGGCCGGCTCACCTCAACCCGCGGGCAGGCACACCCGAACGGTCTTGCCGAACCGGTCGGCAACCACAGACACTTCCCCGCCCGCCTCTGCGACCAGAAAACCGACGATCGCCAGCCCGCGGCCACCCTCGGCCTCCAGGTTGGCCGGGCCGACGTGCGGCAGCGACGGATCCCCGTCGGCCACGTCGACCCGGAGCCACCCACCCCCACAGGTCACGGTGACGCGCAGCCTGTCGGTTACCGACGCGGCATGCCTGACCACGTTGGTCGCCAGCTCACTGACGGCCAGCAGCAAGGCGTCGGAGAGATCGACAGAGATCCGCCACGCTTCAAGGACGGCACGAACCCGAGCCCGGATCAGCGGGACGGTGGCGGCGGTCGGACTGAACGACCAGTGAGTGAAGGCGTGCCGCCCCGAGGGCGGGCCGGCACGAACCACAGCAGCAGTGAGCATGAGGAGCTCCCGAGCAGGAGGGCGTACGGGTCGGAGCTTGCTCGTGTAACAACGGCCGAAGTCTGAACGGGCTATGTCGAGTCCTTTCAGGGCCGCTAGACGTCGCCAGGTTGTTGTTACACGTGTAACATGCTAAGCATCCCCCACGGAAAAGCGCAAGCATTTCGGACAAATGGCATGAAGCCCATGTTTGCCAAGGTCTGCTGATTTGAAAGGGCCCCCATGACGCAATCTGCTCCGGTCGACCTCGACCACGCGTGGCCTCCGCCTCCCTACCGGGCTCCAGAGCCCCCAGTGACAGCCGGGGACGGTGTACGCCGCTTCGACGCGATCACCTACGCGACGACCCCCGGCTACCGGCCCCGCTTGCTCGACGTCCACGCACCGGCGAGTGAGGATCCCGTTCCGGCAGTCGTCTGGATCCACGGTGGAGGGTGGCTGGACGGCGACCGGCGCTACCCGCCGCCAACCGTTCCCGTCACCTTGCTGCACGGCTCGATCCTCGGAGCCGGGCTCGCTCTCGTATGCATCGACTACCGGCACAGCCTTGAAGCGCCCTTCCCGGCCCAGCTCCACGATGTGAAGGCTGCCATCCGCTATGTCCGCAAGTACGCCGGCGATTTCGGCATCGACCCGGAGCGCATCGGCGTCTGGGGTGAGTCGGCGGGTGGTCATCTCGCCGCACTCGCGGGGCTCGTGACACCAGGAAGCCCGAGCGGCCAGGCCCTGGAAGGCAACGAGGGTGTGCGCGAGGGGCATTCGGCGGTCCAGGCGGTCGTGGACTGGTACGGGGTCTCCGAGATCGGCGCCCTGCTCTCGCATCCCATGCCGCCGATGCCGCCGGGCGTCGAATTCCCGGACCCCTACGCGGCGCTGCTGGGCGGCACTGCCGAGGAGCGGCCGGAGCTGGCGCGGGTCGCCAGCCCTGTCACGTACGCGGAAGGGTCAACTCCCCCGCCGTTCCTGCTGGTTCACGGCACTCAGGACGCTCTCGTCCCGTACAGCCAGAGTGAGGTGCTGGCCAAGGCGCTCCGGGAGGTGGACGGCGATGTCACGCTCCAGCCCGTGGACGGTGCCGACCACATCTTCATCGGCGCCCCGGATGTCACCCCGATCGTCACCGAGGGTGTCACGTTCCTGGCTCGCCACCTCGGCGCCTGACCGGCATCTCCCGCCCGTCGTGAGGGGGACGCGCCACGCTGCCGCGCCCCCGCCTTCCGACTTGTGTTCCGAGTCCCCGTTCACCAGATCTGGGCCGCGGGTATTCGCGGCCGCGAGAGGCTCTCATGTCCCACACACCGGTCGCCGCACCTGATACTCCGGTGGCCGCCACACGCAGCCGGTCCACTCCCGCTCCGCCCCGAGCCGGCGTGGTTCCTCTGGGGATTTTCTGCATCCTCGTCACCGCACTGCTGGGGATCATCGTTCACTCGGATGCGGCGCAGCCGCCCTTCCAGGGGCTGGACGAGCGCTGGCTGGGTTGGATGGGCGGCCCCCACGACGGTCTCTACGCCGCCACGGCGGCCGTCCTGGACTGGTTCGGCGGGCCGCTGGGGGTCGTCGTGCCCGTCGGTCTCCTGATCTTCCTGATCATGCGAAAGCGCAGGTGGTCCGTCTTCTATCTGCTCGCCACGTACTTGGGCGGAGGCATGCTGGTGGTCCAAGTCCTCAAGTACCTGGTGGACCGTCCCCGTCCGGAGAACCCGATGGTCCGCGTCGACCACGGCTCCTTTCCCTCCGGGCACGCTGCTGGGGCAGCCATGCTGGTGGTGATGATCGGCGCCCTGCTGATCCCCATGGCCCACCGGCGCGCGTGGTGGACCGGGGGTGTGCTGTTCACCTTGGCGATGATGTGGAGCCGTACGTGGCTGCATGCGCACTGGCTCAGCGACACCGTCGCAGGTGCGGCGGCCGGCGCAGGCACCGCTCTCCTGTCGTGGTGGGTGTTCCGGCACAAGCTGGCCCGGGAAGGCTAGGAAGTCCGGCGCTGGACCAGCACGGTCTCTATGCCGGGCACCGGCGGCGCTGTCCCCTTCTCGATCAAGTCGTGCAAGGTGTCCGCGATGAACGCCGCCGAAGGAAGTTGCAGTCGAACCGTGGTCAGTGGCGGCTGCTGCAGGGCGGACAGCACAAGGTCGTCGGAGCCGACGATGGCCACGTCGTCCGGAATGGTGATGCCCTCTGCTTGGAGGGCATGCATCAGGAGGGCTGCGTACTCGTCGTTGAAGGCGAACACCGAGTCCAGGTCCAAGGACGTCCAGCGCTTGGCCAAAGCCCCGGCGGACTCGCGGGTGTAGGCGAGTTCCACCGGCGTGACGGTGGCCATGTGCTGGGCGGCGACGCCCTGGGCACCGGCCAGGCGCGGTCGGGCGAAGGAGTCGAGCCCACGCTCCTGCGGCATGACCACTCCGATCCTGCTGCGTCCGCGCCGGATGAGGTGTTCAGCGGCGGCCGTGCCGATGTCGGCGTGGTCGAACGCCACCGTGTGCATTCCTTCCATCGGGCGGGACGCGAAGGCGAGGAGTCCGCGGACGCCGGCGCGGCGCAGGAGGTCAGCCGCTTGGACGGTGAGCCCGTCGCCGTCCAGGGCGAGCACCGCCGCGGGCCGCAGTTCGGCCCAGGAACGGGCGGCGCTGACCGGGTCGGGGAAGCGGCCGGCATGCAGGACGGTGGTGTATCCGTGCCGGTCGAGTTCGCTGTGCAGATCGTCCACCCAGTCGCTGACCAGGCGGCCGATCGCGGAGATCGACGCGGGCATCAGGACCAGGTTGCTTCGCCCGGCGCGCAGAGAACGGGCGGCCGCGTGCGGCACGTAACCGAGGTCCTTGGCCGCGGAAAGCACTCGCGCCCTGGTGCTCTCGCTGACCCGGTGCCCCTGAGTGTCGTTGAGTACGAAGGACACGGTGGCGCGGGACACCCCGGCCAGACGCGCTACGTCCGCGCTGGTGATGGAGGCTTGGGCGGGTGTGTCTTGGGCCATGACGTCCTTCTTCGCTCCCCTCGGCCCGAGTGACCGCTTCCTTCCCAGGTTACACGCGTTACTCGTGCGTAGGCGGTCAGCACTGCCGACGCCGAGGCTGAGTTGATGTTCACCGCGAACGGCGCGGAGGGTGGCGCCTGCCACGACGGCAGCCACCACCCTCCCTGTCGGGGCTGAGGTCAGCCCAGCCGCAGGCCATGGCCATAGGGGAAGAGCGGGTTCGCGGAGTCGTTGGGTACGTCCTCGCGACTGGACTCGACACTCCGCATCGAGCGGGGCAGTTCGAACGGCAGGCGCCCTTCGGCCACTGAGAGGCCGAAGAGGACATTCAGCAGCGCGGTGTCCGAGGCGCCATAATTGGCCACGAGCGCCGCCGCGTGCTCGGCGATCTCCGGTATGACAGCGGGACGGTCGAGGAAGATGTCCACGACTGTGGGGACAGTGGCGGCGACGTCGAGCAGTGGACGGAGTTCCTCCTGGGTGAAGTCGAGACGGCCTGCCCGGAAGAAGGACTCAAACCCTGTGGTCCGTCGCTTGTCGTAAGGGGCGGCGATACGCAGGATCGCCACGTCGGCTTCTTCGGGCGTCGCAACGACTGTCGCGTACCGCCTGGCGACCTCCGCGTCGACTCCCTCGACGTAGACGCGGACGTCGCCGGCGAGAGGAAGCCGGGGCGCCGCAGCGTTGTCCGGCCGGTCCTTCAGCACAGTGATGGAGCGGCTCTGAGCGGCAAGCCCCGCCTCGGTGAACTCCGCGCTTCCACAGACTTCGGCGGCTGTGTCGGGGTCCCCGTACGGATCCTCGAAGAGGCCGAGGATGAACTTCTCCCGCAGGAGGCGTGCCACTGACGCGTCGATCCTCTCGGCCGTCACCCGTCCGGTGCGCAACAGCTCCAGGACCAGATCGGGGGCCGCTTCGCCGCCCAGCTGGTCGGCTCCGGCGTCGAGGATGCGTTCAACGCGGGTCAGGCGGTCCAGGTGCTCGGCTCCCCAGGCGCGGGCGGGGAAGGGCGCTCCGAAGATCTCCGTGTCGGTCACCAGACCCCAGTCGGTGCAGACGATGCCGTCGAAGCCGTACTTTCCGCGCAGCAGGCCAGTAATGACGCCCTTGTTGAAGCCGAACCCGATCTCCTCGTGGGGCGTGCCGATCGGCATGGCGTAGTACGGCATGATCTGCGAGGTCCCGGCAGCGAACGCGGCTTCGAAGGGGATCAGGTGGTAGTCGAAGTTGTCGCCGGGGTAGACCTGTTCGCGGCCGTACGCGAAGTGGGCGTCCTCGCCGTTCATCTGGGGGCCGGCGCCGGGGAAGTGCTTGGTCATCGCGGCGACGCTGCCGGTGCCGAGAGTCTCACCCTGCAGACCACGGATGTACGCGGCGACCAGGCGGGCGCCCACCTCCGCGTCCGAGCCGAAGGTGCCCAGGACGCGCGGCCAGCGGGGTTCGGTGGCGAGATCGGCCATAGGCCCAAGGGCCAGCCGGATGCCGACCGCGAGGTACTCGCGACGGACGATATCGGCGTGCTCGAGGACGAGGTCCTCATCACCGATTGCGGCGAGGCCCGGAGGTTCCGGCCACAGCGAGAAGCCTTCGGTGTGCACACTGGCGGCCGGGTTGTCCACGAAGCCGTTGCGGGGATCGGTGGAGATCGTCACCGGAATGCCCAGGCGTGTCGTCGCGGCCAGGTCCTGAAGCCGGTTGTTCCACTCGGCCATCCGCCTCGGGGCTGCCGCGCCGAACAGGTTGAAGTGGTTCATGAGCTTGCCGGTCACCATGGCGGAGGTGGACGCACGCATGGGGTCGTCGACTGGAGCGCCGGGTTCCGGCTCCACCAGTGTCCCGTCGGCGTTGATGGTCACCATGGTCTGGAAGAGCAGGCCCGCCTTCTCCTCCGGCGTCATGCGCTGAAGCAGGTCTGCTACGCGTTCGGCGACCGGGAGGCGCGGGTTCTCGTAAGGCTCCATCACGCCGTTGCCGTTCAGGTCGCGAAAGACCGTGCCGTCGGGGGCGGTGAGCATGCGCGGCCGAACTGCCGGGGTCTGTGACATGGGGTACCTGTTCCGTTTCATGGCGCGTCGACCCTTGGGATGCGGGCCGGCTTGTTGATGCGGGGTGGTCGCCGCCCCCACGCGGCGACCACTCCCAAGATGACACGTGTAACCGCCTAAGTCCATGGGCTGGCGTACGCGCGAGATGCCGCGCGCACAGTTTTACGGTCGCTCGCGCAACCTGCCGTGCATAAGGCGCGAGTGACCGGCCAGATCTCCTACGGCAGTCACCACCGAGTCGAAGCGCATGGTCTGCCGCGAATCCGCGTCGTATCGCTCCCAGCTCGGCAGGTCCTGGTGGTTGGGGTCTCCGGTGCGAACGAAGGCGATCCACGCCTCGTGCATGCTGTGGGCCAGCCCGTCACAGACCGCGGGATCCAGCCCTTCAAGGAACGGGGCGTGCGTCCAGCTGTCGAAGTTGCTGAAAACGAAGGGCAGTTCCAGGCAGTGCGCCGCGGCGAGCCTGCCGCCGTGCGCCGGCGTGGGCAGGTCGAACTGGTACGCCCACACCGGCTTCCCCATCCCCGCCCGGGCCTCGGCCAGCTCCACGCAGGGCACCCGGAACAGCTCGTCGGTAATCAGATCCATCAGCACATCGACCGGGCGGGAGCCGGGGCGGGTTCGCGCGTAGGCGTCGTACACCTCGGCGGCGTCGTCCTCACCGAAGGTCTCCGCGATCCTGGCGATCACTTGGTCCCGAGTCGCCGCGCCGTACCCCTTGTCCAGGGCGAAGCCGAAGTTGGCCTCTTCCCGGGTCCAGCCGATCATCACGTCGAGATCGGCGGCCGCACCATGGAGCAGGGTGTCGGCGGGGTGCTCGCGCAGCGTCACCCCATCGCGGACGGGAAGGAATGGGGTGGGCCAATAGCCCCATCGCATGGTGCGCGCGAACAGCCCGCCGGCCGCCTCGATCAGCTTCGGCCAGGGCAGCTCTCTGAGATCGGTGGCGTTCTTGGCGCCAGCGATCTCCAGAAAGGAGTCCGTTCGCTTCCGATACTCGGCCGGGGTCGGGATATGCAGCCCGAGGGGCGGGCTCTGAAGAATGACGCGCTGGAACAAGCCCTGGGATTCGGGGTGGCCCGCCAGTGCGGCGGTTGACATCGCGCCACCGGACTGGCCGGCCACCGTGATCGTGGCGGGGTCCCCACCAAAGCGCTCGATGTTGTCTCGCACCCACCGCAGCGCGGCCATTTGGTCAGTGAGCCAGAAGTTCCCGGGCTCGGAGCCCTCCTCCTCGCCATCGAAGTACAGGTATCCGAGTGGCCCGAGCCGGTAGTTGATGCTCACGACAACGAGGTCACCGTCGCGAGCGAAGGCCTCCCCCGAGTAATTGGGCAGGGACCCCGAGCCCGACACGAAGCCTCCCCCATGAATCCAGACGAGCACCGGACGGCGGCCGTCGTCGGCGGCCGGTGTCCAGACATTCAGAGTCAGGCAGTCGTCGTCGAACGGCGGCGAACCGTGACCACCCATCACCGGGTCGCCGCCTTCCATGAACATCTGCGGCGCGCTCGGACCGCAGACGGTGGCGTCCCGCGTACCGCTCCAACCCGGGTGCGGCTGCGCCGGGCGCCATCGGAGAGCTCCGACGGGGGGTGCGGCGTACGGCACTCCTTTGAAGACGGCGACCCCGCGGTCGACGGCGCCCTGCAGCCGTCCTGCCCTCAGGTCGACCACAGGCGGAACTTGACCTTCAGAGATAGCCATGAACTTCCCTTCCTCACTCGTCATGGAGGCAGCAACCCAAGCACAAGCATGCCGCATTTATGGCGACCGTCAATATATCGACATGCAAATCCAAGTGCGCACCTACCACAGCCGGTTCGTGGCGGCACGCACCGCCTCGCGTTCCAGCAGGGGCGCGAAGGCGCGCCACAACAGCAGGCACGTACCGATGCCCGCCACAGCTCCGGCGACCGTGTCGCTGAGCCACTGGGCGTGCAGCCAAACGCGGCTCCACATCATGGTGGCGACGTACACACCCCCAAACGCCCACCACCAGCGTCGTGCGTCCGGGCGGAAGAGCACCACGGCGACCACCATCACGAGAGCGACAGCAGTGAACACCTGGCCAGAGGGGTACGACCCGTCGTTGACCAGGACCAGAGGGTGTGGCGGCCTCGGCCGGCCAACAAGGGACTTGAGTGGCAGGACGACGAGCATGTTCGCGACCACGCAGGCCACAAACACGAACAGTCCCGACCTCCACCGGCCGTAGACACAGAGGCAACCCACCAGCACCAGGGGAAAGATCAGGCCCAAGGGGCCGCCCAGGCGATCGAGGATGTCGGTGAAGTCCGTGGCCGCCTCACTTCGTGGGCCCTGCGCCCACCGAGCCCAGCGATCGTCGAGATTCTGAATTGCCGGCGCCCCTCCAGCTCGCAGCATGAGGCCGATCGCCAGAACTCCCAGCAGGAGCACCGTTCCGGTGACGAGCGCGCCTCGAGGCGGGGCGGCCGGAACCGGGTGCCCAGGAGGCCGGCCGGATCTTGGGGGCGGGTCGGTCTGTGGGGACGAGTTCAGCACGAGGTGCCTTTCGCGGTCACTTACCCGAGCTTCAAGCGCGGGGAGCATGGCAAGGGAAAATCCGCGCGGACGGCCGGGCGGCACATGGCGCGGACGTGGCTAGTGGGTCTCACATCGCCGACTCCGGTACGGGCAGTAGTGCGGCGGCACCGCGGAGTATTGCGCCGCTCCGACCCCCGCCACAAGGGCAATATATTTTTCGGCCAGGCTGAACCGCGCCAAAGCAGTGACCACACAGCGGCCGGGAGGACAAGACCTCCTGGTCCACGCGTTCGATGCCGCCTACACACGTTTCTATGCGGGCCGCCCCGCCGGGCCCCATGCCCTCAGTTCCCCGGCGCCAGGCCTAGCGGAGCACCGGGAGCTAGTGCTAAACAGTGAGCACCGCGACTAACACGTGTAACCGCGATGTTCAGGTTTCTTCCGCCGCGCGCCTCTCGCTACAGCGGCCCCTCCCCTCTCTGCTCCCTCCCCCGAGGAGTCGACATGTCCGTCCCCATCAGCCGTAGTACGGCGTGTACACATCGGCGGCCGTCATGACCACGAACGAACTGACCGAACCGCGCGAAAACGCGGCGCCAAAGGTGCCCCGGCAGCGCGGACTGATGATGCTGCTCCTGGTGGCCAACGCGTCCATGCTGGCCGTGTACATGGGTGTCGGCTCCGTGCTGCTGCCTCTGCAGATCGCAGCCATCGACCCGGCGAACAAGGTCGCCATTCTGGGCCTGGTGGGCGGGATCAGCGCGGTCTTCGCGACCGCGTTCAATCCGATCGCCGGCGCGCTGTCCGACCGGACCGGCCGCCGCAACCCGTGGATTCTCGGCGGCGCCCTCGCCTCCCTCGCCGCCCTGGCGTTCCTCAGTACCGCCCGGACGGCGGTGCTGGTGGGCATCGGGTGGTGCCTCGTCCAGGCGACCATGAACGTCTACCAGGCGGCGGTCACCGCTGTCGTGCCCGACCGGATACCCCCGTCCCGGCGCGGAACCGCATCGGCCCTGGTGGGACTGGCACTCCCGATCGGCGGAACCGTCGGCGTACTCATCGCTTCCCAGACCTCAGGTCAGCTGAGAACCGGCTATCTCGTGTTCGGCGTGCTGGTCGCCGGTGCGGCCGTCCTGCTGACGAGCTTCTGCCGCGATGTCCCCCGCTCGGCACCCGCACCGGCCGTGCCCGGGCGCGCACAGCTCGCCGCGTTTCTGTCGGCCCTGTCCCATCACGACTTCCGGTGGGCGTTCATCGGCCGGGCCCTGATGGTGCTCGGCTACTTCTCCGTGATCGGTTACCAGCTTTACATCCTGGACGACCACATCGCGCTCCCGGACGGTATGCAGCCGGCCGCAGCGATGGCGGTCCTCACCCCGGTGTCGATGGTCGCCATGGCGGTCTCCACGCTGGCCGGCGGCCTGCTTTCGGACCGCCTGGACCGGCGCAAGGTGTTCGTCGGCGCCTCGGCGGCACTCGCCGGTCTGGTCACGGTGATCCCTGTCGTCAGTCCCACCTGGACCGGGATGCTCGTCTTCAGCGCGCTCAACGGCCTGGCCTTCGGCTGCTTCATGGCCGTCGACACCGCTGTGGTGACGCTCGTCCTGCCCAGCGCCGAGGACGCCGCCCGTGACATGGGCGTACTCAACATCGCCAATGCCGGGCCGCAGATCATCGCCCCCTTCGTCGCCTCCGCGGTCGTCACCGCCCTGGGCGGCTACACGGGGCTGTTCCTGGTGGGCGGAGCTCTCTCCCTGCTCGGTGCGCTGGCGATCCTCCCGATCCGCAGCGTGCGCTGAACGATCCCCGGGCCGCGCCCTCGTTGAGCGCCGGCCCGGCCCCTCAACTCCGGCGGGCACTCGTCGAGGGTCGAGCGCCCGCCGGTCCCATACCTCCCCCTCACTTCTCGAAGGAGTACATCGTGAGACGCAAGCAAGTTCTGCCGCTGGCCGCCCTGCTGCTGTGTACGCCCGCCCTTGCCGGAACCGCGCCGGCGACCGCCGCGCCACAGAGCGCGCCCACGGGCCCGCTGCGCATCCTGCTCACCAATGACGACGGCTACAACGCCCCTGGCATCCGTGCGGCGTTCCAGCGCCTGAGCGCTGCCGGACATGACGTCACCATCGTCGCCCCACTGACCAACCAGAGCGGCACCGGGACGAAGATACTCAGCGGCCCCACCATCACGGTCAAGCACCCCGAGCCGAAGGTATGGGCCGTGGACGGCACACCCGGCGACTCAGTGGTCTTCGGCCTCTCCGAGGTATTCGAAGACCGAGCCCCGGACTTGGTGGTCTCCGGCACCAACTTCGGCCCGAATCTCGCCGGCCTCGCGAATCACTCCGGTACGGTCGGCGGCGCTGTCGCCGCCCTCGAGTCCGGCGTACCCGCCATCGCGCTGAGTACCGGCGGCTTCGGCGTTCCCGACGCGGTCGCCACCGTCAACGCCATGCGCCCGACGGTCGACTTCACGGTCAAGCTCATCGACCAGCTGCAGTCCCGCGCGAAGTCCGGGCGGCTGCTGCCCAAGGGTGTCGGCCTGAACATCAACCATCCGGTCGTCGGCGCGGACGGCACCGGGACCGCGGCCGGGGTCGCCACAACGTTCCAGGACCCGCAGGCGCCCCTGAAGCCTGACTTCATCGACTCCGGCGACGGCACGTGGAAGGTGGATGTGAAGTTCGCCCCGCAGCCGGCGGCCAAGGGCGGGGACGTCGAGGCCGTGAGCGCCGACAAGATCGCCGTCAGCCCGATGTCCGCCAACTGGAACACCGGACCCGCCGACTTCGCCATGACCAGCACTCTCCTTTCCGGGCTCCGCCCGTAGCGCTGTCCAGGAGGAAGAATGAGAAGGCTTTCGCTTGCGCGGCCATCCGCGGGCGCCGCCTGGTTACTGGCTCTCGTGGCGCTGCTTGTGCCGGTGACTCCGGCCTCCGCGGCCCCGTCCGACGGGTCGCGGACCGCTCCTCTGGTCGTGATCGGTCAGGGTGCTCTACGGGGCCAGAACCGGGGACAGGCCCAGGAGTTCCTTGGTGTCCCCTATGCGGCGCCCCCTGTGGGGAACTTGCGTTTTCGCCCGCCAGAGGCGCCTGAGCGATGGGACGAGGTCCGCAACGCCACTCGCCAGGCGCCCGCATGTCTGCAGTTCTCGCCCTTCGGCCTCCGCGACCCTGAGGCGGTCAGTGAGGACTGCCTCTACCTCGATGTGTACCGCCCACGGAACGCCCGTGCTGGGGCGCGGCTTCCGGTTGTCTTCTGGATGCACGGCGGAGCGTACAGCCAAGGCACCGGAACACAGTTCGGCGGCCGCACCATGGCCGAATCGACGAACAGCATTGTCGTCACGATCAACTACCGCTTGGGACAGCTCGGTTACCTGAGCCTGCCCGAGCTGACCGACGACAACGCGCTGCGCTCGGGGTCCTGGGGGCTGATGGACCAGATCGCGGCACTCGAATGGACACGGGAGAACATCACGGCGTTCGGTGGGAATCCCGCCAACATCACCATCTCCGGGCAATCCGCCGGCAGCGGCTCGGTGTGCGCCATGCTCGCCTCGCCGCGTACGACTGGCCTGTTCGCCCGGGCCATCCTGCAGAGCGGACCGTGCACGCTGCTGCAAGCGCCCGATCGAGCGCGGGCACAGAGAGAGGGCCACGCCTTCGCGGCACAGGCAGGATGCCACGATGCAGTGGCAATCGCCGCATGCCTGCGTGCCGCGCGCGGATCCGATCTCGTGGGCGCCGCACGCGCTCTCCCCACGTCCGGGCCCGCGGTCGGCGACCGTCTGCTTCCTGTCCAGCCCTCCCGGGCGATCGCGACCGGGAACTGGAACAAGGTGCCGGTCCTGATCGGCAGCACCAGGGCCGAGGGGAGGATGTTCGTCGCGGTGACCCAGCCGTATCTGACCGCCCAGGAGTACACCGCCCGGATCAAGTCGAGTTACGGAGCTGCGGCTGACCAGGTCCTGGAACGCTACCCGCTCTCCGACTACGCCTCGCCGTACCTCGCGTTCTCGGCCGTGCTCACCGATTCGACGTTCGCCTGCCACACATACCGGTCGGCCCGGATTTTCGCCGGCCAGGTACCCACGTACGCCTACGAGTTCGACGATCCCGACTCGCCCACCCTGTACGGGGCTCAGGTGCCCGGACTCGACGAGTCGAACGCCCACAGTGCCGAACTGGCCTATCTGCACGATTTCACCATGGGTGACAGGCCGTTGACTCCGGTGCAGGTCACGCTGGCGAACCGTATGAAGCGCTACTGGGCCGCGTTCGCGCGCTACGGAGCTCCCTCGGTGAGCGACCAGACCCCGTGGATGCCCACCGGCAAGGAGCACACAGTACTCACACTCAATCCCGCAGCCGACGCGGCGTCCACTGCCTTCGCCGCAGACCACCAGTGCTCGTTCTGGGGGGCCTTGGCCTCGCCACTCGCCCGCGGTTAGAAAAAACTGCGCCTGCGACCAAGAGACCGTCTCCCATAACCCCAGGTCAACGTACTCGTCCGCGCGGTTTCAGGGGCACCGGCGGGAGTTCGGGGGCGGGGAGGCGGTCACCGTCGCAGCCCTTCACCTCGCCGAAGCGAGTGCCCTCCATCCAGTCCTTGCGGCCCACTTAGATTTCCTGCTGGGAACGGCCCACAAAGTTCAACCACATAATGCGCACCGGGCGTTTATGCAGGTCAGAGTCCTACACCGTCCCCAGGGGGCAGCAAAGAGTCAGCATCGGTCGCCGCCTGGGCACTCCAGTGGCTCCATTCACCATTGAGGCGGAGCTAATTGGCGAGACCGCTGTGGTACGAGTGTAGGCGCGAGAAGCGCATGAAGTCCGTTCTCTTCACGGGCGTTGCCATCGAAAGTAGCTTCCTCAATCAAATCGACTCAGAACGATCCACACCCCCGATCGGCTCTGGGTTGTCTTCCGCCCTCGCGGGCGCTGCGTGTGGATACAGACGCTCACTTCTGCGTTCAGGCGGAGTCGGGCAGTCCGGCTGGCAGTGCGTCGTGTTCCTGCTCGACGACCAGCTCGCCGGAGGAAGGGAGCAGTTGCGGGATGCCGTCGATGATCGGATAGCGGCGGTGCAGGCGCGGGTTGTAGAGAGCTCCCCCGGTCTCGTCGAGGATCAGCGGACCCTTGTCGAGCGGGCAGGCGAGGATCTTCAGCAGCGGGTTGTCAGGCTTCATGGCAGGGTTCCTTCGGATGTGGGGGTGGCCGCGTCGTGTCGCGGCAGGGTGAGCAGGACGGTAAGGGCCAACGCGGTGCCGCCGATGCGCAATAACAGCCGCAGCGGGTCCGCGGGCAGCGGCTCGCTGAACGCGATCGTGCCGCTGACGATGGTGAACACGCAGGTCACCGTCGAGCACACCGGGACGATCAGTGACGCCCGGCAGCGCTGTAGGGCGGCCTGCGAGAGCACCAGTCCGCTGCTCCCTGTCAACAGCAGAAGGTACGGGTAGGGGGAGGCGAGCAGGGCCGGTACGGAGCCTTGAAGGTCCCAGGTGCCCAGGTGCCCGGAGATGCCCTTGATGGCGAGCGAGCTGACCCCGTACAGCAGACCGACCGCCACCGCGTAGGCCACTCCGGTGGTCGGCTGCCGGTGACGTCGGCGGGCTCGCCGTTCCGCGGCCGCGTACAGGAGCAGTCCGGCCGCGAGTGTCGGCAGGCACAGTGCCAGCAGGATGCCCGCGGGCGCGCTGTGGCTGATCTCCTCGCTGCTCCCGTACAGCGAGGACACCACCATGACCAGTGCCAGCCCGATGACGGCGACCGCGCGCCGCTCACGGCCGGAGGGGCGCTCACCGAGCACCACCGACGAGAGCACCAGCAGGAGGACCAGCCCGGACAGGAACAGACCCTGGGCGGCGGCGATCGGCAGTGTGCGGTAGACGGCCAGTTGGGCGGCGAACCCCAGGGCGAGCACCGTCGCCCCGCAGATCCACAAGGGCCTGCCGGCCAGCAGGAGCAGGGCCCGGCCCGGCTGTGCGGCACTCAGCGGCGGCATGCCGGCCAGAGCCCGCTTCTCCAGGACGAAGCCGGTGCTGTACAGGACGTTCGCCGCCAGTGCGGCAACCACTCCCCACACCACGGACTACACCTTCCTCGCGTGCACCAGGAGGATGGAGGCGAGGGACGGCAGCCGGCAGGCCAAGCGGTCCAGCGGGCGGAGCGGGCGCGGCACGCCGTGGAACGGCGCACCGGCGACCGTCACCACCTCGAACCCGCACGCCGCCACGAACTCACGCAGCGCGCGTGCCGTGTACAGGCGCAGATGGCCGACCACCTGGCTGCCCGGCCTGCCGTGGATGTGGCGCAGACTCACCTCGGAGAACACCGGCTGGACTCCGGCGAGCAGCAGCCCGCGGTTGTACCAGGCGGCGAGGTTGGGCGTGGAGAGCATCAGATGTCCCCCGGGGCGCAGCACCCGGTGCAGTTCGTCGAGTGCGCTGTCGGGGTCGACGAGGTGCTCGACGACCTCGCTGAAGAGCACGGCGTCGGCGCTGCCGGAGGCGAACGGCAGCCCACCGCCGGTCAACTCGCCGCGGACGACATGGCTCAGGCGCGGCGCCGCCCGGCGCAGCGCGCCCTGCGACCAGTCGACTCCCACGATGTGGTGCCCGTTCAGTTCGCGGGCGGCGGTCGCGGCCGCCGAGCCGTCGCCGCAGCCCACGTCGAGCACGGTCGCAGCCGGGCGGCCGGGCCCGGCGGGCCCGAGCGCATCGGCCAACATCCGGGCCTGGCGCAGACTACGGGCCTCGCCGGAGGCGACGGGGACGGTGGGGTCCTCGTAGAAATCCTGCAGCCCGGGAACGGGCCTGGCCGGCGAAGGTATCGCCGCCTCCGGCGATTTCATCGCGGCGGAGCAGTGGGGTGAGCGGGTCATGACGGCCTCGCATGGTTCTGCCGGACGGAGCGGGCTCCACCCGGTGTCGGGTCCGGACACCGCGCGTTGCGGTCGTGCGGCCCGCCGGGTCGGCGGGCCTTCCCCGGAGCTCCGGGCGCCTCTGCGTGCGGAGTCGTGGCGTCCGGAGTGGTGGCGTCCGGAGTGGTGGCATCCGCCTCCGGTACGTCGGCTTCCGGACCAGAACCCCCAGCGTTCGATCCAGGCCGGGTGACCTGTGACGTTGCCGAAAGCGCCTGCTCGAACAAGCCGGTCAGGTACGCGCCCGACGCGTCACCGAGCAGCGCCCGCGACCAGCGCAGCGTCACATGCAGTCGCCCGCCGGTGGAAGCCGCCGCCACGCTCAGCCCGCGCGGCATCCGCGCCGGTGCGGAGAACCACACGGCGTTCGCCCGGCCTGCTTCGCCGAAGTCCAGCGCGTACGGAATGCGCCCGATATTGGTGACCAGCAACGTCGATGTCCAGGGCGCCGCCGCTCGCCGCGCGCCACGGGTGAGCGTGCCCCGGATCCCGACCGGCAGAAACGGCGCGGTCAACAGGCTCGTCCCTGGCCCCAGCGGCGCACCGTGGACCGACTTGAGCGCGCGAGTACGCCGAGCGGTGGTGCGTAGCAACCGGGCCACGGCCGCCGGATCCGGCCGCTCACCGAGCAGCAGGTCCGGGTCGCGCGGGTCCTCGGAGGTCATGGCCACCTCGAGGAGCCGGGTTCCGTTCCCCATCGGCATCTCTCTGCCGCGCGGACGGTCGTCGACGGGCATGGTGATCCGCACTGGACCGGCCGGCCGGCCCTGCGAGACGTTCCAGCGGCCCACCATCAGAGACGCAGCGACCAGCAGTTGGTCGTTGACGGTCCACGGCGCGAGCCCGCCGGACCGACCCACACGCGGCGGAACGGGCAGTTCCGCCTGCAGCATGCCGTTGCCCGCGGCGCGGGTGCGCACCGGCTCGGGGCGGGAGTCCGGCGCGATTCGCACAGGCCGCGCGCACACCACGCGGCCCGTGCCGCCGGTCGCGGCCGGCCTCGAGGGGTCCGGCCGAACCGGCCCGGCGACGGGGAGAGCGGCCGAGCCGCCGTACTGCTCCGCGGTCGTGGCGAGCACCCGCAGCCCGGACCCTGCGTCGAGGGCCGTGTGATGCATCGTCAGCAGCAGCACGCTCCGGGTCGCCCCCGGCACGCCCGCCTCCGGCAGCTCACCGGCGGCCGTTCCCCCGTCCACCTCGATGACTTCCAGGCGCATCGGCGGCGACAGGGCCAGTGATGGGCATTCCGTCAGGGCCCGCGCGCGGGCGCGGCCCAACGCGTCGGGTCCCGGCCGCGCGAAGCTCACCGGGTCACTGTCCGGTTCGCCGGTCAGCTCCCAGACGAAGGACTGCCGGTGCCGGCGGCCGGGCACTTCCCGCATCAGCACCCGGGGGTGCATCAGCAATGCCCGCCGGAACGCGGTCCGCAACCGTGCCGGGTCCAGCCGTCCGGGCAGATGGACTTCGATGTGTACGGTCTCCGGCTCGTCGTCACTGACGCAGTGCCGCGACACCTCATCGGTGGCCGGAAAGGGAATCCGGACCCCGCCGGGAGAGGTTGAGGCCCCCCTCCCGGCGGCGGTCCACGACGAGGTCATGACGGGTCACCGCGTCCTGGATGCCGAGGGAGCGGCTCAGTCCGGTCCCCGGCGCTCGTGCTTCCCTGCCGGGCCGTGACCACCGGTCCGGTTACGGGCGCGCCGCCGTCTCTTTCCGGTGCGCCGCCGTCGCCGTCGCTTTCCGGCGCGTCGCCGCCGCCGTCGCTTTTCCGACCGGCGGTCGCCGGGCTTACCGCCGTCACCAAGGCGGCGGACAGGGCCACCAGTGCCAGTACCTGGGCGAAGGCGCTGAACGCGCCTTGTCCGTCGGCGGCCGGCTCCCCGGCGCCGGCGGCCGCGACGATGCCCGCTGCGGCCATCGCCACCGCGGCGGTCGGCACCAGGACGGCCGGCCGGAACCGGGCCGCCACGGCGAGTACGGGCACCACCAGGGCCAGCGGACCCGCCGCCACCGCGACGACGGCGGTCAGCGCCAGCGTCCCGAGCAGCATCCTGGGTGCCGCCGGTTCAGGCAGCTCCTCGTCGGCGGCGCCGGCGTTGCGCCTGCGGCCCACGAAGGCCAGTGCGGCCAGCGCGGCGAGCGCGAGCACACCGCCGATCAGGGCGGCCCGGTACGGCCCGGAGGGCTCGAACTCCAGGTTCACGGTGCCGGACGCCCCGGCCGGGACCACCCAGGCCTGCTGCCAGCCGTCGAGCCGCACCGACTCCAGCTCCGTACCGTCCAGGGTGGCCTTCCAGCCGTCGTTGGCGTTCTCGTAGGTCTGCAGGTACGTGGCCTCGCCGGAGCCGGCCGACACCGACACGGTCCGCCTGTCGTCGGTCCACTGGGTGACGACGGCCTCGCGTTCCGCCGCTCCCGCGATCTTCTGCGGGGTGCCCCGGGTCAGCGTGACGTCGGTGATCGCCAGCGGACCCGCATCACCCGCCTCCACCTCGTGTTTTCCGGCCGGAAGGTTCAGGGTGCCGTCCTTTTCGTCTCCTGCGCAGAGTGCGACGGTGACGGGACGCCGCTCGGTGAGGTCCCGTACCGCTCCGGATGCCTTCGTCTTGTGCAGGACACCGCCGACGGCAAGGTCCGGGCCCTCACCGCACGGCAGCGAGAAGCGCGCGGACGGCTTCGGAGGCGGCACCCGCAGGTCGGCCAGCGCGGGTACGTGGACCTCACTGAGCCCGACCGGCAGCTGCAACTGCGCGTCCGCCACCGGATTGTGGACGGTGAGCGGGGCGACCCTGCTGACGGTGATGTCGAGCCGGTTCGTCTCGATCTCCGGGAAGCGCACCCGCCCGTTCTCGTCCACATCAGCTGTCGCGGCGCCGTGCGGCGAGCTGATCAGCACCTGCTCGGGCCGGGTGGACACCCCGCCCGCCGGCGCCAGGACGATCTCGTCGACCTTCTCCTTCTTGGGCCAGCTCAGGTGGACGACCGGCCGGTCGCCCGCGATCCAGGCGGTCGTCAGATCACCGTCGACCAGGTTGCGGGCGCTGAGCGACATGCCGTTGCGGCTGGTGGAGTCCGCGGAGGCCGTCAGCCGGTTCTTCGAACCCGGGGCCGAACGGTCCAGCAGTTCGTCCAACGGGCCTCCGGGCACGGCGACGGCTCGCGCCGACACCTTGTACTCGCCCGCTTCCCGGGTGCTGAACTGCCGGTGCAGTCCCACCTCGGCCGATACGGGCGACAAGCCGCCCGCGTCGGTGCCGCGGTGCAGGGAGTACACGGTCGCCGCCGCGTCGGTGCGCTTCGCGTCGGCGGGCAGCGCCAGCATGCGCGTCACCTGCACGTCCGGGATCGACACCTCGGAGAAGCCGGCCCCGGTCAGGCCCGGCCGCGCCTGCTGCGCGGCAAGGACGGTGATCTTCATCCAGGAGGCCTCGCCGGCGGGCGCCTCGACGGTCTGCGGCAGGCCGTTCGTCTGGAGCGGGCTGTCGGCCGAACCGCGGTCGGTCTCGATCCGCACCCGCGTGGGCGCGGCGCGCATGCTGTCGCCCGGCAGGGGCGTCAGCTGGATGGAGGCCGGGACGTCGGTCGGCCCGGAGAAGTCCACCTTGAGCCACTGACCGGCCGGCTTGCCCGGGCTCCCCTCGGCCCACGCGGTGTCCGGGTTGCCGTCGAAGGCGTTCACCGGGTCGTACTGCGGCAGGTGGAACAGCCAGTTACCGCTGCTGGAGGCCGTCACGGACGTCGCACCGCGCAGGTGGGCCGTCGTCTGGTGACCGGTGCCCTCCGACGGCAGGATCTGCCTGGGCTTCTCGCCCGGGTTCTGGAGGCTGCCGGAGTGATTGCGCTCATCCGGGGTGTACGTGTACGAGGTGTTGTTGTTGACCAGTCCGAACCGGGTGTCGGCTCGGCGCAGCCCGTCCGCGACGGCCTTCACCGGTGCGGTGACGCCCTTGGGCAAACTGTCCCCGGCCAGCACGGCCGGCCGGTCGGCCATCGAGGGATCGGCCGACAGCTGGAGCAGCGCCTCGGGTCCGCCACTGACCACGGCCGTGTCGGCCGCGGCCGACACACCGACCCTGCCGGGACGCCTGTCGCGGTCCTGGGGCTGATAGATCTCCACGGACTGGAGCCGCGGATACAGCCCCTGCACCTGGAGCGGGGTGTCGGCGGCGATGCGCCCGCCGGTCACGAGCGGGCCGAACCCGGCGACCTTCCTGTAGCCGGAGGATTCCAGGGTCCGTTTCACCGTCTGCGGCGGTACATATCCGATCTGGTCGGGGTCGAGGTCGTTACGCACGACCACTTCGTGCATGCCGGCCCGTGCCAGGTACGCCTGAAGGCCCGGGACCTCGGTGCCGGACAGCAGCGCCTGCTCGACGGCGTCCGTCGCACGGCGTGAGCCGGGTGTACCGAAGGGGACGAAGTCACGCTGTGCCCAGGGCGTTTCGGCCAGCACGTCAAACGGCTGGTCGATGGGGGAACCCCAGGTGTAGATGCCGTGCGCCGTCGCCGGTACGACCATGGCCCGGCTGTTCGGGGCGTTGTCCTTGAGCCAGCCGGCTGCCTTCTCCCAGTGGGTGGGCAGCTTGGTGAAGGCGCCGGGCTGCAGGATCGAGCCGTTGAGGTACGGCAGGGCCAGGCCGGGCAGTACCAGCACTGCCGCCACCGCGGGCGCCCAGCGGCGACCGGGAAGTGCGCGAGGACTTCTGCTCACGGAGAGCACAGCCGTCAGGTGGGCCAGTCCGAGGGCGAGCGCGAGGGCCAGTCCCGGCTGGAACTTGTAGATGTTGCGGAAGGGCTTCAGCGACCCGTTCAGCCAGTCCTGCACGACACCGTGGAACGGACCGCCGAAGGCGCCGCCGTACCCCGCCAGCGTGATCAGGACGACGCCCATGACGGTCAGCAGCAGCCAGCGGCGCTCCGGGAGGTCCCGGCGGGCCAGGCCCGCCAGTCCCAGGGCCGCGGCGAACGCCGAACCGAGGACGGTGATGGCGGAGGCCGCGACGGTCCAGCCGGCGGGCAACCACGCCTCACCGAAGTGGAGATACGCCACCCAGTTGCCGGCGCCGCGCAGCAGCTCGGTCGCGGACATGGTGGCGGTGGTGGTGTCGGCCTGCTCGACGTACGGCATGAAGTTCTCGCCGTGGATGGCGAACAGGAGCAGCGGCACCACCCACCACACGGTGGCCAGCACGACGCCCGGTATCCACCAGCCCAGCAGGGCGCGCCGGCGCCGGCCGGCCGGGCGGCTGAGCAGGTACAGACCCACGGGGAGCAGCGAGGCCAGCGTCGAGGCGGCGTTCACACCCCCCATGAAGGGGATCAGCATGGCCGAACGCGCGGCGGCCGTACGGGGGCTCAGCGCCGCGGAGGTCAGCGGCAGCAGCACCCAGGGCAGCAGGGCACCGGGCAGCGCCGCGGCGGAGGTCGAGCCGATGACGATGGTGAAGGTGGGCCACAGCGCGTACACCACCGCACCGAGCAACCGGGTCGCGGGCGTGCCCACGCGCAGCCGTTCGGCGAGCCTGAGCGCACCCCAGAAGGCGGCTGTCACGATGATCGACAGCCAGAGCCGCTCGGCCAGCCACACCGGCACCTGGAGCAGGTCCGTGAGCGCGTAGTAGGGGAGCGCGGGGAAGGCGTAGCCGATGTACTGGTTGGCTATGCCGCCGAGGCCCATGTTGCCGTTCCACAGCGAACCGAGGTCGCCGAGGAAGCGCCAGGGGTCGAGGGCGACACCGAGCTTGGTCTCGAACGTCATCTTCCCCGGTGACACCGCGAGGAAGCACACCAGCACGACGGCCCAGAAGCCGAACAGCAGGCGTCGTCCCCGCGGCGCCCGGGACGCCTCGGACGGCGTCGGGCCGGGCTGCGGCGCCCGGGTGGGCGCCTGGACCGTAGTGGTCATGACCGTTCCTCGCTTCGCTTGCTCATGGGCTTCGCCTGAGAATCAGCAGCAGATTCCAGGTGGCGATCTCGCGGAGTCCCGGCACCCGGGTGATCGTGCTCGCGAAGAATGGCCAGTAACGGGACCGCGCCGTGACGACCTGCACGTCGTCACGGCCGCGGACGTGCCGCAGGGTGGGACCGATGTGGACGGGAAACAGGTTTTCGCCGAGGGTGTGCTTGGCCTCGCGACCGGTGCGCCGTTCGTAGCGATCGCGGGCCCGGCCGGCCCCGAGGTAGTGCCACGGCGCTGTCTCGTGACCTCCCCAGGGGGAGAGCCAGTTGGTGAACGACAGATAGATCAGTCCGCCGGGGCTGGTGACCCGCACCATCTCGCTGATGAAGGTCTGCGGGTCCGCCACGTGCTCCAGCACATTGGACGAGAAGCACACGTCCGCCGCGCCGTCGACGAGCGGCAGCAGGTATCCGTCGGCGAGCACCGCGTCCTCGGTCACCGTGCCGCGGGCGCTCAGCTCCCGCAGGTCGGGTTCGAACAGGTAGCTCCGCGCGCCGCGGCGGCGGAACTCCTCGGTGAAGTGGCCGCTGCCGCCGCCGATGTCGACGACGATCTTGCCGGGCAGGTCGATGTGACGTGCCACTTGCGCGACCGAGTCACGGGCGAGCAGGGTGTAGCACCGCTCGGGGTCGCTCTGTTCGCGCATGAACGCCCGGAAGAGGGTGGCCGATCGCCGCAGCGACGGATCCTTGTACGCGCTTTCGGTGACCTCAGGAATGGCCGCTCACCTCCCGCGTCCCGGGGCGGAGGCGAGCGCAGCGGCTTCTGCGGCGACAGCCTGGAACTGACGGACCGTGGATCTCCAGCGGAAGCGCTTGGCGCGACGCGCGGCGGCACGTCCCATGGCTGCGCGCCGGTGGGCACTGAGGGACAGCGCGCACCACGCGGCGGCGAAGGAACTCTCGCCCCGGGCCAGTACCCCGGTCTTCCCGTCCTCGATGGAGTCGCACAGGCCCGGTATGTCGAAACCGACCGCGGGGGTGGCCCGGGCGGCTGCCTCGGTGACGACCAGCCCCCAGCCCTCGACGAGGGAGGGGTGCAAGAGCAGCCACGCCTCGCACATCAGCCGGTGCTTCTCGTCCTCCGACACCCGGCCGGCGAATGTCACACCGGGGCCGGCCATGGCTTCCAGCCGCTCGCGTTCGGGGCCGTCACCGACGATGACGAGCCGACCGCCGGTGACCGGACGGACCCGCTCCCACAGCCGCAGGAGCAGATCGATGCGCTTGTACTCGACCAGCCGGCCGACGGCCAGGAACAGCGGTTCCTTCGCTTCGGGCAGCAGCGGGCCGGGGTCTTCGACGCCGTTGTTGACGATCCGGATGCGGTCCGCGGCCACGCCGATGCCGCGCAGCTCGGAGGCGGTCGACTCGGAGACGGCCACCATCAGGTTGTCGCGGTGAGTGCCTGCCAGCGCCCAGTGCTCCAGCCTGCGGCCGAGCCGGGCCGCCGGGCCCGGATAACGCATCTGCCAAAGGTCGGTGTGCACATGGTTGACCAGGCACAACGTCGGTCCGCGGTGCCACAGCGGCGCCAGGTACGGCATGCCGTTGCACACCTCGACCAGCAGGTCGCACTCGCCGACCTCACGGGCGAAGGTCTTCCTGGCGCGCAGGAAGTGTCCCGCGTCGCCGCCTGCGGAGACCACTCGGTAGTCGCGTTCGGCGGCCGGGCCGCCACACACGAGCGTGACCTCGTGGCCGTCGGCGGTCAGACCGCCGGCTATCCGGTCGATGAGCAGTTCCGAGCCGCCGGCGGCCTGGTTGCCCAGGTCGCGTCGGGCGAGGAAGGTGATCCGGCGCGGCAGAGGTTCCGCGACGGGTGCGATGTGGGGGTCGAAGGCGAGCGAGTCGGTGACTCGGCCGCCGGGGCGCGCTTGAGCGGGGGAGTCCTCCTGGCCGGAGGCCAGAGCGGACGCGTGCTGGGGCATAGAGGTGCTCCGACTCGGCGGGCTGCGGGGAGAGGCGGGTGAGGGATTGCCGGGCTTCCGGGGGTGAAGCGCTGGGCTGGTGCGGAGTGCGGGTACTGCCGTTATTGCGGCGACGGTGCCGACCGGGTGCGCTCGATGGGTGAGCGAGTACCGGGCCGGTGGCGGACTCCTGGGAGTGGGAGTCGGCTCAAACCGGAATGATTTGTTTCTACTGCGGGGTAACCCAAGTGTTCGTTCGAGTGATTCGTTCCACTACGCACGCGGGTGACAAGTTTGGTCTGATCGGCGGCCAGCTTTTATCACTTATCTGAGTGTTCCGTCTGACGGCGGCCACGGATCAGCATCACGACGCCGGCGGCCGCAAGCAGGCCGCCTGCGATCCCGCCCACCACCGGCACGGTCTCGCCGAGCAGCTTCAGCCGACTGCCGTCGTCGGAGGCCAGCGTCACCTGCTCGCGCCGGGTCGCGTCGGTGAACTCAAGCCGCTTACTGGACAGCAGGGTGACCGCGTCCTTCTTCGAGCCCGGGGCCCGCAGCGTCTTGGTCGGCGCGATCACCGCGTTCATGATCCGGCCCGTGCGCTGGTCCACCGTCAGCTCGATCCCCGCGTTGGAGTACCACTCCTCGGCGAGCACCTGGCCCTGTCGGCGGCCCACCAGCGCGCCGGGCACCTGACGGGTGCCGGTGGCAGTGGCCGCTACGGTGCCGGCGAAGAGGTAGCCGCGGTGGCCGCGGATCGTGGTGGTGCCCTTGAACTTCAGCGGCACGGCGGCACCCAGGGTGCTGTCCCACCAGGTGTACTCGCGCTTCTCGACGTCGAACGGGAACTTCAGGTAGGCCTCGCCCTCGAACCTGGGCTTCTCCTCGCAGCAGCGCACCGGCAGGTTGGTCCGGCGGTCGGTGACCCAGCGTTCCGTGGTCCACTGGAGGGATCTCCGCGGGTCTGCCAGCGGCAGCGTCTTCGGGGTGTCGATCTGTGTCGACACGTCCCAGATCGCGTTTCCGCTGCGCTCGCTGCCGGCGACGTCGCCCAGCACCCGGCGGGTGATCGTTATGGTCTGGCCCTCGACCGTGGAGACGGATCCGGTGTCGAAATAGCTGCCCTCACCGCTGAAGACCGTCGTGGAGTTCACGTCGGTCGGTGTGCGCTTGGCACGCGGCTCCACGTACCAGACGAGCAGCTGGGTGAGTACCAGCAGAAAGACACCAAGACCCAGCAGAATCAGGGACAAACGCGACGTTGAATGGCGCATACGGGTACTCCAATGCGGGCGGAATGTGCGGGGCATTCGTGGACTGTGCGGGAAGGGGTCGCACGCACGGTTTCCAGCCTGTCCGGGCCGAGGAGTGGCGTACCCGGGAGTAACAGCGCTGTGACCGGCGAAATTAGGCGGCGCTTGACCACCTGTCAATGCGACTCGCATACTGACCGCGCCGGACCGGGCCGGCGCGCTGGGTGACAACCTCATCGACAGAGAGGCCGATCACTCTCATGCCCAGACTTCTCGCCGCCTTCCTGACCTGCGTTGCCTCCGCCGTCCTGGCCACAGGCGCCGCCTTCGGAATCGTCGCCGCTCTCAACGCCACACCCGAGCAGCAGAATGTGCCGCTCGTCACGTTCCCCGACCCTCCCGCCAACGGGACGTCCAGCACGCCGAGCCCCAGCGCGGGCTAGGTTGTAAAGACCAGGCCGGCTGATCGAGCGGCATGCGGACGGACATCCAGGAGCGGTGCTGTGGAAGCGTCGTCAGCGTGGCACGACGTGCCACGAGAACGGATCCAGCGTTTCGCCGACCGCGCCCTGGAACAGGTCCCCGAGCTTGCACAGGACATCCTCGCCGCGATCCGACGGGAATATCCGGGTCTGGCGTTCATCGCCGACGAGTCCGGAGAACCGAAGGCCCTGGTTGCGATCCGGAACGCGCTGGAGCTCTTCGTGGAGCAGATGACCACGGGATCGGACCGGCCGCGCGTCCTTCCCGAAATGTTCCAGGACTTCGGGCGCGGCGAAGTCACGCAGGGGCGCAGCCTGGACTCCTTGCAGGGGATCTACCGGCTGGGCGTGCGCCTTTCCTGGCGGCGTATGGCGGAGATCGGCCAGCAGGTCGACATCCCGCCCGCAGCAATGTACGAACTCGCCGAGTCCGCGTTCGAGTACCTCGACGTCATGGTGGCTCAGTCGGTACGCGGCTACGCCGAGGCTGTCGCCCGCCAGGCCGGGGAGCGGCTGCGCCTGCAACGACAACTCGTCGAGCTCCTGCTCGCCGAGCACCGCACGGATCCGTCCGCCCTCCTCGCCGACCGCGCGGCCGGCGTCGGCTGGAAACTGCCCGAAAGGGTGGCGGTGGCCGTGCTGCTCCGCCCCGCCCAGGAGGCCGTCGCCCCCGCCGTGGGCGACGAGGTGCTGCTCGATATGGAGGGCGAGCAGCCGCGCATGGTGGTGCCGGACCCGGACGCCCCCGGGCGCGCGGAGTTGCTGCACCGGGCGACGGCCAATTGGTCCGGCGCGATCGGCCCGTCGGTTCCCCTGGCGGAGGCCGCAACGTCGCTGCGCTGGGCCGAGGCCGCCGTCGGGATGATCGAGCAGGGCTTGCTGCCGCAAGGGCGGCTCCTGCACTGCGGCGAGCACGTCGAAGCCCTGGTGCTGCTGCCCTCAGGGGAGTTGATCGACGATCTGGCGCGGCGGCGGCTGGCCCACCTGGGCGAGACCGGCGGCCCCGCGCACGCCCACCGTCTCGCCGAGACCCTGCTGGCCTGGCTGGAAACGCGGGGTGGCGCGCCGGAGGTGGCCGACCGGCTCGGAGTCCACCCGCAGACCGTGCGCTACCGGCTGAGACAGCTCCGTGAGTTGTGGGGCGAGGACATGGACGACCCGGACCGCCGCTTCGAAATGGAGCTGGTGCTGCGCGCCCGGCGGCTGCGCGGTGATCTCGTCCCGCCGCCTGACTGACCGGGGTTACCCTGACGGGCTGTCGGGCCCGGCCCGCCGAAGAACTCCGCGTCGCGGCCGTTGCGCTTGAGTTGCAGGCGGCGCGCCGCCCCCTCAAGTACTCGAGCCCACATCCGCCCCCCCGACGAAACCCACAACCTGATTACTCGTCAGTAAGGTCAGCAAAGGGTCAGCAAGAGTCTGATGAGACCTGGTCACGGGTGCCAACACCTGCGACTCCCGCCCTGCGTCTCAGGCGATCACTCCGAGACCCCGAGTGCCCCCCGGCATGACAGGCCACGGGGCACGAAACCTCCGCCTCGCGACCAAGAGACCAATTCCCATAACCCTAGGTCAACGTACTCGTCCGCGCGGTTTCAGGGGCACCGGCGGGAGTTCGGGGGCGGGGAGGCGGGCGCCGGCGTAGCCGTGGACCTCGCCGAAGCGGGTGCCCTCCATCCAGTCCTTGCGGGCCACCTCGATTTCCTCCTGGGAGCGGCCCACGAAGTTCCACCACATGACCAGCTCCTCCTCGAAGGGCTCGCCGCCGAGGAGCATCAAGCCGGCGTCGGACTCGGCGCGCAGGGGCAGTTCGGTGCGGCCGCAGCCCAGGTAGAGCATCGAGCCGGGGAGTACGGGCACGCCGTCGACGTGCGCCTCGCCGGACATGGAGAGGACGGCGTACTCGAAGTCGGGGTCCAGCGGGAGCCGGGTCTCGGTGCCTCGTGCGAGCGCCAGGTCGGCGCCGACAATCGGCGTGTACGTCGCACCTGGCGACGCGGCGCCGTCGAGTGAGCCGAGGATGACGGTGGCGGTGAGGCCGGGCGCCGTGACGGCCGGGAGGTCCGCGTGGTGCTGGAAGTGCGGCTCGATGTCGCGGTGGCCCTCTGGCAGCGCGACCCACAGCTGAGCACCGTGCAGCAAGCGCCCGTGCGGTTCCGGGCTTTCCTCGGAGTGGCTGATCGCCCGGCCGGAGGTCATCAGGCCCAGTTCGCGCGGCCGGATCGTCTGGAGGCTGCCCAGGCTGTCGCGGTGCAGGACTTCACCGTCGTGCAGCCAGCTGACCGTCTGCAGCCCGAAGTGGGGGTGCGGCGGGACCTGCATGCCGGGCTCGTCGGCGATGCCGTCCGGGCCGTAGTGGTCGACGAAACACCATGCGCCGATCATGCGGCGGCCCAGGTTCGGCAGCAGCCTGCGTACCTGGGTGGACTCGCCGAGCTGGACCTTGCGGGCGGTCAGGAGTTCACGTACCGGCTCCGCTACGACGAAGCCTCGGCCGCCGCAGACGGAGGGCACGGCCTGGCGCTCGAGATTGCTCATGGCGCACAACCTAGTCCTGTGCGCGGGCGGGGCGTCAGTACCCCGCGCCGATGACCTTGAGCGGGGTGGCACGACGGGCGGAGGCCGGGCTGCGCTCCGGCGTGGAGCGCAGCCCGGTCTCGCGCTTCCCCGACTCCGGGTCCTGCTCCGGCTCCGGCTACGCGGGTACGGGGACCGGGGCCGGGAGAGGGGCAGGGGCGGGGGACGGAGCTGCGACGGGTGCCGGAGCCGGGGCCGGTCGGCCCTTGGCGTCGCCCACGCCCGGAACGGGCGGGCGCGGCATCAGCGGACTGTTGCGCGCGTCCTCCACGCGTCGCGTGAACCACACGACCTTGCCGTCAGCGGTGCCGCAGGTTCCCCAGCTGTCGCACAGCCGGGCAACAACGGCGAGGCCGCCTCCACCGGCGGAGGCCAGGCGTGGCATCGGGGGGCCGTTGTCGGCCACCGAAGCCGTCAGGTGCCTTCCGGTCCAGCGCAGTTCGACCACGCACCAGTTGTCGTCGCCGACATGCCGGTGGACATTGGTCAGCAGTTCCTCGACACCCCTGCACACAGGCTGGATGTGCAGCTCGAGATTCCAGTGCCGCAGGTGAGCGGCAACGATGCGCCGGATCTGCGAGACGCGCTCCGCCGATACGTGCAGTTCGACCGCGTAATACCGGCCGCTGGGAAGTGTCATGGCCGTGGCTCCTTACCGCGAGGCTCACATGCTTCACCTCGTTGCAGCAACGACCCCCGAACACGAAGAGTGAGCGATAGTCACCATTGGGTCAAGGACATCCTGGCTCCGGGAAGCGACAACCGCAACCGCTGCGGCTCAAGACCGAGGTGTCACGGCCGCACCCGGCCGCCGTACACGACTACGCCGGCCGGCGTACGTCCGCCAACTTGCCAAACAGTGCCAAATGGGGTTGTTTCGAAGAGGGTGCGGACGTGGTTTCTGTCTCCCCTGGTTTGGGGGTGAACCACTGTGCTGTTCACCGATCGCGCCGACGCGGGGCGGCGGCTTGCGCTGGCTCTGCGGCACCTGGAGGGCGAAAAGCCCGTCGTGCTCGGCCTGCCCAGGGGCGGTGTCCCGGTCGCCTTCGAAGTGGCGCGGGCGCTCGGCGCTCCCCTCGATGTGATCGTCGTACGCAAACTAGGCGTCCCGTACCACCGTGAGCTGGGGTTCGGCGCCATCGGCGAGGGCGGGGCACGCGTCATCAGCGACGACATCGTCCGCCGTACAGGGGTCGGGCCCGACGACGTCGCGGCGGTCGAGCGTACCGAGAAGGCGGAGCTGGAACGGCGGGCGCGGCGGTTCCGCGGTGACCGGCCGCGGCTGGCGCTTGAGGGGCGGACCGTCGTCGTGGTCGACGACGGCATCGCGACCGGGGCCACGGCGGCGGCCGCGTGCCAGGTCGTACGGGCGCAGGGTGCGGCTCGCGTGGTGCTTGCCGTTCCGGTGGCAGCGCCGGACGCGGTCGCCCGGCTGAGCAGCGAGGTGGACGAGGTCGTGTGCCTGTCCGTTCCGCAAATGTTCCGCGCGGTCGGCGAGTGGTACGACGACTTCGCGCAGACCTCCGACGAGGAAGTCATCGCACTGCTGGGGCAGATGGCTGCGCGGGAACCCGCCGCGCGGGAGGCCGAGGAGAACGACGCGGAAGGCGTCGAGGAGGCCGTCGAGGTGGACGCCGGCGGTGTCCGGCTCGCCGGGGATCTCACCATGCCCAAGGGCGCCACGGCGGTCGTGATGTTCGCCCACGGCTCCGGCAGCAGCCGCCGCAGCCCGCGCAACCGGTCGGTGGCCGCGGCCCTGAACCGTGCGGGTCTGGGCACGCTGCTCTTCGACCTGCTCACGCCCGCGGAGGAAGCCCACCGGGCGAACGTCTTCGACATCGAAACCCTGGCCGGGAGACTCGGGGACGCCACCCGCTGGCTGCGCCGCCGCACGTCCGTCCCGATCGGTTACTTCGGGGCGAGCACGGGAGCCGCGGCAGCGCTGCGGGCCGCCGCGTCCGCCGGTGCTTCCGCCAGGACGGGCGGGGAAGAGGGCGGGGGAACGGACGTCGGCGCCGTCGTCTCGCGCGGCGGCCGGCCCGACCTCGCCCGGCCGCGACTCGGCGACGTACGAGCACCCACGCTGCTCATCGTCGGCGGCCGCGACACCCTGGTGCTCGACCTCAACCGGCAGGCCCAGGCGGAGCTGCGCTGCGAGAACCGCCTCGAAGTCGTACCGGGCGCCACGCACCTCTTCGAGGAACCAGGGGCATTGGAGAAGGTCGCCGACCTCGCCCGGGACTGGTTCACCGCGCACCTGACGCCCGGAGCGTCGCGGCCCGAGTAGCCGCTCATACGGCGTCATAGCATGGGTGTCATACCGTCAGGACCACTTTGCCCTCGGTCTCGCGGGCTTCCAGGGCGGCGTGCGCGTCAGCGGCCCGCTGGAGCGGGAAACGAGTGATCAACGGGACGAGACGGCCTGCCGCCGCCTCGTCCAGTGCGCGAGCCGCCAGTTCGCTCGGGCCGCCGGCGGGGATCATATTCTGCCCGATCGCCCAGGTCGCCGTGAGCTGACGCTCGACCAGATCGCGCGTCGTGATCTCGGTCGGCTCCCCCGCCGCCCAGCCGTGCAGCAGGAACCGTCCGCCGGGGCCCAGCAGTTCCAGCGCCGCGCGGCCGAGCCGCCCACCCACTCCGTCGAAAACCACGCTCATGTCCCGGCCGTCCAGCGCCTTGCGGACGTGTGCGGGCCAGTCGGCTTCGCGGTAGTCCACGGCGGCATCGGCGCCGAGCGTACGGACCCGATCCACCTTCGCGGGTCCGCCGGCCACGGCCACTACGAGGGCGCCGGCGTGACGTGCCGCCTGCACGAAGAGGCTGCCGAGACCGCCGGCCGCCGCCATGACCAACACCACGTCGTGTGAGGTCAGTTGCGCGACCGCGAGTACGCCCACGGCCGTGGAGCCCGTCGTGATCATCGCTACGGCGGTGCCGTCGTCCAGGTGGTCGGGAATCCGGTGCAGTGAGTCGACGGTGGCGACGGCCTGCTCTGCGTACCCGCTGCCCAGCTCCAGTTGAGCCACGACCCGGCGGCCGAGCCAGTCCCCGCTCACGCCCGGGCCGACTGCCCCCACGACACCGGCGACCTCGGCGCCGGGAGTGACAGGGAGGGCCGGCGGCTCATGGGGGCCGACGGGGAGGCCGCGGCGCAGAGTGGTCTCGATCAGGTGAACTCCACTCACCCGCACATCGATCCGCACCTGCCCCTCGTCGGGAACGGGGCTGGGGACCTCCTCGTAGCTCAGGTTCTGGGCGGGGCCGAAAGCGTGCAGCCGTATCGCGTGCATGTCATACGCTCCTGATCCGTTCGCCGGCGCGCAGGCTGCCGGGTTCAGGGATCACTCTTGAACATCAACCGCGCTTGGGGTCAAGGACTGTTCAGCCGGTTCTTCCCGGCGGCTCGCGACCACTTCCTGGCGTGACGCCCGCGAAGGGCCTTCCACTCCGTCATGAATAGCGGCTCCCGTCGTCCGCGCGAGCGTTGTGTGCCCGCGTGGCTCCGCCGGTCGCGACCGCCGTGGCGGCCGCGTGGCAGGCGCCGCGGCCGTCCGCGCGGGCGACGATCCGGCCCCCTTGGATACGGACGGCCGCCTCGGTGCCGTCGCTGACCGCCGAGACGCCCGCCGCCTGCGCGAGGGCGCCCGACGCGTCGTACACCACCTGCAGTCGCGGCCACGCCGACGGGGGGAACGCCTGGCGCAGGCAGCCGCAGAGGCCGGCGACGGTCAGCCTTGCCAGCGGCAGCAGCTCGGCCGGTTCGCCGGTGACCAGGACGGCGGTGACCGTGGCCCCGGGCGGTGCGGCCCGTACCGCTTCCTCCGCGGCTTCCAGCCGGTGCAGCCCGAGGATCGCGACCACGCCGTCCCGCGCCGTACGCGCCGGCTCGCCGCGTACGGCGTCCATCGCGGGCGGCGGGGACCACGGCTCGTCGGCGGGGCGTGCCTGGGGGATGTAGGGGAGGTGCGGCGGGGGCCACGCGTCCTGGAGATCGAGGCCCGCCAGCCGCTCGCAGGCGCTGACGACGTTGAAGGGCTCGATGAAGCCCGGCGCGGCGTCGGCCATCTGACTCGCCCCGTGGAGCGTCGTGAGGACTGCCTCCGCCGTGCGTACCAGGCGGGCCGGTGGCGCGCCGGAGGGCCGCAGTTCCTCCAGGGCCAGACCGAGCAGGATCGCGTCCAGCTTCATCAGCTGCGCGAACGGCCGCCGCATCCGCTCCTCGGAGAGGACCTCGGACATCAGGTGCCTGCCCAGCCGGGCCTCGCCGTCCCCGTACCGATCGCCGGTGTCGGCGCCGACGAGTGGCAGCCCGGCGATCCAGGCGCGGGCGAGTGCGCCGAGTGCCTCGGGTGCGGTGTAGCCAAGTTCGGGGTGGCCGGGTTCGGGGTGCGGAGGCTCGGGTACGCGCTCCGCGAGGTCGGCCAGTACGGCGAAGTACAGCGCCCGCTTGCCGGGGAAGTTGGAGTACACGGCCCCACGGGTCAGCCCGGCGCGCTCGGCGATGGCGTCCACTTTGGCTCCCGGGAAACCACGCTCGGTGAACTCGCTCCTGGCCGCGTCGAGCACCCTGGCGCGGTTGTGCTCCTGCAGCTCCGCCCTGCTGAGCCGGCCCATGGTCCTCACTTGCCTGCGCGTTGCCGTCCGTGTCGGTTCAAGATACCGTCGCATCCAGATGGTGACGTCATATGGTTGCAACATTTCGATGAGTGAGGACGTTCCCGAGTGGCACGTATCGGTGACAGCGGCGACCTGCTGAAGTGCACGTTCTGCGGGAAGAGCCAGAAGCAGGTCAAGAAGCTCATCGCGGGCCCCGGCGGCATCTGCATCTGCGACGAATGTGTCGGCCTGTGCAACGAACTCATCGCGGAGGAACCGGATGGGCCGGACGGGCAGGCCTCGGGCGAGCGGAAAAAGCTGCCGACGCCGTGGGAGATCCGCGCCTTCCTCGACGAGTACGTCATCGGGCAGGACGGCGCGAAGAAGGCGCTCGCCGTGGCGGTCTACAACCACTACAAGCGCATCGGCGCGGTGAGGGTGGCCGGCCGACGGGGTGGAGAGGAGGAAGTGGAACTCGGCAAGTCCAACGTCCTGCTGCTCGGCCCCACCGGCTGCGGCAAGACGTACCTCGTCCAGACCCTCGCCCGAACGCTCGACGTCCCGTTCGCCATCGCCGACGCGACAGCTCTGACAGAGGCCGGGTACGTCGGCGAGGACGTCGAGAACATCCTGCTCAAACTGGTCCAGGCCGCCGACTTCGACGTCAGGAAGGCCGAGACCGGGATCATCTACATCGACGAGATCGACAAGATCGCCCGCAAGAGCGAGAACCCGTCGATCACGCGTGACGTGAGCGGTGAGGGCGTACAGCAGGCGCTTCTGAAGATCCTGGAGGGCACGACCGCGAGCATTCCGCCGCAGGGCGGCCGCAAGCAGTCGCAGCAGGAGCTCATCCCCTTCGACACGAGCAACGTGCTGTTCATCGTCGGCGGGGCGTTCGCCGGTCTGGAGCGGATCATCGAGCAGCGGGCCACTCGCCAGAGCATCGGCTTCGGCGCCACGATCCCGGCGGGCAAGGAGAGCAGGGAAGAGCAGGACGCCTTCGCCGGGGTCATGCCCCAGGACCTGCTGAAGTTCGGTCTGATCCCGGAGATCGTCGGCCGGCTGCCGATGATGTCGACCGTACAGCCGCTCGACCGGGCGGCGTTGGTACGGATCCTCACCGAGCCGCGCAACGCGCTGGTCCAGCAGTACCAGCGGCTGTTCGAAATCGACGGCGTGGAGCTGGAGTTCACCGAGGACGCCCTCGGCGCGATCGCCGACCAGGCGCTTCTGCGCCGCACCGGCGCGCGGGCGGCGCGCACCATCCTCGAAGAGATCCTGCTCAACGTGATGTACGAGGTGCCGAGCCGGGACGACGTGGCCCGCGTCGTGGTCGGTCGCGACACCGTGCTCGGCAACGTCGCCCCGACGCTGGTGCCGCGCGCGCGGGCCGGTCACGGTCCGGACGAGGAACCGGACCGCCGCGGCCGCCGCGACCGCAACGACCGGACCGCCTGAGCGGCGGACGACCGAGCGGTCGCGTTGAGAATGCGGCAGATCGGCCCGTCCGGGCAGGTGGCGGGGTCCGTCGCGGCGGCCGCCGCTTCCAGTTCGAGCAGTGCGGAGCGGGCGCGCGTGAGGTCGGCGATCCGTTCCTCGACCTGCCGCAGATGCTCGGAGATCAGCGCGCCGACGTGCTCGCACGGCGCCTGCCCGCCGTCCCTGATGGCCAGCACGTCACGGATCTCGGCGAGCGTGAGCCCGGCTGCCTGGGCGTTGCGGATGAAGCTCAGCCGGTCGGCGGCCCGTGGCGGATAGTCGCGGTAGCCGCCGGGGGTACGCGGCGGCGCGGGCATCAGTCCCGCCTCCTCGTAGAAGCGGATGGCCTTGGTGCTCACGCCTGCTTCGGCTGCGAGGGTTCCGATGCGCATGCATTCACCGTACGCCCTTGACCTTCCACCGCACTGGAACGTTTAGCGTCGCCAGTACGGACGGACGAGGAGGCAGTCATGGAACTGACAGTGCTGGCGGTCCCCGAGTGCCCCCTGGCCGAGGTGCTGCGCGGACGGCTGGCCGAGGTGCTGGCCGGGCGGAACGACGTACAGGTGGCATGGCGTGAGGTGAGCGGACAGAGCGAGGCTGTGCGACTGGGGATGCGCGGATCTCCGACCCTGCTGGTCAATGGCGTCGATCCCTTCGCGCGGGAGGGGGAGACGGCGAGCCTGTCGTGCCGGCTGTACGGACCGGAACAGGACGCGGTCAGCGGAGTGCCCTCGGTCGAGCGCCTGCGCGCGACTCTCGGCGAGCACTTCGCGGCCGACGTGCTCGCCCGCGGCGGGCGGGGGCGACTGGCACCGGCCGAGGGCGGGCAGCGCGCCGTACAGCGGGCGGTTCTGCGCGCCTTCGCCACGCATGGGCGGCCGCCCACGGATGACGAACTCGCCGAAGCCGCCGCGCCCTTCGGTCTTCCGCCCGCCGATGTGCTCGCCCAGCTCTCCGCCGCCGACTATCTGGTTCTGGGGGCGGACGGCCGGATTCGCGCGGCGTACCCCTTCTCGCCCGTACCGACGGTGCATCGCGTGGAGATCTCGGGCGGCCCGCAGGTGTGGGCGATGTGCGCGGTGGACGCGCTGGGCATCGCGCCGATGCTCGGCCGCGACGTGGAGATCCGCTCGGCCGACCCGCACAACGGGCGGGACATCACGGTCGCCTTCCGCGACGGCGCCGCTGTGTGGGAGCCCGAGTCCGCAGTGGTCCTCGTTTCCACCGGTGCGTGCTCCGGACCTGCGGTGGACGCCTGCTGCTCCTCCCTGAACTTCTTCGCCGACAGCGCGTCGGCGCTGCGCTGGGCGGCGGACCACCCGGAGATACGGGGCCAGGTTCTCGGTCCCCGGCAGGCGGAGCTGCTGGGGCGGGAAACCTTCGGCCCGCTGCTCGGTGAAGCCTGAGCTGAGCTGAGCAGGCCTTGAGCTTTATACCCCTGGGGGGTATATTTGGTGCATCGGCCGCCACTTCAGCAGCGGCTCATACCGCCAGGGGAGCGTCATGAACACCGGACTGAAGATCACAGCCTTCGCTGCGGCGATTACCGCGACATTCGGCACCGCGTACGGCGTCGGCAAGGGCGTCGGCCCCGTCGTCGCGGACAAGCAGCCGACGGAACACGCCGCGCACGGGGAGGCGAAGGAGACCGATGCCGCCGCGGGCGGTGGGCACGGCGGAGACGGCGGACACGGCGACGACAAGACCGCACCGGCCGCCGGGGGCCTGCAGATCTCGGAAGGCGGCTACACCCTCGCCCTCAAAACCCCCCGCGTCGCCACCGGCGAACGTACCCAACTCCGCTTCTCGATCCAGGACGACAACGGCCGCAAGATCACCGCCTACGAGCGCGAACACGGCAAGGAACTGCACTTCATCGTCGCCTCACGCGACCTGACCGTCTACCGCCACCTCCACCCCACCCGCGCCGCCGACGGCACCTGGAGCACCACAGCCGATCTCCCCACCGCCGGCGCGTACCGCACCTTCGCGGACTTCAAGCCCGCCAAGAAGGACGCCACCGCAATCACCCTCGGCGCCGACCTGGCCGTCTCCGGCAACTACGCCCCAGCCGAGCTGCCCGCCCCCGCCGCCACCACCAACGTCGACGGATACGACGTCACCCTCTCCGGCGGACTGCGCCCGGGGAAGAGCAGCGAGCTTCGGCTCAACGTCGCGAAGGACGGCAAGCCCGTCACCGACCTCCAGCCCTACCTCGGCGCCTACGGTCACCTCGTCGCGCTGCGCTCCGGCGACCTCGCCTACCTCCACGTCCACCCCAACGGCGAACCCGACGACGGCACCACCAAGCCCGGCCCGGACATCTCCTTCACCGCGACCGCCCCCAGCCCCGGGGCGTACCGCCTGTTCCTCGACTTCCAGCACAACGGCAAGGTCCGCACCGCCGCCTTCACCGTCGAGGCCGGGAAGGCGACGGCGGAAGGGAAGGAGTCTTCCGGGCACCAGCACTGACCGGCCGTCCGCCGTCCTGATCAGGGGTGGAACACCGCCCGAACAGCGGGTGCTGGATCGTTTTTGCGGCCCCGTACGAATGACCCGGCGCATTCCGGGGTGTCGCATCGGGAAGGACACGGCGTCCGGTATCGCCTACCGCAGAAGGAAGCACTCATGCGCTTTCGTCACGCCGTCGCCGCCACTCTCGGTGCCCTCACGCTCGTCCTGACCATGCCCACCTCGGCCGGAGCGGCCGTCGGCGCTTTCAGTTACCAGTACGACGACATGTCCCGCGAGCGGATCACCGTCGAACTGATCGATCCTCCGAGCGGCCCCTGCATCACCCTCCCCGAAGTGGCCGACGACTTCGTGCCGCCCGCGCACACGCCGAGGAACGCCACCGACGGGCCCGCCACTGTCTACTCCGGTGCCGGCTGCACGGGCCGCCAGTTCACCCTCCGGGCACACACCGGCCACGGCTCCGAGCGGCTGGAGGTGCGCTCGGTGATCTTCCACTGATTCGATCGCCCAAGCTTGCCCTCGCCCCCGGCCCGAGTCACTCAGGCCTGAGTCAGTCAGGCCCGCGCCGGGGGCGGTGGGTGGCGGGCGGTGAGCGGCCGCTGGTCCATGAGCCGCTGGTCCATGAGGATGAATCCGGCTCCCTGCCACTGCGATGGCTGACGCCCGCATGGGGGCGATCGGCAAGGGTGGCAGGTGCTGCGTCGACCACCCCGCGGGAAACCTCCAGAGAGGCAGGGCGTACCACCATGCTCAGCACCGACTTCGTCACCGGATCCCCCAACTGGCTCGACCTCGGCAGCCCGAACACCTCGGCCGCCGCCGCGTTCTACGGCAGCGTCTTCGGCTGGGACTTCCTGTCGGTGGGCCCCGAGGCGGGCGGATACGGCTTCTTCCAGCTGGACGGCAAGACGGTCGCCGCCCTCGGGCCACTGACGGAGGAGGGGGCCAGTTCCGCATGGACGGTGTACTTCCAGACGCCCGACGCGGATGCCACGGTCAGGGCGGCCGAGCAAGGTGGCGGAACCGTCCGCGTCGAGGCCTTCGATGTCATGGACGCAGGGCGGATGGCCTGCCTCACCGACCCGGGTGGCGCGGAGTTCGCCGTATGGCAGCCGACCGCCGTCAAGGGACTGGAGAAGGCCTCAGAAGACAACACCCTGTGCTGGGCCGAGCTGCACATCGGCGATCCGGCGGCGGCACTCCGCTTCTACGGCTCGCTGTTCGGCTGGCGTGCGCAGGAGATGGAGGCGGCGCCGGGCATGACGTACACGGTCATCTCCACCGCCGAAGGCGACCAGCAGGAGGCCGCCTTTGGCGGTATCGCCCCGCTCCAGAACGCGTCCGAGGAATCTCGCTGGGTTCCGTACTTCGCGGTGGAGGACGCTGAGGAGACGGTCGCCAAGACTCAGGGGAACGGTGGTTCGGTCGTCATGCCCGCCGCGGACATCCCGGACGTCGGCCGGATCGCCTGGCTCGCCGACCCCTTCGGCGCAACGTTCGCCGTCCTCAAGCCCGCGCCTCAGGCTTGACGCCTCGGGCTGAGCGGGTGCCCGGCCCCCGCGGTCATTCAGGCCGTGGGGCGGGGACCGGGCACCCCGCCGGGCACCCCGCAAGTGCGCTACGTGACGGCGCTACTTGCCGGCTGACTGCGGGCTACTTGAGAGTGACCTGCTCCGCCTGCGGCCCCTTGGGACCCTGGGTGACCTCGAATTCGACCTTGTCACCCTCCTGGAGCTCCTTGTAGCCCTGGGACTGGATGGCGGAGAAGTGGACGAACACGTCCGGGCCGCCGCTGTCCTGCTGGATGAACCCGAAGCCCTTGTCCGCGTTGAACCACTTCACAGTGCCTGTTGCCATCGGTTCGTTCCTTTGTTCCGTGCCACGGCCCGGCCATCGCCGCGCCGGCCGCAGCCATGTCGCAACTGCGGCTCCTGCACCTTGCCATCCCGACCCGGCTTCCGAATCGTCCTGATTTCCGTGTCGGTGGAACTCCGCAGGCGGAGTCGGCCGGGTGAACTCACCTGGAGGCCGCCGGCGCGATCTCGGCGATCAGACCCTCGACGAGCGTCTTGATCTCGTCACGGATCGGGCGTACGGCCGCCACACCCTGACCGGCCGGGTCTTCGAGCTTCCAGTCGAGGTAGCGCTTGCCGGGGAAGACCGGGCAGGTGTCGCCGCAGCCCATCGTGATGCAGACGTCCGACTCCTTCACGGCGTCGACCGTGAGCATCTTCGGCGTCTCGGCGGAGATGTCGATGCCGACCTCGCGCATGGCCTCGACCGCGGCCGGATTCACCGCGTCGCCCGGGTTGGATCCCGCCGAGCGGACCTCGACACGGTCGCCGGCCAGGTGAGTCAGCCAGGCGGCGGCCATCTGGGAACGGCCGGCGTTGTGGACACAGACGAAGAGCACAGAGGGCTTCTCGGACATCAAGGCGTCTCTCTTGTCTCACGGCGGAACGACGGAAGCGGAACGGCGAAAGCGGAGCGAAACCAGATGCGAATGCGGCTGGCATCAGCACCCAGTGGTGTCACCCGCCACTGATGTGACAGTATCAGCCCATGATGACGTCAGCCACCACTGATCTGATCCGCGTTCTCGCGGATCCGCTCAGGCTCCAGATCGTGACGCTGCTCGCCCACGAGACCCTCTGCACCACTCACCTCGTGGAGGAAACGGGCGCGAAGCAGACCAACCTCTCCAACCATCTGCGAGTCCTGCGCGAGGCCGGCGTGGTCGAGACCGAGCCCTGCGGCCGCTTCACCTACTACAAGCTGCACCCCGACGTCCTCGACGCACTCGCGGCGTCCTTCTCGGACCTGGCCGCCACCGCCCGTACGACCGCCGAGACCAACCGGAAGCGGGCCTGTTGATGACCACGCCCGCCACCACGCCGGTCATTCCGGCGGCGCCCGACGACGCCTCGATCGTCGCGAAGCTGTCGACGCTGGACCGCTTCCTGGCCGTATGGATCCTCCTCGCCATGACCCTCGGCCTCGGGCTCGGCCGCCTGATCCCCGGGCTGAACGACGCCCTCGCCAAGGTCGAGATCGGCGGGGTCTCGCTGCCCATCGCCGTCGGCCTGCTGATCATGATGTATCCGGTGCTGGCGAAGGTCCGCTACGACAAGCTCGACGCTGTCACCGGCGACAAGCGACTCATGGTCTCGTCCCTCGTGATCAACTGGATCGTCGGCCCGGCGGTCATGTTCGCGCTCGCCTGGATCTTCCTGCCCGACCTGCCGGAGTACCGCACGGGCCTGATCATCGTCGGCCTGGCCCGCTGCATCGCGATGGTCATCATCTGGAACGACCTGGCCTGCGGCGACCGCGAGGCGGCGGCCGTGCTGGTCGCGCTCAATTCCGTATTCCAGGTCATCGCCTTCGGCGTCCTGGGCTGGTTCTACCTCGACCTGCTGCCGGGCTGGCTCGGCCTCGGCGAAGGCGAACACCTCGACATCTCGATGTGGAAGATCGCCCTCAATGTCGTCATCTTCCTGGGCGTACCGCTGCTCGCCGGCTTCCTGACCCGCCGCTTCGGCGAGAAGCGGCTGACGCGCGAGCGGTACGAGTCCGAATTCCTGCCGAAGATCAGCCCCTGGGCGCTGTACGGCCTGCTCTTCACGATCGTCATCCTCTTCGCCCTCCAGGGGAAGACGATCACCTCGCAGCCGCTGGACGTCGTCCGCATCGCGGTGCCGCTGCTCGTGTACTTCGCGCTGATGTGGTTCGGCACGTTCGCGCTCGGCAAGGCCATCGGCCTGGCGTACGACCGGACCGCGACCCTGGCGTTCACTGCCGCCGGCAACAACTTCGAGCTGGCCATCGCCGTCGCCATCGCCACGTTCGGTGTGACCTCGGGGCAGGCCCTGTCCGGCGTCGTCGGCCCGCTCATCGAAGTGCCGGTGCTCATCGCGCTCGTGTACGTGTCCCTGGCGTGGCGGAAGAAGTTCGCACCGGCGGCCACGGCCGTAAGCACGCCCGGCCGCGAGGGCTGATCCAGGCGTGATGTGCGCCTGATGTACGGCGATGGGGTGGGTGATCGGTGGCGGGCAGGGCAGGGCGGGCTCGCCACCGATCTCACCGCTCGCATGGGGCGCATGGGGCGCATGGGGCGCATGGGATGCGGGTGGCGTACGGGGCGTACGGACCTGCGGAACTGATCCGGGTCGGCCGGCGCCCCCCCGCGCTTCGAGTAGGGCGACGGTACGGGCCTAGCGTTGGTTGGACGCGGTGGTCTGGTGCACCGGGTCCCGGCCTGCCCTGTCGCACTTGGACCCGCCTCCGCCACGCTGGCTCGCGCGCCTAGTTCGACCCACATCGGCTCTGATTTGACGCACATCTATGTTGACCTTCATCGAATCAGGTGGGAGGCTGATCACACCAGCATCGACGGATGTCGAACCAAGAGGGGTCGGCGACGACGATGACAGCCCTTCCTGGCGGCGGAGCCCCGACCGGCACGGCGAAAAGGCCCCCGCGGCCGCCCCGCGCCGCGCTGCCCGCCCTGTGTGCCACCCAGATCACCGGCTGGGGCGTCGTCTACTACGCCTTCCCCGTTCTCCTCCCCCACCTGACGGCGGACACCGGGTGGTCCACGAGCGCCGCCACCGCCGCGTTCTCTGTCGCCTTGCTGGTCTCGGCCCTCGCCGGAATCCCCGTCGGTCGCATACTCGACCGCCGGGGTCCGCGCGCCGTGATGACCACCGGCTCGCTGATCGCCGTCGTATCGATCCTGCTGATCGCGGCAGCCCCGAACGTGTACGTGTTCATCGCCGCGTGGGTAGTGGCCGGCGTCGGTATGGCCGCCACCTTTTATCAGCCGGCCTTCGCCGCCGTGACCCGCTGGTGGGGCTCCGGGCGCGTCCGCGCCCTGACGATCGTCACCCTCGCCGGCGGACTCGCCAGTACGGTGTTCGCACCGCTGACGGCCGTCCTCGCGGACCACCTGGGCTGGCGTACCACGTACGTCGTACTCGCCGTCATCCTCGCCGCCGTCACCATCCCGGCCCACTCCTTCGCCCTGCGCGCCCCCTGGCCCGCCGCGTCACCACCGGACGAGTCGGCGGGTGGGCCGACGGACGGGCCGGCGGAGGAGTCGGCGGAGGGGCCAACTGCCGGTCGTACGCCGGTCGCTCGCAGCCGCCCGTTTCTCGTTCTGACCCTGGCGTTCGCCCTGTCCGGCTTCGCCATGCACGCGGTCGTCATCGGCCTCGTCCCCCTCCTCATCGAACGCGGTGCTGCCGCGACAACTGCCGCCTGGGCGCTGGGTCTTGGCGGCGCGGGCCAGACTCTCGGGCGTACGCTCTACGCCACCCTCGCCCGCAGAACCGGCGTCACCACCCGCACCACGGTCCTGATCGCCGCGGGCGGAGCCACCACGGCCGCACTCGCCCTCGTACCGGGCCCGGTCCCGCTGCTGATCCTGCTCGCCGTGCTGGCGGGAGTCGTACGCGGCAACCTCACCCTGCTCCAGGCCACCGCCGTCGCCGAACGCTGGGGCACCGGCGACTACGCCCGCCTTTCCGCACTGCTGGCCGCTCCCGCCACGGTGGCGGGAGCCCTGGCCCCCTGGGCGGGCGCAGCCCTAGCCCCGACCCTCGGCGGCTACCCCGCTCTCTTCGCCGTACTGGCCGCGGCTTCCCTGGCGGCGGCAGCGGCAGCGGCACTTGGCGCTGCGGCTGGGACGCGGGCCTGCGCCCTTACGGGTGTGCCGGCGTTCCTGCGAACGGCGGGGCGTTGGCGACCCCGGAGCGCTGATCGCTTCTGCGATGGGGGCCGCCACAAGTAAGTGTGGCGGCGGAGGCCCCCGGGGGAGCCCACGGGAAACTCCGGCAAGTGGCCGCTGTCTCGTTGCCGGGCGGCGGGTGAGTGGGTGGGGCGCGTCCGGTTGGGGAGTGGCTCGGCCCCAGGCTCAGCGGCTGACGGGACGGCCGTTGGTGCGACATGCCGTCCGCGCGGACCCTGCCGGTGGTGGTGTGGGCCGAAACGCTCCCGTGGTGACGAGGAGGGATACGGCTGGGGCTGGTGGGACTGGAGGGGGGTTGGGATTCGCCAAGTGCTGGGTTTGTCGCATTGCGGGGGCGCGCCGGGCTGCTCAGCCGCGGTAGGTCTCCAGGAGGCGCAGCCATACCTCACTGATCGTCGGGTACGCCGGGACCGCGTGCCACAGGCGTGGGATCGGGACCTCGCCCGCTACCGCCACCGTCGCCGAGTGCAGCAGTTCGGCGACGCCCGGGCCCACGAAAGTGGCGCCCAGTACCGTCTCGCGGTCCAGGTCGACGACCATGCGGGCGCGGCCCCGGTAGCCGTCGGCGTAGAGGCCGGAGCCCGAGACCGATGCCATGTCGTAGTCCACGGCTCGTACGCGGTGGCCCGCCGCCTCCGCCTCCGCGAGCGTGAGGCCGACCGCCGCCGCCTCGGGGTCGGTGAAGACCACCTGGGGTACGGCGGCGTGGTCGGCGGTGGCGGAGTGGGCGCCCCAGCGGGCGGTCTCCAGGGGTTCGCCGTGGGCCCTGGCAGTGATGGCCGCGCCCGCGATACGCGCCTGGTACTTGCCCTCGTGCGTCATCAGCGCCCTGTGGTTGACGTCGCCCACGGCGTAGAGCCAGTCGTTGCCCTCCACGCGGCAGGTTTCGTCGACGGTCAGCCACGCGCCCGGCTTCAGGCCCACCGTGTCCAGGCCGATGTCGTCGGTGCGCGGAGCGCGGCCGGTGGCGAAGAGGATCTCGTCGGCCTCGATCCGTTCGCCACCGTCGTCGAGGACTACCGTCACCGGGCCGCTGCCGCCCTCGCGTCGCTCCACGGCCGCTACGGAGGTTCCGGTGCGTACCGTGGCGCCCGCTTCTGTGAGTGCTTCGGTGACCAGCTCGCCCGCGAACGGCTCCATCCTCGTGAGCAGGCCCTTTCCGCGTACGAGCACGGTGACCCGGGAGCCCAGCGCCTGCCACGCCGTGGCCATCTCCACCGCGACCACTCCCCCGCCCACCACGACGAGCCGGTCCGGTACCTTGCCGGCGCTGGTCGCCTCGCGGCTGGTCCAGGGGTTCGCCCCGGCCGCTCCCGGCAGGTCGGGCACGACGGCGCGGCTGCCGGTGGACACCACGACCGCGTGCCTCGCGGTGAGGGTGTAGTGCTCGCCCGACGGGGTCTCCACGGTGACCTGCCTGGGGCCCGCGAGCCGGCCCCTGCCCCGGTGGATGTCCACTCCGATCGACTCCAGCCAGCGCACCTGGCCGTCGTCCTTCCAGTTCGACGCGTAGTAGTCGCGGTGCGCGAAGACCTCCGCGACGTCCAGGGGGCCCTGCACCGACTCGCGCAGGCCCGGAACGCGGCGCGCGTCGGCGCGTGCGGTCACCGGGCGCAGCAGCGCCTTGCTGGGCATGCATGCCCAGTAGGAGCACTCGCCGCCGATCAGCTCGTTCTCGACCACTGCTGTGGTCAGTCCGGCCGCCCTGGTGCGGTCCGCCACGTTCTCGCCCACAGGTCCGGCTCCCACTACTACGACGTCGTAGTCCGTGGTCCTCGCTGCATTCGTCATACGGGCAGTCTGGTCGGGGGTGTGCGCCGTGGCCAGCCGGGCAGGCGGAATACCGCGAGCCCGCATGCCGTTGTGCGGGACGGCTTCGCCCGTTATGCCAGGAAGAGGAGCACACCATGTCCACCGTCGAGCTCACCAAGGAAAACTTCGATCAGGTTGTGTCTGACAACGACTTCATCCTGATCGACTTCTGGGCTTCCTGGTGCGGTCCCTGCCGGCAGTTCGCGCCGGTCTTCGAGGGCGCGTCCGAGCGTCACGACGACCTTGTGTTCGCCAAGGTCGACACCGAGGCCCAGCAGGAGCTGGCCGCGGCCTTCGAGATCCGCTCGATTCCGACGCTGATGATCGTGCGCGAGAACGTGGCGGTTTTCGCCCAGCCCGGCGCGCTGCCCGAGGCGGCGCTGGAGGATGTCATCGGGCAGGCCCGCAAGCTCGACATGGACGAGGTCCGAAAGTCTGTGGAGGAGGCCAAGGCCTCTTCGACGGACACGCAGGAAGCGGGCTGAGAGCGGAGTGCGGGAGGAGGGCCCGGCTGGGTGCGGCCGGGCCCCTTTCTTGTGCGCTCTAGAAAGGGTGGTCCGCCGGTTCGCGGCGTACCGTCGTCCAGCGCAGTTCGGTGAAGGCCTCCAGGTTCGCCTCCCCGCCGAAGCGCGCACCCGTACCGGAGGCCGCTACGCCGCCGAAGGGTGCGACCGCCTCGTCGTTCACCGTCTGGTCGTTGATGTGGACGATGCCGGTGGGTATGCGTTCCGCGAGGTCCAGGCCGACAGCGGTGTCGCGGGTGACGATGCCCAGGGACAGGCCGTACGGGCCCGATGACGCGAGAGCCGCCGCCTCCTCCAGGGTGGTGAAGGAGCGCACCGGGGCCACCGGGCCGAACACCTCCTCGGCGTACGCGGGAGTGTCGTCGTCCACGCCCGCGAGCACGGTCGGCCGGTAGAACAGGTCGCGGTGCGTGCCGCCCGCCGCCAGCTTCGCGCCGCTCGCCGTGCTGGCCTCCACCAGGCCGTGGATTTTGGCCAGTTGGTGCTTGTCGATGATCGGGCCCAGGTGCACCTGGTCGCGGTGCGGGTCGCCGACGGTGAGGGATTCGGCCTTGGCCGCGAGCCGTTCGACGTACTCGTCGTAGAGCGAGGCGTGTACGAGGTGACGGCCCGTCGTCATGCAGATCTGGCCCTGGTGGAAGAAGGAACCCCAGGACGCCTGCGCGACAGCGCCTTCCAGGTCGGCGTCCTCCAGTACGACCAGGGCCGAGTTGCCGCCCAGCTCCAGGTGTACGCGCTTGAGTGCGCGCCCCGCGGCCTCGCCCACCGCGCGGCCCGCGGCTGTTGACCCGGTGAAGGAGACCACCGGGACGTCCGGGTCCGCGACGAGGGTCTGGCCCGTCTCGGCGCCGCCCGGGAGGATGTGCAGCAGGCCGTCCGGGAGGCCCGCCTCGGCGAATACGGCGCGGAGGGACAGGCCGCCGCACACCGCGGTACGGGGATCGGGCTTGAGCAGTACGCCGTTGCCGAGCGCCAGTGCGGGGGCGACCGAGCGTATGGAGAGGATCAATGGAGCGTTGAACGGGGCGATGACGCCGACCACTCCGGCCGGTACCCGCCGGGTGTACGAAAGGCGGGGCGCCTCGCTGGGCAGCACCTGTCCGGCGGGGCGGGAGGCCAGGGCTGCGGCCTCGTAGCACTCCTGGGCGGCGACATGGAGCTCGAAGTCGGCCTTGCCGGGGATGGAGCCGGATTCCCGTACGAGCCATTCCCGCAGCTCGTCGGCGTGCGCGGCGAAGAGGTCGCCGGCGCGGCGGAGCACTGCGGCCCGTACGAAGTGCGGCGTACGGGCCCATGCCGACTGCACGGCCCCGGAGGTCTGCGCGGCCGTGGCGACGTCGTCGGCGGTGGCGAGCGTGACGCGGCCGAGGGATTCCCCCGTGGCGGGCTCGACGACGTCCGACTCACCGCCCGAGAGCCGGACGGGCTGCCAGGTCTTGGGGTCGAGCAGTGGCATGGGGGATCTCCAGTCAGAGAGGAAGTCCTGTGTAGTTCCCGGCCAGTTCGGCGGCGGCGGGCCGGGAGGACGCGAGACGGTGCAGCCTTGCGAGATGCACTCGGCTGTCGAACGCGCTTTCGCTTGGTTGACTGTGCAACATCGTAGTCATGTCGTACGAGAAACGGGTGGCTTGCCACACACGTCGCAGGCACAAGTCCGAGTAGACGGTGAGGAGTTCGTCCGATCCGGTGCGATGGTGGTGCTCGAAGGCGCGGGCCAGGATCCGTACGTCGGAGACCGCCAGGTTGAGGCCCTTGGCTCCGGTGGGAGGGACGATGTGCGCGGCGTCACCGGCCAGGAAGACCCGTCCGTACCGCATCGGTTCGGTGACGTAACTGCGCATCGGTGTGACGGACTTGGAGGTGATCGGGCCGCGTGCCAGGCTCCAGTCGCTGTCGTCGATCGCGAAGCGGCGGTCGAGTTCGTCCCAGATGCGGTCGTCGGACCAGTCGGCGGGGTCGGTGCCGTTGGGGACCTGGAGGTAGAGGCGCGAGACGGTGGGCGAGCGCATGCTGTGGAGGGCAAAGCCTTCCTCGCCACGCGCGTAGATCAACTCGTCGCAGGACGGGGGGACATCGGCGAGGATGCCCAGCCAGGAGTAGGGGTACGTGCGCTCGTACGTGCGGCGGATGGCGGCGGGGATCGCGGCGCGCGCGATGCCGTGGAAGCCGTCGCAGCCGACGACGTAGTCGCAGTCGAGGGTCTGCTCGCGGCCTTCGTGGGTGAAACGGACGACCGGGTGGTCTGATTCGGGCTTCTCGACGGCGAGGGCCTCGGCCTCGAAGAAGAGGGGTGGGCCTTCGGTGAGCTGGAGTGCGACGAGGTCCTTTACGACCTCCGTCTGCGCGTAGACCATGACCGAGCGGCCGCCGGTGAGGTCCGGGAAGTCGATGCGGTGGCTCTGGCGGTCGAAGCGCAGCTCGATGCCGTGGTGCACGAGGCCCTCGGCGTCCATGCGGGCGCCTGCCCCGCAGGCTCGGAGGGCGTCGACGGTGCCCTGTTCGAGGATTCCGGCGCGCTGGCGCTGTTCTACGTACGCGCGGGTCCTGTTCTCCAGGACGACGCAGTCGATGCCGGCGTTGTGGAGGAGGCGGGCGAGGAGGAGGCCGGCGGGGCCTGCGCCGATGATCGCGATGGTTGTACGCATGCGGTCAGCGCTCCAGTACGAGCGCGAGGCCCTGGCCGACACCGATGCACAGGGCGGCGAGGCCCGTGCCCGAGCCCGCGGCGGCGAGCTGGTGGGCGACGGATCCGGCGAGGCGGGCGCCCGAGGCACCGAGCGGGTGGCCGATGGCGATGGCGCCACCGCGCGGGTTCACGACGGCGGGGTCCAGGTCCGGCCACTCGGCGAGGCAGCCGAGCGACTGGGCGGCGAAGGCCTCGTTGAGCTCGAAGGTGGTGAGGTCGGCGAAGGACTTGCCTGCCTTGGCGAGCGCCCGCTGGACCGCCTCGACCGGGCCGAGGCCGAAGAGCTGCGGCTCGATGCCGGTGACGGCGGAGGTGCGGATACGGGCGAGCGGTTCGCGGCCGGTGGCGCGCAGGCCTTCCTCGTCGACGATCAGGAGCGCGGCGGCGCCGTCGTTGAGGGGTGAGGCGTTGCCGGCCGTGACGCTGCCGGTCTTGCGGAATACGGGCTTCAGCTTGGCGAGGGCCTCCATGGTGGAGCCCTCGCGGATGCACTCGTCGCGGGTGAGGTCCACGCCGTCGTACGGGACGACCTCGTCGGCATACAGACCATCTGACCAGGCCTTCGCTGCCTTCTGGTGGCTCGCGAGCGCGAAGGCGTCCTGCTGCTCGCGGGTGATGCCGTGCTTGTCGGCGATGAGCTCCGCGCCCTCGCCCAGGGGGACGGTCCACTCGTCGGGCATGCGCGGGTTGGTCATGCGCCAGCCGAGGGTGGTCGAGTGCAGCTCCTGGTGGCCGGCGGGGAAGGCGCGCTCGGGCTTCTGGAGCACCCAGGGGGCGCGGGACATCGACTCGACGCCGCCGGCGATGGCGACGGACGCGTCGCCGACCGCCACGGCGCGGGCCGCCTGGATGACGGCCTCCAGGCCGGAGCCGCAGAGGCGGTTGACGGTGACACCGGGGACGGAGACGGGGAGTCCGGCGAGCAGCACGGCCATGCGGGCGACGTCCCTGTTGTCCTCCCCCGCGCCGTTGGCGTCGCCGAAGTAGACGTCGTCGATCCTGGCCGGATCGAGGCCGGGCGTCCGGGCGGCGAGCGACTTGACGACGTGGGCGGCGAGGTCGTCGGGGCGTACGGAGGAGAGGGCACCCCCGAACTTGCCGATCGGGGTGCGGACGGCGTCGACGATGTAGACGTCGCGGATGCTCATCGGGTCTCTCCCGCTTGTCGTAGAGTTTTCAGCGTTCGCGCAATGAACTATCGTTCATAACTGACTTCGCCCCGAGTCTCTGCCGGGCACCGTCCGCTGTCAACGGCCTGCCAGGAGGAGTCCCATGCCGCGCACCGAACCCACTGACCCGGTCGGGCCTCTGGAGCGCGGGCTCACCGTGCTTCGGGCCCTGTCCGCTCCCGGCGCCGAGGACCGGGTTCGGCACAGTGATCTCGTACGCTCGACCGGCCTGGCGCGTTCCACGGTCGACCGGGTGGTGTCCACCCTGGACCGGCTCGGTCTGGCGCGCAGCGACGGGCGTGAGGTGGCGCTCGCGCCCCGGCTGATGGAGCTGCCCGGCGCGTACCTCACGGCGTGCGGGATTCCGGCGGCCCTCGGGCCGGCGGCGGAGCGGCTCGCGGACGAGTTCGACGAGTCGGTGTCCGTGGCGGTGCCGGACGACGCGGTGGCGGGGGTGCGGTTCGTACTCCAGACGACGCGGCGGCGCACGATGTCGCTGGCCTTCCGGATCGGCGATCTGCTGCCCGCCGAGCGGTGCGCGCCCGGGGCGCTGTTCGCCGCGGAGTGGGACGGGGAGGCGTGGCGGGCGTGGCGTGAGCGGCGGGACGCCGATCCGTCGGCCGCGGGGTTCGCGGCGGTGCCGCCGCTGGGCAGGCCGCTGGATGCTGACGGCTTCGAGGGGCGGGCGGCGCGGGCGGGCGTGGACGGGTGGGCCGGAGACGACCAGCTGATCGAGCCGGGGCTGGCGGCTGTCGCCGTGCCCGTGCGCGACGGGGCGGGGCGGGTGGTGTGTGCGGTGAGCGTGGTCAGTCACACCAGCCGGCACACCCTGAAGTCGCTGCGGGAGACCGTACTGCCCCGACTGCGCGCGGTACGGGGGGAGTTGGAGGCGGCGCTGGCGGCGCCACGCCCCGCGCCGCAGGCCGTGCCCGTACGGGACACTTCGCTGGAGGCCAAGCGCGAGCTCGGGCCGGACTTTCTGCAGTCCCTGGCACGGGGGCTCGCCGTCCTCGGCTCGCTCGGCGCCGACCGGGGTGACGGGATGGCGCTGACGGCGGTCGCCGAGGCGACCGGGCTGGCCAGGGCCACGGCGCGGCGCTCGCTGCTGACGCTGGAGCAGCTGGGGTACGTCGCAGCGGAGGGGCGTGTGTGGCGGCTGCTGCCGCGCGTGCTCGAACTGGGCTGCGCGCGGCTGTCCGAGCTCGGGCTCGCGGAGATCGCGCAGCCTCATCTGGCCGCGCTGGTACGGCGCGTGCACGAGTCGGCGTCGCTGGCGGTGCTCGACGGCGCCGACATCCGGTACGTGGCGCGTGTTCCCACGGTGCGCATCATGAGCGTCAACATCACGGTGGGTACGCGCTTTCCGGCGTACGCGACATCGATGGGCCGGGCGCTGCTGGCGGGCCTGGCGCGGGAGGAGCGGCCGCCGCTGCCGGAGGTACTGCCGGCGCTGACCCGGCGTACGGTCACCTCGCCCGCCGAGCTGGAGGGGATCATCGAGCGGGCCGCGTCGGATGAATACGCCCTGGTGGACGAGGAGTTGGAGGAGGGACTGCGCTCGTTGGCGGTTCCGGTGCGGGGCGCGGACGGTCGCGTGGTGGCGGCGGTGAACGTGGCCCGGCACGCGGGGGAGGGTACGCCGGGTGAGATGCGGGAGGCGCTGCTGCCCGCGCTGCGGGAGGCGGCGGCGCTGATCGAGGCGGACCTGCGAGCGCTGGGCACGGCGGGGCGGCCCCGGTGAACCGGGGCTCCGTCCCGGACCCCGGTCCTCAGACGCCGGAAGGGCTGGACAGTGCCGCGTCGCGGCAACAGTCGGGTCAGCTGGACTCTCGCGGGATCGTGTGCGCCGCCATCAGGTCATGGCGCTCGGCCTCCCCTTCCGGATCGCGAACCACCCGGTCCACCAGCTCCGCTATCTCCCGCCCCGTCGGCAGCTCGATGTGTACCGTACTCAGCCGCGGCCGCAGCAGCTTCCCCATCAGCAAGTCGTCCGCGCCGACCACCGCGCACTCCCCCGGTACGTCGATCCCCGCATCCTGAAGCGCCCGCATCAGCAGTTGCGCGTACTCGTCGTTGTACGCGTAGACGGCGTCGAGACCGAGCTCGCGCCAGCGCCCGGCAAGCGCCGCGGCGGATTCCTCGTCGTACGCCATCGTCAGCGGTTCGACCCGGGCACCGGCAGCCGTCACAGCCTTGCGCACGCCCGCCAGTCGGGGCCGGGAGAACATGTCCAGCCCCTCCTCGGCGGGGACCACCACACCGATCGCGCGCCGGCCCCGCTCCAGCAGGTGCGCCGCCGCCGCGGCGCCGATCGCCCGCTGGTCCATGACCAGGGCGTGCGCGCCCTCCACCCGCTGCGGGCCGAGCGTGATCACGGCCTTGGCGCCGGAGCGCTTCAGTACCTGCACACCGTGCGGACTCAGCGCGATCTCACCGGGGGAGAGCACCGCGACCGGTCGCAGCTCCGCCCAGGCGCGGGCCGCCTCGTCGGCGCCGAGCCCCAGGCTGCCGTACTGCACGACCGTGTAGTCCAGCGCCCGCAGGGCCCACTGGACCTCGTTCAGAAACCTGCCGTAGAGAGGGCCGACGGGAATGTGCGCCGTCGGCAGCAGCACGATGCGGCTGTGCCCGGCGCGCAGGCTTCGCGCGGCCGCGTGCGGGACGTAACCCAGCTCCTCGGCGGCCTCACGTACCCGGCGGCGGGTCGGCTCGCTGATCCGTACCGCCGAGGTGTTGTTGAGGACGTACGAGACCGTGGCGCGCGAGACTCCGGCCAGGCGCGCGACATCGGTGCTGGTCGGGACGGGGCTATCGGCGGACTGCTTCGGTGTCTGGCTCATCGCGTTCGGCATCTTTCCAGATCGGTATGAAGCAGGATCTGCCGGATGGCCGGAACTGATTCACGGGTCCGGGGCGGGGGAAGCGAGTATCACGCCGCAACTTGTCACGAATTCAACCATTATTAGGGGAAAAGCAGTCGGTTTCGCGCCTCTGATCAACCATTTTCGGCCATGTAACGATCACCATGATAACTCTGTGGAGATCGCCGGTAACTTCATGTCGCGCCGCCACACCAGGGGCACAGGGCCCCACCGGGACTAGCGGCGCCAAAGGGTGCATCACTACGTGACCACACCGACTGTTGCATTCACCGCCCAGCCCTATACACCGCACTGCCAAGTCATCTGCGACGAGGGCGACCACGCCGTCATAGGCATATCTCCGGGCAACAGCTACTTCTCAGCCAGCCGCGTCACCGACCTGGCCCGCTGGGGACTGGACAACTTCCGACAGGTAGACCTCATATACACCGATCTCCACATAGCCGACATGTACGAGGCCCTCGGCTACGCGCCGGACGAAGCCCGCCGCAAAGCCGTCAAGAATCTCCGCGGCGTACGGGCCAAGGTCACCAACGCCGCCGCCGAGACCGACCCCCACGGCGACCGGCTCCGCGGCCGGCCGATGTCCGCACTGCTGGACATCCCCATGTACCAGCAGATCCACAAGAGCCTCAACGACCTGCTGGCCACTGACGCCGAGTTCCACACCACCTGCACCGCCCTCGTCGACAGCTTCTTGTCCTCGAAGGTGCTCAACGGCGAGACCGCGACCGAGCGGCAGCGCGACGTCTGCCTCAAATACATCTGCGCGGAAGCACCGCTGTTCCTCGACACCCCCGCCATCCTCGGCGTGCCGTCGTCCCTGAACTGCTACCACCAGCTTCTGCCGATGGCCGAACTGCTGTACTCGCGCGGCTCAGGGCTGCGCGCGTCCCGCAACCAGGGACACGCCATCGTCACTCCCGCCGAAGGAAGCCACCATGACCACTGACACCCTCCTCGACTTCCCGTTCTCCCCTCGCGGCGACCAGCTCCCCCCGGAGATCGAGCAACTGCGCGGCGAGCCGGTCAAGCGGGTGCGCACCATCGCGGGTGACCCGGCCTGGCTCGTCTCCTCGTACGCCCTGTGCAAGCAGGTCCTCGAAGATCCCCGGTTCAGCCTCAAGGACACCTCCGCCCCCGGCGTGCCCCGCCAGTACGCGCTCACCATCCCGCCCGAAGTCGTCAACAACATGGGCAACATCACCGGTGCGGGCCTGCGTAAAGCGGTCCTCAAGGCCATCAATCCCAAGACCGACGGCCTCACGGAATGGATGCGCGACCACGCCACCGCCCTGGTCGACGACCTCCTCGACTACGGCCCGCCGGCCGACCTGCGCGCCCGGTTCGCCAACCCTTACGCCGAAAACCTCCACTGCCGCATCCTCGGCATACCGCAGGCCGACGCGCCGCGCCTCGCCGCCAGCCTCGACATCGCGTTCATGAACTCCGCGTGCCCGATCACCGGGGCCCGGCTCAACTGGGACCGTGACATCGCATACATGGTCGAGCGGCTCGACGACCCGGCGACCGGCGGCCTCATGCGCGAACTCGCCGCCCTGCGGGGCAACCCCGAGTACGCGCACCTCACAGAGGAGATGCTGGCGACCGTCGGCGTGACCATGTTCGGCGCTGGGGTCATCTCCACCATGGGGTTCTTCACCATGGCCGTCTTCTCGCTGCTCCAGAACCCGGACGTGTGGGAGCGGTTGCGGGCGGAACCGGACAAGATCCCGGCGGCCGTCGATGAGCTGCTGCGCGTCAACCTGTCCATTGCCGACGGCCTGCCCCGCCTCGCCCTTGAAGACGTCACCCTCGGCGACGTCGAGGTGAAGAAGGGGGAGCTGCTCCTCGTCCTCGTAGAGGCGGCGAACACCGACCCCGACGTGTTCACCGATCCGCACACGGTCGACATCGACCGGCCGAACGCGGCCACGCACCTGTCGTTCGGCGGCGGCGCCCACTACTGCCCCGCCACCGCCCTCGGGAAGCGGCACACCGAGATCGCGCTGGAGGTACTGCTCGCCAAGATGCCCGGCCTCCAGCTCGCCGTGCCGGTCGACCAACTCGTATGGCGCACCCGGTTCATGAAGCGCATACCCGAGCGCCTGCCCGTCACCTGGTAACCGTCCACGCCCGGACAGCGGTGCCCGCCGATCGGTCTCCTGCCCGGCGGGCACCGCACCGGACCCGCGCCCGCTCAGCCGGCGCACGACTCAGCCGGGTATCTCCTCGATACGTTCGCGGTTGAGCAGATACGTGGGCATGTACGGCTGCTTCAGGGCGACCGGGAACCCGTAGTCGTACGCCAGACTCGCCATCGCCAGCGGGCCGAGCGCCACCCGCGCGCGGCGCCGCCGAGTCGCCCCAGTACTCGCCGTGGTGCCTGAGGGCTTCGGCAAGCGCCGCGGCGAAGGCGTCGTGGTCGCGTGTGACCAGGCGGTGGAAGAGGGCGACCGGCTGGTAGTCGATCCGGTTCACGAAGTCCTTCGGCGCCCTGGCCACGGCGTCGGGCGCGGACGTCTCCATAGTGGCGAGCAGCTTCTTCACCACGTCGTCCATGGGGCGTTCGAACCAGTAGGTCTGTAGCGTGTCGATCCGGTGCAGGACGTACTCGTCGACGGAGTCGTCCTGACGCAGCACCTCCAGCGGCACCTCGCACAGCCGGTCGACCCGCTCTCGCCGGCGGCATACGACCGCCAGGCAGAAAGCGTCAAGCCAGGCGCGGGCGTCCGCGGGTGGCTCGGCGGGGGTGCTGGGCAGCTGCCGCACGACTCGGCGGCGGTGTGCGTGAGCTCGCCGATGTCCGGCGGGTGTCGTGGTCGATGACCGTGAGGGACGTCAGGCCGCCCCGGTGCCACCAGTAAACCTGCGGGGACAGCGCGCCCGGTCCGTCCTCGTGGGCGCCGAAGGCGTACGCGGCAAGGTCGTTGATGGCGTCGGCCAAGGACCCGTCGGCGATCGGGTGGTACGCCAGCAGGTGCCGGGTCGGCACGACGACGGGGGCTCCGGCGTCCGGAAGCGGCTCGCCGGTGACCTGCCGGGCCAGCTCGGACAGGAACAGCGCCTTGCTCGCGACAAACGGGGAGTCGCCGTACACGGAGTGCAGCAACGCCCGTCCCTCGACGGAGACTTCCTCGCGCTCGACGGGTACGCGCATCAGGTTCGCGTACGCCGCCTCACCCAGCTCCTCCAGCCCCGCGCGCTCCACGTCGGGATCGGTGAGAAGCCGCACGGTGGTGGGCCCGTCGAGGGCATAGGCGAAGACGAGCCCGTCGGCCACCGTGCGCGCGTAGCACAGGGCGCCGGCGAGTTCCGGGCGGAGTTGATCACGTCGCACGTCATAACGGTCTTGGCAGAGGTCTAGCGGAGAGCCCAGGAGGTGAGCTAAACAGTGGGCACGCAATCACTGACACGTGTAAACGTGTCTCACCTGGTGCGTTACCCTCGTCCGCTCACCCCTGCCCAGGAGGGCAACCGTGGCCACTTCCTCCCCCGGGACCGGCACCGACGTGACCGGTGCCGGTCCGTCGGCCCCGTCCGCGACAAGACGCGGGCTGCTGCCTCTGCTGCTCGTCGGCAACACCACCATGTACACGCTGTACATCGGCGTCGGCGGCGTACTCCTCGCCCTCCAGGTCGAGGACGTCGACCCGGCGAACAAGGTGGCCAACCTCGGCCTCGTGGCCGGTGTCTCCGCGATCTTCGCGACCGTCTTCAACCCTGTGGCCGGCGCTCTCTCCGACCGCTCAGGGCGCCGGAACCCGTGGATACTCGGCGGCGGTCTGCTCGCCGTCCCCGCGATGTTCCTGCTCGGCAGCGTGCACACGGTCCTGATGATCACCATCGCCTGGTGTCTCGGCCAGGCCGTGATGAACGTCTACCAGGCCGCCATCACCTCCGTCGTCCCCGACCGCGTCCCGATGACCGCGCGCGGCAAGGCCTCCGCCGCCGTGGGCCTCGGCCTGCCCTTCGGCAGCACCCTCGGCGCGCTGATCGGCGCCGCGTTCTCGGACGACTACCGCACCGGCTACCTCATCTTCGGCGCGCTGGTCGCCGCCTCGGCGGTCCTCTTCACCTCGTGCGCCCGTGAGCAGCGGATGCCGGCCCGTCAGCCGCTGCCGGTACGGGAACAACTGGCCGCATTCGCGGGGGCCTTGAAGTCGCACGACTTCCGCTGGGCCTTCATCGGCCGCGCCCTGCTGATCCTCGGATACTTCGCCGTGAACGGCTTCCTCCTCTACATCATCAAGGACCACACCGTCCTGCCCGCCGGGCTGAAGCCCGAGGACGCGGTGGCGGTCCTGATGCCGGTCACCAGCGTGGCCATGATCGTCTCGACCGTCCTCGGCGGATACCTGTCGGACCGCTTCGACCGGCGGAAGCTGTTCGTCGGCGCCTCGGCCGCGTTGTCGGCCGTCGCCCTCGTCATCCCGGCGGTCTCGACGAGCTGGGCCGCGATGCTGGCCTTCGCCACCGTCAACGGCCTTGCCTTCGGCTGTTACATGGCCGTGGACACGGCGCTGGTGACGATGGTGCTGCCGAAGGCCGAGGACGCCGCCCGCGACATGGGCGTACTGAACATCGCCAACGCGGGACCGCAGATCGTCGCGCCCTTCATCGCCTCGCTGATCGTCGGCTTCGGTGGCTACACCACCCTCTTCCTCGTCGCGGCCGGGCTGGCGGTGCTGGGCGCGCTTGCCGTACGCCCGATCCGCTCCGTGCGCTGACCGTCACCACAAGAAGGGAAGCACTGTGCAGCTCCACACCCGGACCTGGGGCGAGGGCGACCGCCTCGCGCTCCTGATCCACGGCATCATGGCCGACCACCGCACCTGGCGGCGGGTCGGGCCCGCTCTTGCCGACAAGGGCTACAAGGTCATCGCCGTCGACCTGCGCGGCCACGGCGCCAGCGAGCGGGGCGAGTACACGCCGGAGATCTTCGCCGACGATGTCGTCGAGACCCTGCCGGCCGGCGCCGAACTGGCCATCGGTCACTCGCTCGGTGGCCTCACCCTCTCGCTCGCCGTGGAACGCCTGCGGCCGCAGCGTGCCGTCTTCTCCGACCCGGCGTGGCACCTCGCCACGGCGGAGGACGGCTTCGGTCCCGAGATGTTCGCGCAGTTCAAGGCGGCGACCCGGGAGCGGATAGCGGCGATGAATCCGCGCTGGGAAGCGGCGGACATCGACATCGAGCTGGAGACGCTCCGGGTCTGGGACGAGGCGTCGGCGCTCGGACTGGCCGCACTGTCCGGCGTCGATCTGCTGCCCGCCGGGCCCGTCGTGCCGTCGCTGGTGCAGCTCGCCGACCCGAGCTTCCTCATCGACGCGGCCAGGGCGGCCGTGCTGGCGGAGCGCGGTTTCGAGGTGCGTACGGTCAAGGGCGCGGGCCACACCATTCACCGTGACGACTTCGATGCGTTCATGACGTCGCTGGACGGCTGGATCTGACATCACAGCCCGTACGCCGGTTCAGCCGTCCGCCAGCACCGGCCACAGCCCGGGGTCCTCGAAGTTCAGCGCCCACAGCCCGGTACCCGCGATGTTGTACTTGCGCACCGTCGGCAGATGCGCGGCGACCCCGCGGGCGTCCTGGTACCAGACCGTCCGTGTCTGCTCCCCCTCCTGGTAGGTGAACGTCGGCGAGCCCGATTCCGCGTCGAGCCGGTACGGCGCGCCCTTCTTGACGCGCAGTGCCTCCGCCTCCTTCCAGGTGACGTGTTTCGTCTCGCCGCCGGGCACCCAGTCCCAGCCGTACGCCGGAAGTGCCATCTCGATCTTCGTGCGCGGGATCAGGGCGGTGGCGTTGCGCAGGATTTCGTCGTACCAGCTCGGGGTGGAGAGCGGTCCGGGCTGTCCGCCCCTCCAGTGGAGGTCGTACGCCATGATCCGCACCCGGTCGGCCGCCCGGCCTATCGCGGCGTAGTCCCAGATACGCCCGGTGTTCCCGGTCTGCGGAGACACCGTGATGACGCACTTCTTGCGGGCGTCGTGCAGGGCGCGGCACAGGTCGGTGACGAAGGCCGCGTATCCGGCGCGCACTTGTTCGTACGAGGCGTCGCCGGTCGCGGCGATGGTCTCGTAGTCGATGTCGAGGCCGTCGTACGGGCGGCTCTTGGTAATGCCGATGAGGGTGCGGATGTGAGTGGCGCGGCTTGTGGGGCTGGTGAGGATCTCGCCGAGCGCACCGGGCTTCATCGTCTCCATCACGGTCGGTACGACGCTGATGCCGGCCGCGCGCAGCCCGTCGATGACGCCCCGCTCGCCCGCGCCCGGATGTCCGTCGACCTGCCCGGCCGAGACGGCCTGGTACCAGAAGGGGCTGACGGTGTGCAGCTGGGCGGCGTGGCGCAGGGCGTCGCGGTAGGCGGCTTTCTGGTCCCAGTAGGGGAGCCAGGCGGAGACGTTGCGGGGCGGGGCCGGCGCGGAACGGAAGCCGGGTGGTCCGGCGGAGTGCGGGAGCGGGGGCGGTGACGCGACCGCCGAGCCTATGAGTCCGGCTGCGACGAGGGCGCTCAGGATTCTGGTGGCCATGGACTGAGCCTGTGGCCCGGTCGCCGGGCCCGCTCCGCGGACTGGGCCGTCCAGGCCCTACCCTCACCCGTGTGACGACTTCTTCCGACGACATCACCGAACCGCTGCCCGGTCAGAGCGGCCCGGCCGCGACCGCCGAGGCGGACCCGCGGGTGATCGGTCCGGTACGGACCTCGTACGCGCCGGACCGCGACGGCGATCCCGACCCGGGAGAGATCGTCTGGACCTGGGTGCCCTTCGAGGAGAACGACGGGCGGGGCAAGGACCGGCCCGTGCTCGTGGTCGCCCGCGAGGCGGTGGGCACGCTGCTCGCCGTACGGCTGTCCAGCAAGCGGCACGACCACGACCGCGAGTGGGCGGCGATCGGTTCGGGTCCGTGGGACAGGGCGGGGCGCGAGTCCTGGGTCGACCTCGACCGGGTCCTGCGGGTGCACGAGGCCGGGATGCGGCGCGAGGCATGCGCGCTGGACCGCCCGAGCTTCGACCGAGTCGTACAACGCCTGCACGAACGCTACGGCTGGAGCTGACCCTGGGTCTGGGTCTCGGGCCCCGGCCCCGGCTCGGGAGTGGGCTGCGGCTACGGGTTGGGCGCCAGGTTCGTTGCGAACCTGGCGTGGAAAGCTGCCAGAACCGATGCCTCGCGCGTGCGGTCCAGTACGCCGAAGACCACCTCGTCGAAGTGGCCCGAGAAGCGGCCTTCCCCGGTGAGGTGCGTGTGGAACGCGCCCGCCACGGCTGCCGGTTCGTTCATGAAGACGCCGCAGCCCCACGCGCCCAGCACCAGCCGCCGGTAGCCGCATGCCGCCGCCGTCTCCAGGACCCGCCCCGCCCGGGACGCGAGCGCGGCGGGGATGCGGTGCGCCTGCGCCGGCTCGCGGCTGCGGATCACTCCCGCGTTGGGCGCGGGCGAGGTCAGGAAACCCACGGTGTACGGCGTGGCGAGCAGCGCGCCGCGGTCGTCGCGGAAGACCGGAACGCCGGGCGAGTAGATCACCCGGTCGGTGTAGAACGGGCTGCGGTCCGCCCGGTGGTGGGCGTAGAACTCGGGGGCGCGCAGCAGGGTCGCGTACAGCGCCGAGCCTCGGCACAGTGCCTCCTCCTGCGCCTGTGCGCCGTTCAGGTAGCCCCCGCCCGGATTGCGCGCGGAGGCGAAGTTGAGCACGGCGACCGGGCCGGATTCCGCGCGGCCCCCGCCGGTCAGCCTGCGCGCGGCCTCCAGGCTGCTCTCGCCCGTGACCTCGAAGGCCGTCGTACGGTCGGTGTCCGGCGTGACGGCGACCGGGTCGGGGCCGTACACCCTGGTCCCCGCCAGGGCGGCGGCCAGTTCCTCGCCGATCGGCACGACGCGGCCGTCCGGGGCGGCGTACCGGCCCGCCCGGACGATCTCTTCGGTCTCTTTCGCGATTCCGCGCAGTCGTGCACTCACAGGTGAGATCGTCCGCGACCGGCGGTCCCCGGCGCAACGGAGTTTTCGCGCCTGCGAGGACACTCTTGTGCGATGCGCTGCCAGTGGCTTAGCTGGGGGGCGATGCCCGTCCCGGTCCCCGGGGCGGGCTCAGGCACGATCCGCGGCAGGAGGAACAGGCCATGCCCCCAGGCGACTTCGTACAGGAAGGCGCGCCGGTCACCGAGGCCGGCGCGGAAGCATTACTGCGCGGCATCTGTTTCAAGACAGGTCCACCGAGCATCGTCGGCGTCGAACTCGAATGGTTCGTCCACGAGCTCCACCTCCCCGAACTCCCCGTCGAACCCGCCCGCCTCGAAGCGGCCATGACCGCTCTGCGGGCCCTGCCACTGCTCTCGGCCCTCACCGTCGAGCCGGGCGGCCAGCTCGAACTCAGCTCCCTCCCGGCCCCCTCCCTGACGGAGTGCATCGACTCCGTCTCCGCGGACCTGGACGCCGTACGCGCCGCTCTGCGCTCCCGTGACCTCGGCCTCACCGGCATCGGTACGGACCCCTGGCACCCCCCGAAGCGCCTCATGCACGAGCCGCGTTACGACGCGATGGAGGCGTATCTCGACCGGGCAGGCCCCGCCGGCCGGGCCATGATGTGTTCGTCCGCCTCCGTCCAGGTCTGTCTGGACGCGGGCACCGAGGAACCGGGCCCGCTCGGCTACGGGCGGCGCTGGCTGCTCGCCCACCTCCTCGGCGCCGTACTGTCGGCGGCGTTCGCCAACTCCCCCTTCCACCACCGGCGTCGTACCGGCTGGCGCTCCACGCGCCAGGCCATCTGGACGGAGATCGACCCCGGCCGCTCCTGCGCCCCGCCCCTCGACGCGGAGCCACGCGGCGCGTGGACGGACCGCGTGCTGGACGCTCCCGTGATGTGCGTGAGAGGTGCGGCCGACCAGCCGTGGGACGTACCGGACGGGCTGTCCTTCCGTTCCTGGATACGCTCCGGGGCGCCGCGACCGCCGACCCGCGCGGACCTCGACTACCACCTGACCACGCTCTTTCCGCCGGTACGGCCGCGCGGTCACCTCGAACTGCGCATGATCGACGCGCAGCCGGGCGACGACGGCTGGATCGTTCCGCTCGCCGTGACCACCGCGCTCTTCGACGACCCGGCGGCGTCGGAAATCGCGTACCGGGCCGTCAAGCCCCTCGCGGACACCGCGGGTTCCCTGCCCGCGCCCCGCAATCCGCTGTGGATCAACGCCGCGCTGTACGGGCTGGCCGATGCCGAGCTGCGGGCGGCCGCCCAGCTCTGCTTCGACGCGGCGCTCGACGCGCTGCCCCGCCTCGGCGCGTCCACTGCCGTGCAGTGCGCCGTCGCCGCGTTCACCGAGCGGTACGTCATACACGGGCGATGCCCCGCCGACGATCTGCTCGACCCCGGACACGGGAAGGACCTCCGTACATGAGCGACCTCATGGCCACCACGGACCCCGAAGCGCTGCGCACCCTCGCCGTCGACGCGCTGCTCCGGGCGCGCGAGCGCACCGCCGCGCTCACCGACTGTGTGGACGACGGCGAACTGACCGCCCAGCACTCCCCGTTGATGTCACCGCTGGTCTGGGACCTGGCGCACATCGGCAACCAGGAGGAGCTGTGGCTCCTGCGGACGGTCGCCGGACGTGACGCGATGCGCCCCGAGATCGACTCGGTGTACGACGCCTTCGAGCACCCGCGCTCCGAGCGCCCCACCCTGCCGCTGCTCGCCCCCGCCGAGGCTCGGGTGTACGCCGCCGATGTGCGCGGCCGGGCCCTCGACGTACTCGAACGCAGTCCGCTGCGCGGCAACCCGCTGCTGGACGCGGCCTTCGCCTTCGGGATGGTCGCGCAGCACGAGCAGCAGCACGACGAGACCATGCTGATCACCCATCAGCTCCGGCGCGGACCTGCGGCTCTCACCGCTCCCCTGCCCCCGCGCCCCACGGCCGCGACGGCCGGTCTGCCGCGGGAAGTCCTTGTCCCCGGCGGCCCGTTCACCATGGGCACCTCCACCGAACCGTGGGCGCTCGACAACGAGCGGCCCGCGCATCACCGCTTCGTCCCGGCGTTCTTCATCGACACGGTGCCGGTGAGCAACGGCGCGTACCTGCGCTTCATGGAGGACGGCGGCTACACCGACGAGCGCTGGTGGGCGGCCGAGGGCTGGGCGCAGATACGCAAGCACGACCTCCGTGCCCCGCTGTTCTGGCGCCGCGAGGGCGGCCAGTGGCTGCGGCGGCGCTTCGGGGTGGTGGAGCCCGTACCCGAGGACGAGCCGGTCCTGCATGTGAGCTGGTACGAGGCGGACGCCTACGCGCGGTGGGCGGGCCGGCGGCTGCCCACGGAGTCCGAGTGGGAGAAGGCGGCCCGGCACGATCCGGCGTCCGGGCGCTCCCTGCGCTACCCGTGGGGCGACGCCGACCCCACCCCGGTCCACGCCAACCTGGGCCAGCGCCATCTGCGGCCGGCGCCGGTCGGGGCGTACGCCGCCGGTGAATCGCCCTTGGGCGTACGGCAGTTGATCGGCGACGTGTGGGAGTGGACGTCCAGCGACTTCCTGCCCTATCCGGGCTTCGCCGCCTTCCCGTACCGGGAGTACTCCGAGGTCTTCTTCGGCAGTGCGCACAAGGTGCTGCGGGGTGGTTCGTTCGCTGTCGACGCGGTGGCCTGCCGCGGCACGTTCCGCAATTGGGACCTGCCCGTACGCCGTCAGATCTTCTCGGGGTTCCGTACGGCGCGCGACGCGCCGGACACGCGGGACGTACGCGGCGGGGGTGGTGGCTGATGTGCCGCCACTTCGCCTGCCTCGGGCCTGCTGTGCCCCTCGGTGACCTCCTGGTGAAGCCGGCCCACGGCCTGTACCGCCAGGCGTGGGCGCCGCGGCTCCAGCGGTACGGGACCGTCAACGCCGACGGCTTCGGGGTCGGCTGGTACGCCGAGGGCGACCCGGTGCCGGCCCGCTACCGCCGCTCGGGGCCGATGTGGGCCGACGCCTCCTTCGCCGACCTGGCGCGGGTCGTACGCTCCACAGCCGTGCTCGCGGCGGTCCGAGACGCCACCCAGGCGGGCGCGGACGGGGAGGCGGCGGCGGCGCCGTTCGCCGCCGGGCCGTGGCTGTTCAGCCACAACGGCGCGCTCAAGGGCTGGCCCCGGTCGGCCGCGCTGCTCGCGGGCGCGCTGCCCGCCGCCGAGCTGCTCGCCCTGGAAGCGCGATGCGACTCGGCGCTGGTCTGGGCGCTCGTACTGCACCGGCTGCGCGACGGCGACGAGCTGGGACAGGCGCTCGCCGACACGGTCCTGGAGCTGGCAGAGGCGGCGCCGGGCTCGCGCCTGAACCTGCTCCTCACGGACGGCGAGACGGTCGCCGCGACCGCCTGGGGCGACACCCTCTGGTACCACGCGGAGCCGGGTCGTCGCACGATCGTGGCCTCCGAGCCGTACGACGACGATCCGCACTGGCGCGAGGTCCCGGACCACACCCTCCTTGCCGCCACCCGCACCGATGTCCTGCTGACCCCGCTCAAGGAGCCCACCGCGTGAGCCCGTTCCTGCTGACCCGCACCCTGCCCGAGGACGCGACGGACGCCGATCTGCGTGCCGACGTACTGCACGGCCTGACCCGCACGCCGAAGGTGCTGCCGCCGAAGTGGTTCTACGACGCGCGCGGCAGCGAACTGTTCGAGGAGATCACCCGCCTGCCCGAGTACTACCCCACCCGGGCGGAGCGGGAGATCCTGATCGCCCGCGCGCCCGAGATCGCGGCCGCGACGCGGGCGCGCACGCTGGTGGAGCTCGGCTCGGGCTCCTCGGAGAAGACCCGCCACCTGCTGGACGCGCTGCTGCCCGAGCTGGTCAGTTACGTCCCGGTGGACGTCAGCGAGAGCGCCCTGACCGCGGCCGCGTCGTCGCTCCTGCACGAGCGGCCCGCCCTGTCCGTACACGCACTGATCGCGGACTTCACGCGCGGCCTGGCCCTGCCGGGAACGCCGGGACCTCGCCTGGTCGCCTTCCTGGGCGGCACGATCGGCAACCTTCTGCCGGACGAGCGCGCGGCCTTTTTGAAGTCGGTACGGTCGATCCTCGCCCCCGGTGACGCGCTGCTGCTCGGGACCGACCTGGTGAAGGACGAGGTGACGCTGGTGGCGGCGTACGACGACGCGCAGGGGGTCACCGCCGCGTTCAACAAGAACGTCCTGTCCGTCATCGACCGCGCGCTGGGCGCGGACTTCGATCCCGACGACTTCGACCATGTCGCGGTGTGGGACCGCGGGCACGAGTGGATCGAGATGCGGCTGCGGGCGCGGGCGGCGCTGACGGTGAAGATCCGGGAGCTGGACATCGCGGTGCCGTTCGAGGCGGGCGAGGAGATACGCACCGAGATCTCGGCGAAGTTCCGAAGGGAGGGGGTACGCCGCGAGCTCGCCGGGGCGGGGATGGAGCTGCGGGAGTGGTGGACCGATGGGGGTGAGCGGTTCGCGCTGTCGCTGGCGGTGGCGGTGTAGGCGCCTGCGGCGGGCTTTCCCCACCCCGCCCCTTCCCGCTGTGACACTTTGCGGCTCCGCCGCGTGAGGGGCGCTGCCCCAGACCCCGGTCCTCAAGCGCCGGAGGGGCTGGGTGGTGCGGGGCGGGGGCTGGATGGTGCGGCCGAATCCAGCCCGTCCGGCGTTTGAGGACACGCCCGTAGGGCGTCCCGGGGGCTGGGGGCTTGCCCCCAGTTCGGGAAGGGGCGGGGTGGGGAAAAGGCCCGCCGCAGGCGCTCCAAGCCCCAGCAGCCGGACATGCGCCCCGCCGGGCAGTGGGGCACGGTGGGTAGAAGCGCGCCGGGACACCCCCCGCGCCGCAGCACCAAGAGGGAGCGCCGCATGTCCGACCACACCTACCGCGTCACCGAGATCGTCGGCACCTCCACCGAGGGCCTCGACCAGGCCATCCGCAACGGCATCGACCGCGCCTCGCAGACCCTGCGCGGCCTCGACTGGTTCGAGATGACACAGGTGCGCGGCCACATCGTCGAAGGCCGGATCGAGCACTTCCAGGTAGGCCTCAAGGTCGGATTCCGCCTCGAAGACACCCAGTAACACCCGGATGACGCATCAGGTGCGGCCCTCCCGCTCCTGCGCGTCCTTGAGCGCCGCCGACGTCACCGCCCACCCCGCGCGCACCACCGTGAAGCCCGCCTGCTCGGCCGCCACGCAGACCAACTCGTCGTCGTCCACCAGCATGCGGATCTCCGCACCCTGCGCCGCCAGCCGTTCGAGGATCTCCAGCTTGGTGTGGCGCGCGGGCCGCCGGTCGTTGTCGCGCCGCATCCAGACCCGCCCCTCGGGCAGGCCCTGCGCCGCGAGCCAGTCGAGCGTGTCGCGCCGGCACCGCTCAGGGCGGCCCGTGAGGTAGACGACCTCGCACTCCCGCGCGCTCTCCTGGACCATCCGCACACCCTCCGGCAGCGGCGGATCGTCGGGCGCCGCGCCGAAGAAGCCGTCCCAGTCCCGCGGCTTGCGCTCCAGGAAGCGCTGGCGATGCGCCGTGTCCGCGAGGGTTCCGTCGAGGTCGAATACGGCCAGTGGCCTGCTGTTGTGCGTCATTCCGGCACCATAGGACGTCCGGGGCGGATCTTTCCGCCCCGGCCGGGAATCCCCGCGCGGGCCAGGTGTTGAAGTGGGTGTGAGCTCAGTGATCGCGCAGACCCGGTTCTCCGTACTCGACCGTTCCCGTACGCGCGAGGCGCACGACGCCCCGCAGGCGCTGCGGGACACCGTGGACCTCGCCCGGCGGATCGAGGCGCTGGGGTACCACCGCTTCTGGGTGTCGGAGCACCACAGTGTGCCCGGCGTCGCCGGCTCCGCGCCGACTGTGCTCGGCGCCGCTGTCGCGGCCGCGACGTCCACGATCCGCGTGGGCACGGGTGGCGTCATGCTGCCGAACCATCAGCCGCTGGTCGTCGCCGAGCAGTTCGGCGTACTGGAGTCGCTCTTCCCCGGCCGCATCGACATGGGCCTCGGCCGCTCCGTCGGCTTCACCGACGGGATACGCAAGGCGCTGGGCCGGGACAAGAACGACGCCGGTTCGTTCGACACGCAGCTCAGCGAGCTGCTGGGCTACTTCACCGGCGACCAGAGCGCGCATCCGCAGGTCCACGCCCACCCCGCCGAGGGGCTGCGGGTGCCCGCGTTCGTGCTGGCCACCGGCGCCGGGGCCCAGGTCGCGGCGGCGGCCGGGCTGCCGCTGGTGATCGCGGCGGCGCGCGGCGAGGACGAGATGCTGCGGGCGATCGACGGCTACCGGGACGCGTTCCGCCCCTCCCCCTGGGGCGAGCGGCCGTACGTCGTCCTGTCCGGCACAGTCGCCGTGGCCGGCACCTCCGAGGAGGCCGGGCGGCTGCTGGTCCCGGAGGCCTGGGCATCGGCGTACTCCCGCACCCACGGATCGTTCCCGCCGCTCGCGCCCGTCGACGAGATCCTGGCCCGGCCGATGAGCGACCGTGAGCGCGGGCTCTTCGACGACGCCCGGCGTGGGCACATCCACGGCACCGAGGACGAGGTCGCGGACGGCCTGGAGAAGGTGCTGGGCCGCAGCGGCGCCGACGAGTACCTGGTCGTGACGAGTACGTACGACCGCGGGGCACTCCTGGACTCGTACCGGCGGCTGGCCCGCCTGGTGGGGCTCACGGGCACGGAGGCGGCGACCGGCGCCTGGACATGACCGTGGTCGCGGGCGCCGACTGGGTGATCGACCTGGGGCCCGGCGGCGGCGAGGGCGGCAGCATCGTCGCGGCGGGGATCGGCCACGTACCAATTCTCGACGAGCGAGGGACTGGCCGGTACGGACAGCGTGAACTCGTCGCCCGCGTCGACCTCGATGGACCTCTCGTCGTACTCGTGGGTCAGGGCAAGTGCGGGGGCGAGTCGATTGCGCGTGGCGGACATCGGGACGGTGTCACCGGCCCCTGGCGCGGGAGGTACGGCGCAGGCCGATCAGCTCGGCCACGGACTCCAGCCAGCGGGCGGTGGTTTCGTCGCCGACGACCGGGCGGGCGACGGTCCCGGCCGCCTCCAGCCAGGGGCGGACGGTGTCCGTGGCGGCCGGGTTCGGGAGCAGTTCGGGGAGCTGGGCCGCGTACCGTACGCCGCCACTGCGCACGACCTTGGCGAGGAACGAGACCGATCGCGGCAGGACGCCGAGCCGGTCCAGGACCACCGCGGCTCCGATGGCGCCGTCACCGAACAGGGCGGTGCGGTGCGGGCCTTCGGCCGGGATGCCGTAGCGCAGCATCGTGGCAACGTCGAGGCGGGCGCAGTCGTCGTCGGTCTTGGTGGGGCGGGGGGTGGGGTTCATGGGTCCCTCGGATCCGGTCATCGGACAGTGACCGTGTAGATGAAGTACTCGGGATCGAGGCCGGGCGTTGCCGTCGCGGTGGGGAAGGGCGACGTGGAGGGGGAAGGCGCGGGATCACCGAACTCGCCGCCGCAGCGGCCCAGTGGGCAATGCAGCAGCTTGATCTTCGTGGTGCCCGGTTCGACCGCCTTGAAGTCGAAGAACTGCGTGCCCTTGGCTCCGCCGTCCAGGTCGCTGCCCTCTGTTTCCTCGTCCTGTCCCGTGAGCCGTACGACGTCGTCGTCCGGATGTGGGGTGGCGAGATACCAGTTCTGTCCCATGCCGGGGCTGGCCGGGACGGTCAGTCTGAAGTCTTCACCCGCGTCGACTTCGATGGACCTCTCGTCGGTCTCATAGGCTTCCGGCCCGAAGAGGCCGCACCCCGCCAGCGCGAGGGCGGACAAGGTCAGGGCGAAGGCGGCAGCAAGCCGGTGGCGCATGTCGGACCCGTTCACTCGGCGGGAAGGTGGACGGCGTAGGGGTCGGACAGACTCTCGCGCGACGCACTGCCCATTTTGCCGTTGATGAAGTCGTCCTCGCTGACCCAGGTGGTCGTTCCCCACGGGTTGTAGATCTGGAGCATGTCGCCCTCCTGGCCGACGATCATCATCGAGTGACCCACGCGTTCACCGTTCTCCTGCCCCTGTACGCCGATCGGGACGGGCTTGCCCTCGGCGACTGCCTTCTCGATGTCGGGCAGGACGTCACGGCGGGCGTCGGCGCTCCCGGTTTCCTGAAGCTCGTACTCACCGCCGGTGTGCGGGCTGATCTCCTTGTTGGAGATGGTGGTCTTGCCCTCGTTGTCCATACCACTCGGGGTGCTGCCGAAGGGGAAGTCGTAGGAGTCGCTGCCGTCGCCTTCCTCGTGCAGCCGCAGTTGTTCCTCGGTGAGGCGCTCGCGGAAGGCATCCGGGTCGTCCTCCTGGCCGGACGGGCCGCCGGTGATTTCAAGGGCGTAGACGGGGTCGACCATGGCGCGACCAGTGACGACGGTGGACGGCACACAGGTTTCACCGTCCTGGGACCAGTCCTTCCCATTGAACTTCTGACCGTAGGTGGTGGTGTCGCTCGGGTCCCCGTGGACCACCGGCGTCAAATGCCGCTGCAGCCAGTCCGGGTCCTTGCCGTGGATCTTGTCCCGGAACTCGGAGACCTCGTTCAGGTCGTATCCCGCCGCGAGGGCCTTCACCAGGTACGCGCGCTCCTGGGGGCTCTTGGACTCCTTGAGCATGCGCTCGAACTCCGCCTGGTCGCGGGCGTTCATGCGCTCCATGGCCTTGCCCGAGCGTTCCAGGTCGTTGGCTGTGAGCAGCTCGTTCAACTCGGCGGATCTGCCCGCCACCCCGGTGTCCGCCAGGACGAGACGGTCGGCGGCGGAGATGTTGTCGGTCTTCATCTTGCCCGCGCGGGCTTCGGCGGCGAGCTTGTTCAGGTCGCGGGCGGCCTCGCGGGCCGCGTCGTCGGCCTTCTCCGCCGCCGCGTGCATGGTCTTCGCTCCGGCGGAGGCGATGTTGCGGGCGCGCAGCCGCTCCGCTTCTTCGGCGTCCTTCTCGACCATGTCGTCGAAGAAGCCGTCCTCGCCCCCGAGCATGCCGAGCGCTTCGCGCAGCTGCTCACGCCCGCCCTTGTCCTCGGACTGGGCGTTGGTGAGGGCGTCGGAGAGGAGGATCAGGACCCTTCGCGCGCCGCGGATTGCCTGGTCCATCTGCTCGGCCGATCGTGCCGCGGCGAGGACCACCTCCTGAGCCTTGGCGCCCGTGCTGCCCACCCAGGCGTCGGGCAGGCCCTTCTGGGCGACCTGCTCGACCCGGTCCTGGACGTCCCGCGCCGCCTCGGCCTGCTTGGCGTACCGCTTGGCGATGTCGTCGAGAGTGCTGGGGGAACCGACGGGCGCGGAGACGTTCAAGGCGTTCTGGATGGCCTCGATCAGGGTGTTCTTGTCGCCGGCACCGGCGATGGACCGCTGGTAACCGGCGAGTTTCTCCCGGCGGTCGGTGGTGGATTCGCCTGCGGCGGGCATGGCTTTGCGGCCTCCGGCATTTCGGTTCGGAGAGGTCAACAGGGAGAGGGAGAAGGCAGCGCTCAGCCGAAGTCGGCAAGGCCGACGGGGGGCGAACCGGGCGGCGGCGGGCCGGCAGCCGGCATGGTGCGCATTCCGGGTACAGATCCGGCGGGCGCGGGGGCCGGCATGGTCGTCAGGCCGCCGCCCCCGCTCGCCTGGAGGTCGTTCATGGTGCTGACGTCGGCGCCGTGGTAATTCGCCTTTGAGATACGGACCTTGTCGGCCAGCTCGTGCAGCGCGCTCTCCAGGACCTTGGCCTCGGCCTGCCACGCTTCGGAGAAGTTGGAGAACGCCGGGCCCGAGTCCGAACCGCCCAGGGCGTCCGGCGTGTAGCAGAGCTGCTCCTGGAGAGCCGCGCCGATGTCACCGGCGTCGTCGCCCGCGCGGTCGAGCTTGTCCGCCTCGGCGGCCATCCCGCTCTTCTGTACGCGGTAGCCACCCTGTTGCGTCTGCCCGGCCATCTTCCCCCGCCTGCAAGCCGTTCCCGATCTTGGGGCGAAAGATTAGCAGGAGGGGGTGACATGCCCACAACCACGCTGTGGCGTCAGCGGCGCGGCGCCTTCCGCGTCGCCCGCAGCCACTCCTTGTTCATCGCCGCGATCGACGGCAGCGGAATGCCCTTCGGGCAGGCCGTGGCGCACTCGCCCGCCAGAGTGCAGCCGCCGAAGCCCTCTTCGTCCATGGTCGCGACCATGTCCAGGACGCGCGTCTCGCGCTCCGGTGCGCCCTGCGGCAGCACATTGAGGTGGTTGATCTTCGCGGAGGTGAAAAGCATCGCCGAGCCGTTCGGGCAGGCCGCGACGCACGCGCCGCAGCCGATGCACTCGGCGTGCTCGAACGCGAAGTCGGCGTCCGCCTTGGGCACGGGTGTGGCGTGCGCCTCGGGCGCGGCGCCCGTGGGGACGCTGATGTAGCCGCCGGCGCCGATGATCCGGTCGAACGCCGACCGGTCGACGACCAGGTCCTTGACCACCGGGAAGGCTCCGGCCCGCCACGGCTCGACATCGACCGTGTCGCCGTCGTTGAAGTGCCGCATGTGCAGCTGGCAGGTGGTGGTGCGCTCCGGACCGTGCGCGTCGCCGTTGATGACGACGCCGCACGCGCCGCAGATGCCCTCACGGCAGTCGTGGTCGAAGGCGACCGGCTCGTCACCGCGCAGGATCAGCTTCTCGTTGAGCGTGTCGAGCATCTCCAGGAACGACATGTCCTCGGAGATGTCGTCGATGTCGTACGTGACCATCTCGCCGGGGGCGTCGGCATTGCGCTGGCGCCAGACGCGCAGGGTGAGCCTCATGCGTAACTCCGCTGGGTGGGGTGGACGTAGGCGAATTCGAGGGTTTCCTTGTGCAGGACGGGCGCCGCGCCCGTACCGGCGAATTCCCAGGCGGCGGCGTACGAGAACTCCTCGTCCCTGCGCTCCGCCTCGCCGCCCGCGGTCTGGCTCTCCTCGCGGAAGTGGCCGCCGCAGGATTCGGTGCGGTGCAGGGCGTCGAGGCAGAGCAGCTCGGCGAGCTCCAGGTAGTCGACGACGCGGTTCGCCTTCTCCAGCGACTGGTTGAGCTCCTCGCCCGTACCCGGCACCTTGATCCTGCGCCAGAACTCCTCGCGGATCTCCGGGATGCGACCGAGCGCCTTGCGCAGGCCCTCCTCCGTACGCGCCATCCCGCAGTATTCCCACAGGAGTTCGCCGATCTCCTTGTGGAAGGAGTCGGGGGTGCGGTCGCCGTCGACGGCGAGCAGCCGCTCCAGGCGGTCGTTGGTCTCCGCCACCGCGCGGACCGCCTCGGGGTGGGTCGCGTCGACGTCGTCGTGGTGGGGGTTGCGGGCGAGGTAGTCGTTGATGGTGGACGGCAGGACGAAGTAGCCGTCGGCCAGTCCCTGCATGAGGGCGGACGCGCCGAGGCGGTTGGCGCCGTGGTCGGAGAAGTTCGCCTCGCCGATGGCAAAAAGTCCGGGGACGGTGGTCTGGAGGTCGTAGTCGACCCACAGGCCGCCCATGGTGTAGTGGATCGCCGGGTAGATGCGCATGGGCACCTCGTACGGGTTCTCGGCGGTGATCCGCTCGTACATCTCGAAGAGGTTGCCGTACTTCTCCTCGACGGCCTTGCGGCCCAGGCGCCGGATCGCGTCGGCGAAGTCGAGGTAGACGCCCTGCCCGCCGGGGCCGACGCCGCGCCCCTCGTCGCAGACGTTCTTGGCGGCGCGCGAGGCGATGTCGCGCGGGACGAGGTTGCCGAAGGACGGGTAGATGCGCTCCAGGTAGTAGTCGCGCTCGTCCTCGGGGATGTCGGCCGGCGGGCGCGTGTCGCCCTGGGCCTTGGGGACCCAGATGCGGCCGTCGTTGCGCAGCGACTCGCTCATCAGGGTGAGCTTGGACTGGTGGTCGCCGGAGCGCGGGATGCAGGTGGGGTGGATCTGGGTGAAGCACGGGTTGGCGAAGTACGCGCCGCGCCGGTGGGCCCGCCAGATCGCCGTCGCGTTGGAGTTCTTGGCGTTGGTGGAGAGGTAGAAGACGTTGCCGTAGCCGCCGCTCGCGAGCACCACGGCGTCCGCGAAGTACGTGTCGATGCGGCCGGTGATCAGGTCGCGTGCGACGATGCCGCGCGCCCGCCCGTCGACGACGATCAGGTCGAGCATCTCGGTGCGCGCGTGCATCTCGACGTTGCCGGCGGCGATCTGCCGGGACAGCGCCTGGTAGGCGCCGAGCAGGAGCTGCTGTCCCGTCTGGCCTCGGGCGTAGAAGGTCCTCGAGACCTGTACGCCGCCGAAGGAGCGGGTGTCGAGCAGGCCGCCGTACTCGCGCGCGAAGGGCACGCCCTGCGCGACGCACTGGTCGATGATCTCGACGGAGATCTGCGCGAGGCGGTGGACGTTGGACTCGCGGGCGCGGAAGTCGCCGCCCTTGACGGTGTCGTAGAAGAGGCGGTGGATGGAGTCGCCGTCGTTGCGGTAGTTCTTGGCGGCGTTGATGCCGCCCTGCGCGGCGATGGAGTGGGCGCGGCGCGGTGAGTCCTGGTAGCAGAACTGGACGACGTGGTAGCCCTGTTCGGCGAGCGTGGCACCTGCCGCGCCGCCCGCGAGGCCGGTGCCTACGACGATGACGGTGTGCTTGCGGCGGTTGGCCGGGTTGACCAGCTTGGCTTCGAAGCGGCGGGTGTCCCAGCGCTCGGCGATGGGGCCGGTGGGGGCCTTGGTGTCGACGACCGGAGCGCCGGTCGCGTAGGCCGTGTAGTCGGCGTAGTCCCTGTACTCACTCATGTCAGCCCACCACTCCAGTCATCACGGCGACCGGTACGGAGATGAATCCGGCGGTCAGCACCAGCGCCAGGCCATTGGCCATGGTCTTGAGGATCCGGTCGCGCCGCGCGTTCCCCACGCCCAGCGTCTGCGCGGCGCTCCAGAAGCCGTGCCGGATGTGCAGCCCGACAGCCAGCATCGCCACGAGGTAGATGACGTTCCCGTACCAGGTGGAGAAGGTCGCGACGACGTTCTCGTACGGGCGCCCCGGCTGCGCGTTCTCGTTCACCGTGAGCGTCGTCAGGTCCAGCAGGTGCCACACGATGAACAGCGCGAGGATGATCCCGCCCCACCGCATCGTGCGCGTCGCGTAGCTCGCCCGCCGCCTCTTGTGCACGTACTTGCTCGGCCGCGCCTTGATGTCCCGCCTGCTGAGCTGGTACGCCGCGACGCCGTGCATCACCACCGCCGCGAGCAGCACCACGCGCACGATCCACAGCGCCCACTCGTAGTGCAGCAGGGGCTCCCCCATGGTCCGCAGCCAGTGCGCGTACGCGTTGAACTCCCCGGAACCGAAGAAGATCTTGAGGTTGCCGAGCATGTGGGCGACCAGGTACATGAGCATGATCAGGCCGCTGACGGCCATCACCGTCTTCTTGCCGACGGTCGATCCCCAGAACGAGCGCGTGAGTGACGGTTGCCGTTCTTCCGTCCGCGTAGCCAGTGCCATGGGGCTGACGTTAGGGCCGTCGCCCCTCAGAGGTCCAAGACATGGTCCGGCTCATGTCCATAGGCTCTGGCTATTCTCGATATCGTGGCCTCATGCAGTTCCAGCAGCTCCTCTACTTCGTGACCGTCGCCGAGACCCTCCACTTCACCCACGCCGCCGAGCGGGTGCACGTCTCCCAGCCCTCCCTCTCCCAGCAGATCCGCGCCCTGGAGAAGGAGCTGGGCGCCGACCTCTTCACCCGCGCCCGCGGCAACATCGCCCTCACCGACGCCGGCGAGGCCCTGCTGCCGCTCGCCCGGCGCATCCTCGCGGACGCCGACACCGCCCGGCATGAAGTCCAGGAGCTGGCGCAGCTGCGGCGGGGCCGGGTGCGGCTCGGTGCGACGCCGAGTCTGTGCACCGGGCTGCTCCCGGACGTACTGCGCACCTTTCATGATCTGCATCCCGGCATCCAGCTGCTGATCGAGGAAGGCGGCTCGCACGATCTCGTGCGGGAGCTGGCGCGCGGCGCACTCGACCTGGCCCTCGTCGTGCTGCCGCTGCCGACGCCGTCGCCCGCCCTGACCACCGTCGAGCTGCTGCACGAGGACCTGGTCGTGGTCTCCGCCGCCTCACTGCCCCGTCCCGGAAGAGGCGGCAGGTCCGTACGCGTCGCCGATTTGGAGGGCGAGCCGCTGGTGATGTTCCGGCACGGCTACGACCTGCGGGAGCTGACCGTCGCCGCCTGCCGGGCCGAAGGCTTCGAGCCGTCGTTCACGGTGGAGGGCGGCGAGATGGACGCCGTTCTCGGCTTCGTACGGGCCGGCCTCGGGCTCGCCGTCGTACCGCGCATGGTGGCCGCGCGGGCGGGGCGCGACCTGCGGGTCACGCCACTCGCGCGGCCGGGCCTGCACCGTACGATCGCACTCGCGCACCGCAGCGACGTGGCTCCGCCGCGCGCGGCGCGCGAGCTCCAGAACGTACTCCTCGCTTCCCGGGTCCGTCAGACGGCGTCGGCCAGCAGCAAGGTGTGAATGCGGTCCGGTGCGCCCGGCCTGGCGTAGTACCAGCCCTGTGCGGTGTCGCAGCCCAGCTCGCGCAGCTGCGCGGCCTGCGCGCCCGTCTCCACACCCTCCACCGTCACGGCCAGCTTCAGGCTGTGCGCCAGGGACACGATGCCCTCGACGATCTTCAGGTCGACGTCGTCGGCCGGGTGCTGCTGCATGGACTGGGTGAAGGAGCGGTCCAGTTTGAGCACGCTGACCGGCAGTCTGCGCAGGTTGGCGAGGTTGGAGTAGCCGGTGCCGAAGTCGTCGAGCGCGATGTCGACGCCCATCTCGGCGAGCTGGCGCAGCGGCTTGAGCAGGTCGTCGTCGGCGCCGATCAGCGCCGACTCGGTGACCTCCAGGCACAGGGCGCCCGGTTCGAGGCCTGCCCGCTCCAGCACGTCCACCGTGTCGGCGACCAGCCGGGGGTGGTGGAGCTGCATCGGTGAGAGGTTCACGTTGATGCGCAGCGGACCGCCGTCGGTGTGCCGCTTCTGCCAGAACCTGGCCTGGCGTACGGACTCTTCGAGCACCCAGCGGCCGAGCGGGACGATCAGCCCGGTGTGCTCGGCGAGCGGGATGAACCGGTCGGGGCCGAGCACGCCGTGCTGCGGATGGCACCAGCGCACCAGCGCCTCCGCGCCGTGCACACTGCCGTCACCGAGATGCACGAGCGGCTGGTACTCGATGAAGAACTCGTTCCGCTCCAGCGCGGCGGGCAGGGCGTTGGTGAGCCCGTGCCGGGTGATGGCGCGGGCGTCCGCCTCGGCGTCGGCGGTCTCGAAGCGGTTGCCGCCCGCCGACTTGGCGCGGTACATGGTGATGTCGGCGCTGCGCAGCACCTCCGCCGGGCCGCGTTCGCCGGCCGGGCCTTCGACGATGCCGATGCTGCCGCGTACGGTCAGATCCCGGCCCTCGATGCGGATCGGGGCCGACAGCGCGTTCAGGATGCGGGCGGCGAGCTCGTCGACCTCCTGGCGGGTGTCGGGACCGGTGGTGAGCGCCACGAACTCGTCGCCGCCGAGCCTGGCCACCATCTCGCCGGGCGCTGTCGCGCAGCTCTGGAGGCGGTCGGCGACCTCGACGAGCAGCCGGTCGCCGGCCGAGTGGCCGAGGCTGTCGTTGACCGCCTTGAAACCGTCGAGATCGAGGTAGCACAGGCCGAAGCGCATGCCGTCGCCCGCGGACAGCGCCTTCTCCAGACGCTCGAAGAAGAGCGTACGGTTCGGCAGACCGGTCAGGGCGTCGTGAGTCGCCTCGTAGCGGAGCCGCAGGTTGAGCAGCCGCCGCTCGGTGGTGTCCTCCATGAGCGCCAGCTGGTACTGCGGCTTCCCGTCGGCGTCACGCAGCAGCGAGACCGTCAGATTGGTCCACAGGACGGTGCCGTCGGTGCGGTAGTACGGCTTCTCCACGCGGTAGTTCTCGCGCTCGCCGCGCACCAGCTCGCCGTACAGCTTCCAGACGTGCGGCGTGTCCTCGGGGTGGACCCACTCGCTGACCTTCCGGCCGCGCATGTAGTGGTCGAGGCCGCCGAACATGCGCATGAGCGCTTCGTTGACCTCCAGGATGTTGCCGTCGAGGTCGGCGATGCCGATGCCGACCGCCGCTCCCTCGAAGACCGCGCGGAAGCGCGTCTCGGTGTCGTGCAGCGCCTTCTGCGCCTCGCTGCTCGCCAGCAGGGACGACCGTGCGACCGCTTCCTGCTCGGCGAGGGTGCGCTCACGCAGGGCCCGTGCGAAGCCGCCGGCGATGGCGTGCTGGAGCCGGGCGCAGCGAGCTCGGTGCTCTTCCATCGCGGCGGGATCGGCGGTCGGGTCCTCCTCCTCGGCGCAGTACAGCACCAGGTAGGAGTCGACGACTGCGAGCGTACGGACGAGGGCTTCCGGGTCGGTGCAGTGGGCGGCGACCAGGGCGGCGCCGACTTCGTGCGCGGGCGCCGTGTCGAAGGGGCGGCGGTGCAGCGCGGCGCTTAACTGCCGTGCGAGCGGCAGCAGGTGCCGTTCCACCTCGGGCCGGGTCATGGAGGTGGCGGTGACGGGGAAGATCGCCCGGCTCCAGATGGTGGCGAACCGCCCGAGTCTGTCGTCCACCGGTGCCTGCGATGGCACGCTCACGCCTTGCGTCCCACTCCTGCGAAGCCCGAGAAGGCGAATGGATCCTCCTGCGCGAGCGGGGTCTCCGGCCGCCACTCGGGCATCGCGACCAGTCCCGGCTCGACCATCTCGAATCCCTCGAAGAACCGCGTGACCTGCTCGCGGGAGCGCATGATCAGCGGGTTCCTGATGTTCTTGTAGACCCCGACCGTGCCGCCCGCCTGCTCCTGGGTGAGCGGGATTCCTTCGTAGGAGGCGTGGGTGAGGATCAGGATGCTGCCGGGCGCGAGGGCGTCGCGCAGGGTGTCGACGGCGGCCTGCGGATCGTCGGCGTCCTCGACGAAGTGGAGTACGGCGACGAGCAGCAGCGCCACCGGCCGGTCCAGGTCGATGAGTTCGCCGACGACGGGGCTGCTGAGGATCTCCTGCGGTTTGCGCAGGTCGGCCGCCGCTACACCGGCCCGGTCGTTACCCGCCAGCACCGCCTGGCTGTGCGCGACGGCGACCGGGTCGTGGTCGACGTACGCCACGCGGGCATCGGGGTTGGCCGCCTGGGCGACTTCGTGGACGTTGCCGAAGGTCGGTATGCCCGATCCGATGTCGAGGAACTGGGTGATTCCCTCGTCGGCCGCGAAGCGCACCGCGCGGCGCATGAACGCCCGGTTCGCCTGCATGATCTTCGGGAGGCCCGGCATGAACTCCATTGCCTTGCGGGCTGCTTGCCTGTCGACCTCGAAGTTGTGCGAACCGCCCAGGTAGAAGTCGTAAATCCGGGACACGCTCGGCACCGTGAGGTCGATGCCCTGTGGTGCCCAGGCGGGTCGCTCCATCATGTCTCCAACTCATCGCCACGGGACATCCGGTCATGAGCAAGACCGGTGTTCGAGCCGAGGCTACTGATCGGCAGGCATCAGAGCGAGCAAAAACGGAAATTCGCGGTCCGTTCTCGGTCACACGCCGCAGGCATGTGCGACACAAATGACCGGCCCGTCCCTTCCGCGGCGGGGCGGAGAGACGGGCCGGCCGGGCCGGGCGCCACAGCGTGGGGACGCTGTCGGAGCTACTTCGGCGCGCCGACCAGCTTGCCCTCGGGCGAGACCGCGTACCAAGTGCCACCGACGCCCTGGCCGTTGGTGTCACCCGGCTTCGCGTCGCCCGAGAAGGTGTAGAGGGGCCAGCAGTCGATCGTCTGCTGCTTGATTCCGTCGGGGCGGTCGAAGGTCACGAAGCCCTTCTTGAGGATGCCTTCGGTGTCGTTCTTCTCGACCGGCGGGACGACCGGCCACTTGTCGAGGCAGGCGCCGGTGCAGGCCGTCTTCATCGGCCAGGCGGAGTCCTTCTTGAACCGGTAGACGGTCATGCCGTTGGAGTCGACCACGACGTCGCCGAGCTTGGCGTCCTTGCGTACGGACATGCCCGCGAGGTCGGCGGGGTTCTGGGCCTCGCCCGCGTCACCGGCGTCACCCGCGTCACCGGCGCCGCCGCCCGCCGCGCCCGGTGCGGCCTTCTTGCCGTCGGGGGCGGAGGCGAACCAAGTGCCGCCGACACCCTGGCCCTTGGCGTCGCCGGGCTTGGCGTCCTTGGCGAAGCGGTACATGGGCCAGCCGCCGATGGTGAGCTGCTTGGTGCCGTCGGCCCTCGCCACCTCGCCGAGCATCGAGGCGTCGGTACCGGGGGCGGCCGTGGCGTCGCCGGCCGGTACGACCGGCCATGCCTTCGCGCAGTCTCCCTCGCAATTCGACTTCGGCGGACTGGCGGTGTCCTTGTCGAACCGGTAGAGCGTGAAGCCCTCGCTGTCGGTGACGACCTCGCCGAGCTTCTTGCTGTCCCAGACGGCGAGTTGACCCGCGGCCTTGGGGGCGGCGGCCTCGCCGGCGGCGTCGTCGCCGTAACCGCCCTTGTCGGAGCCGTAGCCGGTGTCGGCGGGCTGCTGCGCTGGGTTGGCGTTTCCCACCGCCTGACCGTTGGGGGACTCGGTGGCCGTGTCCTGACCGCACGCCGTCGTCAGCGCCATCACAGCCGCCGCCGTCACCGCGAGCGAGACGTTCCGCCAGGTCTTCATGTGGACTCCTGTGCACCGAGGGTGTGTTGCGACGCCGTTGTGCGTCGCTCATGGCCCTAGGTACGGGCGGGAAGTGTCCCGGTGTTCAATGCGTTCGCAGAAATTTCCCAATGACCTTCGCGGCGGCCCCGGCCATCTCAAACGCAAAACCCCTGAAGTCCCACCCATCAGGGGAAGCGAGCGGGACCGTGGCGTGCCGGTGGCCCGCCGGGTCGATGATCCCGAACGTGCACCCTCCGTTCCCAGGACGCCTGTTGGCCGCCACCACCTTGGTCTGGCTGCTGCTGAGCCCCGTACCGGCCGCCGCCGACAACTGTTCGTACGCCTCCATTTCGCCCAGCGGTGAGATGTCGTCGGGCTCGGCGGTCGCCGTCGCGGGGAGCGCGACGTGCACGGCGGGCCCGAAACCGAAGCCTCCGCCGACGCCCACCCCGGCGCCACCACCGCCACCACCGCCACCCCCTCCGCCACCACCCCCACCGCCGCCGCCCCCGCCCCCCGAACCCGCAACC
>NZ_JAGGPA010000023.1 GCF_018614035.1 Streptomyces sp. ISL-96
CCAGGACAGCTCCGGGCCCGTGGAGTGCACCACGGTCGGCGAGTTCAGCGAGGTGCCGAGCTTGCCGTAACTGACGGTCAGCCGCGGAATGGTCGACGTCTCGCCGCCGTAGTCCCCGTCACCGGCCTCGTAGCGCGGACCACCGGTCGGCGCCGTGGAGGACTCGTCGACAGCCTTGATGACGAAGCCGTTGTTGGCCGCGGTCCCGGACACCCACTTCTGGACCGTGTCGGCGACCCGGAAGTTGTGCCACTGGTTGTACTCGCCCTTGTCCTTTTTGATCTGGGCGGCGTTGACCAGGCGGACCGCGTCCGCGACGGTCTTCTTCGTGGAGTCGCCGGTGTCACCGAGCACGATCTTGCCGGCGTTGCCCTTGGCGAAGTCGAGCTGGCTGGTGCCCAGCTGCTTCCATGCCGCCGTACCGGTCTGGTTGATCGTGTGCGTCGACGTGCCCTCACCGGAGGTGACCGTATAAGGGGCGACCGTCGTGGCGTCAGCCAGTGCCTGCGTACGGACCTCGACCTTGTAGTCGGCCGTGTCCGCGATGCGCGGCTGCCAGGTGTAGGACTCACCGGTCGCGGTGTTCTTGTTGTACGCGTAGTCGTCGTTGACGGCCGCGCCGCCGGTCGTCGCGCCCTTGGGCCACTCGCCGACCGCGGCGGTACCCACATCACCGTCGTCGAGCTGCACCGTGCTGGCGGACTGCTCGCCCAGCAGCGCGCTGGTCTTCTCCCAGGTGGCGCCTGCCTCGTCCCAGGCGCCCGTGGCCCGGCGAACCTCCACGTCCACGTTGTTGGCGTTGGTGGTGTGGGCCTGGTCGAAGTACAGGCCCAGCTGGGCGGCGTCGACCTTCACACCCGACGGGATCTCGTCCAGCGGGAACTGGATCAGTGAGCGGGCGATGCCCGTGTTGGTCTTGCCCGTCGACAGCTTCCAGGTGGAGTTGAAGTTCGTCGTCGGCTGATCGGAGAGGACCATCACGTCCTGCGACGCCGACGGCGACGGCGCGATGGTGATCGTCGGGTCGATCACCACCGGGTACTGGCGCTCCTTGGCCGCAAGCCATTTGGCGTCCGGCGTGACCTTGAGCTTCCAGCTCTTGCCGTCACCCGAGCGGGTCAGCTTCTGGGTGACCTTGGTGGAGTACGTACCACCGGTCGGCGACAGCTTGTCCTTCTTGGCGTCCGTCATGTACGGAGCCGGAATCACCAGTACAGGAGTGTTGGGCGCCTCGCCGAACAGGGCGATCGAGCCGTCCTTGCGCGCTTTCGGCGTCAGGCCCTCAGTGCCCAGGGTGAAGGTGAAGGACACCGGCTCGGCAGGAGCCGCGTCAAGGACGATGTTCTCCTTGACCTGCCCCCGGCCCACCTTGTATTCCAGGTCGGCACCGGCCACCGCGTCCTTGTAGGAGACGGTGTCGTCCTTGGAGGTGGGGGCGAGATCCTTCTTGCCGCCCTCCAGACCCAGGCTTACCGACCGGCCGTCCGGTGCCTCGAAGCGCATCAGCTTCTTCGGATCGGAACCGAACCAGCTCCGCCCGGAGTTGGCGGTGTTGGCGAAGTCGAAGCCCTTCGCGTCCGTCGCACGGACGGAGGTGTCGATCGACTTCCAGGACTTGCCGGCTTTGTACGAAACCGGGACGGCCGACAGCTCGGCCTCCACCCGCCCGTCCGACATCTCCCAGAACCGGGCCTGCGCGGTGCGCTGCCCCGTCAGCTCCTTGACACGCTTGGCCTTCGGAAGCTTCTTGCCCTTCGGCAGCTTCTCCCGGCTCGGTATCTCGAACTTCCCGCCGACCGGCGGTTTGGCCAGTTCCCGTTGCTCGTCGTCGTCCGAAAACCAGCCCTTGACCGTATCGACGACACCCTTGCCGTCATCGTCCCCGGATGCCGGCGCGGCATAAGCCACTTGCGGTAGCGCAGTTCCTGCGACCGCCGACACCACAAGGCAGGAGATGAATCTCCCCAACCTTATTTTCACAATGCCCTTCCTGGGGCGGCCCGAAAAACTGGGCACGCCAATTACGCCGGTCCTGCATTGCAGGACCGGCTTGCGGGGTGAAGTTCCATCACCCCTGGCCAGGAGCACGGTGATGTCTAGTCAGGTTGACTGCGTCACGTCAACCCTCCGAACAATTCGGATACGTCCGCTTCTTCCGCATGCTCGCGCGCGCCGGATCGCCTGGTGTATAACCGGCCGGTTCCGAATTTCCCCCGCCGATTGAAAGATGGAGCTCCCATGCCGCCAGCGACGGAAATCGTCGAAAATTCAGAGGTTTCGACGGACGAGCCAAAGGGAATTGACCGGCGCGCAATCGCCGTCGCCCTGACGCTTCTCGTCGCCTGCGGCGGTCTTGTCGGTTACGGCATCCTCGACACGCCGGACAAGCCGAAACCCCGCGCCGTCCCCACCGCCGAGGTGACCTACGAGGTCACCGGCGAGGGCACCGCCGACATCTCCTACCTCGCCCGCAACGAGGCCGGGGACGCCACCGTTGTGTCCGGTGTGAAGCTGCCGTGGAAGAAGTCCGTACAGGTGCCGGTCGGCAAGGCGCCCACCGTCTACATCACCCTGGACGAGAAGGGCGGCGAGGCCAGTTGCACCCTCGCCATTCGCGGCAAGCACGTCCAACGCTCGATGGCCATGGGCAAGTTCGGCCGCGCCACCTGCACCGGCGAGCTGCCCAAGGGCGACGGGAGCCTCGGCTGATGAACGTCACCCTCTCGCGCAGCGTCGTGCTGCTCGCCGCGACCTCCCTTGTCGCCGGCTCACTCGGCCTCGTCGGCCCCGCCGCGTTCGCGGCCCCGCAGGCCACCGCCCCCGCGAAGTCCGGCACCCTGCGCACCCTCGCTGTCCCGGCCGGCAGCGACCCGGCCGTGCGCGCGCTCGCGCCGCGCACCACCCGCCCGTTCAGCCTCCTCGGCCTCACCTGGGACGACCCGTACGCCCAGCTCGGCGGTACGGCCGAGGTCCGCACCCGGGACAGCCGCACCGGCACCTGGTCCGGCTGGCGCGCGCTGGACACGGACGTACGTACGCCGGAAAGCGGGCCCGAGCACGCCAAGCCCGGCCTGCGCGCCGGGACTCAGCCCCTGTGGACCGGCCCCTCGGACGGCGTACAGCTGCGGGCGTCCGGAAAGCGCGCGCTGCCGGACGGGCTGCGGGTCGAACTGGTCGACCCCGAGGGTGCCGCCACGGCGACCACCCCTACCGCCTCAGCCTCGACTTCCGCCGCCCCCACCGCCGCCGCGCAGCCGCCCGTCACCTCGCGGGCCGGCTGGGGCGCCGACGAGTCGATCGTCGGCGGCCCGCCGACGTACACGACCGACACCAAGGCCCTCTTCGTCCACCACACCGCGGGGACGAACAACTACACCTGCGCCGAGTCCGCTTCGCTCATCCGGGGCATCTTCACCTACCACGTGAAGAGCCAGGGCTGGAACGACATCGGCTACCACTTCCTCGTCGACAAGTGCGGCACCGTCTTCGAGGGCCGCGCGGGCGGCATCGACAAGCCCGTCCAGGGCGCGCACACCTACGGCTTCAACACCGACACCAGCAGCATCTCGGTCCTCGGCGACTACAACACCGCCACCGCCACACCCGCCGTCCGCGAGTCCGTCGCCAAGGTCGCCGCCTGGAAGCTCGGCCTGTACGGGCACAACCCCACCAGCACCGTGACGCTGACCGCCGGCGCCGACAACGGCAAGTACACGGCGGGCCAGAAGGTCGTCATGGACCGGATCTCCGGTCACCGCGACGGCTACCCGACCGAGTGCCCCGGCAGCAACCTCTACGCCGACCTCCCCGCCATCCGAACGGCCGCCTCCGCCGCGAACACACCCGCCGCGCAGGGCGACTTCAACCGCGAAGGGCACGCCGACCTCGCCGTCGGACTCGCACGGGCGAGCGCGGGAACGGTGAGCGGCGCGGGCCAGGTGACTGTCGTCCCCGGCGGGCGCAGCGGCCCCCAGACGGCGTACAAGGTCGTGGTCAACCAGGAGACGACGGGCGTGCCCGGCGGCTCGGAGACCGGTGACGCGTTCGGCTGGGCCACGGCGTACGGGGACGTGGACCGCGACGGTTTCGCGGATCTCGTCGTCGCCGCGCCGGGCGAGGAGATCACGGCCGGGGCCACCGACGAAGGCGTACTGACCGTGCTGCGCGGCACCGCGAACGGGTTCGTCTCCCAGCCGTCGATGATCAGCGTCGCGGCCGGCGCGCGGCAGAGCGGCGACCGCTTCGGCGAGGCGCTCGCCACCGGCGACTTCGACCACGACGGCGGCGACGACATCCTCGCCGTCGCGCCCGGCAGCGGCCGGGCCTGGGCCGTCGACGGTGCCGACCGCACCTTCTCCACCGCACTGGCTCTGGCATCCGGCCCCGTCCAGGACGCCGACGTCGCCACCGGCGACTTCAACCACGACGGTTACGACGACGCCGCCCTCACCTTCCGTACGCCCGAAGGCGCGACGCCCCTGGTCGTGATGTCCGGTTCCGCGACCGGCCTGCGTACCGACGCGCCCGCCGTCCTGCACGGCGCCGGCGGCCGGTCGCTGGCCTCCGGCGACTTGAACCGCGACGGGTACGCCGACTTGGTCGTCGGCCGCCCCGGCGCACCGAACGGCGGCCAGATCGCCACCTTCCACGGCTCCGCCACCGGCCTCACCAGCACCGGGGCAGCCGTCCTCGACCAGGCCACCGAAGGCGTCCCCGGCGGTCCGGCCGACGGCGACGCGCTCGGCACCTCGGTCGCGGCCGCGGACACCGACGCGGACGGGTACGCCGACGTACTGGCCGGCATTCCGGGCAAGGACGTCACCACGGCGGCCACCGACGCGGGCGCGGTACTGCGCGTACCGGGCTCCGCGGGCGGACTGAGCGCGGCGGGCTCGGCGGCGTACGACACGGACCAGCCCGGCATGCCGGGCGCCGCCGAGGCGGGCGACCGCCTGGGATCGGCGGTGACCCTGGCCGACCTCACCGGCGACGGCTACACCGACCTCGGCATCGGAGCCGACGGCGAGAACACCGGCGACGGCACCGTGCTCGCGCTCGCCGCCGACGCGACCGGGATCGTACCGACGAGCGGCCTCTACGCCGGGCCGGTGACGCTCGGCGCGTCCGCGGGCTCTCGCGTCGGGGAGGTAGTGGCCCCTTAGCGGGGCCGGCGGGGCAGGGGCGGGGCGGCGGGTCATCGCCGTCGCCCCGCCCCGCCGCAGTGATCTGCGCCACAACCCCGCCGACCAGCGTGACGTTTGCGCCGCACGGCTCGCTGGGTAAAACAGGCGGCCTCCGTGCGAGGTGCGCCGCAAATGAACTCTCATGAGGGGTAAGGGATTTGAGCCCGCGCAAGTCGCATGCCTACAGACCGCTGAGCATGAAACGCCGAGCATGGCTGACCGTCGGCGCGGTCGTACTCGGCGGTGCAGGGGCGGTAACCGTCGCCATCGCCAATCCCGACGCGGACCCGGCGCAGGACGGACTGAAGCCGCGCAAGGCCGAGGTGCACTCCCTCACGTTCAAGGGGACCGGCACCGAGAAGCGCGAGCTGCCGCGCACCGGTACCGACCCCTTCTCGCTGGTCGGTGTCACGTGGGCCGACCCGGACGCGGAGATCGACGGTGAGGCGGAGGTGCGTACGCGCAACCGCGAGACCGGCGAGTGGGGCAAGTGGCTGGAGGTGCATCTCGACCAGCACCTGGCCGAGAAGCGAGACGCCAAGGCCAAGCTGCCCGGTATGTCGGAACCGCTGTGGGTCGGGCCCTCCGACGCCGTCGAGGCACGCATCGTGCGCGCCGACGGCACCGCGACCGCCGGTCTGCCGAAGGGTCTCGAACTGACCCTGGTGGACCCGGGCGTGACGGCCAAGGAGGCCAAGGCGCCGGGCGCGGACGCGCAAAGCGCGGCATTCGCTGCCGAGGAGACCGCGACCCCGACGCCCACCGACAGCCCGACGGAGACGGCCACCACGGTCCCGACGACGGAGCCGGAGCCCACCGACACCGCGACCGAGTCGGCCACGCCGACCGACACCGCGACGGCCACGCCGACGGACACGGCCACCCCCACGGGCACGCCGACCGACACCGCCACGCCGACGCCGACGCCGACGCCGACCGTCCCGACCGCGCCGCCGTCCACCGTGACCCGGCCGCCGATGACCCTGCGCGCGGCGTGGGGCCCGGACAAGTCGCTCGCCACGAACTACAGCGACCCCGAGTACATCGACAAGGTCCAGGCCGTCTTCATCCACCACACGGTCGACTCGAACAACTACAGCTGCGCCGAGTCCCCCGCCATGATCCGGGCGATCTACGCGTACCACGTGACCCCCCGCTCCGGCTACGACGGCTGGAAGGACATCGGCTACAACTTCCTCGTCGACAAGTGCGGCCAGATCTTCGAAGGCCGTGAGGGCGGCGCCGACCTGCCCGTCCTCGGCGCGCACACCTTCGGCTTCAACTCCTACTCCACCGGCATCGCGCTGCTCGGCAACTTCGAGACGGGCAAGCCCACCCAGGCCGCCCTCGACTCGGCCGCGCGCGTCGCCGCCTGGAAGCTCGGCCAGTACGGCGTCAGCCCGACCGGCACGGTCACGCTGGAAGCGGCCGCCGACACCGGCAAGTACAAAAAGGGCCAGATGGCCACGCTGAACACCATCTCCGGTCACCGCGACGGCTTCGCCACCGCCTGCCCGGGCGCCAACCTGTACAGCAAGCTGCCGGCGATCCGTAAGTTCGCCTCCGGCGCGGGACGCAACTCCGCCATCCCGACGACCGACTTCAACCGGGACGGCATCACCGACCTCGCCGTCGGTACGCCGAAGGTCGCGAGCGGCGACGGCACCATCACCGTGCTGCCCGGCTCCACGGACGGCCCGGTCGCCGACGCCGCGTCCCGCCGCAGCCTGAACCAGAACAGCCCGGGCGTTCCCGGCAGCTCCGAGGGCGACGACCGCTTCGGTTCCTCGTCGGCGTACGGCGACGTGAACGGTGACGGCTTCGCGGACCTGGTCGTCGGCGCGCCCGGCGAGAACGGCACGTCCACGCAGACCAACATCGGTTCCGTCACCGTCATGTACGGCCCCGGACTCACCTCCGGCACGTCGTACTGGACCGCCGAGGCCACCCGTACCGCGGGCGAAGCCCTCGGCGCCACCGTCGCCACCGGCGACTTCAACGCCGACGGCAAGTCCGACGTCTTCTCCGTCGCACCGGGCAAGCCGGGCCGCTGGTGGGCCTGGGACTCCAAGACGGGCGCCGCGAAGAACGGTTACCTGAACACGGCGGCGTACACCGGCTCAGTCTCGTACGCCTCCGCCGCGAGCGGCGACTTCAACCGCGACGGCTACGCCGACGTGGCGGTCTCCTACCGCGACCCGGCGGGCGCGGGCCGCCTGCTGTGGCTGAAGGGCTCGTCGTCCGGACTCCAGCGCGTCGGCATCCTGACCGCGAAGGGCGGCCGTTCACTGGCCTCCGGCGACATCAACGGTGACGGCTACACCGACCTCGCGGTCGGCCAGCCGTCCGCCACCGAGTCGGGTCACACCGCCAAGGGCGGTGCGGTAAGCGCCGTGTTCGGTTCGTCGACCGGCCTCACCTCCACCGGCGTCAAGACCGTCCACCAGGACACGACGAGCGTCCCGGGCGGCGGCGAGACCGGTGACGACCTCGGTGCGTCCGTCTCCATCGGCGACGTCAACCTCGACGGGTACGGCGACATCCTCGCCGGTCTGCCGGGCGAGGACCTGACCCGCAGCGGCGTCTCGTACGCCAACGCCGGCCAGACCCTCCTGCTGCTCGGTACGTCGACGGGGCCGACCGGCACGGGCTCCGTCGCCTACTCCCAGGACACCTCGGGTGTCCCGGGCGCGGCCGAGGCCAACGACCGCTTCGGCTCTGCGGTCTCGCTGACCGACCTGTCCGGGTACACCCGGGCGGACCTGGCGATCGGCGCGGACGGCGAGGACACGAACAACGGCACCGTCCTCCAGCTCGACAACAGCAGCACGTCGGGCGTCGTCAACTCGTCCGGCATCTACTACGGCCGTACGTCGCTCGGCGCCCCGGCGGGCGTCAACATCGGCAAGGTGCTCAACCCGTAACACCCGCCCCACAAGCACACCCCCGGGGCCCCTCCGACCAGGAGGGGCCCCGGTTTTGTTGCCTCCCCCTTTACCCACCTACCGAAGGCAGTCATGAAGACCCTCACCTCACGCCGTCTCGCCCCGGCCGTCACCGCCGCCGCCCTGCTGGCCGCTCTCGCGACCGGCTGTTCGAGCTCGGACCCGGCGCCCGCCAAGGACGCCAAGGACGCCAAGCCGACAGCGGAGCAGCCTGCCGGCGCGGTCCTGACGGCGGCCCAGCTGAAGGCAGCGCTCGTCACCCCCGCCGACGCCAAGGGCTTCGAGGGCGTGGACAACACCCCGGCCCCCGTCCGCCCCAAGTCCGACAAGCCGGAGTGCGGCCCCCTCGCCGACGCGACGGCCTCCGGAACGGCCCGTACCCCCGAGGCCAAGGCCTGGTCCAGCCGCAGCTACAGCTCCGGTGCCACGCCCGGCCTGTCCACCACCACCAGCCTCTTCTCGTACGAGGGTGAGGGCGCCCAGCAGACCCTCGACAGCATGCGCGAGGCGGTCACCGACTGCGCGGGCGGCTTCTCGACCAGCGGCAACAACGGCGGCGCCACGGTCAAGTACGTCTCGGTGAAGCCGGGAGACAGTGCGAAGGCCGCCGAGGACTCGGTGTCCTGGGTAATGACGGGCGAGGCCGGAGGCACGCAGATCCCGATGCACCTCACAGCGGTGCGCGAGGACAACACGGTGGCGCTCTTCTTCACGATCCACCTCACCGACCCGTCGAAGTCGAAGCTCCCGCAAGACCTCTTCGACAGCCAGACCGCCAAGCTGGCGGAGCACGCGGGCAAGGGCGCGAGTTGAGCGTGAGGTGTCAGCCGCTGCTGCGGGCCCGGCGCGAAGCCGCGGCCCGCAGCACGCGCTTGCCTTCGTTGGAGAGCTGGAGGGCGTGGTTCAGGCCGCCGCCCGAGTCCTCGGACAGCATTTCGAGGAGCTGGCACTGGCGGCGCAGTTCGCCGGCCGTGAGCGGGGTGATGCCGTCGGTCTCGCCGTTCCGGTACGCCTTCACCCGCGCCTCGTCGCCGCCCGGCGCCACCCCGTCCAGCCGCAGATGGACCTCCAGCACCGCCGCCGAGCAGTCCTCGGCCCACTCGCGCAGCGCGGCCATGTCGTAAGCGGCGGGGACGGCGGCGGCCATGCGGATGGCGAAGCCAGCCAGTTCGCCGGGGGCGGCCCCGGCGACCCGCTCCACCACGGCGGCGACCCTGCGCAGCCGGCCGAGCCACGCGTCGCCTTCCTCGACCGCGACCCACAGCGGTCTGAGCGCCTCGTCCGTGTCGAGGCCGATCCGCCCGGCACCATCGACGTACTCCAGCAGCGGCAGGCAGCGGTCCAGGCAGGCCACCGCACTCGCCGCCAGGGTCCGTTCGTCGGCGCGGCCGATCAGTTCCACCAGGGTCACGGTGCCTCCCTCGGCACTGCAGGGCCCGCTCGGTGCGGACCTTCTCCTTCCGTCTGCGTACCGCGCCGCGTTTACGTCACAGTGCGCTCATCACCCGGTCACCGACGATCACAGCCCGAGCCGGTCCAGGAAGCGCGCGAAGAGCTCCTCGGCCACCGGATCCGCCTCTTCGCGCAGTACGTCGAGCAGTGCTCCCGGGGCCACCGTCCGCCCGGTCGCGGCCGCCCACTCCGCCGCTTTCGCCGCGGCTTTCTCCGGCGACAGGAACAGGTCCTCCAGGACCAGCCCGTCGGCGCTCAGGTAGCCCGCCATCGCCTCGCGCCCCAGGCAGCCGAACCAGGACCCGGCCGCCGTCGCGCTGGTGGCGGCCTCCAGAACCACGCAGTCGCTGTCCATGACGAACGCGAACAGCGCGGGCATCCCCGTCTCTCCGCACACGCCCCGGGCGAGCGCCCCCATGTCACCGACCTCTGGCTCGCTGGGCCGCACCCACACCTGCCACCCGTCCCCACGCGTCTCGTGGAGCGTCAGCCCTTCTCGTACGTCCGCGAGCGCGCCCAGCTCGGCGAGCGGCCGCCCACTGCGGCCCACCACGAAGTAACCCCAGAAACCCATGCTCCGCTCCCCCACGGCGCTCAACAGTGCTGTAGTGCTGTCACATTCTGCCCACATCAAGTCGCGTCGCGGGCGGCTCAGTTGAAACAGCGGGCCCGGTGGTGGCCTTGAGGTGCTGCATGCGGGTCAGCGCGCGTACGAAGAAGATCGCCAGCACGGCGGCCGTGATGTCGAGCAGGTCGGCGACGACCAGCTGGTCGAGGGCGTCGCGGATGTCGGCCGGCCCCTCGGCCGCGCCGTAGCGCCTGGTGGCGAACCGGCCGTACAGCAACGACGCCACCCATGCCGTCCACCACAGGTCGAGGACGAGCTTCGGCTCCCTCTTCGCGGTCTCCAGCCCGTACGGATCGCGCCTGCTCGCCGCCCAGACGTCGACGGCGACGCCGCGCGGCATCCACAGGTTGGCGATCGGGATGAACCAGGTGCCGATCGCCCAGCCCGGCCCTCTGCGCTGGAGGTCCGGAGCGAAGACGTCGGCGTTGCGCCGCACCCGGAAGAACCAGACGAGGAAGACGACAGCCGTCGCCACCACTACGGGGGTGTATATCTGCGACGACCAGAGCAGCTGGGTCTGGGCCCGGTCGATCTCCTCGGCGGCGATGGCGGTGAAGCCCTCCGACGCCGGATCACTCCACAGACCGCGGGAGCGGAACAGCGCGAAGAGGGAGAAGCAGTCGGCCGCGATGACGGCGCCCAACAGCGCCACCACGGCGTACGAGAGCCCGACCGGCGAGCGGAGCACCGCCGTCGGCCCGGACAGCGGCACCGCGGGCGCACGCGGCGGCGGCGCCGAGTTGGCGGCGGCGATCACGCAGCCGTCGCAGAGCCCTTCACCGGTCGTGGCCTTTTGCGTACCGCAGTTCGCGCACAGCATGACTGGGCAGCCCCCCAAGAGCGCCGGGACGCCCCTCCCCAGAGGCGTAGGAATGTGCGGACGCCGGGCGGCGGCTGCATGCGGAAGATACGCCGCCGCCGACCGGGCCGTCCATCACGAATCCACAGCTCAGGCCGTACGTGCTCAGCCGGTACGCCCCGCCAGCGCCTTGAAGCCCTCCCAGCTCAGCTTGGGCGTGTTCGGGTCCCAGACCTTCTGGGCGAGTGCGCGCAGTGGGAGGTGGATGCCGCGCGCGACCTGCTCCTGCGTCTGGGCGTTCGGGAGGTCGCCCCAGATGGCGAGGCGGCCGCCCTGGATCTGGTCCGAGTAGCGCGACGGCACCGGGTCCGTGCCGCGCACGACCAGCGGGGTCCAGGACTCGTAGATCCGGCGGCCCGTCGGATAGGTGAAGGTGTTCGGCTCGCCGAGCACGTAGTAGAGGTACTCGTCGTTGGCGTTGACCATCGTGCGGCCCTCGCTCAGATACTCCGCCGGCTGCCGCGCGCCCAGTTCCTTGCCGGTCCAGTACTCGACCTCGCGGTCCTGGTCGGCCTTGACGACGCCGCCGGCGTGCAGCCCGTCGTTCCACGACTTGAGGTGCTTGCCGTACGGGCGAAGGGTCGCGGCGCGGTCGTTCAGCCAGCCGGTCGCCAGGTCCTGGATCTTGGCGTTCGGGCCGTACTTGCGGACGGCCTCGCGGGCGAGCCCCGGGTACGACGCCTCCGGGTTCCGCTTCATCAGCGCCTGGTACTCGTCGCCGCCGAGGTGCCAGTACCGGCCGGGGAAGACATCGGCGTACTCGCGCAGCAGATCGTCGACGATCCGCGCCGAGGCGGGGTTGGAGATGTCGATGGCGCCGGGCGTCGGCACGCCGTTGACGTCGCGCAGCTGGAGGTCCGGGTGCGCGCGCATCACCGAGCCGAGGTGGCCCGGCGAGTCGATCTCCGGGATCACGGCGATGTGGCGGCTCGCGGCCAGCTTCACGATCCGCCGGACCTCGGCCTTGGTGAGGTGCTGCTCGGACACGATCTCGGGGTGGCTGTCGGACGAGATCCGGAAGCCCTGGTCGTCGGAGAAGTGCAGGACGAGCTGGTTGAGCTTGAGGTCGCCCATCTCGCGGACGGTGTCCTCGATCCACGCCGCGCTGTAGTGCTTGCGCGCGGTGTCGAGCATCAGGCCGCGCTGCGGCTTGGCGGGCCTGTCGCGTACGACGCCCTCGGACAGGCGGCCGTCGGCGCGCAGGGCCTGCTTGACGGTGCGGGTCCCGTAGAAGACGCCGGCCTCGTCGGCTCCGGTGACGCGCACGCGTCCGTCACGGACAGTGACGGTGTACGACTCGGGCGCGCCGCCGGGCGTCAGCGCCAGCTCGATGTCGCCCGCGCGGCCGGACCCGGCGGCCGAGTAGCCGCGCTTGAGTTCCTGCGCCAGGAGCTTGCCCTCGTCGCCGAGCGCCTTGCTGTTGTCCGGCGCCACGACGACACGTGTGGACGGCTGGGGCTGCCAGCCGGGGCCGGTCGCGGCTTCGTACTCCTGCACGGCCGGGACGGCGCTGGGAGCCTTGGTCGGTCCGGCCTTCACCGGCGGCTTGGACGGCGCTGCGAGCTTCGACGGTGCTGCTGATGCGGTCGGCGCTGCTGGTGCCGCCGACTTCTTCGGCTGTGCTGCCGGTTCTGCGGGTGCCGACGACGCCGACGGTCCTGAGCTTGCGGCGGTGGCGATGAGCGGGACGATCAGGGAGACGGCGGCTACGGCCAGCGGCCCCCGGAATTGCGACATCATTGGGCGAACGATGCCCAATCAGCCCCCCAATCGTCCAGTAATCCTCCAGTATGTGTGTCCGAACTCTCCCGTTCGAGTGATATTCGCGCATCCGTCGGACAGCGTCCTCCTGGCGTCGATAGCGTTGCTACCCATCCGCCCCACCCTTCTCGCCTGCCCCATTCCGAGGAGCTCACGCTGTCCAGCGAATCGCCGGGACGTACGGCCTTGCCCCAGCAAAGCCGCAGGCCGGCGCCCCCTGTCGGCCTCGCCCGCTTCAACGCCGCGCCCGCCGACGCCGCCGAGTCCGCCCTGCTCGCCTGCTGCCGCAGCCTGCGCTGGGCGCGGCGCATCGCCGACACCCGCCCGTACCCCGACCTCGACGCGCTGCTGGCCGCGGCCGACGAGGCGGCGTACGACCTGTCCAGCGAGGAGATCGCCGACGCGCTGACCGGCGAAACCCCGGCGGGCCCGGGCGAGGGCGCCCCGGCCGCCGCGTACACCGCGCTGCGCGCGGCCCATGCGGCGTACGAGAGCAGCTTCGGCCACGCCTTCGTGATCTGCCTGGACGGCGTCCGCCCCGAGGAGCATCTCGACCAGGTCCTGACGGGCATCCGGTCACGACTGGGCAACGAAGCGGACGAGGAGCGGGTGGTCGCCGCCGACGAGCTGCGCAGGCTGGCAAGGGGACGGCTCGCCCATCTCATTTCCAATCCGCAGATTGCGGGCGTTTTTACGACAAACACCGATCTCGCAGGCCACACCGGCTGCCCGGACCGGCCCGATAGCCCGTCCGTGGCCGTTTGACTGCCACTTTGATCACACCTGTGGACCCGGCGCGAACGAACCGACAACACGTCGCTACGATGGCCGGGGCCGGTGGACCGTACCCGGCCGGGCCAGACCGACACTGAAGCCGGCATGGCCCCTATCCCCGCTCCCGGAGGGTTTTTCCGTGCCGGCTGGAACGCTGTATCGCGGCCGGGAAGGTATGTGGTCCTGGGTGGCTCATCGAGTCACCGGCGTCCTCATTTTCTTCTTCCTGTTCGTTCACGTCCTCGACACCGCTCTCGTCCGCGTCTCTCCCGAGGCGTATGACGATGTCGTGGCCACCTACAAGACCCCTCTCGTAGCCCTGCTCGAGTACGGCCTTGTCGCCGCCATCCTGTTCCACGCGCTGAACGGCCTGAGGGTCGTCGCCGTGGACTTCTGGTCCAAGGGCCCCCGGTACCAGAAGCAGATGCTCTGGACCGTCATGGGCATCTGGATCGTGCTGATGGCAGGCGCCCTCTACCCCGTGCTCGGCCATGCCGTACGCGAAGTCTTCGGGAGCTGACGCAGAGATGTCTGAGACCACCACTCCCGCAGTCGGTCCTGTCGAAGGCGAAAGCCTCTACGACGTGGACAACCCGGCTCCTGTGATTGAAGCGCCGCGCGTTCGTACCAAGAAGACGCCCAAGGCCACCCGTACGAACTTCGAGCTGTACGGCTGGCTGTTCATGCGGCTGTCCGGCATCGTGCTCGTCGTCCTGGTCCTCGGCCACCTGCTGATCCAGCTCGTGCTGGACGGCGGCGTGTCCAAGATCGGCTTCGCCTTCGTGGCCGGCCGCTGGGCCTCGCCGTTCTGGCAGACCTGGGACCTGCTCATGCTGTGGCTGGCGATGCTGCACGGCGCCAACGGCCTGCGTACCGTCATCAACGACTACGCGGAGCGGCCCAACACCCGCTTCTGGCTGAAGAACCTGCTGTACACCGCCACGGTGTTCACCGTCCTTCTGGGCACGCTGGTGATCTTCACCTTCGACCCGAACATCCGCTAGGCGCGGGGCTGAGGCAACCACCATGAAGATTCACAAGTACGACACCGTCATCGTCGGCGCCGGTGGCGCGGGCATGCGCGCGGCCATCGAGTCGACGAAGCGCAGCCGCACCGCCGTGCTGACGAAGCTCTACCCCACCCGGTCCCACACGGGCGCGGCGCAGGGCGGCATGGCCGCCGCGCTGGCGAACGTGGAGGAGGACAACTGGGAGTGGCACACCTTCGACACGATCAAGGGCGGCGACTACCTGGTCGACCAGGACGCCGCCGAGATCCTGGCGAAGGAGGCCATCGACTCCGTTCTCGACCTGGAGAAGATGGGCCTGCCGTTCAACCGCACCCCGGACGGCACCATCGACCAGCGCCGCTTCGGCGGTCACAGCCGTAACCACGGTGAGGCCCCGGTCCGCCGGTCCTGCTACGCGTCGGACCGCACCGGCCACATGATCCTCCAGACGCTGTACCAGAACTGCGTCAAGGAGGGTGTGGAGTTCTTCAACGAGTTCTACGTCCTCGACCTGCTCATGCAGGAGGTCGACGGGGTCAAGAAGTCGGCGGGCGTTGTCGCCTACGAACTGGCGACCGGCGAGATCCACGTCTTCCAGGCGAAGGCCGTCATCTTCGCCTCCGGCGGCACCGGCAAGTTCTTCAAGGTGACGTCGAACGCGCACACCCTGACCGGTGACGGCCAGGCCGCGGCGTACCGCCGTGGGCTGCCGCTGGAGGACATGGAGTTCTTCCAGTTCCACCCGACGGGCATCTGGCGCATGGGCATCCTGCTGACGGAGGGCGCCCGTGGTGAGGGCGGCATCCTCCGCAACAAGGACGGCGAGCGCTTCATGGAGAAGTACGCGCCGGTCATGAAGGACCTCGCGTCCCGTGACGTCGTCTCGCGCTCCATCTACACCGAGATCCGCGAAGGCCGTGGTTGCGGGCCCGAGGGCGACCACGTCTTCCTCGACCTCACGCACCTGCCGCCGGAGCAGCTCGACGCGAAGCTCCCGGACATCACGGAGTTCGCCCGTACGTACCTGGGCATCGAGCCGTACACGGACCCGATCCCGATCCAGCCGACCGCGCACTACGCCATGGGCGGCATCCCGACGAACGTCAGGGGTGAGGTCCTCGCGGACAACACCACGGTCGTTCCGGGTCTGTACGCCGCCGGTGAGGTCGCCTGCGTGTCCGTGCACGGCGCGAACCGTCTGGGTACGAACTCGCTGCTCGACATCAACGTCTTCGGCAAGCGCGCCGGCATCGCGGCGGCGGAGTACTCGGCGGCGCACGACTACGTCGACCTCCCCGAGGACCCGGCCTCGCTCGTCGTCACGCAGGTCGAGCTCCTGCGCAGCAACACCGGCACCGAGCGGGTCCACGACATCCGCCGGGAGCTCCAGGAGACGATGGACGCCAACGTGATGGTGTTCCGTACCGAGCAGACGATCAAGACGGCCGTCGCGAAGATCGGCGAGCTGCGCGAGCGCTACCTCAACGTCTCGATCCAGGACAAGGGCAAGCGGTTCAACACCGACCTGCTGGAGGCCATCGAGCTGGGCAACCTTCTCGACCTCGCCGAGGTCATGGCCGTGTCCGCCCTGGCGCGCAAGGAGTCCCGCGGCGGTCACTACCGCGAGGACTTCCCGAACCGCGACGACGTCAACTTCATGCGCCACACCATGGCGTACCGCGAGGTCGGCGACGACGGCACCGAGTCGATCCGTCTCGACTACAAGCCGGTCGTCCAGACCCGCTACCAGCCGATGGAGCGTAAGTACTGATGGCTACCCCGACTCTGGACAAGGTCGACGACGCGAAGCCCGCGGCCGTCCCCTCGCCGTACATCACGGTCACGTTCCGGATCCGCCGCTTCAACCCGGAGATCTCCGCCGAGGCCGAGTGGCAGGACTTCCAGATCGAGATCGACCCGAAGGAGCGTGTGCTCGACGGTCTCCACAAGATCAAGTGGGAGACCGACGGCACGCTGACGTTCCGTCGCTCGTGCGCGCACGGCATCTGCGGCTCCGACGCGATGCGGATCAACGGCAAGAACAGGCTCGCCTGCAAGACGCTGATCAAGGACATCAACCCGGAGAAGCCGATCACGATCGAGGCCATAAAGGGCCTCACGGTCCTCAAGGACCTCGTGGTCGACATGGACCCGTTCTTCCAGGCGTACCGCGATGTCATGCCCTTCCTCATCACGAAGGGCAACGAGCCGACGCGTGAGCGTCTGCAGACCGCCGAGGAGCGCGAGCGCTTCGACGACACCACCAAGTGCATCCTGTGCGCCGCGTGCACGTCCTCGTGCCCGGTGTTCTGGAACGACGGCCAGTACTTCGGCCCGGCGGCGATCGTCAACGCGCACCGCTTCATCTTCGACTCGCGTGACGAGGCCGGCGAGCAGCGGCTGGAGATCCTCAACGACAAGGACGGCGTGTGGCGTTGCCGCACGACGTTCAACTGCACGGACGCCTGTCCGCGCGGTATCGAGGTCACGAAGGCCATCCAGGAGGTGAAGCGCGCGCTGATCACGCGTCGCTTCTAATCCTTTCGGGTGTACGTACGAGGCCCCGGCCCCCGGCGAGAACCGGGGGCCGGGGCCTTTTGCCATGCTCGCCGTGCTCAGTTCGCAGGCACCTGCGGCTCCCCGTTCGGGTGATCCCGAGGCAATTACCGAAAAGACGGCGGCGAGTACGTCAACGTACTACTGGATGAGGGCGCATGGCCTGGCACCGAGCTACGGCCCGGCTCGACCGGGACCAGTGAAGTCAGGGTCCTGTTCATAAGGAGGCGCAGAATGACCAGCTTCCACTCCTGGGACGAGGTCAAGCACGAAGTCTTCGACACCGAGGACCTCGAAGAAATCTCCGCGGGTGCCCGGCGCATGGTGGCCGAGGCGCGCGCGCACCGGCTCGCCGAGATGCGCAAACAACTCGGGCTCACGCAGCGCGAAGTGGCCGACCGCATGCACGTGAGGCAGGAGCGCGTATCTGCCATTGAGCGCGGCAAGCCTACCTCCGCCGAGGTGGGAACGGTGGCGGCGTACATTGCCGCGCTGGGCGGCGAATTGGAGATCGTCGCCAACTTCAACGGAACCCGGGTGGTCGTGGCGTAGCGGCCCCCGTAAGCCCCCTTCACAGAGTCGGATCCGTGAATGGGCAGGGCTCAACGCCGGATGACGGGGCGCGCACTTGTCCGCGGTAAGCAGGCCTTACCGGGGCCGCCTGTGCCAGGATCAGGGGCATTGCAGGCGCGTCCAGGGGAGCACCGGGAATCATGAGCGATCAGAATCCGAACCCGTACGCGGCGGACGGCGATCCGAACGGGAACTACCAGTGGGGACCTGTCCCCGGCTACGGCTACCCGCAATACCAGCCGACACTGCCGGGGACGCCGATGCCTTACACCGGCCCGCCGGCGGGTTACGCGCCCGCGCCCCTCATGTCGATCGGTGACATCACCGTGATGCCCGACTCCATCGTCACCCCGTCCGGCACGATGCCGCTCAAGGGCGCGGTGTGGACGGTCACCGACATGTCCCGGACGGAGGAAAAGATGCCGACGGTCGCGGTCGTGCTGGCCGTCGTCTTCTTCGTCTTCTGTTTCCTCGGTCTGCTCTTCCTCCTGATGAAGGAGAAGGTGACGACCGGCTACATCCAGATCACGGTGACCAGCGGCGGGCGCCACCACTCCACGGTCGTCCCGGCCCTCGGCCCGCATACGTTCCACATGATCATGGGTCAGATCAATTACGCCCGCTCACTGAGCGCCTGAGGCTCCTACGGTGTCACCGGGCGCTCGAAGAACGTCTCCAGCGACACCGTCGCCCGGGTGCCGCTGACGCCCTCGATCTCGTACAACCGCGCCCGCCGAAAGGCCGACGGCCTTACATTCAGAAATGAAGCAGAAGGGCTTAACTATGTCCTCCACCGGCAGCCGTACTTCGATTTACGAGATCCTGGACGAACGCTTCCGCACCGGACGGTGCGCCAACGGGGACGAGCGGCTGGAGACGCTGTACGACGACTGCCGCTGGGCCGAAGGGCCGCTCTACCTGCCCGCCTGGCGGCAGGCCATCTGGAGCGACATCCCCAACGACCGCATGCTGCGATGGGACGAGATGACCGGCGCCGTCAGCGTTTTCCGCTCCCCCGCCGGACACAGCAACGGCAACACGCTCGACCGCGAGGGCCGGCTGATCAGCTGCGAGCAGGGCAACCGCCGCGTCAGCCGTACCGAGCACGACGGCCGGATCACCGTCATCGCCGACCGCTTCGAGGGCAAGCGGCTCAACAGCCCGAACGACGCGGCCGTGCACTCCGACGGCTCGATCTATTTCTCCGACCCGGACTTCGGGATCACCAGCGACTACGAGGGCTTCCGCGCGGAGAGCGAGATCGGCTCCTGCAACGTCTACCGGGTCGACCCGTCCTCCGGTGAGGTCCGGCTCGTCACCGACAGCACCGAGGCGCCGAACGGACTCGTTTTCTCCCCGGACGAGCGGCAGTTGTACGTCTCCGACACGCGGGGCGGCTGTATCCGGGTCTTCGACGTACGGGAGGACGGCACCCTTTCCGACGGCAAGGTCTTCGCCGAGGCCCGGAACGGGGCGCGCTTCGACAACATCCGCTTCGACGACGAGGGGCGGCTGTGGGTGGCGGCGATGGACGACGGGGTGCACTGCTACGACCCGGACGGCACGCTCATCGGCCGCATCCTCGTCCCCGAGACCGTCTCCAACATCTCCTTCGGCGGCCCGAAGAACAACCGCGCGTTCATCACGGCCACGACGACGCTGTACTCGCTGGTGATGTCCGTGACGGGCGCGCCTCGGATCCGCCGTACGCACTGACCGCTATCGGCCGACGCGTCCGCCGCCCGTCCGCACGTCCTTCCGTGCATCCTTGTGCGCCCGCACGGACTCCCGCAGCCGCTCGGCCTTCCCCCGCACGACGTCGGCGGGAAGCCCCGGTTGCGGGATGTACGGAATGCTCCTGCAGACCCGGCACAACCCACCCGGCAACGACTCGGCCGTCCCCGGTGCCTGACACCCGGTGCACTCCAGTACGTACCGGCCCTGGACCGGTGCGGGTGGCCGGGGCGGCAGCTGCTTCTCCAGGCGCGCCCGTACGAAGCCGAACGGGTATCCCACAGGCCCGGGAAGCCGCAGCGCCACCGCCTGCATCAGCTGCGTCTCCGTGGCCCCGCGCCGGAACCACTCCCCGGCAAGGGGCGCGAGCGCTTTGCATTCCAGCTCGGACAAGGCCAACTCCGGCGCGGTACGCCCCAACCGGGCCAACGCGTCGTACCCACGCACGGCCGTCTCCTCAGCGGGCACGGGCTCGTCCATCCCGCTCTGCGGCACGTTGTCCCCGAGGAACGCCGCCCACCACGCGTCACTGCGCGCCGTCCGCGAGAAGTACGACAGCGACACCCACCGCACGCCCTCCCAGTCCTCCACCGGCCGCCGTACGCGCCGCAGATGCCCGGCCGCCGACAGGGCGCGCAGGGCGGTGCCGATGGCGCACTGGCCGTAGTCCGCCATCTCCCTGGCCAGCGCTTTGATCGAGATGTCGGCCCCGTCGGGCAGCCTGTCGACGTACGAGGCAATGGCCGCTTCACGCCTGGGCAGATGGACGAAATCCCGCCCGCGCCGGGCCTCTTGATCGGGCGCGGACCGCTTTCCGAACCCTGGCTTGGCCATGGGGTGGGCGGGCGCGTGCGGGGCAGGACTAAGCTGCTGGGTAGCCATACGGATCGCTCCACGATCTTGTTGGTCAGACCCCCGTCCGGTGCGACAACACCTGCGGGGGTCGTTCTATGTGCCTGTGCTCGCCGCACGCTACACGTCAATCGCACTGCGTGGCGACCTGATCACAAAAAGTCATCGCTGCTGCGCGACGGGGCAGTTGGCGGTCCACAGGGGAGGGTGGGTGGGAATGTTCCCCACCATCCATTCCTAGCAAAAGAAGCTCGACCCTCGCCCCCCGAAGCTCAAGCGCCCTTGAGCGCCGCCACCTGATGGGCGTGATCGGTCAGGGTACGGACAGAGCGGGCCTTCGCGTGAGGGCGGATTCGGCGGAGCATCGTCTCGTAGTGTTCGTCGCCCCGTGAGGTGGACAGCCGCGCTTGAAGTGCTCTCCCGGCTGAAGCCGGGAGATTCCTGCCTACCTTACGGTGGCGGGCTTGACGCGACGAGCGCGCCTGACGTCTCCCTCCCGGCAGCCGGGATGAGCGCGAGGCCCATCCGGTACAAGTGCAAGACGTTCCGGACTGCGTTGTGGTCGGCGTTGCCAGACCAGCCGCAGTCGGGGTTCTTGCACACGAACGGCTGTGGCGTGCGCGGGGACTGTGGCTGGGGTGTTGCTCTCCGGCTCCTCGGTGGCCTCCCGCTCGGGGCGGCGGCGCAGCATTGTGAGGGCGACGACGAAGGCGGTTGCTAACCCTTGTCGTCAACCCCTCGGCACTGACCGTGTGATCCGGTGCGCGGCGGGAACCCTTCCCGTGAGGGCTGGGCCGAGTGGGGCCGAGCATTCCAGGTGTTCCGTTCACCCTGGGCGCATCGGTGGCGGGACCTACCATCGGAGTACAGCCACCGAGCCTGAGCAAACCCACCGAGGTGATCGTGAGCAACTGGGCCGACCTTACGAACGGTAAGCGCATCAAGCACCTGCGGGGCTCCGATCTGACTCAGCAGGGACTCGCCGATGCTGCGGGCGTCTCGCTCGCCCTGGTGCAGAAAGCCGAGCAGGATCGCGGCGAGCTGTCTGTCGGCTCGCTGCTCAAGCTCGCCAGCGCTCTCAAGACAGACATTGCGGTGATCCTGGGACAGCAGGCACCACGCCGAGGCATGAACCGCGACGACCGCGCCGCGCTGCACCACCTGTCCGACTCCGTGCACGAGAGCGCGCTCGGAGAATGGGACGGTATCGACGACCCGAGCACGCTCGATGAACTGACCAGGGCGCGCGACCTCGCTTGGTCCGCCTACTGGGCGAGCGATACGGCGAAAGTGAGTAGCCTCGCCTCGAAAGTCCTCATGGAAGGACAGGTTCGCTACGACAGCGCCACAGGTGCCGAGCGTGAGCAACTGGCCTTGGTTCTGGCGAGCACGTACAGGGTTGCTGCATCGTGTGCGAACGGCTTCGGGCAACGCGACCTCGCATTGAGCGCGCTCACCTCGGCCAAACTCCTTGCCAAGGAAGCCGACGACCCGGTGATGAGTGCGCTACTCGAATCCACGCTCTCGTGGATCTACCTGCGCGGAGCCAAGACGCCCCGCGCGGTGGCCGTGGCCGAGCGGGCGGCACTGGCGATTGAGCCATCGTTCAGTAGGGCGTCCCGCCCCGAACTGCTTGCGTATGGGCGCCTGATGATCTCCGCGGCTGTCGCGGCATCGAGGCGCGAAGACGAGAGCGCGGCCGACGACTACATTTCGCAGGCGCACGCTGCGGCGGCGAGGCTCGGCCGAGACGAGAGGCTGTACGGGACCAGCTTCGGGCCAACAGCCGCTAAAACAGAGGCGGTTGGAATCCATGTCGCGCTGAAGAACTACGGGCGCGCGCTCAAGCTCGCCAGCCACCCCGCCATGAGGAAGCTCCCAAAGAGCATGTCGAAGGTGGCGCGCAACCGCTACAAGCTCGATGTTGCCCTCGCACAGTGCGCGGCCGGCCTCTACGACCAGGCCGGAGACACGCTGATCGAGGTGGGTCTCGACGCCCCGGATTGGGTCAAGCATCAGGCGTTGCCCGGCGTTATCGGGAACCGTCTTGCGAAGGTGTCCACGGCGCGCGTGCGGAACATCAGCGAGCTAATCGGCGTGCCCCTGATCGCATAACTCCTACGGAGCGTATGAGTTGGGGCCGGGTGACCTGTCCCAGTCCTACGCCCTGTCACTTCACCATGCGTGATCGATTGGACACGATTGATGCATGGTCAGCATCCAGAGCGAACAGGGGCAGGGGCCGACTACGGTTCGTCGAACCGAGGGCGACCTGAAACGGCGTCGGGCACTCGCGGACGCGTCAGCGGGCATCTCGCCGGGCGAGGCCGACGTTCCGGCCGAGGCCGCGAAGATCGAGCGGTTCCGCTGTGTGATCTATCTGTGCAGTGCCCCCAACGCGAACATCGGGGCGCCCCGCAAGGAGTGCACCGAGTACGCAGAGGCGTTCGGGTGGGAGATCGCGGGCGTGATCGAGGACCACGCGGGATTGCTGCCGCCCGAGGGTCGCGACGGGCTGCGGCAGGCTGTCGACCGCATCAAGCTCGGCGAGGCTGGCGCGGTTCTTACGGCGTGGCGCTCGATGATCTCGCCCGTACCGCAGGAGTACGACACGGTCGCGCGTGAGATCGAGAAGGCCGGCGGTTTCCTGCACGTCAAGGACTCGGCGCGTGGCGAGCACGGTACCGAGCGATGCTGACGGGATCTCGGCGGGCGGCGCGTATGGAGCCGAAGACCGCCATCAACAGGGCCGGGTGGACGCTGTGAGCGGGCCGAGTTACGACACGAGCCGTCCGCCTGTCCCCGTCCCGGGGTGTGCGACGTGTGCCGAACTCGCGGGACAACGCGAGGACGCGCGGGCTCAATTCGACGGCAGCAAAGAGACTGACGCCAACGTGTTGATGCGTCAGCACCAGCGACGGGAGCACCGCGAATGACTCGGCGGACGTTCCGGTACGTGCCCTTCTCGATCGTGCAGGACGCGACGGCCGAGCCGGAGTACGCGGCGCGGTGCGTCTCGGGTGCCGAGTCCGAGTGCGGCGCCGAGTCCGGTGTGAGGCACGACCCGGCGGAGGTCGAGGAGTGGCAGCGCAAGCACACGCAGGAGTCCCGGCACGTGCGCTACCGCCGGAACTTTGCCGACTACGCGGTCATGGAAGCCCCGGAAGGTCTCCCGCTCGGACTCGAACCGCCGGGTGCCCGGGTGCACGTATGAGGCGCTTACGCGGATGGAAAGTCACGGCGGACGGCGCCTTCTGGGGCGGGGTGCTCGTGATCAGCAGCGTTGGCGGCATCTTGGCCGTGATCGTTGTGGCCGTGACCCGTCAACCGCCGTGATGCTGCACCACGCGGGCAGTGTCGCCCGAAGACTCCCGCCCCGGCGGATCATCCGCCCGCAACCCAGTCGAGAGCAGACAGGTCGAGCGCCTGCCGGGGCGGGTCCTGTACCACATCCACCGTACGAAGCGATCAAGGAGGAGACTTGCAGACAAGCCTCGCAGGTACGGAGACGACCGCACAGGCCCCGTGGGGACTGCGCCGTATGGCTCCGCTGCGCAACGGTTCCCCCTCGCCCTGGCGGTACGCGGGCGTTGACCCGGCCACGCAGACCGGCCGGTGGGTCGGGGAGGACGGCGCGATGACGCCGGCCGAACTCGGCAAGCACGGTACGAGCGTGAACACCTACCCGCCGACGCAGGTCGGGAAGGACGGCAAGGTAGACGCCGACTCCGGCCACGACGCGACGCAGGACTAGGGGGTAGCGCCATGGACGGACGCCCGGTGCTGGTCTGCACGCAGGATGAGGACGCAACCGCTGATCTGGTCATCGCGGAGTTGAACCGGCGCCGGGTGCCCGTCCTCCGCTTCGACCCCGGACGGGACTTTCCTGCCCCGGCGGTGCTCGCCACACGTACCGGGACGGACGGATGGGGCGGACGACTCACGGTCGGGGAGCGCACGGCCGACTTATCCGCCGTCCGCGCCCTGTACCACCGTCGCCCCAACGCCTACCCGACAGACGGCGGTGAGCAGGCCGCGCGGTTCGCCGCACAGGAGAACCGGCGGGGACTGGGTGGAGTACTGGGCGCGCTGCCGGGGTGCCTGTACCTCAGCCACCCGCAGGCCATCGCGCGGGCGGAGTACAAGCCCGCGCAGTTGGATGTGGCGGCCCGGGTAGGGCTCACGGTCCCGGCCACCCTGATCACGAACGACCCTGGTGAGGCCAAGACGTTCTGCGCTGAGCAGTCGGCCATCTACAAGCCCTTGCACGCCGGGGCGTACGACGTCGAGGGCGAGCCCGCCGGAATCTGGGCCGCTCCGGTCGAGGCTGGAGAGATCGACGGCGCGGTGAGCTACAGCGCGCACCTGTTCCAAGCTCAGGTGCCCAAGGTGGCGGACGTGCGCGCGGTCGTCGTCGGCGAGCAGGTGTTCAGCGCTCTGATTACCGCGCCGCCCGGGGTCGTGGACTGGAGAGCGGAGTATCAGAGCCTCGCCTATAAGCCGGTCGCCTGTCCGGAAGAGATTCGCCTGGCGCTGGTGCGGTTCCTCGCCGACTTCGGGCTGAGCTTCGGCGCCTTCGACTTCGCCGTGACCGCCGACGGCGCATGGTGGTTCTTGGAGTGCAACCCGAACGGTCAATGGGCGTGGCTCGAAGACGCGGCCGGACTGCCGGTCACAAGCGCAATCGCAGATCTGTTGGAGAACGGAGCGAGCCATCATGACTGACCACCTGCCCTCGGAACACCTGCGGGCCGACCTCGCTCGGCACCTGACCAAGGCCGGTGCGCTGCGCAGCCCGGAATGGGAAGCGGCCGTGTTGTCCGTGCCCCGCGAGGCGTTCCTCTCGCGCGGCTGGTTCGAGTACGAAGACGGCGGCTGGTACCGGCCCGTATCCGGCGACTCTGCGGCCGGGCTCGGGCGGATCTACGAAGACGACACCCTCGTGACACAGGTGGCCGGGGGCGTCTTCCCCGACCAGGTCGAGGGGCGCATCGCGGCGGCCCCCTCGTCGTCCTCCACCCTGCCAGGGCTGGTCGTGCGGATGCTTGAAGACCTGCGGGCGACCGAAGGGACGCGTGTCCTGGAGATCGGCACGGGTACGGGCTACTCAACCGCGCTGCTCTGCCGCGTCGTTGGCGAGGACAACGTGACCACGGTCGAGGTCGACGCCGAGGTGTCCGCCCGCGCAGCAATGGCGCTCGGGAGCGCCGGTTACTGGCCTGTCCGGGTGGTCGGTGACGGCCTGGCGGGTTACAAGGAGGGCGGGCCGTATGACCGGGTGATCGCGACATGCGGTGTGCACACCGTGCCGGCTGACTGGCTCGCGCAGACTCGGCCTGGCGGTGAGGTCCTGGTCACGGTCGGCGGATGGATGCACGCATCCGAACTTGTACGGCTGACGGTCGCCGACGATGGCACGGCTAGCGGCCCGGTTCTCGGCGGTCAGGTCTCGTTCATGCTGGCCCGCCCGCACCTTCCGCCCCCGTTCGGGATGCTGCCGAATCTCAGCGAGGGCAAGGCCGTGCCCACGGAATTCGGCGCGGACGTGCTCGACGACTGGGCGGCCCGATTCATCGCGCAGTTCGCCGTACCCCGTGCGCAGCGGCTCGCACTTGAACGGGGCGGCCGGACGGAACACGTCGTGATCGACGTGGACGCGGAATCGTGGGCGGTCGTCTTCCGGGACGGCGCGCGGTGGATGGTCCGGCAGGGCGGCGCGGCGCGCTTGTGGGATCAGATCGCCGAACGCGTCACACACTGGCAGGCGGACGGGCGACCGCCGGCCGACCGAATGCGGCTGCACGTCGGCCCCGACGGGCAACGCCTCACGTGGGCGTAGCCATCAGCTGACAGCCCCATGTTGGGAGCTGACGAACGTGACTGACCTTATCGCGCACCTTTTGCGCCTCCTCGCGCGGCTATTCCCCGCGCGCGGGAAGCATCGCGCCACCCCCCGTACATCAGCCGCCCCCTGCCCCGTCCGTGCGGCCCCGGCGCACGCTGCCGGAGCACAAGAGCCCGTACGCCCGCGAGGCGGCCGAGAAGCGGCCGTTTGTGAACACGATCAGCCAGGTACGCCCCTACGTCACGGCCGCGCCCCGCAGGCGTCCGGACGATCCGGAGCGGCGCGCGCAGGCCGAACGGCGCTGGGCGCTGGATATGGCGCTGCGCGGTATCGACGTGGGCCCGGCGACGATTCACAGCGTGCACGTGCGGCCCGACGGCCGTACGGTCCGGGTGGCGGTGGGAGCGTGAGCGCCGCTGTCTACTGCCGCTGCGAGCGGCTGACTCTCGCCCCGGTCGCGGTGCGCTACATCGAGCCGGCGAGCGGCCCCGGGGTGACGCTGTATGCCTGCCCCGACTGCGCGCCCCGTCTCACGCCCGGCCCCCTGCCTGCCGAGACCGCCCCGCCGCGCGGCTGATTCTCTGCCGACCCCTGCCCCGCCCGGACCGCTCCGGGCGGGGCTTCGTCGTCTCCGGGCGCGGCGGGTGGCGCCTACGCAGTCGACGGCGGTGCGGCCTGCTGGTCGGCGAGGCGGGCGGCTATGGCGGAGCGTAGGCCGTTGCTGGGGTCGGCGGTGCCGTCGACTTCCCGGCGCAGTCCGGCGAAGGTTTCGCGTAGGCCGGGCTCGATGGCGTCGAGGTCGAGGCGGGCGCGCAGGGCTGCGGCCTGGAGGACGGTCGACAGGTGGGGGTGGCCGGTGCTTGTGACGCTCGCGAGCACGCCGAACTGCTGTTGCCGCAACAGCTGGGAGAGTTCCTCGTCCGTGAGCACTCGGGGCGCCGGGCCGTCGTTCTTCGTGGTGGCGTTCGCGTTCATGGGCAGTGGCCCTTCTCAGTGGGGTGGTCGGTCAGACCGAGACGGGGTGGGTGGTGGCCGGATTGGTGGCCGGGGTGTTGTCGACCTGCTCGGCGGACGGCCGGCTCCCGGGGCGGCGCAGCATCGTGAACGCGACTACGAAAGCGGTGACCAGGAGCCCCGCGCCGACGCCGAAGGCGAGGTGGTAGCCGCCGGTCAGGGCCTCGGCCCGGGTCCTGCCGTCCGCTGCGAGGCTTTCGGTGCGCGAGGCCGCCAGGGTGGAGAGGACTGCGACGCCCATGGCCATGCCGATCTGCTGGGTGGTGTTGAACAGCCCGGAGGCGAGTCCGGCGTCCTCTTCCCTCGCGCCGGACATGCCGAGCGTGGTCAGAGCCGGAAGGGCGAGGCCGAAGCCAGCGGCGAGCAGCATCACCGGGAGCAGGTCGACGGCGTAGTTGGCGTGTACGGGGACGCGGGTGAGGAGGCCGAGTACGCCGATGAGGAGTACGAGGCCCGCCAGCAGGACGTTGCGCTCGCCGAAGCGGGCGTTGAGGCGGGCGGAGACGCCCAGCGAGACCGCACCGATGACGGCAGCCGCCGGGAGCATCGCGAGGCCGGTCTCGGCGGCGCCGTAACCGAGCACCTTCTGGAGGTAGAGGGCGACGAGGATCTGGAAGGAGAAGAGCGCGGCGACCATCAGGACCTGGACCAGGTTGGCGCCGGAGACGATGCGGGAGCGGAAGACCGCCAGCGGCATGAGCGGGTTCTTCGCGGTGGCCTGGCGGACGAGGAACGCGGCGAGCAGGACGGCGGCGAGCGCGCCGAAGCCGAGGGTGTGAGCCGAGGTCCAGCCGTGCTCCTCGACCTTGACGACGGTGTAGATGCCCAGCATCAGACCCGCTGTGACGAGGACGGCGCCGATGACGTCCGCGCCCGCTTTGAGGCCGAGGCCTCGGTCGCCCGGCAGTACGGGGACGGCGACCGCGAGGGCGGCGAGTCCGATCGGCAGGTTGATGAAGAAGATCCAGTGCCAGTTGAGCGCGTCGGTGAGTACGCCGCCGAGCACCTGGCCGATCGACGCGCCTGCCGCGCCGGTGAAGCTGAAGACGGCGATCGCCTTCGCGCGTTCCCTGGGCTCGGTGAACAGCGTCACGAGGATGCCGAGGCTTACGGCCGAGGCCATCGCGCTGCCGATGCCCTGGAGGAAGCGGGCGGCGATGAGTACGGCGGGGGATGTGGCCACACCGGCCAGGAGTGAGGCGGCGGTGAAGACGGCGGTGCCGGCCAGGAACATCCGCTTGCGGCCGATCAGGTCGCCGAGCCGTCCGGCGAGGAGGAGCAGGCTGCCGAACGCGATCAGGTAGGCGTTGACGACCCAGCTGAGGCCGGCGGGGGTGAAGTTCAGATCCTGCTGGATGGCCGGCATCGCCACGGTCACGATGGAGCCGTCGAGGATGATCATTAGCATCCCGGTGGCGATGACTCCGAGGGCGAGCCAGCGTGAGCGGGGAGCGGTGGGTGCGGGAGCGGTGGCGGATTCGGATGCCGATGTGGCAAGCATGCGGTCTCTCCTGTCAGTGGGGGGGGGGGAGGAGAGACCGTAGCAGATGGTTTTGTTGCAGACTATTTGTTTCGGCCCTACTTTTTGGACTGGCGCGCACGGCGGGCGGGCCGAGGGTTCTCGGCGGGGGTGGCCAGGCCATCGTTGACCAGGCGGTTCAAGGCGCGCAGCAGGACCTCCCGCTCCCCCTCCGGAAGTGCGGCCAGGGCCTCCCGGTGCACGCGGTCGACGATCTTCTGACTCTGCCCGGCGAGACGGGCGCCCTCCTGCGTGACCGCGATGATCCGGGCGCGCCGGTCCGTACTGGAGGGGCGGCGCTCGGCGAGGCCGGCCTTCTCCAGCGCGTCCACCGTCACCACCATCGTGGTCTTGTCCATGTCGCCGATCTCGGCGAGCTGGATCTGGGTGCGCTCCTCCTCCAGGGCGTGGACGAGTACGCAGTGCATCCGTGCCGTCAGGCCGATCTCGGCGAGTGCGGCCGACATCTGAGTGCGCAGGACGTGGCTGGTGTGGTCGAGAAGGAAGGACAGGTCCGGTTCGGTGCGGGTGGGCGTCATGGCGGTCATGCCGACAAGCGTAGCAATTAGATCCGTGCCGGATTATCCAGAAGCGGAGCTTCCCGGACTACCGCTTGAACATGTTCAAAAAGAGGTCTAAGTTCATTCCTGCCAGCCTTTTGAACACGTTCAAGAAGGGGTGGGGAATGGACCTCACTGTTGTCGCCTACGCCATCTACCTGCTGATCAGCGTCGCGCTCACCATCTGGGTCGCGCGGACGCTGAGCCGCAACGGACGCATCTTCATCGCGAGCGTCCTGCACGGCGACGAGAAGCTCGCCGACGCGGTCAACCACCTCCTGGTGGTCGGCTTCTACCTCGTCAACCTGGGCTTCGTAGCCCTCTACCTCAAGGCGGCGGACGCCGTCCAGGACGCCCGCGGACTCTTCGAGGCGCTGTCCGTGAAGCTCGGTGTCGTCCTGCTGGTCCTCGGCGTCATGCACCTCGGCAACGTCTGGGTCCTCAACAAGATCCGGCGGCGCTCGATCATGGAGCGCGAGCAGCTCCCGCCGGTTCCGCCGCAGGGCTGGACCGCCGCTCCCACCGGAGCGTGAACGCGATGAGCGGCCTCCCGGTCAAGCGCCTGACGGTCCTGTACGACGCCCAGTGCTCCCTCTGTGTCCACCTGCGGAGCTGGCTGCTGCGCCAACGGCAGCTCGTACCGCTGGACCTGGTCCCGGCCGGCTCGGTCGAGGCGCAGCGCAGGTACCCGCGCCTCGACCACGCCCGCACCATGCGGGAGATCACCGTCATCGGTGACCAGGGCCAGGTCTACGCCGGCCCCGCCGCCTGGGTGGTCTGCCTCTGGGCGCTGGCCGAGTACCGGCCCAAGGCCCACTGGCTCGCCACCCCGGCGGGCGCCCCGTTCGTACGGGTGACGATGCTCGCGGCGGCGAAGTACCGGGACGTGACGGCGACCGGAGCAACAGCCGTCGCCGCGCCCTGCGACGACCGGTGCTCCGTACCCGGTTAGGGTCGGACACCGTGACAGAAGACAAGGCCCCCAAGAGCGAGCAGACCCGCACGCTCATCCTCGAAACCGCCCTCCAGCTGTTCCAGGACCGTGGTTACGACAAGACGACCATGCGGGCCATCGCGAAGGAGGCGGGCGTCTCCGTAGGGAACGCGTACTACTACTTCAGCTCCAAGGAACACCTGGTCCAGGGCTTTTACGACCGGATCGCCGCCGAGCACCAGGCGGCGGTCCGGCCCGTACTGGACAAGGAGACCGACCTGGAGGCGCGGCTGGCCGGGGTGCTGAAGGCCTGGCTGGACATCGCCGCGCCGTACCACGAGTTCGCCGCCCAGTTCTTCAAGAACGCCGCCGACCCCGAGAGCCCGCTGAGCCCCTTCTCACCCGAGTCGGAGCACGCCCGCGAGGCGGCCATCGCCGTCCACCGGGAGGTCCTGGCCGGCTCGAAGGCCAAGGTCGCCGAGGAACTGCGGGACGTCCTCCCCGAGTTGATGTGGCTCTCCCAGATGGGACTCGTCCTGTACTGGGTCTTCGACCGCTCGGAGGACCGGGAGCGCAGCCGCCGCCTCGCCGAACGCGGCGCCCGCCTCACCGCGCGCGGGGTCGCGCTCGCCCGCTTCCGGGTGCTGCGTCCGCTCGTACGCGAAGTGCACGAACTGTTCACGGACTTCCTGCCGGGGATGGCCCAGGCGACGGCAGGCCGCAAGGCGGACTGAGGCCGCCGCGTCTGCCCTCCCCCTACATCCAGTCCAGTGCCCAGAGGCGCCACACGCCCGTGCCGTCCGACAGGTACTGCCCGCCGGAGATGTCCTTGCCGCTCAGTACGTAGTCCTTCTTCTGCCACAGCGGCACCAGCGGCACGTCGTCCGCCACGATCAGCTGGAGCTTCTGGAATTCGTCCGCCGTGCGGCCGCGGTCGATGAACCGCTGGGTGTCCAGGATCAGTCTGTCGATCTCGGGGTTCGCATAGCCGTTGCCGAGGCTGTTCCCGCTGCCGACGAGCGGCTGGCTGAAGTTGTCCGGGTCGGGGAAGTCCATGACCCAGCCGACGGTGTACGCGTCGAACTCGCCCGCCGTGTACTCGGCCTGGAAGTCCGCCCATTCGGCCTTCTCCACGACCCGCACCGCGAACAGGTTCTCGGCTTCGATCTGCCGCTTCAGCTCGGCCGCCTCCTGCCTGGCCGCACCGCCCAGTGCGTACCCCAGCGTGATCCTGACCGGGGTCCGCACGCCGGCGTTCAGGAGCAGCTGCTTGGCGCGCGCCGCGTCGTGGGTGGGGTTCTTGTCGAAGAAGGGGGTGCTGTGGCCGGTGACCCCCTGCGGGATCAGCGAGTACAGCGGCTCGACGGTGCCGTGGTAGACCGACGAGGCGATGCCGGAGCGGTCGACGAGCGTGGCGGCGGCCTGCCGCACAGCGCGCCCGGCCATCGGCGAGCCCTTGCGGACGTTGAAGACGAGGTTGCGGATGTCGGAACTGCCGGTCTCGTTGATCCGCACCTCCGGATCACCCGGCGCCAGCCCGGCGACCACAGCCGGCGGCATCTGCCGGTGGGTGACGTCGACCTGCTTGGCCTTCCAGGCGCGGTCGAGCTCCTCGGACGTCTTGAAGTACCGGACGCTGATCGCGTTGCCGACGTTCCTGATGGCTCCCCGGTACTTCGGGTTGGGTTCGAGGCGGGCGCTGACACCGCTCTCGTACGCCTTGAGCACGTACGGTCCCGAGCCGTCCACCGCGTCGCCCTCGCGCAGGCCGTCGGCGGGGTACTTCGTCCGGTCGACGATGGTGCCCGCGCCCGTGGCGACCTTGTAGGGAAAAGTGGCGTCGCGGGTCGAAAGCTGAAAAGTGACCGTCAGGCCCTGGGCCCGGACGGACTTCAGCGACGCGAAGAGGGACTTGGGGCCGACGTCGGCCTTGATGTTCATGACCCGGCCGAAGGAGTACTTGACGTCCTCGGCGGTGATCGGGCGGCCGCTGGAGAAGGTCAGGTCGTCCCGTAACTCGCACTGGTACGTCCGGAGCGTCTGCCCGACGAAGCGGCAGCTGCTCGCGGCGTCGGGAACGGGCTCGGGGGAGCCGGGGCTGAAGGTCATCAGCGACTGGTAGAGGTTGCTGTACAGCGCCCACGAACCGGCGTCGTACGCCCCGGCGGGATCGAGCCCGGTGACGGCGTCCGTGGTGCCGACCTTGATCGGAGCGTTGTTTCCCTCTCCGGCGGCCAGCAGTTGCCAGCCACCGACAGCGGCGGCCAGCACGACCGCACAGGTCACCAGAATCCGTAATCGGATCGACCGCATTGCCGCGCTCTCCTCATCGCCCCACCCACCGCCGCGCGAGAAGTCCGCACTTCCCCCCGGAGATCCGCCCCACCCAATCACACCAACTCCGCCTGGGGAAGGTCTAGTTGCAAGGCGCCGACCACTCGCGGCGCAGGCGGCTACGCCTGGCGGGAGGAGAGTTCCACCACCGTGATGTCGGACTCCGCGCCCACGCGGACCGGGGGGCCCCACGCCCCCGCGCCGCGCGACACGTACAGCTGGGTGTCACCGTAGCGCTCAAGGCCGGCGAGCGTCGGGTTCGCCTGGGCCGCGATGTAGTTGCCGGGCCAGAGCTGGCCGCCGTGCGTGTGGCCGGACAGCTGCAGGTCCACCCCGTGGCGTACCGCGTCGTGGATGACCACCGGCTGGTGCGCGAGCAGGACGGACGCGCGGGTACGGTCCCGGTCACCCAGCGCCCGTACGAAGTCGGGGCCCTGGCCTTCCTCCTCGCCCGCGATGTCGTTGACGCCGGCGAGGTCGAAGCCGGCGATCTCGACGCGGTCGTTCTCCAGCGGCCGCAGACCGAGTTCGCGCACGTGCTCGACCCACTGCTCGGCGCCGGAGAAGTACTCGTGATTGCCCGTGACGAAGAAGGACCCGTGCTTGGCCCTGAGCTGCGCCAGCGGCTCGGCGGCGTGCCCCAGGTCGGCGACGCTCCCGTCGACGAGGTCACCGACGACGGCCACCAGATCGGGCTGGACGGAGTTGATGGTGTCGACGATCCGCTGGGTGTGCGCGCGTCCGAGGACCGGCCCCAGGTGTACGTCGCTGACGACGGCGATCCTGAACCCGTGCGCCCCACGCGGCAGCCTGGCCAGCGGCACCCTGACCCGCTTCACCCGCGGCCCGCGCATCACCCCGTACGTTCCGTATCCCACGGTCCCCAGCGCGGCCACGGCGGCGCCAGCCCCCACCACCCGCGAGACGAACAGCCGCCGCGAGAACTCGCCCGTGGGGGTGGCACCACCGCCAGGCGGTGCGGGAGGGGCGGGCGTCGTGGGAGGGGCGGGAGGGGCGGGGACCGTCACCGTGTCCGTGTCGCCGGGCGCGGGCGATGAAGCGGCGGCGCCGAGCGGCGACGCGGCCCCGGCCCCGGCGCCCGCAGAGCCGCGCGCCGGGGCCGGGGCAAGGGGCTCGGCGGGAGAAATCCCATCGCCGGCACCCGCCGCACCGCCCCGGCTCCGCCGGCGCAAGGCCCATCTCAGCAGTGGCCGCACCGCCTCGCCGATCAGCAACGCCATCACCAGGTACAACAGCACCGCCAGCCACATGTACCCCGGCCACGCCACCACCTGCTGTACCCAGAACGGCGCACCGGCCCGCCCCGAGACCAGCGCCCCCACCGCCAGCAGCGGCAGCAGCATCGCCGCCACCGTCCCCGCCCGCCGGGCGACGCCGCCCGGCGCGGTCGTATCGCGGACCAGGCGGCGCCACACGTACCAGTGCGCCCCGGCCAGCAGGGCAACGACCGACAGCGCGATGAGAACGAAGACGACGACCACAGTTATCCCTGGCTCCGCTCACGTCGCAGGGCCCGCACACCACGGAACCCGATCACCCCAACCGCCGTCCCCAGGAGAAAGGACGTGATGGCGAGCACCAGATGCACCCAGAAGTACGTGGTCGGGTCTCCCGCGTCGTCGAAGGCCAGCCCGCTGCCGTCCTTCAGCAGATTCTTGACGAAAGAGATCCAGATGAACCAGCTCCACACCCCGAAGGCAAGCAGGAACCAGGAGACGGAGCGGCTGAGCTTCATAGCCTCAGTATCGCCACCGGCTCCCGACCCCCGCCGCCGGGGTGCGGACGCGAGCGCGGACAGCGGTGCTGGGCCGACCCGGCGCACCTCACGGCGGGTCACCACCGCCATGTCCACATCGACATCAGCGCCCTGTACGTTCTCGATCGTGTCTGCCGTTAAAAAGACCGCACTGACGGTCCTCTCCGCATCGCTGCTGCCCGCACTCACCGCCCTGCCCGCGCACGCGGCGGCCGCGGACAACAAGCAGCCAAAGCCCCCAGTTTCGATGTCGACGGTGGGCGGCACACAACTCGGGCAGCCCGGTACGCAGGTGCAGCTCGGCGCGGGCTCCCCCATTCTCCCGAAGGAACTCAGCGCCCGGTCGTGGATCGTCGCCGATGCCGAATCCGGCGACGTACTCGCGGCGCACAACTCCCACTGGCGGCTGCCCCCGGCGTCCACCATGAAGATGCTCTTCGCGGACACGGTCCTGCCCAAGCTGCCCAAGACGCTGGTCTACAAAGTGAAGGACACCGACCTGGCGGGCATCGGTGAGGGCAGCAGCCTCGTCGGCATCAAGGAGCGGCACACGTACACCGTCCACGACATGTGGCTCGGCGTGTTCCTGAAGTCCGGCAACGACGCCGTGCACGTCCTGGCCGAGCTGAACGGCGGGATGGAGAAGACCGTCCGTGACATGCAGGCGCACGCCGAGGAGCTCCAGGCGCTCGACACCACCGTCGTCTCACCCGACGGTTACGACGCGAAGGGCCAGGTCAGCAGCGCGTACGACCTGACGCTCATCGCCCGCAGCGGCATGCAGAAGAAGGACTTCCGCGAGTACTGCTCGACAGCGAGCGCCATCTTCCCCGGCGAGAAGAAGGGGAAGAAGCGCGAGAGCTTCGAGATCCAGAACACCAACCGCCTGCTGACCGGCGCCCCGGACATCGAGCCGTACAAGGGCATGGCGGGCGTCAAGAACGGCAACACCACGCACGCGGGAGCGACGTTCACGGGTGTCGCGCAGCGCGGCGACAAGGTGCTGCTGGTGACCGTCATGAACCCGTCCGCCGAAGAGGGCCACGCCGTCTACAAGGAGGCCGCCCGCCTGCTCGACTGGGGCTTCGAGGCGTCGGGGAAGGTCACCCCGGTGGGTGAACTCGTGCCGCCGAAGTCGGCCGAGACCGGCCGGGACGCGCCCTCCGCCAAGGGCAAGGGCGGCAAGGGCGACAAGGCAGCCGCCAAGGACGCGGCCACCCAGCTCGCGGTGACCGACGACGGCAGCACCGGCGTCGGCACCGCGCTCGCGATCACGGGCGGCGCGCTGGTGGTGCTTGCCGCCGGCGTGTTCCTGGTCAACCGGCGCTGGCCGCTGCCCGCCCTGGCGCGCCGCCGCCCTCGCCGCTAATAGGGGGCGCGCCGCCGGGCGGGGGGCTGCCGGGCCGTGGACCGCCGGCCGGCGGGGCGGCGGCCGGCGGGGCGGCGGCCGGTGCGGCGTCCTCAGCGTCCTCGGCCTTCTCCGCGTCGGACCCGTCGGACCCGTTGGACCCGTCGTCCTCGTCGGCCGCCCGTTCGTCGGCGTGCCGCGTCGCCGTCCACGCCGCGCAGCACAGCAGCAGCTTCGCCGTGAGGTTGATCCACAGCAGCAGTGCCACGGGAACACCGAACGCCCCGTACATGCTCTTCGCCGCGACGCCCTTCATGTAGCTGCCCAGCAGCACCTTGAGCAGCTCGAAGCCGACCGCGCCGATGAGCGACGCGGTGATCAGCCGGTGCCTGGCCGGCTGTACCCCCGGCAGCAGGGTCAGGACGTACAGCAGGATCAGGAAGTCCGCGCCGACCGCGAGGACGAGTGCGGCGATCCGCAGCATCACGCCACCCGCGCCGCTTTCCGGGATGCCGATCTGCTCGGCGGTCCAGTCGACGGCCGTCGAGCCGATCGAGGAGGCGGCCCAGGACGACAGCCCGATCACGCCGAGGCCGCCCAGCACCACGCCGTCCTTGAGTTTGCGCAGGATTGGGTTGCCCTCGTCCACGTCGTCCAGCTCCCAGACGGCCCGCAGGCATTCCCTCATCGAGCCGACCCAGCCGATGCCGGTGAAGAGCAGCAGGGCGCCGGCGACGAGGCCGACCGTGCCCGCGTTCTCCACGAGGGAGGCGAGGTCGAGCTGGCCGGAGATTCCCGGCACCTGCTCGGCGATCTTGTTCTCCATGCGGTGCAGCTGATCGTCGGAGAGCAGGGCCGCGCCGATCGCGGCGCTGACGGTGATCAGGGGGAAGAGCGAGAGGAAGCTGATGAAGGTGATCGCGGCGGCCAGCCGGGTCCAGTGGACGCGGTCGAGCGTCTCGTACGTACGCCAGGCGTGAGTGATCGTCAGCCGGGTCACGAACGGGCCGACGACGGGCAGTCTTTTTAGCCAGTCCATGACGTGCGCCTACCCTCCGTGGCGAAAACCAGCGTCCTGGTTCCCCAGAAACGCAGGCAGGTGGCGAGCGCCATGCCGACGACCGCTCCCGAGACGGTGTCGGCGCGGGGGGAGGTCAGCCCGAGGCCGTGGTGCGAGGCGGTGAGGCACAGGAGTTGTACGAGCGCTCCCGCGACGTTGACGGCGAAGAAGAGCGCGTACTGCCGCGCCCGTGCCCGGACCGCCGCCCGCTGCCGCTGTTGCTGCCGGTAGGTGCCGAGTGCGTTTCCGGCGTACGCGACCGAGCATCCGGCGGCGAAGGACAGCGCCTTCGCGGTGAACGGGTCCCAGCCGAGCGGGCCGCGCAGCCACGTGAAGAGCGCGAGGTCGACGGCGTACGCACAGCCGCCGGCCAGCGCGAAGCCGCGCAGCTCGGCCCAGGTCACGCCGGTCACGCTGGTCACGCCCCTGGCGGCCGCCCCTCTCACAGATCGGCCACCGCGAGCCCGTACATCGCCACCCACACGAGGCCGATGACGGCGAGCCCCCGGTCGCGCAGGACGACGTCCTCGGGGGCTCCGGCCGTGCCCCGGTCGGCGAAGACGGCGTACCGCAGCACGGAGAGGATGAACGCGACCATCGACAGCTGACGCCACGGCAGCAGGCTGCCGTTGGCCGTGCCGCCGCTCTCCAGGGCCCACAGGCAGTACCCCAGTACGGCGACTCCGGCCGCGAGCTGCCAGACGAAGCGCAGGTAGCCGGTGGTGTATTCGCCGAGGAGGGCGCGGGTGGCGCCGCGCTTCCCGGGGCGGCCGGCCATCTGCACGGCCTCGGAGTAGCGCTTCGCGGCGACCATGAAGAGCGCGCCGAAGCCCGCGGTGATCAGGAACCAGCGGGAGAGGGGGATGTGGAGCGCCACGCCGCCGATCATCGCGCGCATCAAGAAACCGGTGGTGACGACGACGAGATCGACGACGAGGACGTGCTTGAGCCGCACGCAGTACGCGAACTGCATGAGGACGTACGCCGTGAGGAGAGCGGCCGTCATCGGGTTGCAGAGCAGGGCGGCGGTGACCGGTGCGAGGACCGCGAGCAGCCCCCCGGCGGCGTACGCCACGGGTACGGGGACCTGGCCGGCGGCGACGGGGCGGTGGCACTTGACGGGGTGCGCGCGGTCGGCGTCGGCGTCACGCGCGTCGTTGATCAGGTAGACGGCGGACGCGGCGGCGGTGAACAGCACGAAGACGACGGCCAGTTGGGCCAGGGAACGGTACGAGCCCAGTTCGCCGGCTGCGGCGGGCGCGGCGAGGACCAGCACGTTCTTGACCCACTGGCGGGGGCGCGCGGTGCGCAGCAGCCCGGCGGGCAGGCTCAGCGGCCGCCGCCTCGGCGCTCGCGGCGGCGCGGCTCGGCGGGGCTGGCCGATGACGGCGGCCGGGGCGACGGTTGTTGTGGTGGTCGTGGTGCCCGCACTGCGCTCAGACATACCCGGCACCTCCCTCGGTCACGACCACGGCCACGGCCGCTGCGGCGGCGGTCGGCCCGGTCATCCAGGCCGCGCCGAGTCCGGCGGTGATCCCGCCGAGCAGTACCCCGGCCAGGACATCGGTCGGGTAGTGGACGCCGGCCACCAGGCGGGACACGCACATCGCGGCGGCCAGCGGCGGCACAAGGCGGTGGCCGACGGGGCGCAGCACGCCGAAGGCCACGGTCGCGGCGGCCGCCGACGCCGCGTGGGAGCTGGGGAAGGAGTGCCGGCCCGCGGTGCTCACCAGTGGCTCCAGGGCGGCGAGCTGGGGGCGGGCGCGGCGTACCACCAGCTTGATTCCCATGCTCGCCAGGTGCGCCGCGCCGATCAGCGCCGTACCGCGCAGCCAGGAGTGGCGGCGCTCGTGGTCGGCCCCGGCGCCCAGGAGGCCTGCGGCGATCCAGACGGCGCCGTGCTCACCGCACCAGGAGAGCCCCCGGGCGGCGGCCGCCACGCGTGGATCCGTACCGCAGTCCCGCATTGCCGACAGCAGACGGCGATCAACCTCTCGCATCTGTCACCCCTCTTCCGTAGCGGCGGCCCGGTCAGTCGGCCGGGCGCAGGCAAGGGGCGACTCTGCTCGGATTAAGCAGACTAGTCATGTTAATTGCTGACGACACACCACCAACCACCCATTTGCCCAGCACACCAGGCGATTTACTGAACTGCGATGTTTAGGGACGATACGGTCACTCCATGCCTGTCGACACCGTGCTCGCCTCCGCCTCGGTGGAAGTCACCGGTTGGGGCCGCACCGCCCCGACGACCGCCGCCCGCCTGGTCCGGCCCCGTTCGTACGAGGAGGCGGCGGCCGCGGTCCTCGACTGCGCGGCGCACGGCGCGCGCGGCGGCATCGCGCGCGGGCTCGGCCGGGCGTACGGCGACGCGGCGCAGAACGCGGGCGGCTCCGTACTCGACATGACCGGGCTGGACCGCATCAGTACGGTCGACGCCCGCACGGGCGTCGTGGTGTGCGACGCGGGCGTGAGCCTGCACCGGCTGATGGAAGTCCTGCTGCCACTCGGCTGGTTCGTGCCGGTGACGCCCGGGACCCGGTACGTGACCGTGGGCGGCGCGATCGGCGCCGACATCCACGGCAAGAACCACCACGGCTCGGGCTCCTTCTCGCGTCACGTCGTCTCGCTCGAACTGCTCACCGCCGACGGCGAGGTACGTACGGTCCCCTCCGGCACCGAACTCTTCGACGCCACGGCGGGCGGCATGGGCCTGACCGGCGTCATCCTTTCGGCGAGCATCCAACTCCTCCCGGTGGAGACCTCCTTCATGCGGGTCGACACCGAACGCGCCACCGACCTGGACGACCTGATGGCCCGGCTCACCGCCACCGACCACCGCTACCGCTACTCGGTCGCCTGGATCGACCTCCTCGCGCGCGGCGCGGCCATGGGGCGCTCGGTCCTCACCCGGGGGGAGCACGCCCCGCTCGACGCGCTCCCGGCGCGCGCCCGCCGGGCGCCGCTCGCGTTCCGGCCGGGACGGCTCCCGGCCGCGCCCGGCTTCGTACCGGAAGGGCTGCTCGGCCGGGCATCGGTGGGGGTGTTCAACGAGCTCTGGTACCGCAGGGCGCCGCGAGCACGCCGCACCGGCGAAATCCAGAAGCTGTCGACGTTCTTCCACCCGCTGGACGGTGTCCCGCACTGGAACCGGATCTACGGGCGCGGCGGGTTCGTCCAGTACCAGTTCGTCGTCGGGTACGGGCAGGAGGAGGCCCTGCGCCGGATCGTCGGCCGCATCTCGGGGCGCGGCTGCCCGTCGTTTCTCGCCGTACTGAAACGGTTCGGGGACGGCGATCCGGGCTGGCTCTCCTTCCCGGTGCCCGGCTGGACGCTGGCGCTGGACATCCCGGCGGGCCTGCCGGGGCTGGGCGCGTTCCTCGACGAGCTCGACGAGGAGGTCGTGGCGGCCGGCGGCCGCGTCTACCTGGCGAAGGACTCCCGGCTGCGGCCGGAACTGCTGGGGGCGATGTATCCGCGGCTGGCGGAATTCCGGGCGCTGCGCGCCGAGCTCGACCCGCGCGGCGTCTTCACGTCGGACCTGTCCCGCCGCCTTTCCCTCTGACTGCCGCCGTCCCTCCGACTGACGTTTTCCGTCCACGTCCCCCCTCCAGGAGCGCATCATGAAGGACGCCTTCGGCATCCCCCAGTCCCTGCTCGTCCTCGGCGGCACGTCCGAGATCGGCCTCGCCACGGCCCGCCGCCTGATCGCCCGCCGCACGCGTCTGGTCTGGCTGGCCGGCCGCCCGTCCCCCGCGCTCGAAGAGGCGGCGGCCGGGCTGCGGGCGCTGGGCGCGGAGGTCCGTACGGTGGCATTCGACGCGCTCGACGCCGTGGCGCACGAGGAGAAGCTCGGCAAGGTCTTCGCCGAGGGCGACATCGACATGGTGCTGCTGGCCTTCGGTGTCCTCGGCGACCAGGCGCACGACGAGGAACAGCCACTGTCGGCGGTCAGGGTCGCGCAGACCAACTACACGGGCGCCGTCTCGGCCGCCCTGGTGTGCGCGAACGCGCTCCAGGGGCAGGGCCACGGCTCACTGGTCGTGCTGTCGTCGGTGGCGGGCGAGCGCGCCCGCCGGGCGAATTTCATCTACGGGTCGAGCAAGGCGGGCCTGGACGCCTTCGCACAGGGCCTCGGCGACGCACTGTACGGGACGGGCGTGCACGTGATGGTCGTACGCCCCGGATTCGTACGGTCGAAGATGACGGCGGGCCTGCCCGAGGCACCCATGGCGACCACCCCAGCCGCGGTCGCCACCGCCATCGAGCTGGGGCTGCGGCGGCGCTCGGAGACGGTGTGGGTGCCGGGGGCGATGCGGTTCGTGATGTCGGCGCTGCGGCACGTACCGCGACCGCTGTTCCGGCGGCTGCCGGTCTGAGGAATGCGGGGCTGGGGCAGTGCTCCGGCCCCGCAGCGGGCGGGTCAGGACCGGAGCGAGGGCGCCGCCGGCTGGTCCACGGGTGAGTTCTGGGCCGGCACCATGCCCGCCGCGCCGCCCCCGAACGCGTACTCCCGGAGCTTGCGCCACACCCCGTCCGCGCCCTGCTCGTACAGCGCGAACCCGGCGCAGGCCCACTGCGCCTCGTACTCCGAAAGCTCTTCGTACGCCCGGTCCATCCCCTCTTCGGAGATGCCGTGGGCGACCGTGACGTGCGGGTGATACGGGAACTGAAGCTCACGCACGAGCGGCCCCGACGCGTCCCTGACCCGCTTCTGGAGCCACGAGCAGGCCGCCGCACCCTCGACGACCTGGACAAAGACGACCGGGGAGAGCGGGCGGAACGTACCCGTACCCGACAGCCGCATCGGGAAGGAGCGCCCGGACGCCGCGACGGCGGCGAGGTGCGCCTCGACGGCGGGCAGGAGCGCCGCGTCGACCTCGGTGGGCGGGAGGAGGGTGACATGCGTGGGGATGCCGTGCGCGGCCGGATCCCCGAAGCTCGCGCGCCGCTCCTGGAGCAGGCTGCCGTACGGCTCCGGGACCGCGATCGAAACGCCGAGCGTTACGGTCCCCACGTCGTTCTCCTCCGTCGTCGTCCGGTACGTCCTGTGTGGTGCTGCCAGTGTGCAGTGTGGCGGTCGGGCGGCCCTTGTGGCCAGAGTCCTTGGTCCGGACGTTGGTCACGGTCCGGACCGACACCCGCGCTCAGTGCTTGGCGGGCAGCAGACCGACCTTCTCGTAGGCCTGGGCGAGGGTCTCAGCGGCGACCGTACGGGCCTTCTCGGCGCCCTTGGCCAGAATCGAGTCCAGCGTCTCCGGGTCGTCCAGGTATTCCTGGGTGCGGGTGCGGAACGGCGTGACGAACTCCACCATCACCTCGGCGAGGTCCGTCTTGAGCGCGCCGTACATCTTGCCCTCGTACTTCTTCTCCAGCTCGGCGATCGTCTCGCCGGTGAGCGTGGAGTAGATGGTGAGGAGGTTGCTGACGCCCGGCTTCTCGACGGCGTCGTAACGGATCACGGTGTCCGTGTCCGTGACCGCGCTCTTGATCTTCTTGGCGGTCACCTTGGGCTCGTCGAGCAGGTTGATCAGGCCCTTCGGCGTCGACGCCGACTTGCTCATCTTGATCGCCGGGTCCTGGAGATCGAAGATCTTCGCCGTCTCCTTGAGGATGTACGGCGCCGGGATGGTGAACGTGTCGCCGAAGCGGCCGTTGAACCGCTCGGCGAGGTCGCGGGTCAGCTCGATGTGCTGGCGCTGGTCCTCGCCGACCGGGACCTGATTGGCCTGGTAGAGCAGGATGTCCGCGACCTGGAGGATCGGGTACGTGAAGAGGCCGACGGTGGCGCGGTCGGAGCCCTGCTTGGCGGACTTGTCCTTGAACTGCGTCATGCGCGACGCCTCGCCGAATCCGGCCAGGCAGTTCATGACCCAGCCGAGCTGGGCGTGCTCGGGCACGTGGCTCTGCACGAAGAGCGTGCAGCGGTCGGGGTCGAGGCCGGCGGCCAGCAGCTGGGCCGCGGCGAGCCTGGTGTTGGCACGCAGTTCGGCAGGGTCCTGCGGAACCGTGATCGCATGCAGGTCGACGACCATGTAGAAGGCGTCGTGCGTTTCCTGCAGGGCGACCCATTGGCGTACGGCGCCAAGGTAATTGCCGAGGTGGAACGAGCCTGCGGTGGGCTGGATGCCGGAGAGCACGCGGGGACGATCAGAGGCCATGAACTCATTCTCTCAGGTGTGGAACCCAACTCGGCTCTCCGGTGTATCAAGAGTGTGAGGACGCGGGAGGGGACCCTGGAGGGGGGCCGCATCGGCATCGACGATGCTGCGGTGATCGCGCGCGTACGGTCCGGGGAGCCCGAGGCGTATGCGGAACTGGTGCGCGCCTACACAGGAATCGCGCTCAGGGCGGCTGTGGCGCTTGGAGCGGGTGCGGACGCGGAAGACGTGGTGCAGGCGAGCCTCTTCAAGGCGTACCAGTCGCTGGGGCGCTTCAGGGACGGCTCGGCGTTCCGGCCGTGGTTGCTCCGGATTGTCGCGAATGAGACGAGAAACACAGTTCGCTCGGCGAGTCGTCGGCGGGCCGCGACGGGGCGGGAAGCGGCGTTGCTGGGTGCCGGGCCGGCGATACCGGAATCGGCCGATCCGGCGGTGGCGGCGCTGGCGGAGGAGCGGCGGCGGCGGTTACTGGCCGCGCTGGACGAGCTGAGCGAGGACCAGCGCCGCGTCGTCACGTACCGCTATCTGCTGGAGATGAGCGAGGCGGAGACGGCGGAGGCACTGGGCTGGCCGGAGGGCACGGTGAAGTCGAGGCTGAACCGTGGGCTGAAGAAGCTGCGGCGGATTCTGCCGGGGGCGTGGGAAGGGGGTGATGAGCATGAGTAGCGACCGGCCGGAGGGACGGCCCGAGGAGCTGCGCGACGAGCTGCGCGAGCTGGGGCGCGGGATGCGGGTCCCGTACGTCGACGGAGCGACCATGGCCGAGCGGGTGCTGGCGCAGATCATCGCGGAGGCGGTACCCGTGCCGGTGGCGGAGCCTCCGGGGCGCGGGGAGCGGGTGCGGGCCTGGGCGCGGCGCAGGTGGCGGCTGCTGACCGCCGCGCTGTCCGGGCTGCTGGTCGCGCTGGTGCTCACGCCCCCGGTGCGGGCGGCGGTCGTGGAGTGGTTCGACTTCGGCGGCGTGGAGGTGCGGTACGACCCGGCGGCCTCGCCGCCGCCAGGATCGCCCGGCGCGGGGCCGCCCGGCTGCCCGCAGGGGCTGACGGTGGCGGAGGCGGCGCTGCGGGCCGGCTTCGGTCCGGTGCTGCCGACGGGGCTGGGTGAGCCGGTGGCGGCTTCGGTCTCGGCCGACCGGCGGGTGCTCTCGGTGTGCTGGGGGAAGGTCCGGATCGACGAGTTCCGGGCGACCATCGACCCGCTCTTCCACAAGACGACGCCTGTGCCCGCCGCTTACACCGAAGTGGAGGGCCGGACGGCCCTGTGGTTCCCGGAGCGCCACCGGCTGACGCTGAAGCTCGTGGACGAGGCCGGCCGGTCGTACGGGCACGAGGTGAGGTCGGCGGGCCCGACCCTGCTCTGGCAGCACGGCGGGCTGCTGACGCTGCGGCTGGAGGGCGTGGAGTCCATGGAGCGCGCGGTGAAACTCGCAGAATCGGCCCGCTGAGAGTGGAACCCACAAGGCGTGGGCGGTGTATGAGAAGTGACACCGCAGTGAGGTGCCACCACAGTGCGGCGACGCATCGACGGGGGACGAACCATGCGATTGCTACGACGACTTGCCGCCCTTGCCGGGGTGGTGCTCGCGATGATTCTGCTGGGTGCGTCACGGGCTGCGGCGGGCGGTCCGACCAGCGTGCTCGTGGTCTCGCCGGACAGCGGACAGGCCGCTTCGCTCTACCACACGGCCGCCCGCTACCAGGAGTTGCAGAAGCACCTCGGTCCCGGGGAGGCGCACGGAGTGCGCGAGCGTCCCCTGGAGATTGACGGCGCGGTGGACGAGGGCGGGACATGGCGCCGGCTCACCGTGACGTGGCTTCGGCACGATGTGTCCGTGTGGCGGGTGGACCGGGTGCACCTGCCGAAGAAGGCCGGCCCGATATGGGTCAGCACGCAGACCGAGGGCCAGTCCGTGCCCGCCGAGCGCTGGCACCTGGCCGACGAGCCTGCGAAGCTGCGCGTCCTGCTGGACCGGCTGGGCGTGCTGGGCAAGGAAGCCGGTGCCCCCGGTGCGGCGGGCGTGGGCGGCGGCGACTTCCCGCCGGACTTTGTCAGCGGGTCCGAAGCCGAAGCGGCGGAACCGGGAGCGGCTGAATCCGGCGTGGCCGCGCTGGGCCGGCCGGGTGACGGCGCCGGCTCGGCGGACTGGTGGTGGGCGATACCGGGGCTGGCGGCCGGGTCCCTGATCGGTTTCGCCGGGGTCACTCTGGTCCGGCGCGGCACGGCCCGGCGGGAGCCTGGCCCGCCGGGGCCGCGCCGTCAACTCATCGACACCTGAAGGGCATCAGGCAGGGTTCGCCGTCAGTCCGTGGGGAGGCCCGGTGCTGGGAAGGCGGCCATGAGGTCGGCCACTTCGGCGCGGATCGCGGCGAGGGCGTCCTCGTCGCCGGCGCGGGCGGCGGTGACGCCCCGGTCGATCCAGTCGGCGACGGCCGGCATGTGTTCCGCGGCAAGACCGCGCGAGGTGAGGGAGGGGGTGCCGATGCGGACTCCGGACGGGTCGAACGGCTTCCTCGGGTCGTACGGGACGGTGTTGTAGTTGACGACGATCCCGGCCCGGTCCAGGGCCTTCGCCGCCACCTTGCCGGGCACGTCCTTGGGGGTGAGGTCCATCAGGATCAGGTGGTTGTCGGTGCCGCCCGAGACCAGGTCGAAGCCGCGGGCCAGCAGGGCCTCGGCGAGCGCCTTGGCGTTGTCGACGACCGCGTGCGCGTAGTCGCGGAAGGAGGGCTGGGCCGCCTCGTGGAGGGCGACGGCGATGGCCGCTGTGGTCTGGTTGTGCGGGCCGCCCTGGAGGCCGGGGAAGACCGCCTTGTCGATGGCCTTCGCGTGCTCCTCGCGGGACATCAGCATCGCGCCGCGGGGGCCGCGCAGGGTCTTGTGCGTGGTCGTGGAGATCACGTCGGCGTGCGGGACCGGGGACGGGTGGGCGCCGCCGGCGATCAGGCCGGCGATGTGGGCGACATCCGCGACGAGCACGGCGCCGGACTCGCGGGCGATCTCCGCGAAGGCGGCGAAGTCGATGGTGCGGGGGAGGGCGGTGCCACCGCAGAAGATCAGTTTCGGGCGTTCCTTGAGCGCGAGGTCGCGGACCTCGTCGAAGTCGATGAGCCCCGTGTCCTGGCGTACGCCGTACTGGACGCCGCGGAACCACTTGCCGGTGGCCGAGACGCCCCAGCCGTGGGTGAGGTGGCCGCCCATCGGGAGGGCCATGCCCATCACGGTGTCGCCGGGCTCGGCGAAGGCGAGGTAGACGGCGAGGTTGGCCGGCGAGCCGGAGTAGGGCTGGACGTTGGCGTGGTCGACGCCGAACAGGGCCTTGGCGCGGGCGGTGGCGAGCCGTTCGACCTGGTCGATGTTCTGCTGGCCCTCGTAGTAGCGCCGGCCCGCGTAGCCCTCGCTGTACTTGTTCTGCAGCACGGTGCCGGAGGCTTCGAGTACGGCCTGCGAGACGTAGTTCTCACTGGGGATCAGGCGCAGGGTGTCGGCCTGGAGCTGTTCCTCGGCTCCGACCAGGGCGGCCAGTTCGGGGTCCGTGGCGGAGAGGGCGGGGTGGCTGAGCGGGAGAGTCATCTTGTCCTCCGGGGCGAGCGGTCGGTGTCCGGTCGTGATCCCGGGGTGCCCAGGCGGGCGGCACCTCGTGCTGTGTTCCCCGCACGGCTTCCCCGCGGTCTGTTCCGCGTACGCCAGTCGCCGTGCTTACCGGCCACCCTAGCGGCCCACCGCAAAGCATGGTTTCTTCGTCCGGCATACGAGCGACGATAGAAAGGGGCACCATCCCTGCCCCTCGCCGGATGGATTTGTTTCGACGATCGGAGACCCCGTGTCGACCACCCAAGCCGCCCTCGCCTCTGCCGAGGCTCACAGCGCGCACAACTACCATCCTCTTCCCATCGTCGTGTCGTCGGCGGACGGCGCCTGGATGACCGACATCGAGGGGCGCCGCTACCTCGACATGCTCGCCGGGTACTCGGCGCTGAACTTCGGCCACTGCAACCGCCGGCTCATCGATGCCGCCAAGGCGCAGCTCGACAGGGTGACGCTGACCTCCCGCGCCTTCCATCACGACCGGTTCGCCGAGTTCTGCACGCAGCTCGCCGAGCTGTGCGGCATGGACATGGTGCTGCCGATGAATACGGGGGCCGAGGCGGTGGAGACCGCCGTGAAGACGGCCCGCAAGTGGGGCTACAAGGTGAAGGGCGTGCTGGACGGCCGAGCGAAGATTGTCGTCGCGGGCAACAATTTCCACGGCCGTACGACGACGATCGTCAGCTTCTCGACCGACCACGAGGCCCGCGCGGACTTCGGCCCGTACACCCCGGGCTTCGAGATCGTCCCGTACGGAGATCTGACCGCGCTGAACGCCGCGGTGACCGAGAACACCGTGGCCGTGCTGCTCGAACCGATCCAGGGGGAGGCGGGCGTCCTGGTGCCGCCGGCCGGGTACCTGGCGGGCGTACGGGAGTTGACCCGCGAGCGGAACGTGCTCTTCATCGCGGACGAGATCCAGTCGGGTCTCGGGCGTACGGGAAAGACCTTCGCCTGCGAGCACGAGGGCGTCGTCCCCGACATGTACGTCCTGGGCAAGGCGCTCGGCGGCGGCGTCGTGCCGGTGTCCGCCGTCGTGTCGTCGGCCGAGGTGCTGGGGGTGTACAAGCCGGGTGAGCACGGTTCGACGTTCGGCGGAAATCCGCTGGCCTGCGCGGTGGCGCTGGAGGTCATCGCGATGCTGCGCACCGGCGAGTTCCAGCAGCGCGCCACCGAGCTCGGCGACCACCTCCACCAGCAGCTGGGCCTGCTGGTGGGCGGCGGCGCGGTGGAGGCGGTGCGCGGCCGCGGGCTGTGGGCGGGCGTCGACATCGCCCCGTCGCGCGGCACCGGCCGCCAGATCTCCGAGAAGCTGATGGACCGGGGCGTCCTGGTCAAGGACACCCACGGTCCGACCATCCGGATCGCCCCGCCGCTGGTGATCAGCAAGGAGGACCTGGATTGGGGCCTCGACCAGCTCGGCGCGGTGCTGGCGGGCCGGTAGAGCCCTGCGCCGTGCGTTCGCTGCGGCGTCACAGCGAACGCACGGATGCGGCGGCCGGGCGGGGGGCCAGGGTCACCGTCCTGGTTGCGGACAGTGCACCGTGGGGTTCCATTGCTCGAACAAACCCTTCGGGTTCGTCTTGTACAGCCACACGTGCAGGTCGTAGTGGACCGGCATGCCGGGCTCATGGCCGGGCATCGGCCCGTCGAACTTCTTGCCGCCGAACATCGTCGGGCGGTCGTCGTCCGTCGTGAGGTCCTGGTCGCGGTCGACGACGACGTACTCCACCGCCACGAGTTTCCGCTTCTCACCCTTCTTGCCGGGCTCGTACAGCAGCGCCGCCGGCCGGGCAGGGTTCGTGGAGCCGATGTTCTTGGTCTTTACGTAGTGGTAGCCCATCCCGCCCAGTTCCGGGTCGGCGACGCAGTCGTTCGTCCGCATGAAGCCGTCCTTCGGGGCGAACGGCTCCCAGAGGTACTTGGCCGTCGCCACGTACGCCTTGGCCAGGTCGGCCTGCCTCTTCTTTTCGTTGTTGCCGTGGCTTCCGGCCCCGGCTTGTGCCGGGGCGGCCGCCAGGGCCAGCGAGGAGACGACGGCGAGCGCGAGCGCCGCCTTGACAGTGCGTGTGGGCATGCGGAACTCCTGGAGAGTATGAGGCGCGGCAAGGGCGCCGAGCCTGTTCGGGCCCCTCCCCCTGGACCTCACCCCGGCCCACGCGAGCAGCATGTCCGGCGGGGCGGCGCACCGCATGCCGGGTAACCCGTTAGGGATGTCCCCGGCCGCCGCCACTGCCTCTCAGAGGATGACGTGCGGCAGGAAGCGGGCGTACTCGTCCGTGATCAGGCCCGACGACTCCCGGATGCCGAGTCCCGCCGCCTCGTCCTCGACGACCCACGCCCCGAGCACCACGCGGTTGCCGTCGAAGTCGGGCAGGGGGGCCAACTCCTGGTAGCAGACCGGCTGTTCACGCTCCGCGCGGGCCGCGGCCGGCTCCGTGCCCGGCTCGTGGATCGTGACGCCGGCGCCCTCGCGGCCGAGCAGCGGCTTGGCGACGTATCCGGGCCCGTCGGCGGCGGCGAGCTCGCGCGGGCCGTCGAGATACGCGGCGAGCAGGTTCGGGTGGCCGGGGTAGAGCTCCCAGAGGATGGCGAGCAGCGCCTTGTTGGAGAGGAGCATCTTCCAGGCCGGTTCGATCCAGCAGGTGGTGCCCGAGCCGCCGCCGTTGTCGAGCGTGTTCAGGACGTGCGGCCCGAAGCGGTCGGTCGTCAGCCACTCCCACGGGTAGAGCTTGAAGCAGCTGCGGATGAAGCGCAGCCGGCCGTCGACGAAGCGGCCCGAGAGCCGGTCCCAGCCGATCTGTTCGACGGACAGCGCCTCCGTGGCGATCCCGGCCTGCTGAGCGGTCTCGCGCAGGTACGCGACCGTCATGAGGTCCTCGCCGAGCTCGTCGCTCTCCGAGTGGACGAAGTGCAGCGGTCCGGGGGGCAGGAGCGGCGCCTGGCGCTTCCACGCGTCGACGAGCCGCTCGTGCAGGGAGTTCCACTGGTCGGCGCCGGGGAAGCGCTCCTCCATCCAGAACCACTGCGGGCTGGCCGCCTCCACCAACGAGGTGGGTGTGTCGGCGTTGTACTCCAGCATCTTGGCGGGGCCCGTGCCGTCGTACCGCAGATCGAACCGCCCGTAGATGGAGGGGAGTTCGGCGCGTCGCCGCCAGGAGGTGGCGATCCGGGAGGCCAGTCGCGGGTTCGTGATGCCGAGGTCGGCGAAGCGGTCGTGCTCCACGATGTGCGCGGCGGCGGCCAGGCACATGGCGTGCAGTTCCTCGACGACCTCCTCCAGCGCCTCCACCTCGGGCAGCGAGAATTCGTAGTACGCGCTCTCGTCCCAGTACGGGCGCAGCGACCCGTCCGGGAAGCGGGTCAGCGGGTAGATGAGGCCCTGCTCCTCGACGGTCTGCTGCCAGCCGGGGCGTGGTTCGATCGTGTGTCGCTTCATCGGTTCAGGTCCGGTCCGGGCCCGGTCCGTCAGCCGCCGCCGGAGCCGGAGCCGGAGCCGAAGCCGCCCCGGTCGACCGCGGACTTGTCGAAGCTGCCGTCCGTCACCTTGCCGCTGCTGACGCGGCCGCCGTAGTAGTACCGGCCGGAGCTGCTGGAGCCGTCGTCGTCGCACTCGTAGTCCGGCAGCACTTCCTGGGTGACCGGGTCCACGCACCGCCGGTCCGGCTCCGAGCCGCAGGCGGTGAGCGTCGCCGCGAGTACGCCCATGCCTCCGAGCAGGACCGTGCCTGACCTCAGTTTGCGCCGTCGTGCCGCCATGTCCCGGCCCCTCCCCCGTCGTTCGAACAGATACTCCAGACCGTCCGACAGACTAGATGGCCCGCTCCGGCCGCCGGAACCCGGTGCACCATCTCCACCCCTCTAGAGTCGGTTTGTGATCCTTGGGATGATCTGCGCGCTCTCTTCGGCGGTTTGCATCGGCATGGCCTCCGTGCTCCAGGCCGTCGGGGCCCGCGCCGCGCGGCTCGGCACCGGCAGCGGAGTCGACGTGGCGCTGATGCTGCGTGCCCTGCGTCAGTGGCGGTACGTCGCCGCTCTCGCCCTCTACGGCCTCAGCTTCACGCTCCAGATCGTCGCCCTGCTCACCATCCCCATCTACGCCGTCGAGGCCGCCCAGGCCGCGAGCCTCGCCGTCACCGCCGTGCTCGCCACCCGCGTGCTGAAGGTCCGGCTCCGGGGTACGGAGTGGGCCGCGGTGGCCGTGGTCTGCGCGGGCCTGGCGATGCTCGGGCTGTCCGTCGGCGCGGAGGGCGGGAGCGACGGCCCGGCCGCCCTGCGGTACGCCATGCTCGGCGTCGCCTTCGCCGTGCTGCTCACGGGCGCCGCGGCGGGCCGCCTGCCGGGCCGGGCCCGCGCGCTGGTCCTGGGCTTCGGCGCGGGCACCGGCTTCGGGGTGGTGTCGGTCTCGGTGCGGCTGCTCGACGACCTGGCGCCGTCGGCGCTCGTCGCGAATGCGGCCGTGTACGCGCTGCTGCTGGGCGGCGGCACGGCGTTCCTGCTGCTCACGTCGGCGTTGCAGCGCGGCTCGGTGACCACGGCGACGGCGGGCATGGTGGTCGGCGAGACGATCGGCCCGGCCGTGGTGGGTGTCGTGTGGCTCGGCGACCGTACGCGGGAGGGCCTGGTGATGCCGGCGGCCGTGGGCTTCGCGGTGGCGGTGGCGGGCGCACTGGCCCTGGCCCGCTTCGGCGAACCCCCGGCGATCGCGGCCGCGGCGGGACCGGCCGACGCACCGTAGGGCGGGGGAGAAAAAGGACACCGGGACGCCCCCCGCGCACCAGCCCGACCGCAGTGGTTTATCGTTCACCCTTGCGTGGAGTGCTGCCGCCGAAAGGTGGCCGCCCACGCAGCGCCCCGGTCGGTCCCCCCGTCCGGCCGGGGCGCCCCCCTCTCCCTTCTCCCTCCCCTCCCCCGCGAGACCGTCACGGCAGCGCCCGGCACAGCGCCTCCAGCGCCCCCGCCCACGCGCTGTCCGGCGGCGTCGCGTACCCCACCACCAGCGCGTCCCGGTCCCGCTGCCCCGACGGATGCCGGAAGCTGCCCACGCGGCCCAGCGCGAGCCCCTGCCACGCCGCCGCCTGCACCACGGACCGTTCCGTACCCGCCGGCAGTTCGACCACCGCGTGCAGCCCCGCCGCGATCCCCGTCACCCGTACCTCCGGCGCCCGTTCCGCGAGCGCCGCCACCAGCTGGTCGCGCCGCCGCCGGTAGCGCAGCCGCATCGAGCGCACATGTCGGTCGTACGCTCCCGAGCCGATGAACTCCGCGAGGGTCAGCTGGTCCAGCGCGCTCGACACCCAGTCGACCACCCCCTTCGCCGCCGTCACCTCCTCCACCAGTGACTCCGGCAGCACCATCCAGGCCAGCCGCAGCCCCGGCGCGAGCGACTTGCTCGCGGTCCCCAGGTAGACCACACGCTCGGGATCGAGTCCCTGAAGGGCGCCGACCGGCTGCCTGTCGTAACGGAACTCCCCGTCGTAGTCGTCCTCCAGGATCAGCCCGCCCGTACCCCGCGCCCAGTCGACGGCCGCCGCGCGCCGGTCCGGATGCAGGGCGACCCCCATCGGGAACTGGTGAGCCGGCGTCAGCAGCACCGCCCCCGCCGCCCGCAGCTCCGCCAGCTCCCCCGTGCGCGAACCATGCCCGTCGAACCCGAGCGCCGGGGTGCGCAGCCCGGCCTCCGTGAGCAGGTCCCGGTGGAAGTGGAGACCGTACGACTCCACCGCCACCTCCCGTACGCGCCGCTGCCCGAGCACCTTCGCGATCAGCTGCAGCCCGTGCACGAACCCGGAGCAGATGACAACGCGGTCCGGCGTGGCCCGTACGCCGCGCGCCCGCGCCAGATACTCCGCGACGGCGGTACGCAGCTCGACGCGCCCGCGCGGATCGCCGTACCCGAACGCCTCGTGGGGCGCGGCGGTCAGCGCGCGCCTGGCCGCCTTCAGCCATTCGGCACGCGGAAAGGAGGCGAGGTCCGGGGCGCCGGGCATGAGGCTGTACGCCGGTGTACGCCGCGCACTGTGCCGCGTCACGGCAGCGGGCGGCCCGGCCTTGCGCGGCGCGGCCACGGCCCGCTGCGCGACGCGCGTGCCCGATCCCTGACGGGCCGTGAGCCAGCCCTCGGCGACGAGTTCGGCGTACGCGTCGGCGACGGTGTTACGGGCGACGCCCAGGTCGACGGCGAGCGACCGCGAGGACGGCAGCCGCGTCCCGGGGGCCAGCCTGCCCGTACGGACGGCTTCACGCAGGGCGTTCATCAGGCCCGTACGGAGCCCGGAACCACCCAGCTCCACATGCAGGTCGACGCCGTAAGTTGCCCATGAATCCGTCACATAAATGGACCATACCGGTGTGCTATCAGCCCCGTAGCGTCGTCCCCATGACGACAGAAAAGGCCCCCGAACACACCCTCCGCCTGGACATGGCCAAGCTGGCGCCCGAGGTCTACAAGGCCATGGTCACGGTCGACGCCGCAGCCAAGAAGGGCCTCGACCCGTTCCTGGTCGAGCTGGTCAAGATCCGCGCGTCACAGATCAACCACTGCGCGTTCTGCCTCGACATGCACGCCAAGGACGCGCTGGCCGCCGGCGAGACGATCGAGCGGATCACCCAGCTCGCCGCCTGGGAGGAATCCCGGCACTTCTACACCGAGCAGGAAGCCGCCGCACTGGAACTCACCGAAGCGGTGACCGTCCTGACAGACGGATTCGTCCCCGACGAGGTGTGGGAGCGGGCCGCCAAGCACTTCGACGACACCCAACTGGCCCACCTGACCGCCGTGATCACGGTCATCAACGCCTGGAACCGCTTCGCCGTGACCACCCGCATGGTCCCCGGCCACTACACCCCGGGCGCCCTCAAGCGCTGAGCCACAACCGCGATCAGAAGTCGCTCCAGAGGTCGGACATCGTCGCGTACGACATCGCGAAGAAGACGCAGAACGCCACCATCACGGCGCAGAACACCACCACGAACACCGCACCGGCCGTCGCCCGCACCGCACTCGACGGCGGCTGCGCGGTGGCCCGGTCCGGGCAGCCCGCAGGGTAATGGACAGGCACGATGTCCCCCTCGACGATCGTGCCGGGACCGTTCGTCTCCTCGAATCGCACGGGTGCGGCGCCGCCGGGCACCGTGAACTCGTACACGTGATGCAGGGTCGTGCGAGACCCGCTGTCCCCGCCGCTGCGCGTCGTCGTATACGTACGCAGGCACCGCGCCTCAGCGGTGAGCCCACTGCGCCACGCCTCGCGCAGCCGCAGCAACGAGACAACGGTCTTGGCAGCCATGAGCACGGCGACGGCCGCGATCAGCGCGGGTACGGCGTAGAACATGAAGTCCATCGGTGATCCCCCCGTTGTGGGCAAGTAGCCCTTAAGCGCTCACTCCTGCTCTGCCCGTACATGATGTACGTGACGTATGAGCGCCGTAAGCCCGGCCCGGTTGATCGACAGCACCCGGGACGGCTCGTCGCTCTCGTGCAGCCGGATCACGCCGTCGGCGGCAGCAACCTCAACGCACTCGTTACCATCGACTCCTCCCGAGAGCGACGACTTCTGCCAGCGTGTGGGGGAGTCACGGCTGCTCCGCCCGTACGCGACGTATCAAGGCCGCGATCCCGTCGCGGGTGACCGACAGGACCTGGGCCGGTTCGTCGCTTTCACGGAGCCAGATGCCGCTCTGCGAGCTGGCCAGCTCCACACAGCTGTCACCGTCGCCTCCGCCAGAGAAGGAAGACTTCTGCCACTGAACAGACTTGCTGGTCATGCTGATGCCTCACAGTTCCTTCGTCATGCGGTGGATGAGATCCCGCGACGCCAGGGGATCGAGCACTACTTCCTCCACCTTACGAAACAACCTTCGAAACCGACCCAGTTGTGACTCCGCACCGATAAAGGCAGCACCATGCGGGCCGTCACGAAGCACGGTGTCCAGTTGGGGCACCGCACCACCCGCATACATCATCGTGGCCCCAGCCCCGGCGAATCCGTCCACGTCGAAGGGGACTACGCGCACCACGACGTGTCCAGCCTCGGCCTGCCGCAGAATCTCCTGAAGCTGTGCACCGGCCACCTGGCGGCCCGATACGCGAGTACGCAGCACGGACTCGTGAATGATCGCCTCGTACGCAGTGGGATTGTCGCCCTCGATGACCACCTTGCGCCCCATCCGGTGCTCCACCCTGGGTTCGAGCTCGCTCGGCGGAAGCTCCAAGCCCATATACGAGTAGACCGCACGAGCGTAGTCCGCCGTCTGCAAGAGCCCCGGTACGTACGTCATGGCCACGTCACGCAGAAACGATGCGTGATGCTCCAGCTCCGCCAGGTCCAAGAACCCTGGCGGCAGCACCCCCCGATACTCCTCCCACCAACCGCGCGTACGGTCGGTGGCCATCGCGACCAAGGCGTCGATCAACGCCGCGTCAGCACAGGCACAGTGGGCAGCGAGCCTGCGCACACGCTCCTCGCCGACGCCCGAGTTACCCGCCTCCATCTGGCTCATCTGGGCTGAGTTCGACCCCAGAACCCCCGCCACCTCTCGGGCTGACATCCCCGCAGCTTCCCGAAGTTTGCGCAGCTCGGCGCCCAGGCGTACCTGGCGGGCGGTCGGCTGACTCCTCGCTGTCATGTGATCGGCACCTTCTCAATAGCCAGTGGGTCAGGGCAGATTGACTCGCCCCATTCGGGTGGCAGATTACGCCAGGGACTTGCGCAGGTAAAAATTTTTACCCTACGGTGAGTGATGCGTCGCACACGCTGCGATCACCGGGACTCCGGAAGTGCACCGCACCGCCATGCCATGACGGCCGCGACATTGCCACCGCCCAACGACCGCCGCGCACCAGCCACCTCCCTCACTCCACACGGAGTCCTCGCATGCCGAATTCAACGAAGAACACCGGCAGTGACACCGAACCCTGGCAGTACACCCTTTACATCCCCCACGACCCCCGCGCCGTCACCATCTGCCGCCGCACCCTGCGCCTGATCCTCAACGCCCACGGCCTGCCCCACCTCGCCGAAGCCGCCGAGCTCCTGGCCACCGAGCTGATCAGCAACGCCGTACGCCACACCAAGGGCCCCGCCGCCCTCCGCCTGCGCTGGGCGGACAGAATCCTTCGTATCGGCGCCTGGGACGCGGACCCCACCCCGCCCGCGCCGCCGCCCAGGCAGCCCGCCACCATGGACGCCGAACACGGCCGCGGCCTCGACCTCATCCGGACCTACGCCGACAACTGGGGCTGGTACCCCCTCACCACGGCCGACGACGACAGCGGCAAATACGTCTGGTGCGAACTGCGCGCCGCGTAAAGACGGACGACTGCGGTGGGCTCCAACTTCCCTCTTCTGTACGGTTATGGACACCTCCCGGCCGGATTCCAGGCCGCTGAGTGACCGTTCCCACCGCCTCCCCGGAGCGGCTGCCGACTGGGTGATCCCAAGGCACCCACGACGATTCGCGTCTACGAGGATCTGGCTATAGGCATCTGCCGGGAGTTCGAGACGACCGAGATAGGCCCCGACCTACGGGAGCTGATGCTCGCACGCACGGTGAAGACCGAGTACGTGTTTGTCTCTGTCCTTGGCGAGAGTCGATGGAGCGATGGCTCCGCGTTGAAGGTCATCAACGCGCTGCGTGCGGCACTGGAGCTGGACCATTTCGCCGAGTTCCACAAGCTTGTGGCCGAGAACTACACGAAGGGTGGCTACACGGACGCCTCACTGCTCCGTCTGGCCTCATGCATCCCTGGGCTGCGGAATGCCGCCTTCGAGAAGGCCGTAGAGACCATGGCGTACGAGGACTTCCTGGCCGCAGCCGAGCACACGTACGACGAGGCGGACCCGGACGTCCCGACCCTAGCCATTAATGGCAAAGTCCTGCCCACATTGCGACAGAGTTCCCTTTACGGCAAGGGGCGCCTGTCCGCCTACGTCAACGACCTGTCGTAGGCCGGTGGCATCCTCGATCAGCTGAGCGGCGCTCTGCCGGTCCGGATCCTTACATCGCCCGCAGAGCCGTCATGCGTGCGCTCCAGGGTGTCGTCCGATCTCTACATCGCAGTCCGTCAGCCGCGACCAGTCGCGCGCGGCCGCCGCTTCTCTGCGCTCTCTCGCCAGGGCCCGGCACACATCACACCGCATGTCCGGCTGCGGAGGCTTCCGGGGAAGGCCCAGGTACACCGGAGGCGCCATGGTCGTCTTGGCTTCGCTCATGGGTGTCGTTCCCCTCCTTTCCTGGGCGCATCGTCACTGCCTCATGCGGACGCTACGGAGGGAGAGTTCGCAGCCTCCACGAATGTGCGCGAGCTTGCACTCGGTCACCCCAGGTCGTCGATCGCCGTCGTGATCAGCGATCGCGCGGAAGAGCCGTAGACCGCCAGTTCGGCCAGCGAGGCGAACGTACGCATATACAGGCCGATCTCTCGGGGCTGCGTGACAGTCACCTCGGCAGTGACCAGCTCCACAAGTACCCGTTCCTCATCGAAGATCCAGAAGCCTTCAACAGGCCACATGGTCCGCGTTGCGGAGGCGGGGATGATGCCGAGACTCACCCGCGGCAACGACGCAGCTTGGAGGAGATGGCCGAGCTGTCCGGCCATCACAGCGTCGTCCGCGACGCGGGCGCGTACGGCCGACTCCTCCAGCAGCATGGCGAAGGTGCGGGTGCCGTGGTGCAGCACCCTTTGCCTGGCCATGCGCGCCGCGACCGCGGCTTCGGTGTCGTCGGGGATCTGCTGGAAGGCGACGATCGCGCCCATCAGCGCGTGCGCGTAGGCGGGTGTCTGCAACAGTCCGGGAACCACGCCTGGTTCGTAGATGCGGAAGTGCCGGGTGCGTTCGTACAGCGGCACTCCGGCTTGCTGGACATGGCGCAGTCCGGAGCGGGTCTGCCGACGCCACTCCACGTACATGCCCTCGACTCCCCGCACGGCAGCGATGAGGTCTTCGGCCTGGTCCGGCACGCCGCAGTGCAGCGTCCATGCCCGTATGTCCGCCTCTGATGGCAGGGTCCTGCCGCTCTGGAGACGTGAGCACTTTGATTCGTGCCAGCCGGCGCGGGCAGCAAGTTCCCGCGCCGACAGGCCCGCTTCTTTTCGTACGTCTTCCAGGCGCCGGCCGAGATCCCGCCGTGCCTGCCGCGCGCTCGACGATGGTGAGTGTGGAGCCATGGTCCGTCCGCTGTACGCCGTCACCCGGGCCGGTAGTCGCTGTGCGGGGTGGCGCGCTCCCAGACCGCTGCGAAGGCGGTGGTGCAGAGCTCGACGACCGCCGGTTCGGTAATGATCTCTGTGTCCGTCCAATCGCCGTTGCCGGTGAAGTGATTCACCATGAGCAGCTCGCCGTCGAACAGCCAGAAGTCGTTCCCTGGCAGCGCGATGTCGCTCGCCCCGCGACGGGGAAGCCACCGAACCTGCTCGCCGGCCGCGATGTTGTGCTGCTCGGTGATTTCGTACTCGAAGCGCGTATAGTCACTCAGCGGCTCGGAGATGATCCTCGCCCTGCGTACGTGAACCCCGCGAGCCGTCGTCGAGCGGACGAGATCGCGCCACCACTGGCTCTCGGCATCGTCCACGATGATGCTGTGGTCCTTCTTCCATGCCACGAACGACGGGTCGTCCAGCATGTAGCCGTCGCGCATCTCCAGGTGGGCTGCCGACCGCATCGCCGAGCGGAACAGCTCCTCAAACGTCGTCTCCAACGCCACGCGCCTCCACCTCCAGGAAGAACCGCATCATCCGCCTGGGAAACTCGATCACGGTCTCGTGGTCGGGCATGTCCAACTGCGCCAGACGCTCCGCGTCCGTGACCTTCCAGCCCTGGAGCACATAGTTGTCAGTCTGGTCGTCGTAGAAGACGGTCGGCGATCCACCGTTCTTACTCTCGGGGTCCTTGCCCAACCTGTGCAGTGCCATGCCGGCCTCCTTGTCGGGGACTCGCTGTGCCTGATCTTGCGGCCAACGAGCGGCCGGAGACCAGCTACTTGCGCAAACTTGCGACACAACCCCGGCGAAACGCCGAACGGCTCCGGAATGCCGGGTTCGCGGCGTTCCGGAGCGCGCTCAGGTGGTGGGGCCCCGGGAGGGGGCCAGTGGTTACTTCTTCGGCAGCCAGGCCTTCCATGTCGACTCGTTCGCCTTGACCCACTTCTCGGCCGCGGCCTCGGGCGACAGCTTCTCGTCCGCGATCATCAGGGCGACCTCGTTCTGCTGCTCGGTCGTCCACTTGAAGTTCTTCAGGAACTCCGCCGCCTTGCCGCCGTTCTTCGCGAAGTCCGCGTTGAAGAACTTCTGGAGCGGCGTGTTCGGGTACGCGCAGGCGACCTTCTTGGGGTCGGCGTCGCAGCCTTCCTTGTACGCCGGCAGCTTGACCTCGACCATGTCGATCTCGGCGTTCAGCCACTGCGGCGTCCACCAGTACGTCAGGAACGGCTTCTTCGCCTTGGCGTACTTCTTCATGGCCGTGATCTGGCTGGCCTCGGAACCCGAGTAGTTCGTCTTCAGGTTCAGCTTCAGGTTCTTGATGATCGCGTCGTCGTTGGTGACGTAGTCGGGCGACCCTTCGAGGATCTCGCCCTTGTCACCGCTCTCCGCGGTCTTGAACTCGTCGGCGTACTTGTTGAGGTTCTTCCAGTCCGTGACGTCCGGGTGCTTGTCCGCGAAGTACTTCGGTACGAACCAGCCGATGTGCCCGGTGACACCGAGGTCGCCGCCCTTGACGACGGTCTTCTTGGTGTCGACGTACTGCTTCTCCTCCTTGGGGTGGCCCCAGTCCTCAAGGATCCCGTCGATGTCGCCCTTCGACAGCGCGTCCCACGCGAGGACCTCGCCCATCTGCTGGGTCTTGACGGTGTAGCCGAGCTCCTTCTCCAGGAGGTACGCCGCGACCGCGGTGTTGGCCTGGGCGCCGACCCACGACGGGACGGTCAGCTTCACGGTCTTCTGGTCGCCGGCCTCGTCGCTCTTGCCGGTCTTGGCCGCGCCGCACCCGCTGAGGGCGAGCAGGCCGAGGGCGGCGGCGGAGGCGGCGGCCGTGCGGAGTATTCGCGAATTCATATTCATGCGCATGGTGAGGATGACTCTCTTCTCTGTCTGGCAGGAGTGAGTAAGAAGGGGGTGTCAGCTGTTGTTACGGCCACGGGAGCGGCCCGCGCCCGGCTGAGTGAGCCGGTCGAGTACGAGCCCGAGGCAGACGATCGCGGCACCGGCTGTCATGCCGACGCCCATCTCGCCGCGCGACAGTCCCTTGACCACGTCGTAACCGAGTGCGCCACCGCCGACGAGGGCGCCGACGACGACCACGGCGAGCACGAGCACCACGCCCTGGTTGACGGCGAGCTGGAGCGCCGGGCGGGCCAGCGGCAACTGGACCTGGCGGAGTTGCTGCCAGGAGCCGGCGCCCATGGAGCGCGAGGCCTCCAGGGCGGACGGGTCGACTTCCCGGATCCCCTGGGTGGTGATGCGGACGACGGCGGGCAGGGCGTACACAACAGCCGCGATGATCGCCGACGCGCGCGTGACACCGAACAGTGCGACCACCGGGATCAGATACACGAACTGCGGCATCGTCTGCATGGCATCGAGCACCGGCCGCATCCACCGTTCGAAGCGCCCGGCCCGCGCCGCCGCGATCCCGAGCGCGAAGCCCAGCAGCAGCGTCACGAAGAGCGCCGCGATCACCTGGGACAGCGTGTCGAGGGACTTCGTCCATACGCCGAGTACGCCGATGGCGCCCATCGCGAGCGTGGAGGTGACCGCGGTCGCCCACGACCCCACCAGCCACGCCAGCCCCGCCACGAGCAGCAGCACCGCCCACCAGGGCAGCCACACCAGCCCGTCACGCAGCGGGTTGAGCACCCACAGCGTGAAGCTTTCCGACCACACCTCGGTGCCGCCGAGGACCGGGATGCCCGAAGCGAGGTGCTCGGTGATCCAGTCCTGCGCCTTGTTGACGGGCGTGGAGATGCCGTACGTCCAGGCCTCCGGCCAGGTCTGCGTCAGCAGCGCCCGCCCGGCCGCGGCAGCGGCCGCGGTGACGACGGCGACCAGCGCCCAGGCACGCCACCCGTGCAGCAGCCGCGGGCCACCCGGCACCGAGGTGCCGATACGCTCGCCCGCCGCAGCGGTCGTACGGTCCAGCCAGACCGCGATCAGCACGATCGGGATGCCGGCCGCGAGCGCCTTGCCGACGTCGACGGTCGACAGAGCCGAGTAGACCTCTTCACCCAGCCCACCCGCGCCGACGAGCGCCGCGATGACGACCATCGACAGCGCCATCATGATCGTCTGGTTGAGGCCGAGCAGCATTTCCTTGCGCGCGAGCGGCAGCCGCGCCGTCCACAGCCGCTGCGGGCCGCTGGCGCCGAGCGAGGCCGAGGCCTCCAGGACACCGGCGTCGGCGCCGCGCAGCCCGAGGGCGGTGAGGCGGGCCATCGGCGGGGCGGCGTAGATGACCGTACAGAAGAGCGCGGCGGGCGTACCGGTGCCGAAGACGAGCACGAACGGCAGCAGGTACGCGAACGCCGGCATGACCTGCATGGTGTCGAGCACCGGCCGCAGCATCCGGTGGAAGCGGTCGGAGAGCCCGGCCGCGAGCCCCAGCACAATCCCCAGCACAGACGCGCACGCGACGGCCACCACCATCAGCGCGATGGTGAGCAGCGTGGCGTCCCACATCCCGAGCACCCCGCACACGGCGAACACGCCGACCGCGACGCCCGCCGTCTTCGCGCCGCGCCGGTCGAGTCCGGCGGCGCGCCAGGCGAAGAGGACAGCCATCACCGCGAAGCCGGCCCAGCCGAGGGCATTCAGACCGTTGTAGACGGCGTTGACGGCGTCGGTCGCGGTGTTGGAGAGATGGAGCAGGAAGTAGAGGAAGAGGGGGTGCGTGTCGCGGTTGTCGATGACCCATTCGTTGGCGTCGTCGAGCGGCCCCGACACGTCGACGGTCAGGCCGGCGGGCCAGCTGCCGCCGCCCCACAGCACGACCCCGAGCGGTACGAGCACGAACGCGGCCACGGCGAGCGGCAGCAGCTTGCGCCCGGTGCGGTGACGTACGAGAGTGCCGAACCGGCCGGGGGTGGGCGCCACGGCCTCCTTCGCGGGCGTGGTGACGGCCGCCGTCATGCGGCAACCGCCTTCGCCGTACCGATGCCCGCTACAACCGCGAGCAGCCCCTGGTGGTCGACGACGCCGATGCAGCGTCCGCCCTCCATGACGCGGGCGGGCTCGCCGGTGCGCGCGACGGCCTCGATGGCGGTCGAGACGGTGGCGTCGGGGGACACGGAAGCACCGCTCTCGGCCTCGCCGACCTCGGCGGGCCGCATGGCCGTGCGTACGGTCATGACCTGCTCGCGCGGTACGTCACGCACGAAGTCCCGCACGTAATCGTCGGCGGGCTCGCCGACGATCTCCTCAGGGGTGCCGAGCTGCACGATCCGGCCGTCGCGCATCAGCGCGATCCGGTCGCCGAGCCGCAGCGCCTCGCTCAGGTCGTGCGTGATGAAGACCATGGTGCGGCCCTCTTCGCGGTGCAGGCGGATGACTTCTTCCTGCATGTCGCGGCGGATCAGCGGGTCGAGCGCGCTGAACGGCTCGTCGAAGAGCAGCACTTCGGGGTCGACGGCAAGAGCCCGGGCAAGCCCCACTCGCTGCTGCTGCCCACCGGACAGCTGGCTCGGCCGGCGCTCTCCCATCCCTCCCAGGCCGACCTTCTCGACGACCTCGGCGGCCTTCGCGCGCCGCTCGGCCCGCCCCATGCCCTGGATTTCGAGCCCATAGGCGACGTTGTCGATGACGGACCGGTGCGGCAGCAGACCGAAGTGCTGGAAGACCATGGAGGCGCGGTGCCGGCGCAGTTCGCGCAGCCGCGACTTGTCCATGGACAGGACGTCCTCGCCGTCGATGGCGATGGCGCCGGAGGTCGGCTCGATGAGGCGGGTCAGGCAGCGTACGAGGGTCGACTTGCCGGAGCCCGAGAGCCCCATGACGACGAAGACCTCGCCCTTCTGTACGTCGAAGGAGACGTCGCGCACGGCGGCGGTACAGCCGGTGCGGGCCCGCAGCTCTTCGGCGGACAGTTCGGCGTAGTCCGCGTTGGCCGGTATTCGGCCGGCCTTGGGTCCGAAGACCTTCCACAGATTCTGTACGGAGAAAACCGGTTCGGCGGCGGCGGGGTCGTCAGTCTTCTTGGTGGTGTGGTTGTCGGTCATCACGCATCACCTCCCGGTGCAGTTGTTGAGGCAAGCAGTTCGGCGCACTTCTCCCCGACCATCAGGACCCCGATCATCGGGTTCACTGCGGGCATCGTCGGGAAGACGGACGCGTCGGCGATACGGATGCCTTCGAGGCCACGGATTTTCAAGTCCGGTGTAACTACGGCGAGTTCGTCGGACGAGGCGCCCATCCGGCAGGTCCCCGCCGGGTGGTACACGGTGTGCGCGACCTTGCGGGCGTACTCGCTGATGTCCTCGTCGGTGGTGACGTCGGGTCCGGGGCAGACCTCGCGCTTGAGCCACTTGGCCAGCGGTTCGGCCTTGGCGATCTCGCGGGCGATGCGGATGCCGTCGACGAGCGTACGGCCGTCGTAGTCCTCGGGGTCGGTGAAGTAACGGAAATCCAACGAGGGCTTGACAGCCGGATCGGCGCTGGTCAGGAAGAGCCGGCCGCGGCTGCGCGGCTTGGGGATGTTCGGGGTCATCGACACGCCGTGCGCGGGGCGCTCGTACCCGAGCCGTTCCGGATTGTCCGTGAACGGAATCTGATAAAAGTGGAACATCAGGTCGGGCCCGCGGCTCTCCGGGTCCCTTCGCACGAACAGCCCCGCGTCCGAGTCCATGGCCGAGTTCTCGGGGATCGGCCCGTCCGTCTCCCAGACGATGACCGACTCGGGATGGTCGAGCAGGTTCTCGCCCACGCCGGGCAGGTCGAGCACGACGGGAATCCCGAGCGCTTCGAGGTCGGCCTTCGGACCGATGCCGGAGTGCATCAGCAGCCGCGGCGTGTCCACGGCGCCGGCGCACACCAGCACTTCGCGGCTCGCCTCGACGAGAACCTCTTCCCCGTCCTTGGTCCGGACCCGGACACCGGTCGCCCGCGTCCCTTCCAGCTCCAGCTTGTACGCCCAGCTCTCCAGCATGATGTGGAGGTTCGGCCGGTCGAGGAAGGGGTGCAGGTACGCGACGGACGCGGACGAGCGCTTGTTGTTCTCGGGGTGGTAGGCGAGGTCGAAGAAGCCGACACCCTCGTGGAACGGCTCCTTGTTGAACCCTTCCACGCGCGGTACGCCGATGGCGTCCTGCGCCGCGTCGACGAAGTCGCGGGCGATGGCGTTCCGGTCCTTCTCGTCGACCGGCACGATGTTGTTGCGAAGCTTGTGGAAGTACGGCCCCATGGCCGCGGCGTCCCACCCCTCGGCCCCGGCGGCCGCCCACTCGTCCCAGTCGGACGGCAGGGGCTGGAAGGCGATGAGGGTGTTGTGCGAGGAACAGCCGCCCAGGACGCGGGCGCGGCTGTGCCGGATGTGGGAGTTGCCGCGCGGCTGCTCGGTGGTGGGGTAGTCGTAGTCGAGCTCACCGCCGAGCAGGCCCATCCAGCGGCGCAGCGTGAGCACTTCGGGGCGGTCGACGTCGGAGGGGCCACCCTCGATCACGGCGACGCGAACGGACGGGTCCTCGGTGAGCCGGGACGCGATCACCGAACCAGCGGTGCCGCCGCCGACGACGACGTAGTCGTATACAGGCATGGGTTACTGCTCCTCTTTCGTGCAACCACGGAAAAAATTCAGCGCTTCCGGCGTGTGAGGGGGGAACCTCAGCCCGCGAACCAGCGCACGGGACGGGGTGCCAAGTTCTGGTAGATGTGCTTGGCCTCGCGGTACTCGGCCAGCCCGGACGGGCCCAGCTCACGCCCGACGCCCGACTTGCCGAACCCACCCCACTCCGCCTGCGGCAGGTAGGGATGGAAGTCGTTGATCCACACGGTGCCGTGCCGCAGCCGCCCCGCGACGCGCCTCGCGCGCCCGGCGTCGGCCGTCCACACCCCACCGGCCAGCCCGTACTCGGTGTCATTGGCGAGGGCGACGGCCTCGTCCTCGGTACGGAAGGTCTCCACCGTCAGGACGGGCCCGAAGACCTCTTCCCGTACGACGCGCATCTCGCGGTGGCACTGGTCGAGGACCGTCGGCGCGTAGAAGTACCCTTCGGCCGGCCGTACGTCGGACGCCTCGGGCCGCGCGCCGCCGGAGCGCAGCACCGCGCCCTCCTCCAGCGCGGACGCGACGTACATCTCCGTCTTTTCCAGCTGCTGAGCGGAGACGAGCGGCCCGCACTCGACCCCGTCCTCCGTCCCGCGCCCGAGCCGGATCTTCGCGGCCCGGCGGGCGAGCTCGGCGACGAACCGCTCCCGTACCGACTCCTCGATGATGAGCCGGGAACCGGCCGAGCAGACCTGCCCACTGTGGATGAACGCGGCGTTCAGGGCCTGATCGACGGCGGTGTCGAACCCTTCTTCCGTCGCGCAGGCATCGGCGAAGACGACGTTGGGGTTCTTGCCGCCCAGCTCCAGCGCGACCTTCTTCACGGTGACCGCCGCCGCCCGCATCACCTTCGTACCGCTGGCGAGTCCGCCGGTGAACGACACGAGGTCGACGTCGGGGTGCTCGGACATCCGGGCCCCCACGGGGTCGCCGGCGCCGGTCACGAGGTTGGCGACACCGGCCGGCAGGCCCGCCTCGACGAGCAGCTCCATGAGCGCGACCGTCGTCAGCGGCGTGATCTCGCTCGGCTTGATCACGAAGGTGTTGCCCGCTGCCAGGGCCGGGGCGATCTTCCAGCTGGCCTGGAGCAGCGGATAGTTCCAGGGCGCGATGAGCGCACAGACGCCGACCGGCTCGTGCACGACGACGCTGTGGATCTCGGGAGAACCGGCGTCGACAACCCGCCCTGCGCCCTCATTGATGACGAGGTCCGCGAAGTACCGGAAGGCGTCGGTCACGCAGTCGACGTCGACCCGGCCCTCCTCCAGCGTCTTGCCCGCGTCGCGGCTTTCGAGCAGCGCGATCTCCTCGCGGTCCCGCTGGAGCAGCTCACCGACGCGCCGCAGCAACGCGGCCCGCTCGGCCACCGGGGTACGGGGCCACTCGCCCGTGTCGAATGCCGTACGGGCCGCTGCCACCGCGGCATCGACGTCCGCGGCACCGCCCTCGGCGATGACGGCGAAGGGCTTGGCGTCCGAGGGGTCGATGATCTCGCGCGTGGCGCCGGAAGCGGCTGCCTGCCACTTCCCGCCCACATGGATGGTCTGTTGTACCGACACGTCGCGTTTCGCCTTCCGTTCCCGATATGTTCCGCCAGTAAGGAGACCGGCAACCGGGAGCCCTCCCCCCTGGGCCGGGAAGCATGCGCATACGTGGCTGAAAGTGCCCTGCATCACGACCGCCAGGAGGCAAAACCGGTCAAAACGCGCCATTCGGTTTGAAGTGTTCGATCGCCGTGCCGATGATCTTCTCCTGTAGCGGCCACTCATCGGCAGGTGCCGCGACCAGCACGGCCCACAGGTCACCGCTGGAGACGCGGAAGACGCGCTCGACGCCCCTGCGGCGCCCGCCGCTCTCCTCGCTGTCGTACTCATAGACGAGCTCGGCGGACATGCTCTCGTTGACGGCACCGTCCACCGGGCCCACGCTGATCTCCTCGTAGCCCTCGGTGCCGTCCCGCAGCCCCCCGGAAGCCAGGCGCACCGCCGCACCGGGGGTCATGCCGGTTTCGGTGACCCGGAAGATCTGTACGAGCGAGGCCCGGTCGGCCGTCCGGTAGAAGACCCGCTCGTTCTCCAGGCTGCGCTCCCAGCCGTCGGGGACGGCGACGGAGAAGCCCTCGGGGTCCTCCACCAGCCGATATCCGGCGGGCACCTGCGCGGCGCCGGTCGCGTCCGGCGAATCCGTCGCGCTCGGCGCGTCCGGCGTAACGGACTCCTCCGCGGTGGTTTCACCGGAAGCGGTGCTGTCAGCGGTGCTTTCCGCCGCGCTTTGCCCCGTGCCTTCCGCCGTGCCTTCCGCTGACTGAACGGCCTGCGGCCCTTCCGCACCCGTACGCTCCTGATCGCCGCCACGGTTCCCCACGGTGAACCACACGGTCGCCGCGCCCAGCGCCAGTACGACGACCGCGGCCCCCGCGGCGAGCGGCGAAATCCGGCCTCGTAAGGAACGCGGGCCGGCGCCGGGATCGTACGCGGGAGGCACATAAGCCGGGGCGAGCGAATCAAGCGACGGCGACGGCGGTGCAGGTGGAGGTATCGACGGCAGGGGCGGCAACGGCGGAGGCTGCGGGGTGTGAGGAAGCGGCGGCCCCTCCTCACCACTCTCCCAGCGCTGCGCCTCATCGTTCCAGTACGGCCCGGCCATGCTCAGCCTCCCAGCAGTGCGCCGACCGCGGCCACGGCGGCGGCTCCCGACGCCAGGACCTCCACACTCGGGCCCGCCGCCGTAAGCGCGTCCCGCAGCCGGGCGAGGCGCCCGGGAGTGGCCTGGCCCGCGGCCTCGATCTCCTCCTCCGTGGAGACGAGCTCGGCGTCGAGGACGGTGGTGGTCTCGGTGGCGAGCAGCCGGTCCAGGTCGGCCCGAAGCTCCCGTACGGCGAGCAGCAGCTCTTCCTGCGCCGGGTCCCGGGACGGCACTGCGCCGGAATTCGCGTTGGTATTGGCGACAGTGTTCCCATTCCCAATACCGATGGCACTGTTGTTCACGGTCCCGACGTGAACCGACGGCTGCTCATCAGGCTTTCCCACGACGCGCTCCCCCATCTTTGCTGCTGCTGTTGTTGTTGGTGTTAGTGACGCTGTTCCCGTCACCAATCCCAATGGCACTTCCGTGTGCTGACTCGATGAAGACCCCGCCCGACCCGACGTTCACGATCTTCTGCTCGAACTCGTCGGTCTGCCAGCCCGCTTCGTGCAGCGCCAGCCGCACCCCGCCGGTCACCCGGTCCTGGACGCTCTTCAGGTAGCGGTTGATGTCCATGTCCTGGAACAGCGACGCGTCCCAGTCGGAACCGAGCTCACGCACCGACCGCGCGGGCCCGTCCGGCAGCGCGCCGCCGTTCCCGCCGGTGAGCATCTTCCACCCGCTGATGGCGCCGCGACCCAGCGCCGCGAGCGCGCTTCCGAACGAGCGGGGTGTGCGAGTGAGTGCCCAGACGGCCTTGCCGAACCAGTTGTTGTTGCGGTGCCGGTGGGCGATCCGGTCGGCGTCCTGGAACAACTGCCGTACGGGCAGCAGCACATGCGGCGCCACCTCCAGCATCAGCATGCCGCCCTGGGTGTGGACCCGTACGAAAACCGTGACCACGACCTCCTCGCTCCAGCCTCCCACCCGGATCCGCAGGAAGTGCCGACGGCTCTCGCCGCCCTCCTCCACGGACCCACTGCGATGGGCCTCGAACCCCGTGGAGTCGTACGGCGCCTGGTCGCGCCGGGTGAGTCCGGCGACCGGCAGGAAGACGCACTCGTCGGTCCGGAGCTCGCGCAGCCGGTCCCGCACGGCGGCCGCGAGCTGCGGCGATCCGTGCGGCGAGGGGACGCGCAGTGCCTCGACCAGCGGGACGATGCGATTGATGATCTTCGCGTTGTCGATCGCCTCGGGGGTGCTGTCCCTGCGCGGACGGAGTTCGACGGAAAGATTCCACGGCTGGTACGGAAGGCCTGCGCCACAGAAGGGCTGCGAGGCGTTGTACATGACCAGGGGTGCGTGCTGCTCGACCCGGATGTGCTGCGCGAGCCGGCCGAAACGCAGCCCTGTGCCGCGTTCGGCGGGGTCGGCGGCATGGTTGGGGAACTGCTGAGGGGAGAGTTCGCTGGCCAGGATCCGGGCGAACTGCCCGCGCCGGATCGCCACGACTGCCGTGAGGACGGCGAACAGCGCGAGGATTCCCCAGGCGGTACCGGCGCTGCCGAGGGGCAGGTCGGACCCGGGCCCGCCGACGGAGCTGAAAAGCTCCTCGATACCAAACGAATCCGAAGACCCGAACGGACTGGACTCCCCGTAGCCACCGAACCCGCCACCCCCGCTGTATTCGCCTCCGTACTCGCCTCCGTACCCGGAATCGCCGGAATCCTCAGAGTCGAAAGCGGCGGAGATCAGCCCCACAATGACGAAGGCCAGCAGAATGCGCCCGTACCAGCGCAGCAGGAATGCCGGGACCAGTCGGTACAGCGGCGGCTGCGCGCTGCTTCCCCTGAGCCACCCGGAGAGGCTGAGCATGAGGCACGGGCCCATGAGCACGGCGAACATGCCGCCGGTCAGCGGGACGGCGAAGACCCACAGCGCGACCACCCCGGCGGCCCAGGCGAGTTCGGTACGGCGGGCTCGCAGGGCGTGGGCGAGGACGCGGGCGGCGTCGAAGCCGTACGACGGGGCGGCGATGCGCTCCTCGTGGACGTACAGCTCATCGATCACCGCGTCCCGGTAACCGTCGTCGAGATACACCCCGGCACACAGCAGCCGGGTCGCCTCACTGGCGGCGGGCGCCACGGGATCTCTTCCGCGCAGATCGTCCTGGCCGCCGGGCTGGGTGGGTAAGGCGGTTTGAGGCACCATGCCCCTTTCACTGTGCGAACACCCCTTGAGCAGAGGAGAGTTCGAGTGGAAAGGGGTGACATTCTAAACCTACCGGGAGGCGTGCGGGCGACGCGTTTCGATCACCACGAGGCGCGCCCGCCAGCTCGCCCCTCTGAGGGGGCCGGACTCACTTCACTCGCCGGGCTCGTCCCGCACCATAAGACCGGCGACCCACAACGGCATCAGCCAGTGCGCGGCCAGGACGGCGGTCAGCACGGGCGCGATCAGCCCCTCGACGTGTACGTCGCCGAGCCAGCCGGCCCCACCGACCCCGAGGGCGGCGGCCAGCAGCAACCCGGAGGTCAGCCGGTGCGCGCGGGCGCGGGCCCGGTCACGGTCGGCGAGCTGCCGCTCGTCGAGTACGCGGCCACGCAGTTCGAGCAGCCCGCGGGTCGCGCTGTTGATGACGCCGGTCACGAAACACCAGGGCAGCAGCAGGGCGAGCGTGGCGACGAGCGCCCACACTTGCCGCTCCCCGAAGACCACGACGTTCCAGCACACCACCGAGGCGACTGTCATGAGGATGTGCGCACCGACGAAGAGCCGACGGCGTACGGCTGTGGCATGAAGGGCGGCACCTTCTTCCCGGTTCATCAGCGCGAACATGCGCTGGTCGTACCGAGTGACTGGAGCGACCTCCACTACTGCCGGCCCCTGCCCCTGCCCCTGCATCTGCATCTGCCCTGCGGTCATCACTGCTTCCTCCCGTAGACCTCGTCGGTGAGCGGCCGGAACGGCCGGAGGGAGAACAACGCCTCCACCGGCAGCTCGAAGAACTCGGCGATCTTCAGGGCGAGATCGAGGCTCGGGTTGTACTGCCCGCGCTCGATGTACCCGACGGTCTGGTAGTGCGCCCCGACAGCCTCAGCCAACGCCTGCCGCGACACCCCACGCTCAGCCCGAACCATCGCCAGCCTGTTGTGTACCTGCTCGCTCATGTATAAGAAGTACTACATAGCGATGGAGAACTGCAAGGCGGTGGGGTCAGGGGTTGGGGGTTAGCGGTCAGGGCCGGAGGAAACCAGCAGCTGCGGCTGCTACGCGCGGCGGGGACGGGCTTCGGGCGGCCCGGAGCGTTGAACGCGTCTGCGATGGGGGCCGCCACATGTAAGTGTGGCGTCGGAGGCCCGCCGGTAAAGGGCGCTCCTGCGTCGCGTCGCCTGCGGCGATTGCGCTGCGCTTCACCCTTGACCACCGGACCTC
>NZ_JAGGPA010000024.1:0-7234 GCF_018614035.1 Streptomyces sp. ISL-96
TGCGGCCGGGACGCGGCCGAACGGGGGACACGTCCACCCGGGCCCGCCGTGTCGGCCAGACCCGGCGCCCGGCACCCGATGCCCGCAGCTACGTTCTGTGCCTGATCCATGGCCATGGGCGGCGCCGCAAGGGGGAATCGTGACTGCCAGCACGTCATTCGGCTCCCTCACCCCCCGCCCCCCGCGCCCCCGCCCCCGCCTCGCGCTCACCCTCGCCCTCACCCTCACCCTCGCCGTCCTCGCCCTGCCCCTGGTCACCGCCGCCCACCAGGCCAGGCCCGCCCCGTACGGCGACCGGCTCACCGCCCACACGCCCACGGCCCGCCCCGACCCCGCCCTGCGGATCCGGGGCGAGGCGGTCGAGGCGTACGACAGGAGCAGCGGTCTGCGGCACTGGACGCACGCCCGCGCGGGGCGCCGCCCGCTCGCCCTGCGCCCCGCGCCCGGCCACGCCTTCGCCCTGTGGAGCGACGGCCTGGTCACCGACACCGCACGCACCACCGGCCGCACGGTCCACTGGCACCGCGCCGTCCCGGGCCTCTCGCACTGGCTGGCAACCGACGGCCAGGACCGCGCCGCCGGTGTCCTGCAGCCCCTCGACCCCGCCGCCGGCATGCTCGCCGTCGTCACCCCGCAGCGCATCGCGGCGTACCGCACCGTGGACGGCGACCTGCGCTGGGTGCTGCCCGCCGAGCCCGGCTGCGCCTTCGACGCGCGCCGCACGGTCCGCAACGGCGGCGCGCTGCTGATCGCGCAGCCCTGCGGCGCCGGCGCGTCCTGGACCGCCGAACTGGTCGCGGTGGACGATCTCGGCCGGGTCGTGCCCGATCGCACACCACTCGGCAACGCCCTGCCGGGCGACGGAAGCCGCGCCCGAAAAGTAGTTGCGGGCGACCGTTAGACTGGGTCTATGGCAACTCTCCTTGTGCATTAGACGGCGTCGAAGAAATCTCTCCGTCCGTCCCTTCCGCCGTCCATACCGCCCTGGAGTTTTTCCCTTGATCACCGCCTCCGGCATCGAGCTGCGCGCCGGCGCCCGCCTCCTCATCGAGTCCGCCTCCTTCCGTATCGCCAAGGGCGACCGCATCGGCCTCGTCGGCCGCAACGGAGCGGGCAAGACGACCCTCACCAAGTGCCTGGCCGGTGAGGGCACCCCCGCCGGCGGAGCCATCACCCGCTCCGGCGAGGTCGGTTACCTCCCGCAGGACCCGCGCACCGGCGACCTCGACGTCCTCGCCCGCGACCGCATCCTCTCCGCCCGCGACCTCGACTCGGTCCTGCGCAAGATGCGCGAGAACGAGGAGCGCATGTCGAACGGACAGGGCGCCACCCGCGAAAAGGCGATGAAGAAGTACGAGCGCCTGGAGACGGAGTTCCTCACCAAGGGCGGTTACGCCGCCGAGGCCGAGGCCGCCACCATCGCCGCCGCGCTCGGCCTGCCCGACCGCGTGCTCGGCCAGCCCCTCCACACGCTCTCCGGCGGTCAGCGCCGCCGCGTCGAGCTGGCGCGCATCCTCTTCTCGGACGCCGACACGCTGCTCCTCGACGAGCCGACCAACCACCTCGACGCGGACTCGATCGTCTGGCTCCGGGACTACCTCAAGACGTACCGCGGCGGCTTCATCGTGATCTCCCACGATGTCGACCTCGTCGAGACGGTCGTCAACAAGGTCTTCTACCTGGACGCCAACCGCTCCCAGATCGACGTCTACAACATGGGCTGGAAGCTCTACCAGCAGCAGCGCGAGGCCGACGAGAAGCGCCGCAAGCGCGAGCGTCAGAACGCCGAGAAGAAGGCCTCCGCCCTCAACTCCCAGGCCGACAAGATGCGCGCCAAGGCCACCAAGACCGTCGCCGCGCAGAACATGGCCAAGCGCGCCGAGCGCCTGCTCTCCGGCCTCGAAGCGGTACGGGTCTCCGACAAGGTCGCCAAGCTGCGCTTCCCGGACCCCGCCCCCTGCGGCAAGACCCCGCTGATGGCGGAGGGCCTGTCCAAGTCGTACGGCTCGCTCGAGATCTTCACCGACGTCAACCTCGCCATCGACAAGGGTTCGCGCGTCGTCATCCTCGGTCTCAACGGTGCGGGCAAGACGACCCTGCTGCGCCTCCTCGGCGGCGCGGAGAAGCCCGACACGGGTGAGGTCATTGCCGGCCACGGCCTCAAGCTCGGCTACTACGCCCAGGAGCACGAGACGCTCGACCCGGAGCGCTCGGTCCTGGAGAACATGCGCTCGGCGGCGCCCGACCTCGACCTGGTCGCGGTCCGCAAGACGCTCGGCTCGTTCCTCTTCACCGGTGACGACGTCAACAAGCCGGCCGGAGTCCTCTCCGGCGGCGAGAAGACCCGTCTCGCGCTGGCGACCCTGGTCGTCTCGTCCGCGAACGTCCTGCTCCTCGACGAGCCGACGAACAACCTCGACCCGGCCAGCCGTGAGGAGATCCTGGGCGCCCTGCGCACGTACAAGGGCGCGGTCATCCTCGTCACGCACGACGAGGGCGCCGTCGACGCGCTGGAGCCGGAGCGGATCATCCTGCTGCCGGACGGTGTGGAGGACCTGTGGGGTCCGGACTACAAGGACCTCGTCGCCCTGGCCTGATCCACTTGGGCTGGATCATTCGGCTTACTGGTGATCCTTCATCTGAGTGAGTGGCTCTCGTACCCCGGCGTGTCACGCACCGGATTGCGGCCCGTCCCTCTGGGGCGGGCCCTTTGCGTTCCGCTGCCCCGTTCGGCGCCCTGACCTGCCGATTCCCTCCTGGTTCAGTCCGGGCGTACGACGGAAACCCTGCGGAATTTCTGATTCCGATTGTGGCGTCCGGTTCCCGCCCGGCGAACGTTGTTGTACGGACCTTGCCGAATGGGTGGCCAGGAAGCCCGGAAGGGGTGATCATGAGAGTCCAGAGCGCACTTCCTTGAGGAGGCACGGGTGGCCGAGACTCTGAAGAAGGGCAGCCGGGTAACCGGCGCCGCGCGCGACAAGCTCGCGGCAGACCTGAAGAAGAAGTACGACTCCGGTGCGAGCATCCGGGCGTTGGCCGAAGAGACCGGCCGCTCCTACGGATTCGTACACCGGATGCTCAGCGAGTCCGGCGTCACGCTGCGGGGACGCGGCGGGGCGACACGAGGCAAGAAGGCCGCTACGGCCTGACCGCCTCGGGCGGGCCCGGCTCACCGGTTTTTGGGCGGTGGCCACCCGGTCGATCGCAGGATCGCCCGGGTGGTTACTGTGCAGTCACTTACCCATGCGGTTACTCAGTGACTGCGCGACTGCCACCCGAACCGGAGGCGCCACATGGCTTCGCTCGACTCTGTGCTCGACAAGGACGGCGTACGACTCACCGTCGAGGACGCCGTTGCCACGGTGACCCTGACCAATGCGGACAAGCGCAACGCCCAGTCTCCCGCTCTGTGGCGGGCGTTGACAGAAGCCGGACGGTCTCTTCCTGGCAGCGTGCGGGTCGTGGTGCTGCGCGGCGAGGGCAAGTCCTTCTCCGCCGGCCTGGACCGGCAGGCGTTCAGCCCCGAGGGCTTCGACGGTGAGCCCTCCTTCCTTGATCTCGCACGCGGCTCCGACGAAGACCTCGACGCGGTCATCGCCGAGTACCAGGACGCGTTCACCTGGTGGCGGCGCAGCGACCTCGTCACCATCGCCGCCGTGCAGGGGCATGCCATCGGCGCCGGCTTCCAGCTCGCCCTGGCGTGCGACCTGCGGGTCGTCGCCGAGGACGTGCAGTTCGCCATGCGCGAGACCAGCCTCGGTCTCGTCCCCGACCTCACCGGTACGCACCCGCTGACCGGCCTCGTCGGTTACGCGCGTGCGCTGGAGATCTGCGCCACCGGCCGCTTCGTGCACGCGGCGGAGGCCGAGCGTATCGGCCTGGCCAACCTTGTCGTGCCCGGCGACGAACTCGACGGCGCGGTACGAGACTTGGCGGGCGCCCTGCTGGCCGCGCCGCGCGACGCGGTGATCGAGACCAAGGCGCTGCTCCAGGGTGCGGCCTCGCGCACGTACGAGGAGCAGCGCATCGCGGAGCGCGCCGCCCAGGCCCGCAGGCTGCGCGACCTCGCGGGCCTCGGCGACTGATTCACCGGCCGGCCACTGATTCACTCCACACGGGTCACCAGGACGGTCACCGTCGGCCGACCGTCCTGGGACGCCGCGACCGTCCTGCGCACGGCGATGGCGACCGCCAGCGCGCGGTGGTCCGCAGCCGTCGCCAGCTCGACCTGTACGTGGCCTTCGCCGATCCGGACCGGGGCGCCGAGGACGTGGGTCAGGCGAGCCACGCCGGCGACGGACGTCGCGGCCGCGGCTGCGCGCGCGGCCCAGTCACCCTCCTGCGGCCCGCCGTGACTTTCCTCGGGCGGCGCGGAATCGGCGTACGCCTCTTCCAATCCGTCGCCGCCTGCCTCGTCCGGCGCAGTGGTCGCGACGGGTTCCTGCCCCGCTTCCACCAGGTCCGTCACTCGCAGATCCACAGCGGTGACCACGAGTCCCAGCCGCGCCGAAGCCGCCTCCCGCAGTGCGATGCGCAGCCGCTCCGCCCGGTGGGGCAGTGGCTCGCCCCCCGCCGTGGCGATGAAGTCCGCCTCGATACGCAGCGGCCCGGGCGGCAGCGCGCCCGGCGGCGGGGGAACGGCGGGTGCGGCAGCCGTGTCCGGGTCGGCGAGCCCGATGCGCAGCGGCCCCAGACCGACACCGGCGACCTGCGTCGCCGCCTGCCGCAGAACCGTGTCGGCCGCCTTCTCCGCAAGCCACGCGCCGTCCGCCGCCTCGCCCAGAGGCAGCAGCCTGCCCAGGCCGAGTCGTTGCCGTACCGCCGTGATCAATCCTTCAGGTCCCATTGCTCCAGCCTGCCGCATCCCCGGCGCGAGATCGGGCAACCGCACCTAATGTGGGCAGTGGAGTCCAGTACCGCCCGGAAAGGGACGAACGGCTATGACTGAGACCACGCAGCGCAACCGGCCCGACAACCCGCCCGACAAGGGGTCGTCCGGCGAGGAGACGCGAAAGCCCTCCATGACGAAGCGGGGCGGCGGTGATCCCGGCTCCCGGGGGCGTACGACCATCGCCGACGGCGTGGTCGAGAAGATCGCCGGCCTCGCGGCCCGCGACGTACTCGGTGTGCACGCCATGGGCAGCGGTCTCTCCCGCACCTTCGGGGCCGTGCGCGACCGGGTGCCGGGCGGCGCGAAGTCCGTCAGCCGGGGGGTGAAGGCCGAGGTCGGCGAGGTGCAGACCGCCCTCGACCTGGAGATCGTCGTCGAGTACGGCGTGTCGATCGCCGATGTCGCCCGCGCGGTCCGGGAGAACGTCGTATCGGCCGTCGAACGCATGACGGGCCTCGAAGTCGTCGAGGTCAATATCGCGGTCAGCGATGTGAAGCTGCCCGACGAGGAAGAGGAAGAGCCGGAGCCACGACTCCAGTAGAAGGAGCAGCAGAATGAGCATGGCGGTGGTCGGCCTTGTGGCCGGTATGGCGCTCGGATTCGCCGGATACTTCGGCGGTTTCGGAGCATTTGTGTTGGTGGCGGCGCTGGGAGCGATCGGCTTCGTAGTGGGCAAGTTCGCCGACGGCGACCTCGAACCCGGCGACTTCTTCCGCGTGGGTGAGCGCGGCGGCCGGCCGAGGTGACCCCCGCGATGGCCGCCGGTCAGGTCGAAGCCGCCGAGCGCGGCGCGACCCGGATCGCCGACCGGGTCGTCGCGAAGATCGCCGCCCAGTCGGCGCGCGAGGCGCTCGGAAAGGTACCGGAGGGCGGAAAGCCGCCGCGCGCGACAGTGACCGTGCATCACGACAAGGCGCGGGTGCGGGTCATTCTCGAACTCGGCTACCCCTCCGACATCGGCGCTCAGTGCGGTGCGGTGCGCCGTGAAGTCACCCTGGGAGTACGCACGCTGGCGGGAATGGAAGTGTCCGAGGTGGCCGTTCAGGTCGAGCGGCTGCACTCGGCGCGGGCCCGTCACGGGGAGCGAGGGAGGATCCGATGAGCGAACCCGCCAGTGACGACAGCGGGCGCACACAGCGGCTTCCCATCATTGAACGCGAGCGGGGCGATGCGTCCGCACGTGCGCACGACCCGGTACCGACCCTCCAGGAGGAGGACAGTGGCAGAGCCGGACGTTTCTGGTCCGCCCGCCGGGTGCCGGCCGCGCTGGTCGCCCTGGTGGTGCTCGGCGGCGTCGGCCTCCTGCTGTACGACGTCGCTGCGGTACGGGCCGGCCACCCCGCGATGTGGTGGCGCCGCGAGCTCGCGGACGGCCTCGCGACCCGGCCCCTCGACGACGTGTGGGTCATGGTCGGCGCGGGCGTCGCGGCGGCGCTCGGTCTGTGGCTGCTGCTCTTCGCCGTAACCCCCGGGCTGCGCGCGATTTTGCCGATGCGGCGTACGTCGGCCGATGTACGGGCCGGGCTCGACCGTTCGGCCGCCGCGATGATGCTCCGCGACCGGGCCATGGAGGTGTCCGGAGTGCAGTCCGTACGGGTGCGCGTGGGCCGCTCCAAAGTGCGTGTGCGGGCCATGTCCCACTTCCGTGAACTCGACGACGTACGCGCCGACTTGGACACGGCGCTCGCAGCCGGTATCCGGCAGCTCGGACTGGCCGGGCGGCCGCGCCTGTCCGTGCGCGTCGACCGGCCGGACAAGAAGGGGTGACGGGACGATGCCCAAGAAGGTCAACCGTGTCCTGCTCGGGCTCTCGGGTCTGGTGCTGCTCGGCGTCGGAGGAGGCGTGCTCGCCACCGGGCTGGGGATGTCCGTACCGTCGTGGTGGCCGTTCGACGGGCGTGACGATGTGCTGCTGAGCGAGGCGGACCGGACGCGGTGGCGGGGTGAGGGGTGGTGGTGGCCGGCGGTCATCGCGGTCCTCGCCGTGCTGGTGCTGCTGGCGCTGTGGTGGCTGCTGGCCCAGCTGCGCCGGCACCGGCTGGCGGAAGTGCTGGTCGACAGCGGTGACGGTGAGGGGGCGGTGCTGCGGGGGCGGGCGCTGGAGCATGCGCTGGCGGAGGAGGCGCAGACGCTGGACGGCGTGGAGCGGGCGCACGTCACGCTGACGGGCCGGCGGGAGGCACCCCGGACACGGGTCGCGCTCCTCCTCGAGCCCCACGCGGAACCGGCCGAAACCCTGTCCGGGCTCACGCACGGGGCGCTGGCCCACGCGCGTGACTCGGCGGCCCTGGACGCCCTCCCGGCGGAGGTCCGCCTCCGCGAGGTGAAGCACGGGGCGCGGCG
>NZ_JAGGPA010000024.1:7260-57627 GCF_018614035.1 Streptomyces sp. ISL-96
GGCGATTGAGGAGCGGCCCGCAGGGCGTCACGGGGGTCTGGGGGCTTGCCCCCAGTTCCGGGAAGGGGCGGGGTGGGGAAAATCTCGCTCCGCGCGGCGTACCCGCGCCGCTGGCCCGGGGCCCGGCCCTTCGGACGGCCTGCGGGGCGCCCGAAGGAATCAGAAGCCGTGACGCGCGCCGCCGTCGATCGGCAGCATGATGCCCGTCAAGTACGACGCCGCCGGCGACAGCAGGAACGCCGCCGCCCTGCCGAACTCCTCCGGCCTCCCGTAGCGCCGCAGCGGAATGCGCGACTCGTTGCCCGCACGCGCAGCCTCCGCGTCGCCGGACAGCGCGTCCAGCTGCCGCACCCGGTCCGTGTCGATCCGGGCCGGCAGGAGGCCCACCACCCGGATGCCCCGCGGGCCCAAGTCGTCGGCGAGCGACTTCGCGAAGCCCGCCAGGCCCGGCCGCAGGCCGTTGGAGATGGTGAGGCCGTGGATCGGTTCGTGGACCGAGCCGGAGAGCACGAAGCCGATGACGCCGCCCTCGGAGAGCTCCGCCGCCGCCGCACGGGCCAGCCGTACCGCCCCGAGGAAGACGGATTCGAAAGCCGCCTGCCACTGCTCGTCCGTGTTCTCGGCGGCGACGCCCGGCGCCGGGCCGCCGACGCTGATGAGGATGCCGTCGAAGCGCCCGAAGTGCGCCCGGGCGGCGCCGATCAGGCGCTCCGCCGACGCCGGGTCCGCATTGTCGGCGGCGACACCGACCGCGTTCGGCCCGAGCTCCGCCGCGGCGTCGGCCACCGCCTTCTCGTCCCGGCCGCTCACGACGACCTTCGCGCCGTCTGCCGTCAACTGCCGCGCCGAGGCGAAGCCGAGCCCGCGACTGGCTCCGGTGACGACGTACACCCGGTCCTTCAGTTCAAGATCCATGGGGCCACCCTGCCGCCTCTTCCCCGCCGAGAGCGAGCGCGGACCCCACAAGTCCGATATGACTGAATGCCTGGGGGAAGTTGCCGAGCTGCCGCCCGGTGGCCGGGTCGTACTCCTCGGCGAGCAGCCCCACGTCGTTGCGCAGCGTCAGCAGCCGCTCGAAGAGCTCCCGGGCCTCCTTCGCGCGCCCCGTCAGCCGCAGCGCGTCGACGAGCCAGAACGAGCAGGCCAGAAACGTTCCCTCGTCGCCGGGCAGACCGTCCACCGTGAGGCCGTCCGCGCTGTAGCGGCGGATGAAGCCGCCACGGCTCAGCTCGGTCTGCACCGCGTCGACCGTCCCCACGACCCGCGGATCGTCCGGCGGTAGGAAGCCGACGCGGGGGATGAGGAGCGTGGCGGCGTCGAGCTCCCTCGAACCGTAGTACTGCGTGAAGGTGTTGCGCTCGGGGTCGTACCCCTTCTCGCAGACCTCCCGGTGCACCTCGTCGCGCATTGCCCGCCACCGGTCCGCGTCGCCGTGCAGCGTCGGGTCGTCCTCCAGGGCGTGTACGGCGCGGTCGGCCGCGACCCACGCCATCACCTTGGAGTGCACGAAGTGCCGGCGCGGCCCCCGTACCTCCCACAGGCCCTCGTCCGGCTCGCGCCAGTTGGACTCCAGGAAGCCGAGCAGGCTGAGCTGAAGGTTCCAGGCGTGCGGTTTCGGGCGCAGACCCCAGGCCCTGGCCAGATGGAGGGTGTCGATGACCTCTCCGTACACGTCGAGCTGGAGCTGTTTGACGGCCGCGTTGCCGGTACGGACCGGCTTGGACCCCTCGTACCCGCTCAGCCACGGCAGTTCCGTCTCGGGCAGCCGCCGCTCGCCGGCGAGGCCGTACATGATCTGGAGGTCGGCCGGGTCGCCCGCGACCGCCCGCAGCAGCCAGTCGCGCCAGGCCGCCGCCTCGTCGATGTAGCCGGCGGCGACGAGGGCGCCGAGGGTGAGGGTGGCGTCGCGCAGCCAGCAGTAGCGGTAGTCCCAGTTGCGTACGCCGCCGATCTCCTCCGGGAGTGAGGTGGTGGGGGAGGCGACGATGCCGCCGGTCGGGGCGTACGTGAGTGCCTTGAGGGTGATCAGCGAGCGCACCACGGCCTCGCGGTAGGGGCCTTCGTAGCAGCACAGGGCTGCCCAGTCCTCCCAGTCCTGGAGGCTGTGTTCCAGTCCCTCGTACGGGTCGGTGAAGGTCGGCTGCGGCTCGTGCGACGGATGCCAAGTCAGGACGAATGCCACCTTTTCGCCCTTGGCTACGGTGAAGGACGAGAAGGTGGTGTACTGCTGGCCCCAGCTCTTCACCCGGTCCACGGGATCACAGCGCAGCCAGGCGGCGTCGGGGCCCGCGACGGCGACCCGGTGGCCGGTCGTACGCCGCATCCACGGCACGATGTTGCCGTAGTCGAAGCGCAGCCGGAGCGTGGAGCGCATCGTCACCTCGCCGGAGAGACCATCCACGATCCGTACGACATCGGGGGCCTTGTCGCGCTGCGGCATGAAGTCGGTGACCTTGACCTTGCCGGAGCGGGTCTCCCAGACCGAGTCCAGGATGAGGCTGTTGCCGCGGTACGAGCGCCGCGAGCAGGCGCCCGCGCCCGCGGGGGCCATGCGCCAGTGGCCGTTCTCCTCGTCACCGAGCAGCGCGGCGAAGCACGCGGCCGAGTCGAAGCGGGGCAGGCAGAGCCAGTCGATGGAACCGTCTTTGCCGACCAGGGCCGCGGTCTGGAGGTCCCCGATGAGCGCGTAGTCCTCGATGCGTTGGGTCACGCAGACTCGTGTTCCCGCACTGGCGTGGCATTAAGCCGCCATGGGCGGTGGCGGTGCCGGCGGCCGGTGGCGCGACGGGTCAGGCGTCTGCCGTGGCAGGTTCCGCCGACGCCGCGTCGAGGGTCCCGGCGGCCTCCGCGCGGTCGCGCAGTTCGCGGCGTACGAGAACGACCCAGCCGAACGGAACCGCGCCGGCGAACAGCCACCACTGCACGGCGTATGCCATGTGCGGGCCGATGGAGTCGGCGTCGGGATCGGGCACGAGCTCCGGCTTCGGGCCCGCGGGGACGGGCTCGATCTGCTCGATGTAGCCGCCGAGGACGGGCCGCGCGAGCGTCTTCGCCTGCTGCTCGCTGTTGATCAGCATGACCTGCCGGGGCGGCAGACCGCTCAGGTCCTTGATGCCGCTGCCCGCCGTCGTCTCGTCGGCCTTGAGGCGTCCGGTGACGGTGACTTCGCCCTTGGGGGCGGCCGGGATCTCGGGGAACGCCTGCTGGTCGGCGTCGAAGGGGATCCAGCCCCGGTTGACGAGAACGGCGCGGCCGTCGTTCATGACCAGCGGGGTGAGGACGTGGTGGCCGACCTTGTCGTCGGCGTTGGTCCTGCGGCGTACGACGACTTCGCGCGCGGTGTCGTACGTGCCGGTGGCGGTCACCCGGCGCCAGTAGTCGGCGCGCGGGACGGTGTGTCCGGGGGAGGTGATGTCGCCGACGGGGAGGGGCTTCGCCCTGAGGTTTCCGGAGATCAGCTTGTTCTGCGCGACCCGGTGCTCGTGGCGATGCAGCTGCCAGAAGCCCAGCTCGACCATGGTGGGAATGAGGACGAGCATCAGGAGGGTGAGGATCACCCACTGCCGGGACAACAGGAAGCGGTACACGTCCCTGACGTTACCTGGCGCGCGGTGATCCCCGGCGGGTGGGTCCGAGTGGCGGCCCGCCGGGGGCTGTGCCTCGAATCCCGCGGATCAGACCTTGTCGACGATGCCTACCTTCCCTTCCGCGCGTGCGCAGTGAGCGCCGCAGAACCAGCGGCCCTCGACCTCCACGCCCTGGCCGAGGATCTGGACCCTGCAGTGCTCGCAGATGGGTGCCATCCGGTGGATGGCGCAGGCGAAGCAGTCGAAGATGTGCACCGCGCCCTGCGCGTGCACTTCGAACGACATGCCGTAATCATTTCCGCAAACCTCACAACGTGCCATGCGCCACAGGGTGGGACCGCGGGCGGCGCAGGGCGAGCGGTCGGCGGGCGAGTCGCCGCCAATCACCCGTCTGCCGGAGACACGTCCCGCACCAGCTGGGTGAAGGCGGCCTCGTCGACGACGGGGGTGCCGAAGGACTTGGCCTTGACGGTTTTGGACGTGGCCGAGTCGGGGTCGTTGGTCACGAGCAGACTCGTGAGCCGCGACACGCTCGTCGCGATGTGCAGTCCCGCTTCGACCGCCCGGTCCTCCAGCAGTTCCCGGTCCACGGACGTATCACCTGAAAACGCCACACGCATGCCCTGCTTGAGTAGTTTGCCCGGTTCGTACCGCCCCGGGTTCGGGTACGGGCACGCCGGCCGCTTGCGCGACGGTCGCCAGCTCCCGCCGCCCCCGCCCCGGTACGACGCCTGGTGGCCCACCCGCGGCGTCGCGGGCGAGTCCGACCACTCGGTGAGCGGCAGGCATTCGAGCAGCGGCAGTCGTACGCCGCCCTGTGCGGCCGCGTGCAGGCTCGGGCGGAACGCCTCGGCCAGCACACGCGCGTCGTCGAGCGCGTGGTGCGCACGCTGCTGTACGACGCCGAAGTGCGCGGCCAGCGACTCCAGCTTGTGGTTGGGCAGGGGCAGTCGAAGCTCCTTGGAGAGCGCGATGGTGCACAGCCGCTGCTGGACGGGCGCGGTGCGCTGGGCGCGTGCGTACTCCCGGGCGATCATCGACCAGTCGAACATGGCGTTGTGCGCGACGAGCACCCGGCCGTCGAGCCGCTCGGAAAACTCGGCCGCGATGTCCGGGAACAGCGGGGCGTCCACGAGCACATCGCCGGTGAGGCCGTGGATCCAGACGGGGCCGGGATCGCGCTCGGGGTTGACCAGCGTGTACCAGTGGTCCTCGACGTCTCCCCGGTAGTCCAGCCGGTAGACGGCGGCGGAGATTATCCGGTCGTCCCGCGCGAGTCCGGTGGTCTCCACGTCGACGACCGCGTACCCCTTCGGGTAGGCGGTCGGCCACGGCGCTGCTGTCGCCGCTGTCGGTGCTGTCGGCTGGTCTTCGAGCATGGTCACTGAGGATACGGGCCCCCACTGACAGCCCTGTCCGCCCGGGTGAGCAGACCGTCCACGAGAGCTCTCACGGAATTGACGAAGAGGCGTTCGGGATCGGCGGGCCGGGCGAGGGCCGGGTCGTGTTCCGCGCTCTCGGCGTCCCACAGGTCCTCCTCGCCCGGGTGCTGTACGGGGGCGCGTTCGCGGTTGCGCTCGACGAGGACGTACCCGACGACCTGGAACTGGACGGCGCGTACGGCCTCCGCCGCCCGCGCGCCGCGCAGCCCCGCCGCGTGCACCTCGTGGACGAGGGTCTGCTGGGCCGGCAGGAACATCCGCTCGGTGAGGCCGCGTTCGTGGACCATCGCGATCAGGTGGGGGCGCCCGCGCAACTCCCGGCGCAGGCCCCGGGCCACGGAGACGATGCGGGCGGCCGGGGTGCGGCCGCTGGGGCGGATGGCGCCCATCTCCTCGATGGTCCGCTCGACGAGGGCGTCGAGGAGCGACTCGCGGTTGCCGACGTGCCAGTAGATCGAGGTGACCGCCGTACCGAGCTCGGCGGCGAGCTTGCGCATGGTGAGGGAGGCGGGGCCGTGCTGTTTGACGAGAGCCGTGGCGGCCTCCAGGACCTCGTCGCGGGTCAGGGCGGTGCGTGGCATGGAGCCCCCAATTCTCGTGCGTGCAAGCCTATTTACCCTTCATCGCCCTCGGTGTAACTGTGTTACAGACTACCGGGCTGCAGGCTGCCGACGAGAGCGGAAGCGAAAGGCGGTACGACATGGCACGCGTACGGTACGGCGCGCGGACCGAGGCCGAGATCACGGCGGCGCGCGAATCGGTCTCCAGGCTCCCCGACATCTGGTCCACCGGTGTGGTGGCCCTGTGGGAGAGCGACCCGGACGCGGTGGCGGCCGTACTGCCGCCGCCGCTCAAGCCCGCCGAGCGGCCGCTCGTACGGGCCAACATCAGCAAGGTCGACCTGCCCGGCTACCCGCTGGGCGCCGGTTCGGTGGCGGTCGGGGCCGTCCACGACGGGGTCACCGGCTGGTACCCCCTCGTCATGCCGATGACCCACGAACGGGCCCTGATCGGCGGACGCGAGGTCTTCGGAGAGCCGAAGAAGCTGGGCGAGGTGACCGTCGACCGCGACGGCCTGGTCGTACGGGCGGCACTCGCCCGGCACGGCATCGCCTTCGTCGAGGTGCGGGGCGCGGTGGAAGGCCCGCTGCCGCTGCCTGAACCGGCGGAGAAGGTCGACTTCTACTTCAAGTTCCTGCCGGCGGTGGACGGCCGTGGCTTCGACGCCGACCCGGTCCTCGTGCACTGCGTCCGCAACGAGAAGGTGCGCAAGCTGGAGCGGATCACGGGCGACGTGGTGCTGCGCGAGTCGGTGTACGACCCGGTCGCGGATCTGCCCGTACGCCGCGTCGTGGAGATCACCATCGGCGAGAAGACCACCGACCAGAAGGGCAGGGTGGTGGAGCGGGTGAGCGCACAGGCCCTGCTCCCGTACATCCACCAGCGCTACGACGACCCGCAGCAGATCCTCGACGGTCCGCCGGAAGGGAGCGCCGCTTGATGCGGTTGCGGGAAGGGCAGGTCGCCGTGGTCACGGGCGCGGCGAGCGGTATCGGGCTGGCGATGGTCCGGCGGTTCGCGGCGGAGGGGCTCAAGGTCGTACTCGCCGACGTGGAGGAGGGCGCGCTGGAGAAGGCCGCCGCCGAACTCCGGGCGCAGGGCGTGCAGGTGCTCGCGCGTGTCACCGACGTCAGCGAGCGCGATGACGTCACCGCGCTCGCGGACGCGGCGTACGACACCTTCGGCGCGGTGCACGTGCTGTGCAACAACGCGGGGGTCGGCTCGGGCGCGGAGGGCCGCATGTGGGAGCACGAGGTGAACGACTGGAAATGGGCGTTCGCGGTGAACGTGTGGGGCGTGTTCCACGGCATCCAGGCGTTCGTTCCCCGGATGCTCGCGGGCGGCGAACCCGGGCACGTCGTCAACACGTCCTCGGGCGACGGCGGAATAGCCCCGCTGCCGACCGCGTCCGTGTACGCCGTCACCAAGGCGGCCGTCGTGACGATGACCGAGTCGCTGTACGCACATTTGCGGGCGGAGAGCGTTCCCGTGAGCACTTCGGTGCTGTTCCCCGGACCGCACATGCTCCGCACGGGGCTGTGGGAGTCGCACCGGAACCGGCCGTCGCGCTACGCGAAGGAACGGCCGCGCAGGACGCCGTACCGCAGCCTCGGGCAATGGGAGACGGCGATGAAGGCGGCGGGGCACGAGATCGAGTTCACGCCGGTCGAGGACGTCGCCGAGACCGTCGTGGAGGGGATCACCGCAGACCGTTTCTGGATGCTGCCGGCGAGCGAGCACAGCGACCGGCAGATCCGCGCGAGGGCGCGGTCGATGCTCGACCGTGCCAATCCGTCGTATCTGGAGAGCTTCATTCTCGACTGAGGACATCTGAGGACATCTGATGACAGACCCGTACCTGATCATCTCCTCCGACTGCCACGCCGGTCTGCCGACCGAGCAGTACCGGCCCTACCTGGACAGCGCCTTCCACCGCGACTTCGACGAATTCCTCGGGCAGCGCGACGCCCGCCGCGAGGAGATGACGCGTCTCGGCGTACGCAACGAAGCCTTCGCCGCCAAGTGGTTCCACGACAACGAGGAGGGGCTGCGTGGCGGCTGGGACACGGCCCAGCGCCTCAAGGAGCTCGACGGCGACGGGGTGGCCGCCGAGGTCGTATTCCCCGACGCCGACGCCGACGCCGTCGACAGCCAGACCGCCGCGCCCTTCGGCGTCGGCCTCGGCCTCTCCGGCGACCAGGACCCGGCCCTGGGCATGGCGGGCGCGCGGGCGCACAACCGGTGGCTCGCCGAATTCGTCTCCCAGAACCCCGAACGGCACTGCGGCGTAGCGCTCCTGCCCATCACGGGCGAGGTGGAGCAGGTCGTCGCAGAGATCCACCGGGCCAAGGAGTCCGGGCTCGGCGCGCTGATGATCCCCTCGATGTGGGTCGACAGGCCGCCGTACCACGACCGCCGTTACGACCCGGTATGGGCGGCGGCGGCTGAGACACGCATGCCGATCGTGACGCACTCCGGCGCGGCGCCGCGCCACGAATACGGCGACCACCTGGGCATCTACGTCTCCGAGGTCACGTGGTGGCCCGCCAGGCCGCTGTGGTTCCTGCTCTGGTCGGGCGTCTTCGAGCGTCACCCCGGGCTGCGGTTCGGGGTCGCGGAGTCCGGCTGCTGGTGGCTGCCGAACCAGCTGTGGTTCATGGACCGTCTGTACCTGGGCGCGCACGGAGGCAAGAAGCTGTCGCCCTTCGCGGAACTGAAGCGGCCGCCGAGCGAGTACCTGGACCGGCAGGTCTTCATCTGCGCCACCAACACCAAGCGCCGCGAACTCGCCCAGCGCTACGAGATCGGCGTCGACAACATCCTGTGGGGCAGCGACTTCCCGCACCCCGAGGGCACCTGGCCCGACACGCGCGCGTGGCTGAAGCGCACCTTCCACGACATCCCCGTCGCCGAGACCCGCCGCATCCTGGGCCTGGCGGCAGCCGAGGTCTTCGGCTTCGACACGGCGAAGCTCGCCCCGCTCGCCCGGCGCATCGGCCCTACGCCGCAGGAACTGGGCCAGCCGGACGACCAGGGGCCCGTCGAGGCGTCCTGGGCGAGGTCGCGCGAGGTGGGCCGCCACTGGCTGACCGACCACGACTTCCCGCAGCTTGGAGTCTCGCCATGACCGACGACCGCTACACCGTCATCTCCGCCGACTGCCACGCGGGAGCCGATCTCCTCGACTACAAGCCGTACTTGGAGAAGCGGCACCACGACGACTTCGACGCGTGGGCGGCGACGTACGTCAATCCGTACGAGGACCTCCTCGCCGACACCGCCGACCGCAACTGGAACTCCGCGCGCCGCCTGGCCGAGCTGGAGGCGGACGGAATCGTCGCCGAGGTCGTCTTCCCGAACACGATCCCGCCCTTCTTCCCCAGTGCATCGTTGATGGCCCCCGCGCCCACCCGCGAGGAGTACGAGCAACGCTGGGCGGGTCTGCGCGCGCACAACCGCTGGCTGGCGGACTTCTGCGAGGCCGCTCCCGGGCGGCGGGCGGGCGTCGCGCAGATCCTCCTCAACGACGTCGAAGAGGCGGTGCGCGAGATCCGCCGCACCAAGGCGGCAGGTCTCACCGGGGGCATCCTGCTGCCCGGCGCCCCGCCGGGTTCCGGCATACCCGAGCTCTACTCGCAGACGTACGACCCGATCTGGGCCGTGTGCGAGGAGCTGGACGTACCGGTCAATCACCACGGCGGGTCCGCGTCCCCGCCGCTCGGCGACGAGCCGGCCGCCCGCGCCGTCTTCATGGTGGAGACGACATGGTTCTCGCACCGGGCCCTGTGGCACCTGATGTTCGGCGGCGCTTTCCGCCGCCACCCCGGCCTGAGGCTGGTTCTCACGGAACAGGGCTCGGGCTGGATCCCCGGCGTGATCGAGATGCTGGACTACTACCACGCCCGTCTGGTGGCGGCGGCGACCCGCGCGTCCACCGCCGAGTCGAAGTTCGGCGCGGGACTGGCCGCTTCGATGGGCAACAGCCCCAGCGACGTCTGGCGCGACAACTGCTACGTCGGCGCGAGCTTCATGCGCCCGCACGAGGTACCGCTGCGCGACCGGATCGGCCTCGACAAGATCATGTGGGGCAGCGACTATCCGCACGACGAAGGGACGGCGCCGTACTCCCGCGAGGGCCTGCGGATCGCGTACGCCGGTCTGCCGAGGGAGGAGATCGCGGCCATGGTGGGCGGCAACGCGGCCCGTGTGTACGGCTTCGACCTCGGCCTGCTGGACTCCATCGCGGCGAAAGTCGGCCCCACGGTGGGGGAGATCCACGAGCCCCTCACCGAGATCCCGCCCGACGCGACGAGTCCGGCCTTCGCGCCGGGCGGGTCGGTGCGTGTCTGGTGACGGCACGGGTGAGACCCTCCCCGGTGTGACCGACCAGCCCGACGAAACTCATGACGAAGCCCACGGCGGAGCCCTCGGCGCGCGCCTGAACTGGCTGCGCGCCGGGGTGCTCGGAGCGAACGACGGCATCGTCTCGACCGCCGGCATCGTCGTCGGCGTCGCCGGCGCGACGGACGAGCGGTCCGCGCTCCTGACGGCGGGACTCGCCGGACTGCTGGCCGGGTCGATGTCGATGGCGGCGGGGGAGTACGTATCGGTCTCGACGCAGCGCGACTCGGAGGAGGCGGCGCTGGCGGAGGAGAAGCGGGAGCTGCGGGAGCAGCCGGAGGAGGAACTGGCGGAGCTGACCGAACTGCTGGCCGCGCGTGGCCTGTCCGAGGAGGTGGCCCGCGAGGCGGCCCAGCAGCTCACCGAACGCGACGCGCTGCGCGCGCACGCGCGCGTGGAGCTCGGCATCGACCCCGAGGACCTGACCAACCCCTGGCACGCGGCGGCCGCCAGCTTCGTCGCCTTCACGGTGGGTGCCCTGCTCCCACTCCTGGCGATCGTCCTCCCACCCCCGTCCTGGCGACTCCTGGTCACGGTCGTCTCGGTCCTGATCGCCCTGGCCCTGACGGGCTGGAGCAGCGCCAGGCTGGGCGCTGCGCCGCCGAAGCCGGCTGTGCTGCGGAACATGGCGGGCGGGGCGCTGGCGATGGCTGTGACGTACGGGGCGGGGTCGCTGTTGGGGGCGGCGGGGGTCTAGCGGTTGTGCAAGAGCCGCCCCCGTGGGAAGAGCGTGGTTCCGCGCACTGTCGTACCGAGGTACGTGTGGACTGTCAGCTGCTCCAAATCTGCGAGCGGAGTCAGATCGAGGGGACCGCCGCAGTCGCTGAGTCGCAAGCGGGTCAGATGGGGCAGGTCTCGCAGAGGCTCGAGGCCAGAGACGAGCTCGCACGTGCCGAGGAGCAGTTCTCTAAGTTCTTGATGGCGGACAACGGTGGAGAGGTCGAGGGCCGATTGTTCTCTGAGTGACAGACCGGTCAGTTGTGAGGAGTGACGCTGCCGGGCCAGTTGGCCGGCCTGCTCGTCCCCCACGATCGTCAGGTCCCTCAGGGCGGGCCAGCGTTCCAGCCCGTCGAGGCGCAGAACCCGAGACTCACCGAGCAAGTAGAGGTGTGTGAGTCCGGCACCGGCCGGGATGTCACCGACCCTCGCCTCCTGCGGAGGGAAGTCAAGCCCCAGGACGCGCAATTCGGGCAGTTCGGCGAGGGGTGCCAAGGACAGGCCTTCGGCGAGCCGGTAGAGATACAGCTGACGGAGTGGCAGGCCGGGCAGCGGCCCGAGCGCTCTGACCGACGGACAGGTGTCGAAGCCCAGCGACTTCAGCTGACGCAGTGCGGACAGCGGAGACAGATCGCACAGTCCGGGATCCTGGTGGAAGAACAAGCTCTCCAACGACGTGTGGTCAGTGATTTCGGAGGGGATCCCGTGCGGACCTTCGAGGCGGACCCAGGTGAGGTGATGCAGACCAGGAAGCTCAGCCACTTGCTCCCGTGTGCGGACCTTCAGATAGGTTCGCGGCAGCGCGGCGCCCGAAAGCACCCTCTCCGCGTACTCCCTCGTGTCGAACGCGTCCCAGTGCTTGGACACTTCGAAGGCCACGCGGAAGCGTGTGTCCGCGCGGAATCGGGTGATGACCTCCAGCGCCGCATCACCCCCGATCAGCCCCGCTGTCCGTACGACTGCCTGGGCGCACCACTCGTCCAACCCCTCCGGCCCCGACAGCAGCTCCAGCACCAGCTCACCCACCTTGGCGAGCTCCTCCGCCTCATCGAGATTCTTCGGCGGCAGCAACTCCTCCGTCCGCGCCTGCACATCCCCCCGTACCGCCGGATCCAGCTCCGGCGCATGCTCCAGACACGCAGCCGCCAGCAGCACCAGCCGGTGCCGCCACCGCTTGGCCTTGTCCGCGCGGCGCAGCAACTGCCGTAGCAGTCTCGCTCGTTCCTCCGCGCGCGCGTGCCCGACCGCCATCTGCACGACGTCGTCCCACTGGTCGTCGTGCGCGTTCTGTACGAGCACCCCGAAGTCCCGCGCCTCCACCGCCGCCTTCGCGCCCAGGTAGTCCTGGAAGGTGCGGTGTACGAAGTTCACGGCGCCCAGCGACGGTTCGCGCAGCAGACCGCTCCGGATCAGCAGATGCGAGAAAACCTGCTGCGGCGTGCCCCGCACCTGCGGCATCGCGGCCAGCCACTCCGCGACCATCTCCACGGCATCGGGGATCTCCGCCTCGACCTGGCCGTTGCGGATGAGCCAGTACGCGAGCCGCTGGAGCAGCGCCGTCTGCTCCTCGCGGGTGAGATCGACGCCCTCGACACCCACGATCTCCCGCTCGGTGTCCCGTCGTACGAGCAGCATGTCCAGCGCCGCGTCGTACAGCTCCTTCCGCGCGCGCGGGAGCTGCATCCGGCGGTCCCGGTTCAGGGCGCACAGCACCGCGCACATCAGCGGGTTGGTCGCCAGCCGCCCCAGGTCACGGCGCGTAGTGACCGCCTTGACGAGCGACTTCTCGTACGTGTCGAGGAGTTCCCGTTCCGCGTCGGACAGGCACTCACGCCGCGCCGAGTCGTGCCAGTGCGCGACGAACGCCCGGATGTCCTCCCGGTCCATCGGCAGCAGCGAATGCGCGACGAACCCCTGGCCCGCCAGCCAGTCTTCCGGCACCGCAGACGGTCGCGTCGTCACGACGTACCGCGCCTGCGGGAACGCCGCGATCAGGGCTTTGAGCCAAGCCTCCGTACGGCTCCGCAACCGCATCGGCACCTCGTCCACGCCGTCGACGAGAACCAGCGCCCGTCCCTCCGTCAGCAGCGACTCCGCCCACCCGGCGGGTGCGTCCAGCGGAACCCCGGTCGCCCGCAAGAAGTCACCCGGCAGAGGTAGGGCTTCGGACGAGGTGAAGGCCCGCAGCCGCAACACGAATGGCACGCACCTGTTCCAGTCGTCGAGCTCCCGACCGAAGCTGCGCCGCGCCGCGTTCAGCGCCAGCCACTGCACCAGCGTGCTCTTGCCTGCCCCGGCGGGTCCCCGCAGCAACAGCCGGTCCGTACTGTCCAGCGCCTGCTCGGCCTTGACCGTGCCCTGCGCCGCCCATGGCCCCATGGCATCGGCCCGGGGACCGCCGTCCCCACTCACCGCGAGACTGATGTACGCCGTGTCCAGCGGCCACTCACTACTCGACCGGCCCAGCGTCAGCCCGAACAGCTCCAGCCGCCCGTGCGTCCCCGCCACGAAGTCCGCGTACCGGTGCTCGAAGGCCAGTGCTTCTGCGTCCGGACGCGGCCCCATCCTCGCCCGTACGTCGTCCACCAGCTCCCGCGTACGTCCGGCCGCCCGCGTCTGTTCCACGGCCGCCCGCGCCGGGAAGTGCGGGTGTGCCGTCAGTTGCTCGACCAGATGCGCGCAGCACAGGCCGAGCAGCTCGCCGTACAGGTCCTCGGCCCGCGAGCCCAACCCGGCCACCGGCCGTCGCAGTTCGGCCGCCAGCCGCACCGGGTCCAGGTCCAGCGCGAACAGCCGCTCGGGGCCGATTTCGCCCGCCGCCTCGAACGCGTCCCGTACCGCGTCCGCCGCCGCCAGCCGCTCCGCCTCCGGCAGTCCGGCGTACGACGACTCCGACAGCCGCCGCCCCAACACCTTCGCCAGCCTCTCCGGGCTCGCCGGGCGCGGCAGCGCGCGGACCGGGGCGATGACCAGGCCCGCTCCGGGGCGCGGGATCAGGAGGGATTTGGCCGCCGCGCCGACGACCGTTCCCGCGAGCCGGGCGAGGACTAATTCGAGACCCTGCAACGGTGTTCCTCCCGGCGTACGTCTCGGCGGACATCACATCGTATGCCGAATGGCCTGACCGGGGCGGCTGGCAGATCGTCTTACGTACTTGTGGGTAACAACCCCTAGCCGAGCGCTCACCTGCACCTCTATCGTGCGGGCATGCCGAACCTGCCCGATGTCGTGCTGTGGTCGATACCCGCCTTCATACTGCTCACCGTGCTCGAAATCGTGAGCTACCGCCTCCATCCCGACGAGGACGCCGCCGGGTACGAGACCAAGGACGTCGTCACCAGCGTCAGCATGGGGCTCGGCAGTATCGCGTTCGATCTGCTATGGAAGATCCCGATTGTCGCGATCTACATGGCGGTGTACGAGCTGACACCCGCCCGCGTCCCCCTCCTCTGGTGGACGATCCCGCTGATGCTGCTCGCGCAGGACTTCTTCTACTACTGGTCCCACCGCGGCCACCACGTCATCCGCATCCTCTGGGCCTGCCACGTCGTCCACCACTCCAGCCGCAAGTTCAACCTCACCACCGCCCTGCGCCAGCCCTGGACGACACTCACCGTCTGGCCGTTCTACCTGCCGCTGATCGCGTGCGGCGTGCACCCGGCCGCGCTCGCCTTCTGCTCGTCCGTGAACCTCGTCTACCAGTTCTGGGTGCACACCGAGCGGGTCGACAAGCTGCCGCGCCCCTTCGAGTACGTCCTGAACACGCCGTCCCACCACCGCGTCCACCACGCCTCCCAGGGCGGCTACCTGGACCGCAACTTCGGCGGCATCCTGATCCTCTGGGACCGCCTCTTCGGCTCCTTCGCGGCCGAGACCGAGCGGCCCGTCTTCGGCCTGACGAAGAACATCAGCACCTACAACCCGCTGCGCGTCGCCACCCACGAGTACGCCGCCATCGCCCGCGACGTACGCGCGGCCACCACCTGGCGCGAGCGCGCGGGCCGGATCTTCCGCGGCCCGGGCTGGCAGCCGCGCCGCCCGGCGGAGCCGGGAGTGACCGGGCAGACGCGGGAAGCCGCCACGGGAAACGCTGCGTGAGCGCCGCAACCGGATGGGCAAGAGGGCTCCTCGTCGCCTTCGCCGTCGCGGTCCTCGCCGACCTCGGCTCGCTCATCGCCGGAGCCGATCTCGGCCACGTGATCGCCAAGCCACTGCTGATGCCGCTGCTCGCTGCGTACGCGGCCGTGCGCGGCGCACCGCGCCTGATTGTCGTCGCGCTGCTCTTCGGCTGGGGCGGCGATGTGTTCCTGCTCGCCGACGCGGACTGGGCGTTCCTGGTCGGCATGGGGTGCTTCGCCGCCGGACACGTCTGCTACCTCGCGCTGTTCGGACGTAGCGGACGCAGCAGTCGTACGTCCAAAGTCCTCGGCGCCGGGTACGCCGTCGCACTCCTGGCCACCGTCGTCCTCCTGTGGCCCGACCTCCCCGCCGAACTGCGCATCCCGGTCGCCGGATACAGCCTGCTGCTCACCGCCATGGCCTGGCGAGCGAGCGGCCTCGGTCTGTACGCCGGACTCGGCGGCGCACTCTTTCTGCTCTCCGACACCCTCATCGCCACCGGCGTCGCCGAGTGGCCCCAGCTGCCCGCGCCCGACTTCTGGATCATGATCACCTACGCGGCCGCGCAGTATCTGCTGGTCAGAGGGGTGCTGGGGCGGCGGCCGGAGGCCCCGGCCGCCTCGTCGGCGTACCGTGAAGGCCGCACAACCGGTACAACCACCGTCTGAGCACCAGGCGTTCAGGCGCCGCACGACACATGCGAACGGGCCGCCCGGATGGAGACCGGGCGGCCCGCGACGCACACGTACCGCCTACTTCTTCGTCACGGCGTCCAGCGCGTCGGCGATGCCGACCCCGTAGAAGCCGTTGTAGTTCTTACCGCCCTCGCACACCGCGTCGATCTTCCCGTCGCCGTTGATGTCGTACGGGTCGGTGCACGGCGCCGCGTCCGCCTGGCTCGGTCACTTCTTGACGGCGTCGAGAGCGTCGACGACACCGGAGCCGTAGTAGCCGTTGTAGTTCTCGCCGCCCTCACAGGTGGTGGCCTCGACCCACTTGCCGGCCGAGTCGTAGATGTGCGTCGGGCAGCCCGGGTTGTCGGCCTGCGCCTTGAGCAGCGCCTGGAGCTGCGCCGGGGTCGCCTTCGGGTGCGCGCTCTTCAGCAGCGCGGCTACGCCCGCGACGTGCGGGGTGGCCATCGAGGTGCCCTGCTTGTAGCCGTAGCCGCCGTTCAGGACGGTCGACAGGACCCGGCCGTTGGCGTCCGGCGTGGCCGGGATCTGCCACTTGTCGCCGCCGGGGGCCGCGACGTCGGCGACGCCGTACCCGTAACTGGAGTAGTACGACTTGACGTTCTTGTCGCCCGTCGCGGTGACCGTCATGACGCCCGGCAGCTGGGTCGGTACGTCCAAGCACTCGGACGGGTCGATGACGCGCTTGACCGGTGTCGTGTCATTGGGGCTCGACTCGTCGACGATCTCGTCGGCCGACAGGTCGAAGTTCGAGTTGCCCGCCGCCGCGACATTCAGGGCACCCTTGCGCTCCGCGTACTTCGTGGCGCGGGTGAGGGCGTCAAGCAGCGCCTTCTGGTCCGGGTCGTCCTCGCAGTTGAACATCCACGGGTCGACGTAATAGCTGTTGTTCGTTACGTCGATGTCGTTCTCTGCCGCCCACACGAAGCCGCAGACGACCGCCTCGGTGAAGAAGAGGCTGGTGCCCGGCTCACTGACCTTGATGCCCGCGAGCTTCACGCCCGGCGCGACACCGGCGACGCCGAGTCCGTTGCGCGGAGCGGCGATCGTACCGGCGACGTGCGTGCCGTGGTCACTGCCGTCGGTGTACGGACGCCAGGCGCCCTCCGAGGAGTCCGCGACGCCGCCGACACAGTTGGCCGACTGGGACTTGGAGAAGTTCGGCGCGAGGTCCGGGTGCGTGTCGTCGACACCCGTGTCGATCACGCCGACGGTGACCTTGCTGCTGCCGTCGTTGACCTTGGCGGCCTTGTCCGCACCGATCGCGCGGATGTCCCACTGGTTGGCCTCCAGCGGCTCCTGACCGGGCGCCGCGGCGGCCTCGGCCTTTGCCGCCTCGGCCGCGGACAGCTTCTGGGTGGTTCCTTCCTCGGTGATACCGACCGGCGTGAGCGGGGCGGTGCGGGTCGCGCCCGCGGAAGCCACGCCCCTGGCGGCACGTATCTGCTTGCCGAAGTCCGGGTTCTGCGAGTGGACGACGATGACACCTATCTGGTCGTAGGCGTGCACCACGGTGCCACCGGCCGCGGCGATCGCCCGCTTCACCGACGCGCCGTGCCCACCCTTGGTGTTGACCACGTACGACAGCTTCGGACCTGTGGCGGTCGAGGCCGCCGTCACGGCGGGGCCGTCCAGCGGTGCGGCCGAGGCGGCCGCTCCGGGCAGGAAGCCGAGCGTAGCCGTGAGAGCCAGTCCGACGGGCAGGGCCAGTGTGCGCTGCCGCCTGGATCCCAGATGAGCCATGGGTTCTCCACATCATCCGTAAGAGCCGCCCATGCGCGGGTGCACATGAGCGGGTACATGACGAGTGAAGCTAGCGCCGATCATGCGTTCGTATCAACGTGTTGGGAAAAGAAATGGCGGATGCCGAACCGAGTCGTGATGCCATCCGTGCCGTTGTCAGGGGGACGAGCACCACAAGCCCCCCCACCAGTGAGGTCACATTGCCCACCCCACCGAACCCACCCACCGCACCCGCGTCGCGAGGAGATTCCGTGGCAACCGATGCACCACCACCGCCCCAGGGCGGCCCGGGCCTGATCCGGACAGGGCACACGACGGAGGAATTCGTCGAGGTGCAGGAGAGCACCGAATTCGGTGAACTGCGCCGTGCCCACCGTTCCTTCGCCTTCCCCCTGACGATCGCCTTCATCGCCTGGTACCTGCTGTACGTCCTGCTGTCCAATTACGCGGGCGGCTTCATGGGAACCAAGCTCTTCGGCAACATCAACGTGGCCCTCGTCCTCGGCCTCGCCCAGTTCGCGACCACCTTCCTCATCGCCTGGTTCTACTCGCGGCACGCCGCCACGCAGCTCGACCCGAAGTCCGAGGCGATCAAGTCCCGTCTGGAGAGCGACGCATGAGCCCCGCGCTGACCACGGCGACCACTGTGCAGCTCGCCGCCGCCGGCGACGCCAGCGAGCACCGGCCGCTTATCATCACCCTCTTCGGTCTTTTCGTCGTCGCCACCCTCTTCATCACGGTCTGGGCGGGCCGTCAGACCAAGAGCGCCTCCGACTTCTACGCCGGCGGCCGCCAGTTCACCGGATTCCAGAACGGCCTCGCCATCTCCGGCGACTACATGTCCGCCGCGTCCTTCCTCGGCATCGCCGGCGCCATCGCCCTCTTCGGTTACGACGGCTTTCTCTACTCCATCGGCTTCCTGGTCGCCTGGCTGGTCGCGCTGCTCCTCGTCGCCGAGCCGCTGCGCAACTCCGGCCGCTACACGATGGGCGACGTCCTCGCGTACCGCATGCGCCAGCGCCCCGTGCGCACCGCCGCGGGCACCTCCACCATCGTCGTGTCGATCTTCTACCTGCTCGCGCAGATGGCGGGCGCGGGCGTACTGGTCTCGCTGCTCCTCGGCATCACCAGCGACGCCGGCAAGATCCTTATCGTCGCCCTCGTCGGCGTGCTGATGATCGTGTACGTCACCATCGGCGGCATGAAGGGCACCACCTGGGTCCAGATGGTGAAGGCCGTCCTCCTCATCGCGGGCACCTTGCTGATCACTTTCCTGATCCTGCTGAAGTTCAACTTCAACCTCTCCGACCTGCTCGGTACGGCGGCCTCCAACAGCGGCAAGGGCTCCGCGTTCCTGGAGCCGGGTCTCAAGTACGGCCTCACCGCCACCTCGAAGCTCGACTTCATCTCGCTCGGCATCGCCCTGGTCCTCGGCACCGCCGGCCTGCCGCACATCCTGATCCGCTTCTACACGGTCCCCACGGCCAAGGCCGCCCGTAAGTCGGTGAACTGGGCGATCGGCATCATCGGCGCCTTCTACCTGATGACGATCGTGCTCGGCTTCGGCGCCGCCGCGATCCTCAAGCCCGGCGAAATCATCGCGTCCAACAAGGCCGGCAACACGGCGGCCCCGCTCGCCGCGCTGGAGATCGGCGGCGGCGCCGGCTCCACGGGCGGCGCGATCCTGCTCGCCGTGATCTCCGCCGTCGCGTTCGCCACCATCCTCGCGGTGGTAGCGGGTCTCACCCTGGCCTCCTCGTCGTCGTTCGCGCACGACATCTACGCCAACGTCATCCGGCGCGGCAAGGCCACCGAGAAGGAAGAGGTACGGGCCGCACGCTGGGCGACGGTCGCCATCGGCGTCGTCTCCATCGCGCTCGGCGCCCTCGCCCGCGACCTGAACGTGGCCGGTCTGGTCGCCCTCGCCTTCGCGGTCGCCGCGTCCGCCAACCTGCCGACGATCCTCTACAGCCTCTTCTGGAAGAAGTTCACGACGCAGGGCGCCCTGTGGTCCATCTACGGCGGCCTGGTCACCTCCGTGGGCCTCGTGCTGTTCTCGCCCGTCGTGTCCGGCAAGCCGTCGTCGATGTTCCCGAGTGCGGACTTCGCGTGGTTCCCGCTGGAGAACCCGGGCCTGATCTCGATCCCGCTCGGCTTCGTGCTCGGGTGGCTCGGGTCCGTACTGTCGAAGGACGAGCCGGACAAGGGGAAGTACGCGGAGCTGGAGGTCAAGTCACTCACCGGCATCGGCGCGCACTGAGCGTACCGACCGCACTGACCGCACCTCCTTTCCCACAGCGGGGGCCTTGTGGCCGCGTCGTAGAGTCATACGACGCGGCCACACCGCTCCCGTGGTATCGGAGCCCTGTCGTTGTCAGAGGTGTCGCGTAGGCTCGACAACGTTCGAGAAAGACGAATTCCGGATCGGGGAGTGGGTCGAGGGTGCTTATCGACACTTATGGCCGAGTAGCCACTGACCTGCGCGTTTCGCTCACCGACCGCTGCAACCTGCGCTGTACGTACTGCATGCCCGAGGAGGGTCTGCAGTGGCTGGCGAAGCCGGACCTGCTCACGGACGACGAGATCGTGCGGCTGATCGGCATCGCGGTGACCGACCTCGGCGTGACCGAGGTGCGCTTCACCGGCGGCGAGCCGCTGCTGCGCCCCGGTCTGGTCGGGATAGTCGAGCGCTGCGCCGCGCTCGCGCCGCGCCCCAAGATGTCCCTCACCACCAACGGGATCGGCCTCAAGCGCACCGCCGTCGCCCTCAAGGCGGCCGGCCTGGACCGGGTCAACGTCTCTCTCGACACCCTGCGCCCCGACGTCTTCAAGACCCTCACCCGCCGCGACCGCCACCACGACGTCATCGACGGCATGGCGGCCGCCCGCGACGCGGGCCTGACCCCGGTCAAGGTCAATGCCGTACTGATGCCCGGGCTCAACGACGACGAGGCCCCCGACCTGCTCGCCTGGGCCGTCGAGAACGCGTACGAGATGCGCTTCATCGAGCAGATGCCGCTCGACGCCCAGCACGGCTGGAAGCGCGACGGCATGATCACCGCCGGTGACATCCTGGAGTCTCTGCGTACCCGCTTCACGCTCACCGCCGAGGGCGAGGACGAGCGCGGCTCGGCGCCCGCCGAGCGCTGGGTCGTCGACGGCGGCCCGCACCGCGTCGGCGTCATCGCCTCCGTCACCAGGCCGTTCTGCCGGGCGTGCGACCGGACCCGGCTCACCGCCGACGGTCAGGTACGCACGTGCCTGTTCGCCCGCGAGGAGTCGGACCTGCGCGGCGCCCTGCGCTCCGGTGCCCCGGACGAGGAGATCGCCAGGCTGTGGAAGCTGGCGATGTGGGGCAAGAAGGCGGGCTCCGGTCTCGACGATCCGTCCTTCCTGCAGCCCGACCGCCCCATGTCAGCCATCGGAGGCTAAAGCGCCCATTAGTCGCCTCCGGCGACGGAGGCCTCCCACTCCTCCAGCGTCACGACGTCCTTCAGGAAGCCGCGTACGCCGAGGAATTGGGACAGGTGCTCCCGGTGCTCGTCGCACGCGAGCCACGTCTTGCGGCGCTCCGGAGTGTGCAGCTTCGGGTTGTTCCAGGCGAGAACCCAGACGGCGGCGGAGCGGCAGCCCTTGGCGGAGCAGACGGTGGCGCCGGCATCGGCCGAACCGGGGAAAAGAAGGGAATCAGGGGAGTTCACGCACTCAACCCTAGGTCAAAAAGGGCGACGCCGAGCAGCCACGGGGGGAGCTGCCCGGCGTCGGTCCGTCGCTCCGACGGGGGATGCGGAGCGCCTACGAAGTATGTCACGCGACATGGGGTGTGGTGCACCGGAACTTCATGATTGATCTGAGCTTTTATTGAGCTTTGCAGACCGGGCGCGATCAACTCTGTTCGTGCGGCTCTTGCTCACGGCCCGGTTCCGGGGCCTCCGGGGCCGGTTCCTCGGCGGCCGGTTCGGCGGGGCGTTCCAGGGCCGGCCGGACGGGCGTCGGGATGTAGGTGGAGGGGAGCGAAGAGGCATTCTCCCGGCCGCCGTTGGCGATGACCACGGCGATGTACGGGAGGACGAGGCCCAGAGCCAGGGCCACGATCGCGACGTACCGCTCCACGTCCCACAGGACCGCGGCCAGGATCACGGCGACCGTCCGTACCGACATGGAGATCACATAGCGGCGCTGGCGGCGGCGCACGTCGTCGGCCAGCCCCGGCCGGGCTCCGGTGATCCGGAAGACCTCGGTTCCGCTGTGCTTCCGCATCACGTTCCACCACCCGATTCCGCGCCGGACGTTCCCTGACCGGACGCTTCCCACGGTACGCCGACGGTCCGCCGCGTTCGAGCTCGGGGCGTCCCTTACCTGCGCGTACGCCCACCGCCGGATCACGTATGGCGGCGTCCGGCATGCGCTGTACGGGCGGCCGTCCGAGACTGGGCACCACATGCGCACACCGCGCCGCATGAGGAGGCGACATGAGTTGGTTGTGGGCAATCATCGTGGGTCTGGTCCTCGGTCTGCTCGCCAAGGCGATCATCCCCGGCAAACAGCAGATCCCGCTGTGGCTGACGGTGGTGTTCGGCATTCTCGGCAGCATCGTCGGCAACTCTGTCGCCGCGGGCATCGGCGTCGACGACACCAAGGGGATCGACTGGATCCGGCATCTGCTCCAGTTGATCGGCGCCATCGTGATCGTCGGAGTGGGCGACATGCTCTGGGCATCGATGAAGGGCAAGAAACACCGGACGACCTGAGCGATCTGCATCTGTACGCCGTACGCCGTACGTACAGCCATACAGACAAAGAGAAGCGGCCGGGCGTGGAATCCCACGCTCCGGCCGCTTCTCTTCGCGCGAGTGACTCAGCCGGCCGCGACCTCGATCGCCGCCAGGTTCTTCTTTCCGCGCCGCAGCACGAGCCAGCGGCCGTGGAGCAGGTCATCGGGCGCCGGTACGGCGTCCTCGTCGGCGACCTTGACGTTGTTCACGTAGGCCCCGCCCTCCTTGACCGTGCGGCGGGCGGCCGACTTGCTCGGGGCCAGCCCGACCTCCACGAAGAGGTCCACGACGGACCCGAGCTCCGCGACCTTGGCGTGCGGCAGCTCGGACAGCGAAGCGGCCAGCGTCGCCTCGTCCAGACCGGCGAGCTCGCCCTGCCCGAACAGCGCCTTCGACGCCGCGACGACCGCCGCGCACTGCTCGGCGCCGTGCACCAGCGTCGTCAGCTCCTCGGCCAGCGCACGCTGGGCGGCGCGGGCCTGGGGCCGCTCCTCGGTGAGCTTCTCCAGCTCTTCGAGCTCGGTGCGGCTCTTGAAACTGAGGATGCGCAGGTACGGCGAGATATCCCGGTCGTCCACGTTCAGCCAGAACTGGTAGAACGCGTACGGCGTGGTCATCTCCGGGTCGAGCCACACGGCGCCGCTCTCGGACTTGCCGAACTTGGTGCCGTCCGCCTTGACCATCAGCGGCGTCGCCAGCGCGTGCACGTTCGCGTGCGGCTCCAGGCGGTGGATCAGGTCGAGACCCGCCGTGAGGTTGCCCCACTGGTCACTGCCGCCCTGCTGGAGCGTGCAGCCGTAGCGCCGGTACAGCTCCAGGAAGTCCATGCCCTGGAGCAGCTGGTAGCTGAACTCCGTGTAGCTGATGCCCTGGTCGGACTCCAGCCGCCGGGCGACCGAGTCCTTCGCGAGCATCTTGCTGACCCGGAAGTGCTTGCCGATGTCCCGCAGGAACTCGATCGCGGACATGCCCGCGGTCCAGTCCAGATTGTTGACCATGACGGCCGCGTTCGGGCCCTCGAAGGACAGGAAGGGCTCGATCTGGCCGCGCAGCCGCGTCACCCAGTTCGCGATCGTCTCCGGGTCGTTCAAAGTGCGCTCCGCGGTCGGCCGCGGGTCACCGATCTGGCCGGTGGCCCCGCCCACCAGGGCGATCGGCCGGTGCCCGGCCTGCTGGAGCCTGCGCACGGTGAGGACCTGCACCAGGTGCCCCACGTGCAGACTGGCCGCCGTCGGGTCGAAGCCGCAATAGAACGTGACCGGACCGTCCGCGAGCGCCTTGCGCAGTGCGTCCTCGTCAGTGGACTGGGCGAACAGCCCGCGCCACTTCAGCTCGTCGACGATGTCCGTCACGGTCTTGACTCTCCTTGAACGTTGAGGATTACTCTCGGCCAGTCTATGGGGGTCATACGCCCTTGCTGACCGAGCTCATGTTGAAGTCCGGGATGCGCAGCGCGGGCATTGAGGCCCGGGTGAACCAGTCGCCCCACTCGCGCGGCAGCGTCTTCTCACTGCGCCCGGCCTCGGCGGCCCGCGACAGCAGGTCGACCGGCGACTCGTTGAACCGGAAGTTGTTCACCTGGCCGACGACCTCGCCGTTCTCGACGAGATAGACACCGTCCCGGGTCAGTCCGGTCAGCAGCAGCGTCGCCGGGTCGACCTCGCGGATGTACCAGAGGCAGGTCAGCAGCAGCCCGCGCTCCGTACCGGCCACCATCTCCTCCAGCGACCGCTCACCCCCGCCGTCGAGGATGAGATTGCCGATCGCCGGGGCCACCGGCAGCCCGGTCAGCCCCGCGCTGTGCCGCGTCGAGATCAGACGCTCCAGCCTGCCGTCCCGCATCCAGTCCGTCGGAGTCAGCGGCAGCCCGTTGTCGAAGACGGACGAGTCGTCCCCCGAGGAGTGCGCGACGACGAAGGGCGCCGACTCCAGGCCGGGCTCGTTCGGGTCGCTGCGCAGCGTCAGCGGCAGCTCGGACAACGTCTCACCCACCCGAGTCCCTCCGCCGGGCTTGCTGAACACCGTCCGCCCCTCCGCGGCGTCCCGGGCCGCCGACGACCACATCTGATAAACGAGCAGGTCGGCGACGGCGGTGGGCGGCAGCAGCGTCTCGTACCGCCCCGCCGGGAGTTCGATCAGACGCTCGGCCCAGCCGAGCCGCCGGGCCAGATCGGCGTCGACGGCGGCCGGGTCCACGTCCTTGAAGTCCCGCGTGGAGTACCCGGCCCAGGCGGAGCGCGTACGGTCCGGCGACTTGGCGTTGATCTCCAGCGTGCCGTTGGGCTGGTCGTGACGCAGGCGCAGACCCGTCGACGTACCGAGATAGGTCGACGTCATCTCGTGGTTCGCGAAGCCGTACAGCTCGCGGCCCCCGGCCCTGGCGCGGGCGAAGGCCTCGCCGAGCGCGGGCGCGAAGTCGGTGAAGACGCTGGAGGAGGTTTCGGCGGGCGCGTCCCTGAAGTCCGGGGAGTCCGGCACCCCGGACACCAGCGGCTGGGCGTCCTCCGCCGGCCCGGCGCCACGCGCCGCGGCCTCGGCGGCCCGTACCAGCGGCTCAAGATCATCAGCGGTCACGGCAGACCGCGACACCACCCCGGACGCGGTGCCTTCCTTACCGTCGACGGTCGCGATGACGGTGAGGGTACGCCCGCGAGTGACGCCGTTGGTCGTCAGCGCGTTTCCCGCCCAGCGCAGATTGGCGGAGGAATCCTCGTCGGCGATGACGACGCAGCCGTCGGCCGTGGACAGCTCCAGCGCCCGCTCGACGATCTCGTACGGCTTGGCTGTGCGGCTCATCGACCGGCCTCCTGCGCTGTATTGAGGATGTTGACGCCGCGGAAGAGGGCTGAGGGGCAGCCGTGCGAAACGGCCGCGACCTGGCCGGGTTGCGCCTTGCCGCAGTTGAAGGCGCCGCCGAGGACGTACGTCTGGGGGCCGCCGACCTTCTCCATCGAGCCCCAGAAGTCGGTGGTCGTCGCCTGGTAGGCGACATCGCGCAGCTGACCCGCGAGCCGGCCGTTCTCGATCCGGAAGAAGCGCTGGCCGGTGAATTGAAAATTGTATCGCTGCATATCGATGGACCAGGACCGGTCACCGATCACATAGATACCGCGCTCGACGCCCCCGATCAGATCCTCCGTCGAAAGCCCGCCCGGATCAGGTTTCAGCGACACATTGGCCATCCGCTGCACCGGCACATGCGCGGGCGAGTCGGCGTACGCGCACCCGTTCGACCGCCCGAGCCCCGTCAGCTTCGCGATACGCCGGTCCAGCTGGTAGCCGGTGAGCGTGCCGTCCTTGATCAGGTCCCAGGACTGCGCCTCGACGCCCTCGTCGTCGTACCCGACCGTCGCGAGCCCGTGCTCGGCGGTCCTGTCACCCGTCACGTTCATGATCGGCGACCCGTACGCCAGCTTCCCGAGCTGGTCGAAGGTCGCGAAGGAGGTCCCGGCGTACGCCGCCTCGTAGCCCAGCGCACGGTCCAGCTCGGTCGCGTGCCCGATCGACTCATGGATGGTCAGCCACAGATTGGACGGATCCACCACCAGGTCGTACGTCCCGGGCTCCACACCCGGCGCCCGCATCTTCTCGGCGAGCAGCGACGGGATCCGCTCCAGCTCGGCGTCCCAGTCCCATCCGGTCCCCAGCAGGTACTCCCACCCCCGCCCGACCGGCGGCGCGATGGTCCGCATGGAGTCGAACTCACCACTCGTCGCGTCCACCGCGACCGCGGTGAGCTGCGGATGCAGCCGCACCCGCTGCTGGGTGGTGACGGTGCCGGCGGTGTCCGCGTAGAACTTGTTCTCCTGCACGGTCAGCAGCGAGGCGTCCACATGCGCGACGCCGTCGGCGGCCAGCAGCCGCGCGCTCCACTCCGCGAGCAGCCCCGACTTCTCCTCGTCCGGCACATCGAAGGGATTGATGTCGTACGCCGAAACCCACGTCCGGTCGGCGTGCACCGGCTCGTCGGCCAGCTCCACGCGCTCGTCGGAGCCAGCCGCCTTGATCACCTTCGCCGACAACTTGGCCATCGCCACGGCCTGCCCCGCGACCCGCGCGGCGGCGTCCATGCTGAGGTCCACCCCGGACGCGAAACCCCAGCTGCCGCCGTGCACCACCCGTACCGCGTACCCGAGGTCAGTGGTGTCGGAGGAACCCGACGGCTTGGCATCGCGCAGCCGCCACGCCGCGCTGCGCACCCGCTCGAAGCGGAAATCGGCATGGTCGGCGCCCAGCGCCCGGGCACGCGCGAGCGCCGCGTCGGCGAGCGCGCGCAGCGGCAGCGCCGTGAACGCTTCGTCGATGGAATGAGGCACAGAGACTCCTGTCGTCGGGACCGGTCCCTCAGATCATGTCGCGCCCGGCGGCCCGTTGCCCACCGCTTTCTGTAGAGACCCGACAGTGACTTCTCCGTGGCGCTGTCAGGGGTCGATTCTCCGTACGTGGTCCGGTACCGATAGTTTCGGTCAGTACCAGACCGCTATCGAAAGGGTGATCCGTTGAGCCGCTCGGTTCTCGTCACCGGAGGAAACCGGGGCATCGGCCTCGCCATCGCCCGCGCTTTCGCCGACGCCGGCGACAAGGTCGCGTTCACGTACCGTTCCGGCGAACCGCCGGCCGCCCTCACCGAACTCGGTTGCCTCGCCGTCAGGTGCGACATCACCGACACGGAGCAGGTGGAGCAGGCCTACAAGGAGATCGAGGAGAAGCACGGTCCCGTGGAGGTGCTGGTGGCCAACGCCGGCGTCACCAAGGACCAGCTCCTCATGCGCATGTCCGAGGAGGACTTCACGTCCGTCCTCGACACCAACCTCACCGGCACCTTCCGGGTCGTCAAGCGCGCCAACCGCGGCATGCTGCGCGCCAAGAAGGGGAGGGTCGTACTGATCTCCTCCGTCGTCGGGCTCCTCGGCTCGGCCGGGCAGGCGAACTACGCCGCCTCCAAGGCCGGTCTGGTCGGCTTCGCGCGTTCCCTCGCCCGTGAGCTGGGCTCGCGCAACATCACCTTCAACGTCGTCGCGCCCGGGTTTGTCGACACCGACATGACCGGGGTGCTCACGGACGAGCAGCGTAAGGGCATCGTCGCCCAGGTGCCGCTCGGCCGTTACGCGCAGCCGGAGGAGATCGCCGCCGCCGTGCGCTTCCTCTCCTCCGACGACGCGTCGTACATCACTGGAGCCGTCATCCCGGTTGACGGCGGATTGGGCATGGGTCACTGATCACATGAGTGGAATTCTCGACGGCAAGCGCATCCTCATCACGGGTGTGCTGATGGAGTCCTCCATCGCCTTCCACACCGCCAAGATGGCCCAGGAGCAGGGTGCCGAAGTCATCCTGACCGCCTTTCCCCGCCCCACGCTGACCGAGCGCATCGCGCGGAAGCTGCCGAAGCCGGCCAAGGTCATCGAGCTGGACGTCACGAACACCGAGCACCTGGACCGGCTGGAAGGCCTGGTCCGCGCGGAGCTCGGCGGCCTCGACGGCGTCGTCCACTCCATCGGCTTCGCGCCGCAGGACGCGCTCGGCGGCAACTTCCTCAACACGCCCTTCGAGTCCGTCGCCACCGCGATGCACGTCTCGGCGTTCTCGCTGAAGTCGCTCACCATGGCGTGCCGCCCGCTGATGGGCAGCGGCAGCTCGGTCGTCGGCCTCACCTTCGACGCCCAGTTCGCCTGGCCGCAGTACGACTGGATGGGCCCCGCCAAGGCCGCGCTGGAGGCCACCTCCCGCTACCTCGCCCGTGACCTGGGTCCGGACAACATCCGGTGCAACCTGATCTCCGCCGGACCGATCGGCTCCATGGCCGCCAAGTCCATCCCCGGCTTCGCGGAGCTCGCGAGCGTCTGGGACAACCGCTCCCCGCTGAAGTGGGACATGTCCGACCCGGAGCCGGCCGGTCGCGGCGTCGTCGCGCTGCTCTCCGACTGGTTCCCGATGACGACGGGCGAGATCGTCCACGTCGACGGCGGCCTGCACGCAGTCGGCGCGTAAGTACCCGGCTGTAGCTCTCATGAAGCCGCGCGACCGTCCAGCAGACGGCGCGCGGCTTCTGTGCGCTCCGGGTCGATCCGGATGCGTACGCCGTCGAAGTCCGGACCCCGGGTCGCGTCGAGCGCCATCCGGGACGTCGTACCGTCCGCCGTCGACGACGGGTCCAGCGGGCTGCCGGGCAGGCCGTCGATCATGAACACGTCGCGGTGCGGCTGGAGGTGGGTGGCCATCGCCCAGAGCACGTGCCCCGGCCGGCTCGCGCGCATGGCGACGTACGCGTGGAAGTGTGGGCCCGAGGTGGGGTAGTGCAGCGCGGTGACCTCGGGGAAGCGGTTCGTCAGCTTCTGGGCCATCGCCTGTCAACCCTCTGTGCGTGATCCGTCGCCTCAAGTCGAAAAGACGGGCAGCTGCCCTCAGACTGAGGGAACCGGGACATACCCGGCGCTCTGTGGGGAGGAGGTGGCGCATGTGCGCCCGTCGAACCGTCGAGCGGCAGCATTCGTGCTGGCCTCGGTCGCACTGGCCGGAATCGCTGCCCCAGTCGTTGCCCAGCGAGCAGCGGGTCCCGAGCACAAGCCCACGAAGAAGGTCGCCGAGAAGGTCACGCTTTTCGGTTCCACCTGCCGGACGGCCATCGAGGGCTCGCGTGTCGTCGCGTACTGCCACAACCCGTACCCCGAGTCCGACCTGGTCCAGCTGCACACCGAGTGCGACCGCTGGTGGGACATCGACGCGGACGGCTCACCCGTCGAGGTCGGTCCCGCGCAGACCGTGCGGCTGACCGACCGCTGCTGGAAGGAAGTCCGGGCGGCCTGGGTCAGCCACCACCGGATGTAGCGACGCGTACGCGCCGTACGCGGGCCGTACGCGCCTACACCCGGTCCCCGAGGCACTTGAGCGAGTACCCCGCCGCCTCGGTGGCCGCCGTCTCCGCGTCCCGTGCCCGGATCGCCTCGATCAGCTGCCCGTGATCCATGTGGTCCTCCGGGCGCAGCTCCTGGCCCACGTCCTCCCGCAGCCAGTCGCGCAGCAGGTCGCCGAGGTCGGCGTAGAGCCCGATGAGCACGTCGTTGTGCGAGGCGGCGACCACGGCCAGGTGCAGTGTCGCGTCCGCGCGGACGAACAGCTCCGCGTCGCCCGAGGCCCACGCCTCCTCCCGCCGCGCGAGCACCGCGTCCAGCTGCCGCACATCCCGCTCGGTACGCCGCTGAGCCGCGAGCCGGGCCGCCGACGACTCCAGGGTCGAGCGCAGCTCCGCGATATGGCGCGGGTCGGCGCCCGCGAACCGGCGGTGCATGACACCGGCGAGCTCGCTGGTGGCGATGACGTACGTACCGGATCCCTGCCGGATGTCCAGCAGCCCGTTGTGCGCCAGCGCCCGCACCGCCTCCCGGACGGTGTTGCGGGCCACGCCCAGCTGCTCGACCAGCTCGGGCTCGGTCGGGATGCGCGAGCCGACGGGCCACTCGCCCGAGGTGATCTGGTTGCGCAGCTCGGTGATCACCTGGTCGGCGAGAGCCGAACGCCGGGGAGAGGTCAGCGCCATGGTGTTCGTGCTCCTAGTTCAGGATTGGACAACCGACTGGACAACCAATCATCCCATGATTCTATGATGGCTTTCATGTCCCACGACGAGACCCGAACCCTGAACCCCGCCCCCGCAGCCCCCGTACAGCAGGAGCAGCCACGCCCGCGGTCGGTCTGGGTCACCCGGCTCGTGATCCTCGGACTCGTCCTCGCGGCGCTCAATCTCCGCCCGGCCATCACCAGCCTCGGCCCGCTCCTCGAAGAGGTACGCGCCGGCCTGGGCATGAGCGGCAGCGTCGCCGGCCTCCTGACCTCCGTACCGCCGCTCTGCTTCGCCGTCTTCGGTCTCACCGCACCCCGGCTCGCCCGCCGCTTCGGCCCCGGCGCGATCGTCTGCGCGGGCATGGCGGCCATCGCGCTCGGCCTGCTCATCCGCCCCTTCCTGGGTGGTACGCCCGGATTCCTCGCGGCCAGCGCACTGGCCCTCATGGGCATAGCACTCAGCAACATCCTGATGCCCGTCATCGTCAAGCGCTGGTTCCCCGACCGCGTCGGCCAGCTGACCGGCCTCTACTCGATGGCCCTCGCGCTCGGCACCGCGCTCGCAGCGGCCGCCACCGTCCCCATGACGCACGCGCTGGGCGGCAGTTGGCAGACCGGCCTCGCGGTGTGGGGCACCCTGGCCGCCGTCGCCGTACTGCCGTGGCTCGTCCTGACCCGCCACCCCAGTACCCGGTCGCCCAAGGGGCACACGGCCGCCGCCCAGGAGCAGGGGAACAGCGCCCCGGCCCCCACGCTGAGCATCACCCGCAGCCGTACGGCCTGGGCGCTCGCCTGCTTCTTCGGCCTCCAGGCCACCGCGGCGTACATCACCATGGGCTGGATGCCGCAGATCTTCCGCGACGCGGGAGTCTCCGCCGGCACGGCCGGTGTGCTGCTCGCCGTGACCATGGCGATGGGCATACCGCTGGCGTTCGTCATCCCGCGCGTCGCCTCCCGCATGCGCACCCAGGGCCCGATCGTCGTCGTCCTCGGCCTCTGCGGCCTCATGGGTTACGCCGGCCTCTACGTCGCCCCCGCCTCCGGCGCCTGGGCGTGGGCCCTGCTGCTCGGCGTCTCCAACTGCGCCTTCCCGCTGGCCCTGACCATGATCGGAATGCGGACCAGGAGCGGCGCGGGCGTCGTCCGCCTCTCCGCGTTCGCGCAGAGCACCGGCTACCTGTTCTCGATCCCGGGGCCGCTGCTGGTCGGCGTGCTCTACCAGCACAGCGGCAGCTGGGGCCTGCCGATCGGCCTCATGGCGGGCCTGATGGTGCCGCAGATTCTGGTCGGCGTGCTGGCCGGGCGTAACCGCACGATCGAGGACGAGCTGCGCTGACCCGGCCGGGGGCGGGCGCACAAAGGGTGCGAGACTGGCCGTATGCCTGTACTCGACCCCAATCCCCAGAACGGCCAGAAGAAGCTGCTGCTCGTGCTCGGCTCGATGATGGCCATCACGGTAATCATCTCGATCATCGCGACGCTGGCCTCTCCGTAACCTCTGAGAGACCTCTGACCTCCGGCGTCCGGTGGTGGGGTTTTCCCCACCAACCCCTAGGGGGCCAGGGTCAGGGTGAAGTGGGTGGGTCACCGGATGGGTTCCCGCGCGCGCACTCCGTAGGTTCGACGTACATCAGCCGAACAGCGAAGACGGAGGCGGTCATGGCGGCCCGCGCGCACACCCGGCCCCACACCCCGGTTGCCGGGCACTCCGCCGTCGACATCCGCCTCCGGTGGTGGGCCGTCGCTCTCCCCGCCCTCGCTTTCGCCGTCCTGCTGCTCCTCATCGCGGGGCCGGGCGAGGCGCACGCGGCGACCGGCGATCCGACGGTCGCCGACCTCCTGGAACGCATCCAGCAGGCACTGTCCCACTAGGTCCCGCCGGTCGCCGGAACACCGTTCACCCGTGCTGGGGGAGCCCGTCAACACCCTGCGCCCCGTGGCGCGATTCGTGCGAAGCTGGGATGCATGAGCGTCGATACACCCCGCAGGATCGTCCTACTCCGGCATGCGAAGGCCGACTGGCCGCAGGTGTCCGACCACGATCGGCCGCTCGCCGACCGCGGCCGCAAGGACGCCCCGGTTGCCGGCCACCGGCTGGCTGACACGGGCATCACCTTCGACCTGGCTCTTTGCTCGACCGCGGCCAGGACCCGCGAGACCTGGAAGCTGGCCGTGCACGAACTGCCGCAGCGTCCCAAGACCGTCTACGAGGAGAGGCTGTACGAAGCCACTCTCGGTGATCTCCTCGCGCTCCTGAACGAGACCCCGGACGAAGTGAACGACCTCCTCGTCATCGGGCACAACCCCAGCATGCACGCGGCCGCGGACGCGCTCTCGGGCAGCAGCGAGGGTGATGCGATGGCCCGGATGACCAAGAGCGGCTTCCCGACCGCGTCGTTCGCGATCGTCGGCTTCAACGGCTCCTGGAAGTCCGTGGAGCACGGCGTCGGCAAGCTGCTCGACTACTGGGCCCCGCACGACTGAGCACGAGGCCCCGGCGCGAATGCCGCGCCGGGGCCCAGACTCACGCACTCACTCAGTGAGGCCGTCGGCAGCCTCGACCTCTTCACGGGTAATGCCGAGCAGATACAGCACGGTGTCCAGGAACGGCACATTCACGGCGGTGTCGGCGGCCCTGCGCACGACGGGCTTGGCATTGAAAGCGACACCGAGGCCGGCCGCGTTCAGCATGTCGAGATCGTTCGCACCGTCACCGATCGCGACGGTCTGGGAGAGCGGTACGCCCGCCTCGGCGGCGAAGCGGCGCAGCAGCCGGGCCTTGCCCGCACGGTCCACGACCTCGCCGATGACGCGGCCGGTGAGCTTTCCGTCGACGATCTCCAGCGTATTGGCGGACGCGAAGTCCAGCCCGAGCCGCTCCTTCAGGTCGTCCGTGACCTGCGTGAACCCGCCGGAGACGACGCCCACTTGGTAGCCGAGCCGCTTGAGTGTACGGATCAGGGTGCGGGCGCCGGGAGTGAGCCGCACCTCCTGCCGCACCTTGTCGACGACGTCGGCGTCGAGCCCGGCGAGCAGCGCGACGCGCGCGTGCAGCGACTGCTCGAAGTCCAGCTCGCCGCGCATCGCCCGGTCGGTCACCTCGGCGACCTTGTCCTCGCAGCCGGCGTGCGCCGCGAACAGCTCGATGACCTCGTCCTGGATGAGCGTGGAATCCACGTCCATCACGACGAGCCGCTGGGCGCGTCGGTGCAGCCCTGCCGACACCACGGCCACGTCGATACCGAGCTCGGCGGCCTCCAGCGCGAGCGCGGTGCGCAGGGGCTCGGTCTCCGTACCGGAGACGGCGAACTCCACCGCGGTGACCGGGTACTTGGCCAGTCGGAAGATGCGGTCGATGTTGCCGCCGGTCGAGGTGATAGTGGCCGCTATGGCGGCGGTCGACTCGGCGGTGAGGGGGTGCCCGAGCACGGTGACATGCGAACGCCCGCTGCCGCGCGGCCGGTTGTCGCCCGTACCCGAGATGATCTCGGCCTGGAGCCTGAGGGAGTCGGCCCAGCTGTGCACGGTGGCACGCAGGTCACCTGCGGTGCTCACGGTCGGCTCGGTGACGAGGGCGCACAGGACGATGCGGCCACGGGTGACGACCTGCTCGATGTCGACGACGTCGACGGAGTAGGCGGCAAGCGTGTCGAAGAGCCCGGCGGTGATCCCGGGACGGTCCTTCCCGAAGATCTTGACGAGAAGGGTGGGGGCAGCGTCAGGGGACGGGCTGGGCTGACTGGGCTGGGAAGCGCTCATGATGCCTCTACCGTATCCGGCCCCCTTCCCCCGCTCACCTCCTGTCCCGAGGACCGGACACCCTCCAGGTGTGTCCTCAATCGCCGGACGCCCCATCCAGCCCGTCCGGCGCTTGAGGACCGGGGTCTGGGGCAGCGCCCCGGTTCGGGAAGGGGCGGGTAGGGGAAAGCCCCGCAGGGACCGGTCACCGCCGCCATCCCGGCGGCGGGCCCTCCTCCGGAGGAGCGGGCGGAGGCACCGGCCGCGTCCCGGCCCCGGTGGCGGATTCGTATCCCGGTGCGACGGCCGATACGCGGCGCGGCCACCTGACCCCCGCCGCCCCCGTCGCACACGCCAGCAGCGCCCCCGAGCCCCCCGCACCCGCCCCCCAGACCGCACCCAGCAGTACGGCCATCGGCACGCTCCCGTGCAGCTCGATCCCCGCGCCGAACGCGTCGACCCCAGCACCGACAGGGACGCATCCGCCGATACGCCGGTCAGCCACACCAGCAGCGGCAGCGCGACCCCAGTCGCCACCCCCAGCCGCGCCGCGCACCGCCTCGCGAACCTCGCCACCGAAAGGCGCGCGCCGCGCCCCCGAGGCGTGCGCGCCGCCGTGAGCACCCCGGCGTACAGCATCATCACCGCGACCGCGACGCCCAGCAGCCACACCCGCCCGTCACCCGGCCGTCCCACGGCACGAGCAGCCCGAGCGGGATCCCCAGCCACACCCCGTTGGGCGCGCCGAGCAGCGCCGCACCCGCGATCCGCTTCGGATGGTCGCCCCCGGGGTCCCCGAGCGCCGCGTACGCCGCCGCGGCGAGCCCCGCGAGACCGCGACCACGAGCACCGTGACCAGAGCGGACGCGGCCGGCCGTACGACCCGGTGCGCCGCTTCCCACCCGCGCGGCAGCGGCGTACGACGCGACGCCGGCAGCGCGACGACCAGCACCCCGAGCACCCAGCACGCCGCGCCCACCAGCGACTCTCCGGCGTTGACGCTGAAGCCGACCGACGCCTTGGCGTCCGCGAGGTCGGCCAGCCCGTCGGGCAGCAGCCCTCCGATCCCACCCGGAGCGTCGCCGCCCGGCACCTGGTCGAGCCCGAGACCGGGCCCCAGCGCATCTCCTTTCCCGCACCGCGCAGGGACCGCAGGAAGAAGAAAGAGAGAAGGAGCGCACCGGCCAGCCCCACTCCAAGTGGCGTGATATCGACGGAGGTCGTCGCCTCCGCGCCTTCGAGGCCGAACGCCGGGACGTCGCCGGACGGACTGACCGAACCACCCGCCCCCAGGACCACAACAGCCGCGGTCATCGGCCCGAGCGACCCCGCCGAATCCGCGCCCAGCAGAGAAGCCCGAGGGAGGCCACGCCGGCCATGCCCGTCAACGCCCAGCTCACCGCGGCAATAGAGGCGAGCAGTACATCGCCCCACCGCACGCCGCTATTGCCGCTCGCACTTATCAGGCCCCCCCGATCCGTGCGGAATTGTCCTAAGTTGTTCTATTCGCGCATGATCCGTACGTACTCATGCGTGCTTACCACCCTCCGGAGGTATTTCTCCCGCGTCAACGGGCAGTCCCTGTGCGGTGGTCACGGGGCTCGACTTTCTAATTCGGGACTGGGCCTGAAATAGTTCCTCCCGATGTTCAGCATCCCTAGACTCCCTGCGACGGGGGTAGCTCGGGGGACAACTAGTGGGGCGCGGAGTGCCGGAACTCGTACTGGAATTGAATGGAAGGACCTGGACGCTCGATCCGTCCCGGTCGTACACCCTCGGGCGTGATCCGCAGGGTGACCTGGTGATCGACGACGCCAGGGTCTCGTGGCGGCATGCCACCGTCAGCTGGGGCGGCCGCAGTTGGGTCATCGAGGACCACGGCAGCACCAACGGCACGTACGTGCAGGGCCAGCGGATCCACCAGATGGAGATCGGCCCCGGCTCCGCCGTGCACCTGGGCAACGCCACCGACGGTCCGCGGCTGAGCCTGTCCGGCGCGGGGGTGCCCAGCGGGCAGGGCGCCATGGCTGCCCAGCGGCAGGCACCGCACCAGCCGGCACCGCAGCAGCAGGGCGCACCCGACTGGGCGGCCAAGGCACCGCACCAGCCGCACCAGCCTCAGCCGAACCAGCCCCAACAGGCATGGCAGCCGGCACCCCACCAGCCGCAAGTGCCCCACCAGCAAGGAGGCCAGGGCGGCGCCCCGGCCGGCGGTGTCGCGGGGGCTCCGCCGGTGTACGGCGACCGCAGCCCGACGACGTTCCACCACGTGGCCATGGGCCGCGTGATGCGGATCGGCCGTGCGCTGGAGAACGAGCTGGTCGTCTCCGACCTCCAGGTCTCCCGCCTCCACGCCGAGTTCACCGCCACACCCGACGGCCGGTTCCAGATCCGCGACCTCGGCAGCCACAACGGTACGTACGTCAACGGCCAGCCGATCCCCAAGTCCGGCACCGCGCTGCTCGGCCCGGCCGACATTGTCGGCGTCGGCCACTCCGCCTTCCGCCTGGTGGGCGACCGTCTCGAAGAGTTCGTCGACACCGGTGAGGTCTCCTTCTCCGCCCGCCACCTCACGGTCACGGTCGACGGCGGCAAGCAGATCCTCAAGGACGTCTCCTTCGGCGTACCGGAGAAGTCGCTCATCGCCGTCATCGGCCCCTCCGGCTCCGGCAAGTCCACCCTGCTCAAGGCGCTCACCGGCTACCGGCCCGCCAACCAGGGCGACGTCCTCTACGACAACCGCAATCTCTACAAGCAGTTCGCCGAGCTTCGCCAGCGCATCGGTCTGGTCCCGCAGGACGACATCCTGCACAAGGAACTGACCGTCAAGAAGGCCCTCAAGTACGCCGCCAAGCTCCGCTTCCCCGCGGACACCACGGAGGCCGAGCGCGAGCAGCGCATCAACGAGGTCCTCGGCGAGCTCAAGCTGGACATCCACAAGGAGAAGAAGGTCACCTCCCTCTCCGGTGGCCAGCGCAAGCGCGTCTCCGTGGCCCTGGAGCTGCTGACCAAGCCGTCGCTGATCTTCCTCGACGAGCCGACCTCCGGCCTCGACCCGGGCATGGACCGCGACGTCATGCAGCTGCTGCGCGGCCTCGCCGACGACGGCCGTACGGTCCTCGTCGTCACCCACTCCGTGGCCGAGCTCGCGATCTGCGACAAGCTCCTCGTCATGGCGCCCGGCGGCAGCGTCGCCTACTTCGGCCCGCCCGAGGAGGCCCTGAACTTCTTCGGCTACAGCACCTGGGCCGACGTGTTCTCCGCCTTCGAGAACTACCGCGACTACGACTGGGCGGGCCGCTGGCGCGGCTCCCAGCACTACCAGATGTACGCCGCGGACATCGACGCCGTCGCCGCGCAGCCCGTACACATGCCGCCCGCCCAGCAGATGCGCCCGCCCAAGCCGCAGAGCTGGGGCTCCCAGCTGTGGACCCTGATACGCCGCTATGTGTCGGTCATCGTGTCCGACAAGGGCTTCATCGGTCTCATGCTGATCCTCCCGGCGGTGCTGGGAATCGTCAGCACGGTGATCCCGGCGGACAGCGGCCTCGGCTTCGGACCGGAGAAGAACAGGCTGGTCAACAAGGACGTCGGTACGATCCTGCTGATCCTCGCGGTCGGCGCGTGCTTCTCGGGCGCCGCCAACTCCGTGCGTGAGCTGATCAAGGAACGGGTCATCTACGAGCGGGAAAGGGCCACCGGCCTGTCCCGCTCCGCGTACCTCATGTCCAAGGTCATCGTCCTCGGACTGATCACCGCCCTGCAGGGCATGATCATCGCGGCGATCGGTTTCGGCGCCCGCTCGAAGCTGCCGACCGAGGGCGTGATCTTCGAGGAGTATCCGGTCGTCGAGATGACGATCGTCATCAGCGCGCTCGGATTCACGTCGATGATGTTCGGCCTGATCATCTCCGCCCTGGTGAAGACCGCCGAGAAGACCATGCCGCTGCTGGTCATGTTCGCGATCATCCAGGTCGTCTTCACCGGTGTCCTCTTCCAGCTCCACGACAGCCCCGGCATCGAGCAGGTCGCCTGGCTGATGCCGTCACGCTGGGCCGTCGCGGCCCTCGGCACCACGGCGCAGCTCAACGTCACCATGCCGTGGGACCCGCTCAATCTCGACGGGCTGTGGGAGCACAGCGCCGGCCAGTGGGTGCTCGACATGGGCGTACTGCTCGGGATCGGCATCTTCTGCGGCTTCGTCGTGGTGCGCCTGCTGCGCCGCCACGAGCCGGAGGTCATGCGCAAGTAACGGCACCGGACACGCTGAAGGGCGGCACCCACGGGGGTGCCGCCCTTTCGCACGCTCTCGGACGTCAGGCTCAGTAGGCGCTGTTGACGTTGTCCATGGAGCCGTAGCGGTCGGCCGCGTAGTTGCAGGCGGCGACGATGTTGGCGACCGGGTCGTACTGGTCGTGCTTCGTGCCCGGGACGTGGTAAGCGTCGAAGGTCGGCTTGATGACCTGGAGCAGGCCCTTTGACGGGATGCCGTTGATGGCGTTGATGTCCCAGTTGTTGATCGCGCGCGGGTCTCCGGAGGACTCGCGGATGATGTTGCGGTGGATGCCCTCGTAGGAGCCGGGGATGTTGTGCTTCTTCATGATGGCCATCGCCTCACGGATCCAGCCGTCGAGGTTGTTGGCGTAAACCGGCTTGCGCGCGGCGGCGCGGCTCGCGGCCGCGCGCTCGTCGGCGCGCTTCTTCGCGTCCGCCTTGGCCTGGGCGTCAGCCTTGGCCTTCGCGGCGGCCGCGGCCTTCGCCTGGGCGTCGGCCTTGGCCTTCGCGTCGGCCTTCGCCCGCGCCTCGGCCACAGCCTTGGCCACCTTGTCGGCGCCGACCTGCTGCTGCGTGATGCTCGTGTGCACTGTCTTGGCCTGCGCGCTGTCGGCGGCCGCGGCCCACGCCACCGGGGCGACGGCGTCGACAGCGTGCGTGTCGGCCTCGGCCGACGCGTTGCTGGGGACAAGCGAGAACGTGAGGGCGGCGGCGCCGAGAGCGGCGACACCAGCGATCGAGAACTTGTGGTTCTTGTTCAGGCGGCTATAGCCAGGGGTGCGAGACGCGGACATGCAGACGTACCTCTTCAAGTAGCGGAAGCCGCAGAGTCGGTGCGACGGCAGCCATTGTTAGCGTCCGCAAAATCCTGTGGCAAAGGTGTGACGTACGATCCCCGGTAGTGGACGTATGCCCTCGCACAAGTGCCTGGCGCGGGGTGATACCCAGCCCATACGCCCCTTATTCATCAACTACGGCCCTTCGTAAGTGATGTGTGTCCTATGCGCGGGCTCACATCGGGCACGTAACGAACTCACCAATAGTTGCTCCTGCGATGCTCAGCGTGAGCGCCCTTTTTACGTCTGCTCCGGGAGGAGGAGGTGTACGTCGCCGAACTCGTGCCAGAGGTAGCGATGCCTCAGCGCCTCGGCGTATCCGCGGCGCAGAGCGGCCCGCCCGGCGACCGCCTCCAGCATCAGCAGATGTGACGCCTGCGGCTCGTGCAGCCCGGTCAGCAGTCCGTCCACGACATGGACGCCGCGCTCCGGTGTGACCACGAGCCCGGTCCACCCCGCCGCCTCCCGCACTACCCCGTCGGCCCCGGCCGCCGACTCCAGCGCCCGCACCGCCGTCGTCCCGACCGCGACGATGCGCCCACCGCCGGCGCGCGCCGCATTGACGACCCCCGCCGTGGCGGGGGTCACCTCGAAGCGCTCCGGGTACGGCGGCTCGTGCGCCTCGGCCGAGGCGACCCCCGTATGGAGGGTGAGCGGCGCGAACTGCACCCCCCGGCTCACCAGCTCCGCCACCAACGCCGCCGTGAAGGGCCGCCCCGCACTCGGCATCTCCGCCGAGCCCCCGCCGTCGGGGGACGGCAGGGCGAAGACCGTCTGGTACGCCGCCAGCGGCTGGTCCCGCTCCGTATACCCGTACCGGATGGGGCGCCCGTACCGCCGCAGCAGCCCCGGCACATCCCTTGCAGACACCCGCGCCCACCACAACCGCTCCCCGTCCGCCCCGACAGGCTCCTCCAGCACCAGCCGCCCATCCCCGGGCAGCCGCACCACGGTCCCGGCGGGCCCGCCGGGATGGGGCAGCGTGGCCCCCGTCTCCTCAGGAGTGCGCAGCTCGACGGCCCAGCGCCGATCGTCCCCAAGGGTGGAGAAATGCACTACGAGCCGCTCGCCGGCCCCACGGCCGGCGGCCGCCTCCACCCGTCCGTCCACCGCTGCCGGCAGCGTGGCCGACGTATTCACCACGAGCACGTCTCCGGCCCGCAGCAGCCCCGGCAGCTCGCGGAAGGCGTGGTGCGAGACCTCGGTACCCCGCGAAACGAGCAGCCGCACATCGTCCCGCCCCGCACCACGCTCCTCAGCGGGCACCCGCGCCGCCAGCTCCCCCGGCACCGCGAACCCCTCCACCACCGCCCCGCCCACCTCCGGGGCCCTGCGCGGACGCAGCCCGAGCCCTGTCCCCCCTGCACCGGCTTCCGCCGCCCCAGCGCCCACGCCCACCGCCGGCCGCCCCGACGCGGCGCTCGCGTCCCTCATCGGCCGGCCTCCAGCTCCAGCAGCGCCGACGCCGTATAACGCCCGCTCGCGGGCCGTGGCCGTACGTCGAGCAGCCGCAGAAACGCCGGGACCACAGACGCCGGCTCCGGCCGCCGCGCGGCGTCGTCCGGTACTGCCGCCGCGTACAGATCCGTCCGCATGTCGCCCGGGTCGACCGCCCACACGCGCAGCCCCGGCTCCTCCGCCGCCAGCACCGCCGACAGGTGGTCGAGGGCCGCCTTCGAAGCCCCGTTCCCGCCCCACGTCTCATACGCCTCCACCGCCGCGTCCGAACTCACCGAGACGACCGCGCCACCAGGGCCGCCCCCCTCCCCGTGCACGCCGCCCCCGGCCGCCCGCAGCAGCGGCAGTGCTTCCCGTACGAGACCGAGCGCCGCCACCACGTTCGTCTCCAGCGCGGCCCGCAGCCCCTCCACCGGCAGGTCCTCCAGCCGTACGAGCGGCTCCGCACCCAGCGCGCTCGCGTTGTTCACCAGCAGATCCAGTCCGCCCAGCCCCCGCGCGGCAGCCACCAGCTCCGCCCGGTGCGCGGCGTCGGTGACATCACCGGCCACGGCCACCACACGCGTCCCGTACTTACGCGCCTCCCGCGCCGCGTCCTCCAGTACGGGACCGGTCCTGGCATCCAGCACCAGATCCCAGCCCCGCTCCGCGAGCGCCGTCGCCAGCGCCCGCCCCAACCCCTTCGAAGCCCCCGTGATGATCGCAACCGGCATGACAACCGTCCCCTTTACATCTACGTCGCACCACACCGCATCGGTGCCCCCAACGTAGGAACCCGCCCCCGCCCCGCACCTCAGTCGCGCGTCGCCCGCACCAGGGCATTTCGACCTACGCCCTGCGTCCTGAGCGCAGGCCTCCCCAGGTCGGATACGACTGTCAGACCCCGCCGGTACGGTGACCACATGAGCCATCCCGACGCTCTCAACCGCGTTCGAGCAGGGGAGACACCGTCCCCCCGCGCCGGCCTGACGGCCGTCAGCACCGCGCTGCTCGCCATGAGCCGGCACCTGGAGGTGCGCGACGTCCTCAAGACGATCGTCGCCTCAGCCCGCGAGCTGCTCGACGCCGAGTACGCCGCCCTGGGCGTCCCCGACGACCACGGCGGCTTCGCCCAGTTCGTGGTCGACGGCGTCAGCGACGAGCAGTGGAAGGCCATCGGCCCGTTGCCCCGCCAGCACGGCATCCTCGCCGCGATGCTGCACGGCGCCGCCACCGAGCGCCTCGCCGACGTACGCAAGGACCCGCGCTTCGAGGGCTGGCCCTCCGCGCACCCCGAGATGTCCGACTTCCTGGGCCTGCCCATCCGCGACGGCGACGAAGTCATCGGCGCGCTCTTCCTCGCCAACAAGCGCTGCCCCAAGCCCGACGGCGTCTGCGGTTTCACCGAGGAGGACGAGGAACTGCTCGGCATGCTCGCCCAGCACGCCGCGATCGCCCTAACCAACGCCCGTCTGTACGAGCGCAGCCGCGAGCTCACCATCGCCGAGGAACGCTCCCGCCTGGCGCACGAGCTCCACGACGCCGTGAGCCAGAAGCTCTTCTCCCTGCGCCTCACCGCCCAGGCCGCCGCCGCCCTCGTCGACCGCGACCCGGCCCGCGCCAAGGGCGAACTCCAGCAGGTGGCCGCACTCGCCGCCGAGGCGGCCGACGAACTGCGCGCCGCGGTCGTCGAGCTCCGCCCCGCCGCCCTCGACGAGGACGGCCTCATCGCGACCCTGCGCACCCAGATCCAGGTCATGGACCGCGCCCACACGGCCAGGGTCACCTTCCACAGCCTGGGCGTACGGGCACTGCCCGCCGCCCAGGAGGAAGCCCTCCTGCGGGTCGCCCAGGAGGCACTGCACAACGCGCTGCGCCACTCCGGCGCGGCCCACGTCGACGTCGTACTGGAAAAGAGCGGCCAGGGCGCCCGCCTGAAGGTCAGGGACGACGGCAGCGGCTTCGACCCGAAGACCGTACGAAGAGCGGGCCGCCACCTCGGCCTGGTCTCGATGCGCGACCGCGCCGGCGGCGCGGGCGGCACACTCACCGTGGAATCGGCGCCCGGCAAGGGCACCACGATCGAGATGGAGGTCCCCGGTGGCTGAGGCGGCCGCACGACCGGCGAAGAACGGCATCCGCGTACTACTCGTCGACGATCACCAGGTCGTACGCCGGGGCCTGCGCACCTTCCTGGAGATCCAGGACGACATCGAGGTCGTCGGCGAGGCCGGCGACGGCGCCGAGGGCGTGGACCGGGCCGAGGAGCTCCGCCCCGACGTCGTACTCATGGACATCAAGATGCCGGGCACAGACGGCATCGACGCACTCCGCAAACTCCGCGAGCTGGCCAACCCCGCCAAGGTCTTGATCGTCACCAGCTTCACCGAGCAGCGCACCGTCGTCCCCGCCCTGCGCGCCGGTGCCTCGGGTTACGTCTACAAGGACGTGGACCCGGACGCCCTGGCCGGCGCCATCCGCTCCGTACACGCGGGCCACGTCCTCCTCCAGCCGGAGGTGGCGGAGGCCCTGCTGTCCCAGGACGAAACGAACAGCGGCACGGGCCGGGGGAGCACGCTCACCGAACGGGAGCGGGAGGTGCTGACGCTGATCGCCGACGGCCGCTCCAACCGGGAGATCGCCCGCACCCTGGTCCTCTCCGAGAAGACCGTCAAGACGCATGTTTCGAACATCCTGATGAAGCTGGATCTCTCCGACCGCACCCAGGCGGCCCTGTGGGCCGTCCGACATGGGATTACGGGTTAATCGGACGGTCTACGTCCGGTCCGAGATTCATACCGTCGGGTGTATGTCCCCCACATGGCGCATCCTGATCGACTCCGGGACGTTCTTCATGGCGTGCTGCGGCGGCTGGCCGCAGCGACGTCTAGGAGGATCCTGAAGTGAAGAACCTGAAGAAGGCCGCTGCCGTCACCATGGTCGCGGGCGGCCTCATCGCCGCCGGAGCCGGTGTTGCCTCCGCCACCGACAGCGGTGCGCAGGCCCAGGGCAAGGCCGTCCACTCGCCGGGCGTCGGCTCCGGCAACCTGGTCCAGGTCCCGGTCCACGTCCCGGTGAACGCCTCCGGCAACACCGTCAACGTCATCGGCGCCCTCAACCCGGCCTTCGGGAACCACGCCATCAACCACTGACCGGCCTCGGTCGAGCGGTGACCACCGGCCCCCAGGCGCACAGCGCCTGGGGGCCGGTCGCGTACTGCTTTCAAGCGGGGCCCCTCACCGCCCCCGCTCCCGCTCCTCCACCCACGCGTTGTACGCCGCCACCTGAGCCCGCCGCGCCACCCGCTCCACCGGCCGCAGCGCCTCCCCCCGGCCCGCCATCTCGGACGCACTCACCGCACCCCCGTGCCCGTTCTCGTACGCCAGCGAGATCAGCAGCCCCACCCGCTGCGCCAGCTCCAACACCCGTACCGCACGCGGCGGATACCCGGGCGCCAGCACCTCGCGGCCCGCCTCGGCCCGCGCCCGGTACGCGTCCAGCGCCGCCTCCGCCACCGGCCCCGACCCGGCCACGTCCAGCCGCGACAGCACCGCCGTCGCGTCCCGAAGCCCCTCCGCGAGCTCCCGCTCCGCCTCCCCGAGCGAGGGCACGTCGGCGGGCGGCGCCTCCCGTACGGCCAGGCAGTGCCAGGTCACCTCAACCCGCACATCCCCGGCCGGCCCCACCTCGTACACCTCCGGCACCAGCCCCACCGCCGCCCCCGAGCAGACCACGGCCTCCTCCGCCTCCAGCGCCCGAGCGTTGAACTCCGGCGGCCCGCTGAGCCCCAGCGGATGCCCGGGCGCGGGCAGCGCGACCCGGAAGCCGGTCACACCCAGCGCACGAAGCCGCCCCAGGGCCAGCGTGAGCCCGACCGGCCCCGCCTCCCCGGGGACACCTTCCACCCGGTGCACCGCGTCCTCCCCGACAATGGCGAGCGCGACATGATCCGGCGAAGCAAGTCCGGCCAAAAGGGCATTTCCCCATGCGGCCAGTCGTCCTGAGCGAGGTTCGGAAAGCATGCCCCCAGCCTAGGCAACGGACCTACCAACCGGATCACTCGACCGGTGGCGTAGGTTTTCCCCTGGAGCTGTGCCTCCAGGCACGCCCGACATTCTCGAGACTGCATGGGGAGACAACGCGCTCATGAGCGATGTACTGGAGCTGGTGGACGTATCCGTGGTCCGCGACGGACGCGCTCTGGTGGAAGACGTCTCCTGGTCGGTCAAGGAGGGCGAGCGCTGGGTCATCCTCGGCCCGAACGGCGCCGGCAAGACCACCCTGCTGAACGTCGCCTCCAGCTACCTCTTCCCGTCCACCGGCAGCGCCAAGGTCCTCGGCGAGACGCTCGGCAGCCCCGGCACCGACGTATTCGAGCTCCGCCCGCGCATCGGCATGGCCGGCATCGCGATGGCCGACAAGCTGCCCAAGCGCCAGACCGTCCTCCAGACGGTGCTCACCGCCGCGTACGGCATGACCGCCACCTGGCACGAGAACTACGACGAGGTCGACGAGCAGCGCGCCCGCGCCTTCCTCGACCGCCTCGGCATGACCGACTTCCTCCACCGGAAGTTCGGCACGCTCTCCGAGGGCGAGCGCAAGCGCACGATGATCGCCCGCGCGATGATGACCGACCCCGAGCTGCTGCTCCTCGACGAGCCCGCCGCCGGTCTCGACCTCGGTGGGCGCGAAGACCTCGTCCGCCGCCTCGGCCGCCTCGCCCGTGACCCGTACGCACCCTCGATGATCATGGTTACGCACCATGTCGAGGAGATCGCCCCCGGCTTCACCCACGTCCTCATGATCCGGCAGGGCAAGGTCCTCGCCGCGGGTCCCGTCGAGACGGAACTGACCTCCCGCAACCTCTCCCTGTGCTTCGGCCTCCCGCTCGTCGTCGAGCGCAGGTCCGACCGCTGGACGGCGCAGGGCCTGCCACTCGCCTGACATCCCGCGGCAACGCCCGCACCACGTCCGCGCCCTGTCCGCGAAGACTCCCCGCACCTACCATGACCATGTGGACATCGACGCATGGGTGTGGTGGCTGATCGGCGCTGTCGGGCTGGGAATTCCGCTCGTGGTGACCGCGATGCCCGAGTTGGGAATGCTGTCGGCGGGCGCGGTCGCCGGCGCCGTAACAGCGGGCCTGGGCGGCGGAATCGTCGCCCAGGTACTGGTCTTCGCCGCGGTCTCGGTCGCGCTCATCGCGGTTGTACGCCCGATAGCGGCCCGCCACCGCTCCGACCGGCCCGAACACCGCACCGGCATAGACGCGCTAAGGGGCCGTCAGGCGGTGGTACTGGAACGGGTCGACGGCAGCGGCGGCCGGATCAAACTCGCGGGCGAGGTGTGGTCCGCGCGGTCCCTCGACGCGAGCCAGAGCTTCGAACCCGGCCAGCAGGTCGACGTAGTCGAGATCGACGGAGCGACAGCGGTAGTGATGTAGCCCGACGCAACCCGGCCAGGTAAGCCGAACACCCCGCACACCGACCGGCGTTCTGGGAAGATTGATCATCAGATCTCAGTCTCTCCCGAGAAGCACAACACGAAGGGCACGGGAAACGCGATGTCATCCGTCATCATCGTCCTGATCATTCTGGTGGTGCTGGTATTCATCGCCCTGATCAAGACGATCCAGGTCATCCCGCAGGCCAGCGCCGCCATCGTTGAACGCTTCGGCCGCTACACGCGCACCCTCAACGCCGGTTTGAACATCGTCGTCCCGTTCATCGACTCGATCCGCAACCGGATCGACCTCCGCGAACAGGTCGTGCCCTTCCCGCCCCAGCCGGTGATCACCCAGGACAACCTGGTCGTCAACATCGACACCGTCATCTACTACCAGGTCACCGACGCCCGCGCCGCGACGTACGAAGTCGCCAGTTACATCCAGGCGATCGAGCAGCTCACCGTCACCACGCTGCGCAACATCATCGGTGGCATGGACCTGGAGCGGACCCTGACCTCCCGCGAGGAGATCAACGCGGCGCTGCGCGGTGTCCTCGACGAGGCCACCGGCAAGTGGGGCATCCGCGTCAACCGCGTCGAGCTCAAGGCGATCGAGCCGCCCACCTCCATCCAGGACTCGATGGAGAAGCAGATGCGCGCCGACCGCGACAAGCGCGCCGCGATCCTCACCGCCGAGGGCATCAGGCAGTCCGCGATCCTCACCGCGGAAGGTGAGAAGCAGTCCGCGATCCTGCGCGCCGAGGGTGAGGCCAAGGCATCCGCACTGCGCGCCGAGGGCGAGGCCCAGGCCATCCGTACGGTCTTCGAGTCCATCCACGCCGGCGACGCCGACCAGAAGCTCCTCGCGTACCAGTACCTCCAGATGCTCCCGAAGATCGCCGAGGGCGACGCCAACAAGCTCTGGATCGTGCCGAGCGAGATCGGCGACGCACTCAAGGGCCTCAGCGGCGCCTTCGGCAACTTCCCCGGCGGGGCCCCCGGCTTCAGCACCGGCCAGGAACGCCGCCAGGACCCCCCCATCGACTGACGCGGGCCTGCGGTCGTGCATGATCGGTGCACCAAGCACCGATCATGCACAGGAGCAGGGACACACCGTGACCATCTGGGAGATGCTCGCCGTTTTCGCCGCGGGCGTGGGCGCCGGGACCATCAACACCATCGTCGGTTCCGGAACCCTCATCACCTTCCCGGTCCTGCTCGCCACCGGCCTGCCGCCGGTCACCGCGACCGTCTCCAACGCCCTCGGCCTGATCCCCGGCTCCATCAGCGGCGCCATCGGCTACCGCAAGGAACTCACCGGCCAGCGCCGCCGCATCCTGCGCCTGAGCGCGGCCGGCGCCGTCGGAGGCCTCTGCGGGGCCGTACTGCTCCTCGCACTCCCACCGACCGCCTTCGAAACGATCGTGCCGGTCCTGGTCGGCCTCGCCCTTGTCCTGGTGATCCTGCAACCCCGTATCACCAAGGCCGTGCAGCGCCGCCGTGAACGCAACGGCACCCGCACCGACGCCGACGGCGGCCCGCTCCTCATCACCGGCCTCCTCCTCGCCAGCGTGTACGGCGGCTACTTCACCGCGGCCCAGGGAATCATCTACGTCGCCCTGATGGGCATGCTGCTCACCGACACCCTGCAACGCCTGAACGCCACCAAGAACGTCCTCGCCGCCGTCGTCAACACCATCGCCGCGACCTTCTTCCTCTTCGCCGCGGAATTCGACTGGACCGCCGTGGCCCTCATCGCGGTCGGCTCCACCCTCGGCGGCCAGCTCGGCGCCAAGATCGGCCGCCGCCTGCCCGCGCCCGCCCTGCGCGCACTGATCGTGGCCGTAGGCACGGTAGCGATCGTCCAGCTCCTGCTGCGCTGACCCACAGAAGCCCGCCCCCGAACAACGAAGGCGGGCCTTTACTGATCGCTACGCGGACTGCGCCAGCCACTCCGGCAGCGCCGACCGCTCATCCGCCCCCAGCGCCAGCAGCATCGCGTCGGCGGGCGAGGGTACGAACGGCGTGCGCAGCAGCGGCATCCCCGCCTCGTCCGGCGTACGGTCCGCTTTACGGTGGTTGTCCTCCGCGCAGGACGCCACCGTATTCAGCCAGCCGTCCCCGCCGCCCTGAGCCCTCGGCACCACGTGGTCGACGGTGGTGGCCCGCCGCCCGCAGTACGCGCACCGGTGCTGGTCCCGTATCAGCACACCGCGCCGCGACCACGGTGCCTGTCTTCGGAAGGGCACCCGGACATAACGGCACAGCCTGATCACCTGCGGCACCGGAAGCTCCACGGCGGCCGCACGCATCCGCAGACCGGGGTGGGCCTGTTCGACGACGGCCTTGTCCGTCAGGACAAGCACCACCGCCCGGTTCAGTGTCACCGTAGACAGCGGCTCGAAGCTCGCGTTCAGTACCAGCGTGTCCCGCATCCCGCCCACCCTCCCTGCGCCGGCCCACCTCATGGCGGACTTGGATCAACTCTGACCGGGCACACCGAGATGGACAACGCAATAAAAAAGATGCCCGTCCCTGATCTCTTCCAAGACCAGGGACGGGCAAACAGAAAGTGAACGCTCAACTCACCGCGGGAGCCTCGTATTCGGCGACCAGCTGCGCACGCCCGAGCGTGTGGAACCGGAGGTTGAATCCCACAGCGGCGGGGGAGGCGTCGGCGTCAGGACCGAGCTTCTCCGTGTCCACCGCGTAGACGGTGAACACATAGCGGTGCCGCTCGCCGGCCGGCGGCGCCGCCCCGCCGAAGTCCTTCGACCCGTAGTCGTTACGGACCTGAACGGCGCCCGGCGGCAGCCCCTCGAACTTCCCGCTGCCCGCTCCGGCCGGCAGCTCCGTCACCGACGCCGGAATGTCGAACACGGTCCAGTGCCAGAACCCGCTGCCGGTAGGCGCGTCGGGATCGAAACACGTCACGGCAAAGCTCTTCGTCCCGGCGGGAAACCCCTCCCACCGCAAGTGGGGCGACGTATTGCCGGCCGCGTACACCTGGGCGTCCTTCAACACCGCCCCATCCGCGACATCCTCACTCACCACGGTGAACGAGGGCACGGGCGGATGGAAGTCATGGGGAAGCGGCGGGCTCTTTGCCTCGGACACGTCTGGACCTCCGATGTGAACTGTTGCTGCTACCTGACGGCCCCCGAGCCTAGAGCCAGTTGCGCTGACCGCCGACCTGCGCAAGCCACTGGTTGAGGTAGGCGACCCAGTCGGTTCCCTGGAAGTCGTTCAGCCCGACCTTGAAGGCCCGGTAGGAGTCGCTGCTCTCACTGAACAGCCCCGGCTTCTTGTCCATCTCCAGGACGACATCCATCTCGCGGTCGTCCGCGACGAAGGTCAGCTCGACCTGGTTCAGCCCGCGGTACTGCTGCGGCGGCTGGAACTCGATCTCCTGGTAGAAGGGCAGCCGCTGACGCGTCCCCCGGATGTGACCGCGCTCCATGTCCGCGCTCTTGAAGCGGAAGCCCAGCTGCGCGAAGGCGTCCAGGATCGCCTGCTGCGCCGGCAGCGGGTGCACGTTGATCGGGTCCAGATCACCCGAGTCGACGGCCCGGGCGATCTCCAGCTCGGTCGTCACCCCGATGTTCATCCCGTGCAGCTGCTGACCGGCGATGCTGGTGACCGGGGTCTCCCAGGGAATCTCCAGCCCGAAGGGCACGACATGCACGGCGCCGGCCTTGACCTCGAAGGCGCCACCGAGCCGCTGCTTCGTGAACTCGATGTCCTGCTTGACCTCCTGGTCGCCGCCCTCGACCTCCACGCGCGCCTGCAGACCGACGGAGAGCCCCTCGATCTGCTGATCGACCGAACCGCCCTGGATACGCACCTCGCCCTGCACCACACCACCAGGCACGACGTTCGCCTCGGTCAGCACCGTCTCCACCGACGCGCCACCGGCACCCAAGCTCGCAAGCAACTTCTTGAAGCCCATGACTTCTCCCAGATCTTTGGTTCTGACTCTGACTCTGACTCTGACCAGTACAAACGCGGAAGCGCCACGACCGGTTCCGTGGCCCTCACCCTGGCAAAGCGTGCGCCTCAAGGCCACCTAACCGAACGTGCGACTTCCACTACGCTCGGAGGGCATGATCACGGACCCCGACCGTACGCCGCTCCCCAGGACGTTCTTCGACCGCCCCGTACTGGAGGTCGCCCCCGACCTACTGGGGCGCACCCTCGTACGACTGACCGACGACGGCCCGATCGAGCTCCGCATCACCGAGGTCGAGGCCTACGACGGACCGGGCGACCCGGGATCGCACGCCTACCGCGGAAAGACCCAGCGCAACGCGTCAATGTTCGGCCCACCCGGTCATGCGTACGTCTACTTCATCTATGGCATGTGGTTCAGCCTCAACCTGGTCTGCGGCCAGGAGCACACCGCGAGCGGCGTCCTCCTGCGAGGAGGAGAGGTGACGCGCGGCCAGGATCTGGTGCGCAAGCGACGACTCTCGGCCCGGAGCGACAAGGAACTGGCCAAAGGCCCGGCCCGTCTCGCCACCGGACTCGCCATCGACCGCACCCTGGACGGCACCGACCTCTGCGCCGGCCCCGAGTCCCCTCTCTCCGTACTGCACGGCACCCCAGCCCCTGCTGACCTGGTTCGGAACGGTCCACGCACCGGGGTGGGCGGCAAAGGCGCGGACCACCCCTGGCGATTCTGGATCGAAGGAGATCCGACAGTGAGCCCTTTCAGGGCCCACACGCCACGCCGCCGACGAACTTGACGTGGCCCAGGCGGACGCCTAATGTGGCCCGAGCCGCTTGAGACGGGCACTGCTGTCGGTACGGGCTTTCGAGCCGACCGAGGCGGACCCCGAAGCGGCCAAACCACTACCTACGACTTCCCTGACGGGTTCGATTTCGGCATGCCCGAATTCCGACTCACCGGCCCGATTATGAGCCGCAAGGGGAATCCGCTAAAGTAGTGACCACGCCGAAAGGGAAACGCGAAAGCGGAAACCTGAAAGCGGCCCCGCCGACGGGGAATCGGACACGAGAGAGTCTGATAGAGTCGGAAA
>NZ_JAGGPA010000025.1 GCF_018614035.1 Streptomyces sp. ISL-96
GGCACGGGCAGGGGGGACAGGAGGATTCCGGTGAGGAGTGGGTCCGCGGCGATGGCCACCCGCGCGGTGAGGGCGGCGAGGTCCGTGTCGGGAGCGTGGGACTTGGCGACGACATCGTGGTGGCGTACGACCGTGCCGTCCGGCCTGTCGGCCAGGATGTGAGGGTGGGCGCAGGGGCAGGGGGTGGGTGTTGCGCTGCGCGGGGGGCGGGGTGCGGCGTCGTGCGCGGCTGCGCTCAGTGCTTGCGCGACGAGTACGGTCACGGTCCCCCCAGGGTGCGCGGTGCGGTGCGCCCGGGAGCCTACGCGCTGCGCTGGGCCTCTTCCCCACCCCGGGACGGGAAAAGGCGTTGCCCGGACAGCTCCCCAGCTGTCCGGGCAAACGCAGTCGTCCGCCGCACCCCCGTCCCCACGGGGTATTGAAATGGCCGGATGTCCTGGACCGGTCCGCTCTACCGGGCCGTGGGCGCCGCTCAGCGCCCGAGCATCACGCCCACGGACGACGCCTGTGTGACCACTGCTTCCCAGCCTCCGAAGAGGACGACGAGCAGCGCCGCGAGGGGAAGAGCCATGGCCGTCGCCACCAGGGGGTGGCGCGTGCCTGACGGACGGTTGCCGAACGAGGCGAATGCTCTGCGTCCCTGCGTACGGATCATCGTTCGTGATGCCGTGTCCGCCATGGCCCCTCTCCTTTCGTTGTTGGCAGCGGCGGGTGTCTGACCTCGGGGGACGAGTGCTCCACCCGCCGCTTGACCTCAACATTAGGGGCCCGTCGGGACCCGGTCGTCATGCCCGCGTACTGATTGCCGGGCCTCCCGGAGGATGAGCGAGCGCCTTGCGGCGTACTCCCCAGGGTGGAGAGAGCGCCCTACGTCTGGGGGTCTTCCCGGAGGGGACGCTTGCTCGTCGCACGTTCGGAGTGCTCCGAGGCGTCCTCCCTGGGGACCGGCTGTTCGACCAGGGCGAGCACCCTGGTCGCCATGAAGCGCGCGGTGCGCACCACGGAGCCGCTGCGGGTGACTTCGCTCACTTCCACCACACCCCTGCGGACCGCCGTTTCCACCCGCCGGCCGGCCCGGGAAGCCACCACCTCGTACGTACGGGTCGTGTCTCCCGCGTCGACCACTATCTCCACGCGATCGCCCTTCATTGATCCAATCCCCCTTCTGCGACGGACCATTGAGATCTCGCACGGGCCGGAGGCGACGGATCGGCCGCCCCCTGACCACTCTTCAAGTTTCCCACCCGGCACTGACAATCGATCGATTCGCGAGGGCGCGGCCTATGAGCACACCGGGCCGCAGGTACGTAAGCTGTGCGACGTCGGACGGACCGGTCAGCAGCGGGGTGGGGGAGGCCTCACCAGAGGTAGGGGACGGACATGGCGATGATGCGGCTCCGGCGCGAGGACCCGCGTGTCGTCGGCTCGTTCAGGCTTCACCGGCGGCTCGGGGCGGGTGGCATGGGAGTCGTCTATCTCGGCTCCGACCGGCGCGGCCAGCGTGTCGCCCTGAAGGTGATCCGGCCGGACCTGGCGGAGGACCAGGAGTTCCGGTCGCGATTCGCGCGCGAGGTGTCCGCCGCGCGGCGGATCCGCGGCGGGTGCACGGCGCGGCTGGTGGCGGCCGATCTGGAGGCGGACCGGCCGTGGTTCGCGACGCAGTACGTTCCGGGACCGTCACTGCACGACAAGGTTGTCGACGAGGGGCCGCTGGTTGCCTCGGAGGTGGCCTCGATCGGGGCGGCGCTGTCCGAAGGGCTGGTGGCTGTGCACGAGGCGGGTGTCGTCCACCGCGATCTGAAGCCGTCCAACATCCTGCTGTCGCCCAAGGGGCCGCGGATCATCGACTTCGGCATCGCCTGGGCGACCGGCGCGAGCACCCTCACCCATGTCGGTACGGCGGTCGGCTCCCCCGGTTTCCTCGCCCCCGAGCAGGTGCGCGGGGCTGCGGTCACACCGGCCACGGACGTGTTCGCGCTGGGGGCCACGCTGGCGTACGCCGCGACCGCCGACTCCCCCTTCGGGCAGGGCAGTTCCGAGGTCATGCTGTACCGCGTGGTGCATGAGGAGCCGCAGCTGTACGGCGTACCCGACGCGCTCGCACCGCTGGTGCGGGCCTGCCTCGCCAAGGACCCGGAGGAGCGGCCCAGCACGCTTCAGTTGTCCATGCGGCTCAAGGAGATCGCGGCGCGGGAGGCGCAGGGAGTCAGCGAGGCCAGGCCTTCCGCTCCCCGCGGCGATCATGAGCGGCCCACCGGGCGGCTCTCGGAGCGGTACATCGAGCGGTACGTCGAGGAGTACGTCGAACAGGACACAGAGCGGGGGCGCGCGGCGGGTACGCCCGCGCCGCGCGCGCAGGCCCCGCGCGCCTCTACCCCGCGAACGGGTTCGCGCCCCCCGGGCGCGCGCAACACGACCCGTTCCGGCGGCCGTACGGGCGGCCGTACGAACGGGCGCCCCGGGACCAGGCCGGGGACCAGGACGACATCGAGCGGGCGGCGTCCGGCCAACCCGAGGCTACTGCGGCAGCGCCTTGTCGTCTTCGTCGTGGTGACGCTGCTGGTGGCGCTGGGGATCGCGGCGGCGCAGGGGTGTCAGGGCCCGGCCAGGAGTCTCGGCGTATCGCTCGAGGTGGAGACGCGGCCGGGGCCGCAGGGCCCGGTGGCTCTTTGAGCGACAGCCGCTCAGGGGTCAGGGGTCAGGCCGGCCGTACCCGCGTCGCGTAGAAGGCGACGGCTGAGGCGGCAGCCACGTTGAGGGAGTCGACTCCCGCGCCCATCGGGATGCGGACATGCTCGTCGGCCGCCATCAGCGCCTCAGGGGTGAGCCCCACCCCTTCGGTGCCGAAGATGAGGGCCAGCTTCTCGTGCTGCCGCTGGACGAGCTCGTCGAGGGTGATCGACTGCTCGCTCAGGCAGAGCGCGGCGGTCGTGAACCCGGCGGACCGCAGGAGCTCGACGTCCTTCGGCCAGGACGCCAGCCGGGTCCACGGGACCTGGAAGACGGCTCCCATCGAGACCTTCACCGACCTCCTGTAGAGCGGGTCGGCACAACGCGGGCTGAGCAGGATCGCGTCGATCCCCAGGGCTGCCGCGTTGCGGAAGGCGGCCCCGAGATTGGCGTGATCGACGATGTCTTCGAACACCGCTACCCGGCCGCTTCCGCCGAGCAGGTCCTCGGCGGCCGGGAGCGGCTTGCGCTGCATCGAGGCGAGGGCGCCGCGGTGGACGTGGTAACCGGTGACGCGTTCGGCGAGGTCCGGGCTCACGGCGTACACCGGGGCCGGGACCTCGTCGATCACGTCGCGCATGACGTCCAGCCACTTGGCGGACAGCAGCATCGACCGCATCTCGTAACCGGCGTGCCTGGCCCGCCTGATGACCTTCTCGCCCTCGGCGATGAAGAGGCCCTCGGCGGGTTCGCGCTTGCGCCGGAGTTCGACGTCGGTCAGGCCCGCGTAGTCGCTCAGACGCGGGTCTTCGGGGTCGTCGATGGTGATGAGATCGGCCACAGGGTGATACTGCCTTGTCGTGGGTGTGGTGCCAATGGGTGGGCGGCGGGGTTGGGTTACCTCGGGTTACCGTTCCCGTTGGCTCCCGCTTGCCTTGGTTACTTCGCTCGGTTCGGGCCTACGGTGACCACTTCGCCGATGACGATGACCGCCGGCGGGCGTACGTCCTCGGTCCTGGCCTTCTCGGCGACGGTCGCGAGCGTCGCGTCCACGCGGCGCTGGGCCGCCATCGTGCCCTCCTGGATGATCGCCACGGGCGTCTCGGGCGAGCGGCCGTACGCCGTCAGGGCCTCGGCGATCGCGCCGATCCGCTCGACGGCCATGAGGAGTACGAGCGTGCCGCGCAGGCCCGCGACCGCCTTCCAGTCGACGAGGGACCGCGGGTCCTCGGGGGCGACGTGGCCGCTGATCACCGTGAACTCGTGGGCCACGCCTCGGTGCGTGACCGGGATGCCCGCCGCGCCGGGGACGCTGATGGAGCTGGAGATGCCGGGGACCACGGTGCACGGGATGCCGGCCTCGGCGAGGGCTTGCGCCTCCTCCATGCCCCGGCCGAAGACGAACGGGTCGCCGCCCTTGAGACGTACGACCGCCTTGCCTGCCTTCGCGTGCTCGATGAGCGCGTTGTTGATGGCCTCCTGGGCCATGAAACGGCCGTACGGGATCTTCGCGGCGTCGATCACCTCGACGTGCGGCGGGAGTTCGTCGAGGAGGTCGCGCGGGCCGAGGCGGTCGGCGATGACGACGTCCGCCTCGGCGAGGAGGCGGCGGCCGCGGACCGTGATCAGGTCCGGGTCGCCGGGGCCGCCGCCGACGAGGGCGACGCCGGGGGTGCGGGTGCGGTGGTGGGGGGCGACGAGGGTGCCGTCGCGCAGGCCCTCGACGATGGCGTCGCGTACGGCGGCTGTGCGGCGGGGGTCCGGGCCTCCGCTGGTGAGGACGGCCACGGTCACGCCCTCGGAGCGGCCGGTGGCCGGGGTCCAGGCGGTGGCGGCGTCGGCGTCGTCGGAGCGGACGCACCAGGTGCGGGTACGTTCCGCTTCGGCGGAGGCGGCCGTGTTGGCGGCGGTGTCGCTGGACGCGACCAGGGCGTACCAGGCCTCTGCCAGGTCCCCTTCCGCGTACGGGCGGCGCTCCCAGCGGATCTCGCCCGCTTCTGCCATCGCTTCTACGGAGGGCGTGGCGGTCGGCGATACGAGGACGATGTCGGCGCCGGTCGCGATGAGTGCGGGGAGGCGTCGCTGGGCGACCTGGCCGCCGCCGATGACGACTACGCGCCGGCCGGCGAGGCGGAGTCCTACGGGGTAGGCGGGGTGGGGGTCGCTGGCGGCGGCGTGCGGCGCGGTCATGGCGTGCGGCTCCTCGGGGCGGGGAGGTGGGTGCGGCGGCTCGGGGCCTGGCGCCGCTGCGACGGTGAAGCGGCTGGTGGGGGCGGGGGCGGGCCCCAGCGAATACCTTACGGGCCGGGAGCGAGGAGGTCACCGGCGGCCGGGACCGGTCGCGGTGGCGGATCCTGCCCGGCCGGTCGCTCGGGCCCCGGACTTGGGGCCCGGACTTGGGGCCCGGACTTGGGGCCCAAGTCCGGGGCCAGCCCCACTCTCCGCCTCTGGGCACATCCAGTCCCGCCTCTGGCCGCATTCAGCCCGTCCGGCGTTTGAGGACCGGGGTCTGGGGCTGGCCCCAGTTACGGGAAGGGGCGGGGCGGGGAAAAACGCTCCGCCGGGGGCGTCTCCGCTCTTCCGGCCCCGCACAGGGGTCGGTGCCGCGTCGGGGCGTCTCCTCGGGTGCCGAACGTTCCGGTACTCGGCAAGTTCGGGCGCGTTGCGTTCGACACCCTGCGGGGAGCGCCCCGACACGGCCCCTCCTGGCACCGTGGCCGTGTCAGGGCGGCCCTGCTTACCCCGAGGGGCACCGCCGGGCGGGCTACTTTTCGGTTACTCCGGCGGAGTCGAAAGTAGCCACCTCGTGCATCGCCCTTGCCGCACTCTGGACCACCGGCAGTGCCAGCAGGGCGCCCGTGCCCTCGCCGAGGCGGAGGTCCAGGTCGACCAGGGGGCGCAGGCCCAGCTTGTTGAGGGCGGCCACATGGCCCGGTTCCGCGCTGCGGTGGCCCGCGATGCACGCCGCGAGTGCTTCGGGGGCGATAGCCCTGGCTACCAGCGCCGCCGCTCCCGCGCTCACCCCGTCCAGGATGACCGGTGTGCGCAGGGACGCGCCGCCCAGCAGGAAGCCGACCAGTGCCGCGTGCTCCAGGCCGCCGACCGCCGCCAGGACACCGATCGGGTCCGCCGGGTCCGGCTGGTGGAGTTCCAGGGCGCGGCGTACGACGTCTACCTTGCGGGCGTGCATCTCGTCGTTGATGCCCGTACCGCGGCCGGTGATCTCGCCCGGGTCCTGGCCTGTGTAGACGGCGATGAGCGCGGCCGAGACCGTGGTGTTCGCGATGCCCATCTCACCGGTGATCAGCGCCTTGTTGCCCGCCGCCACCAGATCGCGCGCCGTTTCGATGCCCACCTCGATCGCGGCGAGCACCTCCTCGTGGGTGAGGGCGGGGCCCGTGGTGAAGTCCGCCGTGCCCGCGCGTACCTTCCGGGGCAACAGGCCCGGGGTCGAGGGCAGTTCGCCCGCCACGCCGACGTCGACGACGCAGACCTCCGCGCCGACCTGGCTCGCGAAGGCGTTGCAGACCGCGCCGCCGCCGAGGATGTTGGCGACCATCTGGGAGGTCACTTCCTGGGGCCAGGCCGTGACGCCCTGGGCGTGTACGCCGTGGTCGCCCGCGAAGATCGCGACCGCCGCCGGCTCCGGGATCGGGGGCGGGCACATCCGGGACAGGCCGCTCAGCTGCGCGGAGATGATCTCCAGCATGCCCAGCGCGCCTGCCGGCTTCGTCATGCGCTTCTGGCGTTCCCACGCCTCACCGAGCGCCTTGGCGTCGAGGGGGCGGATGTTGGAGACGGTCTCCTGGAGGAGGTCGTGCGGCTCCTCGCCGGGCAGGGCACGGCGGCCGTACGTCTCCTCGTGGACGACCCAGGAGAGCGGGCGGCGCTTCGACCAGCCCGCCTGCATCAGCTCGGGTTCCTCCGGGAACTCGTCTACGTAGCCGACACAGAGGTACGCGACCACTTCGAGGTGCTCGGGCAGGCCCAGGGCGCGGACCATCTCCCGCTCGTCGAAGAAGCTGACCCAGCCGACGCCCAGTCCTTCGGCGCGGGCCGCGAGCCAGAGGTTCTCGACCGCGAGGGCGGAGGAGTACGGCGCCATCTGCGGCTGCGTGTGACGGCCCAGGGTGTGGCGGCCGCCGCGGGTCGGGTCGGCGGTGACGACGATGTTCACCGGGGTGTCGAGGATGGCCTCGATCTTCAGTTCCTTGAACTGCTTCGCCCGGCCCTTGGGCAGCGACTTGGCGTACGCGTCGCGCTGGCGGACGGCGAGTTCGTGCATCGTCCGGCGGGTCTCGGCGGAGCGGATGACCACGAAGTCCCAGGGCTGGGAGTGGCCGACGCTCGGCGCGGTGTGTGCGGCTTCGAGGACGCGCAGGAGGACCTCGTGCGGGATGGGGTCGCTGCGGAAACCGTTGCGGATGTCGCGGCGCTCGCGCATCACGCGCAGGACCGCATCGCGCTCGGCGTCGTCGTAGCCGGGAGCGCGGGGGGTTTCGGTTGCGACTACCACTGGTTCGGGTTCGGGTTCGGGTTCGGGTTCGGGTTCGGGCTCGGGAGCCGCTGCGGGCTCGGCCTCCGGGGCCTGCGGCGCCGGCAGTTCCGCCCCACCGTCGCGCGGGGCCGGAACGGTGACGGAGACCGGGGCAGCGATGGCGGGTTCGGCGAGCTGCTCGGGGGCGGGGTCCGGCTCGGGGGCGGGCTCCGGTTCCGGCTCGGGGGCGGGCTCCGGTTCCATTACTGCGGCGGCCGGTTCGGCCACGGGCTCTTCCGGGGCCGCGACCGCTACAGGCGCCGGTTCCGGCGCCGGAGTCTCGGCGGGTTCCGGAAGGGGTACGGGCATGGGGGCGGGCGCGGGTGCGGCCTCCGCTTCCGGCGCCGCTTCGGGTTCGGGCGCTTCGGCGGCAACTGCGACCGGTTCCGGCAGCGGCTCGGGCGCCGCCTCCGGCTCCGGCTCGGGCTCCGGTTCCGGCTCTTCTGCCGACGCCGGCGCCAGGTGTGGCGTGGTCGGGAGGGAGCCCTCGACCTGGACAAACTGGCCGACGGGCTGGGGCTGGGGTTCGGGGTGCTCCGGTTCGGGAGTGGGCGGCGTCGGTTCGACCGGCTCGGCAGCCACCGGCTCCGGCTCGGCCACCACGCTCACGGCCTCCTCCGCAACCGGCGCAGGCGCCGGAGCGGGCTCCGGCTCCGGCTCCGGCTCCGGCTCCGGGACAGCCTGGGGCTGCGGTTCCGGAGTTACAGCCTCCGGAACGACCGTTTCTGCAGGGGTCTCCTGAGGCGCCTGAGACTCCTGAGGCTGAGGCCACGGCATGGCAGCCTGTGACGGGATCGCGCCGAGCTGCGGCCCGGGCAGCGCAGCCACCTCGTCGCTCGGAATGTCCAGGTACTCAGGGCCAGTGACCGCCGGACTCGGCTGCCGTACGGACACCGGATTCTGCGGCGGCATCGCCACCCCGCCGCCGGCACCACCCGCGGGCCCACGGTCGGCCAGCGAGCGTACGACACCACCTGTCGCCTCCGGCATCGGCGGGCCGAGGTGCAGCGGGCGGCGCGGCGGGGGCGGTGTGTGGACCGCGGTCGGCGCCGGCTGCGGAGTGCGTACGACGCTGAGGTCCAAGGAACCGGAATCGCGGCCACCGGCCTCGTGCGCGCCGGGCTGCCCCGTCTCAGCCTGCGGCTGCGGCTGCGACTGTGCCTGCGGTTGCGGCTGGGCGGCCGGCTCAGGGGCCTCCGGGACGGAGGCCGGCTGCGGCTCCGGAGCCTCTGCCGCCTGGTGCGCCGGCTGCATCTGCGGCAGCGCCTGCGGCTGCTCGGGCGGCTGCTGCTGTGGCTGCGCCTGCGGCATTTCATTTATCTGCTGCTGCGCCTGCGGCGCCGGCACGACCTGAGGGTCGCTCCACGCGCCCTGCGCGCCCGGCATCAGCAGCAGGTCGTCGTCCTCGGCTGCGCTCTCGGAGGGTTCGAGGAAGGTGTACGCGCCCGGAGCTGAGATACCCGGCTGCGCCACCATGCCTGCGTCCTCCGGCAGTCCCTCGCCCGGGACCCGGCCGGTGTCAGTCATGCGTACCCCTCGCCCATCGCTTGTGCTCCTTCGGCCCTTCGCACGGGACGCCCGCTCGCGGCACGTTCGGCACCCGCTTGAAACAACAACGAGCGTCCCCGTCACGCGGCACGAAAGCCCCGCGGACACCATGCATTCTCGCGGCTGTTCGCCGCCAGGGCAGGAAGTCCCGCCACGGTTTGTTGTGGGCTGCGCCACGTTGCGCGCCCCCCGGCTGCGCCGTACCACATAGAGCTCCAAAAGGGGCCCCTTTTCCGAACATTGACGAACGAAGCGCCGAACGCCCGGCTGCGGTACAACGATCGGCCAGCCTACCCCGCGCCGCGCAGCGGCATGGTCACGGGGCGCTGTCCGGACACCCTCACACGCGCCGCTCCTGTACGCCGGAGAGCAGGAAGACCACCGAGCGGTCGCGCTCCGACCAGGCGGCGGTGTCGAGTTCGACGGACTGGAGCAGCGCGCATTCGACGGTGTACCCGCCCTCGGCGAGCGCCCGGCCGATCGCCTCCGCCTCGTCGCGCGTGGATGCGTGCGTCACGATCCGCTCGGGCCTGCGGTCGGCGCACGCGGAGACGACGGGCACTCCCCCGCCCCCGATGCGTACGACATCGGGCTCCGGCAGGTCCTCCAGGATGTACGGCGCACGCCCGTGCACGACATGGAGCTGTACGCCGAAACGCCGTGCGGCGGCCGCCGTACGGTCGCACGCGTCCGGGTCGGCGTCCACGGCGATGACCGCCGCGCCGAACCTGGCCGCCTCTACTGCCAGTGCCCCGCTGCCCGAGCCGATGTCCCAGACCAGGTCGCCCGTACGCGGTCCCAGCCGGGCCAGCTGGGCGGCCCGCAGGTCCGCGGACTCGCCCTCCCCGAGCCCCTGCCCGGGTCCCTGACCAGGTCGCTCGCTCGGCCCGTCGCCGTACTCCCGCGCGGGCAGCGCCCAGCCCCGTACGGCGGGCGGATAGCCGGGATCGCGGCCGCCGATCCAGCCGCCGCCCGGACCGCCCGGGCCGGCGACGGGAGCGGGGGAAGCGGGTCCGGCGCTGCCGCCGATGACTATGACGACATTGGGGTCCCGCCAGGCGTGGTCGGCGGCCTTGTCGGAAGTAAGGACGGTGACCTGCTCGCGGGCCGTGCCCAGTTCCTCGCAGATGACGAAGGTGCGGTGGACTCCTTCGAGGAGGAGCGCGAGTTCGGCGGGCCCGGCGCCCGGGGAGGTGAGCACGGCGACCTTGGTGTGCGCCCGGCACACATTGACGGCGCGGCGCAGCGTGCGGCGGTGGGCGACGACGATCTGGGCGTCGTCCCAGGGCATCCCGGCGCGGGCGAAGGCGGTGGCCACCGATGAGACGGCGGGCACCACTTCGACCTCCAGGCCGTGCTGGGGCGCGCGGAGCGTCCGTACGACGCCGAAGAAGCCGGGGTCTCCGTCGGCGAGGACGACGGCGGTGCCCCGGTGCCCCGCGATGCGGCGGGCGGCGAGGTCGACGCTGCCGAGGCGGATGCGCTCGGCGCCCGGCGGTACCTCGGGGAGCGCCAGGTGGTGTGCGGCGCCCGCGACGAGCGTCGCGGCCGCGAGGGCGGACCTGGCCGCAGCGGTGAGCGGCGAACCGTCCCAGCCGATCACCGTGACCCGGTCGGCCATCCTGTCAGTCTCCTGGAGTCGTCGCTGGTTGGTGCGTGGTCAGTACGGTAGTCGCGGCCGCTGAGGCGTGCGGCGCCGGCAGGGGGGTGACAGTACCTGGTACAGATCAGGACGGCCCTCGGGCGGGCGGTCAGTTCCAGTCGTTGTACGAGCCGTAGCCGCCGGCGTCGGCCATCTGGTCGGCGACGCCTTCCAGATCCTCGGGCAGCAGGCTCCATACGATCAAATCGGTGCGGATGTCGGTCCAGCCGCCGTCCGTGCCGTTCTCGGTCCGTGTACGCGCTATCCAGGCGTTGCGCAGGACACCCTCGCTGATACAGCCGATCTTCTGCGCGACCTGCTGGGAGGCGGTGTTGTCGGCGGCGGTGCGCAGTTCCAGGCGCTCGAACCGCAGGTCGCGGAAGATCCACTGGGCGACGGCGAGCACCGCCTCGGTGGCGTAACCCTCGCCGCGCGCCCACGAGGCCGTCACATAGGCGACCTCGGTGGCACGGGTGCGCCAGTCGGTGTTCTGGAGGTGAACGGTCCCGACGAGCCGCTGGGTGAGGAATTCAGTGACGGCGAGGGCGATTCCGCGGCCCTGGGTGCGCTCCGCAGGAGCGATCCTGCGCACCCAGCGCTCGGCGTCGCGCGTCGTGTACGGGTGGGGAGCCGACGTCCAGGCGGTGACCATCTCGTCGTTCATCATCTCGGTGAGCGCCGGGATGTCCGATTCGTCGAAGGGCCGCAGCACCAGCCGGTCCGTGCTGATGGAGATGTCCGGGAAGGTGGTAGTCATGCTCAGCTCCATGCCGTGGACCGTCGTAAAGGACGTAAAGGCTAAAGGCACAGCATGCAGCATCATCCCCGCCGTGCGCATGGTCGGGTTGCGGCGCCCCGGGCACCCGAAGGCCCCGCGCAGCCTGCGGCGGCTGGCGGGGCCTCGGCTCACAAGGACCGTACGGGCGTCAGGACTTGACGGCGCCGAAGGCCGGCACGATCGAGCCGGCGTACTTGTCCTCGATGAACTTCTTCACCTCGTCGGAGTTGAGGAGCTTGGCGAGCTTCTGCACGCGCGCGTCCGTCTCGTTGCCCTTCTTGACCGCGAGGAAGTTGGCGTACGGGTTGCCTTCGGCCTTCTCGATCGCCAGCGAGTCCTTGGCGGGTTCGAGATCGGCCTCGATGGCGTAGTTGCCATTGATGACCGCCGCGTCGACGTCGTTCAGGGCGCGGGGCAGCGTGGCCGCCTCCAGCTCCTTGAACTCAAGGCCCTTCTTGTCCTTGATGTCGGTCAGCTTGGCGTCCTGGCCCGCGCCGTCCTTCAGCGTGATGAGGCCGTTGTCCGCGAGCAGCTTGAGCGCGCGGCCCTCGTTGGTGGTGTCGTTGGGCACCGCGACCGTCTGGCCGGGCTTGATGTCCTTGATGTCCTTGGCCTTCTTGGAGAAGAGGGCCAGCGGCTCGAGGTGGACGTTGGCGACGGGCACGATGGTCGTGCCCTTCTTCTTGTTGAAGTCGTCGAGGTACGGCTTGTGCTGGAAGAAGTTGGCGTCGACCTCGCCGCTCTGGGTGGCGGTGTTCGGCAGGACGTAGTCCGTGAACTCCTTCACCTCCAGCTTCAGTCCGGCCTTCGCCGCCAGGTTGTCCTTGACGTAGCCCAGGATGTCGGCGTGCGGCGTCGGGGACGCGGCGACGACGAGCGCCTTGGAGGCATCCGCCTTGCCGCCGGACTCGGTCTTGGCGCCCGGGTCGGAGGCGGTGCCACAGGCGGTGAGGCCGAGGGCGAGGGCGGCGGAGGCGGCGGCAGCCGCGGTGATCTTGATGTTCTTACGCACGAAAAGTGCCTCTTTCTGGTGTTGCGGTGGTGGTCGCCCGGACAAGGAGTGCGGGCTTCTTGGGGAGAGGAAGAATCAGGAGGCGGTACGTCCGCGACGGGCCAGCAGCCGGATCGCGCCGTCGCCGACGATCTGCACGATGGTCACGATCGCGATCAGGACGACCACGGTGACCAGCATGAACTCGGTCTCGAAGCGCTGGTATCCGTACGTGACGGCCTTGCTGCCGAGGCCTTCGCCGCCGACCGCGCCCGCCATCGCCGAGTAGCCGACGAGCACGATGACCGTGGTGGTGACGGCCGAGATCAGGGACGGCAGGGCCTGCGGCAGCAGCACCTTGAAGACGACGGTCGGTACGCCGCCGCCCATCGCCTGGACCGCCTCGACCAGGCCGTGGTCGACCTCGCGGATCGCGGTCTCGACGAGCCGGGCGAAGAACGGGATGGCGCCGATGGCGAGCGGCACGATCATCGCGCTGGGGCCGATGAACGTACCGACGACCAGCGTCGTGAAGGGGATCAGTGCGATCAGCAGGATGATGAACGGCAGCGAGCGGCCGATGTTCACGATCACGCCGATGACCTTGTTGACGGCCACGTTCTGGAGCAGTCCGCCCTTGTCCGTGAGGACGAGCAGGATGCCGAGCGGCAGGCCGCCGATGATCGAGACGACGGTGGACCACAGGACCATGTAAAGGGTGTCGATGGTGCCCTGCGTCAGCAGCGGCTGCATCTCCGACCAGTTCACTTGGCACCTTCCTTGACCAGCAGGGGGATCTCCACGGGGGTCTCCGCGAGCCCGCCCTCGTCGACGACTTCCACCTGAAGCCCCTGCTCGCGCAGGAAGCCGACCGGGACGACGTTCTCCTCGTACCGTCCGGGCAGCTCGATGCGCATCCGGCCGATCTGGTTGCCGCCGACGGTGTCCATCGCGGCGCCCAGGATCGAGATGTCGATGTTGTACGTACGCGAGAGCTGGGAGATCACCGGCTGCGTCGCGGCCTCACCGTGGAAGGTGACGTCGATGACGGTGCGGCCGGGGCCCGATGCCTGGCCGCCCACCGGGAACAGCTCATGAGCCAGCTCGGATCCCGGCGTCGCCAGCAGCCCGCTCACCGTGCCGGACTCGATGATCCGGCCCTTCCTCATCAGCGCGGCCGAGTCGCAGATCGTCTTGACGACGTCCATCTCGTGCGTGATGAGCAGGACGGTCAGGCCGAGCTGCTGGTTGAGGTCGCGCAGGAGCTGGAGGATCGAGCGGGTGGTCTCGGGGTCGAGGGCCGAGGTGGCCTCGTCGGAGAGCAGCACCTTGGGGTCGCCGGCCAGGGCGCGGGCGATGCCGACGCGCTGCTTCTGGCCGCCGGAGAGCTGGGCGGGGTAGACCTTCGCCTTGTCGGCGAGGCCGACGAGGTCGAGCAGTTCGAGCGCCTTGCGGGAGCGCGCCTGTCCGGATACGCCGAGGATTTCCAGCGGCAGCTCGACGTTGTCCTTCACCGTGCGCGAGGAGAGGAGGTTGAAGTGCTGGAAGACCATGCCGATGCGGCTGCGCGCCTCGCGCAGCTCCTTGCCGGCGCGCCGGCCGCGGCCGGCGAGTGCGGTGAGGTCCTGGCCGTCGACGGTGACCGTGCCGGCGGTGGGGCGCTCCAGCAGGTTGACGCAGCGGATGAGGGAGGACTTCCCGGCGCCGCTCTGGCCGATGACTCCGTACACCTCGCCCTCACGGACGTGCAGGTCGACGCCGTCCAGGGCGGTGACTTCGCGGCCACGCGATGGGTAGACCTTGGTGAGGCCCGTAGTGGTGATCACAGGGGTTTCCGTCACTGTCGAGTGCGCGGCGAAGTGTCCGCCGGGCACGGGGCATTCGTCTTGTGGACGTGGCACGGCTGGGGCGGCGGGTACCGGAGGCAACGCGTGCGCGGGGCAGGCGGGCCCGGTCCTTCGAGTGAGTACGCACTCGGGTGGACGCGGGGCGCGGCTGTCGGGTCTCGCTTCGGGGCGCGAGGCTCAGGCAGGGGCCCTCAGAAGGCGCACATTCGACACATACAACGAGCACCGGGCGTCATCGTCGCCTCGGTCGCAAGGGTGCGGCTGCTCGTCGTGGTCATGCGATGAGTAAACCAGACGTGCGTACGCATCGATCTACCGTGTCCGAATAGCGGACACTTCTGTCTCGCCTGCGGATACCGGCCGGTCGCGGTCAGTCCGCTACAACGATGTCCACGCCGTCGTGCGTGGCCTGCGCCGACACCGCCGAGAGGTCGTTCACGACGATGTCCGCGACCAGCTCCGAGCGGTCGTGGGTTGTGGCCAATGCCACGGTTTTCATGCCGGCCGCGCGGCCGGCCTGGAGCCCGGCGGGAGCGTCCTCGAAGACCACGCAGCGCGCCGGGTCGACGCCCAGCCTGCGGGCCGCCAGGAGGTAGGGCTCCGGGTCGGGCTTGCCGCGCGTGATGTCGTCCGCGGAGATCATCGCCTTGGGGCGGATGCCGACCGCGTCCAGGCGGGCCTCGGCGAGCCTGCGGCCGGCGGAGGTGACGACGGCCCAGCGATCGGCGGGAACGCTCGCGAGCAGCTCGGCGGTGCCGGGGAGCAGCACGGCGCCCCCGGGCCGGGTCACGTCCTCGACCTCGAGCTGTTCGATACGGGCCACCGCGCCCGGCACCTGATCGGCGGGCAGCAGATCCGCGGCGATCTCGGCGGCGGGGCGTCCGTGCAGTTCTACGGCCGCGAATTCCTCCGCCGATATGCCGTACTCCCCGGCCCAGCGGGTCCAGCAGCGGATCACCGACTCCAGGGAGGAGAGGAGCGTTCCGTCGTTGTCGAACAGGAGGGCTTCGGCGTGGATCTTCATGGGGACCGACCCTAAGCCCACCCGTTGTCGCGGACGTAAACGGCCGTAATACGCTCGTCGTCATGCTTGACGCCCTGACGGTCGCGGTCTCCGTGGCCGCGCTCGTACTCGCCGCGTGGTGCGGTTACGCCGCGTATCGCGATCAGCCCACCAAGGACTGGCACTTCATCGGCATGGCCGTGGTGAGCGTGCTCGCGCTCGCCCAGGTGGTGGTCGGCGTCGTGCAGCTGGCCCGCGGCGAGGAGCCGCACGACGGTGCGGTGATCTTCGTTTCGTACCTCGTCGGGGCGCTCGCGGCGGTACCCGCGGCCGGCTTCCTCTCGCTGGCCGAGCGGACTCGCTGGGGTTCGGTGACGGTCGCGTCCGGCGCGGTCGTGCTGGCCGTGCTCGAAGTCCGGCTCCACGACATCTGGGGAGGCTGACGATGAGGCTGGTGAAGGGGCCGGTGCTGCTGCTGGTGTGGCTGTACGGCGTCATGTCGGTCGGCGCGGTTTCCCGGTCGATCTACCAGATCGCCACGGAGTACGACCGGGCGCCGCTGGCGTACACGCTGTCGGGCGTGGCCGCGGTGGTGTACGCGTTCATTACGTACACCCTGGTACGGGGCGGGGAGGCGGCTCGGCGGGCGGCGCTGGTGTGCTGTGCGGGTGAGCTTGTGGGGGTGCTGGTGGTGGGGACGTGGACGGTGATCGAACCGTCGGCGTTTCCGGATGCGACGGTGTGGTCGGCGTTCGGGATGGGCTACCTGTTCATCCCGGTACTGCTTCCCGTCACCGGGATGGTGTGGTTGCGGAAGGCGCGACAGGGCTGAGTCGCCTGCGGCGGGCTTTCCCCGACCCGCCCCTGCCCGAACTGGGGCAAGCCCCAGACCCCGAACGCCCTACGGGCGTGTCCTCAAACGCCGGACGGGCTGAATTCTGCGGCTAGGGCAGGAAACCCGCCCCTGCCCGCACCATCCAGCCGCCTGCCGGGCACATCCAGCCCCTCCGGCGTTTGAGGAGCGGGGTCTGGGGCGGAGCCCCAGTTCGGGCACCGCCTACGCGCTCGCCGCGTACGCCTCCGCCTCCACCGTCTCCTTCTGGAGGGTGACCACGGCGAAGCCAGGGGCGATCTGCTCCGTGGCGACCGGGGCGTAACCGTGGCTCCGGTAGAGGCGCAGATTGCCCTCGCTCCGGTGCCCCGTGAAGAGCTGGAAGCGCTTCGCAGCCGGCTCCCCCGCGAAGTACTCCTCGATCGCGTCGAGCAGCCGCCCACCGAGCCCGTGCCGCTGCATCCGGGGATGCACGATGAGCTTGGCGATCCTCGCGGTCCCTGCCTCGTCGACCGCCGCGCGCACCGACGCGACCACCTCGTCCCCGAGCCGCGCCACCAGCGCGTGGCTGCGTGCGAGTTCGGCACGCAGGTCGTCGAGGGTCTGGGTGAGCGGCTCGATGCTGTAGTCGCCGTACAGCTCGGCCTCGCTCTGGTAGCACAGGTACTGCAACTTCAGGATCTGCTCGGCATCCTGCGCCGTTGCCGCTGAGATGGTCACGCTCATGCCCATGTGTGCATGCCTCCCGCTCGCCTGATACGCCGGTTGCTTATCGCTCCTTTCCCCTTTGCCCAGGAGCCGCAACCTCCGCCGCCAGCATTCTGCGCAGGCATCCCAGGCAACGGGAACGCATGGGCCCCAAACTGCCTTGTGACATTCCCAACTCCCCTGCGATTTCCCGGTACGTGGGATCAGCCGGCGACAGCATCGCGGCCAGCAGCCGTGGACACCTGCCGGGCAGCCTGCGCACCGCCGCGCGCAGCACGCGCCGCCGCTCGGCGCTCAGCGCGGCGCGTTCGGGGCAGGCGGTGTCCGTCGTCGCGGCCGGCGGGGCGGGGTGGGGCAGTTCGCGCCGCGTCGCACGCCGGGCCAGGTTCGCCTCGGTCCGTACGGCGTGCAGCAGCCAGCCCGACGGGTCGGGCGGCGGGCCCGAACCGTCGAGGAGCTCAAGAAGGCGCAGCCATACGGCCTGTTCGAGGTCGCCTGGCTCGACTCCCCCGCCCGCGGCCTCGGCCACGGCTTCGGCGGCGAGCAGGGGGCGCAGCGTACTGAACAGGGTGTACGACGTGGGCGGGGTGGCCCGGGGCGGGGCGGCAGGTACGGGGTAGGTCATGCCAGGCGGGACGTGGCGCCGGCGGTCGGCGGTTGCCGCGCGGCGCCACAGTCACCCGTCCGTGGCAACCGGCCCCCTCACCATGGTCAACGGCGTGTGAAGTCCGCCGCCGCCAGCAGCGCCGTGTCCGGGTTGTCGGAGAAGATCCCGTCGATGCCCTGCTCGAAGTACATCTGGAAGGCACCGAAGGCGTCTCCGTACGCCGCCGGGTCGGTGCCGCGCCTGAAGTCCGCGGGCAGGAAGGTGTTCTCGTTGCGCATCGTGTACGGGTGCAGGATCAGGCCCTGCGCGTGCGCGTCACGTACCAGCGTCGTCGGCGTGCCCAGCTTGCCCGCCGCGTCCTTGGGGATGATCAGGTCGAGGGTGGGGCCGAGCCCCTGGGCGAAGCCGGCTATCCACTTCAGGCCCTCGGGCTTGACCAGGTCGGCGACCTTGCGCGGGTCGCCCGCGACCTCGAAGTCCCAGGGCCGGGTGCCGGCTCCGGACAGCAGGACGACGCGGGGCGCCGCGACGAGCTCGGCGAGGCGCTGCATGCTGCTGGGCTCGAACGACTGGAGGAAGTTCGGGGAGTTCTTCCTGTGCCGGCCGTACTTGCGCAGGAGCTTGGCGAGCGGCTCTTCGAGCCCCAGGCCGAGGCCGCGGAAGTACGTGGGGTGCTTGGTCTCGATGTGGAGCCAGACCCGCCGGCCGCGGGCCCGTCCCTGCTGCTCGGCCCAGCGCAGTACCTCTTCGAAGGTGGGAATCGTCCAGCGGCCGTCGTAGAGGGTGTTCTCCTGCCGGGTGCCGGGGATGCGCTCCTTGGCGCGCAGCGTCTTGAGCTCGGCGAGGGTGAAGTCCTCGGTGAACCAGCCGGTGAGGGAGACGCCGTCGACGGACTTCGTCGTCCTGCGGGACGCGAACTCAGGGTGCGCCGCCACATCCGTGGTCCCCGTGATGTCGTTCTCGTGGCGGCAGACGAGGTGCCCGTCCTTGGTGGGGACGAGGTCCTGCTCGATGACGTGCGCGCCCATGTCGAGGGCGAGCTGGTACGAGCCGAGCGTGTGTTCGGGGCGGTAGCCACTGGCTCCGCGGTGCGCGACGACGGTCGGTACGGGAAGATCCCGGTACGACGAGGAGCCCTCGGCGGCGCTCGCCGTACCCGGCAGGCCGACGGTGACTCCGCCCGCCCCGAGTACGGCCGCGCCAAGAACCGTGCGCCGCCCGGGGTTTCGCTGTCCGCCCTGTGTCATGAACGCTCCTCTGTCATGTCCCGCACCTGCCAAGGATGAAGGGCCCGATCGTAGGCGCCTACGTCTTACGCGGGCGAGGCCGTGGACGGAACACAGTGGAAACACACGTCAACACTGCGTATCGAAGTGATGAACCCGATGTGCGGTCGGGCGGACACCGCGAGTATCGTCCTCACCTGCACAGACTTCATCCAGAACAGGCCGCCAGCCCGACCCGGCCACGACACCGGAGGAACCGTTGTCCCGTCTCGCGCTCATCAAGGCAGTGCTCGGACCGATCCTGCGCCTGATGTTCCGCCCACAGGTGGAGGGCGCCCAGAACATTCCCGGGACCGGTCCGGTCATCCTGGCGGGCAACCATCTGACGTTCATCGACTCGATGATCATGCCGATCTGCTGCGACCGGCAGGTCTACTACATCGGCAAGGACGAGTACGTCACCGGTAAGGGGCTCAAGGGCCGGCTGATGGCCTGGTTCTTCACCAGCTGCGGCATGATCCCGGTCGACCGGGACGGCGGTCGCGGCGGTGTCGCGGCGCTGATGACCGGCCGCCGGGTCCTCGAAGAGGGCAAGATCTTCTCGATCTACCCGGAGGGCACCCGCTCCCCCGACGGCCGCCTGTACCGCGGCCGTACGGGCATCGCCCGCCTGACGCTGATGACCGGCGCGCCGGTGGTGCCGTTCGCGATGATCGGTACGGACAAGCTCCAGCCGGGCGGCGCGGGCCTCCCGCGCCCCGGCAAGGTGACGGTGCGCTTCGGTGAGCCGATGGAGTTCTCGCGCTACGAGGGCATGGACCGCGACCGCTATGTGCTGCGCGCCGTGACGGACTCGGTGATGGCCGAGGTCATGCGGCTGTCCGGTCAGGAGTACGTCGACATGTACGCCACCAAGGCGAAGGCTGCCTGAGGCAGCGGCTCGTACGTACGTCAGTCCAGGTCCTCCACGATGCCCACCGCCAGCTTCTGGCCCCGCAGCATGAACCACGCGGCAACCGCCGTCGCGAACAACACCACCGATCCCACCCACGCCGCCGCCTGGAAGCCGTCGGTGAAGGCGTCCTGTGCGACGGAGATCAGCGCGGCGGCCCGGTCGGCCGGCAGCGCCGCCGCCGACTCCACGGCTCCGCCGAGCGAGTCGTGCGCCGCGTCCGCCACCTCGGCGGGGATGCCCGGGGGCACCTCGAAACCGCGGTAGATGCCGGTCACGATCGAGCCGAGCAGGGCGATTCCGAGCGCCGCGCCCAGTTCGTACGCCGTCTCGGAGACGGCCGAGGCGGCTCCGGCCTGCTCCTTCGGGACGCTGGACAGGATGACGTCCGCCGTCACGGTGAAGGCCAGGCCCGCGCCGATGCCGCCGACGATCATGGCCGCGACCAGCATGGGTACGCCGGTGTCCGCCGTGGCGATGGTGCAGGTCAACAGACCGAGCCCGAGCGCTATCAGACCGCCGGTCACCGCGGTGCGGACCGAGAGCCTGCGCGCGACATAGCCGGCCGCCAGACCTGCGACCACCGCACCGGCCGCGGCGGGCAGTTCGATGAGGCCCGATTCCAGGGGCGAGCGCTCCTGGACGAGTTGCAGGAACTGCGAGAGGAAGAAGACCAGGCCCGACAGGCCCAGGATGGTCAGCAGGTCGGCGAGGACCGCGCCGGAGAACCCGCGGTGGTGGAACAGGCGCATGTCCAGCAGCGGCGACGGAAGCGTGAGCTGGCGCCGTACGAACCAGAAGAGCCCCGCCACACCGACCGCCGCCGCGAGCCCGATGTCCCAGCGGAAACCGTGCGCCGCCGCCTCCTTGACGGCGTACACGACACACACCATGCCGACGAGTGAGAGCGCGACGCTGAGCAGGTCCCACGGACCCGGCGACGGGTCCTTCGACTCGGGCAGCAGCTTGATGCCGACGATGACCAGGATCACCATCACGGGCACGTTGATGAGGAAGACCGAGCCCCACCAGAAGTTCTCGAGGAGGAAGCCGCCGACTACCGGGCCGACGGCCGCGCCCGCCGAGGCCGCGGCGCCCCAGACACCGATGGCGAAGCTGCGTTCCTCGGCGTCGTGGAAGATGTTGCGGATCAGCGCGAGCGTGGAAGGCATCAGCGTCGCACCGGCCACACCGAGCAGCGCGCGGGCGAGGATCATCATCTCGGGGCTGGTGGCGTAGGCGTTCAGCACGGAGACCGCGCCGAACGCGACCGCGCCGGTCAGCAGCAGTTTCTTGCGGCCGATGCGGTCGCCGAGGCTGCCCATCGAGACGAGCAGGCCGGCGATGACGAACGAGTAGACGTCGCCGATCCACAGCAGCTGGGTGCCGGAGGGCTGGAGGTCCTCGCTGAGGAAGGGCGTCGCGAGGCCGAGTACGGTCGCGTCGACGGCGACCAGCAGCACAGCGAGGACGAGGACCCCGAGCGCGAGCCAGCGGCCGGGATGGTGGACGGCGTTCCGCGCCATCTGATGCCGGCCGCTACTGGTCATTGCTCCACGTTCCGACGCGCTCCGCCGAGCAGCAACTCGACGATCATGTACTGGAAGTCCTTGGCCGCGACCCGGCCGTCCTGGACGGCCCACGCGCCGGTGCCGATGAGCCCGTACAGGGCCTCTGTCAGCCAGGCCGGGGTGAGGTCGATCCTGAACGTGCCCTGCTGCTGTCCGCGCCGGAAATGCGCGGAGACGCGCGCGTCCAGACGGCCCCATCCCTCGTTGACATGGGCGCCCTCGAAGAGCTGGTTCTCGGTGACGAGGAAGGCGAGCAGACCGGCGGCGGGCTCGATCTCGGCGACGAGGCGGCGCAGGCCTTCCTCGGCGGGTCCTTCGTCGAGCCGGGCGGCGTCGAGCGCGGCCTCGAACTCGCGGATGCCGAGTTCTTCGAGCGCCTTGACGAGGGCGTCACGCCCGGCGAAGTGGCGATGCAGGGTGGCCCGGCCGATGCCGGCCGCCTTGGCGACCTCGTCCATGGTCGCGGTCGCCTTGCGGGAGAGGAGGGCGGCCGCGGTGCGGAGCACCTGGTCGCGATCGACAGTCATGAGACAACCATAACCCGAATGAGACATTCATGTCTCGAAATTGGACGCGCACGGCTTCCGCCCCTTCCGGGCCCGTGCGCGTCGCCGGATCTTCCTGCCTCGCACCTACGGTCTATTAGAACGCCCTGCGCTCGCAGTTGGCGGCTATGCGGTCGCCGGGGTTGCCGATGGCGGTGTCGCTGCCACCGCCGCCGCAGCTCGCGGAGTCATTGCCGCCCACACCGTCGCGGAGGTCGATCGTGTCATTGCCGCCCGAGGTCTCCACGATATCGGCGCCGGTTCCCGCGTTGACCGTACTGGCGGTGCTGACCTCGATGAACGCGGTGTCCGTGCCGTCTCGCAGCTGGGCACTGATGCGCGTGACCGTACCGGCCAGATCGCACACGGCGACATTGGGACCATCCTGCTGACAGCCGAAGCCGGCGTCGATGCCCTCCAAGTCCTCGACAACAAGGACCAGGTTGCCGTTCACGTCCGCCTCGGCCCTGACCCTGAGCTTGTTGTCTTCACCGCTGTACGCGGAGTACGCGACCGTCCCGCCGGATCGGGTGACGGTGGAGGCGGGGCCCGGCTGCTGCGCGGCAGACGACGTGGCGAGGGCCAGGGGCAGTGCCATACCCGCGACGAGAGCCGGGACGGCCACGCGCTTCAGGACGCCGCTCGTGATCTTCATTCTGCTTCTGTCTCCTTCGTGCGAAGAGGGCGCTGCGATCTGGCGCCCGGCGACAGTGAAACAGAGAGTGACCAAATATGAGCGTATTGTGATAATGTGTCCGATTTTGACTTCTGGGTCAGTCAGCTCCAGGGCAGCTCCGAGCGGTGCTTCCAGTACGTCGCAGGCTCCTCCACCAGCTCCCCCAGCCGGGCGAGGTGCCCTTCGTCGAGGTCCACCACGGGGGCGTGCAGATTCGACACCAGCTGGACCGCTGTGGCCGCGCCCGACAGGACGACACCGGCCCACGGCAGCCGGAGGATCGCCGCGATGGCGACGGCGTCGCAGGTGGCTTCCGTTTCACCGGCGACGGCCCGCAGCGCGGGTGGCGCGGCGGGACCGGCGAGCCTGCCGTTCGCCAGGGCCTCTTTCACGATCACGGTCAGGCCCGCATCGTGGGCCTCGGCCAGCGCTGGGGCCGCCGACGTCTCCAGCAGGTTGTACGTCGCCTGGACCGTACGGAACAGCGGCTCGCCGTCCACCGTGACGGCGAGCGCCGCCCGGATCGCCTCCGCCTGGGCTGGGCCGCTCGTGGAGATGCCGACGGTGACACCGCCGACGGCCAGCTCCGCCAGCCGGGCATGGAGCGCGGGGTCGGTCAGCGCCGGGCTGTCGGGCGTGACGGAGTGGATCTGGTAGAGGTCGAGGCGGTCGCCCAACAGGGCGGCGGTCTCGGCGTACTGCCGTTCGAAGGCCGCCACGCTGTGCTCCTTGACCTCGTGGACCTCGGCGTCGGTGCGCCAGTCACCGGTGTACGTGTAGCCCCACTTGCTGCCGATCACCACGTCCTGGACGTCGGGATGGGCGCGCAGCCACTCCGCGAGGAATTCCTCCGCCCGGCCGTACGAGCGCGCGACGTCGAAATAGCGCACGCCCTGCGCGTAGGCGGCGTCCAGCAGTTCGTGGGCGCGCTCGCGCAGGGCGTCAGGGGTGCGGCCGCCGGGCAGATCGCGGTCCCGGTCGGGCGTGATGTACGCCGGACGGCCGACGGCCGCGAGGCCGAGTCCGATGTGGGCGGTGGCAGTGGTCGCCGTCGCCAGACGGGCAAAGGGCATCGTGGGCCTCCGCGCGTGTTCGGTCGAGTACGGTTCCTCACCACCGTACTCAACCGGACCGCGCGGTTCAGCTCTTGGCGGTCGCCCAGGCGTGCTGGGTCGCCAAGTCGGCCTTCACCTCGGCGAGCTGGACCGCGACCGCCGACGGCGCGGTGCCGCCGCGTCCGTTGCGGGAGGCGAGAGCGCCGGCGACGTTCAGGACCGTACGCACCTCGGGGGTGAGGTGCGGGGAGATCTTCGCGAACTGCTCGTCGGTGAGCTGGTCGAGCTCGATGCCGTGCAGCTCGCACTCCTTGACGCACTCACCGGCGACCTCGTGCGCGACCCGGAACGGCACACCCTGACGGACCAGCCACTCCGCGATGTCGGTGGCGAGCGAGAAGCCGGCCGGCGCCAGCTCCTCCATGCGCTCGCGGTTGACGGTGAGCGTGGCCATCATGCCGGTGAAGGCGGGCAGCAGGACTTCGAGCGTGTCGCAGGAGTCAAAGACCGGCTCCTTGTCCTCCTGGAGGTCGCGGTTGTACGCGAGGGGCAGCGCCTTCAGGGTCGCCATCAGGCCGGTGAGGTTGCCGATGAGGCGGCCGGACTTGCCGCGCGCGAGCTCGGCGATGTCCGGGTTCTTCTTCTGCGGCATGATCGACGAGCCGGTGGAGAAGGCGTCGTGCAGGGTGACGAAGGAGAACTCCTTCGTGTTCCAGATGATGATCTCTTCCGCGATCCGGGAGAGGTTGACGCCGATCATCGCGGTGATGAACGCGAATTCGGCGACGAAGTCGCGCGACGCCGTGCCGTCGATGGAGTTGCCCGAGGAGCCGTGCTCGAAGCCGAGGTCGGCGGCGACCGCCTCCGGGTCCAGGCCGAGGGAAGACCCCGCCAGGGCGCCCGATCCGTACGGCGAGACGGCCGTTCGCTCGTCCCACTGCCGAAGCCGCTCCGCGTCCCGGGACAGGGACTGGACGTGGGCCAGGACGTGGTGGGCGAAGAGGACCGGCTGGGCGTGCTGGAGGTGCGTACGGCCGGGCATGGCGACGTCCGGGTGCGCCTCGGCGAGGCCGACGAGCGCGTCCTGGAGCTCGGCGACGAGGCCGCCGATGATGCGGGCGTGGTCGCGCAGGTACATCCGGAAGAGGGTGGCGACCTGGTCGTTGCGGGACCGGCCGGCGCGCAGCTTGCCGCCGAGGTCGGCGCCGAGGCGCTCCAGGAGGCCGCGTTCCAGGGCGGTGTGGACGTCCTCGTCGGCGATGGTGCCGACGAACGAGCCGTCCGCGACGTCGGCCTCCAGCTGGTCGAGACCGGCCTGCATGCGCTCCAGCTCGTCCTTGGTGAGCAGCCCCGCCTTGTGGAGTACGCGGGCGTGGGCTCGGGAGCCGGCGATGTCGTACGGCGCGAGACGCCAGTCGAAGTGGACGGACGCGGACAGCTTGGCCAGGGCCTCGGCCGGTCCGTCGGCGAAACGGCCGCCCCAGAGCCGGACGTCACCGTTGTTGCTGCTCACAGCTACTGCTCCTCAAGGGTGGGGATGTGCGACCGCCTCCGCGCCGCGGAGGACGGGGAGGCGGTTGTCGAACGAGTCTTGGTGGCGCGAGGTCACGTCGGGCTAGGCCCTCAGATCACGCCGTGCCGCGATCTTCGACGACAGGCCGAAGATCTCGATGAAGCCCTGCGCCTTGGACTGGTCGAACGTGTCGCCCGAGTCGTACGTCGCCAGGTTGAAGTCGTACAGCGACTCGTCGGACTTCCGGCCGGTGACGACGGCCCGGCCGCCGTGCAGGGTCATCCGGATGTCGCCGGTGACGTACTGGTTGGCCTCGTTGATGAAGCCGTCCAGCGCCCGCTTGAGCGGCGAGAACCACAGGCCGTCGTAGACCATTTCGCCCCAGCGCTGCTCAACCTGCCGCTTGTAGCGGGCGAGTTCACGCTCGACGGTGACGTTCTCCAGCTCCTGGTGGGCGGTGATCAGTGCGATCGCGCCCGGAGCCTCGTACACCTCACGGGACTTGATGCCCACGAGCCGGTCCTCGACCATGTCGATCCGGCCGATGCCCTGCGCGCCCGCTCGCTCGTTGAGCTGCTGGATCGCCTGGAGGACGGTGACGGGCTTGCCGTCGACGGCGACCGGGACGCCCTCCTTGAAGGAGATGACGACCTCGTCGGCCTCGCGCGGGAGCGCCGGGTTCGCGGTGTACTCGTAGATGTCCTCGATCGGGGCGTTCCAGATGTCTTCCAGGAAGCCCGTCTCGACGGCGCGCCCGAAGACGTTCTGGTCGATGGAGTACGGGGACTTCTTGGTGGTCGCGATCGGGAGGTTCTTCTCCTCGCAGAAGGCGATCGCCTTGTCACGGGTCATCGCGTAGTCGCGGACCGGGGCGATGCACTTCAGGTCGGGGCCGAGCGCGGAGATGCCGGCCTCGAAGCGGACCTGGTCGTTGCCCTTGCCGGTGCAGCCGTGGGCGACGATCGAGGCGCCGTGCTTTTTGGCGGCGGCGACGAGGTGCTTGACGATGGCCGGCCGCGAGAGGGCGGAGACCAGCGGGTAGCGGTCCATGTAGAGGGCGTTGGCCTTGATCGCCGGGAGGCAGTACTCCTCGGCGAACTCGTCCTTGGCGTCCGCGACCTCGGCTTCGACGGCACCGCAGGCGAGCGCGCGCTTGCGGATGACGTCCAGGTCCTCGCCGCCCTGGCCGACGTCCACGGCAACGGCGATGACCTCGGCGCCCGTCTCCTCGGCGATCCAGCCGATGGCGACGGAGGTGTCCAGTCCGCCTGAGTAGGCGAGTACGACGCGCTCGGTCACGGGCTTCTCCTTACGATGCATGCGGTGGTGGGTATAAGTATGCAGGCCACCGTATGTTTCGTCAATGCAGACCTGGGGCGCCCGGCCGCACCTCCTCCGGATGACCGGCCGCGGAGGAGGGTCTAGCCTGGAAATGCACGGGGTCATCGCGCCCAACTCCATGTGGCTGGACCGTCCTTGCCGGTGTGAGGGGTCCCTGGTCGGAGAGAAGCCGCTTGACCGGATTGCGAGCAAGGTCTGTCATGTCTGCCGCGTCCGGATTCCGTGAACATTCCAGTACGTCCTTTGCGGCCTGTCGGTGCGTGGCCGCTCCCGCCGATCCGGGAGAAGGAAGGAGGTGTACTGAGATGCGCGCATACGAGCGTCCGACGCTGACTCGGCTCGGCTCCTTTGCGAAGGAGACCGGTAACCCGTTCAGGAAGGGCAAAGGTCCGCCCGACATCCTCATCAAGGGCAACCTCCTCTGAGGTCTGAGGAACGGGGAAATCCGAGAAAAACCGGCGACAGGCGCGTGAGCACCCGTCGCCGGCTTGGATGGAAGGGCGGTGCGCGGTGCCGGAATATTCCGAACCTTCTGCCATTCCCTCCTGGTTCGTGGTTCTTCCGGACTGCCCGTCAGCTGTCGGTGCTGACGAGGCGCTGCGCAGCCGCGCGGAACTGATCGTGCGTCACCCCTCCGGGCGCCCCTGGCTGATGGGGCGTTGGCCCGGTCAACAGCCGGCCGTCGGGCAGGCTGGCGCCAACAAACTGGCGGTGTCTGGGGAGTCGACGCAACCAACGGCCGGCTCGCCGGCGCGGCGGCACACGTGCGTACGGTCGCCGACGCCGACGCGGCCCGCGAACTCGCCGGAAGTTTCCATCTCGTCGCGTCGGTGGACGGGCGGGTACGCGCGCAGGGCTCGGTCACCGGTTTCCGGCGGCTGTTCCGGGCGGAGATCGACGGCATCACGGTGGCGTCCGACCGGGCCGACGTACTGGCCCTGCTCGGTGGGAAGGGACTGGACGAGCAGCGGCTCGCCCTCCATCTCCTGGACCCGCCCGTACTCCATCCGCTCACGTACCGCCCGGTGTGGCGGGATGTGGGCTTCGTGGCGCCCGACAGCTACCTGGTGCTCGACACCGACGGAAGGGCGCGCGAGGTCCGGTGGTGGGCTCCGCCCGCACCCGAACTGCCGCTGGCCGAAGGCGCCGCAGCGCTCAGACAGGCGCTGACAGCGGCCGTGGACGTGCGGGTCGGTGGACGCGAGCTGGTCAGCAGCGACCTGAGCGGTCTCGACTCGACGTCGCTGTGCTGCCTGGCTGCGGCTGCCCGGGCCGGCCCCAAGGTGATCGCGTGCACCGCCGCCAGCCCGGATCCGCTCGACGACGACGTGCAGTGGGCTCGGATCACAGCGGCCGCGATCGGCCGTATCGAGCACCACGTCATCCCGGCCGACGAGATGCCGCTGATCTATCACGGTCTGCTGGACATGAACGAGCCGCTGGACGAACCCTGCGGGGGCATGGCCGACTACGCCCGGGCTCACCATCGCCGGCCGGGCCGCCGGTCACGGATCGCGGCTGCACCTGACCGGCTTCGGCGGTGACGAGACGCTGGGCTGCGCCACATCTCATCTGCGTACGCTGCTGCGCCACCGCCCGCTGACGGCCCTGCTCCAGCTGCGCGGGTTCGCCGCCAAGTACGGGTGGCCGCGCGGCCAGATGCTCAGGCAGCTGTGCGACGGTACTTCGTACAGCAGGTGGCTGAACGGAGCGGCGGACCGGCTCACCCCACCCCCACCGCCCGACACGGCACCCGCGCTCGACTGGGGCCCGACGCCGCGGCTGGCACCGTGGGTCACCCCGGACGCGGCCGACGCCGTACGGGAACTGATCCGGACCGAGGCGGCGGCCGCGCGGCCTCTCGGGCCGCGGGGGCTGCACGACGACCTGGTCGGAATACGTGACTCCGCCCGTCCCGTCCGCCAGATCAGCCGGCTCGCCGCCCGCATCGGACTCACCCTCTCGGCGCCCTACTACGACGACCGGGTGCTCGAAGCGGCGCTCGCGGTGCGGCGCGAGGAGAAGCGCCCCCCATGGGGGTACAAGCCGCTGATCCAGGAGGCGATGCGCGGCGTGGTTCCCGCACAGGTCCTCGGCCGGTAGGTCAAGGCCGGTGGCACCTGCGACCTGGACGCCGCGCTGCGACGCAATCGCGCGCAGCTGCTGGCCCTGTTCGAGGACTCCCGCCTGGGCCGGACGGGGCTGATCGATGCGGCCGCGCTGCGCAAGCTGTGCACCGGACCGCTGCGGCAGCACCCATACGACCTGCACGACGCGCTCTACCAGGCCGTGGCCTGCGAAATCTGGCTGCGCACCTGGGAGCGGGCCGCCACCCACCCGAAAGCGGGAGCGATGCCATGACACTCAAGCTGCGTACGGGCGTTTTCTGCGCCGACACCGAGTACGGGATCGCGCTGCTCGACGAGGACAGCGGCGAGTACTGGGAACTGAACCCCACCGGCGCCCAGGTCGTACGAACGCTGCTGGCCGACGGCACCTCCGAGGAGGCGGTGCGGCAGCTGACCGGTGCCTGCGACGTCGATGCCGAGAGCGCGCGTGAGGACGTACAGGGTCTGATCGAGGCGCTCGACTCGTCCGGGCTGGTGGAACGGTAGACCTCAGAAACCGCCGAAAACCGCAGTAACCGCAGTAACCGCAAAGGAGATTTCCGGTGCCCCTCCCCCAAGCTGTCGCCCACAAGCCGCGTGCGGTGCCGCCCGCGCGCCGGGTCCAGGCGCTCCTTGTCGTGGGCCTTGCCCGGCTGTTGGCCCGCAGGCCCCCGCGGCGTATCCGCGCGGTGCTCGGCCGGGTGAGCAGCGGCGCCCGGCCGGCGAGTTACGGCGAGACCGAGGCGGCCCGCGAGGCGGTGGTCGCGGTCAGCCTCACCTGCGCGGCGCCCGAGGGTTGCCTGCCCCGGTCGCTGGCCACCGCCATGCTGTGCCGCCTGCACGGGCAGTGGCCCACCTGGTGCGTGGGGGCGCGGCGGATACCGCCGTTCGCGGCGCACGCCTGGGTGGAGGCCGAGGGCGTACCGGTCGGTGAGGGCCATCCGCCCGACTACTTCCGGGCCTTCTTCACCGTGCCGTGAGCCGCGAAACGAGCCGCGAAACGATCGGCGACGCGGGCCGCCTCACCGGACCCCGCCAGGTTCTGCGCGTGCTGCGCGGGCACCGGCGGTGGATCGCCGGCGCCGTGGGGCTCACGCTGGTCGCCTCGGCCCTGGGCCTGGCCCAGCCGCTGGTGGTCAGGCGAGTGGTCGAGTCGTCCGGAGCGGGATCGGGCATCGTGGGATCCGTCGGCCTGCTGATCACGCTCTTCCTCGCGCAGGCACTGGTCCAGGCAGTGGCGGGCTACGTCCTCGCGCGCACCGGCGAAGGAGTGGTGCTCGGCATCCGCCTCAACCTCATCGACCGCCTGCTCCGGAAGAGCCGGACTCCGCGCCCCTGCGCGGCGTCGCCCCGTCGGCGGAGGGCGGCCCCCGCCCACCGGTTCTGGAGTTCAGGGACGTGTGGTTCGGATACGACCCGCGCAGGCCGGTGCTGCGCGGCGTTTCCTTTCAGGTGCCGGAGCGCGGCCATGTCGCCCTGATCGGCAGCTCCGGCGTCGGCAAATCCACCGTCTTCGCGCTCGCTGAGCGCTTCTACGACCCCGACCACGGCCTGGTCCTGTTCGAAGGCGGCGACGTACGGACCCTCAGCCGTGCCCAGCACCGCGCCCGGATCGGGCTCGTCGAGCAGCACGCCCCGGTGCTGTACGGCACGCTGCGGGAGAACCTGCTGTACGCCGCACCGGAGGCCGGGGCGGACGAGCTCGCCCGGGTCGTGGAGCTGGCCCAGCTGACGGAGCTGGCGTCCCGGCTGCCACGCGGTCTCGACACGGATGCCGGGGAGCACGGCATGGCGCTCTCGGGCGGCGAGCGCATGCGCATCGACATAGCCCGGTCCCTGCTGACCCGCCCCAGCCTGCTGCTGCTCGACGAGCCGACCGCCCACCTCGACGCCGTCAATGAGGCGGCTCTGCGCCGGTCGATCCGGCAGACCTCCACGGAATGCGCGCTGCTGGTCATCGCTCACCGGTTCTCGACCATCCGGGCCGCGGACCTGATCGTCGTGCTCGACGCGGGTGAGGTGGTCGCCGCGGGAAGCCATGCGCAGCTGATGGAAACCAGCGACCACTACCGGTTCCTGTGCCGCGCCCAGCAGGCGGAGGGCTCCGTCGTCCGCGCAGGCCGCCGCGGCTGACGGCCCCCGAATGCCCTCGTCGGCGCGCGGCTGCCGGCTCCGCCATCGAAGGTGGGACGAGCAGCTGTCGGTAGCCGAGGGAGCAGTGTTCACCATGACGCGACCGAAGATCCTCGTGGTCGGCGCGGGTTTCGCCGGGGTCGAGTGCCTCCAGCGGCTGGAACGCAAGCTGTCTCCCGCCGAGGCCGAGCTGGTACTGGTGTCCCCGTCCGACTACCAGCTCTACCTCCCGCTGCTGCCGCATGTGGCGGCCGGAGTCCTCACCCCGCAGTCGGTCGCGGTGTCCCTGCGCCGCCGGCTGCGCCGCACCAGGATCTGCCCCGGCGGTGCCATCGGCATCGACGCCGAGGCGAAGGTGTGCGTCATCAGGAAGATCACGGGCGAAGTGATCGCGGAGCCGTACGACCAGCTCGTCCTCGCCGCCGGAAGCACCACCCGCACCTTCGACATCCCCGGCCTGCGCGACCACGGGCGCGGCATGAAGTCCCTGGCCGAGGCGGCGCATCTGCGCGACCACGTCATCGCCCAGCTCGACATCGCCGCCGCCACGACCGACACCGCTGAGCGCGAGGCGCGGTTGCGGTTCGTGGTGGTGGGCGGCGGCTACGCCGGCACCGAGACCGCCGCCTGCCTGCAACGCCTCACCTCCGCCGCCGTCGGGCGCTACCCGAATCTGGACCGCGCGCAGATCAAGTGGCATCTGCTGGACGTGGCCCCGCGGCTGCTGCCCGAACTCGGCGAGAAGCTGGGCGAGAAGGCCATGGCAATGCTCCGCTACCGGGGCATCGAGTTCTCCCTGGGCACCTCGGTCGCCTCCGTCGACGCGACAGCCGTCAAGCTCACCGACGGCCGTACGCTGCCGTCGCACACCCTGATCTGGACCGCCGGAGTCGCCGCGAGCCCCCTGGTGGCCACGCTGGGAGCGGAGACGGTACGCGGCCGGCTCGCCGCCACGCCCCGGCTGACGGTCCCCGGCTTCGACGGCCTGTTCGCGGCGGGCGACGCGGCCGCCGTCCCCGACGTCGCGAAGGGCGGCGACGCGCTGTGCCCGCCGACCGCGCAGCACGCCCAGCGCCAGGGCAAGGTCCTCGCCGACAACATCGTCGCCCGGCTGCGCGGCATGCCGCTGAAGCCGTACGTCCACAAGGACCTCGGCCTGGTCGTGGACCTCGGCGGCCGGGACGCGGTCTCCAAACCCCTGGGCCTGGAACTGCACGGCCTCCCCGCCCAGGCCGTGGCCCGCGGTTACCACCTGCTGGCCCTGCCCACCATGACCGCCAGGACCCGGGTCATGACCAACTGGACGCTCAACGCGGTCGCGGGCGACGACTTCGTCCGTACGGACTTCCAGGCCCGCCGGGCAGGCACGCTCCAGGACTTCGAGAACACTTCGGTGTACCTGACGCCGGAGCAGGTCCGGGAACACAGCAGGCCGTTGGCGGCCAAGGCTTAAACCGGTCCGCCACCTGAAACACCCGCACGCCGATAGTAGTTGGGCGCATAATCGTTAGCATGGGCGTCGACGGGCCCGGCGCCCGCTGCATCATCGTGATCCACGCCTGGCGCATCAGTGACGCCTGCGGTTTCGCGGTCCCCTCCATGGAGTACCAGGAGGAGCGCACTCAGCACGCCGAGCACTACGGCCGCAAGACGGACGAGGAGTTCGCGGAGTACTGCGAGAAGAAGGAGTACGTCGGCGTAAGCCTGGACCGCCTGCTGGCGCTGCCCTTGCCGACGCGCACGGACGTCCATTAGTCATCCGGCCACGTCCGTTTGTGAATCCGTGCCGGTCTGGGCGATGCCGCGGACCCTTCGGTGGACGGACCCGACGCGCTCGATACCGCCCCCGCTGCTCACACAGTGGGATCATAACGATGAACGACGGGGGGATACATGGAGCGGGCGCGTACGGCTCTGTTGATTGGGGTCGGCACCACACCGGAGGCGTCGGAGCACTTCGAGTCGCTCGAAGAACCGGTCGCAGCCGACCTGCGCAATCTGGCGGCCGCCTTGAGGGGCTCCGGTTACGAGGTGGAGACCCTCCCCAATCCCACTCGCCGCGACATCACGGCGAGTCTGGCCCGGGCGTCCGGAGATGTGCCGCCTGACGGGACGCTACTTTTGTACTTCTCCGGGCATGGCGTACGCATCGATGACACCGACTACCTGGTCCCGCACGACGCCTCCGCGCCGGTCGGCGAGACCGGCGATTGGCAGCAGCCGCACGTCCTCGAAAGCCTGCTGCCTGCCGACATCAGCCGCTACCTGACGGGTTGTTCGGCGGGAACCGTGCTGTGGCTGGTGGACGCCTGCCGGAGCGGGACGGAAGAGAGCCGGGAGGCGTTCGGCAGCGGCATCCTCAAGGGCCCGCCCAGCGGCCGTTTCGCGGTAATGACCGGTTGCGCCGCCAGGCAGTTGTCCGGTCACACCGCGGAGGGAAGCTTCTTCACGTCCGGGCTGGCGGAGGCGCTGGGCCCAATGACGAACGCGCAGACCGTGCAGGAGGTCTTCGAAGCGGCGAGAGCCCACACCACGAAGTTGGCCCACCGGCACGGTCTCGCCCAACGCGCCACGATCCGTTACGGCAGTGATCACGAGCCCGAGACCCGCACCACGGTCGTCTGCAACGGGCGGCGGCTGCTCGAGACCTGGCGGGCCGCAGTGGTGGGTAGCGGGCTTTGGGACCGCGCGCCGCAGACCGGGGCGGGCGACCTGGAGCGGATACGCGAGGCCCTGCTGGGAGTGGTCGACGAGTGCGCGCGAACGGTCCACCGCGCCCAGGAGCGGCTTCCCGACCCGTGGGCCGACGACGAACTTCCGGTGCGGCTGCTGCGGGACCGGCTGCCGCGGCTGATCGGCGAGTCCGTAGAAATCTCCGCAGTGGAGGCGGCGGCGCTGCTTGCGGCCCCCTTCCTGCACGAAGCGGCCTGGGCGGGCCGGCTCAGCGCTGCCCCGGAGATCCATCCGCAGGCGCTGTTCCGGTGGGAGAACGGTGGTGCGGCACGCCGTCACTACGAGCAGGTGGCCGAGCACCGCCCGGACATCTCCCGAAAACTGCGGGACGCCCGGTCGGACGACGCGGACGCCGTCACCCTGTGGCTGGTGCATCGCTGGATCGCCGAGCAGATGGAGTTGGATGAGCACCCCGTCCCTCTCGCGCTCACCCGCCGGCTGGCCGCCGAGCTGCTGGGCCAGGGGGCCGGGGAGGGTCGCGCCGCCGAGCTGGCGGAGGCACTCGCGGGCATCGCCGCCGGCGTCGCCCTGGGAGAACAGGGTCTGTCGACGACGACGGTCCGGCTGCCGGGCCAGGAAAGAGCGCATCCTCTGCGCGTACGGCCGCTCGCCGCACTGCTGCGCCTCGCTGGACTCCTCGCCCTCGACGTCCGTACGTTCCCCGACGTCCTGGCCGAGCATCTGGCCGTGCCCGACCGGATCATCCCCCCGGACGTGGTCTACGTCGTGCGCCACGCGCAGTGGAACGAGGACGCGGAGCAGCTCCATCTCGACGTGATCTGCCCGCATCCGGCGGTGCACGCCGCGCTGGCCGCGACGGTCGAGCACGCCGACGAGCTCGCCCGCACCCTGAGGGACACGGCCGAGAAACTCGCTCCCCGGGAGGCGGAGCTGCTGGCGGCGGTGCCGACGCGGATCACCGGCCGGCTGCTGCGCCCCGCCGAGGAGCGGGGACGCCGGGTGTACGACGTACCGCTGCTGCGCTTCCAGCTGTCCCAGACCGAAGTCCGCAACCTCCTCATGGGCGAGAAGCTGTACGACGGCGAACCCGAGCTGGCGCTGCGGGAGCTGTACCAGAACGCGATGGACGCATGCCGCTACCGAGCGATGCGGAAGCGGTTCCTGGAGTCCACCGGCCGCCGGCAGCGCGACTGGACCGGGCAGATCCGATTCGTCCAGGGAGAGGACGAGCGCGGTCGCTACGTGGAGTGCCGGGACAACGGTGTGGGGATGGGGGTCGAACAGCTCAAGAACACGTTCACCCGCGCCGGACGCCGTTTCGAGCAGTCTCGGTCCTTCCGTCGGGAGCAGCAGGCGTGGCTGCGGCACGACCGGTCACTGCGGCTGTACCCCAACAGCCGCTTCGGCATCGGTGTGTTCAGCTACTTCATGCTGGCGAAGGAAATGGCCATCGTGACCCGTCCGGTGGACGCGGACGGGAGCGTCGCGAGCAAGGCGCTGCTCGTCCAGATCTCGAGCAGTGGCAGCCTGTTCCGCATCCAGGAGTTCGACGAGCCGGGCGACGGTATGCCGGAGGGCGGCACGCGCGTCCGCCTCTACCTGCGCGACGACATCGCGGATGCCGGGCTCAGTTGCGTGGACACGCTGGGCAACCTAGTTCTGATCAGCGAGTTCGCGCTCGCAGCGCACGATGCGAAGGGTGCGGTGCGGACGTGGACAGCCGGCGAGCTATGGCCGGGCTCGCCCACAGTGTCGTCGGTTGAAGCGGTGCCTGGGGTGCTCTGGTGGGTGAACGGTACTGGTGCGATCGTGTGCGACGGCATTGCCACGGACAAGCGACCCGACGGCTACGTCCTCAACCTCACGGGAGCCCAGGCCGGGGACCTCAGCGTGAACCGGAAGAGGCTCAAGTACTACGACTCCGCGTGGGAAGCGGAGCAATGGCAGAAGGGCGCGAACGCGCTCGCCGGCTGGCCTGAGCTCACCATGGGTTGGCTCTGGCGGCTGGAGTCGAGGAACCTCCGGGCGGCCCGGACGGTCTGGCCAGTGCTCACGGGGCGCGATCTGGTCGTACGGCATGAGCTCGAGTCGCGGTCGCGCACCGTGCGGCTCGACGCCATCGGATGCTTCTCCCTGGACTCCGGCCTTACGAAACTGCGCCCCCTCAAACCCAACGAGTCCCACACCGTCCCATGGCGGGCCTCCGCGCTTGGCATGCCCCGCCTCAGACGGGAGGAGGACAAGCACGTCCGCCCTGCCTCCCTGGCCGGGCACCCCGTGCCGGAGCCGGGATGGGCCGAGGTCGCCACACGGGTGACCCGAGACTGGCGTGATCTCATGCTCATTGCGTACCAGCACGACATAACGGTGAGTGAGGCCATGCGGGTTGCCCGCGCTCTGCGACTCACGCACCCGCAGTTCTCCCCGCCCGCTTCGCGCGCCGGTGATCTGGACTGGACGCCCGACTATCAGGACTTCGCCATCCTGCGGGGACTGGTCGGCGACGAACGGCAGGAGTGGGAAGCGGACATCACGCTCAAGAACGGCTACCGGCACGCACATGACGATCTGGGTGGACTGGTCCGGGCGTCGGCGGCGACTGACTCTTCCCTGGGAGAGCTCGTGGACGCGTGCCGTCGGTACGCGCCTCTGCTGGCCAAGCCGCTGCCGGACGTGCCGGAGCAGATGCGCGACCACGTCTGCGACGAGTTGGATCTCGCTGCGCTCTACGTACGGGAGGCCCGTACCTGGCGCCGCGCCCACCGGTACTGGGACTCGTTCACCAACGCCGATCGCCAGGGCCTATCCCCCCGCGAGGTGCACACGCGGCTGAGCCGGTTCACTTGGTTGGGCTGGAACGTGCCCGATTGGGAGACCGCAATCCTGTGGGGGACTCTTCCCACCGAAGTCGGCGCGACGATCCGGCACTTCGTCTTCCGAGCCGCCGACGGACACCTCACACTGCCTTGGGCCGCCACCCTGGACTACGCGGCCAACGAGGAGATTCCGCTGCGGAAGGCGGAGAGGGATCTCCACCACTGGGCGAACCGGCTCGGGCTTGTCCAGCGTCGCCGCTACACCGAGAAGTCCGGATCGGGCCGCCTGATACCCAGCGGCGGGACTTCCCAGTTCGTCAGCGTGGCGCACAGCGAGGGCATCCAGATCGAGGACGGGATCACCATGCGCGACCTCGCCTGCGCGGAGCCCCGGGGCGTTAACCGCACCGACATGGGCGACGTCCTCGATGAACTGCGCGCCGCCGGTGTCGACGCACCTGACGCGTCCGCACTGCTCCGCTCCTGGAACGAGCTTCCCGTCCCCCACCGCTATTCCTTTTCCGGGCGCGACAACCTCTGGGACGGTTCCAACTACCCCCTGCTGCCGACTTCGGAGGTCCTCTTCGGAGCCAGCCTGGAGCTGAAGCAGTCATTGGCGAAGACCTGGAAGAACGCACGCCGCCGGGCGAAGCCGTTCGGCCTGAATGTCCCTGAGCTGCCGGTCTCCCTCGCGGGCCGGCAGTACGGCCAGGCGGAGGGGGCGGCACTGATCGACTGGGGGTACGACGAGGAGTCCGACAGCGAATGGATGGAGCCTCCCCATTGGACTCCTTTCACCCCCACTCAGCTTGTCGCCTACTCCCGCAGGATGCACACAAGCCCGCGCGCCGCCTACCTCCTTCTCGCCCCTCTGCGGGCCATCGGCGCGCTCGTCCCCGAGCTCTCCGAGGCCGAGGTCAACGCTCTGCCCGATCAGGAGCCGAGTGCCCAGGACTGGGTCGCGGTCAGCGGCGAGTTCCGCGTGTCGGCGCCCGGAGAGCCCCTCGGGCCGCTGGACCTGGTGAGCGTCGCCGGGCGACTGGGCGAGGAGGTGAGCCGTACGTGGAGCCGGATCGCCCCGTACCTTCCGCTGGAACCCGAGACGGGCCTCGTCGCGGTGCCCCTGCCGGACGTACTGCCGTTGTGGCAGGACCTGAGTCTGCTGTCCGTGCACGCCGACGGGCAGCTGCCCGCCCGGCACGGGCGGGTGACGGCGGACGACGCCGCCTTCGCCGCCCAGGCGGTGGGCGAGAGCGAGAGCTGGGTCGTCGACCGCCTGCACCGGTATGCGGAGCTGTTCGAGTTGAATCTGAAGGATCTGGAGCACCATGACTGACCCCGCCGTACCCCAGCATCGCGTGGATCTCGATTACGCCGAGACCTCGCTCGGCGAGACGGACACCCGACCGACCGTGCAGACGTCGCCCGACGGGGCCGGACTGGTCGTATCGGCGATCTGTCCGCGGTGTTTCGGGCCGACCGAGACCGAGTACCGCTACGGCAGTCCGGGGACGGGGGTGAAGAGGAACATCAGATCCCGGTTGGCCGCGCGGCGCACGCGCCGGCCAGCCGGACCGGAGCCGGACCCGGTCGGCTCCGAGGCGCACTACTGCGAGTGCGGGCACATCCATCCCGGTCAGCCGGCGGACCTCGTCTTCTTTGGCTGCGGGGCGAGTTGGCGCGTACGCGGCGCCGTCGGCCGGCCTGGGAGTGGTGGCGTGTGACGGCCCGTTCGGACCGTTCGGACCGCCGATGGGCGGAACTGGCGCGGGAGCTGGAGTTCACCCAGTTGTCGGAATTGCGCCGCCAGGCCGAGGGCTGGCGCAGTGGGCTGACCGGGCTTGCGGGTCTGCTCGCGGTGCTCGCCGTGGTCAAGGGGCCGGACACGGTCGCGAACGCGCCCGAACCGATCGGGACCGTTGCCCTGACGCTGGTGGGCGCCGCCTTCGCGGCACTGGTCTGGGGCGTACTACTCGCCGCGCGGGCGGCGCACGGGCGGCCCGGCGAGAAAATCCTGCTCGCCGGTCAGGCGCTGCGTCGCTGGACGGAGTCGGAGGCCGTACGGATCGCCCGTGCCCTGCGCCGGGCAACCGTTGCCTGCGTCACCGGTGTGCTGTTTGCCGCCGGATCGCTGGTGCTGCTGTGGAGCACCGCGGAGGCCGCATCCACCCACCTGGTGAAGGTGGTGACGGCGGACGCGGCCGAGATCTGCGGCGAGCTGGGCGGCAGCGGACGAGCAGGCGTGATCGTCCGGACCGGCAAGGGGGACGTGAGGAAACGTCATGTCGTACCGCTCGACCGGGTCGTTTCGCTGACTCCGGTTCCCTCCTGCTGACGCCACCGGCGGCGGCTAGCGGTCGTTCTGGGCCAGGCGCAGGAGGTGGTCGGCCAAGGCCTGGCCGCCCGCCGGGTCGCGGCTGATCAGGAGCAGCGTGTCGTCGCCCGCGATCGTGCCGAGGATGGCGTTCAGCTCGGCCTGGTCGATGGCCGAGGCCAGGAACTGGGCGGCCCCCGGCGGCGTACGCAGTACAACGAGGTTGGCCGAGGCCTCCGCGGAGATCAGCAGCTCGCCGGAGAGGCGCCGCATGCGTTCCTCCTTGGCGGACTCGCCCAGCGGCGCGTGAGGCGTGCGGAAGCCGCCCTCGCTCGGTACGGCGTAGATCAGCTCGCCGCCGGTGTTGCGGATCTTCACCGCGCCCAGTTCGTCGAGGTCGCGGGAGAGCGTCGCCTGGGTGACGCTCAGCCCGTCGTCGGCGAGGAGCTTCGCGAGCTGGCTCTGCGAGCGCACCGGCTGCCGGTTCAGGATGTCCACGATCCGGCGGTGCCTGGCAGTGCGGGTCTGCGGCACTGCCTGGCCGCCGTGCTCGTTGTCCTGCGCCTGCGCCTCGGTCATCGGTGTCATTCTCCGGATCGTTGGTCCCCGTGTGCGGTGTCGAGAACGCCGGGCAGGGCCCGGAGGAACGTTTCCACCTCTTCGTCTCCGATGACATACGCCGGCATGAGCCGTACGACATCGGGGGCGGGCGCGTTCACCAGGAGACCGGCGTCCTGAGCCGCCTGCTGCACCTGGGGAGCAAGGGACTCGGTGAGCACGATACCCAGGAGCAGACCCGCACCACGGACGTGGGAGACAAGCGGGTGCCCGAGTGACTCGATTCCGTCGCGCAGCTTCTCCCCGATCCGCTTCACGCGGTCGAGGAGTCCGTCGGCCGCGATGGTGTCCAGTACGGCGAGTCCGGCGGCGCACGCGACGGGGTTCCCGCCGAAGGTCGTGCCGTGCTGGCCGGGCTTGAGCAGGTCGGCGGCGTCGCCGAAGGCGATCGTCGCGCCGATCGGGAGGCCGCCGCCGAGTCCCTTGGCGAGGGTGACGATGTCGGGGTCGACGCCGTCGTGCCCCTGGTGCTCGAACCAGCGGCCCGTGCGCCCGATGCCCGTCTGGATCTCGTCGAGGACGAGCAGGGTGCCGGTGGCGCGGGTGATCTCGCGGGCGGCCTTCAGGTAGTCCTCGGGCGGGACGACGACGCCCAGCTCGCCCTGGATCGGCTCGATGATCAGCAGCGCGGTGTCGGTGGTGACGGCGGCCCGCAGGGCCTCGACGTCTCCGAACGGCACGTGCGTGACGTCACCGGGCAGCGGCAGGAAGGGTGCCTGCTTGGCGGGCTGTCCGGTGAGGGCGAGGGCGCCCATGGTGCGGCCGTGGAAGCCGCCCTCGGTGGCGACCATGTGCGTACGGCCGGTGAGGCGCCCGATCTTGAAGGCGGCTTCGTTGGCCTCGGCGCCGGAGTTGCAGAAGAACACGCGTCCGGGGCGGCCGGAGAGCTGGATCAGCCGCTCGGCGAGTGCGACGGGCGGCTCGGCGATGAACAGGTTCGAGACGTGGCCGAGGGAGGCGACCTGGCGGGAGACGGCTTCGACGATCGCGGGGTGCGCGTGGCCGAGGGCGTTCACGGCGATGCCTCCGACGAAGTCGGCGTACTCCTTGCCGTCGGCGTCCCACACCTTCGCACCCTGGCCGCGTACGAGCGACAGCTTGGGCGTGCCGTAGTTGTCCGTCATGACGGACTGCCAGCGCTGTGTCAGCTCCTGGTTCGCGGTCACTTCGCCGTTCCCCCTTCGTGCTCGTCGGGCACGACCATCGTGCCGATGCCCTCGTCGGTGAAGATCTCCAGCAGGATCGAGTGCTGCACGCGGCCGTCGATCACGCGGGCGGTGTTGACCCCGTTGCGTACGGCGTGCAGGCAGCCCTTCATTTTGGGGACCATGCCGCTGGAGAGGTCGGGCAGCAGCTTCTCCAGCTCCCTGGCGGTGAGCCGGCTGATCACGTCGTCGCTGTTCGGCCAGTCTTCGTACAGACCCTCGACGTCGGTCAGCACCATCAGCGTCTCCGCGCCGAGCGCGGCGGCGAGCGCGGCTGCCGCCGTGTCGGCGTTGACGTTGAACACGTGGTGGTCGTCGGCGCTGCGGGCGATGGACGAGACGACCGGGATGCGTCCGTCGTCGAGCAGGGCCTGGATGGCGCCGGTGTCGATGGCGGTGATCTCGCCGACCCGCCCGATGTCGACGGACTCGCCGTCGATCTGCGGGTAGTGCTGGGTGGCGGTGATGGTGTGCGCGTCCTCGCCGGTCATGCCGACGGCGAGCGGGCCGTGCTGGTTGAGCAGCCCGACGAGCTCGCGCTGCACCTGGCCGGCCAGGACCATGCGTACGACGTCCATGGCCTCGGGCGTGGTGACCCGCAGCCCGGCCTTGAACTCGCTCACCAGACCGTGCCGGTCGAGCTGCGCGCTGATCTGCGGCCCGCCGCCGTGCACGACGACCGGCTTGAGGCCGGCGTGCCGCAGGAAGACGACGTCCTGGGCGAATGCGGCCTTCAGGTCCTCGTCGATCATGGCGTTGCCACCGAACTTGATGACGACGGTCCGGCCGTGGTGGCGCGTGAGCCAGGGCAGCGCCTCGACGAGGATCTGCGCCTTTGGCAGTGCGGTGTGCTTGCGTGTGCTCATGAGCTGTACGCGCTGTTCTCGTGGACGTAGTCCGCGGTGAGGTCGTTGGCCCAGATGACGGCCGACTCGCTGCCGGCGGCCAGGTCCGCGGTGATCTTGACCTCGCGGTAGCGCATGTCGACGAGGTCGCGGTCGTCGCCGACCGAGCCATTGCGGCAGACCCAGACGCCGTTGATGGCAACGTTGAGCTCGTCGGGCTCGAAGGTGGCCCGCGTGGTGCCGATGGCGGACAGCACCCGGCCCCAGTTCGGGTCCTCGCCGTGGATGGCGCACTTGAGGAGGTTGTTACGGGCGATGGAGCGGCCCACCTCGACGGCGTCGTCCTCGGTCGCGGCGTTGATGACCTCGATCCGGATGTCCTTGCTGGCGCCCTCGGCGTCGCCGATGAGCTGGCGGGCGAGGTCGTCGCAGACGGTGCGTACGGCGGCGGCGAAGTCGTCGTACGCCGGTGTCACCCCGGCCGCGCCGGAGGCCAGCAGCAGCACGGTGTCGTTCGTCGACATGCAGCCGTCGGAGTCGACGCGGTCGAAGGTGACGCGGGTCGCCTCGCGCAGCGCCCTGTCGAGTACACCCGCTTCGACGTCTGCGTCGGTGGTCAGGACGACGAGCATGGTGGCGAGGCCGGGTGCGAGCATGCCCGCGCCCTTGGCCATGCCGCCGACGGTCCAGCCTTCGCCGCCCGCCACAGCCGTCTTGTGGACGGTGTCGGTGGTCTTGATGGCGATGGCGGCCTTCTCCCCGCCGTGCGCGGAGAGCTCGGTGGCGGCCTTCTCGATGCCGGGCAGGAGCTTGTCCATGGGGAGGTTGATGCCGATGAGGCCGGTGGAGGCGATGGCGATCTCACCCGCGCTGTGGCCTTCGAGGACCTGCGCGGCCTTCTCGGCGGTCGCGTGGGCGTCCTGGAAGCCCTTGGGGCCCGTACAGGCGTTGGCGCCGCCGGAGTTGAGGACGACGGCGGAGATCCGGCCGCCCTTGACGACCTGCTCGGACCACAGGACCGGGGCGGCCTTCACGCGGTTGGAGGTGAAGACGCCCGCGGCGGCCAGGCGGGGCCCGTTGTTGACCACGAGGGCCAGGTCGGGGTTGCCGCTGTCCTTGATCCCCGCGGCGATGCCCGCCGCGGTGAATCCCTTCGGTGCCGTGACGCTCACGGTGCCACTCCTGTCGTGGAAAGACCTGTGTCCTCGGGAAGTCCGAGGGCGATGTTCATACTCTGCACCGCGCCGCCGGCGGTGCCTTTGGTGAGGTTGTCGATGGCGCTGATCACGATGACACGGCCGGCGCTCTCGTCGTACGCGACCTGGATCTGGACGGCGTTGGACCCGTACACGGAGGCGGTCGCCGGCCACTGTCCCTCCGGGAGGAGGTGCACGAACAGCTCGTCGGCGTACGCCTTCTCATAAGCTTCCCGCACGCCGGCCGTCGTCGCGCCCGGCTTCGCCTTCGCGCTGCAGGTGGCGAGGATGCCGCGGGACATGGGCGCCAGCGTCGGGGTGAAGGAGACGGTGACGCGGTCCCCGGCGGCGGCGCTGAGGTTCTGGATCATCTCGGGGGTGTGGCGGTGGCCGCCGCCGACGCCGTACGGCGACATGGAGCCCATCACCTCGCTGCCGAGCAGATGCGGCTTGAGCGCCTTGCCAGCGCCGGAGGTGCCGGTGGCGGCGACGATCACGGCGTCGGGCTCCACGAGCCGGTCGGCGTACGCCGGGAAGAGCGCGAGCGAGACGGCGGTCGGGTAGCAGCCCGGCACCGCGATGCGCTTCGCGCCTTCGAGCGCGGCGCGGGCGCCGGGGAGCTCGGGGAGGCCGTACGGCCAGGTCCCGGCGTGGGGCGAACCGTAGAACCGGTCCCAGTCGGCCGCGTTCTGGAGCCGGAAGTCGGCGCCCATGTCGACGACGAGCACGTCGTCGCCGAGCTGCTCTGCCACGGCGGCGGACTGGCCGTGCGGGAGCGCCAGGAACACGACGTCGTGCCCGGCGAGTACCTCGGCGGTGGTCGGCTCCAGCACGCGGCCGGCCAGCGGCAGCAGATGCGGCTGGAGAGAGCCCAGTCGCTGCCCCGCGTTGGAATGGCCGGTCAGGGCGCCGATCTCCACGCCGGGGTGGGCGAGGAGCAGACGGAGCAATTCCCCGCCCGCGTATCCACTCGCCCCTGCGACTGCTGCACGTACCACCATCGAGTCCTCCTCGTCGATGGCATGACTATACGCACTACCGCAGTTTTATGCAACGAGTTGAGGGTTGCTGGGATGACGAAGTGAGACTGAGCGGCTGAGTTGGCCCTTTAGCGCTTGAGTTGGCCCCGCTGAGCGTTGTTGTTGGCACGCAGGGTAGCGGTTGGAGCGCTGACCTGCTGGGACTTCGAGAGAAGCCGTACGGGAAGCGGTGCAAGCGCGCTGTTCTGGGGGCATGACGGTTACGGTCCATGCTCCGGAGATCGAATCCCGGCCGATCTGGTCGCACAGCTGCGTTTTGGATGACCTCGTCGCGCCGTACGCCATCGATCCGGCGGTGGCGGAGATGCTGGACACAGAGTCCGGGTGGGCCCGGCGGTGGACGGCGAGGTGGAAGACCGCGCAGGCGGAGGTGATCTGCCCGGTCCAAGAGCTGGCCAGTGTCCCGGCCATTGCGTCGGTGCCAGTTCGCGGGTTCACCTGGCGGGCGGGACAGCGGCACCGTCCCGGACTGCAGTACCTGCTGGCCACGGGTCGAATGCATGGCTTCGAGAGCCTGGCCGAGCGGAATCTGCTGCTTGCCCTGGACTTCGCCGGCGAGGTGGTGGAGGTGTTGTCGCAACCGTTCAAGCTGCGGTTCACCACTGCGGACGGCAGTGAGGACCACACGCCGGACTTCCTGGTGCTCTTGCCCGATACGGCTGTGCTGATCGATGTCCGACCCGGTCATTTGGTCAAGGACAAGGATCTGGTGAAGTTCGCCGCAACGGAGTGGGCGGCCGGTGCGGTGGGGTGGCGCTACCTAGTGGCGTCCGGCTGGCGCCGCCAGGTCCTGACCGGCCTTGATGCGCTGTCCGCACGGAGGCGCCCGATGTCCGACCGCCTCGGGCTTCAGGGAGAACTGCTGGGGCTGGTACGGGAGCGCCCTCGGCGGTTCGGAGAGCTGGCGGAGGAGACGTCGCTGCCTGCGGTGGCCCGCGTACATGCGGTTCACCTGCTCTGGCACCGCCGACTGGCGATGGACCTGACTCAGCCGCTGGACGATGTCACGTGGGTTTACCCGGTGGGGAGGGCCTGATGGCCGCTGCGCGGCAGCGGCCTCGGAATGAGGATCTTGAAGAGCACGACCTGACGCGGGCCCGGATCCGGATGGCGCATCTGCTGGAGGTGGAGACGGGCTACCGCAGTGGCAGCCGGTCATGGGCCAGGCCCGGTGAGCCCAGGGTCGAGTACGACCCGGAGCGGACCACGCTGACCGAGCGCCGACGCGCGAAGGTGGCCGAGCTGAAGGATCTGGACCGCCAGGAGGCCAAACAGCTGGGGCTGGAGTGGATCAGTGAGCGCACGCTGAAACGCATGGCCGCTCAGTACGACGAGAACGGGTTGATGGGGCTGGCGGACGGAAGGTGGACGCCACCCCTGCGAGGCCGCCGGGCGATCGGGGACGAAGTCGCCGAGGCGATCCGTGCTGTTCATGCCGAGTCGCTGCATCGCTCCAAGCTGAGCATGAAGACGAAGGAGAGGTTGATCCACCAGTACGTGCGGGAGAAGTTCGAGACCGAGGGCAAGAGGGTGGAGGTGCCGCACTACACCACGCTGGCGAAGGTGTGGAAGGAGTGGTTCGGCGCCGCAGGGGCCCGGCAGCGATACATTCACTCCGCCGCGGCGGTGGAGACGGGGAAGGCGAAGGTGGTGATCGTCCGGCCGGGGCAGGTGGTCGCGCTGGACACCACGCCGCTGCCGGTGAAGGTGCTCGACGATGTCTTCGGCGCCCCGATCTCCGTCCATCTCACCCTGGCCCTGGACACCTACTCGCATTCGCTGGTCGCGTTCCGTCTCACGCCGGTATCTGACTCGTCGGTGGAGGTGGCGATGCTGCTGCGGGATGTGCTGTTGCCGCTACCGATGCGCCCGGACTGGGGCGAGGAGATGGAGTGGCCCTACCCCGGCGTCCCGGCCGCCTTGGTGGCCGAGTTCGCTGGGCACCGGGTGGCCGGCCTGCCGTTCTTCGCTCCGGAGACGGTGACCAGCGATCACGGCAGCGTTTACAAAAATCACCAGATCGTCCAGGTCGCGCGCACGTTGGGGATTGAGTTGTTGCCGGCCCGTGCGATGCGTCCGACTGACAAGGCTGCCTGCGAACGTGCTTTCGCCGGGATCCAGTCGCTGCTGCTGGAACTCCTGCTCGGGTTCCGCGGCGTCGATGTCGCTGACCGCGGAGTGGACCCGGAGGGGGACGCGGTCTGGACGCTGGCGGAGATGGAGCACCTGTTGGCAACCTGGGTTGTCGCAGTCTGGCAAAACCGGAGACTTGATCAGTATTCGCCTGCTTGGGACCCGGGCGGGCGACACAGTCCGAACACGCTCTTCGCCGCTGCGGCGGCCCGCGACGGGATCAGTCTGGAGATCCCTGAGTCGAGTCTGTACTACGAGCTTCTGCCCGCACACTTCGTGAAGATCGACCGCCGTCGCGGGGTGAAGATCGGCGGACTCTGGTACGGCGGCACCGACCCGGTTCTGGACCCTTATCGCGGCCAGCGCTCCGGCCGCAGCGGACGGCACGAGGGCAAGTGGGCTATCAGTCGCGATCCGAGGGACTGCCGCGAGGTCTATTTCGAGGACCCCGAGCATCCGGGGCTTTGGCATGCCCTGAGTTGGAACGGCCTGCCGCCGGGAGACGACGTCCCGGCCTTCTCTGATACACGCGTACGCGAAGTGCTCGGCGAGGCGGCCCGCGCCGGCCTCAAGCCGCGCGACGATGGTGAACTGCTGCCCGTGCTGCTGAAGTTGGTGGCCGCACGCACGCCGGTTGCGGCATGGCCCACCCAGATGACCGCCAAGCAGAAGAGCGAGCGGGCCCGTGAGCTGGCACGAGCCCGCGCTGCCGCGTCCGACCGGGCGCCGGTTCCGTTGAGCACTCTTCCTCCACCCGCCCCACCATCTGAGCTGGCCGCCACCACTCGGCGAGCCGTCACTGCAGACCGGCAGCGGCGCCGCGAGGCCGCTGTCTCGCAGCCGCCGACAGCGCCTCCTCTGCTGGGCGAGTCCCTGCGGGCCCGCAGCCTGTTCCTGCTGCCCGACGAGGACGTCGACCAGGCCGATGAGCCGGGATCGGGGACCACATGAGTGCCCCGAGCGGCGGAGGATCTGTCCCTTTCGTCCTGCCGGGCCCTCCGCCGATGCGGGATACGGTTGACGGCTGGGAGCGCTGGCGCAGCACTCGCCACGACTTCGTGCCCGCACCTCGGCTGAGTCCGGCTGAATGGCGACTGCTGAGCCCGAGGAAGAAGACGCTGCACGATCTGCACCGCGCGGCTACGCACGCCAATCTCCCGCTGCTACAGACCCCGATGACCAAAGCCGTCACCAAGCTGCTGCACGGACGGGTCATGACCAATGCGCTCAAGCACAAGCCGACCACCCGGGCCGGAGTCATGGTCACGGGCGGGGGATACCAGGGCAAGACAGAGACGGGATGCGAGATCCTGGCGACGTTCGAGGACACCTGGCTGGAACTGCGGCGCCACCTCAATCCAGATGCCGTCGCCGGGGCCCGCGACCTGCACATTCCTGTCGCCTACGTGCAAACCCCGGTGACGGCGAAGCCGAAGAGCCTTTGCAAGGCCATCCTGAACTTCTACGGCGCCCCGATCCACCCGCGCATGGATCTCCCCGAGCTGATCCGGCAGGTCGCCGCTTCCTTGCATGACCATGGAACGAGGGCGCTTCTACTGGATGACATTTCGAGGCTCCGCCTCCATCGAGCCGATGATCAGGACACGCTCGACCTGATCCGGGCCTTCATGAGCATGCACGTCACCCTCGTCCTCATCGGAGTGGACATCCCCGGCTCGGGCCTGCTCCGAGAGGGCCGGCACGATCCCCGCACAGGCCAGGTGATCTTTCCATCCTCCCGGCAGGCCAAAGTCCACGGACTGGAGGCGACGCAGACCGAGCGGCGTTTCGACCTCGTTGAACTTGATCACTTCCGCTACGACACCGACGAACAGATCACCGCCTGGATTGACCACCTCACCGGCGTCGAAGCCCAGCTCAGGCTGATGAACGCCCCCTCGGACATGCTTACCAGGGGACGTATGCCCGAGTATCTCTTCGAGCGCACCAACGGCGTGGTCGGCCTGCTGGAACGGTTGATCGAAGACGGCTGCCAGGAAGCCATCGATTCGAGTAAGGAGTGCTTGACCGAGAGCCTTCTCGAAGGCATCGCCATCACCGTCGACGGGGACACCGCCCGCGATCCCGGAGCCGGAGAAGTCCCTGCTATCCCGTCGGTCAAGAGCAGATCTGCCGCCGACCCTCGCTCGGCCAAACGTAAGCGCCCCAGGAACACCGTGCTCGACGACCACGGCCCGGCAGCCGCGGACACCGGAAGCTGAATACGCCGGTGCCTCCCCTTCCCCGGAGCCTTGATCCGTTGCCAGACGAGTCCCTGCCCGGTTACCTGTTGCGGCTGTCCTACCGGCTCGGTCTGACCCCCGCCGAGCTCGGGCGCACCTCTGGCCTGGTGTCCACCAACGGCGGCCATCTCCCCCGTCGACTCGTCCTAGACCCGTACTTCGCAGGTCACCCGATCGTGAAGATCAACTGGTCACGACCGATCGCCGCTCAGTCCGGTCCGCAACGGCGATCGCAATGCCGGTCCGATCCGGTCGGGTTCGGACGCCGAAGAGCCGCTGCGGCGAACCTTTTCAGCGACCCGCGAAGTCCGGGCCTAGAGCTCCCCGGTCTGTCACTCAACGAGTTCACCCAAGCTACCCGGCTGTCGCGCGAGGAGGCCAGGTCCCTCACGCTGAGCACGTGGCGTCGCAACTACCCGCCGATCCAACGCTGGTTGCCGCCGCTGCACGGCCAAGTCCCACAGATCGACAAATGGATCCTGGGCGGACTCGACCGTTACTGTCCCCAGTGCCTGGCTGGGGATGACAGCCCAATCCAGCGCGAATACGGCGGTCCCTGGAAGAAGGAATGGCACCTTGGAATCGTCTTCGCCTGTCCACAGCACGAGTGCTTCCTCCGTCACCACTGTCCGCAGGGCGGGCAGCCACCGGACTACGACCGAGCGTCCAGACTGATCCCCTTCGACGGCTTTCGCGGTCTCCACCCCACCGCATGTCGCTATCCATTACCCCCTACCGCTCGAAGGCTCAGACGACCTCCTTGCCGGGCCCGGCTCGACCAGGCTCCACTCCCTGCCTTGCGCCCTGGCCCCCGGCTGCTGGCACTGCAACATCATCTTCTCAGCCTCCTCAAAACCCAGGACGTCAATCACGAAGTCCGCGAGTATTTCAGTGACCTGCATCTACTCACTGCGTTGATCACTATCTCGTGGCCCCATGGCAGTCGTCGAGTCGACTCCATATTCGCCGCGGTTGTCGGCATCGAGGCTGACGCCCGAAGGACCTTTGGCGGCATCCGAGTCCACGACACTTCCCCTATAGACCCCATTGCCTGCGGTGCGGTCCTCGACGCTGCCCACTCCTTGCTACAGATCGACAGTCTTCGTGATGTCCTCGCTGAATTCTTCGATTCGGCCCTCACCGGCACCCCTGCTCGCGCGGGATGGGCCCAGATCTTCACCAAGTACGAAAAATCCTGCTCACAGCGTTTGCGCACTGCCGCAGCACCCCTCATCCGCACCTACTCCCCCTCTCCTGGGTGGGCCGCCCCACGTTCCACCCGCGCCGCCGGCTACCGGGCTGAAAACATTCCCGCCCACCTGGAACCGGACTGGTATGCCCGCCACTTCCAGAAACTCGACGGCCCAACCGACCACAAGATCCTCCGACGGATCGCAGCCGTCCAACTCGTCCAGTGGACCACTCAAGCGTCAATCCCCGAAGCCGCCCGCTACCTCGGCGTCGAAGCCGAGAAGGCGCTTTACACCGAAGACAACACTCACATCTGGTTGAATTCCACCCACGAAGTGCAGGAGTTCCGTATCGCCCTAAGCGGCCTCGCCACAGAACTCAGCGACCGAGCCGACGGACTCATCGACTATCAGTACCGCCGCGAAGCCCTCCGCGACTGGTGCCTCGATCCCAGCACCTGGCAGGAGCTGACCGGTCGACTGGAGCCTCTGCGCGGCAAGCAACCCGCCCTCGACGATCGCAAGCGCCAGGACGCGTCCGTGTTCATCTGGGTCCACGTCACGCGTGGTGAGCACCTGTTCGCCCCTCACCCCATCGAAGCCGAGCAACCACTGGACATCCAGCAAGACTGGGCGCGACGCCGGAACACCACATGGTTCCAACTCACCCGCCCCGATCCGATGCATCACTACGCTGACCTGCGGAAAGCACTCACCGATTACGCTCACCAGCTCGCCGCAGACATCGAAGCCGGAGCCGTTTCCACTCGGAAGGCCAGGACCGATGTGACGTGACGAGGTAGTTGGAATCCGCGGACTATGGTGACCTGGCCGTCTCAGTCGTCCATGACATGCCGGTTGCAACTGAGACCAGGGTGCTTGGCACCGAACGGTCGCTTACCCATCCTCGTCCCCCGGCGGCCAGGGTGGCTGCTCTCCCCGACCTTCAGCGGCGCACAGCCGCACCCGGTGACGCTGAAGATCAACCTCAGCGACCTTGACCGTGATCAGCTCACCTTCGCCGACAACTTGGTCAGGCGTCTCAACCGGCTCACTGGTCAGTTCTGAGAGGTGAAGGAACCCTTCGATGTCCGAGGCAAGCTGCACGAACACACCGAAAGGAATGATCTTGGTGATCGGCCCCGTGACGACTCGGCCGACGTGATCGGCAAGGCGAGTGAGTGGATCTTCCTGCAGAGACTTCAACGACAGCGTGACCTGCCCTGAGCGTGTCTCGGCCACGATCACCTCAGCGGTGATCCGCTGGCCCGCTTCGACGGCCTCGGAGGCATGACTGATCCGGGACCACGTCAGGTCCGGCACACGGATGAAGCCGGTGCACAGGCCGTCAGGCTCGCCATCGAGGTGGGTCGCGCCTGGTAGAGGCGTTCGTGCCGGTGAGGCGACGGACCATGACGTGGGTCATCGCCCAGTAGACGCGAGAGGCGGACGAGGACGGATGGTGCTCGTAGTCGCGGACCATACGCCGGTGCAATATCAAGATCCCGTAGGTCTGCTCGACCCTCCACTCATGCCGCCGCCGGTTACAGGCGGTCGATCCGGTCTCCCCGGCAGCGGTTGCGGGCGTCGAAGACATACGTCGCATGGCGCTCCACCAGACCGTAGTCGAAGTCGTCGTGGTCGGTCAGGACTACGACCGCGTCCGTGGCCGCGATCTCCGCCTCGGTCAGGTCGACGCACAGCACCCCGGGCGGCAGCAACTGTGGATCGGCGTGCGGCTCCACGGCCCGGACCCGCGCGCCGCGCCCCATCAGCAGTTCGGCGACGGTGGCGGCGGGAGACTCCCGTACGTCCCCGGTGTTCTTCTTGTACGCGAGCCCCAACACCAGCACCCGTGCGTCGGCCAGCGGCCGTCCGAGTCCGGCCAGGCCGCCTTCGACGCGCCGCACCACGTACTCGGGCATGTGCTCGTTGATCTCGTGGGCGAGGGAGACGAAGCGCACGTCATGCTGAAGCTTCTGCAGTACCTGCCAGGAGAGATACGAGGGATCCACCGGCAGGCAGTGACCGCCCACCCCGGGCCCCGGGGTGAAGGGCATGTAGCCGAAGGGCTTGGTGGCGGCCGCGTCCACCGCCTCCCAGATGTCGACACCAAGGGGCCGGGCGCACATCGCGAGTTCGTTGACGAGCGCGATGTTCACCTGCCGGAAGGTGTTCTCCAGCAGCTTGGTCAACTCGGCGGTGCGCGGGGAGGAGACCGGCACGGTCCGGGCCACAATCCGGTCGTAGAACTCCGTGACGGCTTCGAGGGAGTCGTCGTCGATGCCGGAGACGACCTTGGGGGTGTTCTCCAGATGCCAACGGGTGTTGCCCGGGTCGATACGTTCCGGGCTGTAACCGAGCCGGAATCCTTTGCCGGCCCGCAGCCCGCTGCCCGCCTCCAGGATCGGCAGGAGGATCTCCTCGGTGGTGCCGGGGTACGTCGTCGACTCCAGCACCACGACGGCGCCGGGACGCATCAGCGGGGCGATCGACCGGCCCGCGCTCTCGACGCACCGCAGGTCCGGGGTGCCGTCGCGCAGCGGGGTCGGCACGCTGATCACGCAGACGTCGAAGCCGGCCGCGTCCGCGTAATCGGTGGTGACGCTCAACTGTCCGGAGTCGAGCAGCGGTAGTAGTCGTTCGTCTGGGATGTCCTCGATATACGAGTCGGCGGCCTCCAGCCGTTTGACGCGCTGCTCGTCGCTGTCCAGGCCGGTTACCTGGAAGCCCGCCTCCGCTGCGCGCACCGCCAACGGCAGTCCGACGTATCCCAACCCGACCACCAGGACGACGTTCTGTGGTGCCGAGGTCGCTGTTGATCCCATGTGTGATGTCTCCGATGTCGATGCGCGATGTGAGCCGTGTTGTTCGCTCTATATTGGGATAAAACAGGTAATTTTGCCTGTGTCACATGCCGGATGCCGCTTTGGCGTCACTCGGATACCGCAACCGGACAGGCGGCGTATGAATCCCACGACGTATTTGGTCACTGGCGGTGCCGGCTTCATCGGCTCACATCTCACCGACGCCCTGCTCGCACAGGGCCATACAGTCGTCGTCCTCGACAACCTCACGACTGGCCGTGAGGAGAACCTGGACCATGCCCGACAGAATCCACGCTTCCGCTTCGTCCACGGCTCCGTGCTCGACCGGTTGCTCGTGGACGAACTGGTCCGGCAGTGCGACACGGTGGCCCATCTCGCCGCAGCCGTCGGCGTCCGGCTGATCGTGGAGCGGCCGCTGCAGTCCTTCACCACCAACATCTGCGGCACCGAGACGGTCATCGAGGCGGCTCACCGCTACCGCCGCAGGGTGCTCCTCGCCTCCACCTCGGAGATCTACGGGAAAAACTCCTCGGGACCGCTCGCCGAGAACTCCGAACGGATCCTGGGCAGTACGAGCGTGGCGCGCTGGTCGTACTCCACCGCCAAGGCCGTCGACGAGATCCTCGCCTTCGCCTACCACCGCGAACTGAACCTGCCCACCATCGTGGTGCGGCTGTTCAATACGGTCGGACCGCGGCAGAGCCCTGCGTACGGGATGGTCGTGCCCCGGCTGGTACGCCAGGCCGTGCACGGGGAACCGCTCACCGTGCACGGCGACGGCAAGCAGCGGCGCTGCTTCGCGCACGTCGCCGACGTCGTCGACGCCCTGCTGCGGCTTCTCGCCCATCCGGACGCGGTCGGCAAGGTCTTCAACATCGGTACGAACGAAGAGACCACCATTGCCGGGCTGGCCGCCCGTGTCATCGCACGCAGCGCCAGCGACTCCGAGATCCGGCTGGTCCCCTACCACCAGGCGTACGGCGAGGGTTTCGAGGACATGGAGCGCCGACTGCCCGACACCGAGCGGATTCGTGCCCTCACCGGCTGGCGGCCGCAGCGCACCCTCGACGACATCCTCGACGCGACCATCGCCGAGGCGCGCGTCGAACGCGCAGCGGTGCCAGCCTGACCCTGGTCTGAGAGGACCTTCACCGTGCCCTACACGCTAGCGGCCGCAGCGGCCGCCCTGCTGCTCACCGCTGTACTGACCGGACTCCTGCGTGCCCTCGCGCTGCGGTGGGGACACACCTGTGCCGGTCTCCTGGACCGTCCCGCCGGTCACAAGGCGCACACTCGCCCCATCCCCCACCTCGGCGGGGTCGCAGTGGTCGTGGGGACCCTCGGCGCGGCCTCCTCGGGGCCGTGGACCGGGCAGGCGTTGCTGGGCCGGGAGGTCGGCACGCTGCTCGTGGCCGGAGCCGCCGTCGCCGTGCTCGGGCTGGTCGACGACTTGCGGCAGCTGGGACCCCGGGCGCGACTCGTCGTCGAGACGGGTGCCGCGGGGACCGTCGCGTACGGCAGCGGACTGGGGCTGGTGACCGGAGCCCTCGCCGTGCTGTGGATCGTCTTCATCACCAATGCCTTCAACCTGCTGGACAACTCGGACGGTGCGATGGGGACAGTCGCGGCCCTCACCGCGCTGGGGCTCGCCATCTGCGCGATCACCGAGGGCCGTACCGGCCTCGCCCTCCTGCTCTGTGTACTGGCCGCCGCCCTCACCGGCTTCCTGTTGCACAACTGGCATCCCGCCCGGATCTTCCTCGGCGACTGCGGCTCGCTGTTCACCGGTTTCGTGCTGTCCTCCGCCGCTGTACTGCTGCACGCCGGCCACACCCCGGCCCGCACCACGGGCGCACTGCTCGCCTTCACCCTCGTCGTCACCGCCGACACCGCGCTCGTCCTCGTCTCCCGTCACCGGCGGGGCCGACCGTTGCTGCTCGGCGGCACCGACCACATCGCGCACCGGCTGCGGCGGCTCGGGCTGACGGCGCCCGGAACGGCTGTGGTACTGGGCGTCATCGCGTTCGTCGAGACGCTCATCGGGCTGCTGATCCACCATGCCTGGCTGCCGCCCTCCGCCGTGCTGCCGGTGGCGGGCGCCGCGGTGCTGGCCTGCGTCAGCATGCTCAGGGTGCCTGTGTACGGACCCGGCCAGCTCGGCCGGCTCAGGCGCCGGGACCGCCGGACTGCTAACAGCCCCCGTGCGGCCAGGGCTATCGATGCGGCACGCGGATGACGGGCAGGGACGTGCGCCTGCCGGCCACAACGCGCAGGGATGTGTCCACCGGCCTGCCTACCGTCCTGTGTGCCGGAGTTCCCGTGGCCGCTGCGACTCCGGAGGCCGCGGCCGCAGCGGTGGTCCGTCTCGCCGCCGAAGGCGTGGCGGCCGACGTCCACCTCTGCAACGCGTACACCCTCGCCCTCGCCGACGGGGATTCGCGACTGGCACAGGCGCTGCGGACGGCGACCCTCAACCTCCCCGACGGGCAAGGGGTGGTCTGGGTCAACCGGATCGTCCACCGGAGCCGCTCCGTGCCGCCGACGCGGGTGTACGGACCCGACCTCTTTCTGGACGTCTTCCGTAACGGTCAGGACGTGGGCATCCGCCATTACCTCCTCGGCTCCACCCCGGCGGTACTGGAACGGCTGGCCGCCGAACTGCGGGCCCGTTTCCCGCGCGCCCGGATCGTAGGCATCGAGTCACCGCCGTTCCGCGAACCGACCGACGCCGAGCGACAGTCGCAGCTGGAACGGATCCGCGCCAGCGGCGCCCAGATCGTCTGGCTCGGCCTCGGCACCCCCAGACAGGACTACGAGGCCGCCCGGCTGGCCACCGCGCACCCCGCGGTGTTCGCCGCCGTCGGCGCCGCCTTCGACTTCGTTTCCGGCAACAAGCCGCAGGCCCCGCTGTGGATGCAGCGGCACGGCCTGGAATGGCTCTTCCGACTCTGCAGCGAACCGCGCCGACTGTGGCGCCGGGTGCTGTGGGGGCATCCCCGTTTCCTCTGGGCAGCATACAAAGGAGCACGACAGTGACCCTCCTTCACCGCGCGCAGCGCCCTGCAGCGCCTGGGCATCGACGTCGCCCGCTATCCGGCGAGCTGGTCCGGGCGGCAACTGGTGCAGCTGTTTCAGAAGTTCGATGTCGGCCTCGTCATCGATGCCGGCGCACACGCCGGTGGATACGGCACGATGCTCCGCCGCTCCGGCTACCGCGGCCGTATGGTCTCCTTCGAGCCGCTCACCGGCCGGCGCGCGGAGCTCCATCGCAGGGCGGCGTCGGACCGGGCCTGGGCGGTCCTGCCGTGCGCGCTCGGCGACCACTCCGGCACGGTGACCGGCGGTTGGCGGCAGTTGCCGCCGTCCGGCGCTCTCCACGCCTCACCGGCCGTCATTAACGTCGCGGACAACGCCGGTGCCAGCAGCTCCGTCCTGCCCATGCTCGGCCGCCACCGCGCGGCCTACCTGAGCGAACAGACCGCATCCGTGCCGGCCGCAGCCCGGGACGCGGTCACGGACGGCGAATCGGCAGGTGTGCGCGAGTGGTACGGGCCGACCGGGCCTTGCTCAGCCGAGCTGGTTGGCCGGCCTGCGGGGCTCCTGCCGTACGGACGCAATGCGTTACACGGTTGAGGGAATGGCCGCCAGGGTCACCCTTGGAGTGGAAGGGCTCTTCCATGGCAGTGCGTGATCTACGCTTCAGACCCTTCCTCTGCGTCGTCGGCCTCGGCGCGACCCTTCTCCTGGCCGTCACAGGCGGCGTCGGCTGGGTCCTCTATCAACGCCTCGACGGCAGTATCCGTACGGACGAAAAGACCGCCCGCGCGCTCGCGACCGACCACGGCTCCCGTCCCCGGGCCGTTGCGCACGGCGCCGAGAACATCCTGCTTCTCGGCTCCGACCGGGAGGGCAACTACGGCGGCGAGCGCAGCGACACAACGATCCTGCTCCATCTCTCGGCAGACCGCCGCAGCGCCTCGCTGGTGAGCGTGCCGCGCGACATGATGGTCGAGATCCCCAGCTGTCTGCAGCCCGACGGGACGCGCAGCCGGGCGCAGTACGCGCAGTTCAACTGGGCCTTCCAGTTCGGCGGGGCTGCCTGTGCGATCCGCACCTTCGAGATGCTCACCGGCGTCCGCGTCGACCACCATCTCGTCGTCGACTTCACCGGCTTCGAGAAGGTCGTGGACGCGGTCGGAGGCGTGGAGGTCGAGGTCCACGAGCCAATGAGCGTGCCGGACTCCACCGTCGAGCTCAGCCCGGGCAGACAACTGCTCCGCGGCGACCAGGCGCTCGTGTTCGTACGCGCGCGAACGGGCGTCGGTGACGGTAGCGATCTGCAGCGCATCGAGCGCCAGAAGGAGTTCATCGACGATCTGCTGCGGGAGCTGCGCGGCAGCGGCACGCTCACCAACCCGGCCCGCCTCTATCCGGTGCTGAACGCGGTCACGTCCTCGCTGGTCGCCGACCGCGGGCTCGACTCGCTCGGTGAGCTGTACGGCCTGGTGGAAGGGGCCCGTGGCATCCCCCCGAAGCGGACTTCGCTGGTCACGATTCCCTGTAACCCCGGCTACAGGGGTGGCTACATGATGGTCGTGGACCAGGCGGAGGAGCTCTTCAAGGCTCTTCGTGACGACAAGCCGCTTCCGAAGCGCCTGTACAACGCGTACGACAAGACGCAGGACGAGCTCTAACAGGCTTGGCCGGGTTCACTCGCTGATGGCGTGCGGGGCTGTCAAAATGAACGGCGGATACTGCTCTGGTCGTTACCGCTGTTCCACACAGAGGTGGGGTTTGGCGATCACCAGTCGGCGGTGCGCGGAGGCCGAACGCATGAACTCCCAGCGATCCTCCCCTCGAATTCCGGAAGACGGAACGTGAAACGCATACTTTCCCCCGCATGACAGTCATTCCAGCGAATCCCTCCATGGGGACGCTCCAAGAGCAGGGGCATGATGCCGGCCACGACTACGCGAAGGGTTCACCGCACATCCGTCACCACAGCGTCCGCGAGCGTGTGATCGCGGGCGTGCACGCCGTGGTAGGTGATGTCATCGAGCGGAACGGCGCATGCCACGTTTTGGAGCTCGGCGCCGGGCACGGCACCTTTACCGATCACGTGGTGGCGGCCGGCGCCGACGTCGAGGTGACGGAGATGAGCATGCCGAGTGCGATGGTCCTCCGGAGCCGCTTCCGAAACAATCCGAAGGTCACTGTGACCTTCGACCGCGACGGGCAAGCGGATCGCAACGGAGGTCCGCTCGGCGCGGCTGTGTGCATCTCCGTACTGCACCATATTCCGGACTATCTTGAGACGGTAAAGTGGCTCGTAGAGCGCATCCAGCCCGGTGGCGGGTTCTTCAGCATTCAGGACCCGCTCTGGTATCCACGGCGGTCTCGGACGTCTATGAGCCTGGACCGCAACGCATATTTGCTCTGGAGACTCGGCCAGGGCGAATTCCGCCGCGGCCTGGCCACCCGGATGCGTCGGCTGCGCGGCGTCTACGACGAGACCAATGAGGCCGACATGGTCGAGTACCACGTAGTACGCAACGGGCTCGACGAACAGGCATTGTGCGCGCTGCTGGAACCCGCCTTCGAGAAGGTGGAGCTGCAGCGCTACTGGTCTACTCAGTCCGGGCTGCTGCAAGCAGTCGGAGACAGGTTCGGCCCGCCGAACACCTTTGGGATCCTGGCCCAGAACCGTCGCTGAGAAGGTGCCGGGCTTCTGAGGAGGGCGCTTTCGTCACGAGGCCGTGACCGCCCGCGCTGCCTACGGCAAGACCATCAGCAGCGGCGCCCACGGTCACGTGTCGCCAGTAAAGCCGTGGCCCCAGTAGGCGTCGGTGCCGACCGTCACCACCTCGGCCCGCCTGGACCGCCTCGGGTGCACCATCGGGGCTGCCCGCGTCGACGAGGTGGATCGGTACCTCGCGGCGATTGTGACTGGCAATCAGCACAGCGATACGGGATGGCGACGCGCAGGACTCTTCCGATCAGACTCCCATCATTGGCGGACAAACAGCGCAAATACGTCTAACCTGGCCGGGCGCTGCCCCGAACGACCGGATGAGGTGTACAGCTTGGAACTCCGCAGCATCCTGAAAGCGCTGGCCCGGAGCTGGCCCGTCGTCCTCGCCTGCATCCTGCTGGGCGTCGCGGCCGGCTGGGGGGCCACCACCCTGTCGACGCCCGTCTACCAGGCGCGCGCCCAGCTGTTCGTCTCCGCGCAGTCCGGTGGCGACACCATGGCGCTCCAGCAGGGCAACAGCTTCTCACTGGCCCGAGTCCAGTCGTACGCATCGATCGTGACCAGTCGTCAGGTCACCCGGCACGTCATCTCCTCCCTCCGCCTCGACACCAAGCCGGACGAACTCGCCGGCCGGATCACCGCGGAAGCCCCGATCGGTACCGTGCTGGTCAACATCACGGTCAGGGACACGGAGCGGCGTCGCGCGGCGGACATCGCCAACGCCGTTGCCTACCGCTTCAGCGACGTCGTTGGGCGCTTGGAGAGCCTCGATCCCGCGCCCCCCGACAAAGTGGCCACGTCCCCGGTGAAGCTGAGCGTCACCCAGACCGCCTCGGCCCCCTCGGCCCCGGTCAGCCCGCGCCCCGCTCTCAACCTCGCCGCGGGCCTGCTCGCCGGGCTGCTGCTGGGCGCAGGCGCCGCCGCCCTCCGGGAGACCCTCGATACAACCCTCAAGACCGCGGACGCCGTGGCTGCCCTCACCAGCCTGCCCGTGCTCAGCTCCATTCCGTTCGACAAGGAGAGTCCACAGCAGCCGCTGGCCTACGGTGCCAAGGCGCACTCGGCGCGAGCCGAGGCCTACCGCCATCTGCGGACGAACTTGCAGTTCGCCCAGATCGGCGACCGGCCCCGGGTCATCGTCGTCACCAGTTCGCTGCCCGGCGAGGGCAAGACCAGCACGGCGGCCAACCTCGCCCTCTCGCTCACCCAGGGCGGCACCTCCACCTGCCTCGTCGAAGCCGATCTGCGCCGCCCCTCCGTGGCCGACACCTTCGGGCTCGTCCAGGACGCCGGCCTGACCAGCGTGCTGATCGGCCACGCGCGGATCGAGGACGTGATGCAGGCCGCTGGCGGACTCTCCGTCCTGACCAGCGGCCCCCTGCCGCCCAACCCCACCGAGCTGCTCGCCTCCGACCGGATGGCCGAGTTGCTGAGCGAACTCGCTGGACGGTACGAGGCCGTGATCGTCGACACCGCCCCGCTGCTGCCCGTCGCCGACACGGTCGGGCTCGCCACCTCCGCCCACGGCGCAATCCTGGTCGTACGGGCCAAAAAGACCCCGCGCGACCAGGTCAGGGCGGCCGCCGAAGCCCTGCACGCGGTGGGAGTGCGGACCCTCGGCACGGTCTTCAACATGAGCCCGATGGCAAGTTACTCAGCATATGGATACGGCTACGGAAACCCGCCGGCCGCGTTGCGGACCCCGGCTCCCGCGCCGCCGCGTCCGCGCACCGGGTCGGTGCTGTCCCGCGGGGCGGCACGGCTGCGAGGTGGCGACAAATGAGGCGCCTCGACCGCTCGGCCCGGGTTCATGTCGCCGGGCACCAAGGACTCGTCGGTTCCGCCGTCGCACGGTATCTCACCGCCGAGGGCTTCACCGATCTTCTCGTGCGCAGTTCCCGCGAGCTCGACCTGCGCGACCGGGAGGCGGTACGGGCCCTGTACGCCGCCGAGCGTCCGCACACCGTCGTCCTGGCCGCCGCCCGCGTCGGCGGCATCGCGGCCAACGCCGGCCGGCCGGTGGAGTTCCTCTCCGACAATCTCCGGATCCAGCTCAATGTCCTCGACGCGGCGCGCGAGTACGGCGTCGAACGGCTGCTGCTGCTCGGCTCCAGCTGTATCTATCCCAAGCACGCCCCGCAGCCGATCCCTGAGAGCGCCCTGCTCACCGGCCCGCTGGAGCCCACCAACGACGCCTACGCCATCGCCAAGATCGCCGGGATCATTCATGTCCAGGCGCTGCGCAGGCAGTACGGGCTCCCGTACATCTCGGCGATGCCCACCAACCTGTACGGGCCGGGCGACAACATCGACCCGCGCACCTCCCACGTCCTGCCGGCCATGCTGCGGCGTACGCACGAGGCACACATGCGCGGCGAGAGCCGGCTCACCCACTGGGGCACCGGCACCCCGCGGCGCGAGTTCCTGCACACCGACGACCTGGCCAGGGCTTGTCTCTTCCTGCTGGAGGAGTACGACGGTGACCAGCCCGTCAATGTCGGTACGGGCGAGGACCTGGAGCTGCGTGAACTGGCCCGGCTGGTGGCCGAGGTGGTCGGCTATCGCGGGACGATCGACTGGGACAGTTCCAAGCCGGACGGCACCCCGCGCAAACTGCTCGACACCACCCTGATCAATTCCCTGGGCTGGAAACCGAAGACTGGACTGCGCGAGGGAATCGAAGAGACCTACGTATGGCTGACGTCGCGGCTCGGCTGACCATCCTCTTCGTCTGCACCGGCAATGTGCACCGCTCCCCGCTGGCCGAGCGACTGCTGGCGGCCAGGCTCCCGGAAGCACGGGTGGGCAGTGCGGGCACCAGGGCCCAGCACATCTCGGGCATGCACCCGGCGACCCGTTCCGTGCTGGAGCAACTGGGCGGAAACGGTGCGGAGTTCACGTCCCGGATGCTGAGGCCGGAACTGGTGGCGGAGGCCGATCTCGTACTGGGTCTTGACCGGGAGCACCGGGAGACGGCCGTACGGCTGTGGCCGGTTGCTCTGCGCAAGTGCTTCACGGTCAGGGAGTTCCTGCGGCTGGCCCACGGGGGGGCGGCACCGCCCCGGGAAGCGATCTCCCGGGCCGCCGCCGCCCGCGGCAGCCTGGCGCCGGTCTCGGGGGCCGCGGACGGGATCGCCGATCCCTGCGGAGCCCCCTACGACGTACTGCTGGCCTGCGGGCAGGAAATCGACGGGGCGGTCGCAACCCTGGCCGCACTGCTGCAGGAGCGGGGTCGCGCACAAGGGACCGAGTGCTGAGCTTCCACAGCCTCCAACCCCCCATCTCGGTGCAGGTCATCATCCGGATCTGGCCCACGCCACCACAACCGCCGACGGACGCCGAGCGCAGCGTTCCGGTGACACTTGCCTTGCCGATGAGCACACTGGAGCGCGGCGGCGGTACTGGTCTTCCCCTCGCCGGACAGCGAGCTGGTGACGATGACGACTTTCGGCCGCTGCCCGGTCTGGGGGAATGCCGCAACGCCTCGGCTCGCGCGGAGTGTCCCAGAGCACCCGCCGCGGGAGGCTGCCCGCCCGTGCTCCTTGTCGAACGGGATGGAGGCGACTGCCTGCCGGTGATCCGGCGGCATCCGCAATAGCTGGATTCCGGTGAACTAGCCGAGGGTCAGGGTGTAGTTGCGGCCTTCTGTCCGGCGGACGACGTATCCGACTGCCTCAAGGCGACCCAGTCGCCGACGCAGGACCCAGGGATTCTCCGGTGCGTCGAACTCCACGCAGAGCACCCGGGGCAGGATTCTCTCTGCCGCGATCCAGTCCAGCACTGCGCCCTCCGCACCTTCGATATCCATCTTCAGCAGGTCGACATGGTCGTGTCCCAGCTTCTCGGTGAACGTCGCCAGCGAATGGCATTGGGCGTCGAACCCCGGACCGCTGCCGCGGACCTCCGTCGCGGAATGGGAGACATGCGCGGAGTCGGCGGGCGGGTGGAAGTGCAGAATGGCGTCCTCCTTCCACAGCCCGAAAGGGAGGAAGTGCCATCGGGGTTCGGTGATTCGGCTCGCGTACTCGATGGAGCGCGGCGTGGGATCCATCGCCCACACCTCACAGCCGAACCGTTCAATGAGGGCGAGGTCGAAACTCGCGTCCTCACCGACCCCTGCCGCGTAGACGACCGAGTCCTCGGCGATCAGGCCGGTGGGGATCCACCAGCCCCCGTAATCACTGCCCAGACGTTCCAGATCGTCGCGAGGCAGAATCCGGGTCAGCCGGGGTACGACAACCTCCGCCGCCTTGAGTTTGATCCGTCGGACTAGAGGTGTCACCGCGGCCCTTTCGATGGCAGTTCTCGACAACAGCCGGACGAAGCTCGTCGTTCCGCGTCACCGCGCACCCGGATACTTCCGAACCTCGGTGCTGAGCGCGCGGAATGCCACTGGAGTGACCGTCATGACCGGAACCCTAAGCAGCGTGCGGAAACCCTCCCGGTATTCAAGAACGCTTCCACGAGGGAATCACACCGTCGGCGTATGAGGTCGCCGGGGCGCCTCGCCGGCCCGGCCACCCGGCTCCGACCGGAGTCGGCCCGGCAAGCGGCGCGGTTTATCGGACTCGGATCAGCGCCCCGGCCCGGTTTGACGCTTACGCACCGTTCGTCTGGTAATGATGGGATGCGCGAGTTGAGGAGTGTTCCGTGCCGTCAGTCCGCATCGCCGTGTTGATGACCAGTCACAATCGACGCGAAAAGACCATGTCGGCGCTTGCCGCGCTCGCAGAACAGCATGGAATGCCGGAGGACACGGCCGTTCGTACCTATCTGGTTGACGCGGGCAGTACCGACGGCACCCCCTGCGCGGTCCGCGCCACCCACCCGGGAGTACAGGTCACCACGGTCGGCAGTGATGTCTTCTGGGGCCACGGCATGCGCATCGCCAGCCGCGGCAGCCGACGGGCCGACGAGCCGGAATGGGACTACCAGCTCTGGCTCAACGACGATGTGACGCTGGACGGCGACGCCCTGGCCGTGCTGCTCGAAACCGCCCGCGCGGTCGGGTCCGGCAAGGTTGTCGTCGGCGCCGTACGGGCGCGGGACGGCCTCCGCACGACGTACTCCGGGCGCCGAGGCCGGGCCCTCGCGCTGGTCGAACCCACTGGACGGCCCGAGCCCTGCGACACGTACAACGGGAACGTGGTGCTCCTGCCCCGCGCCGTGTGGGAAAGGGTCGGGGACATTGACGAGGTCTTCCGCCACGGCATGGGGGACTACGACCACGGACTGCGTGCCCGCCGAGCCGGCATCCCCACCTATGTGACCCCACGCCACGTCGGCAGCTGCGATTACGGCCCGCCCCTGACCGGCTCCCGTGAACCGGGCATCGGGGTGCGGGAGGCGCTGCGCCGTGTCACCTCACAGCGCGAACTGCCGCCCCGCCAATGGTGGGTCTACTGCCTGCGGCACTCGTGGCCGTGGGCCCCGTTGCTGCTGTTCTCGCCTTACGCGAAGACCGCGGCGCGAGCCGCGGTCCGCCGCTCCTACGCGGAGGGCTGATCCCTTGTCCTTCGACCCGACGACACCGCTGTTCGGCTGCACCGCGTTCCTGCTCGGGGCCGCCCTCATCGCGAGCTTCGTCCGCTGGCCCGGCTGGGCCATCGGTTTGTACACCACCATCCAGCTCTGGCAGTCGTATCAATCCATGCCCGGATCCCAGTCGAGCGCGGGCGTGGATCTGCTTCCCACCGACGTGCTGACGATGTGTCTGCTCGCGGCGTCCCTCATCATCCTGGCGAGGAGGAGGGGGTACCGCGCCCCGTTGGCACTCCTCGCCCTGCTGTCCCTGACCGCCTGTGCGCTGCTCCGCGGATTCGGACGCTTCGATGCCCAGACGGTGGGCAACGAGGCCCGGACCCACTTCATCCAACTCCTGTGCGTCGCGTTCTTCGTCGCCGTCCTCTCTCCTGGCCGGCCGCTGGTGCGCACCGTGGCCCGCGTCTGGGTCGCGGCCGCCTGCGTTCTGTCCCTGCTGGCGCTGCTGTGGTGGCTGAAGGCCGGTATCGGCTCCAACTCCGAACAGGTCATGGTCGACGGGGTGCTCACCAACGCCCGTGCGCTGGGCCCGGCCGAAGCCCTGATCATCGGCCAGGCGGCCATTTTCCTGCTGTGCGGCCGGGGCCTCGCGGGCCCCGGCTTCCTGGCCTGGCCGCTGCTGATGGTCGTCGTCCTGATGCAGCACCGCACCGTCTGGCTGGCCGTCGGCATCATGTTCACGGGCTGGCTGCTGTCGCGCCGACATCAGGGGGGATCCCGTCTCGCGGCGCTCACCGTCCTGGGTTCCCTGAGCACGCTCGGCCTGCTGGCTGTCTCCTGGGGTGTTGCCGAAGGGGTTACATCGAGCCTCGGGGCTTCCAGTGCGGACGACACGACGCTCGTGTGGCGCGCGGACGGCTGGCTCGCGCTGCTGCCAAGGCTCGATGGAGTGCTGGACTGGCTGGTGGGGCTGCCGTTCGGCTCGGGCTATGACCGCATGATGAACGGGGTCCTCATCACCTTCTCCCCGCACAACTACTACCTGGAAGTGCTGCTGCGCCTCGGGCTCCTCGGCGTCGCGGCACTCCTGGCGCTGTACGCGACGGCCGGGCGCGCGGCCGGCGCGGACCGCGAGCACGGGCTGCTGATCCGGCTGCTGATCTGCGGCCACCTGATCTTCATGACCACCTACCCGCTCTTCCCCGAACAGGCCGTGATCCTCGGCCTGCTGGCGGCCTGCGCACGGCCGCGCAACGACGCACCCAGTCCCCGTACGACCCAGGAGTCGCCGTGCCCAACAAGACCGCACTCATCACCGGCATCACCGGTCAGGACGGCTCGTATCTAGCCGAGCTCCTGCGCTCCAAGGGCTATCTGGTGCACGGCCTCGTCCGACGCTCGTCCACCATCACGACCCAGCGGATCGACCACCTCTACCAGGACCCGCACGAGCCCGACGCCCGGCTGCAACTGCACTACGGCGATCTCGCCGACGGCTCCCGCATCGCCGCGCTGCTGGAGCGCATTCAGCCCGAGGAGGTGTACCACCTCGCCGCCCAGTCGCACGTCCGGGTCTCCTTCGACGAACCCGAGTTCACCGGCAGCACCACCGGACTGGGCACCACCCGTCTGCTCGAAGCCATCCGGATGACCGGGTTGCCGTGCCGGTTCTACCAGGCATCGAGCTCCGAGATGTTCGGGACGACCGCACCCCCGCAGTCCGAGGGGTCACCCTTCCACCCGCGATCCCCGTACGCGGCCGCCAAGGTGTACGCGTACTGGATCACCCGCAACTACCGTGAGGCGTACGGCATCCACGCCGTCAACGGCATCCTCTTCAACCACGAGTCCCCGCGCCGGGGCGAGACCTTCGTGACCCGCAAGATCGCCCGCGCCGCCGCGAAGATCGCCAGTGGCAAGCAGCAGTTCCTGCATCTGGGCAATCTTGAGGCGCGCCGCGACTGGGGGTACGCGCCTGAGTACGTGGACGCGATGTGGAGGATGCTCCAGCGCGACCAGCCCGACGACTATGTCGTCGCCACCGGTACGAGCTACAGCGTCCGGGACTTCCTCACCTTCTGTTTCGAGCGCGCGGGACTGGACTGGGAGCGCCATGTACGGTTCGACGAACGGTACTTGAGACCGTCCGAGGTCCCCGCCCTCATTGGCGACGCGTCCAAGGCGGAACGCGAGCTTGGCTGGCGGCCGACCGTTCTGGCTCCCGAACTGGCCCGCATCATGACCGACGCCGAGCTGGGCGCCGCGATGCCGGGGGCTCGGACGCTGTGACCCGGCTCGCCGGCCTGGATCCCAGCGACGAGCCCGCGCCACGGCCGACGGGTGCGAGACCGTCCGTGCCGGCGCCAGGCGTCGGCACGGCGCGGACCCTCTCCCCACCGGACTACGGCCCGGCGTCGCTCTTCGCGCGGCGCCCGCTCCCGGCCGGCGAACCCACCGGATGACCACCGCCCACTCCGCCGTGCACAGCCTGCTGTGGAACTTCGCGGGCGCCGCGCAGGCCGTCATCCTCCAGCTCGGCTACACCGCTGTGACCGCACGGCTCGTGGAGCCCGCCGCCTTCGGGGCGTACGCCATCGCGACCGCCGCAGTCGGAATCCTCGCCTACTTCGCCAACGGCGGCGTGTCCGTCTGCCTGCTCCGAGCTCCCCGGCTCACCCGGCCGCTCACCCGCCTTGCCCTGCGCACGACCGCCGTCACCGGCTGCTGCTGCTTCGTGGCCGCGCAGCTCGCCGCACCGGCCGTCGGCCTGCTCTGGGACATGGAAGGGCTGGTATCACTGGTGCGGCTGTTGAGCACTCAGTTCCTCGTCACTCCCATGTCCCTCGCGGCCACGGCCGCCCTGCGGCGCTGCGGACATGCGGCGCGAGTGGTCCGTCTGGAACTGCTGGGCCAGGCCTCGGGGTTCGGCCTCTCCCTCGCACTGCTGGTAGCCGGCTGGAGCCCGTACGCCCTCGCCGTGGCCACACCGCTCGCCGCATCCGTGGTACTCGCCGGATCGCTGCGGCTGCTGGCCGCACAACCGCTGCCGGACGGGCCGCGTCCGCCACTGGCGGAGCTGCTCGGTCCGTCCACCTTCTTCACCGGTTTCAGCCTGGTGCAGTACGGGTGCAACACCGCTCCCCTCTGGCTTGTCGGCGCCATGTTCGGCCCGGCCGCAGCCGGGTACTACTCGCGGGCATCCCTCTTCACCCAGCTTCCGGTGGCGATGCTGGCCCAGGGCATCAACCGTGCGGCCGCGCCCGCCCTCACCGAGTCGCGCGGCAGCAAGGGCGAGTACGACACGCTGTGCGGGGCCTCGGCGATCGGCCTGATCGGGTTCGGCGCCATCGCCGGTGTCGGTCCCGCCCTGCTCGGTGTGCTGCTCGGCCCCGGCTGGGAGTCCGCCGGGCGGCTCGTGCCGCTGCTCGCGGTGGGCGCGGCGTTCTCCCTGCTGGCCTGGGTCGGTGACTCCATCAACCACGTGCGGCAGGCTCCGGGCGCCATGGTGGGTTCCCAGCTCGCTGCCGTGCTGGCGATCGCGTGCGGCCTGGTCGCCGCGTTCCGGCAGGAGAGTCTGTCCGTGCTCCTGGCAGCCGCGGTGGCCGGCCCGGTCGCCGCGCACGCCGTCCAGCTGGTGTGCTGGGGCGGCCCTCTGGCGATCTCCGTGCTGCGGGCGCACGCAGCGCATGCCGCGGTGGGCGGTGCCGTCTTCGGGGTCTGCCACGCGGGCCTCGTCCAGGGCCCGTACCTCGGACTCGTGGCCGCACTGCCGCTCGCCGCCGGGGTCGCGCTCCTTCGGGACCGGCTGCCCGCCTACGCGATGGCGCGCCGACGAGGCCTGATCCGTTTCGGCAGAGGCACCATTGGCTCGCATGCCGTCGCCCGCTCCTCGGACCGGCCGTGAGACGGCCGGCCCGGCCCCACCCTGTGCGCGTGCTTTGTGTCAAGCCGATGGAGGACGTCCGGGTCCGCGCCCGGGAGCTGTTCGCTGTGTCCGGTCACGCACTGCCGTGGACGAGGCATTCCAGACCACGGGCGAACCTGTTGGCCATCGCTTCGACCGTGTAGCGCGTCGCGTCGGCGCGGCAGGCGCGCCGCAGGGAAGCCAACCGGCCGGGATCGGCGAGGAGCGCGGCCACGGCCGCCGCGTAGCAGTCGGCGTCGCCGTCGACCACCAGGGCGTTGCGCCCGTCCTCCAGATACTCGAACTCTGGGCTGTGCAGGGGCCAGACACAGGTCACCAGCGGTGTTCGGAGCGCGAAGGAGTCCACCGCGCAGAGTCCGACGGTTCCCGGCATCAGCATGACGTCGGCGGCGGCGCCGAGCAGCGCCTTGTCCCCGTCATGGGCGTGCCCCACATGGACGACCGGGCCGCCGGCGGCCGCCACCAGATCGCGTTGGGCGCCGTCGCCCGCGACCAGCAGCCGGAAGCCGGGGACACGGTGGGCGATCGCCTCGGCCGCGGCCAGCAGGAAAGGGATTCGCTTGTTCCGGTCGAGCCCGCCGATGTACAGCCCGGTCAGCCCGGGGTTCAGCCCGTACCGCTCACGCAGGGCCGCCACCTCGGCGTCCGTGACCGCGTCGCGCGCCGAGGCCAGCGACCGGCTGTCGAGTGCGTTCTGCACTACCGTGACCCGCTGCGGCGGCATCCCGGCCCGCACCGCGTACTCACCGCCCGCGTCGGTGTACGCGAAGAACCAGTCGGCCCTGCGGGTCAGCGCCGCCTTGGCCCATCGCTCGGGCAAGCGGTGCCGCATGCTGTAGGTCCGCCCGTGCCCCCACAGTGCGACCGGCGTCCTGCGGCGTCGACGGGCGAGCAGCGGGTACGCGTCGATCTGGTGCAGCGCCTGGGGCAGCACGAGCGCGTCACAGGAGCGCGCCAGCGCGCCGAGCGGACGCCACACGATGCGGCGCCCGCCGATCCACAAGTCGCGCTGTGGTAGCTCGATCGCGCCGGGCAGCGTGACACTGTCGCGGCGGTCCACCCAGTAGCCGGTCGGCGTACCGTGGGCGATGGCCAACTCGATGTCGCGCTCGGCCAGTTGATCGGCGAGCCGGGCATAGAAAGGCAGCCGGTACGAGGTCATGTACGGCTGCACGAAGACGACACGAGCCCTTTTCATACCGGCTCCAGGGGCATGGCCGTGCCGCGGAGTTCTTCGTAGAGCCGCACCATCCGTCCGGTCCAGACCTCTTCGCTGTACGCCTCCTCGTACACCCGCCGGCAGTGGGCACGCAGAGCCGGGAAGCTGCTGCCCACCTCGCGCAGCACTCGGTCCAGCGGCTCCTCCCAGCCGGTGACGGCGCCGGTGCCCTCGGCCCGCACCGCGTCGTGCGTCGCGGAACCTTCGAAGGCGAGTACGGGAAGGCCGGCGGCGAGCGCCTCGATGTACACCAGCGGCATGCCCTCGTACCAGCGGCTGGGGAAGACGAGGCCGCGGTAGCCCGGCAGTCTGTGCCGCAGCTCGGTGCGGCCGAGCACGCCGTGGAACCGCACCGAGCGTGGTGCGGCGGCGCGGCAGTCCTCCTCCAGCGGACCGTTGCCGATGACGTCCAGCGGTGCGTCGGCCGGCCAACGGCGGAGGAGGTCGAGGATGCCCTTCTCCGCGGTGAGCTTGCCCGCGTACACCCAGCGTTCCCCGGCCTCGACGGCCGGGCCGTCCACCGACGGCACGAAGTTGGGGATGAGCGCCATGCGCCGCTCGTCCACCCCGGCGCGGGCATAGGTGGTGCGGCCGAGCTCGGAGAGGACCACGATCCGGTCGGCGCGGCGCAGCAGCGGGTCGGCGGCCGCTCCGCCACGTCCCGCCCAGGTCAGCGGCAGTGTGGCGAGCCGGGAACCGCGGTAGCAGCCGGCACGCAGCCCGGCCCAGCGGTCCCCGTCCACGCACCTGGTGCAGATCGCGCCGTCGCGGTAGAGCGTCGCCGCCGCGCAGATCGGGCGGAAGTTGTGCAGCGTCGTCACGAGCGGACCGCGCCATCCGGTCAGCCAGTCGCGGCCGAAGTTGGGGAAGAGGTTGTGTACGTGCACGATGTCCGGGGAGAAGGCCCGCAGTTCGGGAAGGGGGGAGCGGCCGCGCCCGCCGGCCACCGTGACCGCGCACCGGACCGCGTGCAGCGGGCGGGTCCGCAGTTCGTCGGTGTGCGCGGCGACCATCCGTACTTCGTGCCCGGCCCTGCGCAGCGCCTCCGCATGGTCGAGGGGGGCCTCGTTCTCACCCCCGGGGGCGGAGGTGCTGTAGAAGCTGTGGACCAGGGCGATCCGCAGCGGCCTCATACGTGTGCCGCCTCTCGTGCGCGGAAGAACACCACGTCGCACTGGAGCATCTGACCGGACTGCGGGTCGGTGAAGCCGGGGATGACGGACATCGGGGTGAGACCGAGATCCGACTGGAGTAGGTTCAACGCCTCGTTGAAGAGCAGCCCGCCCTCGTACAGCGGAACGAAGGACGTCTCGGTCTGGATGCCGAGGCAGTCCGCCGCGTGGGCGCCCGCACCGCGCAGCACGTGTGCCTCGTATCCCTGGACGTCCATCTTGAGAAAGACCCGCTCGCCCGGGACGACGATCTGCTCCCACAGATCGTCGAGCCGGCGGATCTCGGCCGTCTGCTCGCCGGTGTAACCGGCGTGCGGGGCCGCCTGCGAGTGGCGTTCCAGCATCGGGAGCACCGAACTGCTGGCGCCCGCGTTGCCGGCGACGTTCATCACGATGGTGCCGGTGCGCTCGCCGAGCGCGTACGGCAGCACGGTCCAGGCGGGGTCGGACGCTGCCAGGCGGCGCAGTTCCGCACGCGGCCCGCTCAGCGGCTCGAAGGAGACGATGCGGCCCTGATAGCCGCTGCGACGCAGTATCGTCCCGTATCCACCGCAGTGTGCGCCCGTGTCGATGACCAGGTCGATCCCGAACTGTCCCATGAGCTGGACGAGTTGCGGACCTGACCAGGTCGCCGGGTAGCGGGCGATGTCGATGCCGAGACGCTGTACGGCGCTGCGTACGCGGTGGAGGAGGGTCACGGTCGTACTGCTCCTTTGCATGGCTGCCCAGAGAAGTCGGCGATTTCCCCACAGCACCCGCCGCCGTGGGTGGCCAAGAATGTCGAGGATTCGCGCATCGCCGTGTCGGGCCGAGGTTCGAGTGATGCCGGAGCCGAGCTGGAACGGCATCTCCGTGAATCATCCACACCTTAGTGTCCTTTACTCGCGTGCATGGCACATAACACGACTGGCTTCCCACCCATCCAGAAACCCGTCACGTTCAAACAGGTGGTGAATTGCATCCCCCGGCGGAATCAGGAAGCACCTTGGGGTGACGGCGGCCGGGGAACGTGTGGCGGCCTGAAGGCCATCGAAAGATCGGCCTAGCGTGCTGGGCGTGGCCAATGCGAAGAGCGTCATCAAATCAGTGATCGGTCCGCTGAACCGTCCGGTTGCCCAGTCCCGGCTTGCCCTGGCCGTGAAGTCGCCGAATCCCTTGAAGATCGAAATCGGCAGCCACGCAGCCCGACGTCCGGGCTGGATCTGCACCGATATCTCCTGGCGCACACGGCACTACCTGGATGCCACGAGGAGGTGGCCGGTCCCCACCGCCTCGGCGAGCCATGTCTACGCGGACAACATGATCGAGCACATCCGTCTGGAGCCCAATCGCCGCATGTTCCGTGAGGCGCATCGCGCACTCGTCCCGGGTGGACGCATCAGGTTGTCCACTCCGGACGTGGAGCACGTGGTCCGGCTTTACACGGCACACGACCAGGAGACCCGACTGGAGATGGAGAGGTGGCGCCGGAAAGGCTACGAGATCCATCACCCCATCGATCTGCTGCGCACGACTTTCCAGGATTGCGGCCATCACATCGGATACCTGTGGGACTTTCCCACTCTGACGACCGAACTCGAATCGGCCGGTTTCAAGAATGTCCGCCGCTGTGAGCCAGGAAAGAGCGACGACCCCGATCTCAGGAACCTGGAGGTCCGCCCCGACTTTGCTCTGACCGTGGAGGCGGAGGCGACCGGCTGAGAGCCGGACGAACTCGCCGGCCGGATCACCGCGGAAGCCCCGATCGGTACCGTCCCGGTCAACATCACGGTCAGCGACACGGAGCGGCGTCGCGCGGCGGACATCGCCAACCCACCGGTACCCCGCGGCGCGAGTTCCTGCACACCGACGACCTGGCCCGCTCCAGCGCGGCAACTTCACGCGCGAAGCGGCGCCGGAACTCGTCCTGCGCGGCGAGTTCGGCGTGCACCACTTTGACGGCGACGGTACGTCCGCCGGCGGACCGGGCGAGATTGACGCGGCCCGTGCCGCCGGACCCGAGCGTGCCGTGGAGGCGGAACGGGCCGATCTGGGCCGGATCTTCGGGCGTCAGGGCATTCACGCCCGGATCTCCACACAAAGCCTGGTCTAGACCTTGACAGGTACAGACCATTGCGGTTCGGTATGGGACACCCCCACGAAAGGGCTACCCCCATGAATGCCCCACGCGTGTCCCCGTGCTGCGACGCCTGGCCACCCTGTTCGCCGCGCTCTGTACGGCTGTTGGGCTGGCCGTGTTCCTCCCCGCCACCTCCGCCTTGGCCGCCGAATGCGCGGCCGGGTGGAGCTCGTTGACCGTCTACACGGGCGGCAAGACCGCCTCGTACAACGGCCACAACTGGATGGCCAAGTGGTGGACCCAGAACGAACGCCGCGGTTCCGCGGACGTCTGGTCCGACCAGGGCGCCTGTGGTTGTTGCCACCTGCGCCTGTTTCGCGTGGCGATTGGGCCTCAACTCTTGACGGCCTCTGCGATCTGCAGGGCGGCCTGGGCGGGCGTGAGGTGCGTGGTGTCGACGACCTCGGCCTCGCCGTGTAGCCACGTGCGGGCCGCCTCGGCGTAGGGCTCAAGGTATTTGAGACGGAATGGGGAGGGGCCAAGAAGAGTGTCGCCCTCGATGCGCCCGCGGAGGGTGTCTTGGTCAGCGTGGAGGACGAAGTGCCGTACGGGAATGGCATGTTGGGCGAGGCCCGTGCTGATCTCGCGCCAGTACTGCTCGACCAAGATAGTCATGGGCATCACCAGAGTGCCGCCGGTGTAGTCGAGTACGCGGCGGGCGGTCTCGACTACGAGCGGCCGCCACGGCGGCCAGTGCTGGAAGTTGTCCGTCCCGGGCAGCCCCGGCGTGATGTCCATGAGTGTCTCGCCGACCTTCTCGGCGTCGAACACCCGTGAATCCGGGATCAGCTGCTGCACGAGTGCGCTGGTCGTCGTCTTGCCTGCGCCGTGGGTGCCGTTGAGCCATACGATCACGGGACCCAACGCTAGCGCTGTGCGGGCCGCGGGAACGGGCACAGCAGAAATCCGGTACGGCTTCGGCGTTTCTCAGGGGTGGTGTCAACCACCAAGATCAGGGGTCACCTATCTCGAAAAGTCGCAGGATGGGCCAACCCCGGCGCTCAGACGGGCCAACTCAAGCGCTAAAGGGCCAACTCAGCCGCTCAGTCTCACGAAGTCACGCCTTCCAGGCGCGCGCGGAGCCCTTGCGGGCCGCGACGATGGCCGCAGGCGCAGCCACGAAGGCGAGGCCGGCGCACAGGACGGCGAGGATCGGGTAGCTGGTGATGGCGACGACGATGCCGGAGGCCAGGCCGCCGACGGCGCCCGCGACGGCGATGGCGACGTCGACCAGTCCCTGGACCTTGGCGCGGGTGGCCAGGGGCGTGCTGTTGGTAACGATCGCGGTGCCGGTGACCAAGCCGAAGCTCCAGCCGATGCCGAGCAGGACGAGGGCAAGGGTGATCAGAGTGAAGGAGTGGCCGGGCGCGAGGGCGGCGACTACTCCCGCGGTGAGCAGCGTGCCGGCCGTCGCCACGCTCTTCGGGGAGGCCGGGGTGGAGGTTTTACCGGGCGGGGCGGTCCGGTGGTCATCAGGCGGTGGTCAGGTGTGCGCGGGACGGGAGAGCGCGGGCGAACTGGCCGGTGAAGCCGGCCAGTTGCCGCTCGTCATCGTGGTCGGGGGTCAGCGCGCCGTCCGGGGCGGTCGTGATGTGCCGGTCCAGGACGAACCGGCCCTGGCAGACCTGGGCGCCGAGCGAGGTGAGGACCGGGCGCAGGGCGTAGTCGGGGGCGAGGACGTGGGCCGGGCTGCCGCCGGTGGCCAGGGGAAGCACCGGTTTCCCGGTGAACGCGTGCTGGGGCAGCAGGCCGGAGTAGGCGGCCTTGGAGATGGGGGTGGCCACGACGAGGGCGTCGGCCTGGGCAACCAGGCTCACGGCGCGGGCGAGGGACGCTTCGCGGTGTCCGCGGTGAGCAGCGGGGCCGCAGGCAGGCCACGCAGGGCGAGTACGTGCGTCCGGTGGCCGCGGGCCCGCAGGCCCGCGGCGGTGTGCTCGGCCAGGAGGGCGGTACGGGACGTACGGGAGGGGCTGCCGGACAGGGTGAGGACAGTGGCCAGGGGAACTCCTCGGGAACTCCTGCGGGATCAGGGGGACTTGCCGGTGAAGGGTGGTGGGCGTTGGTGGGCGGAGGTCCGCCCGTCCGACGTCAGCGCGGGCTGTCGGGCATGCCGTAGGCGTCGGCGATCAGCTCGGTGGAACGCAGCCGGGCCTGGAGGGAGTGGCCGACGCTGCCGATCATGAGCTCGTCGGCGCCGGAGTCCCGCTGGACCTGGTTCAGGTGGGCGGTGACCTGCTCGGGGGTGCCGTGCGGGACGTGGTTCAGCCAGCTGTCGACGGCCTGGCGTTCCTGGGCGTCGTAGGTGTAGGCGTCCACTTCCTCGGGGGGCGGCAGCAGGTAGGACTTGCGCTGGAACATGCGGAGCATGGCGTGCGCGAGGGTGCCGGCCTGGCGGCGGGCCTCACGTTCGTCGTCGGATGCCGCGACGGTGAAGCTGACCAGCGCGTACGGCTCGGCCAGGGCCTCGGACGGAGTGAACCGCTCGCGGTACAGACGCAGGGCGGCCACGACATCGCGCGGGTTGAAGTGCGCGGCGAAGGCGAACGGCAGGCCTAGCCGGGCGGCGAGCTGCGCCGAGTAGCCGGACGAGCCGAGCAGCCACACCGGCAGTCGGCCGGTGGGCGGGGTGACGCCGTTGAGCCGGTCCTGGGCGGGCCCCGGCACGGCGTACACGCGGTCGGCGTAGGGGTGCTCGGCCGGGAAGTCGTCGCCGAGGAAGTGCAGCAGCTCGGCCACCTGCTGGGGGAAGTCCTCGTCGCCGCTCGCGCCGCGGCGCAGGGCGGCGGCCGTGGCGTGATCGGTGCCCGGGGCGCGGCCCAGACCCAGGTCGATACGGCCGGGGGCGAGGGCCTCCAGCATGCCGAACTGTTCGGCGACGACCAGCGGCGGATGGTTGGGCAGCATGATCCCGCCCGCGCCGAGCCGCAGCTTGCTGGTCTCCGCGGTGAGCCGGGACAGCAGGACGGGAGGGCTGGAGGTGGAGACGCCGGGCATGGCGTGGTGCTCGTTCATCCAGTAGCGGGTGAAGCCGCGCCGGTCGGCGAGCCGGGCGAGTTCGATACTGCCGGCCAGCGCCTCTGCGGCGGTCTGGCCGGTGCCGGTCATGGCGGAGTCCAGTACGGACAGGGCGGTGGGGGCGGAGCCATGGCGGGTGCCGCGGATCGGGTCGGTCATGGTCGTGCGGTCCTTCAGTTTCGAGGTGCGCGGCGTGCAGTGAGTGGGGGGCCGGGCGCCGGCCGACAGTCGCGGCGGGTCTCTGTCGGTCGGCGCCCGGCCGTGTCCGGCGTACGTTCCCGACGAACGTGGGGTCAGCCGCGGACGCCGAAGTCGACGCGGTCGGCGAGACCGGCGGCGGCAAAGGCGGCGACGAGCTCGTCGCGGCCCTCGGTGAAGTGGGCCCAGCTGTCGTAGTGGACGGGGACCACGCGGCCGGCGTCGAGGATCTTCGCGGCCTCTGCGGCCTGGGGGCTGTCCAGGACGATCAGCCCGCCGTCGAAGACATCGGAGAAGCGGGGCGCTCCGGCGAAGAGGAGGGCCGTGTCCACCGGGGCGAAGCGCTCAGCGATGCCCTTGACCGCCTCGAGCGAGGCGTTGTCGCCGCTGACGTAGACGGTGGGCAGGCCCTCGCCGGTCAGGACGAACCCGACGACCTCACCGCAGATCGGCTCGACCTCCTCGCGCGGGCCGGGGCCGTGGATGGCGGGCACGCCCGTCACAGTGACCGTGCCGGGTCCGCCGTCCCGGCGCTCAAGCTCGACCGACTGCCAGTCGGCGAGGCCGGTGGCCGCCTCCCCGAGACGCTCCCCACCGCCGGGGGTGGTGAGCGTCAGCGGGACGTCGGCGAGCAGGGCCCGGCCGGAGATGTCGAGGTTGTCGGCGTGCTCGTCGTGCGAGAGCAGGACCACGTCGACGCGGCCGAGATCGGCCGGGCTGCCGTCAGCCGCCGCCGTCTTCGTCAGCACGACGGCCGGTGCCTGGTGGTCGCCGGGGCCGTCGAAGGTCGGGTCGGTGAGAATGCGCAGGCCGCCGTACTCGAAGAGGGCAGTCGGGCCGCCGAAAACGCGGACGGGGAAGGGGGCAGTCTGCAGGGTCGGGGAAGGCACGAAAAGAGTTCCTCACGGATAGATTGCGTGTTAACCGTGAATCGACTGTATGCCTCACGGATGAATGCAACCCGTACCATGAGAAGCATGGAAGAGTTCGTGATGGAAGAAGCCGCCCTGTCGTCGGCGCCGGGCGAGGCGGAGCACCCCTCCCTGGCCCTGGCCAACAGCGCCGTCGCGCTGCCCGGCGGGCACACGGCCGACCTCCTGGGAACCCCGGCGCAGGCCGAGCGGTGGCTGGCGCGGCGCGACCTCGCCCCGGACGGTGCCGGCTTGGCGGAGGTATGCGCGACGCAGCTGCGCGCGTTGCGTGAACAGGTCAGGTCGCTGCTGGCCTCCCGTGTCGCCGGGCAGCCCGCCCTGCCCGCCGCCGTCACGGCGGTCAACGACGCGATGACCCGCGTCCCCACCGCATCCCTGCTGCTGTGGGACGAGAAGACCGGGCCTTACCGCGCCACGCCCCACCCCACCACCGCGATCGTCGAGCACGCTCTCGCGGTCATCGCCGCCGACGCCGCCGACCTGCTCACCTCCCCCGACGCCGCCCGCCTGACCGCCTGCGCCTCCCCGCCCTGCAACCGCTTCCTGCTCAAGCACGGCCGCCGCCAGTGGTGCTCCACCCGCTGCGGCGACCGCGCCCGCGCCGCCCGCGCCTACGCCCGCCGCACCACGACGGAGTGATGCGTCGTCGCCGAGCGTTCTATCTGGCGCTTCATGCGAGTACTGGTGGTCCGACGAGGCGGCACTGCGGCTGCGCCGCGATTGCGTCGCCTTCCCGAAACTGAGCGCGGCACTTGGCGATCGGTGCCAGATAGAGCGCTCTGGAACACCTGGAAGTGGACCACCGTGACCTCGTCGAGAGGTACGTCACCGTGCGTCGCGTAGCTGAAGAAGGTACGTCGCAGTCAGCGCAACGGCACGGTCCTCGTCATGCGACAACTCCACGAGGGCACGTGACGCCGTCGTCCCCGGGACGGCCGCCAATGCCTGGGTCAGTCGTCCGCGCGCAGGGGCTTTGGTGGCGTTGTGGGCGAGGCGGTCGACGAGCCTGGTCGCGAGCTGATCCGCCGTCGCGGTGTCGCTCGCCAGCACGCTCAGTGCATCGGCCGCATCGGTATCGTTTCTTCCCTCCACGATCATGTCGATGAGCGTCGGGACCGCTTCGGCCACTCCACGTGTCCCGAGCGCCAGAGCCGCATACCCGCGGACCACGACGTCGGGGTTCGCGAGAGCGTCCCGCAGCTGCGCGGCAGCCTCACCACCGGGCATCTCGGCGAGGGACTGAACAGCACGTTTCCGCACCGCGGCCACCGGTGAGCCCAGGCCCTCCGCCAGCAGTGCCGGGCCGCCGTCGCCCGATCGCGACAGCGCCCAGCGAAGGGCTCCGGCGACGTTCGGCTCCGTCTCGCTCAGTGCCGCCTCGACCAGGGCCTCCACCGGCACCGGAACCTCGCCGACCGAGGAAAGGGCCGCGCGCTGGCGCGCGTCGGCGCTCTTCGACCCCAGTGCCTGGAGGAGCGCGACAACCTGGAGGACGTCCTCCCAGCCTGCCGGTTCCGTGGCATCGATCCGGCGCAGCCGCGTGAGCAGCTCGGTCTCGGCCGCGATGCGTTCGCGTGTCTGGCGGATGAGGTCGCCGACGAGCGCCGAGGGCGTGAAGCCGGGATCGTCGAGCGCGCGCCCGATCTCACGCAGCGACAGCCCCAGCGACCGCAGGCTCTCGATATGGAAGATCCGACGGATGTCCTCGCCGGAGTACTCCCGATAACCGGAGCCCGTACGACCGGAAGGCCGCACCAGGCCTAGCGATTCGTAGTGCCGGAGCATGCGGGCGCTGACCCCGGACCGTCGCGCCACCTCACCGATCAACACGTCCTATCGTCCCTCCCGGCCGGACCCGCCGAGGGCCACGACGCGCTTGGCCGCCTCGATCGCGAACTCGAATCCGGCGTCCGGCTCGCGCAGCAGCCGTTGTGTGGCGAGCGCGTGCGCGCGCACGCGCGGTTCAGGGGCCGTCGTCGCGGCACGCAGAGCGGGCACAATCGCCTCACCCAGCGCGACCAGTGCCCGGCTGAGACTCAGCTGCGTCTCCCGCTCACCGCGCCCGAGCTGCGTCGCCAGCACCGCGGCCAGTGCGGACTCCTCGCCTTCCGGTACGAGCACGACCGCGGCCCGCCAGGCGCTCCGCGCCACCTCGTCGTCGTCGGACAACAGCGCCCGTGTGATCGCCGGCCACGCCTGCCGGTCCCCGATCTTGGACAGCGTGTGCAGCGCCTGGCTCCGTGCCTGCGCATGCTCCGAGCGGACTTCGCGGACCAGCGCGGGGAGCGTCATGGACACCGGGTGGCGGGTGAGCGCCCAGGTCAGCATGTCGCGGACGAGGAACTCGGGCTCGATCGCGCATCGCTCGATGAGCTTGCCGACGAAGCGCGGGTCAGTCGTCGTGCCGACCGCCAGAGCAGCCCGCAGTCGCACGGACGAACGGCCGTCCTCCAGCCCTTGGAACGCTCGTATCGCATCCGTGTCCTGTCTCATGGTCGTCATCGAGACCACCTCCTTGGCAAGCAGTGAAGGCCCTGTCACCGTGTCAAGGTCAAGCGGCGCCCCGGGGTCAGCGGCGCTTTCTCCGCCCTGCAGGCCAACCATGATGTAGACGAATGCGTATGGAAGCGAGCGTGCTCGCCATGGCTGTCGCAGGTCGCGCCTGGTTCGCTGGAGCGCATGAGTGACGAGACGATTTTGGTGACAGGCGGTACGGGCAAGACGGGCCGCCGGGTGGTGCGGCTGCTCCAGGAGCGGGGCGTGCCGGTGCGGGCGGCGTCCCGTTCGGGTGCGACGCGTTTCGACTGGACGGACCGCGCCACCTGGGAGCCGGCGCTGCGGGGCGTCGCGGCGGTGTATCTGGTCGCGCCCGACCTCGGTGGCCCGCAGGCCGCGGAGGCCATCGCCGCCTTCACGCGGCAGGCCGCGGCGGCCGGGGCGAGGCGGGCGGTGCTGGTGTCCGTGCCCGAGACCGGGGGCCTGGACGACGAGCACGTCCTGGCCGCGGAGCGGGCGCTGGGCGAAGCGGGCCTGGACTGGACGGTGTTGCGGCTGCGCTGGTTCTTCCAGAACTTCAGCGAGGACTTCTTGCGTGACCCCGTCCTGAGCGGCGAGGTACGGGTGCCTGCCGGAGACGGCAAAGAGGGGTTCATCGACGCCGAGGACATCGCCGAGGTGGCGGTCGCCGCCCTGACCGAGGACGGGCACGCCGGGCGGCACTACGAACTGACCGGCCCCCGGCTGATGACCTTCGCGGACACGGTCGCGGAGATCGCCCGGGCCACCGGCCGCGACATCCGTTACGTGCCGTTGACCACGGAGGCGTACGCGGACGAACAGCGCGCGCAGGGCGTGCCTGAGGAATGGGTGCGGGTGCTGGCCGGCCCGTACGAGCAGGTGCGTTCCGGCCGCCTCGCCCGGCTCACCGACGATGTACGCCAGGTACTCGGCCGGGCGCCCCGGGACTTCTCCGACTACGCCCACAGCGCCGCCGCACAGGGAGCCTGGGCCACCTGACCGTGCCCCGAGCGCGAGGCGCCGTACAACCCGAGCCCCCGTCCGGTGGTCATACCGGCGTGGCTTCATCGATGATCCTCCGTGGCCGGGGCAGCAGCGCCATCCTCCAGGACGGCAGTACCCTCGCCGTCGACGAGATCGTCCTCACCGACGGCGCCACCCACCGCCTGAGCGGCCTCAACGCCACCGCCACGGCCGCCTTCACCGAGGCCTCGGCGGCGCCCTGCTCCACGCCGTGATCGACGAGGTGCTGCGCAGGGTTGTCGTGCGACGCCGGGGTATCACCGTCCGCGCCCGGGCCGTGGGCAAGTACAGCAAGAAGACGACGCTGTACGCCTACACCGACGCGAACGGCGTGGAGCACGAGTACAAGAGCCGGCTGAGCGTTGCGGACATCGACGTCACGTACGACCCCGAGAAGCCGTCGCGGGCCGCCTCGCGGGTCTCTTCGGCCGCCGTCGTCCCGAAGCTCGTTTCGATGGCGGTGGCCTCCGCCTTCTGCCTGTTCGTCGCGTACCACATGGTGCTCGGAATGCTCGGCTGACTCAGCCGGGCCCCTCACCGTCCGCCAGCATGTGCAGGGCTCTTTGGAGCCGGATCCGCCTGCTGTCCGGCGTGCGCGCCTGAAGCAGCGGCAGGATCACCAGATAGCGCCCGGTCTTGTCGAACGCCCCGAACGCCTTCTTCGCCTCAGGGTTCGCATCGAGCGCCGCCGCGAGGTCGGGTGGCACCGTCGCCGTCTTCTGCGACTCGTACGCCGCCGCCCAACGCCCGTCCCCCTGCGCCTTGCGCACCTCGGCCAGCCCTGGTTCACGCATCCGCCCCGTGGCCGCGAGGATCGCGACCTTGTCCACGTTCACCTGCGACCACAGGCTTCCCGGCCGGCGTGGCACATACTTCTGCAGGTAGTACTGCTCGTCGAGAGACCGGCGTTGCCCGGAGATCCAGCCGTAGCACAGACCGATGTCGACCAACTCGTCGCTGGTGACCGTCGCGATGCCGGACTTCTTCTTGGCGACCTTGACCCACACACCCTCGTGGCGCGTGTGATGCCCGGCCAGCCAGCTCTCGAACGCCCGGGCGTCCGCGAAGGCGACGATCTCCACTCCGTCGAGCTCATCCATGCGGCTCAGGCTATCGCCCGCCCATACATGAGTACTTCTACGGATTGCGGGAACGCCGCCGTGATCAAGAGAATGGCGCCATGAGTGAGCACGAGCGTTCTCCCGGAGTTCCCGCGTGGCCCGTCCGCCCCGCCCGTCGGCCCATAGAGACGGTGATGAAGGTGATCCTCGTGGTGGTCGGCGGGGCGATCGCGGCCATGCTGCTCTACGTGGCCTTCTTCGTCGCCGTCTTCTCCCTGTCCACCTGACCGCCCCAGGTAGGCCAGAAGCTGTCCTATACCGGGCCTAGCCTCGACGTACCAGCCCCGGACAGCAGGAGCAGCGATGAGCCTCGTCGACAGCAACCAGCCTGACTCCACGCCCACTTGGATCGACCTCGACGTCCCCGACCTGGACCGCGCGACGGAGTTCTACCGCGCGCTGTTCGGCTGGGACTTCCACACCGCCGCCCCCACCGCCGAGACCGGCGGCTACACCACGTGTCTGCTGCGCGGCCGGGCCGTGGCCGGCTTCGGGCCGGCCTCCGAGCGGGACCCGGCCCCCGGTTTCTGGCGCATGTACTTCGCCACCCAGGACTGCGACGCCACCGCCAGGCGCGTCGTCGACGCGGGCGGCACCCTGACGCAGGCTCCGCTGGACATCGCGGACCGGGGGCGCGTGGCTCTCGCCGTGGATCCGGTGGGTGCCCGGTTCGGCCTCTGGCAGGGCCGCACGCACCCCGGCTGCCGGATCGTGAACGAACCCGGCTCCCTGGTCCGCAACGATCTGAGTACGCCCGACCCCGACCCCGCGCGGGACTTCTACACGGCGCTCTTCGGCTTCACCCTCGACGGCAACGACGACCTCCCCGGCCTCGACTTCACCTTCCTGCGCCGGCCCGACGGTCACGAGATCGGCGGCATCTTCGGCGACCCCGCCGCCGCCGCCTCCGCCTGGCAGACCACCTTCGAGGTCGCGGACACCGACGCGGTGGCGGAGCGTGCGGTCGCCGCGGGAGGCGCGGCCGGTGAACCGACGGACTTCCCGTACGGCCGGTACGCGGAGATCACCGATCCGTTCGGCACCGCCTTCAGTGTGATCACCAGGCCGCCGTCCCGGCGTGAGTGAGGCGCGGACGGGCGCTCGGCTAGCCTGAGGGCACAATGAACCATTTGACGACGTCACTGGGCGAGTACGACCTCGTTCGCTTCCCCGAGGATCCTCGCGACAGGCTGCGCGCCTGGGACGCGGCGGACGAGTATCTGCTGCGGCATCTCGAAGGATCCGGCGACGGAACCGGCGATGGAACCGGCGACGCTCCCCCCGTGGACCTGTCCGGCACCGTCGTCGTGGTGGGCGACCGCTGGGGCGCCCTGGCCACCGCGCTCGCCGCCCACCGTCCCACGCAGATCACCGACTCCTTCCTCACCCAGCAGGCGACCCGGGTGAACCTGGAGCGCAATGGGATCGATACGTCGGCGGTGCGTCTGCTCTCCACCCGGGAGGCCCCGCCGGAGCGGATCGACGTACTGCTGATCAGGGTGCCGAAGAGCCTCGCACTCCTCGAGGACCAGCTGCACCGGCTCGCTCCGCACGTCCACGCGGGCACGGTCGTCGTCGGCACGGGGATGGTCAAGGAGATCCACACCTCGACGCTCAGGCTGTTCGAGCGGATCCTCGGTACGACGCGGACGTCGCTGGCGGAGAAGAAGGCGCGGCTCATCTTCTGTACGCCGGACCCTGGGCTCGCCAGGGGCAGCGACCCGTGGCCGCACAGCTATGCGCTGCCGTCCGACGTCGGTGTGGTGTCCGGTCTTACGGTCACCAACCACGCGGGCATCTTCTGCGCCGAGCGACTCGACATCGGCACGCGATTCTTCCTGCGCCACCTCCCCCGGCGCCGTGGCGCCGAGCGCGTCGTGGACCTGGGCTGCGGCAACGGTGTGGTGGGGCTGGCGGCGGCGCTGGCCAACCCCGAGGCGGAGGTGGTGTTCACCGACGAGTCGTTCCAGGCGGTGGCGTCCGCGGAAGCCACGTTCCGGGCGAACGCCGGGGCGGACCGCAAGGCGGAGTTTCAGGTGGGCGACGGTCTGTCGGGCGTGCCGGACGGGACGGTGGATCTCGTGCTGAACAATCCGCCGTTCCACAGCCATCAGGCGACGACGGACGCTACGGCGCGGCGGATGTTCGGCGGGGCGCGCGATGCGCTGCGTCCCGGTGGGGAGCTGTGGGTCATCGGCAACCGGCACCTTGGTTACCACGTGACGCTGCGGCGGATCTTCGGCAACAGCGAACTGGTGGCGAGCGACCCGAAGTTCGTCGTGCTGCGCGCCGTCAAGCGGTAGCCGCTGGAGCGGGGCCCGGGGCAGCGCCCCAGCTGGCCCCCGCAGGGCCTACCCGCCCGCCAGCAGCCCCGAGCACGCGCCCCGCAGCCGCCGTACGCCCTCCGTGATCTCGGCCGGGCCCGCCACGCCGGCGAAGCTCAGCCGGACGTGTCCCGCGCTCGGCTCCGCGCTGAAGTACGCGCGCCCCGGCGCGATCGCGACGCCCGCCCGGAGGGCCGCCGAGACCACCGCGCTCTCGTCCGCGCCGTCCGGCAGGCGCAGCCACAGGTTGTAGCCGCCCGCCGGGATGTGCGGGAGGGCGAGTTCGGGGAGGTCGAGGCGCAGGGCGGCGGCGAGGGTGTCGCGGCGGCCCCTCAACTCCGCGGCGACCGTGCGCAGGTGGCGCGGCCAGGCCGGGGAGCCGACCAGCTCGACAGCCGCCTCCTGAAGGGGCCGCGGCACGAAGAAGCTCTCGACGACCTGGATGGCCCGCAGCCGTTCCAGCACGGGCCCGCGCGCAGCCAGCGCGCACACCCGGAAGCTGGGCGAAGTCGCCTTGGTCAGGGAACAGACGTGCACGACCACACCGTCGTGGTCGTCCGTGGCGAGCGGCAGGGGCAGCGGCCCCGCGTCGTCGTGGACGAGCCGCCGCACGAAGTCGTCCTCGATCACGAAAGCCCCGGCCTCCCGCGCGATGCGCAACACCTCCGGGCGGCGCTCCGCCGAGAGCACCGCCCCGGTCGGGTTCTGGAAGAGCGGCTGGCAGACGAAGACGCGCGCACCAGTGGCCTTGAAGGCCGCGGCGAGGAGTTCGGGGCGTACGCCGTCCGAGTCGACCGGCACCGGTACCGGACGCAGTCCCGCCGCGCGGGCGATCGCCAGCATGCCGGGATACGTCGGCGACTCGACCAGCACCGGTGCGCCGGGCGGGGCCAGCGCGCGCAGGGCGGTCGTCAGCGCGCTCTGGCCGCCGGCGGCCACCAGGACCTCGGCGGCCGTGATGGCCCCGCCGATGCCCCGGGCGAACCATTCGCGCAGCTCGAAGACGCCGTCGATCGGGGGACGGCCCCAGGCGCCGGGGCGCCGGCCGGCCCGCGCCAGCGCGGCTGCCATCGCGCGCTCCGGCTGGAGGGAGGCGTGGAGGTAGCCGCTGTTGAACTCGATGACGCCGGGCGGCGGGGCGGCGAGGGTGACCAGGACGCCGGAGGCGTCGACCGAGCGCGGTACGAGTTCGCTGGTGGCGTTGGCACTGAGCGCGACCTCCTGCCAGGAGGTGTCGCCGGGCGCCGCCGTGTCCGGACGCGGCTGTGTACGGAACGCGCCCGCGCCGGGCCGGGTGACGACCAGCCCCTCGGCGGCGAGCTGGGCGAGGGCCCGCGCGACTGTCACGGGACTCACCCGGTAGCGCTCCACGAGCATCCGGCTCGACGGGAGCTTTCCACCGGGAGAGTAGTGGTTGAGTTCACGCCTGAGGGAATCGGCCAGTTCCGCGACACTGCTACGCTCGTGCATGACAGTACAGAATAGCGCTATCGACACCACGGCAGTAGCAGTAGGCACTAACGGAGCGGCCCGCAGCGGAACGCTCCTCGCCGCGCTCGGTGTCGTCGCCTTCTCGCTCACCTTCCCGGCCACCGCCTGGGGTCTCGAAGGTTTCGGCCCCTGGTCGCTGGTAGCCGTACGCAGCGTCCTCGCCGCCCTGGTCGCCGGCGCCGCGCTGCTCGCCCTGCGGATACCCGTACCGGCCCGCCGCCACTGGGCGGGCCTCGCCGTGGTGGGCGGTGGCGTGGTCCTCGGCTTCCCGATGCTGACCACGCTCGCTCTCCAGACGTCCACCACTTCGCACGCCGCGGTGGTGGTCGGGCTGCTGCCGCTGACCACCGCCGCCATGTCGGCGCTGCGCACCGGGGCCCGCCCGTCGCGCGCGTTCTGGCTGGCGGCCCTCGCCGGCGCCTCCGTGGTGATCGCCTTCACGGTGAGCGAGAGCGGCGGTGCGCTGTCCACCGGCGATCTGTACCTCTTCGGCGCCCTGCTGGTCTGCGCCGCCGGCTACACCGAGGGCGGCAGGCTGGCCCGCGAGATGGCCGGCTGGCAGGTCATCGGCTGGGCGCTGGTCATGTGCCTGCCGCTCGCCGTACCGGCTGCCGCCGTCGCGCTGGCCTTCGAGCCGGTGCACTTCACGGCACACAGCGTCGCGGGGCTCCTGTGGGTGGCGATCGGATCGCAGTTCCTGGGCCTGGTCGTCTGGTACCGCGGCATGGCGGAAATCGGCGTGTCCAAGGCCAGCCAGATCCAGCTCGCCCAGCCGCTGCTGACCCTGTTCTGGTCGGTCGCCCTCCTCGGCGAGCAGCTGTCCCCCGCCGCCCCGCTCGCGGCCGTCGGCGTACTCGTGTGCATCGCGGTCACCCAGCGCGCGCGGACCTGAACGGCGCAGCAGCGCGAGCGCCAACTCGGGCCCCCGGTCATAGACTGGCCTTACCTAGAGAGCCGGCCTCAAGAAGGGCACTTCCGATGCGAGCGAGCGTGGGCGACCAGCTGCTGGTGCACGGCAGGACCGTGGGTCACGAGGACAAGGTCGCGAAGATCGTCGAGGTGCTGGGGTCCGAGGGCAACCCGCCGTTCCGTGTCCGCTTCGACGACGGACACGAAGCGCTGGTGTCGCCGGGTCCGGACTCCGTCGTAAAGCACAAGAGTCCGACGGAACCCCCAACCCCGCAGTGAACCGACCGCCGGGTCAGCGGGGTGGTTCCACTCTGTCCGGGTAGTGGTCCGCCACTACCCGGTCCATCGCGCCGATGCGGTCCGCCGCGACCTCCTTCGCCGAGAAGAAGACGTGGCCCCGCACCTCGGCGTAATCCTTGCCGAGCGTGAGATGGCGCGAGAGCTCCGCCGGATCCTGCCAGGCCGCGGGCTGCGCCGGGTCACCGGCCTTGTAGAGGGCCTCGCCGGCGTACAGGTCGACCTTCGTGCCGCGTGCGACGTCGGCCCACCAGGGCAGCAGCGTGGCGTAGTCGGCCGCCGCGAAACCGATGTTCCAGTAGAGCTGCGGCACGATGTAGTCGATCCAGCCCTCCTTCACCCACTTCCTGGTGTCGGCGTGCAGATCGTCGTACGTCTGCACCCCGGCCCGGGTCTGTGAGCCGAGCGGGTCGGTCGCGGCGTTGCGCCACACCCCGAAGGGGCTGATCCCGAAGCGGACCTTCTTGTCCTTCTTCTTGACCGCCTTGATCCGGGCGGCCATCTCGCTCACCAGCCGGTCGGTGTTGTCGCGCCGCCAGGCGGCCCGGTCCGGGAAGCCGGCGCCGTGGCGCGCGTACGCGTCGTCGTCGTCGAAGACCTGCCCCGCCACCGGATACGGGTAGAAGTAGTCGTCCCAGTGCACGGCGTCGATGTCGTAGCGCTGTACGGCGTCCATCATCGCGTCCTGCACGAAGCTCCTGACCTCCGGCAGCCCCGGGTTGTAGTAGAGCTTCCCGCCGTACGGCAGGACCCACTCCCGGTGCACGCGCGCCGGATGCGAGGCGACCAGCCGCGACGGATCCGTGTGATTGGCCACGCGGTACGGGTTGAACCACGCGTGCAGCTCAAGATCCCGCCGGTGCGCCTCCTCCACCGCCGTCCCCAGCGGGTCCCAGCCCGGATCCTTGCCCTGTACGCCGGTGAGGTACTGCGACCAGGGCTCGTACGGCGAGGGCCACAGGGCGTCGGCGGTCGGCCGTACCTGGAACATCACCGCGTTCAGCCTGCGCCGTACCGCCGTGTCCAGATGGGCCAGCAGCTCGGCCTTCTGCTCGTCGGCGGTCAGGCCGGCCCTGGAGGGCCAGTCGCGGTTGGCGACGCTCGCCAGCCACATCCCCCGCAGCTCGCGCTTCGGCGCCCGGCGGCGGGCGGTGGCCGCCGCGTCCCCGGTGACCGCGAGCACGGACAGCGCCCCGGCCGCTGCCGCCAACAACCCTCTTCGACCGATCTGACCCATATGTCGCCCCTTACTAGGTGCATACGTCCCGTCGTATCCGCAGAGCATGCCCGCCCCGGCCCCTCACGCACACGTGGGTCCGGAGTAACGTCGGGGGCCGAGGCGGGCACCGGCACGGCCGGATGCCTGCCGAACTATTGATCAGCGAAAGGCACGATGTGACGGACTCCATGGCGGATGTGCAGCGCGTCGGAGTAGTGGGCTGCGGCCAGATGGGCGCAGGCATTGCCGAGGTGTGTGCCCGCAGCGGCCTCGAGGTGAAGGTCGCCGAGACCACGGGCGAGGCCCTGGAGATCGGCCGCACCCGGCTCTACAACTCCCTCTCGAAGGCCGCCGAGCGCGGCAAGATCACCGATGAGGAGCGGGACGAGACACTCGGCCGCCTCAGCTTCACGACCGACCTCGGCGAGTTCGCGGACCGCGACCTCGTGATCGAGGCGGTCGTCGAGAACGAGTCGATCAAGACCGAGATCTTCCAGGTCCTCGACCAGGTGGTGACCCGCCAGGACGCGATTCTCGCCTCCAACACCTCCTCGATCCCGCTGGTGAAGCTGGCCGTCGCGACCTCCCGCCCGGACCAGGTCATCGGCATCCACTTCTTCAACCCGGCCCCGGTGCAGAAGCTCGTCGAGCTGATCCCGGCGCTGACCACCTCCGAGGAGACCATCAAGCGCTCCGAGGCCGTGGTGCAGAACGTGCTCGGCAAGCACCCGATCCGCGCCCAGGACCGCTCGGGCTTCGTGGTCAACGCGCTCCTCATCCCGTACCTCCTCTCGGCGATCCGGATGTTCGAGTCAGGCATCGCCAGCCGCGAGGACATCGACAACGGCATGGAGATGGGCTGCGCCCACCCGATGGGCCCGCTCAAGCTCGCGGACCTGATCGGCCTGGACACGGTCGCCTCGGTCGCCGACTCGATGTACGACGAGTTCAAGGAGCCGCTGTACGCCGCTCCGCCGCTGCTGCAGCGCATGGTGGACGCGGGAAGGCTCGGGCGCAAGACGGGCTCCGGGTTCTATCCCTACTCCTGATTCGCACGGAGTGTGCGGGGCGTACACGCATATGCCCCGCACACACGCTCCCGCCATGGGCACAGGGCGAGTTGGCTCAGTGCCACATGCACAAGGCCGCCGGGCGGCCTTGCCGACAGAAGGAGCGGACCGTGAGTATCGACACCGATCAGACCGTGGTCGTCGAGGAGTACGCCGAGTTACGTCGCCGCCTCGACGTGGGGCTCACCAGGATCGACGGAAATCTGGCGCTGCTGGCCCACCGGGGCGACCAGGCCGACAGCGACCTGGCCGACCTGGCCGCGCGTGTGACGGCCCTGGAGCACCACCGCTGGCCGCTGCCCACCATCTCGGCACTCACCGCGGCAGGGGCTCTCGCGGTGACCCTCTGGCAGGCCCTCGGCCGCTAGGAACGCCGGCGCTCTAGCCGAGGCGCAGGTGGTGAAGCATCAGCAGCCCGGCCGCCATGTTGGCGGCCGGGACTTCGCCCCTGGCCACCATGTCGGGGACGAGTTTGAGCGGGACCCACTCGCGCCGCGAGGACTCGAAGTCGTCCTCGGGATGGCCGGTGTACGTCGCTTCCTCGGCCCAGTAGAGGTGGTGCCGGGCGTCGGTGAGGCCGTTGGACGGCTCGACGGTGAGCAGATGGCGCAGCGGCCCGGGCCGCCAGCCGGTCTCCTCCTCCATCTCCCGCGCCGCGGCGCTCTCGATGTCCTCCCCGTCCTCGACGACTCCGGCGGCGAGTTCCCAGCCCCAGCTGTCGGTGATGAAGCGGTGCCTCCAGAGCAACAGCACCTCGTTGGCCTCGTTGACCGCCGTCGCCACGGCCACCGGACGCAGTCGTATGACGAAGTGGTCGAGGTGCCGGCCGTCGGGGAGTTCGACGTCCGCGAGGTTGATCCGGAACCAACGGTTCTCGTACACAGCCTGTTCGCTTAAGTTCGTCCACTGCACTGTTTTGCCACCTTCCGACAAGTAGATGGCAACATCGCAGCAGGATCACGGTCACAGCGGAACGCGCAGAGCCCCGTCGATCAGTTCGGCCGCCTCTTCGGCACCGGAGCACCCGCTTCCCACCAGATGCTCGCGCACCGCCCGCAACCGGTCGCGCAGCCGCTGCGACTCCATCCCCTGGGCCCGCTGCGCCATCTCCGTCGCGATCTCCACCGCCCGGTCGGCCATGCCCTGCCGCAGCTCGATGTGGGTGAGCATGGCGAGCCGGTGCACCCGGCCCCTGTCGTGCGCGGGAGAACCGACCGCCGCGTCCGCGTGCTCGCGCGCGGCAGGCAGATCACCCAGGCTCAGCAGCGCCTCGGCCACCTGCACGTTCACCAGGCCGGGCTGGACGTAGCCGGTCTCGTCCGGTTCGCTGCCCGGTCTGATGCGCTCGGCCTCGCTCTCCGCACGCCGGATGCACGACAACGCGCCCTTGCCGTCACCGAGATGGGCGTACGCCTTGGCCTGCATCGCGTGCAGATCGGCGGCCAGCGCCGGCGTGATCTGCTTGCCCGCCGTGCGCAGCGCCGCCTCCGCGAAGGCCACCGCCTGCCGGTATTCGGCCATGAACAGCGACTGGTTGACGAGCAGCGCGATGATGTACGCGCCAAGTCCCCGGTCCCCGCTGGCCTTCGCGAGCCGCAGAGCCTGGTGGAAGTACCGCTGAGCGAGTCCCTGCGCGTCCGAGTCGTACGCGCAGATGCCGGCCACCGCCACCAGCCCCCCCGTGGCGCGGTGCAGGTGGCGTCCCATGGCGTTGGAGTAACTGCCCCTCAGCAAAGGCGCGGTCTCGGCGTTGAGGAAGCCCACGATGCGCGACCGGGTCGCGATGCCGCCGGCCTTCCGGTACATCAGCTCGTAGTGCGCTCTGGCCGCCCGCAGCATCTGTATGTCGGCGACGCTGACGCGCGTCTGCCCCTTGCGCGACACGTCCGCGTCCTCCGGCGGGTTCTCCCACTCCCATACGGGCATCACCGCCGGAGTCCCGGTCACAGCCGGCGCGCCGAGGATGTGCGGCCGCTGCTGCTCGTCGGAACGCCACAGCGCGGTGGCCCGCTCCACGAAGCCGGTCAGCGGGGAGCCGTGCGGCATGGCTTCCTCACCCGGCATGCCGAACCCGATGTCGTCCAGCGTTATCGGCCGGTGCAGCCGGGCCGCGAGGACCTCGCAGATCAGGTCGGGCACCTGGCCGCGCGGGCGCTGGCCCTTCAACCACCGGGCGACGGCGGTGTGTTCGTACCTCAGCGCCAGACCTCTCGCGCTGCCCGCCTGGTTCACATGGGCGGCGAGGCCGGCGTTGGAGATGCCCGCCTCGTCGAGCAGAGCGTCGAGCAGGGTATTCGGCTGCATGGGCCTCTCCGGTGGCTCGGTGGGGCCAATCGTAGTAGGGGTGCTTTCACACGGGGTGTGAACCAAGTGCCCGCGTTCGTGCCCCGCGTACTCTGCCGTACCACACCCGCATCCGATTGACTCTCAACCGCCTCCTAAAAGAGGCGGCCGGGCCGCCGGCTCCCCCTCGTACAGTGCGGCGGCCCGATCCCGCACCGTCCGCCCTGCCGGTCTGCCCGACACTCCGCGGCAGGGCGGACGGAGCTGTTCCGGCGGGTACCGGAGCGACGGCCGGTCACCGATTGGAGGATTCCGCGCGCGAACGGCGCAGCCCCTGATCCCCGGGCTGCGCCGGCATGCGCCTGCGGTCGTTGCGCACGACCAGCAGGGCGACGTCGTCGGCGAGCCGCCCGCCCGTGTGCCGCAGCAGCGCCGTGTGGACGCGCTGCACCACCACGGCCGGCGATACCGGCGAGCCCAGTGCGGCGGCCTCGGTGAGCGCCCGCTGGAGGCAGAAGAACGCCCCGGCGGCGTTCCGGGCGTCCTCCGCCCCGTCGGTGTGCAGAACGAGCGCGTCGCCGGGAAGCAGGCGCGTACAGCGGTGTACGGACAAGTCGGCGGGCAGTGGAAACATGCCGAGCGGCGGCATCGGGTCGCCGCCCGCGAGCTGTTCGGCGGTCCTGCGCAGCCGGTAGGGCCACGGGTGGCCGCAGTTGAGCGCCAGTACCTCGCCGTCCTCGTGGATTTCCAGCAGCAGTACGGTGACGAATTCCTCGGCCACCGGATTGTCCGGGTCCGCGCCGCTCACCGACGGGTGCTCGGACCGCGCCCGCTCCCGCAGGTGCCGTTGCAGCGCCCGCTCCAGCCGCCGCATGACGCCCGCCAGTTCGGCCTCGTCGTGCGCGGCCTCGCGGAAGCTGCCGAGCAGCGCGGCGACCGTCCCGATGGCGGCGAGACCGTGCCCCCGTACGTCACCGATGACGACCCGCACCCCGTGCACGGTGGCGACGGCCTCGTACAGATCGCCGCCGACCGTCGCCCCGGGGCTCGCGGACAGCTGCCCCGCCGCGAGGGCCAGCCCGTCGAGCCGGGGCGGCAGCGGCCGCAGCAGCACCTGCTGGGCGGCGCGCGCGACCTCACGGGCCCGGCGCAACTCCCGTACGAGGCCGAGCCGGACGCCGGTCAGCAGGTAGGCGACCAGCGCGAGGAAGGCCGCGCACGTGACAAAGCGGGGCGCCATCCCCTCATGCGACGCGAACGGGCAGGTCAGCTCCCAGACGGTCGCGGCGACGAGCCAGACGGCGGGCAGTCCGAAGACGAGGGCGCGCCGCGCGTACGGGACGCATGCGCGGCGTACGCTCCGCCAGGTCTCTGTACGGATCATCCCGACGGCCCCCTAGGCCCTGTACGACGCTGTCTGTACGACGCCGGCCCTCGTCGGCCGGAATGATTGTGCCGACCGTCCGTCCCTGTTCGCGCACCCCACCCCCACTTCTCACCCGAATGAGTGAGGGGCGCATCCGTAACTCCGGACACGCCCCTCAGTACTACCGCTTCACCAGGTGTTACGCCCCGCGCAGCACCGCGCCCGTGCGCTCGCCGGCGAGCGCGACGGCGGCGTCGCGGGCGGCCGTGGCCTCCTCGACGGTCAGCGTGCGGTCGGCGGCGCGGAAGCGCAGCGCGTACGCGAGCGACTTCTTGCCCGCGCCGAGCTGCTCACCCGTGAAGACGTCGAACAGCCGCAGCGATTCGAGGAGTTCACCGGCTCCTTCGCGCAGCGCCGCCTCGACGTCCACCGAGGGCACGCCCTCGTCGACTACCAGCGCGACGTCCTGGGTCGCCACCGGGAAGGTGGAGATCCGCGGAGCCTTCAGTGGTCCGGTACCGGCCTGCTCCAGCAGGTCGGTCTCGACCTCCATCGCGCAGGTGCGTTCCGGCAGGTGGAGCGCCTTGATGACGCGCGGGTGCAGCTCACCGGCGTGCCCGACGAGGGTCTCCTCGCCGTTCACGGTGACGTACAGCGCGGCGCAGCGGCCGGGGTGCCACGGCGCGTGCTGGTCGGCGCGCACGATCAGCTCGACACCGGCCTCGCGGGCGAGCGTACGAGCGGCCTCGACGGCGTCCGCCCAGGTGCCCGGACGGCCCTTGCCCCACCAGCCGGCCTGCTCGCGGGCGCCCGCGAGGACGACGGCGGCGCGGCGCGGCTGACGCGGCAGCGTGGCGTTGAGACCGGCGATCTCCTCGTCGGTGGGCCGGCGGTCGACGGGCAGCCGAGCGGCCTCGTGCTCTTCACCCGTGGGCCGGAAGACGAGACCGGTCTCGAAGAGTGCCAGGTCGTGCGAGCCGCGGCCGTCGTTGCGGCGCAGCGCGCCGAGGAGGCCGGGCAGCAGCGTGGTGCGCAGCGCCGGCTCCTCGTCGGAGAGCGGGTTGACGAGCTTGACCGTGTGGCGGCGGTCGTCGTCGGCGGCCAGGCCGAGCTGGTCGAGGACGGCCTCGCCGATGAACGGGTAGCTCAGCGCCTCGACGTAACCGGCGCCCGCCAGCGCACGGCCGAGGCGGCGGTGCAGCCGCTGCCGGTCGGTGAGCCCGCGGCCCGAGGGCGGCGTCGGCAGGGTGGAGGGCAGGTTCTCGTAGCCCTCCAGCCGGATGACCTCTTCGGCCAGGTCGTTCGGGAAGGACAGGTCGGGACGCCAGGACGGCACCGTCACGACCAGCTCGTCCTGCCCGTACACGTCGCAGCCGACCTCCTGGAGGCGGCGTACGACGGTCTCGCGGCCGTAGTCGACACCCGCCACCCGGTCGGGGTGGTTCGCGGGCATCGAGATCGTGCGGGGCGCGGAGGGTGCGATGACCTCGGTGACGCCGGCCTCGGCGGTGCCGCCCGCGAGCAGCACCAGCAGGTCGACGGTCCGCTGGGCGGCCGCGGAGGTGGTCTGCGGGTCGGTGCCGCGTTCGAAGCGCTTGGACGCCTCGGACGAGAGCTTGTGCCGGCGCGCCGTACGGGCGATGGAGAGCGCGTCGAAGTGCGCCGCCTCGATGACGACCTCGGTGGTCCCGTGCACCTGGCCGGTCTCGGCGTCGGTGGTGGAGTCGGCGATCTCGGTGTTGGCGCCGCCCATGACACCCGCGAGACCGATCGGACCGCGGTTGTCGGTGATCACCAGGTCCTCGGGGTCGAGGACGCGCTTGGTGCCGTCGAGCGTCGTGAACTTCTCGCCCGGCTCGGCCCGGCGCACACCGATCGGCCCGTCGATGCGGGACCGGTCGTACGCGTGCAGCGGCTGACCGAGCTCCAGCATCACGTAGTTGGTGACGTCGACCGCGAGCGAGACGGTCCGCATCCCGGCCTTCTGCAGCCTGCGCCGCAGCCAGATCGGGGAGCGGGCCTCGGGCTCCAGGCCGACGACCGTACGCGCGGTGAAGCGGTCGCAGCCATGCGGGTCGGCGACCTTCACGAGGTAGCCGTACGAGTTCGGGGCGGGTACGTCGAGCAGCGCGGGGTCGCGCAGCGGCAGCCCGTACGCGGTGGCGACCTCGCGGGCGACGCCGCGCATGGAGAGGCAGTAACCGCGGTCGGGCGTGACGGCGATGTCGAGGACCTCGTCGACGAGCTCGAGCAGCTCGATGGCGTCGGTGCCGACCTCGTACTCGGGCGGCAGCACGATGATGCCGTTGCTGCCGTCGTCGCCCATGCCCAGCTCGTCGCCGGAGCAGATCATGCCGTGCGAGGTCTTGCCGTACGTCTGGCGCGCGGCGATCGCGAAGTCGCCGGGCAGGACGGCGCCGGGCAGGACCACGACGACCTTGTCGCCGACGTCGAAGTTACGGGCGCCGCAGACGATCTCCTGCGGCTCACCGGTGCCGTTGGCCATGCCGACGTCGACGGTGCAGAAGCGGATCGGCTTCTTGAACTCGGTCAGTTCCTCGATGGTGAGGACCTTGCCGACGACCAGGGGGCCCTTGAGGCCGGCGCCGAGCTGCTCGACCGTCTCGACCTCAAGGCCGGCGGAAACGAGCTTGGCCTGTACGTCACGGCCGGTCTCGGTGGCGGGGAGATCGACGTACTCCCGCAGCCAGGAAAGCGGGACCCGCATCAGATCTCCATCCCGAAGGGCCGAGTGAACCGGACGTCACCCTCGACCATGTCTCGCATGTCTTCTACGTTGTGGCGGAACATGATCATCCGCTCGATGCCGAATCCGAAGGCGAATCCGCTGTACTTCTCGGGGTCGACGCCGCAGGCGGTGAGCACCTTCGGGTTGACCATGCCGCAGCCGCCCAGCTCGATCCAGCCCTCGCTGCCGCAGGTGCGGCAGGGACGGTCCGGGTTGCCGACGGACTCGCCGCGGCAGACGTAGCAGACCATGTCCATCTCGGCGGACGGCTCGGTGAACGGGAAGTAGTTCGGGCGCAGCCGGGTCTTCATGCCCTCGCCGAAGAGCGCCTGGACCATGTGGTCGAGGGTGCCCTTGAGGTCGGCCATGGTGAGGCCCTCGTCGATGGCGAGAAGCTCGATCTGGTGGAAGACCGGGGTGTGCGTGGCGTCGAGCTCGTCCGTGCGGTACACGCGGCCGGGACAGACGACGTACACGGGCGGCTCTCGGTCGAGCAACGCGCGGGCCTGGACGGGAGAGGTGTGCGTACGCAGCACGACACCGGACTCGTCGGACTTCGACCCGTCTGCGCCCTGTACGAAGAAGGTGTCCTGCATCTGGCGCGCCGGGTGGTCGGGCACGAAGTTGAGGGCGTCGAAGTTGAACCACTCCGCCTCGACCTCGGGGCCCTCGGCGACCTCGTACCCCATGGCCACGAAGACGTCCGAGACGCGCTCCATGAACGTGGTCAGCGGGTGCCGGGCGCCGGCCGGTACACGGTCGTACGGCAGCGTGACGTCCACCGCCTCCTCGACCAGTACGCGCTCGTCGCGCTCGGCCTCCAGGGCGGCGAGTCGGGCGGCGAGGGCCTTGTTCACGGCGCCGCGCGCCATACCGACGCGCTTGCCGGCCTCGGCCTTGGCGGCCGGCGGCAGGGCGCCGATCTCACGGTTGGCGAGCGAGAGCGGCGAGGTGGGGCCGGTGTGCGCGGTCTTCGCGTGGGTGAGCGCGTCGAGATCCGCCGCGGCGTCGAAGGCGGCGAGCGCCTCGTCCCGCATGCGCTCGATCTCTTCCGGTTTCAGCGCCTCGACCTCAACAGGGTCGTACGACTTATTGGGTGCGGACATCTCTTCCCGTACTTCCGATTGGCTGGTGGCGTGGCCCCCGCTCGACGACTGAGGACGCAAAGGTGCCAAAGGTCGAGTCTAAAGGCCGCGAGAGGTGAAGAAGCCCGTGGGCCGCTCAGGCGAGATAGGCCGGAGCGCCGACGGGCAGGATAAATCGGAACTGGGCGCCGCCACCGGGTCCGCGCCCGACGGTGATCGAGCCGCCGTGCGCCTCGACGATGCCCTTGACGATGTACAGACCGAGACCGGTGCCGCCGCGCTTGCTGCCCCGCCAGAACCGGGTGAAGACACGGCCCATCGACTCCTCGGGAATGCCGGCGCCTTCGTCGCTCACGGTCACGGCTGTTCCCTTCGCAGAGTCGTCGGCGGTCTTCATCGGGGCTGCGCTCACCTCAATGGTGACCGTTCCCTCCCCGTGCCGCACCGCATTTTCCAGCAGGTTGCCGAGGACCTGGTCGATCTTGTCCGGGTCTGCCCAGAGATCGGGCAGCGGCTGCTGGATACGGACCAGGAAGCGGTCCGGCGGCTGGCCGTTGGAGATGTGCGCCTGGATGTGGCGCCCGACGGCCGTCGGTATGTCCACCGGCTGCCTGCGCACCTCAAGGCGCCCGGAGTCGATGCGCGAGATGTCGAGCAGCTCGGCGATCAGCCGGGTGATCCGGCCGGCGTCGGCGTCGACGGTCTCCAGCATCAGCTTCTTCTGGTCGTCCGTGAACCGCTCCCATTTGGCGAGCAGTGTCGCCGTGAACCCCTTGACCGAGGTCAGCGGGGAGCGCAGCTCGTGGGCGACGGTGGCGATCAGCTCGGCGTGGCTGCGCTCGGTGCGCCGTCTGGCCTCGGTGCCGCGGATGGACACGACGACCCGCCGCACCGGCCCGGTGGGCTCGTGGCGTACGTACCGTGCGGAGACCAGTACCTCGCGGCCGCCGGGCAGCAGCAGATTGCGTTCGGGCTGCCCGCTCCGGGTGGCGAGTCCGCCGTACGGGTCGGTCAGGCTCCACCAGCGCCGGCCTTCGAGGTCTTCGAGGGGCAGCGCGGTCTCCAGGGGTCTGCCGAGAGCGGCGTCCTTGGTGATGGCGGTGATCCGCGCCGCCGCGGCGTTGAAGCAGACAACGCGGCCGCTCTCGTCGGCGACGGCGAGGCCGTCGGGGAGGTCGTCGGGATCGATGCCGTTGCCGTCCTGCGCGTACGGACGCGGTAAGGCGTGACCGCCCGCCTTCGACGGGCTCGACGGACCATTCGTGCCGACAGCCATCCCCGTATCCCACCTCTTCCGAAGAGCGGAGGGGGTACCTCCCTGCTCGAGCGGAGCCGAGAGCTTGGGGGAGGGCCCCCCGAGCCCGCCACACTACTAGCTGGAGGTAACGCTGCGGCACCCTCCGGAAGCACGCTGCGCACGCGCGGACGCGTAGAGGCACACGGCGGCCGCCGTGGCGAGGTTGAGGCTTTCGGCCCTGCCGTGGATCGGAACGCGCACCACGGCGTCCGCGAGTGCGCGGGTCTGCGCCGGCAGGCCCCAGGCCTCGTTGCCGAAGACCCAGGCCGTGGGCCCGCCCATGGTGCCCGCGTCGAGTTCGTCGTCGAGGTCGTCGTCGCCCGCGCCGTCGGCCGCCAGGATGCGTACGCCCGCGCTCTTCAGCCCGCTGACGGCCTGCTCGACGGGAACGCCGACGGCGACCGGCAGGTGGAAGAGCGAGCCGACGGAGGCCCGTACGGACTTGGGGTTGTAGAGGTCGACGGACGCGTCGGTGAGGACGACCGCGTCGGCGCCGGCGGCGTCCGCGCAGCGCAGCACCGTACCGGCGTTCCCGGGGTCGCGGACGTGCGCGAGGACGGCTACGAGCCGGGGCTTCGCGGCCAGGATCTCCTCGAAGGGCGAGTCCAGGAAGTGGCAGACGCCGACGATGCCCTGCGGGGTGACGGTCTGCGAGACCTCGGCCAGCACCTCGTCGGGCGCCAGGTGCACGCGGACGCCGGTGGCGCGGGCGGCGTCGACGATGCCGGCGTACCGCTCGGCGGCCTCGACGGTGGTGAACAGCTCGATCAGGGTCGGCTCGCCGCTGTCGCCGCGGTGCTCGACGGCCTCGCGCACGGCCTGCGGTCCCTCGGCGATGAACCGGCGCTCCTTGCCGCGGAAGCTCCGCTTGGCCAGCCGCTTGGCGGCGGTGACGCGCGGGGATCGCGGGGAGATCAGCTCGGGGGTGCCCATGGTCGGCGGCTCACTTCTCTGCGTATCTCTACGTACAAAAGGGGTCGTGCACGTGCGGTACAACGCACCGGACCCGCAGGCGGCGAACGCCTGCGGGTCCGGTCTGAAGACGGTGTCGCTCGCCTGGATCAGGCGGCGGTCTTCGGGGCGTTGACGTCGCTCGGGAGCGCCTTCTGGGCGACCTCGACGAGAGAGGCGAACGCGTTCGGGTCGTTGACCGCGAGCTCGGCCAGGATCTTGCGGTCCACCTCGATGTTGGCGGCGTTCAGACCCTGGATGAGGCGGTTGTACGTCATCCCGTTCTCGCGGGCAGCGGCGTTGATGCGCTGGATCCACAGCCGACGGAAGTCGCCCTTGCGCTTCTTGCGGTCGTTGTAGTTGTAGACCAGGGAGTGGGTGACCTGCTCCTTGGCCTTGCGGTACAGGCGCGAACGCTGACCGCGGTAGCCCTTGGCCGCCTCGAGAATTGCCCGGCGCTTCTTGTGGGCGTTGACTGCCCGCTTGACGCGTGCCACTTGTTAACTCCTTGTAGCGGGGCCGCGGGTGAACTCACACGGCCCGGAAACGTATTGGTCTCGGTCTCGACGTCGTGCCCCGGTCGCCCGGAGCCGCGACATCACTTGCCGAGAAGCTTCTTGATCTTCGGGGCGTCCGCCGGGGACACCACGACAGCGCCGGTCAGCGAGCGGGTCTTCTTGGAGGACTTGTGCTCCAGGAGGTGGCGCTTGCCGGCCTTCTCGCGCATGATCTTCCCGGAACCGGTGACCTTGAAGCGCTTGCTGGCACCGCTGTGCGTCTTGTTCTTCGGCATAGCGCCGTTCTCTCCTCGTCAGTGCCGCTCCCCCGGTGCGTACCGGAAAGCAGGGAGCGTCAGTCGGTGGTATATGGGGGCTGTGGCTTCCTGGCCGAACCCGGGGCCGCCTGGAGGGCAGCCCCTGGATCACGCCTCGGAAGGAGTCTCGGTCTGTGCCTCGGCCGGGGCCTCGGCGACCTCGTCCGTCGACTCGGCCTGCTCGGCGTCGTCGGTGGCGTAGCCCTGGCGTTCGGCCTTGCGGGCCGCCTGGGCCTCGCGCGCCTCGGCCATGGCCTCGGTCTTCTTCTTGTGCGGGCCGAGAACCATGATCATGTTCCGGCCGTCCTGCTTGGGATTCGACTCGATGAAGCCAAGGTCCTCGACGTCCGAAGCCAGACGCTGAAGCAGTCGGAAGCCGAGCTCGGGGCGGGACTGCTCACGACCACGGAACATGATCGTGATCTTGACCTTGTCGCCCTGCTTGAGGAACCTGACGACATGACCCTTCTTGGTGTCATAGTCGTGCGGGTCAATCTTCGGCCGGAGCTTCATTTCCTTGATGACCGTGTGCGCCTGGTTCTTGCGCGCCTCACGGGCCTTCATGGCCGACTCGTACTTGAACTTCCCGTAGTCCATGAGCTTGCACACGGGCGGACGGGCGGTCGCCGCGACCTCGACCAGGTCGAGGTCGTACTCCTGCGCAAGCTCCAGGGCCTTCGCAAGAGGCACAATGCCGACCTGCTCGCCGCTGGGTCCGACGAGTCGCACCTCGGGAACGCGAATCCGGTCGTTAATGCGGGGCTCAGCGCTGATGGATCCTCCTCAGTAGCACCACACGACTGTCTGGCAGACAGCCGCGTAACGTCTGTTTCGTGAGACCAACCTCAGGGAGCCATGAAAAATGCCCCGGACGGGAACACAGGCGGGGCTCCTGGATGTACCGGAGCACCACCGCGCATCAACCGCGGGGCGCAATATCGAGCGGCGCTCCATCGTCCGTACGGAACGATGGGGACCGCCTGACCGGTGACCCGCCGTCCGTGAGGACAGCCAGGTGGGAGATCGGAGCCTCCACTTGTGGGCCGGGCACACAGGTGTCCGGCCGGTCGTTACACAAGGTTAGCAGCTCTTGGGGGGAGGGGCGACCCCGGCCGGACTGGGGCCAGAGCCTTACTGTCCGGGGCATATCGTGTGGGTCATGAGTGACGCGACCTCCCCCAGTGAATCCCCCGACGAAGCCCCCGACTTCGACGCCATGACGCGCGACATCGCGGAAGTACCGGCCGTCGAGGTGATCGTGACGGTGGCGGTCAACCTGATGAGCGCCGCCGCGGTGAAGCTCGGCCTGACCGAGGACGGCGACAAGCACAAGGACCTCGACGAGGCCCGCAAGCTGGTGCACGCGCTGGCCGGCCTGCTGGACGCCAGCGCGACCGAGATCAGTTCCTTCCACGCGGCGCCGCTGCGGGACGGGCTGAAGTCCCTGCAGCTGGCGTTCCGCGAGGCGTCGGCCGTGCCGGACGAGGTGGGCCAGGGCCCGGGCGAGAAGTACACGGGCCCGGTTTACGGCTGAGCGAGGAATTATCCCCGTACGAACAAGGGCTCGCCCGGAGGCGTGACCCCGGCCGGCAGCAATGCCAGGTCGAGGCCGCGCACCAGGCGGGCCCTCAGCGTTTCGTCGGCGGCCAGTGCCTCCGCGACGCGGCGGGCCGCCTCGGCCGGTTCGGCGCCGGGGGCGAGGACGAGTGCGAGGGTGCCGTCGGCGCTGCCCGGGCCGAGGTGGGCGCGCAGCACGGCGGGCTCCGCGGCGACAGCGGCCCGTACCGCGTCGGTGACGGCCGGGTCGCTGAGCGGTACCGCGCTGGTGCGGCCCTCGGCGGCGGCGAGCAGCGCGGACCCGGTGAGCTGGTACGGCACAGGGCCGGCCAGGTCGAGGACCAGCGTGTCGGCCCGCTCGTGGGCGACGGCCTGGAGCGCCTGGTGCAGCGGTACGGCGACGGGGCGCGCCTCGGGGTTCCAGCGGGCCAGGGCCTCGGTGGAGGTGAAGGCGGGGAGGGCGCGGCGGTCGCCGGCCTGGAGGGTCGGCACGGCCATGTCGCTGCTCTTCTCTCGGCGCAGCCCGGTGGTCTCGTCGGTTTCGACTTCTCCGAGTACGGCGACGACGGGGACCAGCAGCCGGGCGGCCTTGAGCGCCTCCAGGACCTGCGGTTCGGCCGATCTGTCGGCGGACCAGGCGGCGAGGGCCGCCGCCAGCCGGGGGTCGGCGGTGCCGTCGTCGTCGGAGAAACCGGGGTCAGGGATGTTCTTGAGCGCCACGCGTCGAGCCTAGCCGCCGGGCGGTGAGGGTTTTCTCATCGGGGTTGATCTGCGGCACAGCCGAACGGGCGGGTCTCAGGGCTGTCGGCCGGGCGCGCCGACCCGGGCGCTTCGCCACAGGGCCACGGCGCCGGCCAGCAGGAGGACGCCGAGGCCGCCGGCGACGGGGGCGAGCCAGCCGGCCGGTTCGCCGCTCTCGCGCAGGGGGCCGGGGCCCGCGCCGAAGTACTTCTTGCCGTACGGGGCCGGGGCCGGGCGCAGGTGCGCGGGGCGGAGCTTGCCGGCCGCCTCGATGGCGGCGGCCGGATCGACGAAGCCGTAGCCGCGGGCGTCGTCGCGGCCGCCCGCGGGGGCGTTGCGTGCGGTGTCCGCGAGGAGCTTCTTGACCTGGGCGGGGGTCAGGTCCGGGTAGGCCGAGCGTACGAGCGCGGCGGCGCCGGAGACGAAGGCGGAGGCGGCGCTGGTGCCCCAGCCCTCGTAGTAGCGGCGGTCGGGGTCGGCGATGATCACATCGACGCCGGGGGCGCTGACCGTCGCGTACCAGCGGCTGGTGGAGAAGGAGGCGTGGGTGCCGGCGCTGTCGACGGCGGCCACCGCGATGACGCCGGGGTAGGCGGCGGGGTACGAGATGTGGTCGCCGTCCTCGCCGCTGTTGCCGGCGGAGGCGACGACGACGGCGCCCTTGGCGAGGGCGTACTGGACGGCGGCGTCCTCGGCGGGCTCGGGGTGGGCGGACTTGCTGTCGTCGCCGAGGGAGAGGTTGATGACGTCGGCGCCGTGGTCGGCGGCCCAGCGGATGCCCTGGGCGAGGGCGTTGCCGCGGGTGCTGCGGGCTCTCTTGCGGGCGGGGTCGCCGCCTTCGAGGATCACCCGGACCGGGAGGATCTTCGCCTCGGGCGCGATGCCGACGACGCCGTCGGCGCGGCCGGGGCCGCTTCCGTGACCGGCGATGATCCCGGCCATGGCGGTGCCGTGGCGGGCCCAGGCGCGGTCGCCCTTACCCGCGCCGAAACCTATGAGGTCCTTGCCCGCCAGCACCCGGCCTTCCAGGTCGGGGTGGCTGCCGTCGACGCCGGTGTCGAGGACGGCGACGGTGATGCCCTTGCCCTTGGTCGTACGCCAGGCCTCTTCGGTGTGCAGCGCGTCGAGCGCCCACTGCTGGGCGCGGATGCTGTCGGCGTGGGCGGCGGGGGGTGCGGGGACCAGGGCGAGGGCGGTGGCCGCGAGGGTGGCGGCGACGGCGCGGGTGCAGGTGCGGCGGGGGGCGTGGCTGGGTTCGGCGCCGGTTACGTGGTTCATCGGGGAGGCTCCGTGGCCGGGCGTGCGGCTGTGCGCAGGCCGCGTTCGACCCGCTCGGCGATGCCCTCGGCCTCGTGGCCGAGGCCCGCCTCGGCGGGGGCGTTCGTCGCACCCGCGGTGGTGGCGCGGCTGGCGGGCTGCGGGTCGGCGACGGTGCGGCCGTCGGCGAAGCCGGAGACGGCGTACACGACGACGGGTACGTCGGTGAGCACGCTCACCGTCCAGCTCGCGCGCTGCCGGTCGCCGAAGCCGGCTGCGACGGTGCCCTTGGCCGGGTAGGTGCGGGGCATCAGGTCGGCGCGGTCGGTGAGGACCTCGTTGGTGAAGCGGGCGCGCAGGGCCTTCATGGCCGGCGCGTCCGCCTCGGTGAAGATCATGCCGACCGTGGTGACGCTGCTGGTGGTGGCGTCGGTGTAGGTGGCGCGCAGGAGGCGCAGGCAGCCGACCGGCTGGAGCGCCTTGAGCAGCAGCGGGTCGAGGGCTTTCGCGCAGCCGCTGTCGGGGGCGACGGCGACGCGCGTCCAGACGCGGTCGGCGCCGCCGGGGCCCGCGCCGTCGCCCTTGATCTTCGGCGGGAAGAGGGTATCGACGGGTGCGCTGTGCCAGAGGCCGCGTGCCTCGGCGTAACCGGTGGGAGCGGCGGCCTCGGCGTCCGCGCCGCCGGTGAGCCAGCTGCCCGTGACGGCGCCGCCGATCAGGCCGAGCCCGAGTACGAGGCAGGCCGCGGCGGCCACGACGCGGGCGGGGCGTCGGGGACGGACGGGACGCAGCCGGGTGGTGGTCTCGGCCGGCGTCTCCGGCGCGCCGGTCCCCCACGGCCGTGGCGCGGCGAACTGCGCGGGCCGGGGCGCACCGAGCTGTGGGCCCGGGTCGATGGCGCCGGCGGGCCTGCGCCGGGTGGAGCCGGGCAGCGGCGTTACGGGCAGCCCTGCCGGCGGCGGCGGAGCCTCGGGCGGCAGCGCCCCCGGCGCAGCGGGCACGGGCCTCAGCCGCGCAGTGGTCTCGACGGCCGGCACGTCCCCCGTGCCCTCTGGGGGTGGTGGCTGCGGTGCCCGCGCGGGGCGGTCCGGGGCGTGCCAGGAGGGCGGGAGTGGTGGGGTGGTGGGGCGGGGTGGGAGAGGGGCACGGTGTGCCTCGGTGCTCATCCGCCCCCCTGTTCGTGGTTCGCCCGGCCTGTCCCCGCGATGCCCGATCGCCTTTCGGGGCAGGTCCGTTCGAGTCGTCCTCACCGCGTGAGCGTCACTCTACGGGCTGCCGCGGGCCAGGCGGGAACCAGTCCCCGGGGTCGCGGCATCTGACCGGATCATCCCCCTACCCAGCGGTAATCAGCTCTGGCAAGCTCTGGCCATGACACCGCGCGCTGCCGACCGGGCCAGGTACGACCGGGCCACTGCCCACCTCGACGCTCCCGTCGCCGTCGTCGACTTGGAGGCGTTCGACGACAACGCCGCCGACCTGGTCCGCCGGGCCGCCGGCAAGCCGATCCGGGTGGCGAGCAAGTCCGTGCGCTGCCGGGCGCTGCTGGAGCGCGTACTGGCACGGGACGGCTTCGCGGGCATCATGTCGTTCACCCTTGCCGAGTCGCTGTGGCTCGCGCAGTCGGGGTTCGAGGATGTGCTGCTCGCCTATCCGTCGGCGGACCGAGGTGGGTTCGCCGAGCTGGCCGCGGATCCGAAGCTTGCCGCCGCCGTGACCGTGATGGTCGACGATCGTGCACAGCTGGAGCTGATCGACCGGGCCAGGGAGGGCGGCCGGGAGGAGATCCGGGTCTGCCTGGAGCTGGACACGTCGTTGCGGCTGCTCGGGGGCCGCGTACGGATCGGAGCGCTGCGTTCGCCGCTGCGCGAACCCGCCCAGCTCGCCGAGCTGGCCCGCTCGGTGGCCCGCCGGCCGGGATTCCGGCTGGTCGGCATCATGGCGTACGAGGGGCATGTCGCCGGGGTCGGTGACGCGCTCGTGGGACAGCCGCTGCGTTCCCGGGCGATCAGGGTGATGCAGGGCGCGGCGCGCAGGGAGCTGGCGGTACGGCGGGCGGCCGTCGTACGGGCGGTACGAGCCGTGGCGCCGGACCTGGAGTTCGTCAACGGCGGCGGCACCGGGAGCGTCCAGCACACCGCCGCCGAGCGGTCCGTGACGGAGATCGCCGCGGGCTCCGGGCTGTTCGTACCGCGGCTCTTCGACAACTACACGTCGTTCACGGGACGGCCCGCCGCCCTCTTCGCCCAGCCCGTCGTCCGCAGGCCGGGTGTGGGCGTGGTGACGGTGCTGGGCGGCGGCTATCCCGCTTCGGGGGCCGCGGGCCCGGACCGGTCGCCCGTCCCGTATCTCCCGGAGGGACTGCGGTACGACCCCCAGGAGGGGGCCGGTGAGGTGCAGACACCGCTGATCGGCTCCGCCGCCGACGATCTGCTGATCGGCGACAAGGTGTGGTTCCGGCACGCGAAGGCGGGCGAGATGTGCGAGCGGTTCGACGCGCTTGAGCTGATCGAGGGCGATGCGGTGACGGCGACCGTACCGACGTACCGCGGCGAGGGCCGCACGTTCCTGTAGGCCGGAGGCCGGGCCGAGGTCTTCAGCCCGGCCTCCGGCAATCCGGGCTAGAGCGGGGTCACGTACGCCCCCGCGATGCCCCCGTCCACCAGGAAGTCCGTCGCGTTGATGAACGACGAGTCGTCGCTGGCCAGGAACGCCACCGCCGCCGCGATCTCGTCCGCCTCCGCGAAACGGCCGACCGGGATGTGCACGAGCCGGCGCGCCGCCCGCTCCGGGTCTTTGGCGAACAGCTCCTGGAGGAGGGGCGTGTTGACCGGACCCGGACAGAGCGCGTTCACGCGGATGCCCTCGCGGGCGAACTGCACGCCCAGTTCGCGCGACATGGCGAGGACGCCGCCCTTGGACGCCGTGTACGAGATCTGGGAGGTGGCCGCGCCCATGATCGCGACGAACGACGCGGTGTTGATGATGGAGCCGCGGCCCTGGCGCTGCATGTAGGGGATGGCGGCCTTGCAGCACAGGTAGACGGAGGTGAGGTTGACGTCCTGGACGCGCTTCCACGCCTCCAGGCCCGTGGTGAGGATCGAGTCGTCGTCGGGCGGTGAGATGCCCGCGTTGTTGAAGGCGATGTCCACCGAGCCATAGGTGTCGTACGCCGTCTTGAACAGCGCGTCGACCTGCTCGGCGTCGGTGACGTCGACCCGTACGAACGTCCCGCCCACCTCGTCGGCGGCGGCCTTGCCCGCGATCTCGTCGATGTCGCCGCAGACGACATGCGCGCCCTCGGAGGCCAGGCGGCGCGCGGTCGCGAGACCGATGCCACTGCCGGCGCCCGTGATGACGGCCGTACGTCCGACCAGGCGGCGGCACACGATGGAGTCGGTCGATTCGGTCGAGTCGGTCGAGTCGGTCGAGTCGGTCGCAGTCATGGTCTCAGGCCTCCGTGCTGATGAAGATGTTCTTGGTTTCGGTGAAAGCGGTGAGCGCGTCGGGGCCCAGTTCGCGGCCGAGCCCCGACTGCTTGTAGCCCCCGAACGGGGTCGAGTAGCGCACGCTGCTGTGGGAGTTGACGGACAGGTTGCCCGCCCTGACGGCCTGGGACACGCGCAGCGCGCGGCCCACGTCCCGTGTCCAGATGGAGCCGGACAGGCCGTACTCGGTGGCGTTGGCGAGGCGGACCGCGTCCTCCTCGTCGTCGAAGGGGAGGACCACGGCGACGGGGCCGAAGACCTCCTCCGTCGCGGCGGCCGCGTCCGGGCCGACGCCTGTGAGGACGGTCGGCGCGAACCAGAAGCCCGGCCCCTCGGGGGCGCTGCCGCGAATCGCCTCCACGCCCTCAGGGACGTACGAACGTACCCGCTCCAGCTGGGACTTGGAGATCAGCGGGCCCATCTGTGTCTTGTCGTCCGACGGGTCGCCGACCACCACGCCCTCGATCGCGGGGGCGAGGAGCTCCAGGAAGCGGTCGTACGCCGAACGCTGGACGAGGATGCGCGTACGGGCGCAGCAGTCCTGCCCGGAGTTGTCCAGGAAGGACATGGGGGTGGCGGCGACGGCGGCCTCGATGTCGGCGTCGGCGAAGACGATGTTGGGGCTCTTGCCGCCGAGTTCGAGGGTCACGCGCTTCACGCGGTCGGCGCACTTGGCCATGATCTGCTTGCCGACGCGGGTCGAGCCGGTGAAGACGATCTTCGCTACGCCGGGATGCTCGACCAGGGCGCTGCCCGCCACGTCGCCGGCTCCCGGCAGGACCTGGAAGAGGTTGTCGGGGAGCCCGGCTTCGAGGGCGAGTTCGGCGAGACGCAGGGCGGTCAGTGGGGTGGTCTCGGCAGGCTTGAGGATGACGGCGTTACCGGCGGCGAGCGCGGGGGCTGTTCCCCAGGCGGCGATCGGCATGGGGAAGTTCCACGGTGCGATGACCCCGATGACGCCGAGCGGTTCGAGGAGGGTGATGTCCAGGCCGCCGGCGACCGGGATCTGCCGCCCGCTGAGGCGTTCCACTCCCCCGGCGGCGAAGTCGAGCAGATCGCGTACGTTGCCCGCTTCCCAGCGGGCGTTGCCGACAGTGTGGCCGGCCTCGCGGACCTCCAGCTGGGCCAGTTCCTCGATATGCTCGTCGACCTTGGCCGCGAAGCGGCGCAGCAGGCGGGCGCGGTCGGCGGGGGCGGCGGCCGCCCAGGCGCGCTGCGCCCCGGTGGCACGTACGACAGCCGCGTCGACGTCGGCGGCGGTCGACGCCGCGACGGTGGCGATGACCTCTTCGGTGGCCGGGTTGAGGACGTGGTGCTCGAAGGACACTGCGGGCCTCACAGTCGTTCGAAGGAGCGGCGGAGCTCCCAGTCGGTCACCGCGGAGTCGAACGCTTCGAGTTCGACCCGCGCCATGTTGCGGTAGTGCGCGACGACTTCGTCGCCGAAGGCGGCCTTGGCGATGGGGCTGTTCTCCCAGAGTTCGGCGGCCTCGCGCAGCGAGGTGGGGACGTGCTCGTAGCCGCCGGTGTAGGCATTGCCCGTACAGACCTCGGGGAGTTCGAGTTTTTGCTCGATGCCGTAGAGGCCGGCCGCGACCAGGCCCGCGACGGCGAGGTGCGGGTTGACGTCGCCGCCGGGCAGCCGGTTCTCGAAGCGCATCGAGCGGCCGTGGCCGACGACGCGGAGCGAGCAGGTGCGGTTGTCGTGGCCCCAGGCGACGGCGGTCGGGGCGAAGGATCCGGGCTGGAAGCGCTTGTAGGAGTTGATGTTCGGCGCGTAGAGGAGCGCGAAATCGCGGAGGGCGGCCAGCTGTCCTGCGAGGAAGTGCCGCATGACGGGGGACATTCCGTCGGCGGCGTCGTCACCCGCCATGACGTTGCGGCCGTCCGCATCCTGCAAGGAGAGGTGGATGTGGCAGGAGTTGCCCTCGCGCTCGTTGTACTTCGCCATGAAGGTGAGCGAGACGCCCTCCTGCGAGGCGATCTCCTTGGCACCCGTCTTGTAGATGGCGTGCTGGTCGCAGGTGACGAGGGCTTCGTCGTACTTGAAGACGATCTCGTGCTGGCCGGGATTGCACTCACCCTTGGCCGACTCGACGGTCAGGCCCGCGGCGGTCATGTCGTTGCGGATGCGGCGCAGGAGGGGTTCGATGCGGCCGGTGCCGAGGACCGAGTAGTCGATGTTGTACTGGTTGGCGGGTACGAGGTCCTTGTAGCCGCGGTCCCAGGCTTCCTCGTAACTGTCCTTGAAGACGATGAATTCGAGTTCGGTGCCGACGTGCGCGGTGTAGCCGAGCTCGGCGAGGCGCTCCAGCTGGCGGCGCAGGATCTGGCGGGGAGCGGCCACCACCGGTGAGCCGTCGTTCCAGGCCAGGTCGGCGATGAGCATGGCCGTGCCGTCGTTCCAGGGAACGCGCCGCAGGGTGGAGAGGTCGGCGTGCATGGCGAAGTCGCCGTAGCCGCGGTCCCAGGAGGCCATCTCGTAGCCGTCGACCGTGTTCATCTCGGTGTCGACGGCCAGGAGGTAGTTGCAGCCTTCGGTGCCGTGGTCCAGTACGTCGTCGAGAAAGAACTGGGCGGCGAACCGCTTGCCCTGGAGGCGCCCCTGCATGTCGGGGAAGGCCAGGACGACTGTGTCGATCTCACCGCTCGCCACGAGGGCACGGAGCTCCTCAAGAGCTAGCGGGGGTGTGCGGTCTGCCACGGAAAGTTCCTCCTTCGGTCAGCCGGAAGCCATAAGGTATTGCTGAAGACCATTGCTTGGGAAGGGGAAACCGCAACGTGGCGAATGAAATCGGCTCGATGGACCCTCTGACACCCGTCCTGCGGCCCGTCCGGGCGGGGAACGGGTTCGAGGAGGCGCTGGAGCAGATCCTCCAGGTCCTGCGCCTGGGCCTGGTGCCCGTCGGGGAGAGGCTGCCCGCCGAGCGTGAGCTGGCCGACCGCCTGCGGATCAGCAGGGTCACACTGCGCGAGGTCCTGAAGGTCCTCCAGGACCAGGGCCTCGTCGAGAGCAGGCGCGGCAGGTACGGCGGAACGTTCGTGCTGCCGCACCCGGACGCCTCGGGGGAGGGCGAGCTGCGCCGGCGCGTGGAGGCCGTCGACGTGGAGGACACGCTGCGCTTCCGTGAGGTGCTGGAGGTCGGTGCGGCCGGGCTGTGTGCGGCGTACGGGCTCGACGACGACGGCGCGCGGCGGCTGCGGGCGGCGCTCGCGGCGACGCACGACGCGCCGCTGGCCGACTACCGCCGGCTGGACACCCTGCTGCATCTCACGCTCGCCGAGCTGTCCGGATCGCCGACGCTGACCGCGCAGTACGCCGCCGTACGCGCCACGGTGAACGGGCTGCTCGACTGCATCCCGCTGCTCGTACGCAACCTGGAGCACTCCCAGCAGCAGCACACCGCGCTGGTCGAGGCGGTGCTCGACGGCGACGCGGACGGGGCGCGGGAGGTGATGCGCGAGCACTGCTCGGGCACGGCCGCGCTGCTGCGGGGATTCCTCACCTGACACATGACGTGTAACGCCGGGCGATGCGGATCCGTAACAGCGGCTTAACGCACAGGTCTTGCGCTGGGACCGGCCGAACCACAAAGGTATGGCCACCCACCATTGAACCGAGCATTGACCCGAGGCAGGAGCGGCTCATGGCCGACAGCACCGACTCGCGCACCCCACCACCCACAGCACCACCCGCCTCCCCCGATGCCGATGCCGGTGCCGGTGCCGGCTATCTGCAACGCCGCACCCTGCGCCGCGGCAGCGCCGGCTGGCTGCTGCTCACCGGACTCGGCGTCGCGTACGTCGTCTCCGGCGACTTCTCCGGCTGGAACATCGGGCTCGCCGAAGGCGGCTTCGGCGGGCTCGCGATCGCCACCCTCCTGATGGGCGTCATGTACGCCTGCCTGGTCTTCTCACTCGCCGAGCTCTCCGCCATCCTGCCCACGGCCGGCGGCGGCTACGGCTTCGCCCGGCGCGCGCTGGGCACCTGGGGCGGCTTCCTGACCGGCACCGCGATCCTGATCGAGTACATCCTGGCGCCCGCGGCCATCTCCATCTTCATCGGCCAGTACGTCGAGTCGCTGAACCTCTTCGGGCTCACCGCCGGATGGCCGGTCTACCTGGCCTGCTTCGTCATCTTCATCGGCATCCACCTGTGGGGCGTCGGCGAGGCGCTGCGCTTCAGCCTCGTCGTGACCGCCATCGCCGTGGCCGCGCTGCTGATCTTCGCGGTCGGCGCGTTCACCGAGTTCAGCGCGGACAACCTCAACGACATCCCGGTCGACAAGGAAGCGCTCGGCGCCAACTCCTGGCTGCCGTTCGGACTGCTCGGCATCTGGGCCGCCTTCCCCTTCGGCATGTGGTTCTTCCTCGGTGTGGAAGGTGTTCCGCTGGCCGCCGAGGAGGCCAAGGACCCCGTGCGTTCCATGCCGCGTGCCCTGGCCATCTCCATGGCCGTCCTCGCGCTGCTCGCCCTGATCACCTTCTTCGCGGCCACCGGCGCTCGCGGCTCGGCCGCGGTCCAGGACGCGGGCAATCCGCTGGTCGTGGCGCTCCAGGGCGACGGCGATCCCACACCGCTCAGCCGCTTCGTCAACTACGCGGGACTGGCGGGCCTCGTCGCCTCGTTCTTCTCGCTCATCTACGCCGGATCGCGGCAGCTCTTCGCGCTCTCCCGGGCCGGCTACCTGCCCCGCTTCCTGTCGCTGACCAGCCGCCGCAAGGCCCCGTACCTCGGGCTGCTCATCCCCGGCGCGATCGGCTTCGCACTGGCGGCGGGGACGGGCGACGGCGCCCGGATGCTGAACATCGCGGTCTTCGGCGCCACCATCTCGTACGCCCTGATGGCGCTCTCCCACATCGTGCTGCGCCGCCGTGAGCCCGCACTCCACCGCCCCTACCGCACGCCGGGCGGCATCCTCACCTCGTCCGTGGCGTTCGCACTGGCGCTGTCCGCGCTGGTGGCGACGTTCCTGGTGGACAAGGACGCGGCGTTCATCGCGCTGGGGGTGTACGTCGTCGCTCTCGCCTACTTCGCGTTCTACAGTCGGCACCGGCTCGTCGCCGCGGCTCCCGAGGAGGAGTTCGCCGCACTGGCGGAGGCCGAGGCCGAACTCGAACGCGGCTGATCACCACCGATCACCACTGAGCACCACTGCGCCCACACCGACCGGAGGACCCGTGTCCAAGCCGCTCATCGGCATCAGCACCTACCTGGAGCCCGCCAAGTGGGGCGTGTGGGACATGCCCGCCGCCCTGCTCCCGGCCGGGTATCCGCGCCTCGTGCAGGCGGCGGGCGGCCTCGCCGCGATGGTGCCGCCCGACTCGCCGTCGTACGCCGGGGAGGTCGTGGCCCGCCTCGACGGCCTGGTCGTGGCGGGCGGCGCCGATGTGGAGCCCGTACGGTACGGAGCCGAGCCGCACCCCCGCACCGGGCCGCCGGCGCGGGAGCGGGACGCGTGGGAACTCGCCCTGATCGAGGCTGCTTTGGCGTCCGGTACGCCGCTGCTGGGCATCTGCCGCGGCATGCAGCTGCTGAACGTCGCGCTGGGCGGCACCCTTGTGCAGCACCTGGGCGGCCACACCGGCGGCCCGGGGGCCTTCGGCGAGCACACGGTGAAGCCTGTGCCCGGCACGCGCTACGCCTCGGTCGTACCGGAGGAGACCGGCGTACCGACGTACCACCACCAGGCCGCCGACCGGCTCGGTGACGGCCTGGTGGTGTCGGCGTACGCCGCTGACGGGACGCCCGAGGCGCTCGAACTGCCCGGCGAGCAGTGGGTGCTCGGCGTCCAGTGGCACCCGGAGATGGGCGGGGACCTGCGGGTGATGGAGGCGTTGGTGTCGGCGGCCGCGGTCACCGCCGGGTAAGCGGCAGCTCCGGACCCGACAAGGCGAGCCTGGACGGCCTGCCGTGCGCGCACGTCAGATACGGCCGGCCAGCAGGCGGGTGACCGGGCCCAGGCTGCGCTGTTCGGCCTTGCGGCCCGCCACGAACGAGGCGGCGCCGATCGCCACCGCGCCGGCGCTCGCGCCCGCGATGACGGCCTTGCGGGCGTTGAGCAGCACCCACGCGGTGGACGCGGTCGACGCGACCTTGCCCGCCGCGGAGTCCAGGGCCTGACGGCTGACCTCGACTCCCTTGATTCCGGCGGCCTTCGCGGAACCGAGCGCGTCCGTGGCCTTCGCGGTGGTGTCGGCGGCCGCGGCCTTCGCCGTGCCCGCCGTGTCCGAGGCCTTCGCGGTGGCGTCATTGGCCGCGGCCTTCGCGGTGCCCGCCGTGTCCGAGGCCTTTCCGTTGGTCCTGGAGGCGGTGGTCCTGGAGGCGGCGCGGGCCGTTGTGTTGTTGGCGTTGGGCTTGGACTTGGTGTTCTTGTCCTGTTCAGTCATGCCCTTCGGGTATCCGCTACGGGCCATGACAAACAGTTAGGCCTTCTCCGGCGTCGGGCGCGTCAGCCCCAGCAGGTCCCGCGCGGGCCCCGTGGGCCGCGGTCCCGTCGGCCAGACCGCCCGCAGGTCGCGGCGCAACCGCACGCCTTCGACCGGGATTTCCACGAGTCGGCGGGAGGCCAGCTCCTCCCGCACGGCGAGCTCGCTGAGCACGCTGGGGCCCGCGCCGCTGACGGCCGCCGCCTTCACCGCTGTCGTGGAGGCGAGTTCGAGGAGGGGGTCCGCCAGGCCGCCGTACCCGGCGAGCGCGGCGTCCAGGACCTGCCGGGTTCCGGAGCCCCTCTCGCGCAGGATGAGTGACGCCTCGGCCAGTTCCCTCGCCTCCACCGGGCGGCGCCGGCGCGCCCAGGGGTGGTTACTGGCCGCGACCACGACGAGCCGGTCGTGGCCTATGACGACACCGTCGAGCCCGTCCGGTATGGCCAGGCCCTCCACGAAACCCAGGTCGGCCTCACCGGTGAGCAGCCGCTCCGCGACGGCGGCGGAGTTGCCCGCCAGCAGCGACACCGCCGTACCGGGGCGCTGTCCGCTCAGTGCTATCAGCCAGCCCGGCAGCAGGTACTCGGCGATCGTCATGCTGGCCGCGACGCGCAGCCGCGAGTCCCGCCGTCCTCGCAGCGCCTGCGCCCCCGCGTCGAAGGCCTCGGCCGCCTCCACCACCCGGCGCGCCCAGTCCGTGACGAGCGCTCCCGCCTCGGTGAGGCGCGAGCCGCGCGGCGAACGGTCGACGAGGGCGACACCGAGCTGGCGTTCCATGGAACGGATACGGCTGCTCGCGGCAGGCTGGCTGATGCCGAGCTCCCGCGCCGCGCGTCCCAGGCTGCCGAGCCGGGCGACACCGAGCAGCAGTTCCATGGCGCCGAGGTCGGGCACCCGGTGGGCGAGCGGCGCCCTGTCGCCGGAGGCCGGGGCGGGGGCGGAATCATCGAAAGCCATAAGGTCAGTTTATGACCTCATAGGAATACCGTCCCTGGTGGGGGCCGCCGGGTCCGTCCAGTGTGGGCGTATGGCCACTTATGCGCAGCCCCGCTCGCTCCGCGCCGCCCCCGCCGGACGGCGGCTCCCCGCGCTGCGCCATCTCGGCCCCAACTGGTACGCCACGGTCATGGGCACCTCCATCGTCGCCAACGCCGGCGCCGCCCTCCCCTTCGCCGTCCCCGGCCTGCGCCCCGCGCTCACCGTCGTCTGGGGGCTGTCCGCGCTGCTGCTCGGCGCGCTGCTGCTCGTGCGCGCCGGGCACTGGGCGTACCACCGCGACCAGGCGGGGGCCCACCTCCTCGACCCGGCCGTCGCCCCCTTCTACGGCTGCCTGGCCATGGCGCTGCTCTCGGTCGGCGGCGGCACGGTGACGGTCGGCGGGGACGTCATCGGCCTCGACGCCGCCCTCACCGCCGGCACGGTGCTGTGGGGCGCGGGCACGGCCGTCGGGCTGGGGGCCGCCGTCGCGGTCCCGTACCTGATGGTCGTACGTCACCGTGTCGAGCCCGGCAGTGCCTCGCCCGTGTGGCTGCTGCCGGTGGTGGCGCCGATGGTCTCGGCCGCGCTCGGGCCGCAGATCGTCCCGTATCTGCCCGAGGGCCAGTGGCGGGAGTCGATGCTGCTCGGCTGTTACGCGATGTTCGGGCTCAGCCTGCTCGCCACGCTGCTGATGATGCCGCTGATCTTCGCGCGCCTCCTCCAGCACGGCCCGCTGCCGCTCGCGTTGACGCCGACCCTGTTCCTCGTCCTCGGCCCGCTCGGCCAGTCCACCACCGCGGTCAACTCGCTGGCGGACGTGGCGCCGGGCGCGACAGACGCGCCGTACGCCGATGCGCTCGGCGCGTTCGCGGTCGTGTACGGCGTGCCGGTGATGGGCTTCGCGCTGCTGTGGCTGGCACTCGCCGCGGCGATGGTGGTCAGGGCGGCCCGGAACGGCATGCCGTTCACCATGACGTGGTGGGCGTTCACCTTCCCCGTCGGTACGTGCGTGACGGGCGCCGCCGGACTCGCCCGCCACACCGGGCTGGACGCCCTCGGCTGGCTGGCGGCGGCCCTGTACGCGGCGCTCGTCGTCGCCTGGGCGGTCGCCGGCGTACGTACGGCTCGCGGCCTGGTCAGCGGAGCGCTGCTCGCAGCACCCGGGGCGCCTCGGCCAACGACGGTCCGTACCACGTGAGATGACGCCCGCTGACGAGCGCGGCGGGCAGTGCGGGGAAGGCCTCGGGCCCGTCGTCGGCCGTGAAGCGGTAGGGCTCGTCGGGCAGTACGACGAGGTCCGCACCGGCGGCGCGCAGTTCGTCGAGGGGGATGCGCGGGTAGCGCTCGGCGTGGCCGGCGTAGAGGTGGTCGACGCCGAGTCTGGCCAGCAGGTCCCCGGCGAAGGTGTCGCGGCCCAGCACCATCCAGGGCCTGCGCCAGATCGGCACGACGGCCTTCAGCCGCGGGCCGTCCGTCCGCACGTCACTCCAGGCCGCCTCCGCCGCGTCGAGCCAGGCCGGGCGGGCGCTCAGACCGCAGCCGTCGACCAGGACCCGCTCCAGCTCGGCGAGGGCCTCGGGCAGATCGCGGATCACGGTGACCATGACGGTGAGCCCGGCCTGCCGCAGGGCGGCGAGATCGGGCTCGCGGTTCTCTTCCTCGTTGGCGATGACGAGATCGGGGCGCAGTCGTACGACCGCCTCGACGTCCGGATTCTTCGTGCCGCCGATCCGTACGACGTCGAGGTCCGCCGGGTGGCTGCACCAGTCGGTCGCCCCGACGAGCAGGCCGGGCGCGCTGACGGCCACGGCCTCCGTCAGGGACGGTACGAGCGAGACGACGCGTGGGCGCACGGCGGCCTGCCCGCCGTCAGCCGGTTTGACGCGGGTCTGCGTCGGAGTCGGCGCCGTCACCGTGTCCGACCGTGCCGGCCGCCGCTACGACGAGGATCCGGGTGCCGGGTTCGGTGGCCCGCCACCGGTGCCGTACGCCACCGGACAGGAACAGCGTGTCGCCGCGCTCCAGCCGGTACGCCCGGCCTTCCGCCTCCACCTCGGCGGCGCCATCGGCGATGTACATGAGCTCGTCGCCGTGGTGCTGGAACTCGCGCCCGGTGTCCTGCTCCCCGATGTATTCGGTGGCGCGCAGCTGATGCCTCCCGCGCACGACACACCGCACGGCCGCGCCATCGCCGTCTTCCTCCACGGCGCGTACGACATCGACCGTACGCCCCGAGTCGGCGGCGGCGATCAGCTCGGCCGCCGAGGTCTCCAGCGCCTGGGCCACCCGCTCCAGGGAGCGGGTGCTGGGTCTGGCGCGTTCGTTCTCGACCTGGCTGAGGAATGGCACCGAGAGCCCGCTGCGGGCCGCGACCGTGGCCAGGGTGAGGGCCAGGGACTTGCGGCGCCTCCGGACGGCCGTACCGACCCGAAGGGTTTCCTTGTCGTCCATCGCTCCGGCTCCCTCCCTGTCTCGTGGTGGTCATCAGTCGTCAGTCGTCAGTCATGGGCACTGAGTGCAGCCTACGCAGCTTCGCGCGCCGGTTTCGTACATACGTCAGGGAAGGCCCCCCTGTCCAGGACGGTGGTGCTACGGCGTCCGGCTCAGCCCGCGGCACGGACGGCATTGGGGCCGTACGGCATCATCGGGGTGTGACGCGACGCCTGATGCTCCTCGACACCGCTTCCCTCTACTTCCGCGCGTATTTCGGAGTCCCGGACTCCGTACGCGCCCCGGACGGTACGCCCGTCAACGCCGTACGCGGCCTGCTCAACTTCATCACCCAACTCGTCCAGACCCACCATCCCGACGACCTCGTCGCGTGCATGGACGCCGACTGGCGCCCGCAGTGGCGGGTCGACCTGATCCCCTCCTACAAGGCGCACCGCGTCGCGGAGGAGACCGAGACGGGCCCGGACGAGGAGGTCGTCCCCGACACGCTCAGCCCGCAGGTGCCGATCATCGAGGACGTGCTCGACGCGCTCGGGATCGCCCGGGTGGGCGTGGAGCCGTACGAGGCGGACGATGTGATCGGGACGCTCGCGGGCCTGGCCACGGGGCCGGTGGACATCGTCACCGGGGACCGCGACCTCTTCCAGCTGGTCGACGACGCCCGCGAGGTGCGGGTGCTGTACCCGCTGAAGGGTGTCGGCTCGCTCCAGGTCACCGACGAGGCGTGGCTTCGCGACAAGTACGCGGTGAACGGTCCCGGGTACGTCGATCTGGCGATCCTGCGCGGCGACCCGAGCGACGGACTTCCGGGCGTTCCCGGGATCGGCGAGAAGACGGCCGCGAAGCTCCTCGACGCGTACGGCGACCTGGCCGGGATCATGGCGGCGGTCGGCGACCCCATGTCCGGACTGACGCCGTCGCAGCGCAAGCGGCTGGACGAGGCGCGCGACTACCTCGCCGTCGCGCCGAAGGTGGTGCGCGTCGCCTCCGACGTACCACTGCCGGACTTCGATCCGGCGCTGCCCACCGAGCCGCGCGATCCGGCGGCGCTCGACGAACTCGCGGCGCGATGGGGACTCGGCAGCTCGCTGGAGCGCCTGCTCGCCGCTCTCCACGGCTAGACTGCTAACTTAGGTAAGCCTAAGCATGCAAGCGTCTGAGCAAGCGAGAGTCAGGGGAAGCGCCGTGGCGGAACGACCGGCCCGCAAGACACCGCAGGTTCGTGAGGCACAGGTGGTGCGTACCGAGCGGATCACTCCGCACATGGTGCGCGTCGTCCTGGGCGGTGAGGGGCTGGCCGGCTTCGCGGCCGACGAGTTCACCGACCACTACATCAAGGTGCTGTTCCCGGCGGCGGGAGCGGTGTACCCGGAGCCGTTCGACATGGCCCGCATCCGCGAGGAGTTCCCGGCGGAACAGTGGCCGGTGACCCGGACGTACACGGTGCGGTCGTGGGACGCCGTACAGCGCGAGCTGACCGTCGACTTCGTGGTGCACGGCGACGAGGGCCTGGCCGGTCCGTGGGCGGCGCGGGCCAAGTCCGGCGAGACGGTACGTTTCCTCGGCCCCGGCGGCGGCTACGCGCCGGACCCGGCGGCCGACTGGCATCTGCTGGTGGGCGACGAGAGCGCGCTTCCGGCGATCGCCGCTTCCCTGGAACGGATGCCGGACGGCACCGTCGTACACGCCTTCGTCGAGGTGGCGGGCCCCGAGGAGGAGCAGAAGATCGCCACGCCCGAGGGAGTGGCGGTGACGTGGCTGCACCGCGGCCGGAACCCGGTGGGCGAGACCCTGATCGCCGCGGTGCGCGGCCTCGACTTCCCGGCGGGCGACGTCCACGCCTTCGTCCACGGCGAGGCGGGCTTCGTGAAGGACCTGCGCCGCCACCTGCGCATGGACCGCGGTATCGCGCGCGAGCGGCTGTCCATCTCGGGCTACTGGCGTCTCGGCCAGGACGACGACGCGTGGCGCGCGATCAAGCGCGAGTGGAACGAGCAGGTCGAGCGCGAGCAGGAGCCCGCCGCCTGACCGCCCCCTCCCCCGCTCCCCCGCTGTTGTCCGTACGGAAGTGACCCGGCCCCTCGCTGATCTTCAGCGGGGGGTTTTGTCGCCTCCGTGGCCCTGGCCGGCACGGTCGCGGGAACGCTCGTATCGCTGCGTACAACTGCCTCGCGGGAAGCGTCGGGCACCGTCCCTTCCTGGTCCTGCGCGCGGTGGGGAGGCGGGCCATCATGAGGGGCGAGACCATGTGTCCGGAGGACCCATCCATGGGGGCGGGAAGTCGTCAAGGTGAGCACACCGGAAAGGGAAACGCGCGTATGAGTGTCGCCGTGGTGCTGTTCACCTCCGATCTGCGGCTGTACGACCAGCCGGTGCTCGGCGCGGCGCTGCGCCGGGCCGACGAGGTGGTGCCCCTGTTCGTACGGGACCGGGGCGTGACGGAGGCGGGCTTCGACGCACCCAACCGGCGTGCCTTCCTGGCCGATTGCCTGGCCGGGCTGGACGCGGGGCTGCGTGAGCGGGGCGGGCGCCTGGTGGTCCGTACCGGCGATGTGGTGGAACAGGTGTGCCGGGTGGTGACCGAGTCCGGCGCCCAGGAGGTTCATGTCGCGGGCGGGGTCAGCCGGTACGCGACGCGCAGGGAGGAACGGCTGCGCACCGCTCTCGGGAACGTTCGCTGCGCGCTGCACGTCCACGACGCGGTGATCACTGCGGTACCGCCCGGGCAGGTCACACCGGCCGGCAAGGACCACTTCGCCGTCTTCACGCCGTACCTGCGCAAGTGGGGAGCGGCCGGCGTCCGCGATGCTGTGCCGGCGCCCCGGACCGTGCGCGTTCCGGACGCGGTCGAAAGCGGTCCTCTGCCGACACGCCGCGCCGTCACGGGAACGTCGCCCGGTCTCGCGAAGGGCGGTGAACCCGAGGCACGCAAGCAGCTGCGCGCCTGGCTGGCGGACGGCATCGAAGCGTACGAAGAACATCACGACGACCTGTCCGGTGACGCCACCTCCCGGCTCTCTCCCCATCTCCACTTCGGCTGTCTCTCGGCGGCCGAACTGGTGCACCGCGCGCGGCACAAAGGCGGCCCGGGGGCAGAAGCCTTCGTACGTCAGCTCGCCTGGCGGGACTTCCATCACCAGGTACTCGCGGCCCGCCCCGCGGCGTCGTGGGCCGACTACCGGACGCGCGGCGACCAGTGGCGTACGGCCCCGCGGGAAATCACCGCCTGGCAGGAGGGCCGCACCGGCTGTCCCGTGGTCGACGCGGCCATGCGCCAGCTGCGCCACGAGGGCTGGATGCACAACCGGGGCCGGCTGCTGGTGGCGAGTTTCCTCACCAAGACGCTGTACGTCGACTGGCGCGTGGGCGCCCGGCACTTCCTGGATCTGCTGGTGGACGGGGACATCGTCAACAACCAGCTCAACTGGCAGTGGGTGGCCGGCACCGGTACTGACACGCGCCCCAACCGGCTGCTCAACCCGCTCGCGCAGGCCAGGCGTTTCGACCCGAGGGGTGACTATGTGCGGCGCTGGGTGCCCGAACTCGCGGGGATCGCGGGAGCGGCCGTCCACCAGCCGTGGACGGTGACAGGGCCGGACCGGGCCCGGATCGACTACCCGGATCCCATCGTGGACCTCGCCGAGGGCCGCGCCCGCTTCGAGCGGGCGCGCGGCCTGCGCTGACCGCAGCCACTGGGGACCGGCACGCAGCAGTTCGCGCGCACAAGGGAGCGTCCGCTTACCGCGCCCGCACCGTGGCCAGCACCTCCCGGTCCGGCTGAAGGGTGAGCGTCGGCACCGGCCGTATCTCACCCGGGTCGACGTCCAGCTCGAAGCGCCGCGCCAGCACGGCCAGCGCGAGCACCGTCTCGACCATCGCGAACCGCGCCCCGAGGCACACCCGTGGCCCGCCCCCGAACGGGAACCACGCGTACTCCGGTATCGCGTCCCCGCCGTCCGGATCCCATCGCTCGGGCCGGAACTCCTCCGGCTCCGGGAACCACCGGGCGTCGCGATGAGTGGCCCACTGACTGCTCCACACCCGCGTCCCCGGCACCAGGGGCAGCCCACCGATCCGCGCGCCCTCCTTGGCCACCCCGGTGAGCAGCCAGATCGTCGGATACAGCCGCAGTGTCTCCTTCACCACCGCTTGCGCGTACGTCAGTTGCGCATAGTCCTCGAAGTCCGGCTCGCGGTCACCGAGCACCCGCTCCAGTTCCCCGGCGAGCGCTTCCCGCACCCGCGGATTGCGCGCGAGCAAGTACCACGCCCACACCAGCGTGCTACTGGTCGTTTCGTGGCCCCCGATGTACAGGGTGACGGTCTCATCGCGTATCTCCTCGTCCGAGAGCCGCGCCCCGGTCTCGTCCTGCGCGGCGAGCAGCCGGCTCAACAGATCGGGGCGCTCCCCTTCACCCTGCCGGTGCTGTGCGACAACCCGCGCGACCTCGGCGTCGATGACCGCGGCGGCCCGCCGGATCCGGGCCCGCCCCCGCGTCGGCACCCAGTCCGGCAACAGTGCCCCGATCCCGCTGAACTCCGCGCCTATTTCCCGCTGCGCGACGTCCATCGCCCGCCCGATCGCCTCCGCGTCGGCGTCGGTGTCCGCGCCGAAGATGGTACGGACGGCGATCCGCTGAGTGAGGGCCGCCATCTCCCGCTTGATGTCGATCCGTTCACCGTCCGACCACCGGTCGGCAAGCTCCACGGCGCACCCGGCCATCGTCGCGGCGTACGACCGCACCTGCTTGGGCCGTACGGACGGCTGCACCAGCGACCTCTTTCGACGCCAGTCCGGCCCCCGCGCCACCACCACCCCGTTGCCCATCACCGTGCGGAAAGCGATCCCCAGCTCCGGCTGGTCGAAGGTCCGTTCCGTCTCCGTCATCAACTCGCCGATGTGCTCGGGGTCGGCCAGGAACAGCGACGGCTTCGGCCCGAACCGCCAGCGCACCAAGTCCCCATGCGCCCGCAGCCGTTCGAAGAAGGCGAGCGGGTCCTTCCCGAACTGCGGCAGGTTGCCGAGCACCGGCACCCCGCGCGGACCCGCCACGGTCATAGCCGGCCCGTTCGGCTGTACGCCGACGGCCGCATCGGTGTCCGTGGTGGTCATGACGGGTCTCCCCTGTTCAGGTGGCGCGCGTCCTGTCGTGCGCTACGAGTGACTCCATGGAAGCGCACAGGTACGACACCGCACCACCCCTGTGGATAACTCACAACCACGCGTCACACAGGCCCCGTTGACCCCACACACGCCAATACGCCGCCCCCTCAGGCTTCCAGGGAGCGGCGCACCGGTAACACTCAGACGAACCGAACCGTCAGCCCACCGACGAGTACGCGACAACGCCCCGCAGCACAGCGTCCACCGCCTTGCGCGCGTTCTTCGTGACCGCACTGCCCTCCGCCGACGACGGCGCGGCCGCCGCGATCTGCCCCAGTACGTCGATGACCTGCTTGCACCAGCGGACAAAGTCCCCGGCCGGCATCTCCGCCTCGCGCAGCACCTCGTCGAGCCCCTTGCCGGAGGCCCACATGTACACCGCCCAGGCGAAGCCGGGGTCGGGCTCCCGCTGCCCGACCCCCTCAGCCTGATTGATCTTGAACTCCTCCTCCAGAGCATCGAGCCTGCCCCAGATCCGGACCATCTCTCCCAGCGCGATCTTCGCGGGCCCGGTCGGCACCTTAGGCGCGACCGCGTCGTCCGGCTGGCGCGCCTCGAAGACCAACGCCGAGACGCACGCCGCCAGTTCCGCCGGCTTCAGCCCTTCCCACACGCCCTCGCGCAGGCACTCGGACGCCAGCAGGTCGAGCTCGCCGTAGAGCCGCGCGAGCCGCTTGCCGTGCTCGGTGGCCTTGTCGTCGCGCAGATAGTCCAGCTCGGTCAGCAGGGCGTAGATCCGGTCGAAGGTACGGGCGATGGTGTTCGTACGCCCCTCGATCCTGCGCTCCAGCTGCTTCGTGTCGCGCTGGAGCCGGTGGTAGCGCTCGGCCCAGCGGGCGTGGTCCTCACGCTCGTCGCACCCGTGGCACGGATGCGCGCGCAGCGCGGTACGCAGCCGCGCGATCTCACGGTCGTCAGCCGCGGCCGCCCGCTGCTTGCAGTGCCGCTCGAGCACCATGTGCCCGGCCTTGGTCCGCAGCGCGGACGCCAGATCACGCCGCGACTGCGGGCTGCGCGCGTTGAAGGACTTCGGGATCCGCATCCGCTCCAGCGCCTCGACCGGCACCGGGAAGTCGACCGACGCGAGCCGCTTGACCTGCCGCTCGGCGGTCAGCACCAGCGGCCGCGGCCCGTCGTGCTGATCGAACCCCCGGTGCCCGTTGGCACGTCCGGCGGGCAGCCCCGGGTCCAGCACCAGCGCCAGCCCCGCGAACTTGCCGGTGGGCACATGGATGACATCACCGGGCTTCAGCTTCTCCAGCGACGCGGCCGCCGCGACCCGCCGCTGCGTCGCGCCCTGTTTGGCCAGCTCGGTCTCGCGGTCCTTGAGCTCACGGCGCAGCCGCGCGTACTCCTCGAAGTCCCCGAGGTGGCAGGTCATGCCCTCCCGGTAGCCCTCGATCCCCTCTTCGTTCTTCTGGACCTGCTTCGAGATCCCGACGACCGACTTGTCGGCCTGGAACTGCGCGAAGGACGTCTCCAGCAGCTCGCGCGACCGGTGGCGTCCGAACTGCTGCACCAGATTGACCGCCATGTTGTACGACGGCTTGAAGCTGGAGCGCAGCGGGTACGTACGCGTCCCGGCCAGTCCCGCGAGCGCCCCCGGGTCCATGGCACGCTGCCAGAGCACGACCGCGTGGCCCTCGACATCGATGCCGCGCCGCCCGGCCCGCCCCGTCAACTGCGTGTACTCGCCGGGGGTGATGTCCGCGTGCTGCTCGCCGTTCCACTTGACGAGCTTCTCCAGCACCACCGAGCGGGCCGGCATGTTGATGCCGAGCGCCAGCGTCTCGGTCGCGAAGACCGCCTTGACCAGCCCGCGCACGAAGAGCTCTTCGACGACCTCCTTGAAGGTCGGCAGCATGCCGGCGTGATGCGCGGCGATGCCCCGCTCCAGGCCTTCGAGCCATTCGTAGTACCCGAGGACGTTCAGGTCCTCGCCCGGGATGGAGGCCGTCCGCTCCTCGACGATCTCGCGGACCAGCATGCGCTCGTCCTGGTCGTTGAGCCGCAGGCCGGCGTACAGGCACTGCTGGACGGCGGCCTCGCAGCCGGCCCGGCTGAAGATGAAGGTGATCGCGGGCAGCAGGTCCGCGGCGTCGAGCCGCTCGATGACCTCGGGCCTTCCGGGCGTCCAGATGCGGCTGCGCTGCCTGCGCTCGCGCTCCCGGTCCGCCTCCCGCATGTTTCCGCGGCCGCGGCCGCGCGCGAAGGGGGTGCTGTTCTCCATCCGCGCCATGCGCACCAGGTCGGGGTTGACCTCGCGCCTGCCGCCCCTGCCGTCGTCGGACTCCTCGAAGAGGTCGTACATCTTGCGCCCGGCGAGCACGTGCTGCCACAGCGGCACGGGCCGGTGCTCGGAGACGATCACTTGGGTGTCGCCGCGGACGGTGTCCAGCCAGTCGCCGAACTCCTCCGCGTTCGACACGGTCGCCGACAGCGACACCAGCGTCACCGAGTCGGGGAGGTGGATGATCACCTCTTCCCAGACGGCGCCGCGGAAGCGGTCGGAGAGGTAGTGCACCTCGTCCATCACGACATACGCGAGCCCCCGCAGCGCCTGCGATCCGGCGTACAGCATGTTCCGCAGGACCTCGGTGGTCATGACGATCACCGGGGCGTCGGGGTTGACGCTGTTGTCACCGGTCAGCAGCCCGACCTTGTCGGCGCCGTAGCGCCGCACGAGGTCCTGGTACTTCTGGTTGGACAGCGCCTTGATGGGCGTGGTGTAGAAGCATTTACGTCGCTCGGCGAGCGCCAGGTGCACGGCGAACTCGCCGACGATGGTCTTGCCCGAGCCGGTCGGGGCGGCCACGAGCACGCCCTTGCCGGCTTCAAGGGCCTTGCATGCCTCGACCTGGTACGGGTCCAGCTCGAAGTCGTACAGCTCGCGGAAGGGCGCAAGCGCGGTGGCCTGCTCGGCTGTACGGATCCGGGCAGCGGCGTAACGCTCAGCTGGGGAAAGGTCCTCTGTCATCTTGTCTTCGAGCCTACCCGCCCCGTATGACAGTCAGCCCGATCTTTAAATACGCGGGCCGAGCACCCGCGGACCGAGCACCCTGACCGCGCCCGGCACGCACACGGCGGTCAGCGGCAGCGCCCCCAGCGGTTCCCCGTCGGCGTACCCGGTAACCCCCGCCGCCGCCAGCTCGACCTTGGCCGCCCGGTGGACCGAGACCTTGGGATGGCTGAGATGCGTACCCCTGTACACCTTGGGAAAGACCTTGATCAGCGTCGTACGGGAGCAGTCCCCCACCACCGTGATGTCGAAGAGCCCGTCGTCGGTCCGCGCGTCGGCGCAGATCCGCATCCCGCCCCCGTACGACGTCCCGTTCCCCACGGCGACCAGCGTCGCCTCGACCTCGTGGACGTCGCCGTCAAGCGTGATCCGGTACGCGACGGGCCTGAAGGAGGCCAGTTCCGCGATCATCGCGAGGTCGTACTTGAACCGCCCGCTCGGCCACCGCATCCGGTTCCCGCGGTCGTTGACCCGCGAGTCGAACCCGGAGGCGAGTACGGTCCCGAACCACTTCTCCCCCACCCGCCCCAGATCCACGTCCATGATCCGCCCGCCCTTGAGCGCTTCCGCGGCCAGTCTCCCGGCGGCGGCCGGGTCCCGTACGGGCAGCCCGAGCGTACGGGCGAAGTCGTTGCCGGTCCCGACGGCGATCACCCCCAGCGGCGTCCGCGTCCCGGCGACGGCCTGCAGCGCGAGCGAGGCCATCCCGTCCCCGCCGACGGCTATCAGGGCCCCGGTCCCGCCCTCGACGGCGTCGCGCGCCCGCCGCAGAGCGTCGTCCGCGTCCTGGCCGAGGACCGTGCGTACGGAGAATCCCGCGTCCCGCAAAGCAGAAGCGGCCGGCTGCGCGGCGTGCGCGCCCCGGCCGCGTCCGGCGGTGGGATTGACGAAGAGGGTGATCTCACTGGTCACCCGGCGGACCCTACAAGCTCAGGTGACGTCGTCGTAACTCTGCAGCTGCTTCGGCCCCGGCCCGGCACTCTCGGCCCCCGCCTGCTCGGGCAGTGCGCGCGCGGCGGGCACGGTCTCGATCTCACCGATCGCCGCAGGGCTGAGGTCCAGCTCCGAGGCCTCGTCGTCGTCCAGCTCGGCGTCGGGGTTGTTGCGTTCCCGTCGCTTGTCGTTCAGCAGCGAGAATCCGACCGCCATGAAGTACAGGAGGGTGATCGGCCCGGCAAGGGCGAGCATGCCGACCGGGTCGGTCGTCGGCGTGATGATCGCGCCGAAGACGAAGACGCCCATGATCACGCCGCGCCACCACCGGAGCATGCGGCGGCCGCTCAGCACGCCCGTGAGGTTGAGCATCACCAGCACCAGCGGCAGCTCGAACGCGAGGCCGAAGACAATCACCATCCGGAGGGTGAAATCGAGCACGTCCCCCAGGGACAGGATGTTCGCGGATCCGGCCGGCGTGAGGCTGATGAGAACCTTCACGCTGATGGGAAGGATGAGGTAGGCGAGGTACGCACCGGCAGAGAACAGCGGCACCGCCGCGCCGACGAACGCGTACGTGTACTTCTTCTCGTTCTTGTGCAGTCCCGGCGCCACGAAGGCCCAGAGCTGGTACAGCCACACCGGGCTCGCGAGGACGAGACCGGCGGTGAGGCTCAGCTGGATCGTCACGCTGAAGGGTGCCATCAGCGTGTTGAAGGAGACGATCGCGCAGTTGCCGCCGTCGCTCGTTTCGCCCTTCCCGCACTTGGGCACCGACTGCGTCAGGAACGACATGAGCTCCTCGCTGTACACGAGGGCCACAATCGTGACCACCATGATCGCGAGCAGACCCTTGGCGAGCCGGTTGCGCAGCTCACGCAGGTGCTCCACGAGAGGCATGCGCCCCTCGGGGTCCTTCTCCAGTTTGGGGGCAGACTTGAGCAACCCACGTCCTCATCTCGTGCGGCAGGCGATCATCGTTCTCCGCGGAACGGTGCCTGCGGCGGCCCAGGTGTCAGCGCTTGGTCGTGTCGGTGGGCTCGGCCACCGGGCGTGAGCTGGTCACGTCACCGGGCGCGGCCTTGATCGTACGAGGGGCGGGCGTGGTGTGGTCCTGGGCGTTGCCCGTCGCGTGCGGCGGCGGGTCGGCAGGGGTGCTCTGGTCGTCGTCCTTCTTCATCGCCTTGGCCTCGCTCTTGAGGATGCGGGCCGACTTGCCCAGCGAACGGGCCATGTCCGGAAGCTTCTTGGCGCCGAACAGCAGGATGATGACGACGAGGATGAGGATGATCTCGGTGGGGCCGAGCCTACCCATAGCTTTTACCTTCTTCACCGAGGCGACAGGGAGTCTGATGCCCGACCGGCCGGACGTTTGTCCGGTCGCCGCGCTGGCTGCGATCGTAACCCGTAGGAGTAAACGAGGGGCAATGCCTGTGCGTACTCCGGATTGCGGCCCGCGCCTCGCTCCAAGAGCCGCTCAACCAGCCTACGCCCCCGCAGTCGCCCTGCGGCAGCCGCGCTTCCTACCGCCAGGCTTCGCCACTGCGGGCCAGGCCCTCGGCCGCGCGTTCGAGGTTCTCCGCGGCCGTGTTGATCTCCTGCGAGGTGGCGGCGACTTGGCGCCCGAGGCGCTGGACCTCCGTGAACACCCGGATCGCCAGCACGCCCAGCACGGCGAGACCACAGAAACCAAGAGCGATTGCGAGCATCGGCCAGAACATGCGCCAGAGCCTAGACGGTCAGACAGTGGAGTGGAGTCGCAGCGTCCGCACGCCGCCCCCGGTGAGCAGTTCGACGATCCGCTCGCCCGCCGGTTTGCGCACCGCCGCCTCGCACTCGGGGCAGGTGAAGGAGTAGAAGGTCGTACGGCGGCTGGCGCCTATCGCGAGGCGCAGCGAGCCCGCCGACAGTTCGAAGCGGGCGCCGCAGTCCGGGCAGCCCGCCTTGAAGAGGACCGGGCCCACCTGGGTGGGAACCCTTGGCAGTAGCGACATGTCCACCAATCTCCTTGTTACGCCCGGCCGGGGCTCTCGTACGCCGCGAGCGCCTCGCGGGCCGCTTCCCGCGCGCTGACCGCCAGCTCCGGCGGCGAGACGATGTGCCCGTCCCTGCCGAGTCGCAGAGCGAGCCGCCGCAGCGAGGCCGGTTCCGGCGTACGCAGGGTGATCCGCAGGCCGCCGTCGGGCAGTTCCTCCGCGCTGTCGTGCGGGTAGTACTCGGCGACCCAGCGCCCGCCGGGGCCCACCTCGACCACGACCTCGGGGTCGTCGGCGGACGGCTGGACGAGCCCTTCCGACAGGTCACGGAGCTCGATCTCCGGCGGCGAGGACGGCTCGTCGAGCAGCCTGATCTCGGCGACCCGGTCGAGCCGGAACGTACGCCGCGCCTCGGAGAGCCTGCACCAGGCCTCCATGTACGTGTGGCCGACGGCGAAGAGCCGGATCGGGTCCACTTCCCGCTCGGTGAGCTCGTCGCGCGCCGGGGAGTAGTAGCGCAGCCACAGCCGGCGCCGCTCAGCGATCGCCCGGTCGACGTCGGCGAAGACGCCGCCCTCGGCTTCGAAGGTCACCGAGAGTCTGGAGCTGGCGCCCGCCGCCTCGCCCGCCGCGGCCTCCAGCTTCGCCGTGGCCCGCAGCAGCGCCTGCCGGTCGCCCTCACGCAGGCCGGGGAGTGTGGAGACGGCGCGTGCGGCGACGAGCAGCGCGGTGGCCTCGTCGGCGGCGAGCCGCAGCGGCTCCGCGACATCGTCCGGGTTGTGCCACCAGATCCGGTCGCCGTCGGTGTCGATGTCGAGCAGGTCGCCGCCGCGGAAGCTCGTTCCGCACATGGGCAGGACGTCGAGGTCGGAGATCAGCTCGTCCTCGGTGATCCCGAAGGCGCGGGCGACATCGCTGACGTGCGCGCCGGGGCGCTCGCGCAGGTACGTCACCAGGGAGAGCATCCGCCGGGTCTGGTCGATCGCGTTCGTGGCCATGGTGGCTGTGTCCTCGGTCCTTCTCAGTCCTTGGCCACGGCGCGCAGCCGGTCCACGACGTCCGCCCGCAGATCAGCGGGCTCCAGTACGACGACTTCGGGGCCGAGCTCGACGAGCCAGGCGTCGAGCCCGTGCCCGTACGGAATCGCCAGCTCGTCCCAGCCGTCACCCAGGTCCCGTACGGCGGTGGCCCTGGCCCGCAGCGGATAGCCGGAGCCCTGGCGCAGCTTGATCAGCGCGCTGCGGGTCGCGGTTTCGCCGGCCCAGCTCTCGACGGTCTCGCGTACGGTCACGACGTCCGGCACCTGGGCGGTGAAGGACCCGGCGCGGGAACGCACCTTGCCGGTGATCCGGGAGAGCCGGAAGACGCGCTCGGCGCCGCGCTCGCGGTCCCAGCCCGCGAGGTACCAGTGGCCGCGCCAGCACTCCAGCGTCCATGGCTCGACGTGCCGGGTCTCGGGGCGGGCGGCGTTGGCCTTGCGGTAGTCGAAGACGACGGGGCGCCGGTCGCGGCAGGCGAGCATCAGCGGCTCGAAGGCCGTCTCGTGCACCGGGATCCGGGGTTCGAGGGCGCTGTGGTGTCCTTCGAACGGGTCCTCCGCCTCGGGCATGCCCGCCGCGCGCAGCTTCTGCAGCGCGCCGCTGGCGGCGCCGGCGAGGCGGGCCTGCTGCCAGACCTTGGCGGCGAGGCCGAGGGCGGCGGCCTCCTCGGCGTCGAGGGTGATGGCGGGGAGGCGGTTGCTGTCGCGGCGGGCCAGATAGCCGGCGTCGCCGTCGAGGTTCTCGACGGTTTCGATGACCAGGCCGAGTTCGCGCAGATCGTCCTTGTCGCGCTCGAACATCCGGTTGAAGGAATCGTCGGTGCCCGCTTCGAGGTAGGCCTCGATGGACCCCCTCAGTTCCCGCTTGCTGAGCGGGCGCCGGGTCCCTAGCAGGCACAACGCCAGATTCATCAACCGTTCGGCCTTGGCAATCGCCATCGGCACCCTCTCTCTTGCTCTACGACCGTCGACCGTACCGCCCCGGGGTGTCGCGGCAAAAGCCGAGGGCCCATGCCGGACGGCATGGGCCCTCGTACCGCACTCACTTGATCAGAGGGTGCCTTGATCAGAGCGCGCCTTGATCAGACCGCGACGAGGTCGCAGACGAAGATCAGCGTCTCGTTCGGGGCAATCACCGGGGGACGGCCCGAAGCGCCGTACGCGAGGTGCGCCGGGATGACCAGCTCACGGCGTCCGCCGACCTTCATGCCCTGCAGACCCTGGTCCCAGCCGGAGATGACCTGGCCGGCGCCGAGCTGGAACTGGATCGGCGTGCCACGGTTCCAGCTCGCGTCGAACTCTTCACCCGTGGAGAAGGAAACGCCGACGTAGTGGACCTTGGCCACGTCACCGGCCTTGGCAACAGCGCCGTCGCCCTCCCAGATGTCCTTGATCTGCAGGTCCTTCGGCGGCTCGCCACCCGGGAAGTCGATCTCGGGCTTTTCGATGCTCACGGAAAATGCTCCTCTTTACTGCGAACTGGGCAACCTGGACAGTCTCACAGATCGCCGGTCAGACGGCGCCGAGGATGTCGACAACGAAGACCAGCGTGTTCTTGGCGAGTGGACTGCTCGGGTCCGCGCCGTAACCGAGTGAGGGCGGGATCACCAGCAGCACCCGGTCACCGACGCGCTGGCCGACCAGGCCCTTGTCCCAGCCCTGCACCACGGATCCGGTGCCGATCTGGAAGCCGGTGGCGCCACCGTGGTCCCAGGAGGAGTCGAACTTCTTGCCGTCTTCCCATTTGACTCCGGTGTACTGGCCGATCAGGCCCTGACCGGCCTCGATCTTCGCGCCGGAGCCCTTGATCAGCACCTGCTGCTTCATCTCGGTGGGGGCCTTGTCGCCCTTGGGAATGGTGACGGTGGCGGCCTTCTGAGGCTCGGCCTTCACCGTGGGCATGCCCGCCTCGGGCGCTGCCTGCGTTCCCTTGACCTCGCCCTTGGAGTCGACCTTCGCCGCTGCGACCAGGTCGACGACCCAGACCAGGGTGTCCTTCGCGGTGATACCCGACTGGGGATTCAGCCCCTGCCCGATCAAATCGCTTGCGGGGCCCTGGACCAGCACACGGCTGCCGGCCTTGAGGCCGGAGAGGGAGTCGAGGACTTTCGGGGGCACTTGCTGGCTCGGCTGACCGAGACGCTCCACGGGCTGGCGGTGCGGCTGTTTGTCACCGCCCTGCGCAGCCCAGCTGCCGCCAAGATCGGCCGGGTCGTCCCACTTTCGCACGGAGTAGTCCACACGGATGAAGTCACCTTTCTTGGCCTCCGATCCGCTGCCTTCGGAAACCGTCTTGACGACGGTCTTGTCATCGGGCTTGGCGTCCTTGGACACGGAGACTTCGGGCTTTTCCCCGAATTTCCCCTTGACCTCGGCCACACCTGCTGCCGACTCGTTTGACGAGTCCGAACCACACGCGCCGGCGAACAGCAGGGCGGGCACGGCCAGCAGGGAGGCGATACGTCGCTTGGTGTTGTAGTTCATCAGTCCAACTGAGGTCGGGGCCATGGGCAGTGGCCGCCACTCTACGGTGTGCTGTCGGCTCAACCGTCGACCAATCGCGTCACAGAATGGCCCGGTCCTCGCCCTGGCGGGGTGAGGACCGGGCCACAGTTCACCGGGCGCCCGCAGCCGACCCCATGGGGCTGGTACGAGCGGGAATTGCGGACCGTACCGTCAGGAAGAGGCCTTCAGCGAGCGGAGCTTGGCCTTGAACGCCGCTTTGCTCAGGCGGCTACCTGTCCTGTCGTCCCCACTTCCGGAGGCGTAGGTCGCGTCGACCAGACTCGTGCCCGACTCCAGGTACACGAAGTGCGGCGTGACGGCAGGGGTGGGCTCCGAGTCCACCACCCCCTTACTTCCGGCGAAGACGAGAAGCTCGTGGCCCTTGGCGAAGGTGCTCTTTGCCGGAGCCTCCTCGGTCACGTACTTCACACCGTCCGCGACGCCGCCCATGGAGCGCACGACGATTTCCGACCCAACCTTCAGACCACCCTTGTGCACCGCGCCCACACGGACAACGATCGGGGTGTAGACGGCCTCGAACGTGGACCCGTCGTCGAGCTTGTCCGTCACATGCACGTTGGGCCGTCGCGAAATGACGGTCCCTTCGAAGACGTTCTCGTTCAGCGGGAACGCCACCGCGGCAGCCGGGTTACTGTCCACCTTGTAGGAGTGTCCTTCGACGACCCGAGCCCCGGAGGGCTTCCCGGAATCGATCTCCGGGACAGCCGCCCCACTCGGCTTCCCAGCTCCGGAGCACGCGGAAATACTCAGGGCCACGACCGTGAGAACCGTCGCCGTACCCGAGTGGGCTCGCAAGCGCCTCATACCGTTCATTGTTCGCCTCCCCCGCTCAGTAAAGGGCCTTGACGCCAGCAATGTCGTCGCTGTTAAGTTTGCGCCGGGTTCCGGTGTTGATGGTGGTCATGACCGAGCCCTTCTCGGCCCTGGTCAGGTCCGTACCATCGTTGCAGTGGTCCAGCCGCGGGTGTGCGAGGCCGGTGAAGTGCCCTACCTCGTGCACGACGACGGTCTGGACATCGGCTCTTTTGGCGCTGATGTTCTGACTACCATTCACCCATGTGAACTTATTGGAGAGGATGAGCGTCCCGCCCGTGTGTCGGCCGGCGTGAACGTTCGTCAGGGCCACGCCGGGCGAAGCGCCCATCAGCTCGCTGTAGCTGTGGGAAGCCCGGAAGGCATAGACCTGCCATCCACTGGTGTACGTGGGGGCGGCATAGCGGAGGTTGGAGCCACTACGGTTCCACTGCGCCAGGCCGCCCTTGAGACCGCTCCTGAGCGAGCTCTTGAAGTTAGATTTCGCAGCCAGGGACTTGGTCCCGGAAGTCTTCCACTTCGTCATTCCGGTTCTGCAGTACGCCGACGCAGGCGATGCCGTGACTCCCACGAGAACTGTGGCAAGTACGCTCCCAGCCATGCCGAGAGCGAGCGTTTTCCGCCCCCTTCCCCCGGCAGGCAGCACGGATATTCGACTGATTCGCATTGCTTCCCCCTTACTCGGTCAGGTCGATTGCCGTTCGTTCGCCGGGTCGAGGGGGAGGACACGCACCCCGCCCGCTCCACGAGTCCGGCGAACTGACGGTGCGGCGACACTAACAACAGCCCCCTCGGGCCCATCCCCTCCTATGTGCCCGCACAGGAAAGTGCCGCGCGCCAATCTGCACACTGGTCCGCACGCCGTGCTAGAGGTCCACAGTCCGCTATGCGCTATTAGCCGCCTTTCAGCTTCAGCACCTCCGCCGATCCCCTCCCGGAAGCTGACATTCCGCGCATCTTTGGCGCACCCACAGCAGGTGACATGTCTCTCACGCAAAAGGCCGCCCGGTGTCCGGGACAGGAAACGTCCCCGGACACCAGGCGGCCAATCGCCCCGCCGACTACATACCGGCGATGAGCTTTTCCACCCGGTCGTCGACCGACCGGAAGGGGTCCTTGCACAACACGGTTCGCTGTGCCTGGTCGTTGAGCTTGAGATGCACCCAGTCGACGGTGAAGTCCCGCCGCTGTTCCTGGGCCCTGCGGATGAAGTCACCGCGCAGCCGCGCCCTGGTGGTCTGCGGAGGCACCGATTTGCCTTCGAAGATCTTCAAGTCGTTGCAGATACGAGCGGCTTGCCCCTTCTTCTCCAGCAGGTAATAGAGCCCGCGCCGACGGTGGATGTCGTGGTAGGCGAGGTCTATCTGAGCGACCCGGGGGTGCGACATGGTCATGTTGTGCTTGGCGCGGTAGCGCTCGATGAGCTTGTACTTCATGACCCAGTCGATTTCGGTGCCGATCCGGTCGAGGTCCTCGGCCTCGATCGCGTCGAGCGCGCGGCCCCACAGCTCGAGGACCTGCTCGACCGTGCCCGTACGGATGCCGCGGCGGTCGACGAAGTCCACGGCCTTGTCGTAGTACTCGCGCTGCACCTCTATGGCGGAGGCCTCGCGTCCACTGGCCAGGCGCACCTTGCGCTGTCCGGTGATGTCGTGGCTGACCTCACGGATCGCCCGGATCGGGTTCTCCAGAGTGAGGTCACGCATCACCGTGCCCGCCTCGATCATGCGCAGGACGAGGTCGGTGGCACCGACCTTGAGCAGCATGGTCGTCTCGGACATGTTGGAGTCGCCGACGATGACGTGGAGCCTGCGGTAGCGCTCGGCGTCCGCGTGCGGCTCGTCGCGGGTGTTGATGATCGGCCGGGAGCGGGTCGTCGCGGAGCTGACGCCCTCCCAGATGTGCTCGGCGCGCTGGCTGACGCAGAAGACCGCGCCACGCGGGGTCTGCAGCACCTTGCCGGCGCCGCAGATGAGCTGGCGGGTGACGAGGAACGGGATGAGGATGTCCGCGAGCCTGGAGAACTCTCCATGGCGGGCCACGAGGTAATTCTCGTGGCAGCCGTAGGAGTTTCCCGCAGAGTCGGTGTTGTTCTTGAAGAGATAGACGTCGCCCGCGATTCCCTCCTCGTGCAGGCGGCGTTCGGCGTCGACGAGCAGGCCTTCGAGAATGCGCTCGCCCGCCTTGTCGTGGGTGACGAGCTCGGTCACGTTGTCGCATTCGGGAGTTGCGTATTCCGGATGCGATCCCACGTCGAGGTAGAGGCGGGCGCCGTTCCGCAGGAAGACATTGCTGCTGCGGCCCCATGACACAACACGGCGGAAGAGGTAGCGCGCCACTTCGTCAGGAGACAGTCGGCGCTGTCCCCTGAACGTGCACGTGACGCCGTACTCGTTCTCCAGCCCGAAAATGCGGCGGTCCATGACTGAACATTACGCCTGATGGCCTGTCCTGAAACCGGGTTCGGCCGCACCGATTCGATCATTTTCGCAAGGCATTACGACAGAGTCCTGGGGAAGGGGAGCCACAACGGGAATCGTGAGGACCCGCCGGGTGGCCAGCAGGACCAGCAGCGCGGCCACTCCACCGGCCGCCGCGACGGCGAAGCTGGCAGCGGTGCCACCGTGTTCGACGGCCGGTCCCGCGGCGCCGGTTCCCACCGCCGCCCCTACGCCGAAGGTGGTCACCAGCCAGGAGAAGGCCTCCGTGACGGTGCCGCGCGGGGCGTGCCGGTCGACGACGATGAAGGCGCAGGCGAGCGCGGGCGCCAGGAAGACTCCGGAGACCGCGGCGAGTACGACCATCGCGGGGATGCCGGGGGTGAGCATCAGCGGCAGATAACCGGCCGCGAGCAGGGCGACGATGAACCGCAGCCGCCGTTCGGGGGCGCCGACCCACTGCCGGGCGCCGTACACCATACCGCCGGCGAGCGCGCCGAGGCCGAGGGCCGCCATCAGCCAGCCGTACACCGCTTCCCGGCCGTGGTCGTCGGCGTACGCGACACCCGCGACGGTGATCGAGCCGAGCGCGAGACCGATGAAGAAGAACGCGCCGAGGAGGGCCAGCAGGCCCGGCGAGCGCAGGGCGCCAAGCCAGTGGGCCTCACGGGGCGCGGAACGCCAGGTCCGCGAAGGCTCGGAGAGTACGACGGAGAGCGCGCCCAGCACACCTATGGCGTTGATGACGAGCAGTGCGGCGGCCGGTGACCGGAGCGCCACGAGCAGCGTGACGAGCAAGGGGCCGACGGTGAACATGATTTCCTGGGCCACCGCGTCCATGGCGTACGCCCGGTGCACCCGGTCCTCGCGGCCGAGCACGTTGGGCCACAGCGCCCGCAGACCCCCTTCGAGGGGCGGGGTGAAGAGGCCGGCGAGGGCCACGGCGGCGTACGCGAGGGGCAGCGGATCGATTCCGGCGAAGGTGAGCAGGACCATGCCGAGCGCGGACAGGACGGCGGCCGGCAGCTGCACGCGCGGCTGCCCGTACAGGTCCACGGCGCGGCCGAGCAGCGGCTGCCCCACCGCGTTGCCGAGCCCGTACACCGCGGCGAGACCGCCGGCCAGGGAATAGCTGCCGCCCTCGGCGCGGGTGAAGAGCACGATCGCGATCGGGGCGGTGGCGTTGGGCAGCCGGCCCACCAGGGTGCCCGCCAGCAGGCGCGCGGCGTACCGCGTCCTGAGGAGATCCGCGTATCCGGCGGCCATGTCTGCCCCTCTCTGCCCCGGCGCGAGCCGAGGTTTTACGTATAACGTACGGTGCCATACGTACCATGAGCCAGTCCGCGGGTCCACCTCGCGGCGAGAAACCGTTGCTGCGGAGGCACGAGTGACCAGCCGGGACGACACCCACGACGCCGCCGCCACCGGCACGCCCGCCACGCCGCCGACCAGCAGGGACGTGGCCCGCGCCGCCGGCGTCTCGCAGGCGACCGTGTCGCTGGTACTGGGCGACAAATGGCGCGGGCGTGTGTCGGAGCGCACCGCGGACCTCGTCCGCGGGGCCGCGCGGGAACTCGGGTACCGCCCCAACCTCGCCGCCCGCAACCTCCGGCTCGGCCGGACCAGGACCGCGCTGCTCGTCGTGCCCGCACTGACCAACGAATTCTTCGCGCGCGTCTACGCCGGCGCCGCCCGCACCGCCGCGGAGCACGACTTCGGCGTCGTCCTCTACCCCTCCCCCGAGGGCACAAAGCCCGCCAGAGACCCGTTCGCGTCGGCGCAGGCCGCCCTCGACGGCGTCATCGCGTCCTCGATGGCCACCGAGGCACTGGGCGCGATCCGCGGCGCGGGGCTGCCGCTCGTGATGCTCGACAGCGATCCGGACGACCCCGGCGCCGCCGCGCACGTGAACCTCGACATCGCCGACGGAATGCGCCTGGTGACGGAGCATCTGCTCGCCCTCGGCCACCGCCGGTTCGTCCATCTCGCGTCGGCCGTGGACTCCTGGACCTTCGACGTACGCGCCGCAGCGCTCCACGACTCGCTGCGCCGGGCCCCCGACGCCGTCGTACGCACCGTGCCGGCGCCCCTGGACGTACACGGAGCCAGGCAGGCCGCCGAGCTGGCGCTGACCGGGCCAGGCCCACGGCCCACCGCGCTCGTCTGTGACGACGACATCCTCGCGGCGGGCGCCTGCAAGGCGGTGCGGCGCCTCGGCCTGCGGGTGCCCGAGGACGTCTCGGTCACCGGCTTCGACGACCTCGCCCTCGCGACTGCCGTGGATCCGGAACTCACCACCGTGCGGCTGCCCGCCGAGCAGGTCGGAGAACGCGGCATGGCGGCCCTGCTGGCCGTCCTGGACGGCCGGCGGCCCGAGGGTGGCGACCTCCCGGTGGAACTGATGGTGCGCGGCTCCACCGCCCGCGTGTGACGGCTCCCGACGCGACGGTGCCCCGGACCGCTGGGCGGTCCGGGGCACAAGCCGAGACGGGTCCGGAGCTACGACTCCTCGGTGTCCGAAGGAGTGTCGGTGGGCGCGGCCGCGTCGCCGTCCGCCTCCAGCAGACGCGACAGCTGACGGCCGACGATGCGCTTGAACTTCCGCTCCTGCGGGCGCGTACGGTCCAGGACCGCCACCTCGAGCCGCTCGGCGGGGATCTCCCGCTCGCTGCCGTTGGTGTCCCGCGAGAGCGCCTGCACCGCGAGCTTGAGCGCTTCGGCGAGCGTCATCCCGTCGCGGTGGCGCTGGTCGAGGAAGGTGCTGATCTGCTCGGCGTTGCCGCCGACCGCGACCGAGCCGTGCTCGTCCACGATCGAACCGTCGTGCGGCAGCCGGTAGATCTGGTCGCCCTCGGGCCGGGACCCGACCTCGGCGACGACCAGCTCCACCTCGTACGGCTTCTCCGCATTGCTGGAGAAGATCGTGCCCAGCGTCTGCGCGTAGACGTTGGCGAGGCCACGGGCCGTCACATCTTCACGGTCGTACGTGTATCCGCGCAGATCGGCGTACCGGACGCCGCCGATCCGCAGGTTCTCGTACTCGTTGTACTTGCCGGCGGCGGCGAAGCCGATCCGGTCGTAGATCTCGCTGAACTTGTGCAGAGCGCGGGACGGGTTCTCGCCGACGAAAACGATGCCGTCGGCGTACTGCAGCACGACAAGGCTGCGACCGCGGGCGATGCCCTTCCGGGCGTATTCCGCCCGGTCGGCCATGGCCTGCTGGGGTGAGACATAGAACGGCGTCGACACCGGCTATCCGTCCCTTTCTGTCGTTATCACGTTGATTCCAAGGAACAGGAGCCGTCAGAGAAGCGCGGCGCGGGGACCGTCGGGCTGCTCCAGCCGCCGCTCCAGGATCGAGCGGGCCAGTTCGGAGGACTCCGCCTCGGTGAGCCGCCGGAACCCCTCTTCGGTGATCACGGTGACGATCGGATAGATACGGCGGGCCACGTCCGGGCCGCCGGTCGCCGAGTCGTCGTCGGCTGCGTCGTACAGCGCCTGGATCACCAGGGTGGTCGTCTGCTGCTCCGTCAGATCGTCGCGGTAGAGCTTCTTCATCGACCCGCGGGCGAAGATGGACCCGGAGCCCGTCGCCGCGAATCCCTTCTCCTCGGAACGGCCGCCCGTCACGTCGTACGAGAAGATGCGGCCCTTCTCGCGGTCGACGTCCCAGCCCGCGAAGAGCGGGACGACGGCCAGGCCCTGCATGGCCATGCCGAGGTTGCTGCGGATCATGGTGGAGAGCCGGTTCGCCTTGCCCTCCAGGGAGAGCTGGGCGCCTTCCACCTTCTCGAAGTGTTCGAGCTCCAGCTGGAAGAGCCTGACCATCTCGACCGCCAGACCGGCCGTGCCGGCGATGCCCACCGCCGAGTACTCGTCGGCGGGGAAGACCTTCTCGATGTCGCGCTGGGCGATCATGTTGCCCATGGTGGCCCGCCGGTCACCGGCGAGCACCACGCCCCCGGGGAACGAGGCGGCGACGATCGTCGTGCCGTGCGGAGCCTCGATGACGCCCTTGACGGGCGGCAGCACCCGCCTTCCCGGCAGCATCTCGGGCGCGTGATCGCCCAGAAAGTCCATGAACGAGGACGAACCAGGCGTCAGGAAGGCAGCCGGCAGACGCCCGGTGCTACGAGGGTTGGCTTCCACGCGTTTCCTTCCGGATAGGCGGCGGCCCGCCACTGGAAGGCCGGGCCGATCTTTCGAACTGTGCACGGACCATACCCGTACGGTTGCCGGTCATCCGTCCCGGTGCGGCGGACCTGGGTCCACGGCCACCGGGACGGACAACGGGCTTTACTCCCCGCCCTTTTGGACGAAGGAGCGCACGAAGTCCTCGGCGTTCTCTTCGAGCACATCATCGATTTCGTCGAGTACAGAGTCGACGTCGTCCGAGAGCTTTTCCTGCCGCTCCTTGAGGTCCTCGGAGGCCTGCGCGTCCTGCGCGGTCTCCTCGACCTCCTCGGTGGAACGTGTCGCCTTCTGCTGTCCGCCGTCGCTGTCCTTGGTCGCCATCTCTACCTCACCCCGCTCGCTCGGTTCGATGTCCTTGATCAGACCCTACAAGCGGGGTCTGACATCCGCGCCGTACTTTCACAACGCGTGGGGACCACCTCGATGATTCCCACCCGCGGCCCCTTTCAGCCGCCGGAGAGCACCCGGACCAGGTCTTCCGCCGTCCTGCACCGGTCGAGGAGCTCCTTGACGTGATTACGTGTACCACGCAACGGTTCCAGGGTGGGGACGCGCTGGAGCGAATCCCGGCCCGGCAGGTCGAAGATCACGGAGTCCCAGGACGCGGCCGCGACGTCGTCCGCGTACTGCTCCAGGCAGCGGCCGCGGAAGTACGCCCTGGTGTCCTCAGGAGGCTTCGTCTCGGCCCGCCGAACCCCGCTCTCGCCCAGGAGCCGCTTCATCTTCCCGCGGGCCGCCAGACGGTTGTAGAGGCCCTTCTCGGGACGTACGTCGGCGTACTGGAGGTCCACCAGGTGGAGCCTGGGGGCATCCCAGTCGAGGCTGTCGCGCCTGCGGTAGCCCTCCAGGAGCTCCCGCTTGGCGATCCAGTCCAGCTCGCCCGACAGGCTCATCGGGTCGTTCTCCAGCCGGTTCAGTACGTCCTCCCAGCGCCCCAGGACGTCCTTGGTCTGGTCGTCCGCGTCGACGCCGAACCGCTCCTCGACGTACTTGCGCGCCAGCTCGAAATACTCCATCTGAAGCTGGACAGCTGTGAGTGTCCGGCCGCTGCGCAGGGTGATCAGCTGCTGCAGCGTCGGGTCGTGCGAGACCTGGTGCAGGGTGCGCACCGGCTGGTCGATCGCGAGGTCGACGTTGATGAAGCCGTCCTCGATCATCGAGAGGACCAGGGACGTCGTACCCAGTTTCAGGTACGTCGAGATCTCGGAGAGGTTCGCGTCGCCGATGATGACGTGCAGCCTGCGGTACTTCTCGGCGTCGGAGTGCGGCTCGTCGCGGGTGTTGATGATGGGGCGCTTGAGGGTCGTTTCCAGGCCCACCTCGACCTCGAAATAGTCGGCCCGCTGGCTGATCTGGAAGCCGTGCTCGTGGCCGTCCTGGCCGATGCCCACGCGGCCGGCGCCCGTGACGACCTGCCGGGACACGAAGAACGGCGTCAGGTGGCGCACGATGTCCGAGAAGGGGGTTTCCCGCTTCATCAGGTAGTTCTCGTGCGTGCCGTAGGACGCGCCCTTGTTGTCGGTGTTGTTTTTGTAGAGGTGGATCGGCTGGGCGCCCGGCAGCTGGGCGGCGCGCTCCGCGGCCTCCGCCATGATCCGCTCGCCAGCCTTGTCCCAGAGCACCGCGTCCAGCGGGTTGGTCACCTCCGGGGAGCTGTACTCGGGGTGCGCGTGGTCGACGTACAACCGCGCGCCATTGGTCAGGATGACATTGGCGAGGCCGATGTCCTCGTCGGTGAGCTGGCTGTTGTCGGCGGCCTCCCGGGCGAGGTCGAAGCCTCGCGCGTCCCGCAGCGGGTTCTCCTCCTCGAAGTCCCAGCGGGCGCGTCGCGCCCGGTGCATCGCCGCCGCGTAGGCGTTGACGATCTGGGACGAGGTGAGCATGGCATTGGCGTTCGGGTGGCCGGGGACGGAGATCCCGTACTCCGTCTCGATGCCCATTACTCGCCGTACGGTCATGCGGCCCTCCTTGCCCGCGTCGCCCCCGGACGGGGGCGGCACTCAAGTACCGCTGGTTCTCCGGTGCGTGTGCGGTGCCCGGTCCCGCACAGCGCGACTCGGCGGTACCGAAGAGCCAGCCTAGAACGCCTTTGCGCTGGTGGGGAGATCAATTGCGTCATTGCTCTGGTGTGGTCGGTGTGGCGGCCCGTAGTGGCGAGAATGCAACCGGCTGCGGATACCCGAGCGGGTACCCGCAGCCGGTCTGCGATCTACAGGTACTGACCGGTGTTTGCCACCGTGTCGATGGAGCGTCCGGTGTCCGCGCCCTGTTTTCCAGTGACGAGCGTACGGATGAATACAATCCGCTCGCCCTTCTTTCCGGAGATACGGGCCCAGTCGTCCGGGTTCGTAGTGTTCGGCAGGTCCTCGTTCTCCTTGAACTCATCCACGCAAGCCTGGAGGAGGTGGGAAACCCGAAGGCCCTTCTGGTTCTGGTCGAGGAAGGCCTTGATGGCCATCTTCTTGGCCCGGTCGACAATGTTCTGGATCATCGCGCCGGAATTGAAGTCCTTGAAGTACAGGACTTCCTTGTCGCCGTTCGCGTACGTGACCTCGAGGAAGCGATTCTCCTCGGACTCGGCGTACATCTGCTCGACGACCGACTGGATCATGCCGTGGACCGCGGCTTCCCTGGACCCGGTGTGCTCGGCCAGGTCGTCCGCGTGCAGCGGCAGGGTGGACCGGAGGTACTTCGCGAAGATGTCCTTCGCCGCCTCGGCGTCCGGACGCTCGATCTTGATCTTCACGTCGAGCCGGCCCGGCCGCAGGATCGCCGGGTCGATCATGTCCTCGCGGTTGGAGGCGCCGATGACGATGACGTTCTCCAGGCCCTCCACGCCGTCGATCTCGGCGAGCAGCTGCGGAACGATGGTGTTCTCCACGTCCGAGCTGACACCGGAGCCACGGGTGCGGAAGAGCGACTCCATCTCGTCGAAGAAGACGATGACAGGGGTGCCCTCGCTCGCCTTCTCCCGGGCACGCTGGAAGACGAGGCGGATGTGCCGCTCGGTCTCACCGACGTACTTGTTGAGGAGCTCGGGGCCCTTGATGTTGAGGAAGTAGCTCTTCCCCGCGGGCTTGCCGGTCGCCTCGGCGACCTTCTTGGCAAGGGAGTTGGCGACGGCTTTCGCGATCAGCGTCTTGCCGCAGCCGGGCGGACCGTAGAGCAGGATGCCCTTCGGGGGCCGCAGTTCGTGCTCCTTGAAGAGGTCGGGGTAGAGGTACGGAAGCTCGACCGCGTCGCGGATCAGCTCGATCTGGTTGCCCAGGCCGCCGATCTTGGAGTAGTCGACGTCCGGGACCTCTTCGAGGACGAGCTCCTCGACCTCGCTCTTCGGGATGACTTCGTAGACGTAACCGGACCTGGGTTCCAGCAGCAGGGCGTCGCCGGAGCGGATGATCACGTCCAGTAGCGGCTCGGCGAGCCGCACCACCCGTTCCTCGTCGGTGTGCCCGACCACCAGGGCGCGCTCGCCGTCCTCGAGGATTTCCTTGAGGGTGACGATTTCCCCGGCGCGCTCGTACTCCATGGCCTCGACCACATTGAGGGCCTCGTTGAGCATGACTTCCTGGCCACGCCGGAGCTCTTCGAGCTCCACGCTGGGGCTGACGTTCACCCGTAGCTTGCGGCCACCGGTGAAGATGTCGGCCGTGCCGTCCTCGTTCGCCATGAGGAAGACACCGAAGCCGGCCGGCGGCTGCGCGAGCCGGTCGACTTCTTCTTTGAGGGCCACAATCTGGTCGCGGGCCTCACGGAGCGTGTTGGCGAGCCGCTCGTTCTGTGCGGACACGCCGGCCAAGTTGGTCTGCAGCTCGACGATCCGCTCTTCGAGAATCCTCGTGTGACGCGGAGAGTCGGCGAGCTTGCGGCGCAGGACGGCGATTTCCTGCTCGAGATAGGCAACCTGGCCGGCGGGGTCCTCAGACCCTCTGCCCGGCCGGATGCCGCGGTTGATGTCGTCGTCGTGGGCTGCCACGGTCCTCACCTCCTCCAAGGGGAGCTGGACGCTTTCTGACCCTACCTGGGCGGGTGCTGGTTGAAACCCCTAGATCACAAAGACTGCGGGGTGTGTCCGATCTTCACCCTTGCGTACTCGCTCACACCAGGGGAATACCCACCCATCAACCTGGCAAAGCGGCCGGTTGTATCGTCGAAGTGTTCAACACCCGTCAGGGCTGGCTCCAATTGCTACAACCGCGCAGAAAACGGCAGGAGATATGACCGTGCAGCAGAAGGCTCCCACCGACGACGGCGCACAGACCGGTGACCCGCTCGAGGTGTGGATCGACCAGGATCTCTGCACCGGCGACGGCATCTGCGTCCAGTACGCCCCCGAGGTCTTCGAGCTCGACATCGACGGCCTGGCGTACGTGAAGAGCCCCGGCGACGAACTGTTGCAGAGCCCCGGCGCCACAACGCCCGTGCCCCTGACGCTTCTGAGGGACGTCGTCGACTCGGCGAACGAGTGCCCGGGCGACTGCATCCACGTACGCCGCGTCGCGGACCGGGTCGAGGTCTACGGCCCCGACGCTGAGTGACGGATCACATACTGCGTGCGTCCGGCACGACGGATCTGGCGAACTTGCCGCCCTTCCACTGCCACTTGACCTTCTCCTGCCGGTCCGGGCAGCAGCGCGGCACGTCCGGCGACGAGTAGCCGTGCACGGTCGCGGAGACCACGCCCGCGCTCACGGCGAAATCGCTGATGCCCAGGCCGTCGGCGGGGTCCACCAGGGTCGCCACGACGCGCGACGTGGGCCCGGTGAGTACGAAGACGCCGCTCGGCGGGGTCCCGATTCCCGACACACAGCGCACGACAGCCACGGTTTCGGGGCGGCCGTCGCCGTCGAGGTCGCCGGAGCCCTGCTTGACCACGGCCGGCTTCTCGCCGCGGCACTCCAGGGGGTACGCCGCGCTCGACGCGTCGGGCGCGGTGGCGGCGGCGGCCTTCTTGACCGGTCCGGCGCCCGGGGCGGTCTGCGAGGCGGTGGCCGCTTCGGGCTGGAGCAGACCGGCCGCGGCGACGACCGCGGCCATGGCGGCGGCGGTGGCGAGCCAGTGCACCGGGCGGGGCCGGGTGTGCGCGAGGTCCAGGGCGGCGGAGGTCTGCACGCGGGGTGTCTCCTGGGGCTGTACCGGTGGGGTGGCGAGCATCGTGCCACACGTCACAGCGCCGCGGAACGGCGGGGTCCGTACCCGTAACAGAAATCCGTAACAGAAATCGGTTAACGGAAAAGCGCCGCCGCTGAGTTCCCCGGTCGGTCGGGGAACTCAGCGGCGGCGCTTGCTCGTTGTCGGGTCAGCCCCGGGAGGCCGACCCGCTCTCGCTTCCGGGACCCGTGTAGTCCTCGCCGTACGCGCCCTTGGCGGGACGGCGGCGGCGCAGCGGGGCCTCCACGCCGTCCGCGAGGCGGCGGGCGGTGAGCAGGAAGCCGGTGTGGCCGATCATCCGATGGTCGGGGCGCACGGCCAGACCCTCGACGTGCCAGTTGCGGATCATCGACTCCCAGGCGGTCGGCTCCGCGAAGCAGCCGATCTCGCGGATGGACTCGACGGTGCGCGCGAGCTGCGTGGTGGTGGCCACGTAGCAGCAGAGGATGCCGCCGGGGACGAGCGCCTTGCGGACGACGTCCAGGCACTCCCACGGGGCGAGCATGTCCAGGATCACGCGGTCGACGTCGGTGTCGGACAGGTTGTCCTGAAGGTCGCCGACGGTGAGCTGCCAGGCGGGGTGCGGGCCGCCGAAGTAGCGCTCCACGTTCTGCGTGGCGATCTCGGCGAAGTCCTCGCGGCGCTCGTAGGAGTGCAGCATGCCCTGGTCACCGATGGCGCGCAGCAGGAAGCTGCTCAGCGAGCCGGAGCCGACTCCCGCCTCGACGACGCGGGCGCCGGCGAAGATGTCGGCGAAGGCCAGGATCTGCCCCGCGTCCTTGGGGTAGACCACGGCGGCGCCGCGGGGCATGGACAGGACGTAGTCGGGGAGCAGGGGGCGCAGCGCGAGGTAGGCGACGTTTCCCGTGGTACGGACAACACTGCCCTCGGGAGCACCGATCAGCTCGTCGTGGGGGAAGGAACCCTTGTGGGTGTGGAAATTCTTCCCGGCCTCGAGCGTGAACGTGTAGTGGCGTCCCTTGGGGTCGGTGAGCTGGACCTGATCCCCGACCTGGAAGGGGCCGCGACGTCGGGCGGCACCGGTCGGTTCGGACATGTGAACAGCCTACCGGTCTTTTGGGCCCGGGCTGTCTACTGCGGGCGGGCCATGGCCGACACGAAGGCGCGCTCCACGTCGGCGGTGGACAGCACGCCGTAGATCTCGCCCGTCTCCTCGACCACCAGGTACTCCGTGGCCGGGGCGGCGCGCAGGCGTTCCAGCAGGGCCTCGCCCGCCAGCTCGGCGGGGATCTTCATGTCCTCGGTGAGGTCCTGTGCGAGGCCGCTCACCGCTACCCAGGGCCTGCGGTGTTCCGGTACGCCGACGATGGCCGCCTCGCGGACGACTCCGGTGGGCTCCCCCTGCCCGTCGACGACGACCAGGGCGCGGGCTCCTGCCGTGTTGGCGCGGCGCAGGGCCTCGGAGAGCGGGGTGGCGGACTCGACGGGGACGGCGCGCCTGGTGAGCGTACGGGCGCGCAGGTCGGGGAGGTGTTCGCGCAGCCGCGCCATGCGCAGGCTGTTGCCGGCGCCGGTCCAGATGATCGCGGCGAGGATGGCGGCGAGCAGGGCGTCGGTGACGGTCTCCATGCCGCCGATGTCCTCGGTTGCGTTGCCGAGGGCGCCGGTGTGGGTGAGCAGGGGGAGGCCGATGAGGACGGCGACGGCGAGCGCCCTGCCGACCCAGGCGGCGGCGATGGTGCCGCTCATCGGCTTGCCGGTGAGCTTCCAGACGAGGGCGCGGAGCATCCGGCCGCCGTCCAGCGGGAGGCCGGGCAGCAGGTTGAAGGCGGCCACGATGAGGTTGGAGATCATGAGGCCGGCCAGCAGGACTCCGGGCACGGTGCCGGGCTCCACGACGCGCATGCCGGCGTAGAAGACACCGGCCAGTACGAGCGAGAGCAGCGGGCCGACGAAGGCGAGGACGAACTCACGCCCCGGCGTCTCCGACTCCTTCTCGATCTCCGACACCCCGCCGAAGAACTGGAGCTGGATGCGGCGCACCGGCAGTTTGAAGCGCAGCGCCGCCACGGTGTGGGCCAGTTCGTGGACCAGTACGGAGGCGTAGAACGCGACGGCGAAGAAGAGGGAGACGAGGTAGCGGAGGTTGCCCAACTCCGGGAGCACGCGGTCGAGCTGGCCGCCGAAGACCCAGGTGATGAGGGCGGCTACGAGGAACCAGCTGGGGGCGACGTAGACCGGCACGCCGAAGGGGCGGCCCATGAGGAGGCCGCCGCCCGGCTCGCGGGGGCGCTGCGGCTTGCCGCCGCTCCCGTCGCTCTCGCCGCGCTTGTCGCGCTCGCCGCTCTCGTTCACAGGGGCCCTTCGTTCGCAGGCGTCACTCGCCGCCGCACCCGGTGATCAGCCGACCGTGCAACGCGAGGGGGTCTGCCGTCGATGGTATGCGGACGGCTGCGCTGCGCTCCGCCTCGGCTCCCCATTTGAGGACTTCTGTGCCGAGCGTGTCAGTGGCGGGCCGTAGGGTCTTGGACATGACTACGAGTTCCGGTCGGGCCGACGCTGCCCAGCGCCCCATGTCGCTCTCCCCCTCACGGGCGAGCGACTTCATGCAGTGTCCGCTGCTCTACCGGTTTCGCGTGATCGACAAGCTGCCCGAGAAGCCGAGCGAGGCGGCGACGCGGGGGACGCTGGTGCATGCCGTGCTGGAGCGGCTCTTCGACGATCCGGCGACGGAGCGTACGGCGGGGCGGGCCAGGGCGCTGGTGCCCGGCCAGTGGAACCGGCTCCTGGAGTCCAAGCCGCAGCTCACGGAGCTCTTCGCCGAGGATCCTGAGGGTGAGCGGCTGGCGCGCTGGCTGGTGGAGGCCGAAGAGCTGGTCGAGCGGTGGTTCACGCTGGAGGACCCGACGCGCCTCGAGCCCGCCGAGCGGGAGCTCTTCGTGGAGACGGAGCTGGAGTCGGGGCTGCGGCTGCGCGGCATCATCGACCGGGTGGATGTGGCGCCGTCCGGCGAGGTCCGGATCGTCGACTACAAGACGGGCAAGGCGCCGCGGCCGGAGTACGCCGAGGGCGCGCTGTTCCAGATGAAGTTCTACGCGCTGGTGATCTGGCGGTGGAAGGGCGTCGTACCGCGCCGGCTTCAGCTGGTGTATCTCGGCAGCGGGGATGTGGTGACGTACGACCCGGTCGAGGCGGATCTGGAGCGGGTGGAGCGCAAGCTGCTCGCGTTGTGGGACGCCATCAAGGAAGCCACCGAGACGGGGAACTGGCGGCCGCGCCCGACCAAGCTCTGCGGATGGTGCGACCACCGGGCGGTCTGCCCGGAGTTCGGCGGCACTCCCCCCGTGTACCCGCTGTCCGTCGCCCTCACGGTGCGCCCGGCTGATCCGGCCGATGCGGCTGATGCGGCTGATCCGGCCGAGGGCGGCCAGGGCAGAATGGACCCGGTCTAGAGAAGGAGACTTCGTGGCTATCCGCGTCCTACTGGTCGACGACCAGCCCCTGCTGCGCACCGGCTTCCGGATGATTCTGGAGGCCGAGCAGGATCTCGCGGTCGTCGGTGAGGCCGGAGACGGTCTGCAGGCGCTCGACCAGGTCCGGGCGCTACAGCCCGATGTAGTCCTGATGGACATCCGGATGCCGCGGATGGACGGCGTGGAGGCGACCCGTCAGATCAGCGGTCCCGGCAAGGACGGTCCGGCGAAGGTGCTCGTGCTGACCACCTTCGACCTCGACGAGTACGTCGTGGAGGCGCTGCGCGCCGGGGCCAGCGGCTTCCTGCTGAAGGACGCGCCGGCCAACGAGCTCGTGCAGGCGATCCGGGTGGTGGCCGCCGGGGAGGCGATGCTGGCGCCGAGCATCACGCGCCGGCTGCTCGACAAGTACGCGGATCACCTGCCGTCCGGCGAGGAGCAGGTCCCGGACACGCTGCACACGCTGACCGACCGTGAGGTCGAGGTGCTCAAGCTGGTGGCCCGCGGGCTGTCCAACGCGGAGATCGCCGCCGATCTCTTCGTGAGCGAGACGACCGTGAAGACGCATGTGGGGCACGTGCTGACGAAGCTGGGGCTGCGCGACCGCGTGCAGGCCGCGGTGTACGCGTACGAGAGCGGCCTGGTCAGGCCCGGCGCCCAGTAAGGCGCCCAGTGGCTAAAGCCAGGACGCCGGGACCCGGCCCCGTGCGGGGGCCGGGTCCCGGCGTCGCTTGGCGTCAGCCCTTGCTGATCTCCCAGAAACGGAAGACGGTCGACGCGTCCAGGGTCCACTCCAGGCCCGAGATGTCGTCGTAGGCCACGGCGTACTGCTTGCCCTGCCACAGCGGGATGATCGGCACCTCGTCGGCGACGATGTCCTGGAGCTTGCCGAAGTCCTCCTCCGCCGTGGGTCGCTCGGTCGCGGCGGCGGTGTCCGGGATGATCCCGTCGGTGATCCGGCGGTTCTCGTAGTTGTTGGCGAGGACGTTGTCCTTGCCGAAGAACGGCAGGGTGAAGTTGTCCGGGTCCGGGTAGTCGGGGACCCAGCCCTTCACGTACACGCCGTACTTGCCGGCCGCGATGTTCTTCTCGTACTCGTTGATCTCGGCCGACTTGACCGTCGCGTCGAAGAGCCCGCTCTTGTTGAGCTGCTTGGCTATCGTCTCGAACTCGTGGACCGTGGCGGGTCCGTAGCGGCTGGGTGTGGCCCAGAGGGTGACCTTCACCTTGCCGTTGATGCCCGCGCCGCGCAGGACCCGCTCGGCCTTGGCGGGCTGCGGGCTGCCGCCGTAGGCGTCGAAGAACGCCGTGTTGTGGGCGTCGATGCCGCTCGGGATGATGGAGTACAGCGGGGTGGCGGTGGACTTGTACACGTCCCGCACCAGGGCGTCGCGGTCGATGAGGAACGCCATGGCCTTGCGCACGGCGGGCTTGCCGACGACCGGGTCCTTCATGTTGAAGACCAGGTGTTGGACCTCGGCGCTGGAGCCCTCGACAACCTCGATGCCCTGGTCGTCGCCCGCCGACGAGTTCTCGAGCTCGGCGATGTCGTCGGCCGTGAGGCCTCGGTAGGCGACGTCCACGTCACGCTGCTTGAGGGAAGCGGCGAGCGCCTTCTGATCGCCGTGGAAGAACTTCATGGTGACGCCGGAGTTCTTCGTCTCGGCGGTGCCCTTGTAGTTCTCGTTCACGGAGAAGTCCGCCCGGGCCTCGCCGAAGCTGTCCAGCTTGTACGGCCCCGAGCCGACGGCCTGGTCGTCGGTGCGCAGCTGGTCGAAGGCGTACTCGCGGTGGTCGACGATGGAGCCGGCACCCGAGGCGATCTTGCTGGGGAAGGTGGCGTCCGGCACCTTGAGGTGGAAGACGACGTTCTTCTCGTCCGGGGTTTCGATCCTGCCGATGGAGCCGAGCATGACGCCCGCGGGGCCGGCCTTGTCGTTGATCTTCAGCGAGCGCTCGAAGGAGTACTTGACGTCCTTCGACGTCAGCTCGTTGCCGTTGCTGAACTTCAGGCCGTCACGCAGCGTGCAGCGGAAGACCGTGCTGCCGCCCTTGTCGAAGTCGCAGGTCTCGGCGGCCTCGGGCTGCGGAGAGGTGCTGCCCTTGGGGAAGCTCAGCAGCGACTGGAAGACGTTGTTGAACAGCAGCCAGGAACCTGGGTCGTAACCCGATGCCGGATCGGTGGCCAGCACCTCGTCCGACATTCCGATGACCACGCCGCCGTCAGTGCCCCCCGGGCCGCCCTCCTCGGTGCCACAACCGCTGAGCAGCCCCGCCGCCAGTCCCGCCGCAAGCGGTGCCGTCAGCCACTGGTTACGCCTTTTCACGGATCCTTGCCTCACAGATTCGATGAATTACCCACCGGCGACGCGGGTTTCGCGGCCGGATACTGCCGGCGTCAGGAGACGCCGCGGCCCAACTCCCACAGCTGCAGGTCGGCCGAGGAATTGAGCGCCCACTCGACGCCGGTGATGTTGTCGCGAGCGGCTACGTACTGCTTGCCCTGCCACAGCGGCAGCACCGGTACGTCGTTGGCGACGATTTCCTGGATCCGCTCGAACGGCTTCGCGGCCGCGGCCCGGTCGGCCGCGCGGCGCGACTCGGGGATGAGCTTGTTCCTGGTTTCGCTGTTCACGTACGGGGTGTTGAGGAAGTTGTCCTTGTCCAGGAACGGCGCGACGTAGTTGTCGGCGTCCGGGAAGTCGGGGAACCAGCCCATGCCGTAGACGGCGTACTCGCCGCGCTTCTGGTTGTCACGGAACTTCGACCACTCGGTGCCCTTGATGCTGATGTCGAAGAGCTTCGTGGCGTTGAGCTGCTCCTGGAGCACCTCGAACTCCTTCTTCGTCGCCGTGCCGTAGTGGTCACTCGTGTAGTTCAGCGTCAGCTTCACCGGTGTACTGATGCCGGCCGCGCTCAGGATGCCCGCGGCGTTCGGCCGGTTCGGCTCGCCGTACTTGTTGAAGAACGCGTTCTGGTGCCCGGTGATGGTGTTCGGGATGAGCGAGTACAGCGGCTCGGCCGTGGCCGGGTAGACCTCGCTCGCGAGCTCCCCGCGGTCGACGACGGCGGCCAGCGCCTGGCGCACCGCCCTGTTCTTCACCGTGGAGTCTTCGGTGTCGAAGCCGAGGTAGCGGATTTCCAGGCCGGGCATCTCGACGAGTTCGATGCCCTTGGTCGGGTTGTCCGACAGGTCCTCGATCTGCTCGGGCCGCAGGGTTCGCGTCATCATGCTGATGTCGCCGTCCCGCAGTGCCTTCTCCATGGACCGGGTGTCGGTGAACGACCGCAGTTCGACCTTGTCGTTGCGCAGCTCCAAGTCGCCCTTGTACTCGGGGTTCTTGGTGAAGACGGCCCTGACGACCCGCTCGCCCTCGGTTTCGGTCTTCAGCGTGTACGGGCCCGAGCCCTCGGCGTCGAATCCATCCCGGAGCTTGTCGCTCTCGTACGTGTCGGAGTCGACGATCCCGGCGGCAGGCGTCGCGATCTTGTACGGGAACGTGGCGTCCGGCGTCTTCAGGTGGAAGACGATGCCGTGGTCGCCATTGGTCTCGATCGTGTCGATGTTCGACAGCAGCGCGACCGGGCCGTTGTTGTTCTTGATCTTCAGCACGCGGTCGATCGAGAACTTGACGTCCTCGGCGGTGAGCGCGTCACCGTCGGCGAACTTCAGCCCGCTGCGCAGGGTGCAGCGGTAGCTCTCGTTCTGGGTGTCCGTGAAGCCGCACTTGGAGGCCGCGTCCGGCACCGGCTCGCCGCCGCCGCGCGGGACGTGCATCAGCATCTGGACGGTCTGCCGCAGGACGTTCCAGGCGCCGGCGTCATAGGCGAACGCCGGGTCGAAGGGCGCGGGCGCGTCCTTCGTCGCGATGAACTGGTCCGTGGTGCCGACGACGATGGCACCGCCCTTGCCGCCGTTGTCCGCGTCGCCGCACCCGGCGAGCACGGGCGCGAGCAGGCCAATCACAGCCGGCAGCACCAAAGCCTTGCGGTTCATCCTGGACGTTCTCCCTCATCCGGCACTGGGTTTCAGCGGTGTACGGGACACTCCGCCGCGGCCGCCCGGTCGGGGCGGAGCGATCGGGCCGGATCAGAGCGATCGGTTCCGTGGCCCCAGCAACTGGTTGAGCGTTGAGGCACGTGGTGATGCGGCGAAGTTCTCATGTTGAGATTAGTGGGAATCGCCCGGAGGGCTTTACCGGGTGCCGGCCGACCGGTTATCGGTCGGCGATCATATTCCCGGCGGGTCATCGCCGCGGGCCGGGAATGATTCGTACACCACACCATCAATCTGGACACAAGGGCGTCAAATACGGTCCGAGAAGGCCGCTTTGACGCCCTCGGGCGCCGAGCGGGACGTGCCCGGGGGTGACTAACGTCACCAGACCAAGGCTTATGGGCGGCTGTGCATTTCCGGCTGCGTGTGTGACGGAAAATGCACGGCCCAATGCCCTCGGTTTCCGCCCAATAGTGCGAATACGCTCAGTGCGCGGTTCAGTTCATCCGTGTGATCAAAGTCGTGAGAAAGGCGAGATCGACTTCTTCGAGCGATCCCACGACCACCCGGCCGCGTGCGGGCGCGATCGGCGCGACGGACGGGACGGCCACCACGCGGCAGCCGGCCGCCTCGGCGGCGGCCACACCGGTCGCCGTGTCCTCGACGACCGCGCATCTGCCGGGCTCGGCACCGAGCAGCGCGGCGGCGTGCAGATACGGGTCGGGGTGCGGTTTCGTACGGGCCACCTCGTCGCCCGCGACCGTGTGCGTGAACATCTCGCGGCCCAGCGTCTCCAGGACGCGGTCGATGATGCGCCGGTGCGAGGCGGAGACCAGGGCGGTGGGCACCTCGTGCGCCGCCAGTTCCGCGAGCAGCCGCGCCGCGCCGGGCATCAGCGGCACTCCCCGCCCGATGCGCTTCTCGAAGCGGTCGTTGAGCAGCACCGTGAGCTCGGGCAGCGTGATGTCCGCGCCGGTGACCTCGATGAGGTAGCCCGCGCTGCGGGTCATCGGCCCGCCGACCACCACGTCGCGCCACGCCTCGTCCAGCGCATGCCCGAGGTCCGCGAAGACCTCCGCCTCGACCTCCCACCAGAAACCTTCGGTGTCGACCAGGGTTCCGTCCATGTCGAGGAAGACGGCCTGCAGTGCGGAGCCTTCGGCCGTACGGGTACTGGGCGCGGGGACGGTACTGGTCATCCGGGCACACCTCCTGAAGGGACGAGAAGGCCGGCCGTCTCCCCAGGTGGGAAGGCGACCGGCCTGCGCTGGACCGACCAGTGTACGACTCGTCCGGACTTAGCGCGCGTTGAAGTACTTCGCCTCGGGATGGTGAATGACGATCGCGTCGGTGGACTGCTCCGGATGGAGCTGGAACTCCTCCGAGAGGTGGACACCGATGCGCTCCGGCTGCAGCAGATCGGCGATCTTCGCGCGGTCCTCCAGGTCCGGGCACGCCCCGTAACCGAGGGAGAAGCGCGCGCCGCGGTACTTCAGCGCGAACATGTCCTCCACGGCGTCGGGGTCCTCTCCCCCGAAGCCGAGCTCGCTGCGGACGCGGGCGTGCCAGTACTCGGCGAGCGCCTCCGCCAACTGGACGGACAGCCCGTGCAGTTCGAGGTAGTCACGGTAGGAGTTCGACTCGAACAGCTCGGCCGTGGCCTCGCCGATCTTCGATCCCACGGTGACGACCTGGAGCCCGACCACGTCCGTCTCGCCGGACTCCTCCGGGCGGAAGAAGTCCGCGAGGCACAGGCGGCGGCCGCGGCGCTGGCGGGGGAAGGTGAAGCGGGTGCGCTCGGATCCGTCGTCGTTGAGGAGGATCAGGTCGTCGCCCTTGGAGTGGCAGGGGAAGTACCCGTAGACGACGGCGGCTTCGAGCAGGTTCTTCGTGTGGAGCTGCTCCAGCCAGCCGCGCAGCCGGGGCCGGCCCTCGGTCTCGACGAGCTCTTCGTACGTCGGCCCGTCACCGGTCCGCGCCTGCTTGAGGCCCCACTGGCCCTTGAACAGCGCGCCCTCGTCGAGCCAGGAGGCGTACTCCTTCAGGCCGATGCCCTTGACGACGCGGGTGCCCCAGAACGGCGGCTCCGGGATCCGGTTGTCGGTGGAGACGTCGGAGCGTACGGAACCTTCGGGCTCTTCGACTTCCAGCACGGCGGCCGTGGCCTTCGTCGGGACGCGGCGCTGCTTGAGCTCGGGGAGCTTGGCGCCGGGGACGCCCCGCTTGACGCCGATCAGGGCGTCCATCAGGCGCAGTCCCTCGAACGCGTCGCGGGCGTAGCGGACTTCGCCCTCGTAGATCTCGTGCAGATCCTGTTCGACGTACGCCCTCGTCAGCGCGGCACCGCCGAGGATGACCGGGAAGTCGGCGGCCATCTTGCGCTGGTTGAGCTCCTGGAGGTTCTCCTTCATGATCACGGTGGACTTCACCAGGAGACCCGACATGCCGATGACGTCGGCGCGGTGCTCCTCGGCGGCCTCCAGGATCGCGGAGACGGGCTGCTTGATACCAAGGTTGACGACCGTGTAGCCATTGTTGGACAGGATGATGTCGACGAGATTCTTTCCGATGTCGTGAACGTCGCCGCGGACGGTGGCCAGCACGATCGTGCCCTTGCCCTCGTCGTCCGTCTTCTCCATGTGCGGCTCCAGGTAGGCCACCGCGGTCTTCATGACCTCGGCGGACTGGAGCACGAACGGCAGCTGCATCTGGCCGGAGCCGAAGAGCTCACCGACGACCTTCATGCCCTCCAGCAGCGTGTCATTGACGATCTCCAGTGCGGGCCGCTCGGTCAGCGCCTCGTCGAGGTCGGCCTCCAGGCCCTTCTTCTCGCCGTCGATGATCCGGCGCTGAAGCCGCTCGTCGAGCGGGAGCGCGAGAAGCTCCTCCGCCTTGCCGGCCTTCATGGACTTCGTGTCGACGCCCTCGAACAGCTCCAGGAACCGCTGCAGGGGGTCGTAACCCTCCGCACGGCGGTCGTAGATCAGGTCGAGGGCGACCTGGATCTGCTCCTCGCCGAGGCGGGCGATCGGAAGGATCTTCGACGCGTGCACGATCGCCGAGTCCAGGCCCGCCTTCACGCACTCGTCGAGGAAGACGGAGTTCAGGACGATGCGGGCGGCCGGGTTCAGGCCGAAGGAGATGTTCGACAGGCCCAGCGTGGTCTGCACGTCCGGGTGGCGCCGCTTGAGCTCGCGGATGGCCTCGATCGTGTTGACGCCGTCCTTGCGGGACTCCTCCTGGCCGGTGCAGATGGTGAAGGTGAGGCAGTCGATGAGGATGTCCGACTCGTGGATGCCCCAGTTGCCGGTCAGGTCGGCGATGATCCGCTCGGCGATGGCGACCTTGTGCTCGACCGAGCGGGCCTGGCCCTCCTCGTCGATGGTCAGCGCCATCAGCGCGGCGCCGTGCTCCTGCGCCAGCTTGGTGACCTTCTGGAAGCGGGACTCGGGCCCGTCGCCGTCCTCGTAGTTGACCGAGTTGATGACGGCGCGGCCGCCGAGCTTCTCCAGGCCGGCCCGCAGCACGTCCAGCTCGGTGGAGTCCAGCACGATGGGAAGGGTGGAGGCGGTCGCGAACCGGCCGGCCAGCTCGGCCATGTCGGCGGCGCCGTCACGGCCGACGTAGTCGACGCAGAGGTCGAGCATGTGCGCGCCCTCGCGGATCTGGTCGCGGGCCATCTCCACGCAGTCGTCCCAGCGGCCCTCCAGCATGGCCTCGCGGAACTTCTTCGACCCGTTGGCGTTCGTACGCTCGCCGATGGCCAGGTACGACGTGTCCTGGCGGAAGGGGACGGTCTGGTAGAGGGAGGCGGCGCCGGGCTCGGGGCGCGGGTCGCGGGGGGCCGGGGTGAGGTCACGTACCCGCTCGACGACCTGGCGCAGGTGCTCGGGCGTCGTACCGCAGCAGCCGCCCACCAGGGAGAGGCCGTAGTCGCGTACGAACGCCTCCTGGGCGTCGGCCAGCTCCTCGGCCGACAGGGGGTAGTGCGCGCCGTTCTTGCCGAGGACGGGCAGGCCGGCGTTGGGCATGGCGGAGATCGGGACGCGCGAGTGGCGGGCGAGGTAGCGCAGGTGCTCGCTCATCTCGGCCGGGCCGGTGGCGCAGTTCAGGCCGATCATGTCGATGCCGAGCGGCTCCAGCGCGGTGAGCGCGGCGCCGATCTCGGAGCCCAGCAGCATGGTGCCGGTGGTCTCGACGGTCACGGAGCAGATCAGGGGGACGCTGATGCCGGCGACGTCCATGGCGCGGCGGGCGCCGATGATCGCCGACTTGGTCTGGAGCAGGTCCTGGGTGGTCTCCACCAGGAGCGCGTCCGCGCCGCCCGCGAGCATGCCTTCGGCGTTCTGCTGGTAGGCGTCGCGCAGCGTGATGTACGGGGCGTGGCCCAGCGTCGGCAGCTTCGTACCGGGTCCCATGGACCCCAGCACCCAGCGCTGGCGGCCGTCCTTGGCCGCGAACTCGTCCGCGACCTCGCGGGCGATACGGGCGCCCGACTCGGACAGCTCGAAGACGCGCTCGGGGATGTCGTACTCGGCGAGCGCGGCGAAATTCGCGCCGAAGGTGTTGGTCTCGACGCAGTCCACGCCGACCGCGAAGTACTCCTCGTGGACGGTACGCACGATGTCCGGGCGGGTGATGTTGAGGATCTCGTTGCAGCCTTCGAGGTTCTCGAAGTCCTCGAGGCTGGGGTCCTGCGCCTGGAGCATGGTGCCCATCGCCCCGTCGGCGACCACGACTCGACTGGCGAGTGCTTCGCGGAGGGCGTCTGCGCGGCTGCTGTGGCTGGCAGGCGTTGGGGTTGGCAACGAGGCCATGGATCTGCTCCCTGGGGTGCGACGGCTGTCGGCTTTGCGGCTTCCCGGCGGAAGGCGCACCTGGCCAGCGTAGCCGTGACCCCGTCCGCGGCGTGAAGGCGTCCCACGGGGCGGACGGTGTCGTGCTCTGATGGCTCCCGGTCGCCGGGCGGGCTCCCGACGGTGACACCAGGTCGGCATGAGCCGATAGTGTTCAGCATTGTCGAACCGAGGTGGAGGTGGCCGAGCATGGCGAAGAACATCCAGTCGCTCGAGCGGGCGGCAGCGATGCTGCGTCTGCTCGCGGGTGGCGAGCGCAGGCTCGGCCTTTCCGAAGTGGCCTCGTCCCTCGGACTTGCCAAGGGTACGGCGCACGGGATCCTTCGCACCCTCCAGGCGGAGGGTTTTGTCGAACAGGATTCCGCCTCCGGCCGCTATCAGCTCGGCGCCGAGCTGCTGCGCCTCGGCAGCACCTATCTGGACGTGCACGAGCTGCGCGCCCGCGCGCTGGTGTGGACCGACGACCTGGCCCGCTCCAGCGGCGAGAGCGTCTACCTGGGCGTACTGCACCAGAAGGGCGTACTGATCGTCCACCACGTCTTCCGGCCGGACGACAGCCGGCAGGTGCTGGAGGTCGGCGCGATGCAGCCGCTGCACTCCTCCGCCTTGGGCAAGGTGCTGTCGGCGTACGACCCGGTGGCGCACAACGAGGTCGTCGAGACCGAGCACAAGACCTTCACTCCGCGCACGATCACGGACGTGGACGACTTCGAGAAGGTGCTCGACCTGACCCGGGCGCGCGGCTGGGCCGCCGACGTGGAGGAGACCTGGGAGGGCGTGGCCTCGATCGCCGCCCCCATCCACGACCGGCGGCGGATGCCCGTCGGCGCGGTCGGCGTCACCGGCGCGGTGGAGCGGGTCTGCGGTGAGGGCGGAGAGCTCCGTGGCGACCTCGTTGCGGCCGTACGGGACTGCGCCCGTGCGGTGTCCCGTGACCTGGGTGCCGGGCGTTTCTGAGGCGCGTACAGCCCTCCCCTGTCACGCTGGTAACGATCGCGACACCCGGTCGCAGAACTCTTGACGCGCGTGTTAACCGGGGGCAAAACTGCCGTTCATCGGTCGGCAATGCCGAACACCTACCGGCAATACGCGCTAGAGTGTGGCAACGCCAAGGGACCGGGCTAGGCCCTCACCGAGGGCGCGAACCACCCGGAGGGACCCGGGGTTCGCCTTTCCCCTGGACGCAAGGACAAAGGAGTCGCGGGTGTCTACCTCCGACATCTTCATCGGCGAGATCATTGGTACCGCCGTACTCATCCTGCTCGGCGCAGGCGTCGTCGCCGCCGTCGTGCTCAAGCGCTCGAAGGCGCAGAACGCCGGCTGGCTGGCCATCACCTTCGGGTGGGGCTTCGCGGTCTTGACTGCCGTCTACATGACGGGCAGCCTCTCCGGCGCCCACCTCAACCCGGCGGTCACCGTCGGCATCGCGATCAAGGACGGCGACTGGAGCGACGTTCCGGTCTACATCGCCGGCCAGATACTCGGCGCGATGATCGGCGCCACCCTGGTCTGGATCGCGTACTACGGCCAGTTCCAGGCCCACCTCACGGACCCGGAAATCCTCGCGGAGCAGCCCGCCGAGGAAGGCATGGTCGACCAGAAGGCCGCCCCCAAGGCCGGCCCCGTGCTCGGCATCTTCTCCACCGGTCCTGAGATCCGGAACGTCTGGCAGAACCTCGCCACCGAGATCATCGGCACCGTCGTGCTCGTCCTCGCGGTCCTCACCCAGGGCCTCAACGACAGCGGCAAGGGTCTCGGAGCCGTCGGCGGACTGATGGTCGCCCTCGTCGTGGTCGGCATCGGCCTCTCGCTCGGCGGCCCGACCGGCTACGCGATCAACCCGGCCCGTGACCTCGGGCCGCGCATCGTCCACGCCCTGCTCCCGCTGCCGAACAAGGGCGGCTCCGACTGGGGCTACGCCTGGATCCCCGTCGTCGGCCCGCTGGCCGGCGCGGCGATCGCCGCGGGTATCTACAACATCGCGTTTGTCTGAGCCGACCGGCCGACCCTCTACAGACCTCCGGGAGCACACCGTGAACGACGTACACAGCACCGGCCCGTTCATCGCGGCCATCGACCAGGGCACGACCTCCAGCCGCTGCATCGTCTTCGACAAGGACGGCCGGATCGTCGCGGTCGACCAGAAGGAGCACGAGCAGATCTTCCCGAAGCCGGGCTGGGTCGAGCACGACGCGACCGAGATCTGGACGAACGTCCAGGAAGTCGTGGCCAGCGCCATCGAGAAGGCGGCCATCACGCCCGCCGACGTCAAGGCGATCGGCATCACCAATCAGCGCGAGACCACGCTGATGTGGGACAAGAACACCGGTGAGCCCGTCCACAATGCCATCGTGTGGCAGGACACCCGCACCGACGCGCTCTGCAAGGAACTCGGCCGCAACGTCGGCCAGGACCGCTTCCGCCGCGAGACCGGCCTGCCGCTCGCGTCGTACTTCGCGGGACCCAAGGTCCGCTGGCTGCTCGACAACGTCGAGGGCCTGCGGGAGCGCGCCGAGGCCGGCGACATCCTCTTCGGCACCATGGACTCCTGGGTCATCTGGAATCTGACCGGTGGCACCGACGGCGGCGTACACGTCACCGACGTCACCAACGCCTCGCGCACCCTTCTCATGAACCTGCACGAGATGCGGTGGGACGAGAAGATCCTCCAGTCCATGGACATCCCGGCCGCCGTGCTGCCGAAGATCCGTTCCTCCGCCGAGGTGTACGGCGTCGCCAAGGCCGGTCCGCTGAAGGGCGTCCCCGTCGCCTCGGCGCTCGGCGACCAGCAGGCGGCGCTGTTCGGGCAGACCTGCTTCGCCCAGGGCGAGGCCAAGTCGACGTACGGCACCGGCACCTTCATGCTGATGAACACCGGTGACACGCCCGTCAACTCGTACAACGGCCTGCTGACGACCGTCGGATACCAGATCGGCGACCAGAAGCCCGTCTACGCCCTCGAAGGCTCGATCGCCATCACCGGCGCGCTCGTCCAGTGGATGCGCGACCAGATGGGCCTGATCAAGTCGGCCGCCGAGATCGAGACGCTGGCCTCCTCGGTCGAGGACAACGGCGGCGCGTACTTCGTGCCCGCCTTCTCCGGCCTGTTCGCCCCGTACTGGCGTCCCGACGCCCGCGGTGTGATCGCCGGCCTCACCCGGTACGTCACCAAGGCGCACATCGCCCGTGCCGTCCTGGAGGCCACCGCCTGGCAGACGCGCGAGATCAGCGACGCCATGACCAAGGACTCCGGCGTCGAGCTGACGGCCCTGAAGGTCGACGGCGGCATGACCTCCAACAACCTGCTGATGCAGACGCTCTCGGACTTCCTGGACGCACCGGTCGTGCGCCCGATGGTCGCCGAGACCACCTGCCTCGGCGCCGCCTACGCCGCCGGCCTCGCCGTCGGCTTCTGGTCCAGCACGGACGAACTGCGCGCCAACTGGCGCAGGGCCGCCGAGTGGACCCCCCGCATGGACGCGGCCACGCGGGACCGCGAGTACAAGAGCTGGCTCAAGGCCGTTGAGCGGTCCATGGGCTGGCTCGACGACGAGAGCTGACGAGGAGTTACGAAAATGACCACCCTGCAGAGCGTCCCGGCCCTCGGGACGCGCCCGGCCGACGGTTCCACCCCGAGCCGCGCCGAAACCCGGGACCAGCTTTCCAAGGCGACGTACGACCTCCTGGTGATCGGCGGCGGCATCCTGGGCATCTCCACTGCCTGGCACGCCGCTCAGTCGGGGCTGCGGGTGGCCCTGGTGGACGCCGGCGACTTCGCCGGCGCCACCTCCTCCGCCTCCTCCAAGCTGCTCCACGGCGGACTGCGCTACCTCCAGACCGGCGCGGTCAAGCTGGTCGCGGAGAACCACTTCGAGCGGCGCGCCGTCTCCCGGGACGTCGCGCCGCACCTGGCCAACCCGCTGAAGTTCTACCTCCCCGTCTACAAGGGCGGCCCGCACGGCGCGGCCAAGCTCGGCGCGGGCGTCTTCGCCTACTCGGCGCTGTCCGCCTTCGGCGACGGAGTCGGGCATGTCATCGGCGCGGCGAAGGCGGCGCGTGAGGTGCCGGAGCTGCGTACGGACAACCTCAAGGCCGTCGCGGTGTACGGCGACGACCAGATGAACGACTCGCGCATGGCCCTGATGACGGTCCGTGCCGCCGCCCAGTCGGGCGCGACCGTACTCAACCACGCCGAGGTCACCGGGCTGCGCTTCACCAACGGGCGGGTCACGGGCGCGGAGCTCAAGGACCGCCTGGACGGCTCCGAATTCGGTGTGACGGCCCGTCTGGTGCTCAACGCCACCGGTCCGTGGGTCGACCACCTGCGCAAGATGGAGAACCCGGACGCCGCTCCCTCCATCCGGCTCTCCAAGGGCGCGCACCTGGTCCTCAAGCGCACCGCCCCCTGGCGGGCCGCGCTGGCGACGCCCATCGACAAGTACCGCATCACCTTCGCGCTGCCGTGGGAGGACCAGCTCCTGCTGGGTACGACCGACGAGGAGTACGAGGGCGACCCTGCGGACGTCGCCGTCAACGAGAAGGACATCGCCCAGATCCTGGACGAGGCCGCCTACTCGATCCGCGACCAGCAGCTGTCCCGCGACCTGATCACGTACTCCTTCGCGGGTCTGCGGGTGCTGCCCGGGGGTCCCGGCGACACCTCAAAGGCCAAGCGCGAGACGGTCGTCACCGAGGGACGCGGCGGCATGCTGTCGGTCGCGGGCGGCAAGTGGACGACGTTCCGTCACATCGGGCGTACGGTCATGAACAAGCTCGCCGCCCTGCCCGGCCACCCGCTGGGCGAGGACATGGAGCCGATCTCGCGCCTGCCGAAGAGGCAGCCGCTGCCGGGCATCTCCAACCCGAACGCGGTCGCCCACCGGCTGCTCGTCGACGGCGGTACGCCGGGCCCGCGGATGGCCGCGGACACCGCACGCCACCTGGCCACGCACTACGGCTCGCTGTCCTTCGACATCGCGCGCCTGGCCAACGAGGACGCGGCGCTGGCCAAGCGGATCCACCCGGACGCGCCGGAGATCTGGGCGCAGGTCGTGTACGCCCGCGACCACGAGTGGGCCGAGACGGCGGACGACGTACTGCGCCGCCGTACGACGCTGACGATCCGCGGCCTGGCCACGGACGAGCTCCGCGCCGAGGTCGAGGACGTGCTGGGCCGCAGGTCCTGAAAAGGCGTCCGGTAAGGGGCAGCCGCACAGGCGGCTGCCCCTTACCCATGGGCCCGCTCACGGGCTTACTCACGGTCGCTTCGTACCCACATAATGGGGCCAGACATCGGATGTCTGAGCGAAGCGACTAGGAGACACACCGTGGCTGTCACCGACGAGGCGATCGAGAAGATCAAGGAAATGATCGTCTCGGGGGCCCTGCGCCCCGGCGACCGCCTCCCCAAGGAGAGCGAGCTCGCCGCCGAGCTGGGGCTGTCGCGCAATTCGCTGCGCGAGGCGGTACGCGCCCTGTCGCTGATCCGCATCCTCGACGTACGCCAGGGCGACGGCACATACGTCACCAGCCTCGATCCGCAACTCCTGCTCGAAGCGATGAGTTTCGTCGTGGACTTCCACCGGGACGACACGGTGCTGGAGTTCCTCGCCGTACGCCGCATCCTGGAGCCCGCCGCCACCGCGATGGCCGCCACCCGGATCAGTGAGGCGGAACTGGGCGCGCTGAGCGCCCAGTTGGACGCCCTGGGGCCCGACCCGTCCGTCGAGGAGCTGGTCGCGAGCGACCTCGAATTCCACCGCCGCATCGTGCGGGGCTCCGGCAACTCGGTACTGTGTTCGCTGCTTGACGGGCTCTCCGGGCCGACCACCCGGGCTCGTATCTGGCGCGGACTGACCCAGGAGGACGCGGTCAGCCGCACGCTCCACGAGCACCGCGCGATCCTCGCCGCCCTGCGCGACCAGGACGTTGAAGCCGCCAGGTCGTGGGCGACGGTGCACATCGCGAGCGTCGAGCAGTGGCTGCGCTCGACGCTGTAGAGCGATGCAGAGCACCAGGCAGACGTCGGGGCTCTGATCTCGAATGATTCGGCGGACGCAGGGCACGCTTCCCTCATTCGCATCAGGCGTCGCCGCACCTGCTGAAAGCCTTAAGGTTGGTGCGTGTACAAGGGAACTTCGAAAGGGGGCACTGGGTGATCGAGCTCGAGGGGGTTCCCGAGCTGATCGACCCGGTCATGGTGGCCGCGTTCGAGGGCTGGAACGACGCCGGCGACGCAGCCTCCACCGCGGTCGCGCATCTGGACCGGGAATGGAAGGGCGAGGTCTTCGCGGCGCTCGACGCCGAGGACTACTACGACTTCCAGGTCAACCGGCCCACGGTGTTCATCGACGGCGGCGTCCGCAAGATCACTTGGCCCACCACCCGGCTCTCCGTCGTACGGATCGGCGGCGACAAGCCCCGTGACCTCGTCCTGGTCCGCGGCATCGAGCCATCCATGCGCTGGCGCTCGTACTGCAACGAGATCCTCGGCTTCGCCCACGAACTGGGCGTCGAGATGATCGTGATCCTGGGCGCGCTGCTCGGCGACACCCCGCACACCCGGCCGGTGCCGGTCAGCGGCGTGACGTCGGACGCGGATCTGGCGCGGACCATGGATCTGGAGGAGACCAGGTACGAAGGCCCCACCGGCATCGTCGGAATCCTCCAGGAGGCCTGTACGCACGCGGGCGTTCCTGCCGTGAGCCTGTGGGCCGCCGTTCCGCACTACGTCTCGCAGCCTCCGAACCCCAAGGCCACGCTGGCGCTCCTCAACCGCCTCGAAGACCTCATCGATCTGCGGATCCCGCTCGGCGAACTCCCCGAGGACGCGCGGGCGTGGCAGGTCGGCGTCGACCAACTGGCCGCCGAGGACAGCGAAGTCGCCGAGTACGTGCAGTCGCTGGAGGAGGCGCGGGACACCGCGGAGCTTCCGGAGGCGACGGGCGAGGCCATCGCCCGCGAGTTCGAGCGGTATCTGCGACGGCGTGACGGCGGGCCGGGCGCCGGCCACGGCCATGCGACGGACGGGGGCGAGGGCTCCGGTACGTACCTGCGCGACAGCTCCAGCGGCCGTACGCGACCGCCCAAGCCGCCTCGCGCGGAGCCGCCTTCCGACAGCGCGGACGGAACGGAAGACTCCACAGAGGAGTGAGACGGAGCCGCCCCCGGCCCTCTCCATGAGAGGGCCGGGGGCGGGAAGGTCCGGAAAACGACTACAGAGCCACGCCGAGCAGTGCGTCGACGGCGCGCGAGACGACACCGGGCGCGCCTTCGTCCGTACCGCCTTCGGACGCCTGGAGGGCGGCCCAGCGGTCCACGGCGGCGAGTGCGGCCGGGGCGTCGAGATCGTTGGAGAGCGCCTCGCGGATCTCCTCGACCAGGTCGTCGGCGGAGGGACCGTCGGGCCGGGACACGGCCGCACGCCAGCGGCCGAGCCGCTCCAGGGCGTCTTCGAGCACCTGGTCCGTCCACTCCCAGTCGGCCCGGTAGTGGTGCGCGAGCAGCGTGAGGCGGATGGCGGCCGGGTCGACGCCGTCGCGGCGCAGCTTCGAGACGAAGACCAGGTTGCCCTTGGACTTGGACATCTTCTCGCCGTCCAGAGCGACCATTCCGGCGTGTACGTACGTCTTGGCGAACGGGTACTCGCCCGTCAGCGCCTGGGCGTGGGACGCCCCCATCTCGTGGTGCGGGAAGGCGAGGTCCGATCCGCCGCCCTGCACGTCGAAGCCCATCCCCAGGTGGTCCAGGGCGATCGCCACGCACTCGATGTGCCAGCCGGGCCTGCCGCGGCCCAGCGAGGCGCCGTCCCAGCTCGGCTCGCCCGCACGGGCGGCCATCCAGAGCATCGGGTCGAGCGGGTTCTTCTTGCCGGGGCGCTCTGGGTCGCCGCCGCGCTCGGCGGACAGCAGCCGCATCGCGTCGGCGTCGAGGCCGGACACCTCGCCGAAGTGCGGGTCGGCCTCGACGGAGAAGTACACATCCCCTTCGAGCTCGTACGCCGCGCCCGCGTCCCGCAGCCGCTCGATGAGCGGCACGATGCCCGGTATGGCCTCGACGGCGCCGATGTAGTGCTGCGGCGGGAGCATCCGCAGGGCGGTCATGTCCTCGCGGAACAGCGTGGTTTCGCGCTCCGCGAGTTCGGTCCAGTCGAGTCCGTCGCGGATCGCCCGCTCCAGCAGCGGATCGTCTACGTCCGTGACGTTCTGGACGTAATGAACCTGCCGCTTGGTGTCGAGCCACACGCGCTGCACAAGGTCGAACGCGTTGTACGTCGCCGCGTGACCGATGTGGGTCGCGTCGTACGGCGTGATGCCGCAGACATAGATACGGGCGACGGGACCGGGGTCGAGGGAAACCAACCCACTGGTCGCGGTGTCGTGGATCTGGAGGTCGCGGCCCTTGCCAGGCAGGGCGGGGACCTCAGAAGCGGGCCAGGCATGCATGCCTTGAGCGTAACCGGACGCACGTTCCGGATACGAACCGGATAGGAAAACGTGTCCGGTTACGCACTCTTGCACGGGGCGGCAGCCGCACCCGCGCCTACACCGGCGGCCAAGGAATCGCCGGCCACTCCCCGCTCGGCTCCGGGTGGCGCCCCGTCGTGCGCAGCGCCGTCACCCTGGCCCGCAGCGCGTCCACCTCCGCCGGCGTGATCAGCTCGGCCATGCGGGTGGCGAGCGGCCGCCCCTCGGCCAGCTCCTCCGACAGCCGGGCCACCACCTCGACGGCCTCGGCCGTCAACGGCTCCCCCGCCCACCCCCACAACAACGTGCGCAGCTTGTCCTGCTCATTGAACGTGACCCCGTGGTCGATGCCGTACAGCTTCCCGTCCGCCGTCGGCAGCAGATGCCCGCCCTTGCGGTCGGCGTTGTTAATCACCGCGTCCAGCACCGCCAGGCGCCGCAGGCGCGCATCGTCGGCGTGCACGAGGAGCGCCGTGCGCCCCTCCCCCACGTCGGCGAAGGCAATGGCCTTCCAGCCCTCCGCGGGCTCCTCGTCCTCGACCAGAGCCAGCAGCCCCGGACCGCCGTCGCCGGACGCGGTCTCGATCCACAGCTGGCACATGCCCTCCCCGTACGGCCCGTCCCGCAGCACAGTCGGCGGCACAAGACCCCACCCCGTCACCTCGGAGATCTCGTACGCCGCCACCTCCCGCTGCGCGAGCGTGCCGTCAGGGAAGTCCCACAGCGGCCGCTCACCGGCGACCGGCTTGTACACGCAGGACGCCGATACGCCCTCGTACTCGATCTCGCAGTACAGCACCGCGTTGGACGCCTCACGGACGCGTCCGCGCACCGTCAGCTGCCCCTTCGCCAGCACGGTGAGGAGGCCGTCGTCCGCCGGAGTCACGCTCCGCGGCGGTATCCGTTCTGACGCGGGCATACGTGTCCCTCCGGGTCGAGCGGCAGGCTGCACAGCGGGCACGGCGGCCGGCCCGCGTTGACGACTTCGAGGGCGCGCTTGGCGAAGGCTCTGGCCTGGGCGCCGCTGAGCCGGACGCGCAGCATCGGCGGGCCGTTCTCCTCGTCCTGGAGCAGCCGTTCCTCGGCCTCCGCGAGATCCTCTTCGGTCTCCACGTCCAGCTCGACGAGGGCCTGCGCCTCGACGATCATGCGCTGTTCCTCGCCGTCCCAGGCGAGCGCCATGGTGCCGACGCGGAACTCCTCCTCGACGGGGGCGTCCAGCGGTGCGCTGTCGGTGACGTCCGCGGGAGCCACGGCGGGTACGGGGGCGTTGCCTCCGGTGCGGCGTACCACTTCGTCGAGCAGCTCGTCGATGCGCTCGGCGAGCGCGGCCACCTGGGTCTTCTCCAGGGCGACGCTGGTGACGCGGCCGGCGGCGGATGCCTGGAGGAAGAACGTACGACGTCCAGGCAGCCCGACCGTACCGGCGACGAAGCGGTCCGGCGGGTCGTAGAGGAATACCTGACGGGACACGTCCTGATCTCCCTTGAACTCATCTAAGCGCGGAAATCGTCTGTATGCGCGGTCTTGGGCGCGTCCACCCTACTGCGCCGATCGATCACGGTGCGCCTGCGCCGCCTCCTACGGCCGCGTCCCCGTCATCGCCGCTCTCGCGCGGCGCCAGCGAGGAGAGGTCGCCCGTGTCGCCGAGGCGCACGAGAAAGGGGCGGAGCCCGGTGTACCGGATGGCTGTCAGGGAACACGGGTCCACGTGAATCCGCTGGAAGAGATCGAGATGAAGGCCGAGTGCGTCCGCGACGACGGACTTGATGATGTCGCCGTGAGAGCACATGAGATACACGGCGTCCTCGCCGTGCTCGGCCTCGATGCGCGCGTTCCAGTCCCGTACGGCCTCGACCGCGCGGGCCTGCATGACCCGCATCGACTCCCCGCCCGGGAACGTCACCGAGGAGGGGTGCTGCTGTACGGCGGCCATCAGCGGCTCGTCGGAGAGCTCGGCGAGCTTGCGGCCCGACCAGTCGCCGTAGTGACACTCCCCTATCCGTTCGTCGGTGTGCAGCGGGAGACCCGGCCGCGCGTCGAGCAGCGGCTGAAGGGTCTGGCGGCAGCGTTCGAGGGGGCTGGTGACGGCGGCGGCGAGCGGCACGTCGGCCAGCCGCCCGGGCAGCGCGGCTGCCTGCGCGGCGCCGCGCTCGTCGAGCGTGACACCTGGCGTCCAGCCGGCGAGCAGCCCTGCGGTGTTGGCGGTGGAACGTCCGTGGCGTACGAGAATCAGCGTGGCCATGGCCGCCAGCCTAGGCCGAAGCCGGTTCCGGGGTGTGCCCGGGCCCGTACCGGGGGAGAATGCGCGCCGTGATCGTCGACTGTGCCATCTACCGGGAAGGGCGCCGTACCGAAGGCCCTTCCGATCTGTCCGACGCCCTCGCCGAGGCGCGGGCCGCCTCCGCCGGGGACGCCTTTCTGTGGATCGGGCTCCATGAGCCGACCGAGAAGGAATTCGATCTCGTGAGCAGTGAGTTCGGGCTGCATCCGCTGGCCGTGGAGGACGCGCTGTCGGCCCATCAGCGGCCCAAGCTGGAGGTGTACGACGACTCGCTCTTCGCGGTGCTGAAGCCGGTGATCTACGAGCCGGAGACCGACACCGTGACGACGGGCGAGCTGATGGTCTTCGTGGGCGACTCGTTCGTGGTGACGGTGCGGCACGGGGAGGGCGCCCCGCTGGCCGCCGTACGGCACCGTCTGGAGGCGGAGCCCGAGGTACTGCGGCACGGTCCGACCGCGGTCCTGTACGCCGTGAGCGACGCCGTCGTCGACCACTACATAGAGGTCGGCGCCGAGCTCCAGACCGACCTGGAGGAGCTGGAGGCGGAGGTCTTCGCGCCGTTCAGCCGCGATTCCAAGAACACCGCCGCGCGGATCTACACCTTCAAGCGGCAGGTGCTCGAATTCCGCCGCGCGACGGGGCCGCTCGCCCAGCCGATGCTGCGGCTGTCGAACCCCGGTCTGCCGTTCGTCGACGACCACGCGCAGCCGTTCTTCAGGGACGTCAGCGACCACCTCACCCGGGCGAACGAGCAAGTGGAGGGTCTCGACCGGCTGCTGTCCGACATCCTGTCGGCGCATCTCGCGCAGATGAGCGTGCGGCAGAACGACGACATGCGGAAGATCTCGGCGTGGGCGGCGATGGCCGCGGTCCCGACGATGGTCGCGGGGATCTACGGCATGAACTTCAAGCACATGCCCGAGCTGGGCTGGGTGTGGGCCTATCCCGCCGTGATCCTGCTGATGGTGATGTCCGAGATCGGCCTGTTCCGGCTGTTCAAGCGCCGCGGCTGGCTCTGAGCAGCAGCCGCCGCGCGCTGCTCAGGCGATCCCGGCCGCGGACGTCGCCGGCCCGCCCAGCGCATCGCGCCGCTCAGGCATCGTCAGGGACACCATGCGCCGCCAGCCGCCGAGGCGCTCGTACGCGTACATGGCGTGGATGCCCGCGGCGAGCGCGGCGGACTTGGCCTTCGGCCACTTCAGGATGCGCCCCATGTGGGCCATGACGGCGAGGCTGACGTCCCGGTAGACGCGGCACTCCGCCATGGCGCACTCGCGCAGGACGCGCTGGATCGTACGGCCGTGTCCCGCACGGGCCAGCCGGAGCAGTTCCTCGTGGCAGTACACGAGGTGGTTCTCCTCGTCGTGGGAGATCATCCTGATCGGCTTGCCCGCCTGGGGATGGTCGCCGAAGTACTTGACCAGCATGTCCATCTGGTCGGCGGCCCGCTGTTCGGTCACCCGGCTGTGCGAGAGGTAGACAAGGATGTCCTGCTCGGTCAGCGGCTCGTCGCGGCGCAGCTTGTCGTGGGCGAGGCCGATGCCGCGCTGTTCGAGCAGCATCGTGTAGTCGGTCTCCGGAGGGACCGGGACCGGTTCGAGCTCCCGCTTGTTGAGCAGGGCGTTGAAGAGCCGGCCGTGCTTGTCCTCGTCGGCGCCGTGCCGGGTGATCTTCGGAGCGAGGTGCCTCATGCTCTCGGGCACCAGAGCCGCGATGCGGCCGTTCTCCCAGCCGCCCTGGCTCTCGCCGCTGGCGGCGATGGAGCAGAAGAGCTGGAAGGGCTCGTCGTTGTCCAGAATTTCCTGAAAGACACTTCGGGCCGACAGCATCACTGAATACCTCCGTCTACCGCCGTGCAGGCGTCCGCAAAGAACAAGTCAAGAGCGGTACGGGAGGGCAGACAACAGCTGCGGCGGTCAACTCAGCCAGAATGACGAACCCCTGCGTAGTGCGGGGGCGTAACCCCAGCGGGCCCTGAGGCGTTGTTGTGCATGACGGCCGTGGCGGGGAAGACCCCCCGAGCCCCCACCACGGCCGCAGACTTCTTCTCCCGCTTTCTCGTCTGCGGGATTACGCCAGACCGGCGAGCTCCAGAGCGTCGGCGCCGGCCCTCAGGGCGGCGATCCGCTCGTCGAGCGTGAAGCCCGCGGGGGACAGCGTCAGCGTCGTCACTCCGGCAGCGGCGTACGCCTGCATCCGCTCGGCGATCCGTTCCACGGAGCCCAGCAGGGTCGTCTGGTCGATCAGCTGGTGCGGGATCGCGGCGGCGGCGCCCGTCTTGTCGCCGGACAGGTACTTGTCCTGGATCTCGGCGGCTTCCTTCTCGTAGCCCATGCGCTGCGCGAGCTGGTTGTAGAAGTTCTGCTTGCGGCTGCCCATGCCGCCGACGTACAGGGCGGTGTACGGGCGGAACGTGTCGGCCAGCGCGTTCACGTCGTCACCGACCGCGAGCGGCACGGTGGGGCAGACGTCGAAGCCGTCCATCGTCTTGCCGGCCTTCTCGCGGCCCGCGCGCAGGTGCTGGAGCGCGGTGTCCTCGATGTGCTCGGCGGAGGGGAAGATCAGCAGCGCGCCGTCGGCGATCTCGCCGGTCTGCTCCAGGTTCTTGGGGCCGATCGCGGCGATGTAGAGCGGGATGTGCTCGCGCTGCGGGTGGACCGTGAGCTTCAGCGGCTTGCCCGGGCCGTCGGGCAGCGGCAGCGTCCAGTGCTGGCCCTCGTACGACAGGCGCTCGCGGGACATGGCCTTGCGGACGATCTCGACGTACTCGCGGGTGCGGGCCAGCGGCTTGTCGAACTTCACGCCGTACCAGCCCTCGGAGACCTGCGGGCCCGAGACGCCGAGGCCGAGGCGGAAGCGGCCGCCGGAGAGGGAGTCGAGGGTGGCGGCGGTCATCGCGGTCATGGCGGGCGTACGGGCCGGGATCTGGAAGATCGCGGAGCCGACGTCGATGTTCTCGGTCTGGGCGGCGACCCAGGAGAGCACGGTGGCGGCGTCCGAGCCGTAGGCCTCGGCGGCCCAGCAGACGTCGTAGCCGAGCCGGTCCGCTTCCTGGGCGACGGCCAGATTGTCGCTGTCCATCCCGGCGCCCCAGTAACCGAGATTGATGCCGAGCCGCATAGCCACTCCCTTTACTGATCAGTAACGTGCCTGTGCCGGCGACTCTAACGCGCGGGGGCCGCGCCGCGTCAGGGGGCGTCCCGCGGTCTGACCCCGTGTGAGTTGTCCACAGGGGTCTGCTGCCGCCCGGCCCGTGGCCAGTAATCTCAGCGCCCATGGAGCAGAGGCATCTCGGCCGCACGGGCCTGCGCGTATCGAGAATCGGGCTCGGCACCCTCACCTGGGGCCGGGACACCGACGAGCACGATGCCGCCGACCTGTTGAAGGCCTTCTGGGAAGCGGGCGGCACGCTCGTCGACACAGCGGACGTGTACGGCGACGGGGACGCGGAGTATCTGCTCGGGCAGCTCGTGGAACGGCTCGTTCCGCGGCGCGATCTGGTCATTGCGACCAAGGCGGGCAGCGTGCCCGACCCCGACCGGCGCTTCGACGGCTCCCGTGGCCATCTGCTGGCGGCGCTCGACGCGTCGCTGGAGCGACTCGGCACGGATTACGTCGATGTGTGGCAGGTGCACGCCTTCGACTCGGCGAAGCCGCTCGACGAGACGCTCCAGGCACTGGACATCGCGGTCGGCAGCGGGCGGGCGCGGTACGCGGGGGTGTCGAACTTCTCCGGCTGGCAGCTGGCGAAGGCCGCCACCTGGCAGCTCGCGGCGCCCGGTGTACGTACCCGGCTCGCCAGCACGCAGATGGAGTACTCGCTGCTGCAGCGGGGCGTCGAGCGTGAGGTACTGCCGGCCGCACTGGACCTCGGTGTCGGACTGCTGCCGTCGTCACCACTCGGCCGGGGCGTACTCACGGGCAAGTACCGGCGCTCCGTCCCGCCGGACTCGCGCGGCGGCTCGGAGCACCTCTCCGGGTTCGTCGCGCCGTACCTCGACGACGCGGCGAGCCGGATCGTGGACGCGGTGGCGACAGCCGCGGACGGCCTGGCGACAACCCCCCTCAGAGTTGCCCTCGCGTGGGTCCGCGACCGGCCCGGAGTGGTGGCCCCACTCGTGGGCGCACGCAACGCGCGGCAGCTCGCGGCGGCATTGTCAGTGGAGGCGCTTAGTCTTCCAGACGAGATCTGCCAGGCGCTCGACGATGTGTCGGCGCCCGTGCACCGCTATCCCGACCAGGACTGGAGCACGCTGTGACTGCGCTTCCCCGGGGGGCAACCCCCGGACCCCCGGCCGAACACCGCGACGAGCCGACCGCCGAACCCGCGCGCCCGGCGCCGGGAGCCGCCGGGGACAACACGAAGCCCCACACCGAGCCCGGCCCCGGAGCCGACGCTGGGGCCGCGCGTGCGGCAGCGGCCCCGACGGACGCGAACGAGAACGCAGGTACCACCGTGAACACCGCCGACGAAGGACCCTCAAGCGGTCCCGACGAGAACCCGTCGGACACCGAAAGCCCGTCCGCCGACGGCGGAGATCCGGCGGACGCCACGAACCTGTCCGCCGAAGACGACACCGCGGGCCTGCCGGCCGGGGCCGGTGAAGGCGCGGCGCAGGGTGCAGAGGCGGCCACGGCGCCGCAGTTGTCCGAGGCTGAGGCTGAGCTTGCTGCCCAGCGGGCGTTGCGGGAGCGGATTGAGCGGCGCAAGGCCGAGAAGACCGCACCCGTCGAAGCCGGTGCCAAGCTGAGCGGGCAGGCCGCCGATCTGCTCGCGGCCGTACGGGCCGTGGAGAGCGGCGCCAAGTCCGGGGAGGTGTTCTCGTCCCCGGCGCCCCCTCCGCGCCGTGTCGCGCCCGCCCCCGCTTCCGCTCCGGCTCCCACGCCGGTGGCGCAGGCGACTGTGGCGGTCGCCGTCGCGCCCGAGGCCGTGGGTTCCGTACGGGACGTGCTGGCCGAGGGCGGTGCCCCGGAGGCGCTCGCCGGGGCGGTCGCGGGCGTCCTCGGGGAGCAGGCCGGGCAGGTACTGCGCGACGACCCCTGGCAGCTGCTGTCCGTACCGGGCGTGCGGCCCGAACAGGCCGACGGGTTCGCGCGCGCCCTGCTCGGCGCCCAGTGCGGTCCGGGCGACGAGCGCAGGACGGTGGCCCTCGTCGGCTGGCTCCTGGAGCGGGCGGCGGTCCAGGGCCACACCGCCCTGGAATCCGGCGCCGTCCGCAAGGCGCTCGCCGAGCACAAGGTGCCCGACCCGGACGAGGCCATCCAGAACGCCGTCGCCGAGGGTGTGGTGCTGGTCTTCCAGGACGGTGCGGAGGACGGCGGAGCCGACGAGGGCGCCGAGCCCGTGGAGGTTCTGCTGGGGCTCGAGCGGTACGCCCTCGCCGAGGAAAGCCTCGCCGACGGGCTCGCCCGGCTGGCCAGTACGTTCGGGAGCGAAGCGAAGGAAGCAACCGGCTGGGACGCGGGGCCCGTCCCGCCCTCCGCCGCCGAGCTGATCCGCGCCGTCGCGGCGAACGGCCTGGTCGCCCACAGCGGCGGCGAGGCCGCCCGCGCCGAACCGGCCGCGCTGGTCGCCGTGGCACGCGGGGCCGGCCTGCGGGCGTACGCCGCGTCACACAGCGCCGACGGCCGACGGCGCGTCGCCGACGCGATCGGCGACGCGTCGGCGTCCGTCACCCTCTCCGGGCTGGTCGCCGGGTCCGAAGGCCCCGGCCGGGACGAGGACGGCACGCTCGCCCTCGATCTGCTGGTCGTGCTGGACGCCCCGCAGCTGGACGTCGAGACCGCCGCGATCCTCGTGGAGTCGCTTGCGGACGGCACCAGGCTCGTCCTCAGCGGCGACCCCGGCATCCTGTCGTCCGCCGGCGCGGGCCGGGTCTTCGCGGACCTGCTGGCCGCCCGCGCGTGCCCGCATGTCGTTTCGCGTACGCCCGATCCCGGGCCGATCGGCGAGCTGGTCTCCAGCATCGGGATCGGGGAGCTGAACCAGGTGGAGGCGCCCGGCAAGGAGGTGGTGATCGTCCCCGTCCGTGACGCGGGCGAGGCCGTGCACCGTACCGTCCAGCTGGTCGCCGACTCGGTGCCGCGCGCCTTCGGGGTCTCCCCCGCGCAGACCCAGGTGATCACCCCTGGCCACGGCGGCTCCGCGGGCACCCGCGCGCTGAACGCCGCGCTCAAGCAGCGGCTCAACCCCGGCCCGGGCCGGTTCGGCGGCTTCGACCCGGGAGACCGGGTCGCGTACGTCCCGGCGCCCGGCCGGACGCTGCCCGGCACGGTCGTGTCGGCAGACGCCGACGGACTGCACCTCGACTGCGAGGGCACGCCCGTCGTCGTACCCAAGGAGAGAGTGGAGAGCGCGGTGCGGCACGCCTGGGCGCTCACCGCGCACCAGGCGACCGGGATGCGGTGGCCCGCGGTCGTGGTCGTGCTGCCCGGCGACGCCGCCCCGGCGCTGAGCCGCCCGTGGATCTACACCGCGTTCAGCCGCGGCGAACGGCACCTGTCCGTGGTCCACGGAGTCGACCAGGCCCTGCCCCGCGCGGTGGCCGAAATCCCGGACCGGCCCCGCACCACGCGCCTGCGCACCCTGCTCCAGCCCCCGGCCGAGCAGCCGGCGACGTAGCGAACACCCGGCGCAGGCCGGCGGTCAGACCTGGTCGGGACCGTCGGCCTCGTCGAACTCGTCGTCGAAGACCGAGCTGACATCGAAGCGGCACACGACCCGCTGCGGATCGATCTGCTCGAAGGGGGCGCTCAGCCACTCCCCCGGCTCGGGCAGGTCTTCCGAAGCGGCCACCCACAGGGTGGAGTCGCCCTCCTCCAGGCCGAATTCCTTGTGCCGGGAAGCGATTTCATCCGGTTCGTACTCCCCGAAGAGCACTCCGAGGGCGGCATGAACGCTGCCGCCGACGATCGCCACCGCGTTGCCGCGCTCCTCGGCGCCGACCTCGGCATCGACCTCCACCTCGATCGGCGGGGCGTCGACGTCCGGGTCGAGATCGGCGATCCGCTGCGCCTGGGCGAGCAGCCGCTGCGTCTCCACCACCGCGTAGTCACGGCGGATCAGGACGCTGACCGCGTTGGGCTCCTCCGGCCCGGTGTAAGGCGGCAGGGAGTCGTCGGATCCCGGAATCTCGAAGGGCGTGACCTCGTCGTAGCGGTCGTAGAGCCGCTCGTCGTACGCCTCAGCGGCCGCGGCAAGCGCGTTGAACGCGTCATAGACGGCAGGGTCGTCGTCCCCGGTGCGGCGTTCGACCGCGTCGAGGTGACGGTCGAGCGCGACTTTGACCGCCTCGGCGGCGGCGCGTACCTCGGCAGCGGTGGGCTGCGCAGCATCAGACATAGTGCAGACGCTATCCGTACTCGGGCTCTGGACGCACAATAGATGCGATGCCGGAATACGAATTTGTCGACGTGTACGTGCCACGCGGGGTCTCCCGCAAGGATGCGACGCGCCTGCTGACCGACCATGCCGAGTACGGACACTGGGAGTTGGACCGACTGACTCTGCGCCGGGACGGCAGCCGCCGCGTGCGGCTGCGCAGGCGGATCATCCGCCAGCCGCGTCCCACCTGGTGAAGACGGAGCGGGCCGCCGCACTCGCGGGGCCCGCTCCGTCGCATGCCGGCCGTACCGGCACATTTCCTGCCTTACGTCGCCGACCGCGACCGGCGGTACAGCACCGCACCGGCCAGCAGCAGCCCCGCGCCTGCCGGGATCACCACGCCGAGCGGAGCGTCGGCGCCGGTCTGCGCGAGCACGTCGCTGCCCTTGGGCTGGGTGACGGTCTGGGTGTCCGGGCCGTTCTGGCCGGCCGGGTCGTCCGGGCTGCCGGGCGTCGCCGGCTCGTCCGGGTCCGCCGGCACACCGGGCTCCGTGGGTTCGCCGGGAGTCCCCGGCTTACCCGGCTTGCCCGGCTGCGTGGGCTCCGTCGGCTCTCCGGGCTTGCCCGGCTCACCCGGCTTTCCCGGCTTTCCCGGCTCACCCGGCTTGCCCGGAGGCTTCCCGGGGCCCTGACCCGGCGGGGTGCCGGTCGAGTCGTTGGCGCAGTCGTTGCCCGTGGCCGCGTTGCCGAGGCCGCCGACGGTGACCGTGTTCCCGCAGGCGTTCACGGGCACGTGGACCGGTGCCTGGACGTTGTTGCCCGAGCCGACACCGGGTGAGTCGCTCGTGCGCCCCTCGGCCGCCGATCCGCCGCCGTTGCCCTTGCCGGGCCGCGGGCTCTTCGAGCCGTTGGCGCAGCTGTTGCCCATCGCCGGATTGAGCACGCCGATGACGTTCACGGTGTTCCCGCACACGTTGACCGGGACATGCACGGGAGCCTGCACGGAATTCCCGGAGAGTACGCCCGGGGAGCCCGAGGCGGACCCTTCGGCCCCTGAGCCGGCGTGCGCGTTGCCGCCGCTCATGGCCAGCAGACCACTCGCGGCCGCCACGGTGATCAGGCTCTTTCTCGTTACCTGACGCATTGGTACGTTCCTCTGCCTTTTGCCTTCACCGAATGCCCGCGGAACGTTGTGCCGGCCGCGGGCCGAATTCCCAGGTGGCCCCGGAGTGCGTTGCAGCGCACTCCGGGGCCACCTGGGACTCAGACCCTTACGGGTTCACGCACAACGTCACTTGTTGACGCAGGTGTTGCCGAAGGCGGGGTTCAGCAGCCCGATCACGGAGACCGTGTTGCCGCACACGTTCACCGGCACGTGGATCGGGGCCTGAACGACGTTGCCCGAAAGCACACCGGGGGACCCGACAGCAGCACCCTGGGCACCCGAGTCAGCGACGGCCATACCCGCGCCGGCGAGAACCAGACCACCAGTAGCAGCCGCAGCAGCGACGACCTTCTTGATCATTACTTTTCCTCCTAGTTGGCAAATGCGATCCCAGCCGCGGACCGCACACCCTGTAACGAAGGGAAAGCAACGGAGCTACTAGCGTATGGTCTCATTCACTCTTTTCAGTCAAATAGCACGTCCGGCCGATTAGTTGGAAAGTCGTTTCAGCACTTGTCCAGGAAGCGGTCCAGGACGCGTACGCCGAACTTCAGCCCGTCCACCGGGACTCGCTCGTCGACGCCGTGGAACATCCCGGCGAAGTCGAGCTCGGGCGGCAGCTTCAGCGGCGCGAAGCCGAAGCAGCGGATCCCCAGGTCGTCGAAGGACTTGGCGTCGGTGCCGCCGGAGAGCATGTACGGGACGGCCCGCGCGATGGGGTCCTCGGCCCTCAGCGCCACCTGCATCGCTTCGACGAGGTCCCCGTCGAAGCTCGTCTCCAGGGCCTTGTCGCCGTGCACGTCCTCGCGCCGCACGCGCGGGCCGAGGATCCGGTCGAGGTCGGTGAGGAACTCGTCCTCGTAACCGGGCAGGAAGCGCCCGTCGACATGCGCCGTGGCCTGCCCCGGGATCACATTCACCTTGTAGCCCGCGCCGAGCATGGTCGGGGCGGCGGAGTTGCGCAGTGTGGCGCCGATCATCTTCGCGATGCCGCCGAGCTTGGCGAGCGTCGCGTCCATGTCCTCGGGGTCGAGCGGGGTGCCGAGCGCGTCCGATAGCTCGTCCAGGAAGGACCGTACGGTCTTGGTCATCCGCACCGGCCACTTGTGCCGCCCGAGCCGCCCCACGGCCTCGCACAGCTCCGTGATCGCGTTGTCGTTGTTGGTCATCGAGCCGTGCCCCGCCGTGCCGTCCACGGTGAGCTGCATCCAGTGCATGCCCTTCTGCGCCGTCTCGACGAGATACAGCCGCAGGTTCTCGTTGACGGTGAAGGAGAAGCCGCCGACCTCGCCGATCGCCTCCGTGACGCCCTCGAAGAGGCCGGGGTGCTTGTCGACGAGATGCCGCGCCCCGTACGTACCGCCCGCCTCCTCGTCGGCGAGGAAGGCCAGCACGATGTCGCGCGGGGGTTTGCGGCCGCTGCGCATCCTGTCGCGTACGACCGCGAGGGTCATCGCGTCCATGTCCTTCATGTCGACCGCGCCCCGGCCCCACACGCAGCCGTCCGCGATCTCGCCCGCGAAGGGGTGGTGCGTCCAGTCCTGGGCGTTGGCCGGTACGACGTCGGTGTGCCCGTGGATGAGCAGCGCCGGCTTCGACGGGTCCTCGCCCTCGATCCTGGCCACGGTGGAGGCCCGCCCCGGGTGGGACTCGAAGATCTGCGGTTCGAGCCCCACCTCGGCGAGCTTTTCGGCGATGTACTCCGCGGCGGCCCGCTCTCCGGGGCCCGAGTGGTCTCCGTAGTTGCTGGTGTCGATCCTGATCAAGTCACGACAGAGATCGACGACCTCGTCCTCGCCCGAGACCGTCCTGTCCTGGCCGGCCGTCTTCGACTCGCTCACGCTGCTTCCTCCCACTGGCGTTGCTGGTGGTCCCCCTCATCCTCCCGCTGCTGACCAGGGGGTGTGATCAGGGGGTCTGAATGTTTGCTATGGTTTTCCACGTCGGAACGGCCCAGGGCCGCAAGACAGACACCTTGTCCGGGTGGCGGAATGGCAGACGCGCTAGCTTGAGGTGCTAGTGCCCTTTATCGGGCGTGGGGGTTCAAGTCCCCCCTCGGACACCAGCGAAGAACCCCCAGCTCAGCTGGGGGTTCTTCTGTTTTCAGTGCCCCCTGGTGATCCACTCCTGGAGGTGCGGGGCCTCCGCGCCGATGGTGGTGGCGTCGCCGTGGCCGGTACGTACCTCCGTGTCCGGCGGGAGGGTGAGCAGCCGGTCACGGATCGAGTCGACGATCGTCGGGAAGTGGGAGAAGGACCGGCCGGTGGCACCGGGGCCGCCCTGGAAGAGGGTGTCGCCGGTGAAGACGGTGGCCAGCTCCGGCGCGTACAGGCAGACCGCGCCGGGTGCGTGGCCCGGGGTGTGCAGGACGGTCAGCGTGGTGCCTGCGACGGTGAGGGTCTGGCCGTCGGTGAGCTCGCCGTCGGGGGCGCGGTCGGGGTGGGTGTGCTTCCACAGGGGCAGGTCGTCGGGGTGGAGCAGGATGGGGGCGCCCGTGGCGGCGGCGAGGGCCGGGGCGGCGTCGATGTGGTCGTTGTGGGCGTGCGTGCAGACGATCGCGCGCAGGGTACGGCCGCCGAGTGCGGCGGCGATGGCGTCAGAGTCGTGGGCCGCGTCGATGACGATCGCCTCGGTGTCGTCGCCGACGATCCAGACGTTGTTGTCGACGTCCCAGGTGCCGCCGTCGAGGGAGAAGGTGCCCGAGGTGACCAGGTGGTCGATGCGTGCGGGTGCGTTCGTCATGCGAACTTCACCACCGAGCGCAGTACGTCGCCCTCGTGCATGCGCGCGAAGGCCTTCTCGATGTCGCCGAGGCCGATGGTCTCGGTGACGAAGGCCGCGAGGTCGATACGGCCCTGCTGGTGCAGGTCGACGAGCATCGGGAAGTCGCGGGAGGGCAGACAGTCGCCGTACCAGGACGACTTGAGGGCTCCACCGCGGCCGAAGACGTCGATGAGCGGCAGTTCGAGCCGCATGTCCGGGGTGGGGACGCCGACCAGGACCACGGTGCCGGCCAGGTCCCGGGCGTAGAACGCCTGCTTGTACGTCTCGGGGCGGCCCACCGCCTCGATGACGACGTCGGCGCCGAATCCGCCGGTGAGCTCGCGGATGGCTTCGACGGGGTCCGTGGTGCGGGAGTTGACGGTGTGGGTGGCGCCCATGGTGCGGGCGGTCTGAAGCTTGCGGTCGTCGATGTCGACGGCGATGATCTTCGCCGCGCCCGCGAGCCTGGCGCCCACGATCGCCGCGTCGCCGACGCCGCCGCAGCCGATGACGGCGACCGAGTCGCCGCGGGCGACCTGGCCGGTGTTGATGGCGGCGCCGATGCCGGCCATGACGCCGCAGCCGAGCAGGCCCGCGACGGCGGGCGAGACGGACGGGTCGACCTTGGTGCACTGGCCGGCCGCGACGAGGGTCTTCTCGGCGAACGCGCCGATGCCGAGCGCCGGGGACAGCTCGGTGCCGTCCAGCAGGGTCATCTTCTGCTGGGCGTTGTGGGTGTCGAAGCAGTACTGGGGACGTCCGCGCAGGCAGGCCCGGCACTGGCCGCACACCGCACGCCAGTTGAGGATGACGAAGTCGCCGGGGGCGACGTCGGTGACGCCTTCGCCGACCGACTCGACGATGCCCGCCGCCTCGTGGCCGAGGAGGAAGGGGAAGTCGTCGTTGATGCCGCCCTGCTTGTAGTGCAGGTCGGTGTGGCAGACGCCGCACGCCTGGATCCTGACGACGGCCTCACCCGGTCCCGGGTCCGGGACGAGGATGGTCTCCACCCGCACCGGCTCGTTCTTCCCCGGTGCGATTACGCCTTGGACCTGCTGTGTCATACGTGAACTTCCTTCCTCGCGCGACGAGTACGCCCCGTTTTCCCGACCGTACTCGCTCTACAGACCGGCGTCGTAGACCTGCTGCCCGCCGATGTAGGTGCGGGCGACGCGGGTCGCGGCGATTTCGCCGGGGGGCGCCGCGTACGGGTCGCGGTCCAGTACCACCAGGTCCGCGAGGGATCCGGCGCGGACGCTGCCGGTGTCGTCGAGGTGGTTCACGTGGGCGGAGCCCGCCGTGTACGCGGCGAGGGCGGCGGTCAGGCCGATGCGCTGCTCCGGGAGGAAGACGGGTCCGGTGCCGCCGGGTTCGACGCGGTTGACGGCGGTGTGGATGCCGTGCAGCGGGTCGGGGCTGCTGACCGGCCAGTCGCTGCCCGCGGCGAGGGTGGCGCCGGAGCGCAGCAGCGCCGCGAAGGGGTACTGGTGGCCGGCCCTCTCCGGCCCCAGGAAGGGGATGGTCAGTTCGTCCATCTGCGGTTCGTGCGCGGCCCACAGGGGCTGGATGTTGGCGGTGGCGCCGAGCTGCCGGAAGCGGCCGATGTCGTCGGGGTGGACGACTTGCAGGTGGGCGAGGTGGGGGCGGGTGTCGCGCCATCCGTTGGTGCTGCGGGCCGCTTCGACGGCGTCAAGGGCCTCGCGTACGGCGCGGTCGCCGAGGGCGTGGAAGTGGGCCTGGAAGCCGAGTGCGTCCAGCTCGGTGACGTACCGGCGCAGGTCGGCGGGGTCGATGAAGCTGGTGCCCCGGTTGGCGGTGGGGCAGCCGCAGCCGTCCAGGTACGGGGTGAGGAGGGCGGCGGTGCCCGTCTCGGCGACTCCGTCCACCATGATCTTCACCGATCCGGCGCGGAAGCGTCCGTCGCTCAACTCCTGGCGCCGGGCGACGAGTTCCGGGATCTGCTCGGCGCCGCGTTCGCGGTCCCACCAGAGGGCGCCGGTGACCCGGGCGGTGAGGGAGCCGTCGCGGGCGGCGGCGACGTAGGCGTCGGCGGGGTCTTCCATCGCACCGAACGTGCCGACGATGGCGTCCTGCCAGGCGGTGATGCCGTACGAGTGGAGCAGTCGCTGGGCGCGGAGCAGGGCGGCGAGCCGGTCGGCGGGCGTGGAGGGCGGGGTGAGGCGGGCCACCAGGTCCATGGCGCCCTCCTGGAGGAGGCCGGTGGGCTCGCCGTGGGCGTCCCGCTCGATCCGGCCGTCGGCGGGGTCGGGGGTGGTGCGGTCGATGCCGGCGAGGGCGAGGGCGCGACTGTTGGCCCAGGCTCCGTGGTGGTCACGGTTGGGGAGGTAGACGGGGCGGCCGGGGACGATCGCGTCGAGCAGGTCCTTGGTGGGGGCGCCTCCTGCGAAGGCCTCCATGGACCAGCCGCCGCCGGTGATCCACTCCTCTTCGGGGTGGGTTTCGGCGTACGCCCGTACCGCTGCGAGGGTTTCCGCGGCCGTACGGGCGGCCGTCAGGTCGCACCGGGCCATTTCCAGGCCGGCTGAGACTGGGTGGATGTGGGCGTCCTGGAAGCCGGGGATGAGCAGTTTCCCGGCGAGGTCGACGACTTCGGCCTTCGGGCCGATGAGGTCGCGTACCTCGTCGTGGCCGACTGCGGTGACGCGGTCGCCGGTGACGGCGACGGTGGTGGCGCGGGTGCGGGCGGCGTCGAGGGTGAGGACGGGGCCGCCGGTGAAGACGAGGTCGGCGGGGTGGGTTTTGCGCATGGGTGTGATTCCGATCGTGAGCGCTGGTGGCGGCGCGCACATCGAACTCTCCCGGCCCTCTACAGGTCAACGGTGTTGTCGTAAGGTCCGCGCATGGGTGAGCGAGTGGTGGCGGAGGAGGCGCGCCGACGCAGGAGGCCCACGAAGCAGGGCACGGTGCTGTCGGAGCAGCTGATCGTGGAGACCGCGCTGCGGCTGATCAGGGAGCACGGGGCGGCGGCACTGACAGTGCGGCGGCTCGGGGCGGCGCTTGGGGCCGATCCCAGTGCGCTCTACCGGTACTTCCGGGACACTGATGATCTGCTGCTCGCGGTCGCGGACGAGCTCATCGGGCGTACGCTGCGGCGGTTCCGGCCGAGTGGGGAGTGGCGGGCGGATCTGCGCACGCTGGGGCTGATGATGCACGCCGAGTACCAGGCGCATCCGCAGGCGGCGATGCTGACGTGTGCGCGGGTTACGGGGCGGGCGTATGAGATCCAGGCGGTGGAGACGATCCTCGGGATCCTGCGCGGGGCCGGGTTTCCGGACGCGGAGGCGGTACGGATCTACCACGTCTTCGTGGACCAGACGCTGTCGTTCGCGGCGCTGGACGCGGTGGCGCCGGCGCTGCCGGCGGGGGCGCGGGAGGCGGAGGAGCGGGCGTGGCGGGGGACGTACGCGCGGCTGCCGGCGGACAGCTGTCCGCACATCGCCGCGACTGCGGGGGTGCTGGTGGCGGAGAATTCTTTCCCCACCCCGCCCCGCCCCTTCCCGAAACTGGGGCTCCGCCCCCAGACCCCGGTCCTCAAACGCCGGACGGGCTGAAATCGGCGGGGGTGCTTCGGCGCAGGCGAAGCGGCTGCCTTCGCCGGACACGGCCGAGCTCGCCGAAGCGGCAGCATTGTGCGGCGCGGCCGCGGCGCGCGGCTGTTGTGGGGCTTGCCGACGCGGCTCTGGTTGAGCCGCGTCGGCCAATCGGGTCCCGGGCGGGAAATCAAGCCCGTCCGGCGATTGAGGACGCGCCCGTAGTGCGTCCGGGGGCGCGTCCTAGGCGCGGTCTGCTGCCAGCGCCGCGACCCGCTTGCGGACCACGAACCAGCCGCCCACCAGCGCCGCCGCGATCAGCGGGAGGCACATCACGGTCGTACGGCCGACTCCGCCGCCCCACCACATCAGGACGACGACGCTGGCGAGGAAGAACAGGGTGACGATCTGCGTGTACGGGGCCCAGGGGAGACGGTACGACGGGCGCGTGACCCGGCCGTCCTTGGAGCGGTGCCAGAAGAGCAGCGAGCAGAGCATGATCATGCCCCAGGTGCCGAGGATGCCGATCGACGCGAAGTTCAGGACGATCTCGAAGGCCTCGCCCGGCATCACGTAGTTCAGGCCGACGCCCAGGACACCGAAGCCGGCGGTGAGCAGGATGCCGCCGTACGGGACCTGGCCCTTGTTCATGCGGCCCGTGAACTTGGGCGCGGAGCCCGAGAGGGCCATGGAGCGCAGGATGCGGCCGGTGGAGTACAGGCCCGAGTTCAGGCTGGAGAGGGCCGCCGTCAGGACGACGAGGTTCATGACGTCCGCCGCGCCCGCTACGCCGAGCTTGTTCATGACGGTGACGAAGGGGCTCTCGTTGCCGGAGTACGACGTGTACGGGAGCAGCAGCGCCAGGAGGATGACCGAGCCGACGTAGAAGATGCCGACGCGCCACATGATCGAGTTGATCGCCTTCGGCATGATCTTCTCGGGGTTCTTCGTCTCGCCCGCCGCGACGCCGCACAGCTCCACCGAGGCGTACGCGAAGACGACACCCTGGATGACCAGGAGCATCGGCAGCATGCCGACCGGGAACAGGCCGCCGCCGTCGGTGATCGTGGAGAAGCCGGGGGTGTGGCCGTCGAGCTGGTGCTGGGTGGCGACCAGGTAGATGCCGATGGCCATGAAGACGACCAGCGCGGCGACCTTGACGATCGCGAACCAGAACTCCATCTCGCCGAAGTACTTCACCGAGATCAGGTTCGCGGTCAGGACCACGGCGAGGGCGATCAGGGCGAGCACCCACTGCGGTACGTCGCTGAACATGGCCCAGAAATGGGCGTACGTCGCGGCCGCTGTGATGTCTGCCACTGCCGTGGTCGACCAGTTGAGGAAGTACAGCCAGCCGGCGGCGAAGGCGCCCTTCTCCCCCATGAATTCACGGGCGTACGAGACGAAGGCGCCGGAGGAGGGGCGGTACAGGACCAGTTCGCCGAGCGCGCGCACGACGAAGAAGGCGAAGACGCCACAGACCGCGTAGGCGATGGCGAGGGACGGGCCCGCTCCGGCCATGCGGCCGCCGGCGCCCAGGAACAGGCCGGTGCCTATCGCCCCGCCGATCGCGATCATGTTGATGTGGCGGGACTTCAGGTCCTTGCTGTAACCCTCGTCACCCGCGTCGACATGTGGGGATGTCGATACGGGATCGGCGGGACCGGCGGGGGCCGCAGTCAGGGTGCGGTCACTCATGCTGTTTCTTCGCCTTCATCTGGGGGGGGTGCTGTGCGGTACCGGGCCGCACGATCGTGTTGAGCGTGATCTCGACGTGTTCGAGGTGCGCGGCCATGGCCTGCACCGCCGCTTCCTCGGAGCCGCCGACGATCGCCTCTACGAGCGCCCGGTGCTCAAGGTCCGACTGGCGTCGTCGGTCCCCGAGTTGGTTCAGGAGGGTGGACTGCCGGGCAAGGGCGTCCCTGATCTCTTCGATGATCTTGAGGAAGACAGGGTTGCCCGACGCCTGGGCGACGGAACTGTGGAAGAGCGTGTCGAGCGCCACCCAAGCGGTGGGGTCGGGCTCCTGCTCCATCTTCCCGATCAGGTGGGTCAGCAGGTCTACGTCGTCCTGCGTTCGCCGCGTAGCAGCGTAACCCGCCACGGGGATCTCGACGTGCCGTCGCACTTCGATCAGGTCCCGGGCCGAGTACGCACCGAAGACCGGGTTCTGGTCGGCGCCGCTGGCCGCGACGTACGTGCCCTTGCCGGCCCGGGACACCGTGAGGCCGAGCGCCTGGAGGGCGCGCAGGGCCTCGCGTACGACGGAGCGGCTGACCTCGAAGTGCTTTCCGAGCTCTGCCTCCGTCGGGAGCTTCTCGCCGACGACGAGTTCACCCCGCTCTATGGCGTCCCGGAGGTGGGTGAGGACGGCTTCCATCGCGCTGATGCGCCGGGGTGCGCCGCCACCTGTCCGGCTGTCTGACAAGACCATGCGGAGAATGCTCGGAGGTCGGACATACAAGCGTCAAGAGTGTTCGATGAGTTGATTTGAAGTGAATGGGAGGGTAATGAGGTGGACATTCCGGGCGAATTATGGGGCCAGTACGTCGAGCTCCTGGAGTGCCCCGACCGCGATCTCGCGGGTCAGCCGTTCCGCCCGTACCGCGTCGCCTTCCCTTACCGCTTCGGCGACTTGGACGTGCAGCGTGACGGCCGCGGGGTCCGGATCCTCGAACATCACCTGGTGCCTGGTGCGTCCGCTGAGCACCTCGGCCACCACATCGCCGAGCCGCGCGAACATTTCATTGCCCGATGCACGCAGTACGACGCGATGGAAGGCGATGTCATGCACGAGGTACGCGTCGAGCTGGCGGCCGCGTGAGGTCGCGACCATGCCCAGGGCGTGCTCGGTGAGCGCCGCGCACTGCTCCGGCGTCGCGAACTGCGCGGCGAGCCCGGCCGCCACCGGCTCCACGGCCGACCGCAGGACGGTGAGGGAGCGCAGCTGGCGGGGGCGGTCGGCGCCGGCCAGCCGCCACCGGATCACCTGCGGATCGTAGACATTCCACTCCTCGGTGGGGCGTACGGTCACGCCCACCCGGCGGCGGGACTCCACGAGGTGCATCGACTCCAGGACCCGGACCGCCTCGCGGATCACCGTGCGCGACACGTCGAAGCGCTGGGCGAGCTCGTCCGTACGCAACACGCTGCCGGGCGGATACTCACCGGCTGTGATCGCGGGACCGAGGCTTTCCAGCAGCTGGGCGTGCAGTCCCCGGGCCTGGTTGGTCATGGGGATCAGCCTACGGGGCGACCTTCGCCAAGAATAAGTACGACGTTTATGTCACGGGGCTTGAATACGTCGTACTAATGGGTTTCAGTAGCGCGACGGACCGATGTCGAAGAAGACAGCGAGGCACTCCACTCATGAACAGTCCCCACGTCGTCGTGGTGATGGGCGTGGCAGGGACCGGCAAGACCACCATCGGTCCCCTGCTCGCCGCCCGGCTCGGCGTCCCGTACGCCGAGGGAGACGACTTCCACCCGCCGGCCAACATCGCCAAGATGTCGGCCGGCACCCCGCTGGACGACTCGGACCGGTGGCCGTGGCTCGACGCGATCGGCCAGTGGGCACACAGCAGGGCCGGGCTCGGCGGCGTCGTGAGCAGCTCCGCGCTCAAGCGGGCCTACCGCGACCGGCTGCGCGCGGCCGCCCCCGACGCCCTATTCGTGCACCTCACGGGCGACCGGGAGCTGATCGAGGAGCGGATGCGGGAGCGCAGGGGCCACTTCATGCCGACCGCGCTGCTCGATTCGCAGTACGCCGCCCTGCAACCGCTCCAGGAGGACGAGGCGGGCGTCTCCGTGGACGTCTCGGGGTCTGTGGACGACATCATCGAACGAGCCGTCGCGGCCCTGCGCCGGCTCGACAGCCAAGACTCCCCAGACTCCCAAGATTTCAGAAAGTAGAGAGCCGTGACCAGTCTCAGCGTCGAGACGCTGGCAGCGGGCGCCGTCGAGCCGATCACCTCGGCGGGCAACGGCCAGCTGGGGATAGCCGTCCTCGCCGGCATCGCCGTCATCGTCCTGCTCATCACGAAGTTCAAGCTCCACGCCTTCCTGGCGCTGACCATCGGCTCGCTCGCGCTCGGAGCGTTCGCGGGCGCCCCGCTCGACAAGGCCATCACCAGCTTCTCGACCGGCCTCGGCAATACGGTCGCGGGCGTCGGCGTGCTCATCGCCCTCGGCGCGATCCTCGGCAAGCTGCTCGCCGACTCCGGCGGCGCGGACCAGATCGTCGACACGATTCTTGCCAAGGCGAGCGGCCGTGTGATGCCGTGGGCGATGGTGCTGATCGCGAGCATCATCGGTCTGCCGCTCTTCTTCGAGGTCGGCATCGTGCTGCTGATCCCGGTGGTGCTGCTCGTCGCCAAGCGCGGCGACTACTCGCTCATGCGGATCGGCATCCCGGCGCTGGCCGGCCTGTCCGTGATGCACGGGCTGATCCCGCCGCACCCCGGTCCGCTGGTCGCGATCGACGCGATCGACGCCAACCTGGGCCTCACGCTGGGGCTCGGTGTGCTCGTCGCCATCCCGACGGTGATCATCGCGGGGCCGGTCTTCTCGAAGTACGCCGCCCGCTGGGTCGACGTACCGGTGCCCGAGAAGATGGTTCTTCAGCGTCCGTCCGAGGACCTGGAGCGCCGTCCGGGCTTCGGCGCGACCGTGGCCACCGTGATGCTGCCGGTCGTGCTGATGCTGGCCAAGGCGCTGGTGGACATCGTGGTCGACAACCCCGAGAACGCCGTTCAGCGGGTTACGGACGTCATCGGCTCGCCGCTGATCGCGCTGCTCGCCGCCGTACTGGTGGGACTCTTCACGCTGGGCCGCGCCGCCGGGTTCACCAAGGAGCGGCTGTCCTCGACCGTCGAGAAGTCACTCGCGCCGATCGCGGGCGTGCTGATGATCGTCGGCGCGGGCGGCGGCTTCAAGCAGACGCTCATCGACGTGGGCGTCGGCCAGATGATCCTGGACTTCTCCGCGGACTGGGCGATTCCGACGCTGCTGCTGGCCTGGCTGATCGCCGTCGCCATCCGGCTCGCGACGGGCTCGGCGACCGTGGCCACCATCTCGGCCGCCGGTCTCGTCGCCCCGCTCGCGGCCGACATGTCGGCGTCGCACGCGGCGCTGCTGGTGCTCGCGGTCGGTGCGGGCTCGCTCTTCTTCAGCCACGTCAACGACGCGGGATTCTGGCTGGTGAAGGAATACTTCGGCATGGACGTCGGCCAGACGATCAAGACCTGGTCGGTGATGGAGACGATCATCTCGGTGGTCTCGCTGGGCTTCGTCCTGCTGTTGTCACTCGTCCTTTAGGTCTGGGGAGTGGCTGGGGGACTTTTTCAACTCCTCCGCCCACAGCGGGTGTTCCAGCTCCGCCCATTCGCGGTCGACAGTCCCGGTGCGCATGCCGCGCCGGGACTCCGGCCGCATCAGGGCCATCCCGATGTGCCCCGCGATCACGATGCCCATGGCGAGGGCGAGCCAGTCGTGGACGAAGGTGGCGCTCGTACGCCATACCAGCGGGGCCAGGTCGGTGAACCACATCAGCAGCCCGGTGCCGAGCATCACCAGCACCGCGCCCGCGATCCAGCCCGCGTAGAGCTTCTGGCCGGCGTTGGCACGGTGCACTCAGGGCTCGGAGCGGCTGAAGCGCCTGAGACGCGTGGGCGGTCCAGACCGTAGGAGCATCGTCGCGTCCGTTCGAACGGCCGACCCACGCGCCGACGTCATAGCCGCGCTGCTCCCAGTGGCCGGGCCGCACCTCGGGCGTGACGGTGATGCCGGAGAGCCATTTCGCCGACTTTTGAAGCTCTCTCCCGGCTGAAGCCGGGAGATTCCCTCCTGGATTGCTCCGGCGGGTTTGACGGCTCTTACGTCCGCCCGTACGACGATCCTCCCGACCGCCGGGCAGGTCGGTGACCTGCCGAGTTTCGCCAACTTGGTTATCGCTAGCGCTTATTCGTACCCTAGCAGGGACCTGCGGCGCTTCGTGCCTCCGGTGGCAAAGATGGCCTTCACCCCCGCCCTGAAGGTAAACGGCGGAGCACTGGCCAAGATCAGAGGTAGAAGTACATGGGCGCGACGTACAGCCGCACCGGGCCGCCGTGCGAGTGGCTGAGTGGCTTGTCCTGCATGCGCAGGGCGACCAGTACGTCTTTCCTGCGGGCCTGCTGGAGTGTGAGGCTCTCGCTGTATGTACCGTCGAAGCAGGTGAAGCGGATCGCCTTGGCTCGCGGCTTCACACCTGCGGCGGCCAGCAGCCGCGACAGCTGTACGCCCTCGAACGGCGTCTGGGGCACCCGCCATCCCGTGACGCACTGGACGTCACGCACGATGCGCGTCTGCTCCATCGCGCGCAGGTCGTCGAGGGTGTACGTGGTGGGCCTGTCGACCAGGCCGTCGACCTTCAGCCGGTAGTTCTCCGGGCCCTTGCGCGGCACGGAGGAGGCGACCGAGTAGTAAGCGGAAACCGCCGCCGTTCGGGAGGAGGCCGGTCAGGCCGGTGGGGTCCTTGTCGGCGGCGGAGCCGAGGACGGCTTCGAGGCCGTTCTGGAGGTACGGCGCGGTGGCCAGGCCCGCGGCACCGAGGCCGAGCATGCCGAGGACGACGCGGCGGCCGACGGGTGCGCCACCGCCGTCCGGGCCGGCGGCCGGTGGTTGAGGAGTCACAGAACAATTCGGACACCCGCGGCCGCCAAGAGCCAGCGACCACGGGTGTCCGTCAGACTTCCGTCAGACTTCCGTGGCCTGCTTCTCCAGCTGGAACGCCTCGTTGCCCAGCCCGATCCGGGCATGCACCTCGGGCTTCACCGAGCGCAGCACCGCGCCGTACACCAGGCCTCCGACGAGCGCGACGCCGATGATGCCCGGCAGGATCCAGCTGAGGGCGGAGCCGGGGCCCGCGCCCACCAGCACGTCGAAGTCCTTGACCGTGTAGAAGGCGATGACCAGCAGAGCGACTGCCGCGATGCCCGAGGCCACCAGGCGTCCCGCCTGCGCGCGGCCGGCCCCGCGGCGTACGAAGAAGGCGATGACCGCGAACGACGCGGCGGCCATCAGCAGGATGACGCCGAGCGCGCCGACGTTGCCCATCCACGTGAACAGGTGCAGCACGGGCACGGTCGGGTCGCCGGCCTGGGTGTCGTCGGTGAACGCGAAGGCGAGGACGATGACCACGGACACACCGGACTGGAGCAGGGAACCGGCGGCGGGTGCGCCGCTCGTCTTGTTCGTACGCCCGAAGGAGGCCGGCAGCAGGCCCTCGCGGCCCATGGCGAACGCGTACCGCGCGACGACGTTGTGGAAGCTGAGGAGAGCGGCGAACATGCCGGTCACGAAGAGGATGTGGAGTACGTCGGTGAAGGTGGAGCCGAGCCTGCTCTCGGTGAGGGTGAAGAGGAGTCCGGGCCCCTGCTCCCCCGCGACCTTGACGATCTGGCCGGGCCCGGTGGCGACACTGAGCGCCCACGCGCTGAGGGCGAGGAACAGCGCGGCGTACCCGACGGCGAGGAACATCACGCGCGAGACGACGATCTGCGGGCGGCTGGTCTCCTCGGCGTACACCGGGGCCTGCTCGAAGCCGACGAAGGCGGCGATGCAGAAGCAGAGCGCGGTGCCGAGTCCGGCGCCGGTCAGGGTCTCCGGGTTGAACGCCTGGAGGGACAGGCCCTCCTTGGCCGGATCGGCGATCGCGGCGACGTCGAAGATCACGACGAGCGCGCATTCGACGACCAGCAGGACGCCGAGCACCTTGGCGTTGAGGTCGATCTTGAGCCAGCCGAGCGCGCCGACGACCGCTACCGCGACGAGGGCGGGGATCCACCAGGCGATGGTGATGTCGAGGTAGGTGGCGAAGATCCCGGAGATCTCGAAGCCGAGGATGCCGTAGATGCCGACCTGCATGGCGCTGTACGCGACGAGGGCGACCAGGGAGGCTCCGGCGCCGGCGGTCGGGCCGAGGCCGCGGGCTATGTAGGCGTAGAAGGCGCCGGCGTTGTGGACGTGCCGGCTCATCTCGGCGTATCCGACGCTGAACAGCATCAGGACCACGCCGAGGATCACGAAGAGGAGGGGCTGGCCGACGACGCCCATCAGGCCGTATGTGGTGGGCATGACACCGGCGACGACCATGAGCGGGGCGCTCGCGGCCAGTACCGAGAGGAGGAGGCCCGTGGTGCCCAGACGGCCGGCTCGCAGGGCCCGCTCCTGACCCTTGTACGTACGGATCTCGCTGGTGCCGGTGTCTCTGCTTCTTTCGCTCGTGCTCGAACTGCCCGTCGACATGGCGGGATTGTCCCTTCGCTTCGGTGGGTGAGGTCGGACTGCTGGGTCCTGCGCTTGCGTCATGCGATCCCGAGCGCGGCGCTGCGCGCGGCGCGGAAGGCCTGCTGCGGGTCCCGGTCGGGGTACGACCACGGGGCCTCGGTGGCGTGCGGGCCTATGCGGTTGAGGAGGGCGGCCGCCTCGGCGGGCCTGCCCTCGCAGAGCTTCGCGTGGGCCAGGTAGTTGAGGTCGATGAGGCGGCGCGGGTGGCCCTCGTGCTCCCACTCCAGCCACCAGTCGAACGCCGCCTTCATCACCTGGCGGGCGCGGCGGCCGGACCAGTGGCCGGAGGCCGCGGGGTCCTTCGGCACCTGGCCCGCTACGGCGAGGGCGCGGTAGCGCTCGGCGTGGGCCACCACGGGGAGTACGGCGAGCGGGGAGTCGGCGGGGGCCTGTTCGGCGGCCCAGGCGGCGAAGTCGTACACCTCGTGGAGGGGGTCGCTGCCTATGTCCGGTCTGCGTTCGGCGAGGCGGGCGGCCATCAGGTGGTGGGCGTGGTGGTGCTCCGGGTGGCGCAGCCGCACCTGGTCGAAGAGCTGGGCGACCTCCTCCTCCGTACCGAGCCAGCGGGCCAGGAGCAGCAGGCCGAGCCACGGGGTCGGGTCTGCCGGTGAACACTCGGCGGCGCGGCGGCAGGCAGCGCGCGCCCGGTCCTCGGGTTCCTTGCGGCGCAGTGCGCCGAGGACGGTGGCGCAGGCGATGAGGGTGACGGCGTCGGCGCTCTCGGGTTCGGCGAGCAGCCAGTCACCGGCCCAGGCGGCGGCGCCGGTGGCCTGGGCGAGTACGACGAAACGGTGGCTCCGGCGGTCCCAGTCGTCGCCGGTCTCGGCGAGCAGGGAACGGGCTCTGGTCCAGCGGCCCTGGGCCAGCTGGGCGCGTACGGTGACGAGTTCGGCGTCGTCGAGGGCCGGGTCGAAGAAGCGGTCGGTACGGCGGCGTGAGCGGCCGAGGGGTGGCGGAGGTGGGGGCATCCGCGGGTCCTCCACGGCGCAGAGTGCGAGCGTTTGATCACGCACAGCAAAGCGGTAGGGGGTACTCCACGTCAAGGGCGGTCTAAACCAACTTTGCGCGGTGCCGGGGTAGTTGAAACGGCACTGACCTGCCGTAACCGCTTACCCGGCTCTCCGCAGGGCCTAGTCTTGGCCCATGACTCAGCACTCGTCGCTGCCACCGTGTCTGCTCGCCTTCCCCGGGCCGCTGCGGGACCGGCTGGTCGCAGCCGTACTGGACGGCGAGAAGGTCTCGACGACCGGTCTGCTCGCCGAGTACGAGGCGGAGAAGGAGGAGCTGCCGCCGGTCGGCGAGCGCTCCGTGGTGATCGACTCCGGCGGCCGCGAGGTGGCGGTGATCGAGCTGACCGAGGTGCGAGTGCTGGCCCTCGGCGACGTCGGTCTCCAGCACGCGCTGGACGAGGGCGAGGGTTACACGTCGGTGGCCGACTGGCGTGCGGGGCACGAGAGGTTCTGGCACGGCGAGGAGATGCGGGAGGCGCTGGGCGACCCGGAGTTCACGGTCGACGACACGACGATGATCGTCGCGGAGCGCTTCCGGGTCGTGGAGCGGCTGGACGGGGCGGCGGGGCCGGCGTAGGCGGGGCGACTGCGACGGGCTTCTTCCCGCTGGATGTCGCGCAGTACCTCAGGACGTGGGTGCCCGGCGGATCTCCCGCGTGAGGAAGCGGGAGGTGCCGGGGACGATGGCCCCGCCGCGTCCGGCGTTCACGCCACCGCCCTCGCCGCCGCACGGCCCGCCGTACGGCCGGAGAAGAGGCAGCCGCCCAGGAACGTGCCCTCCAGGGAGCGGTAGCCGTGGACGCCGCCGCCACCAAAGCCCGCCGCCTCCCCCGCCGCGTACACGCCCGGCAGTACGCCGCCGCCCTCCGTCAGCACCCGCGAGGACAGGTCGGTCTCCAGGCCGCCGAGCGACTTCCGGGTGAGGATGTGCAGGCGTACGGCGATGAGCGGGCCCGCCTTCGGGTCGAGGATGCGGTGTGGCGAGGCCGTACGGATGAGCTTGTCGCCCAGGTAGTTGCGCGCGCCCCGGATCGCCATCACCTGGAGGTCCTTGGTGAAGGTGTTGGTGACCTCCCGGTCGCGGGCGATGATTTCACGGCGCAGCTCCGCCTCGTCGATCAGCGGCTCCTCGGTGAGCGCGTTCATGCCGCGGACCAGCGCGGACAGGTCCTTCTCGACGACGAAGTCCGCGCCCTTGTCCATGAACGCCCTGACCGGGCCGGGGACATCGGCCCGTGCGCGGCCGATGACGTCGCGGACGGACTTGCCCGTGAGGTCCGGGTTCTGTTCGGAACCCGAGAGCGCGAACTCCTTGCCGATGATCTTCTGGTCGAGGACGAACCAGGTGTAGTCGTACCCCGTCTTCATGATGTGGTCGAGCGTGCCGAGGGTGTCGAAGCCGGGGAAGAGGGGTACCGGCAGCCGCTTGCCGCGGGCGTCGAACCAGAGGGAGGAGGGGCCGGGGAGGATGCGGATGCCGTGCTTGGCCCAGATCGGGTTCCAGTTCTGGATGCCCTCCGTGTAGTGCCACATCCGGTCGCGGTTGATCATGCGCCCGCCGGCCGCCTCCGTGACGCCGAGCATCAGGCCGTCGACGTGCGCGGGTACGCCGGAGAGCATCGAGGCGGGCGGGGTGCCCAGCCGCTGGGGCCAGTTGGCGCGTACGAGATCGTGGTTGCCGCCGATGCCGCCCGAGGTGACGATCACCGCCTGCGCCCTGAGCTCGAAGGACCCGGTCGCCTCGCGACTGCTGGCGGCCCCGCGCTCGGCGGCCGAGGGCTCCAGGATCTCGCCGGTGACGGTGTCCACGGACCCGGCGCTGCGCGCGAGGCCGGTGACGCGGTGGCGGAACCTCAACTGGACGAGGCCACGGGCCACCCCGTCGCGCACGCGGCGCTCGAAGGGGGCGACGATGCCGGGGCCCGTGCCCCAGGTGATGTGGAAGCGGGGTACGGAGTTCCCGTGCCCGGTGGCGTCGTAACCGCCGCGCTCGGCCCACCCCACCACCGGGAAGAAGCGCACGCCCTGCCCGTGCAGCCACGCCCGCTTCTCCCCGGCCGCGAAGTCGACGTACGCCTCGGCCCACTTGCGCGGCCAGTGGTCCTCCTCGCGGTCGAAGCCGGCCGTGCCGTGCCAGTCCTGGAGTGCGAGGTCGCGGCTGTCCTTGATGCGCATGCGGCGCTGCTCGGGCGAGTCGACGAAGAAAAGCCCGCCGAAGGACCAGTGCGCCTGACCGCCGATGGACTGCTCGGGCTCCTGGTCGAGCAGGATCACCTTGCGGCCCGCGTCGACGAGTTCCGCGGTGGCCGCCAGGCCTGCCAGGCCGGCCCCGATCACGATCACATCAGCGTCGTACGCCATGGTTTCCGTCCTTGCCGGGGCTAAGTGGAGTGAGAAGTTACTCGTGCGTCAGATCTTCGGCAGAGGCGGGCGGGGCGTCAACCGGTGGGTACATGGCGGTGAGGTTGGATGGGCCGTATGACTCCCGTGACTCCCGCTGACGAGATTCTGGACGTCGTCGACGCGAACGACGAAGTCGTCGGACAGGCCCCGCGCGGCGAGGTGTACGCCCGCGGCCTGCGCCATCGCTGCGTCTTCGTCCTGGCGCGGGACGGCGAGGGCCGGTACTTCGTGCACCGCAGGACGCCGGTGAAGCTGGTCTTCCCGTCGATGTACGACATGTTCGTGGGCGGGGTCGTCGGCGCGGGCGAGTCGTACGACGAGGCGGCGCTGCGGGAGGCGGAGGAGGAGCTGGGCGTGTCCGGGCTGCCAGCGCCCGTACCGCTGTTCAAGTTCCTTTACGAGAGCGCGGACGGCACGCAGACCTGGTGGTCGTACGTCTACGAGGTGCGGTGCGATCTCCCGGTGAATCCGCAGGCGGAGGAGGTCGCGTGGCACGGCTTCCTGACCCGAGCAGAGCTGGAGCGGCGGCTCGCCGAACCGGAGTCGGAGTGGGAGTGGGTGCCGGACGGTCTCGCGGCGTGGGAACGGCTGCGCGCGTACGCAGGCCCCGGTCCGCTGCCCTCGTCAGACCCCGGGCAGGCCTGACCGCACCTCCTCCGCCCGGTAAGGTGCGGCGCGTGATCGAGTTCGTGCGGAGTCTGCGGCTCTGGTTCGCGCCGCAGCGCATCCGGGAAGAGGGCGAGACCCCCGACTACCGCTTCTCGCTGGCCAACGAGCGCACCTTCCTCGCCTGGATCCGTACCGCGCTGGCTCTCATCGGCGGCGGCTTCGCGGTCGATCAGTTCCTGCCCGGACTCTCCTGGGGCGTGCGCGCCGGCATGGCGCTCGGACTGCTGGCGGCCGGTGTGCTGTGCGCGCTGCGGGCGGTCAATTACTGGGTGCGCTGCGAGCAGGCCATGCGGCGCGGTGACGACCTCCCGGTCACCCGCTTCCCGACCGTGCTGAGCCTCGTGGTGGCCCTCGTCGCCGTCGTCATGGTCGTGGTCGTCCTCTTCGGCCGGGACGGCCGCAATTGACCGGCCCCACCGACCCCGACTCCGCAGCGGGCCCCGCCAGGGACCCCGGTCTTCAGCCGGAGCGGACCCGGCTCGCCTGGCGCAGGACCACGCTGGCCTGCACGGTGGTGGCCGTACTGGCGGCGAAGCAGGCGGTCCATGACGAGATCGGCGCGGCCGGGGTAATCGCCACGGCGCTCTGCGCGCTGGTCTGGCTGGGCTTCCTGCGGGTCGCCCACCACCGCATCCAGGCCGTCGGCAGCACGGCCAGGCCGGCGCCGATGTCGGTGCGCGCCGCGATGACGGTGACTGCCTGCACGATCGCCCTCGCCGGGTTCGCCGTGGCGATCGTCGTCTGACGAGCCGGGCCGTAGCTCAAGGGGTCAGGCGGTGGCCGCCTCCAACGGCGGCAGCATCCGGCGCGGGTCCTCGCCGCTCACCCACAGCCCGATGAGGAAGGCCGTCGCGGTCTCGACGTACACCGCCCGGTCGAGGCCCCCCGCGGCCAGCGGCACGCAGCCCATGTCCCGGACGAGCGTCCGTACCGTCTCCAGCGCCCCCTCGTCGTCCCCGCACAGCGGCACAGCCAGCGGTCCGTCGGCGAAGGCGGGCGGGGTCAGCCGCCAGACGCTGTCCGCGCAGTGGTTGAAGGCCTTGACGACGTGCGCGCCGGTCGCGCCGGCGATACGTTCGGCCGCGCCTGGGCCGCCTTGTGTCGTCAGGACGAAGCCGGGACCGACCGCGTTGGTGCAGTCGATCAGGACGCGGCCGCGCAGTACGCCGCCGCCGCCGCTTTCGTTTGTGCCCGCCGCCTCCTTCAGGACCGCGGGCACACTGTCGTGCGGGACGGCGAGCAGCGTCGCGTCCCCGAAGGCGGCGGCCTCGCGCAGCGTGCCCGCCCGGCCGCCGATACGGCCGGCGAGTCCGGCCGCGCGGTCCGCCGAGCGGCCGCCGACCAGCACCTCGTGGCCCGCCCTGGACCACTGGGTGCCGAGTGCGTCCGCCATGCTGCCCGTACCGAGAATTCCGATGCGCATGTGTGTTCCTCTCCCGCGTAACGTGTCGGGACAGGACGCTAGGAGATCCGTTGGTTACCGATCGGTGCCCAACGGACCGTGCGGGGGGAGTGGTTGTGAACGGCTTGCTCGCGGACTGCCGGGCCAGGCTCGGCTTCGACCTGCTGGCGAACACCTGGAACGCCGTCGTCATCTACGCGCTCGGCGAGGGCCCGCGCCGCCCCGGCGAGCTGCGCGCCGAGATCGGCGGCATCAGCGCCAAGGTCCTCAACCAGACGCTGCGCCGCCTGGAGGGTTACGCCCTGGTGGAGCGCCGCGCCTACGCAGAGGCGCCGCCGCGTGTCGAGTACGGGCTGACCGAGCTCGGCGCCGGCCTCCTCGAACCGATCCGGGCGCTGGGCAAGTGGTCCGCGGAACACGGTGACGAATTCGCCGCGGCGCAGGGATGGGAGACGGATGAAGCGGTCGTCCGGGACTAGCCTGGAGCTATCGCAAAGTATCCGGAATCGCACCAGAGGTGAGCATAATGACCGCCCTTCATCAGGAGCACCCCACTCACGAGCACGTGCACGGTCCGGTCTGCGGGCACGTCGCGGTGCCGCACGGCGATCACACCGACTACGCGCACAACGGGCACATGCACCGCGAGCACTCCGGACACTGGGACGAATGCGAGTCCACGGATCACGTCACGCACGGCAGTCACACCCATGAGCACGGCAAGAACTGCGGGCACAGTGCCGTCACACACGGCGATCACGTCGACTACGTACACGACGGCCACCGCCACGCAGCTCACGACGGCCACTGGGACGATCACTGAGCGGGAGGCCCCTGACCCGGACGTCCCTTCCCCCGGGCGGGCACGAACTGGCAGGCTCTCCCTGGCCAGTTCGGCCATTGACCAACCCAACCCAGCCCAACCCGACCCGACCCGGGGGAACCTCAGTGCCTGCCACGGACCCGTACGTCGTTCAGCTCGCACCCGAAGTGCACGCGTACATCCAGCCGGACGGCGGCTGGTGCCTGAACAACGCCGGGTTCGTCAGCGACGGCACTTCGACCCTGCTCGTCGACACCGCGGCCACCGACCGCCGCGCGCACGCCCTGCGCGAAGCGCTCCTGGCGACCGGCGCGCCGCTCCCCCGCACCGTCGTCAACACGCACCACCACGGCGACCACACCTACGGCAACAGCGTCTTCGTACCCGAAGCCACGATCATCGGGCACGACACCTGCCGCGCCGAAGTCCTCGCCGCCGGGCTCCAGCTGCACCTGATGTGGCCGGACAACGACTTCGGTGACATCACCGTCACCGCCCCCGCCCTCACGTACAGCGAGCGGCTCACCGTTCGCGCGGGCGGGACAGAGGTGCGGCTGATCCACCCGGGCGTCGCGCACACCACCGGCGATTCGATCGTTCACCTGCCGGAGTACGGGATCGTCTTCACCGGTGATCTGATCTTCCAGGGCGGCACGCCGTTCGTCCCGATGGGATCGCTGAGCGGGTCGCTCCGTGCCCTCGATATGCTCCGCTCGCTCGGCGCCGAGACGGTCGTCCCCGGCCACGGCCCCGTGACGGACCCGTCGGCGTACGACGCGACGGAGAGCTATCTGCGGTACGTCGCCGAGCTCGCCGAGGCCGGGCACGCCAAGGGCCGTACGCCCCTGGAGACCGCCCAGGAGGCCGACCTCGGCGCCTTCGCCGAGCTCCGCGAGAGCGAGCGGCTCGTCGCCAATCTGCACCGCGCGTACGCCGAACTGGACGGCCTGCCGGAGGGCTCGCCGCTCGATCCGGTCGTCGTCTTCGGCGACATGGCGGCGATGAACGGCGGGAAGCCGGTCGCCTGCCACGCGTGATCCGCGTCTCGGGGTACGTCGGCACACTGGACGGCATACCGACTGGTCGGCATGATGAGTCGCGACGCTGTTCTATTCGCCCTCGGAGGTGCCCCCATGAGCGCAGTCCACCCGCCAGGTCTCGATCCCGAGCAGCTGCGCGGTCATCTCGACCGCGAGCGGCCGGGGCTGGTGAGCGGACCGCTCAGCGTCCGGCTCATCGAGGGCGGCCGGTCGAACCTGACGTACGCCGTCACGGACGGCACGTCCCGGTGGGTGGTGCGGCGGCCGCCGCTCGGCCATGTGCTGGCTACCGCGCACGACATGAAGCGCGAGTACCGGGTGATCAGCGCGCTGCACCCGACCGATGTGCCGGTGCCCGCGCCGCTGCTGCTGTGCGAGGACGAGTCGGTCATCGGGTCGCCGTTCTACGTCATGGAGTACGTCGAGGGCGTTCCGTACCGTACGGCCGACGAGCTCGCCGCGCTGGGCGCCGAACGTACCCGTGCCGCCGTACTCGGCCTGGTCGACACCCTCGTCGCCCTGCACGCCGTGGATCCGGAGGCGGTGGGTCTGGGCGACTTCGGCCGTCCCGAGGGCTTCCTCGACCGGCAGCTGCGCCGCTGGGGCAAGCAGCTCGACGCCTCCCGCAACCGCGAACTGCCCGGCATCGACGAGCTGCACGCGGCGCTCGGGCGCTCGCTGCCCGACTCCCCCGCACCCACGGTCGTACACGGCGACTACCGTCTCGACAACGTCCTGATCGGTGGCGCCGACGACCGGATCAACGCCATCCTCGACTGGGAGATGTCGACCCTCGGCGACCCGCTCACCGACCTCGGGCTGCTCGTGATGTACAGCCACGAGCTGGAGCTGCCCGACTCCCCCGTCTCCACGACGGCCGGCGCGCCCGGTCACCCGTCGGCCCGCGAGATCGTCGAGCGGTACGCCGCCGGGTCCGGCCGGGACACCTCAGCCATCGCCTGGTACACGGCGTTCGCCTGGTTCAAGCTCGCCGTGATCCTCGAAGGCATCCACTACCGCTACACGCTCGGGCAGACCGTCGGCGCCGGGTTCGACCGGATCGGCGACCTCGTGCCCGTCTTCATCGAGCACGGCCTGACCACCCTTCAGGAAGGCTGAGACACCACCATGGATTTCGCATACGACGCACGGACCGAAGAGCTCCGCGGCAAGCTCCTCGCCTTCATGGACGACTTCGTGTACCCGGCCGAGACGGTCGCGCACGAGCAGCGTGAGCTGCTCGCGTCGCCGTGGGACACGCCGCAGGTCGTGGAGGACCTCAAGGCGGAGGCGCGCAGGCAGGGCCTGTGGAACCTCTTCTTTGTAAACCAGCACAGCCTGCCGGACGCGGAGTACGGCGCCGGGCTCACCAACCTGCAGTACGCGCCGCTCGCCGAAATCACCGGCCGCAGCCCGCAACTGGCGCCCACGGCGCTGAACTGCGCGGCGCCGGACACGGGGAACATGGAGCTGCTGGCGCAATTCGCGTCCGACGAGCAGAAGAAGCAGTGGCTGGAGCCGCTGCTGTCGGGCGAGATCCGGTCGGCTTTCGCGATGACCGAGCCGGAGGTCGCCTCGTCGGACGCGACGAACATCGAGACGCGGATCGAGCGGGATGGCGATGAGTACGTCGTCACGGGGCGCAAGTGGTACATCTCCGGGGCGATGAACCCCGACTGCAAGATCTTCATCGTGATGGGCAAGACCGATCCGGACGGTTCGGACGTCCGCCGTCAGCAGTCGATGGTGCTGGTGCCGCGTGACACGCCTGGCGTCGAGATCCGGCGCGCGATGCAGGTGTACGGGTACGAGGACCACTACCACGGCGGCCACGCGGAGGTCGTCTTCGACGGGGCGCGGGTGCCTGCCTCTGCCCTGATCGGCGAGGAGGGCGGCGGCTTCGCCATCGCCCAGGCGCGGCTCGGCCCCGGCCGGATCCACCACTGCATGCGGCTGATCGGCATGGCCGAGCGGGCGATCGAGCTGATGTGCCGCCGGGCGGTGTCGCGCGAGGCCTTCGGCAAGCCGCTCGCCCAGCAGGGCGTCGTACACAACTGGATCGCGGACGCGCGGGTGAGCGTCGAGCAGCTGCGGCTGCTGGTGCTCAAGACGGCGTGGCTGATGGACACGGTCGGCAATCGCGGGGCGCACGCGGAGATCCAGGCGATCAAGATCGCTACGCCGCGGGCGGTCGTCGACATCATCGACAAGGCGGTGCAGCTGCACGGCGCGGGCGGAGTCAGCCAGGACTTCCCGCTCGCGGAACTCTGGGCGGGGGCGCGGACGCTGAAGCTGGCGGACGGGCCGGACGAAGTGCATCAGCGGTCGCTGGCGCGGCGGGAGCTGGGGCGGTACGTCTAGCCCCGGCCGGGGGTGGGGCGGGCCGGGTTGCGGTGCGCCTGCGGCGGGCTTCTTCCCCACCCCGCCCCTTCCCGAACTGGGGCGCTGCCCCAGACCCCGCTCCTCAAACGCAGGAGGGGCTGGATTTGGCTGAGCTGGATTTGAGGCCACGCCCGGGGAATGCCCCGCGGCGCCAGCCCCCTACGGCCGCAGCGCCCGCAGCAGCAGATCCGCCAAATGGTCCGCCACCTGCTGCGGCGTCAGCGGGCCGTCCGGCCGGTACCACGTCGACAGGTGGTGGACCGACCCGAAGTGGTAGTCCACCACCAGATCCGCCGGCGTCGCCGTCGAGAAGACCCCCGCCTGCTGCCCCTCCTCGACCAGCGCCCGGAACCGCTCGTGATACCGCCGCCGCTCCGCCCGCACCTGCTTGTCCTTCTCCGGGCTCAGGTGGTGCATGGACCGGAAGAAGATCGACGCGTCGTCGAGGTTCTCGATGGTCGTGACCACCACATCCGCCGCCGCGTCCCGCAGCCGCCGCTCCACCGGCGCGTCCGCGTCCGCGAACGCGTCGAGCCGCTCCTGCTGGAGCCGCAGGACACGGGCGTACACCTCGTGCAGCAGGTCGTCCTTGGACCCGAAGTAGTGGTAGAGGGCGCCCTTCGTGACGCCGGCCGCCTCGACGATCTCCTGCACCGACGTGCGGTCGTAGCCGCGCTCGGCGAACAGGCGGGTGGCGGCGGCCAGCAGCCGCTGGGGGACGGGGATGCCGCTTCCGTCCGTCGTCCTGGCCATGTGCCGCCACCTGCCTTTCGTCGAAACAACCGAAAAATGAGGGTTCAGGAACGGGAACGCAGTTCCCGCCTGAGGATCTTCCCACTCGTCGTCTTGGGAAGTTCCGGCAGGATCTCCACTTCGCGCGGGTACTTGTACGCCGCAAGCCGCTCCTCGCAGTACGCCGAGATCTCCGAGGGCGCGACCTCCGCTCCGGGGCGCAGACTGACGTACGCCTTCACGCTCTCCCCCCGGTAGGCGTCGGGAATGCCGACGACGGCCGCCTCGCGCACCGCCGGGTGGGTGTAGAGGACGTCCTCGACCTCGCGCGGCCAGACCTTGAAGCCGGACGCGTTGATCATGTCCTTCTTGCGGTCGACGACGTAGAGCCAGCCGTCCTCGTCCATGAACCCGATGTCACCGGTACGCAGTTCGCCGCCCGGAAAGGCCTCGGCGGTCGCCTCGGGGCGGCGCCAGTAGCCGGGGACGACCTGTGGGCCGCTGACGGCGATCTCGCCCTGCTCGCCGAAGGGCACGTCCGCACCCTTCTCGTCGACGATACGTACGACCGTGTCCGGGCCGGGCACGCCCACCGAAAGCGTCCCCGAGGCCGGGTCCACCGGGGCTTCCTTCTCCGGCGGCACGGACGCGCAGGGCGCGGTGCACTCGGTGAGGCCGTATCCGTTGCGGATGTAGGGGCCGAATCCCGCCCGGAACTTCTCCACCAGGGCCGGCGGCACCGGCGCGCCGCCCGACGAGATCACCTCGAAGGACTCGAAGTGCTCCCGTGTGACTCCGGGGGTCGCGGCGAGCGCCATGAAGGCGGTGGCGGGGCCCACGGTGTAGGCGGGGCGGTGCTCGGTGAACGCGTCGAGGACGACGCCCGGCTGGAAGCGGTAGGCGAGGACGAGCGTGCCGGCGTTGGCGACGCAGACGGCCAGTTGGCAGACCATGCCGGTGATGTGGAAGAGGGGCGCCAGTGCGAAGTACGCCGAACCCCCGGCGATGCGGTGTCCGATGCGCTGGCGCTCGGCGTTGTGCATGATCCCGCCGTGGACGTTCATGGCGCCCTTGGGGGTGCCGCTGGTGCCCGAGGTGTAGCTGATCAGCGCCACGTCGGTGGCCGTGAGCTCGCGGTCCGCCGGGGCCGTGAGGCCCTGGCGGGCGATGGTCAGCAGGTCGTCCGCGTCGGAAGCCGGAGCCGCCCGCTCGAAGTTCAGGACCCGGGTGTCGTTCCTGGTCTGGAGGTCGAGTTCGCAGGCGGTGAGGGCGATGCGTACGGAAGAGGCCGGCGCGGTCTCGCGCAGGTACGCCTCCCACGCGCGGTCCGAGCAGATCAGCGCGGTCGCCTCCGCGTCCCCGAGCGCGTGGCCGACCTCGGCCGACTTGTACATCGGGTTGAGCGGTACGACGACGGCGCCGGCCTTCCAGGCGCCGAGCAGCGCGATGACGAAGTGCGGGCTGTTCTGGAGCATGACCGCCACCCGGTCGCCGTGCCGCAGACCCTTGGCGGCCAGGTGGCCGGCGACGGAGTCCGAGAGCTCGTCGGTCTCGCGATAGGTGAGGCGGCCGTCGAAGTAGGTGAGGGCCGGGTGGTCCGGCGCGCGGTTCACCGCGTTCTTCAAGGCGTGCAGCAGGGTGGCCGGCGGATCCACGGGCGCCCGCTGGGCGTCGGTGAGCTGGGCGAGCCAGGGCTTGGCGGAATAGATCGACCGGCTCGTCGTCCCGCTCACCGGGCTGCCTCTTCCCACTTCTGCTGAAGGCGGTTCATGTTGCCCAGCCAGCGGTCCGGGTCCCCGGCACGTGCCTGGTAGTACCCGGCCACCTCGGCGTGCGGCAGGATCAGGAAGCGGTCGGCCGCCATGCCGTCGAAGAGCGCGTCGGCGACGTCCTCCGGCTCGATCGCCGTGGGCGCGAGGACCAGCTCGCCGGCCGAGCCCGCGGCGGTCAGCATGTCGGTGCGTACCCCCTGCGGGCAGATCGCGTGGACCTTGACGCCGCGGTGGCGGTAGGTCAGCGAGAGCCACTCGGCGAAGGCGAGCGCGCCGTGCTTGCTGACGCTGTACGGGGCCGCGCCGACCATGGTCAGCAGGCCGGCCGCCGAGACGGTGGAGACGAACCGGCCGCTGCCGCGCTCCAGCCAGTCGGGCAGCAGCGCCTTTGCCGCCCTCACGTGGGCCATGACGTTGACGTCCCAGGCCGCGGCCCAGACCGCCTCGTCGGCGAAGGCGTCGCCGGGCGAGGCGAGGCCCGCGTTGGCGCAGTACACGTCGACCTTGCCGCCGAGTGCCTCCCGGGCTTCTTCGACGATCGCGGAGGCGTCGCCCGCGACGGCGGTGGCGCCGGTCTCGTCGGCGATCGCCTTGATCTTCTGCGCGTCGAGGTCGTTGACGACGACCCGTGCCCCCTCGGCCGCGAATCTGCGCGCGAGGGCGGCTCCGATGCCGCCTCCCGCACCGGTGACGACGACTCCCGCGTCCTGGAACTGACTCAACTGGCTCATCCTTGAGGCCCACCTCTCCTGCCGACAGCCTCGGCAGACTAACCGGTCGGTATGGAGCAGCGGAAGGGGCCGGGCACCGCCAACCCGCCGTGCCAGCCTCGTTCCCCGGCGCCGCCGCGCGCGCTAGCGTGCGTGGCCATGACAGACGGCGCCGATCACGGAGGTCCTGGGATGAACCTGTCCAGACGCGGATTGCTGGCCGCCACGGGGGCGGCGGGAGCCGTGGGAGCTGCCGGAGCACTCGGCGCCGCGGCCCCGTCGGCCGCCGCCGGGCACCCCGGCCGCCCCGAGCACCTGCGGGTGCGTACCGGCTTCGACCGGCTGGCCGCCGACGGTTACGCGCTCCTGGCGGGGCAGAAGGTCGGCGTCGTCACCAATCCGACCGGCATCACCTCGGACGTACGCCACATCGTGGACGTCATGCACGCCGACGACCGGGTGAACCTGACCGCCGTCTTCGGACCCGAGCACGGCTTTCGCGGCACGGCGCAGGCGGGCGGCTCGGAGGGGCGTTACGACGATCCGGCGACCGGGCTTCCGGTGTACGACACGTACCTGAAGAGCGGGCAGCCGCTCGCGGACATCTTCACGGCGTCGGGCGTGGACACGATCGTTTTCGACATCCAGGACGTGGGCGCGCGCTTCTACACGTACATCTGGACGCTGTACGACTGCATGGTGGCGGCAGTCCTCGCGGGCAAGCGGTTCGTGGTGCTCGACCGGCCGAACCCGGTGACGGGGCGCGCCGCGCTCGGTCCGGTGCTCGACAAGAAGTTCGCGACGTTCGTGGGGCGCGAGCCGATCGCGCAGGCGCACGGGATGACGGTGTGCGAGCTGGCGCGGCTGTTCAACGGCGAGTTCCTGGCGCGGCCGGTGGCGCTGGAGACCGTGAGGATGACGGGCTGGCGGCGCGGCGACTTCTTCGATTCGACGGGGCTGCCGTGGGTGCCGCCGAGCCCCAACATGCCGACGCCCGACACCGCGCTCGTGTACGCGGGCACCTGCCTCTTCGAGGGCACCAACCTGTCGGAGGGGCGGGGCACGACGCGGCCGTTCGAGCTGCTGGGCGCGGACGGCGTCGACCGCCGGTGGGCGGAGACCGCGAACGCCGCCGGGCTGCCCGGTGTGCACTTCAGGGAGGCGTACTTCGCGCCGACGTTCTCCAAGTTCCAGGGGAAGACGATCGGCGGCGTACAGCTGCATGTGCACGACCGGGAGGCGTACGACCCGGTGCGCACCGGCATCGCGCTGCTGATCACCGCGAAGAAGAGCTGGAGCGGCTTCGCGTGGCGGGCCGACAACTGGATCGACAAGCTGACGGGCAATACGCGGGTCCGCACGATGATCAACGCGGGGGCGGGAACGGGCGAGGTGGTGGACGCGTGGCGGTCCGACCTCGCGGCGTTCAGCTCCGTACGCCGGGAGTATCTGCTGTACCGCTGAGGGTGCTACGACGCCGCCGATCTGCTCCGACGGGGCGTATGGCCAGTCCTGCGGTCCGGCGGGATGCTGAGCCTGCGGGTAGCAGGCCCGCACGGACCCGAGGGGTGCGCCATGGCGGGTGTGAGTGTGGAGCCGTACCGGGAGATCACGTTCGACGCGGACGGTGATGTGAATGCGCGTCAGCGCGAGCGGCTGGCGGAACTCGATGTCACCGACCTGGTGATGTTCGCGCACGGCTGGAACAGCAACCGCTCGGTGGCGACCAGGATGTACGACCGTTTCTACGCCCCCTTTCCCGGTCTGCTGGCGGACTCGCCCGGCGTACGGCTCGGCTATGCGGGCATCGTGTGGCCGTCGATCCGGTTCGCGGACGAACCGGTCCCGGACTTCGACCGGAGCGCCGTCCCGGCCGCCGACGCCGGTCCCGGTCCCGGACTCGACCAGCACACCCGGCAGGCGCTGGCCGAGGCCTTTCCCGGCCGCGGGCAGATCGTGGAGCGGCTGGCCCAACTGCTCGACGAGCGGCCGGAGGAAGCGGCGGCGTTCGAGGAATTCGGGATGCTCGTGCGCGAGTTGGCCGGGGTAACAACCCCAGCGGGAATCACGGCGGTGCACGCCTCCGACGCCTCCGACGCGTCCGACACGGAGTCGGAGGCGCTGCCGCGGATGCTGTACGACGACACGCTCACCGTGTGCCGCGACTTCACCGCCGCGCTGGCGGAGACCGGTGCCGCGGAGCCGGAGTCGGAGTCGGAGCCTGCGGCGCAGACCCTGTCGCTCGGCGGCGGCCTGAAGAAGTTCTGGAGCGGGGCGAAGGAACTGCTCCGCCAGGCGACGTACTACGAGATGAAGCGGCGGGCCGGGACGGTCGGCCGGCTGGGGCTCGGGCCGCTGCTCGGGCAGCTCGCCCGGTCGTCGCCGTCGACGCGGGTGCATCTGGTCGGGCACAGCCAGGGGGCGCGGCTGGTCGCCTTCGCGCTGCGGGGGCTGCCCGGCGACGTACGGAACGTGAAGTCCGTGACGTTGCTCCAAGGTGCCTTCTCGCACTACGCGTTTGCCGCGCGGCTGCCGCACGCGGTGCGCAGTGGTGGGGCGCTGCGGGGGATGGAACGGCGGGTGGACGGGCCCGTGGTGGCCTGTTACTCGCGCCACGACTCGGCGCTCGGCGTCATCTATCCGCTGGCGTCGCGGCTGGCGGGTGACTCGGCGGGGGTGGTCGGGCTGGGTGCCAAGTGGGGCGCGGTCGGCTTCGACGGGATACAGGCGGTCCGGGACACCCCGGTGCTCACGCTGGCGCGGGCGCTGCGGGACGGGGTTCCGGGCTCGGGGTGCGTGAATGTGGACGCTGCGGCGGTCGTACGGCGCGGGGGGCCGCCGTCGGGGGCGCACAGCGACATCCTGCACGCGGAGCTGGCCCGGGTGGTGTTGGCTGCGGGCCGGATCGGGGGCTAGCGCCGGAGGGGCCGAGTGCGGCCACAGTGCGGCCACACTCAGCCCGTCCGGGGTCCGGTGTGGGTTCCCTCAGCGGTGCGACGGGTACTCGATGACCATCTGGTAGGTCGGGCGGTTCTGCCAGTGCATCGCGGGGTGGGTGAGGCCACCCACCGCCCGGTGGACGATCGAGTCGGCGCACCACTGCTCCCCCGCCTTGCAGCTGTCGTCGCCGGGGTAGACCTCCGTCGCGGGCTTGGCGACGGCTTGTTTCAGGGTGGCGAGGAGCGTGTCGCGGCAGGCCGCGAGGTTCCCGTTGCCGCAGTACGTCTTCGCCAGCGGCCCCTTGACCTCCTGCCCGAGGACCTCGCGCAGGTCCTTGTCGACGTAACTCCACCAGCCGTACTGGAACGCGGAGCCCGCGTGCGCCCCCGTCGGGCCGTGCCCGGCCGACGGCGCCTCGTCGGTGGTGAGGCTCCTGGTGAGTTCGCCGTAGAGCTCGTCACCGAGGCCGGGCCTGAACTCGGCCTCGACGAGCAGCGGCCACCAGGCGTCCATGATCCGCACCGCGTCGGGATGGGTGTACGTGCGCGATCCCTGGGCCGTCTCCCTGCGCTGGGAACCGCCGGCGCGCCACGACTCCAGCTGCTGGATGCCCCTGGCCACGTCCGGGTCGGTGACCGGCTTCGAGCGCAGCACCTTCAACAGCTCCGGCAGTACGTCCTCGCCCCGCAGGTCCGTCACCGCCGCCTCGGCCATGGCGCGTGTGAGCGACGCACGCGTCACGCCGCCCTCGCCGACCAGCTTCCGCACCCGGTCGTCGAGGAGATCGCCGCGGTGTACGGAACCGTTGCCGAAGCCCGCGGCGGTGAAGTCCTTGGCCTGCTTGTTGTTCCAGGAGATGTAGTAGTCCTGGCCGGTGGACTGCGGGTGCTCGGCGGGCGGGGTGTAGGCAGCGGTGTTGAACCGGGGGTCGAAGTCCAGCCATTCGTACGCCTTCTCCGCCTTCACCGGCAGCGACGCGTCGACACCTTCCGCCCGCACCGGGTTCATGCCGCTGTTGTAGTACGCGGCGGTGCGTGAATCGGCGTAGAACCAGTTGAAGGCGTAGTCGATGTTCTGCGCGGCCCGCTGGAAGGACGCGGCGTCCTTCACGTACGACGGGTCGTTGAACATCTGGAAGCCGATGATCGAGTCGGCTTCGTGCCGGTAGGTCGAGCGCAGCGAGGTGTACGCGACGGGCTTGCCGCCGATCGTGGCGCGGTGGGTGACCGTGCCGTACTTCGTGCGCCAGACCTGCATCCGGTACGAGCCGGCCGCCGTGGAGTCGGCCAGGGTCGGCTTCCAGGCGTTGCGCTTCTCCAGCTTTTCCATGGGGGTGCAGGTGCCCCGGAAGAGGTAGTGGGCGGAGGATTTGGACGGCGCGCCGCCGCCCGGTTCGCACAGCTCCACCGCGTACGTGTCGGTGATGTCCTGTCCCGCGGAGGTGGCCGACCAGGCGTAGTCCTGGCCGCGGCCGAGCTGGACGTACATGCCGACGCCCGCGAAGGAGGCGCCGCGGGCGCTGATGCCGGGGCCCTGGAGCTCCTGGAGCATGAGCAGCTGCGGGGCGAAGTAGCCGGTCTGGGGGCCGAAGACGGCGACCGGGTTTCCGCTCGCGGTGTGCTCGCCGGAGACCAGCAGGGCGTTGGACATGCCGCGCTTCTTCGTGAAGTCGGCGCCGGGGAGCACACCGTCGTCGTACATGCCCTGGAGTGGCTTGAGCCTCTTCGGTGCCTTCACCGGGTCCTTCTCGCCCGCCCTGGCTGTCTTCGCGGCACCCTCGCGGTCGTAGACGAGCTGCTCGGGTGTCACGGAGCCGCGGTCGGGCATGGCCACCCCACGGGGGTTCTCCGGCTTGCCCGCGTACGGGAAGCTGGTGCCGTCGTGGACGGTGAGGACGGCCTCGGGGTCGTTGCGCTGGCGGAAGGACTCCCATACCTCGGTGCCTTCGGCGACGCCGTACTTCTGCTGCGCGGCGAGCAGCGAGATCGCGGACTGGACCTCGCCGCCTCCGCCGCCGCCGAAGAGGCCGCCGACGACGGAGGCGAGCGCGATCAGGTCGGTGACCTTGAAGGGTTTGATCTCTCCGATGTTGGTGACGGCGTCGACCTTGCCGGTGAGGACGTATTCGCCGGGGAAGTAGCGGCCGTTCTTGGCCTTCTCCCGGTAGGAGTTGATGCCGTCGACGTACGCCTGGGCGTCCGCCATGGCCTGCTCGCCGCGCGCGCCCTTCGTGGTCCGTATGCGGTCGATCTGGGCCTGGAGGTCTTCCTCGGTGTACGGGGCCTGCGGCCAGAACTGCTGCTCCAGGCCCTGATTGGCGAGGGCGCCGCCCGCGAACGAGGTCAGTTCGCCGCGGCCGATGTGACGGAAGAGGTCCATGAGCCAGAGCCGGTCCTGACCCGCCGCGTAACCGGCGCCGAATTCGGTGCCGTAGCGGGTGGTGCCCTTGATGTGCGGGACGCCGGTCGCCTTGTCGCGGGTGATCGTCACGTCGTCGCGGGGGCGGATCACGGAGCGGATCTGGTCGTCGGGGACGCCGAAGGAGGCGTCGTTGAAGAAGGTGGTGAGTTTGTCGTCGGTCAGGCCCTGGTGACCCGCGACCAGTGCGTCGTACTTGGCTATCTGGTCGGAGCTGTGCGCGGGGTGGGTGCCGAGGAGGCGGTGGGCGAGAATCTCGGCCAGAGTTGCGTTGCCGTTCTGACCGGGCGGCAGGATGTCGTCGCACTGGCTCTGGCAGTGATCGGTGACAGGGGCGGGGCTCTGGGCGGTGTCGGCCCTGGCCTGCGGCAGGGGGGAGAGCATGCCTGCGGCAAGTGCGATTACCGCTGCTGCCAGGGCTGTTCTGTGCTGGGCGGGACTGGGACGGCGTCGTCGTCGCATACGTGCTCCTTGGAGGGGAGGCCGGTGCGACGGACGTTACTGGCGGTACGTGTCCGCCGGAAAGTGAGCATGCGTCACCTTTTCGAAATCGCCACTGATGACGTCCATTCGATTTTCGATGGAGCCGAATGGGGCACCCGTACGTCCACTCTGTGACGCCGAAGTACCAGCGACGGAGGTGGCAAGTGCTATGGCCGGTTTCCGAAGTCTTGCGAGACAGGTGCGCGACCCGCGGTGTGACCTGGCACTGCGGCGGTATTCACTGCGCAAATGCCTTGAACGGTTTGCCCCTTATGGGCATCGGGCGACCTGGGATCATCTGTGCTCACGGCACAGGATCGAACCAGAGGACAGGGCGCCCGATCCGGCGCGGCTGGTGGCCGCGCTCGACGAGTTGGAAGAGGCGCGGGCTGTCTGGCTCGCGTACGAAGTGGAGTTCGCCCAGCGCCGCAAGCGCGAGAAGCACGACGGGCTGCGGCGCCCCGGCTCCTTCGACGACTGGCACCGCCGCACCTGGGGAGGGTGCGGAGTTGCCTGGTGCGACGATCCCGCCGTCCATCCGGTGGCGCCGCTCGGCGGCGTACTGCGCCGGCTGATAGCCGCCCTGGAATCCGAGCCCGGGGCGAACTGCCCGGTGTGCGGGGAGAGCAGGATCGTCTGGAAGCAGGAGCTGGCGCATGAGCCGTGGTTCGGCCCGGTCTGTACGGGCTGCGGCATTCTGGTGCCGCAGCCGGTTCTGACACCCGAGGCACTGGCGAAGGCCAAGAGGGCACGGCGCAGGGAGCTGGCGTCGGTGGCGTGAGCGCGCGGGGGCGCGGCGCTCCTTCCGCTGCCGTGCCTCCGCGTTGTCAGTGGTGGCTGGCACCATCGACTGCATGAGTCGGCTTCAGGGTCAGGATCACGTTCAAGTCTGTCTGAACGGCCCGCGCGGCGCCCGTGACGGTGCTGCCGTGCCGGTGTCGCCCGGTGCGATGGCCGAGGCCGCTGCCGCCGCTGTCGCCGCCGGGGCCTGTGACGTGCATGTGCACCCCAAGTCCCCTTGCGGGCAGGACACGTTGTCGCCACGTGCGGTGGCGGCGGCGCTCACCGCGATACGGGCCGCGCTTCCGGCTCGCGTGCCGGTCGGGGTGACCACGGGCGCCTGGGCGGAGCCCGATCCCGGGCGCCGGGTGGAGTACGTGCGTTCCTGGACGGTGCTGCCCGATCACGCGTCCGTGAACTGGCACGAGCCGGGCGCGGAAGAGCTCGCGGCCGCCCTGATGGAGCGGGGCGTCGGCGTGGAGGCGGGCCTCTGGTCGGGCACCGACGGCGTACGCCGCTTCCTCGGCTCGCCGCTCGCCGCCCGCGTCCTGCGCGTGCTCGCCGAGGTGACGGACACCGACCCGGCCACCGCGGAGGGATCGGCCCGCATGCTCCTGGCCGAGCTGGGCGATGCGCGGGGCAGGCCCGTACTCCTGCATGGCGAGGACGGCGGCGCCTGGCCGGTGCTGCGGCTGGCCCGCCGGCTCGGCCTGGCGACCAGGGCCGGTCTGGAGGACACCCTGCTGCTTCCCGACGGCCGGCCGGCGGCTTCGAACGCCGAACTGGTGCGCGAGGCCCTGCTGTAGCGGCCTGCCCGGTACGGAACGGCTCAGGCGCTCGGCTGCTTCTTGCGTTCCTGCGGGCTCCGGCCTTCCGGAAGCAGCCGGGAACCGGTCATGCGCTCGCCGAAGACGTCGTCCGGGTTGGACAGCACGCAGGTCTCCAGCGACAGGCAGCCGCAGCCGATGCAGTCGGTGAGGTGGTCGCGGAGGCGGCCGAGCTGTTTGATGCGCTCGTCCAGCTCCGAGCGCCACGCCTCGGAAAGCCGTGCCCAGTCCTCGTGGTTGGGCGTGCGCTCCTCGGGCAGTTCGGCCAGCGCGTTCCTGATCGTGGCGAGCGGGATGCCGACGCGCTGCGCCGCGCGTACGAAGGCGACGCGGCGCAGCGCGTCACGGCTGTAGCGTCGCTGATTGCCCGCAGTCCTGCGGCTGCTAATGAGGCCCTTGGACTCGTAGAAGTGAAGGGCGGACACGGCGGCGCCGCTGCGCGCGGACAGCTGGCCGACCGTGAGCTCGTGGATCTTCTCTGGTATCTGCGGCACCCCTCGAACCCTACTGGGCTCCGTCGACGGCTTCCGTCGACAGCTTCCGTTGACAGAACACAGCAGTGGAACCCATGCTGAGCAAGCGCTTAGACATGAGCTTCAGGAATGTAGCCGCACGAGAGGCAGGAGCCGGGACATGGCAGAGCCGAGGATCTTCACTTCCGCCGAGGAGCTGCGCGCCGGGGTCGGCGAGCAGTTGGGGCACAGCGAGTGGCTGGACGTCGACCAGAAGCGGATCGACCTCTTCGCCGAGGCGACCGGCGACCACCAGTGGATCCACGTGGACCCGGAGAAGGCCGCGGCGGGCCCGTTCAAGACGACCATCGCGCACGGTTATCTGACGCTGTCGCTGTTGCCGGCGCTCGTACCGCAGATCCTCCGGGTCGAGGGCATGAAGATGGGCATCAACTACGGCGCCAACAAGGTGCGCTTCCCGTCCCCCGTGCCGGTCGGCTCGCGGCTGCGGGCGACGGCGGTGCTCAAGGAGGTCACGGCGGCGGGCGGCGGCGTGCAGGTGACGGCCGTCGTCACGGTGGAGCGCGAGGGCGGCGACAAGCCGGCGTGCGTGGCGGAGTCGGTGTCCCGCTACTACTTCTGAACCACCGCGACTGTTCCGCGGCTGCTCCGCCACCACTCCCCGGCTACTTCTGGGCGGCGACCATCCGCAGCACGAGGTCGGCGTACAGCGCGCCGACCTCGTCGGGTGTCCTGCGGCCCTGGGCGTTGAACCAGCGCGCCACGTCGATGCACAGCGACAGCACGGCGAGGGTGGTGCCGGGGACGTCCGGGACGTCGAACTCCCCCGCTTTCACGCCGTCGTTCAGGATGTGGCGTACGGCGGCGTCAGTGCGCCTGCGCAGCTCGACGATCTCGGTGCGGTGCTCGTCGCTGAGCGCGTCGAGTTCGTACTGGACGACGCGCGCGGTGGTGTGCCGTTCCGCGTGCCAGCGGACGAAGGAGCGTACGGCGCGGTCGAGCCGCTCGGCGGCCGTGCCCGGCCCTTCCGCCGCGGCCAGCAGAATCTGCAGGGCCCTGTCGTGCCCGACGCGGCTGATCCGGTGGAGCAGCTCTTCCTTCGTCTTGTAGTGGATGTAGAGCGCCGCCGGGCTCATCCCCGCGCGGCCCGCGATGTCGCGGGTCGTGGTCGCGTGATAGCCCCGCTCGGCGAACGCCTCGACGGCGGCGACCAGCAGCTTCCTGGCCGCCTCGGGGGTGACCTCGCTCCACGGCTTGTCTGTGTCGTGATGGTTGTCGTGGTTGTCGCGTGGCTCGGCCATCTCGTCCGCCGTACTCATGGCTCGCCCCTTCCGTCCAACAGGAACGAACACCATACCCCGAAGGTGAGCAAGCGCTTAGAGCTTCTGGAACGGGTCGTGCTCGGCGAGCAGCTTCTCCAGGCGGGCCTGGTCGACGCGGCTCACGATCTGCCCGGCCTCCTGCCGGTCCCTGATCACCTTGGCGAGGGTGAACGCGGAGGTCACCAGGTACAGGATGCCGATGCCGAGGAAGGCGCGCACCCAGGCGTCGGCGTCCATGTAGAGGATGCCGAGGGTTACCGCGCCCAGGGCTGTGACGAAGGCGGCGACCGCCTGCCCGTAGTACGCCGTCGTGTTCTGTTGCTTTACCGGTGTGTCACTCATGACCGACAGCATGGGCGAATGCGACGCGGCTCACATCCGCTCACGTACTTACCTCACGTACTCAGATGTCAGGCGCTCAGAAGCCGGATCGGATTCCCCTCCAGGAACGCGGCGATGTCCTCCACAGCTTGGCAGCGAGCGGAACTCGTGTCCGTCGGGGAGCGGCTCCGTTTCGAACACGTCCACACCGGCGCCCGCGATCCACCCGTCACGCAGCGCCCGCGCGAGCGCCGCCTGGTCCACGATGGCGGCGCGCGAGGTGTTGATCAGGTACGCCGAGGGCCGCATCCGCTTCAACTCGTCCGGGCCGAGCAGCCCCCGGGTGCGGTCGCCGAGTACCAGATGGACCGAGACGAAGTCGCTGCTCTCGAGCAGCTCCTCCTTGGTGAGCGCGAGCCGGACGCCGGCGGCGTCCGCGCGCTCGGCGGTCAGGTTCTGGCTCCAGGCCATCACATCCATGCCGAAGGCCTGGCCGATCCGCGCGACCTTGCTGCCGGTCTTGCCGACGCCGAGCAGGCCGAAGCGGCCGGCCGTACAGGTCGGTGCCGACGGTGCTCTGCCAGGGCCCGTGCTCCCGCAGGGCACCGCTCTCCCGTACCACCTGCCGGGCCAGCCCGAGGATGAGCGCCCAGGTGAGCTCGACGGGCGGCTCGGAGTTGCTCGCCGTCCCGCACACCGTGACTCCGTGCCGCGCGGCGGCGCCGAGATCGATGGACGCGTTACGCATGCCCGAGGTGATCAGAAGCCTGAGGCGGGGCAGCCGGGCGAACAACTGGCCGCTGAACGGCGTGCGTTCCCTCATCACGACGGCGATCTCGCAGTCACCGATCGCTTCGACCAGTTCGTCCTCGCCGGTGAAGTGCTGTCGGTACGACGTCACTTCCACCGCGTCGGCCACCCGGGACCAGTCGGCGGTGGACAGCGCGACGTCCTGATAGTCGTCGAGTACGGCACAGCGCAGCTTCATCGTCACCCTCTGATTGTCCCCGCCGCTCAGAACGCGGAGACTCCTGTCAGTGCCCGGCCTATGACGAGCTTCTGGATCTGGCTGGTGCCTTCGTACAGTGTCATCACGCGGGCGTCGCGCAGCAGCTTGCCGGCCGGGTACTCGTCGATGTAGCCGTAGCCGCCGAAGACCTGGAGCGCGTTGTTCGCGGCGCGTACGGCGGCCTCGGAGGCGAAGAGTTTCGCCGTGGAGGCCTCGGTGACGAACGGTCGGCCGCGGTCGATGAGATCGGCGACGCGCCAGGTCAGCAGGCGGGCGGCGTCCACGTCGACCGCGATGTCGGTGATCAGTTCCTGTACGAGCTGGTGGTGGGCGATGGTCTTGCCGAACTGCTCGCGCTCGGTCGCGTACTTCACCGCCGCGTCCAGGGCGGCCTGGGCGATGCCCACACAGCCCGCCGCGACCGACATGCGACCCTTCGCGAGAGCCGACATGGCGACCGAGAACCCCTTGCCTTCCGGCGCCATCATCGCGGAGGCGGGGACCCGTACATCCTCCAGGAACAGCTCGGCGGTGGCCTGGCCGCGCAGGCCCAGCTTGCCGTGGATTTCGCGGCGGGTGAGGCCGGGGGTATCGGTGGGCACCAGAAAGGCCGAGACGCCCTTGTGGCCGGGCGCGTCCGTGGAACGGGCGAAGAGCAGCACGACATCAGCCCAGGTCCCGTTGGTGATGAACATCTTGGAGCCGTTGATGACGTACTCGTCACCGTCGCGGACGGCGCGGGTGGTGAGGTTGCCCGCGTCGGAACCCGTGCCCGGCTCGGTGAGGCCGAAGCAGCCGACCAGCTCGCCCGACGTGAGGCCGGGCAGCCACTGCCGCTTCTGCTCCTCGGTGCCCCAGTGCGCGGTGGTCTTCGCGACCAGACCGAGCGATACGGACACGATGCCGCGCACCGAGGAGTCGCCGCGGCCCAGTTCCTCGGTGACGAGGCAGTACGCGAGGTGGTCGCCGCCGGAGCCGCCGTACTCCTCGGGGATCGTCAGGCCGAGGAACCCGAGCGCGCCGAGCTTCTTCACGATGGCCCGATCGACACTCTCGGCGCGGTCCCACTCGACGACGTGCGGGGTGATCTCGCGGTTGGTGAAGTCCTTGGCGAGCTGCCGCACCGCGGTCTGCTCCTCGCTGAGCTCCAGATTCATCCCGGCACCCCACTTCTGGTCAGCTTTGATCAGCGTTAAATTAGCACTGCTAGTTTCTTGCTGCACGGCCTACTATGTGCCGCATGGCCCGACCGCGCAAGCCCCTCCTCAGCCGTGACCGCATCGTCGGGGCGGCGAGTGCGCTCGTCGACGCGGAAGGTCTCGACGCGGTGTCGACGAGGAGGCTCGCGGCCGAGCTCGGGGTCAGCGGGCCGTCCCTCTACAACCACTTCCACAACAAGGACGAGATCCTCGACGCGGTCGCCGACGGGGTGAGCGCGAAGGTCGACCTGTCGATGTTCGACCCGGCGGACGGCCGCGACTGGCGGACCGCGCTGCACGATTACGCCGTCTCCTACCGTGCGGCGCTCACGGAGCACCCCAACATCGTTCCGGTACTGGCGCGCGGGCCGGGGCGACGGCCGGCCGGCCTGCGGGTCGCCGACGCGGTGTTCGGTGGGATGGTCAGGGCGGGGTGGCCGCCGGCCCAGGCGACGTACATCGGCGCGCTGATGCGGTACTTCATCACCGGCTCGGCGCTCGGCTCGTTCGCGAGCGGCTTCGTCGACGACGAGACGGCGTACGATCCGGCGGACTATCCGCACCTCGGCCAGGCCCATCTGCTCGCGGAGCGGCGGCAGAAGGTCGACGAGGGCGCCTTCGAGACGGGGCTGCGGGCGCTGATCGACGGTTTGGCGCTCCAGTACGAGCAGTGGGGGGCGGTTCGGCGTACGCCGAACAATCCCTGACGCATTCTGGAAGGCATGGCGCAAGACAACTCCCACCACTCCTCCCCCGCGAGGCGCCTGGCGTCACTCGCCGCACTCCTCGCCGACGAGACCCGGGCCTCGTTCTGTCTGGCGCTGCTCGACGGGCGCGCCTGGACGGCCGGCGAACTGGCGCGCCACGCGGGGGTGGCCGCTTCGACCGCGAGCGAGCACCTCGGCAAGCTTGTCGCCGGGGGGCTGCTCGCGGAGGAGCGGCAGGGCAGGCACCGGTACGTCCGGCTGGCCGACGCGGGCACGGCGCACCTCGTCGAGGACCTCGCCGCACAGGTGGCGCCCGTGTCACCCCCGGAGCCTCCCCGTTCGCTGCGGGCGGCGAGTACGAGCAGCGCGATGGCGCGTGGCCGCACGTGTTACGACCACCTCGCCGGGCGGATCGGCATCGTGATCGCGGACGCGATGACGGCACGTGGCCTGCTGCGGCAGGACACCGGCTTCGCGCTCACGGAGGAGGGGCTGGGCTGGTTTGGCGCGCTGGGCATCGGCCTGGAACGCACGGGCCGGCGGCCGCTCGTACGCTCCTGCCTCGACTGGACCGAGCGCCGCCCGCATCTGGCGGGGGTGGCCGGGGCGGCGCTGTGCCGTCATGCGCTGGATGCGGGATGGTGCGTACGGATCGGCTCGGAGCGGGCGGTGAAGGTCACGGAGCCCGGGGAACGGGCGCTGCGCGAGGCGCTGGGCATCGAGCCCGGGACGCTGTAACCGGGCCTCCGCCCGACCTCCCGCATCCTTCGGCGGTGGCCGAACCGTCGCGGCGGTACGTTCAGCGGCATGACAACGCCCACTCCCGACGCCCGCACCGTGCTCTGCGACCCCCGCTTCCTCGTACCGGAAGCGCCCGCCGGCGGCGCACCCGAAACCATGCGATGGCTGCGCGGCGCCGTGGCCCGCTTCAGCAACGGCGCGGTGCACGCACGGCGCCGCGCCCTGGCCGAGGGCGAGTTAGGACGCCTCGACCCCAACCGGCTGCGGGAATCGGCCAGGATTCTGACCCGTCAGGCCGCATCACCCGACGCGGCGCCCTACATCCCGGTAGCCGTCCTCGGCACCGCGCTCGGCGCCCAAGCGGACGTCGTCCCCGCGACCCGCGCGGTCGCGGCGGCGTACCGGCCGGGCGCGGCGCCGGAGGTGATGGCGCGCGCGGACGAGGGCGTACGCACCCTGGTCGGCCTGCTGCCGGACGACGAGCCGGAGCGCGTCGCGAACCGGATCGGGTTGCTCGTGCAGACCTGCGACGCCACGGCCGCGCTGATCGCCAACGCCCTCGAAGCCGCCGCCGGGCAGCAATCCGCCCTCCCCGCCGACGAGTTGGTGGCCGAAACCCTCCGCCTGGCCCCACCCGTCCGCGCCACGCAGCGCGTCGCCGCAGCCCGGGCGGCGCTGCACGGCCGGCCCGTGCCCGAGGGCACCGACGTACCCCTGGACCTGGCGTCCGCCGACGCCCCCTTCGGCCACGGCATCCGCCCGTGCCCCGGATCCCGGCACGCCCTGGCGGCGTACTCGACGTACTACTGGAGGAGACGAACTCGTGAGCCGTTACGACGAATTCCGCGCCCTGCACCACCGCCCCGGCACGCCGCTCGTCCTCCCCAACGCCTGGGACCACGCCTCTGCCGCCGCCCTCGCCGAGGCCGGTTTCGCCGCCATCGGGACGACCAGCCTCGGCGTCGCGTCGGCCGCCGGCAAGCCGGACGCGACCGGCACCGCACGCGAGGAGACGCTCCACCTCGGACGCGGGCTCGCGCGACTGCCGGTCCCGGTCACCGTGGACATCGAGGGCGGGTTCAGCGCCGACCCGGCCGAGGTCGCCGCGCTGGCCGCCGATCTCGTACGGGCGGGGGTGGCCGGGGTGAACATCGAGGACGGCCGCACGGACGGCACGCTCGCGCCGCTGGCGCACCAGCGCGAGGTGATCCGTGCGGTGAAGGAAGCCGCGCCGGCTCTGTTCGTCAACGCGCGCACGGATACGCACTGGCTGCCGGGCCACGCGGACGAGACGGCGCACCGGCTGTCCGCCTACCAGGAGGCGGGCGCGGACGGCCTGTTCGTACCGGGCCTACAGGACGAGTCCGTCATCGCCGCCCTCACCACCGAGTACGAGACGCCGCTCAACATCCTTTACGCCCCGGGCCGGTTGACGGTCGCACGGCTGGCGGAGCTGGGGGTGGCCAGGGTCAGCACGGGCTCACTGCTGTTCCGGGCGGCTGTGCGGCATGCGGTGGATGTGGCGGCGGCGGTGGCTGGGGGCGGCGTGGTGGATATGGCGACCGTGCCGGCGTATGCGGTGGCGGCCGGGTGGGCGGACCTGTACGGGAAGTAGGGCAGCGCGGGTGCGGGCGGGCCATGGCTCACTGGCCGGACCATGTTGCTGGAACGGTGCCGACCAGCAAAGGCGTCCGGCGCTTCGTGAGGAGGTTGTCCGTCCAGCGGACGAGAGGGGGAAGGAGGGGTACCCACTCCTTGCCACTCTTAACTTATAGCGCACTGGGGGGCTTGCGGCAAGGCCCCGGTCGTGCCGCAGAATCACCGGCCTAAGCCAGAATCTGCGGAAGTGAGAGTCACTGCATGCGTGTGTTGTTGTCGACGTACGGGTCGCGTGGGGACGTCGAACCGCTGGTGGGACTCGCGGTGCGGTTGCGGGCACTCGGCGTGGAGGTGCGGGTGTGCGCGCCGCCGGACAAGGAGTTCGCGGAGCTGCTGGCCGGTGTCGGCGTGGAGCTGGTGCCGTTCGGCCAGTCGGTGCGCGAGCTGGTGACCGGGGTGACGCCGCCGTCGGCGGCGGACGTCCCCCGGATCGCGGCCGAGTTGGTCGCCGCGCGCTTCGACACGGTCGCCGCGGCCGCCGAGGGATGCGATGCGCTGTTGGCGACCGGCCTGATGCCGGCCGGCGCACGGTCGGCGGCCGAGAAGCTGGGCATCCGCTACGTGTACGCGTGCTTCCATCCGTTCGAACTCCCGTCGCGGAACTACCCGCCGCAGCAGCGGGCGGGCCGTCCGTTCCCACCGGGAGAGACCGACAACCGGGTGCTCTGGGACCTGGACGCCGAGAAAGTGAACGCGCTGTACGCTGCGCCGCTCAACACCCACCGGGCAGCGATCGGCCTGCCACCGGTGGACAACGTCCGCGACCACGTCTTCACCGACCGGCCGTGGCTCGCGGCGGACCCGACCCTGGGCCCGTGGCAGGATTCGACGGACCTCGACGTGGTGCAGACCGGCGCGTGGATCCTGCCGGACGAACGCCCGCTGCCGGCCGAGTTGGTGGCGTTCCTGGACGCCGGTACACCACCGGTGTACGTGGGCTTCGGCAGCATGCCCATGCGCGCCGCGAAGGACGCCGCCCGGGTGGCCGTCGAGGCGGTCCGCGCGCAGGGCCGCCGCGCGGTCGTCTCCCGCGGCTGGGCGGACCTGGCCCTGAGCGACGACCAGGACGACTGCTTCGCCCTCGGTGAGGTCAACCAGCAGGCACTGTTCCGCCGGGTGGCGGCCGTCGTGCACCACGGCGGCGCGGGCACCACGACGACCGCGGCCCGGGCCGGCGCGCCCCAGGTGGTGGTGCCCCAGATGGTAGACCAGCCGTACTGGGCGGCCCGGGTGGCCGTGTTGGGCATCGGCGCGGCACACGACGGTCCGACTCCGGCCTTCGAGTCCCTGTCGGCCGCCCTCAGCACGGCCCTGACCTCCGAGACCCGCGCACGAGCAACCGCCGTGGCCGGATCGATCCGCACCGACGGGGCGACGGTGGCCGCGAAACTGCTGCTCGACGCGATCAGTTGAGAAGGGCCGCCCGTGCCCGCTTGAACCACCAGGCCTTGCTGCGCGCGATCAATGGTTGCAAGCGGCCTCATACCGGAGCTCATGACGTGAACCCTTTGACTACCAGCGCTTTTGACCTTCCCGGCCGCCTCTCCCCCAAGGCCGACCCGACGCTGATCGCCGGCGACGAGCAGCATTTCGCGGCCATCGCGGAGTGCCTTGAGCAGTCGATCGCCGAACTGACCGACCAACTCGATGCCGAGCGCAGGCGGCCCGGAGGCACCGGTCGGCAGGCGATGGACCGGGACATGGAGATCCACCGGCTGACCGCCCGCCTGCGCGCACTGCGTCGCTTCGGTCTGGACCTGTGCCTCGGACACATGGTCGGCGCGGACCATCCCGAGCCCGTGTACGTCGGACGACTTGGCCTTACGGACAGCACGGGCCGACGGCTGCTGCTCGACTGGCGCTCCCCCGCCGCTGAGCCGTTCTTCGGAGCCACCCACGCCAACCCGATGGGGCTGGCAAGCCGCCGCAGGTATCGCTGGACCCGCGGCCGGATCAGCGACTACTGGGACGAGGTGTTCACCTCGGACGGGTTCGCCGGGCACGCCGCGCTCGACGACCAGTCCGCTTTCATCGCCAGCCTGGGCAGCAACCGGTCGCCCCGGATGCGAGACGTGCTCGGCACCATCCAGGCCGACCAGGACGCCATCATCCGCGCGGGATCGCGCGGCGCTCTCGTCGTCGACGGCGGTCCGGGTACGGGAAAGACCGTCGTCGCTCTGCACCGCTCCGCCTATCTCCTCTACTCCGACCCGCGCCTCGCACGCCGCCGGGGCGGCGTGCTGTTCGTCGGTCCGAGCCGGCCCTACCTGGGCTATGTCGCCGACGTACTCCCCAGCCTCGGAGAGGAGGGCGTGCAGACCTGCACCCTGCGGGACCTCGTCACCGAGGGAGCCGCGGCAGGGATCGAAGCCGACCCGGACGTGGCCCTCCTGAAGTCGTCCGCGAACCTGGTGAAGGCGATCGAGACGGCCGTCAGGTTCTACGAGGAGCCTCCCACCAAGGGGATGACGGTCACGACCCACTGGTCCGACATCTGGCTGAGCGCCGACGACTGGGCCGTGGCGTTCGAAGCGGCACCCGGTATTCCGCACAACGAGGCGCGCGACCAGATCTGGGAGGAACTGCTCAAGATCCTGGTGGACAAGCACGACGGCGACGTCTCGCCCGAGCTGCTCCGCAAGTCGCTGGGCCAGGACAGGGAACTGCTCACGACCTTCGACCGCGCGTGGCCGCTGCTCGAAGCGGCCGACCTCGTCGCAGACCTGTGGTCGGTACCCGCCTACCTGCGGAAGTGCGCTCCCTGGCTCAGCCCCGACGACGTACGGAAGCTGCAGCGCGTGGACCCCCAGGCCTGGACCGTGTCCGACCTGCCGCTCCTGGACGCGGCACGGCAGCGGCTCGGCGACCCGGAGACGGCCCGGCGGAAGCGCCGGCACGAGGCCATCCTCGCCACCCAGCGCGAGCGCATGGCGCAGGTCGTCGACCACCTGATCGAGGCCGCGGCCGACTCCGGCGCCGACGGTGACGACGGCGAAGGCCTGGTGACGATGCTGCGCGGCGAGGACGCCCGGGTCAGCCTGGTCGACGAGTCCGAACTGCCCACCGCCGACCCGGATCTGCTCGCCGGCCCGTTCGCGCACATCGTCGTGGACGAGGCTCAGGAACTGACCGACGCACAGTGGCAGATGTTGCTGCTCCGGTGCCCGTCCCGGAGCTTCACCATCGTCGGGGACCGCGCCCAGGCCAGGCACGGGTTCACGGAGTCGTGGCAGGAACGGCTGGAGCGGATCGGGCTCGACCGGATCAGTCTGGCCTCCCTGAGCATCAACTACCGGACGCCGGAAGAAATCATGGCGGAAGCCGAGCCGGTCATCCGGGCCGTGCTCCCGGACGGCAACGTGCCGACCTCCATCCGCAGCAGCGGCGTCCCCGTCGTACACGGGTCCGCTGCGGAGCTGAGCTCGATCCTCGACACCTGGCTCACCGCACATGCCGACGGGACCGCCTGCGTCATCGGAGACCCAACCTTCCGGACGACGTCCCGCGTCCGGTCACTGACCCCGGAGCTGACGAAGGGTCTGGAGTTCGACCTGGTCGTCCTCATCGACCCCGAGGCGTTCGGCAAGGGCATCGAAGGAGCGGTCGACCGCTATGTCGCGATGACCCGGGCGACCCAGCAACTCGTCATCCTCACGAGCGCTTGACGCCGGCCGGGCGAACGCCCGTGCCTGCCCCGGCCGACCGGACCGGGGCAGGCACAAACGCCCCGCCCTAGTCGGCCGCGGCGGCTGCGGCGGCTGCTGCGGCCGCCCGGTTCGACAGGATCTTGATGGAGATCAGGGCGATCACCGCCAGCCCGATGATGTACGCCGACACCGCCATCGACGTACCGGTCGCCTCAAGAAGCAGCACCATCATGAACGGCGCCAGCCCGCCCCCGAACACCGCCGCGATCTGGTACCCGAGCGACGCGCCCGTGTACCGCATCTCCGCCGTGAACAGCTCGGCGAACAGCGCCGCCTGCGGCCCGTACATGATGCTGAGGAAGCAGCTCGTCACGAACGTCCCGACCGCCAGCCACAGCAGCGACTTCGTGTCGATGAGCAGGAACATCGGCACCGCCCACACCAGCAGCCCCACCGCCCCCAGGGCGTAGATGCGCAGCCGGCCGATCCGGTCGGAGAGCGCCGCCGACGCGGGGATGAGAACCAGTTGGGTGAGGCTGACGCACAGCGAGACGGTGAGGACCGCGCTGCGCTCCATTTCCAGTTCGCGGGTCGCGTAGTCCAGGACCCCGGTGATGATGATGTAGAAGGTGGCAGTGTTGACCGCGAAGGAACCGCCGGCCAGGAAGACCGTGCCGAGGTGCTTCGTCAGGATCGTACGGAGCGGAGAGCGCGCCGCCCCCTTCTCCTGCTCGGCCAGCGCGCGCTCCGCCTCGCGGAACGCCGGAGTCTCCTCGACCCGCGTGTGGATGTACCAGGCGAGCACGAGCACCAGCACGCCGACGAAGAACGGCACCCGCCAGCCCCACGACGCGAACGCGCTCTCGCTGGTCGTGGCGCCCGCGATGAGAAAGACCGTGTTCGCGGTGACGACGCCGATGGGTACGCCGAGCTGCACCAGGCTGCCGTACAGCCCGCGCTTGCCCTCGGGGGCGTACTCGGTCGCCATCAGCATCGCGCCGCCCCACTGGGCGCCGACGGCGATGCCCTGGAGGACGCGGAGCAGGACGAGCAGGATGGGCGCTGCGATGCCGATCGTCTCGTACGTCGGCAGGAGACCGATGCCGGTGGTGGCCAGGCCCATCAGCGTCAGGGCGAGGACCAGCATCGGCTTGCGGCCGTGCTTGTCGCCGAAGTGGCCGGCGATGACGCCGCCGACCGGGCGGGCGAGGAAGCCGACGGCGAAGGTGGCGAAGGCGGCGAGTACGCCGGCGGACGAGTTGCCGGAGGGGAAGTATAGGTCGCCGAGGACGAGGGCCGCGGCGATACCGAAGACGAAGTAGTCGTACCACTCCACGGCGGAGGCGAGGGCGGCGGCAGTCGCCACCTTGCGCCGGTTGCGATCGGTGGCCGGCGCGTCCGGCGTGGTGTCCTTGAGCGGGGAAGCTGCCGTGTCCATGCGGTGCACACTCCGGTGGGTGCGGGGACGGAGAGGGGGGAGAGGGGGTGGCTCCGAGATGTGCCGGGAACGTACCGACCGGATGGTACGGAGGTCAACGGGTCTGGCGGCAGGACTTTCCGCCGCACCGGCTGGAGCCTGAGAGGGTGCCCCCGTGACGGATGACGAGATCGTCGAAGCAGTCCGCGACCACGCCAGGGCAAAACGCTTGCCGACCCCAGCAAGACCGGCGGCGGTCACCGAAGCCGAGCAGGCCATCGGCTTCCCGCTTCCGCCGCTACTGCGGCGCCTCTACCTTGACGTGGCGAACGGAGGCTTCGGCCCGGCCGAGGGCATCCTCGGCGTACGCGGAGGAGCTCCCCAGGGCGACTGGAGCGACCTCTCAGAGATCTACGACGACGGACCCGACCCCTCCAGTCGGATCCCCACCGGTCTCGTGCCGGTTTACGACTGGGGCTGCACCATCTGGTCCCTGGTGGACTTCCGCGATCCCGCCGGGCCGATGTGGTGCACCCACGACGGCGAGTGCCGGCCCCAAGGAATCAACTTGTCCCAATGGCTGGCCGAAACCATGGCGGGCACGCTCACCGTCGACAGCCTTCTCGCCGGCCAACCCGCGCATTGAGCAGCCAGCACCAGCACCCCGGACGCTCACTCGCAAGCGTCCGGGGTGCTGGAAGCGCGTGGTCCGGTTCGGTCCTAGACCCGTACTTCGCAGGTCACCCGATCGTGAAGATCAACTGGTCACGACCGATCGCCGCTCAGTCCGGTCCGCAACGGCGATCGCAATGCCGGTCCGATCCGGTCGGGTTCGGACGCCGAAGAGCCGCTGCGGCGAACCTTTTCAGCGACCCGCGAAGTCCGGGCCTAGAACACGACCAGGGCCCGGCCTCCCTTGCCCGCCAGCATGTTGTCGAAGGCGGCCGGAATGCCGTCGAGGCCGATCTCCTCGGTGACCATGCTGCTCAAGTCGAGGCGGCCGGCGCGGATGTGGTCCGCGAGTACGGGCAGGTCGCGCCCGGGGTCGGAATTCCCGTAGACGCAGCCCGAGAGCGTACGGCCGAAGTGGAAGAGCTCCAGGGCGTTGAACGTGACCTGCTGGTCCTTGCCGCCGATGCCCACGACCGTCGTGCGGCCGCCCCGGCGCGTGGAGTCCCAGGCGGTGCGGATGGTGACGGCCCGGCCCACGCACTCGACGGCGACGTCGACGCCCTGCGCACCGCCCGTGAGCTTGCGGATCTCCTTCGCGGTGGCGTCGGAAGCGACGACGAAGTCCGTCGCCCCGGCGGCCCGCGCCAGCTCCTCCTTCTCCGGCGAGACGTCGACGGCGACGATCTGTCCCGCCCCCGCGATACGCGCCGACTGGAGGACGGCGAGACCGACGCCGCCGACGCCGAAGACCGCGACCGACTCGCCCTCGCGGACCCGCGCGCTGTGGTGGACAGCGCCGTATCCCGTGAGGATCGCGCAGCCGAGCAGCGCGGCCTCCGTCAGTGGGATGCCCTCCGGGACCGGCAGCACGCAGTTGGCCGCGACGACGGTCTCCTCGGCGAACGCCGCGACGTTCAGGCCCGGGTGGAGGTCGGTGCCGTCCGCGGTACGGGCGTACACGCCGCCGGCGCCGGACAGCGCGTTGGCGCACAGCCACACCTCGCCGATGCCGCAGTGGTGGCAATTCCCGCAGGAAGGCGCCCAGTTGAGTACCACCGGGTCACCGGGGGCGACATGCGTGACGCCCTCCCCCACGGAGACGACCGTACCGGCGCCTTCGTGGCCGAGTACGGCGGGAACCGGCACGCGCATGGTGCCGTTCGAGAGGGAGAGGTCGGAGTGACAGACACCGGCGGCGGCGAGACGGACCCTCACCTGGCCGGGACCGGTATCGGGGAGCTCAATGTCGGTGATTTCCAGGGGAGCACCGACGGCGGACAGGACTGCGGCGCGGACTCGGTCGCGGGCCATGGTGGGTTGCTCCCGGATCAGAACTGGAGGGACTTGGTCTGGAGGTACTCGGAGAGGCCGTGCGACCCCAGCTCGCGCCCGACGCCCGACTGCTTGTAGCCGCCGAAGGGGGCGAGGGGGTTGAACCGGCCGCCGTTGATGTCGACCTGCCCGGTGTCCATGCGGCGCGCGAAGGCGACGGCCTCGGCGTCGTCCGCCGCCCAGACCGCGCCCGCGAGGCCGTAGACGGTGCCGTTGGCGATGCGCAGTGCGTCGGCCTCGTCGGCGTACTTGAGGAGGGAGACGACCGGGCCGAAGATCTCCTCCTGGGCGATGGTCATGTCCGGGGTGACGTCCGCGAAGACGGTCGGGGCGACGTAGTAGCCGGTGTCGGGGAGCGGGGTTTCGGGGCCGCCCGCGACGATGCGCGCGCCTTCCGCGACCCCCTTCTCGATGTAGCCGCGTACGCGCGCCTGCTGCTTGGCGTTGACCAGCGGGCCGACGCGTTCGCCGACGGTGTACTTCGCCACGGCGGCGGTGGCGACGGCCACCGCCTCGTCGTACTGGTCCTCGTGTACGAGCATCCGCGTCCACGCGCTGCACGTCTGGCCGGAGTTGCCCATGACGTTCGCGATGCCGACACTGACCGCCTTGGCCAGGTCCGCGCTCGGCAGGATGACGTTGGCGGACTTGCCGCCCAGCTCCAGGGCGACGCGCTTGACGGCGGCCCCGGCCGTCGCGCCGATCTGCTTGCCGACGGCGGTGGACCCGGTGAAGGACACCAGGTCCACACCCTCGTGCTCCGCGAGCGCCTGCCCGGCGACCGGGCCGAGGCCGGTGACGAGGTTGAAGACACCGGCGGGAATGCCGGCCTCGTCCACGGCCTCGGCGAAGAGCTGAGCGGTGAGCGGGGTGTCCTCGGCGGGCTTGAGGACGACGGTGCAGCCGGCGGCGAGGGCGGGGGCGACCTTGGCGACGATCTGGTGCAGCGGATAGTTCCACGGCGTGATGGCACCGACCACACCCACGGGTTCCAGGAGGACGGTGGAGTTCCCGACTTTCTCCTCGAAGGCGTACGTCGCGGCGAGCTCGGCGTACGACCCGGCGACCAGGATCGGCACACCCGCGTGCACCATCTGCGAGAAGCCGAGCGGCGCGCCCAGCTCGGCGGTGACGATGTCCGCGATCTCGTCCTTGCGGGCCACCAGCACGTCGCGGAGCGCGGCGATCTTCGCGGCGCGCTCGGCGGGCGGGGTCGCCGCCCAGCCCGGGAAGGCGTCGCGTGCGGCCCGTACAGCCGTGTCGACGTCTTCGGCGGTGCCGGCCGGGACGTGGCCGATGACCTGCTCGTCGGCCGGGTTCACGACCGCGATCGTGTCCTGACCTGCGGCGGGCCGCCACTGGCCGCCGATGTACATCGCGTCATGGGCCTTCATCGCAATCCTCCAGAGCGCCGAGCTGGGTGGTCTTCCCGAACCCCAAACTAGCGCTGTTAGTTTTTACGCGCCAGAGGCCCCCGCGAATGTGAGGAAGGCCGCCCAGGCGCGGGGCGGGAGGGCGAGGACGGGGCCGGACTTGTCTTTGGAGTCACGTACGTGGACGGTGCCGGGGCAGGCGGCTACCTCTACGCAATTGTCGCCCTGGGTCCCGCTGTGGCTGGACTTGTGCCAGGACAAAGCCACTTCGACGCAGTCATCGCCCTGCGTCCCGCTGTAACTGCTCTTGAACCAGGCCAGTCCAGTGCTGCTCATAGCGCTCCTCGCATCCGCTCCAGCAGCCCTCTGGAGTCCTTGGGCGAGAGGGCCTGCGAGCGCAGTGTTGCATACCGCCGATGGAGAAGGACGGCCTCTTTTGGGTCAGCGATCAACCGGCCGTTCTGCTGGCCCTCCGAGTAGGCAAGTCGCCGTCCGTCCGGGGTTCCAACAGCCGCACCGGCCCGTCCAGGCAAGCATGAAACTCGCTGTCCGTCGGCATGACTTGGAGTCCTACGTTCCGTGGCTCAGTACAGGCCAGCACATGGTCAATGAGCCCGCGCGTGACCTCCGTACCGCCCAAGCATCGCTGGAACACGTGCTCCTCCACGATGAAGCTGAACGACGTGTCAGGCCGCTCGCGAAGCATCCGCTGACGCTCCATACGAGCCGTGACCTGTGCTTCCAACTGCTCGTCGAGCAGCAGCGGAATGCTGTTCCCGAACACGGCGCGCGCATACGTCTCCGACTGCAACAGCCCCGGCACCAGCCTGCATTCGTACGTATCCAGGCTGACGGCCGTCTGCTCCAGCCGTGCCCACTTCCTGAACCACGCCGCCAAGCCCGGCTGCCGCGTCAGATGACCGAACGCCCTCCGCAGCGCGCCCGTACCCCCCAGCGCCAGCTCCGCCCGTTCCACGAAGTCCTTGTCCGGCATCCGCCTCCCCAGCTCGATCGACTCGATCGTGTGCTTGGAGAACTGCACCAGCTGCCCGAACTCCTCTCTCGTGAAGCCCGCGTGTTCCCGCAACCCCTGGACGAACGCCCCGAACGTCTTCAAGCTGTCTGACGATTCCGGCTCGTCGTGTTCCCAGTCCCCAGCCATGCCAGGCCACCTCCCGGTGAGTGAATCTCCCCGCACTCAGCTCACCCAGGGTTACGGCATGCGCCACCGTACTGTCCACTCCGTGTGTCCGTACGGTGGCGCAGCGTACGGACGTGTTCGCTGGTGAACCGCCAAAAGCCCACGTCACAGTTGCCCTCATGCCTACCCAACAGCCCGTTACCGTACGTGTGTTCCAGCAATGCTTCTCGTCCACCCGCAAAGCCGCCAGGCTGGCGAGACTGCTGGCGGTGCACCAGTTGCACGAGTGGGGCGTTCCGTACGGCAGCGACTCCTCCGACATCGCCGCGCTGATCGTCGCCGAGCTCGCCGCGAACGCCATCACCCACGGCCGCGTACCCGGCCGCGACTTCGAGCTGCGACTCGCGATCGACGCCCTCGGCCTCCTGCGCATCGAGGTCACCGACGCCCGCACGGAACGCCGTCTGCCCCCGCCACCGCCTCTCACCCCACCCACGGACCTGGAGACGGGCCGCGGTCTTCTCCTCGTCGAGGCGCTGGCCGAGACCTGGGGCGTAACCGAACGGCAGGTCGGCAAGAAGGTGTGGGCGACGCTCCGGACGGCGGCGACGGGGGCCGGGTGAGGTCAGAAGTCGGCGCGGATCGGGTCGTCGAGGCGGGCGACGGACTCCTGGGCGTACGTGCGCTCGTAGGCGTCGCGGATGCGCTCGATCTGCGGGTCGCGGGCCTTGGCCTGAGATGCGGGGTACAGCAGCGTCAGTTCGTACGAACGCTCGCGCTCGATCGTGCCGTTGGTGTCGCGCCACTGGCCTCGGCCGTTCTGCACGGTAAGCCCGTCCGGGAAGCTGCGTGTCACGTGCCGGTCGATGAAGCCCATGAATGTCTTGTCGGTGACGTCCGGACCGCCGTCCGGCCGCTCGGTCCCGAAGAGCAGCCGCGTTTCCACGTACATCGTTCCCCGCGCGGCGGCGGCCGGTTCGTCGCCGAGGGTGGCGTACGCGGCGGGGGCGCCGGCGGCGAGAAGTACGGTCGCGGTGGCGGTGACCAGGCGTCGCGGGGTGATCCGCAGAGGCATGGCGAAGTCCCTTCGGTGGAGGCTGCTCACGCGCGGAAGCCCCTCGACCGGACCGACGGCCTGGGCGAGGGGCGCTGTTACGCGTATTTCACGTCCGTGAGGTGGGCGAAAACGACGACGTTGGAGGCGTATCCGGTCTTCTTGTCGAAGGCGCCGCCGCACGTCAGGATCCGCAGTTCCGGGCGTCCGGCTTTGGCGCCGTACACCTCGGCGTCGGGGAATGCCTCCTTCTTGTACGTCCGCACGGCGTCGACGGTGAACACCGCGGTCCGGCGGTCCTCCCGTACGACGTGGACGACGTCGCCGGTGACGAGGGCGTTGAGGTTGAGGAAGATGGCCGGTCCGGTCCGGGTGTCCCGGTGGCCGACGAGGAGGGAGGTTCCCGCCTCTCCGGGGGTCGGGCCGTCCCGGTACCAGCCGACCAGGCGCGGGTTGTCGACCTGCGGGGCGGCCAGGTGGCCCGCCGGGTCCAGTCCGAGCCCGACGATGGGCGACTCGATGGTGATGGCCGGGACGGCCACACTCAGCGGTGGCGAGGCGGGCAGCGGCGGATACGTCGTCTGGACCGGCTTCGAAACCGGCTTGGGCACCGGCTTCCGAACCGGCTTGGGTACTGGTTTCGAAGCCGGCGTCGAAACCGGCGTCGGGACTGGCTTGGGCACCGGCGTCGGGACCGCCGTGGGCACCGGTTTCGGAGCCGGCTTCGGGACCTGCTCCGGCGCCGGTTTCGGGACCTGTTCCGGCGCCGGGTCCCGTACCTTCGCGGCATTCGCAGCAGGTTCCGGCGCCGGGTTCTTGGCCGCCGTATCGTGAGCTGCCGTGTCGTGGGCCGCGGTGACCGGTGCGTCGGGGGGCGAATCGCCGCACCCCCGGACGACACCGGTCACCAACGTCACCGTCACAGTCGCGGTCATAGCGAGGCGCACGCCCCGGCTCGGACCGCTCCGACGGCGGTAGCGGGTGTTACGCGGCGCCATTTGCGCGGCGGCGGGCCCGACGGACGAAGATCAGCCCGGCCACTCCCGCAGCACCCGCGACCAGGGCGGGCGCCATGCTCGACGACGAGCCGTCGTCGGTCTCGGCGCCGGTGCCCGTGCCGGTACCGATGTCCGCGGCCCCGCCGCCGCCCGCGGGTACGGCGCCGCGCGGAGCCGGCTTGTCGTCCTGCTTCTTCGCGCAGTTGACCTTGAAGATCTTCTGCTTCGGGACGCCACCCGGGAACGTCCAGCTGAGCTGGTAGTGACCGTCCGGGAGCGAGTAGTCCGCGGTGTTTCCCTTGCCGTTCATGAGGACGAGGCCGCCCGACAGGATGGGCTCGACGGGTGTCTTCGGCTGCGGGGGCGTGACCGTCCAGTTGACCAGCTTCACCGATTCGAAGTTGGACGCGGACAGCTTGAACGTACAGACCTCGTAGTGGTCGTTGGTGTCGGCGGCGCGGGTTCCGGACTTGTGGATCTTGATTTCACCGCTGTCGCCCTCCACGGCGAACGCCGCCGACGCGCCCCACAGGGACACCCCTGCGAGGGCCAGCGTGGCGAGGGCTGCCGTGCCCGAGCGGACACCGTGGGAGCGAAGAGATGTCGTGGTGGTCATGCGGGCTCCTTCAAGCCGAGATGATTGTCGTACTGATCACTCGATCGCCTGATTAGATGTCACATATCGGGCGTGAAGAAGCGTCGAATCGCTGAGAAAGCATCAGATATGACCTGACTGGCCCACAGGGGGTGTACGCCGCCGGAGCGAACGGTGCCCTGCGGGGCGGGGCCCCTGCCCACCACGCGGCTACTTCGTCCGCGCCCGGCGAGTCTCACGTGACGCGGCGCGGCCACCGGCGGCCCGCCTCGAACCGCCACCACGCCTCGAACCGGCCCCGCGCCCCGGATCCCGCAGCGCCAGCGCCGACGCCCCCAACAGCAGGACCCCGAGCATCGTGAACGGCGCCGCCGTGCCCGCCACTGCGGCCACCAGGCCCGCCGACGCCGGCGCGGCGACCTGCCCGAGGCGGTTGCCGGTCAGGCGCAGTGCGAGCGCCGTCGAACGTGCCTCCGGCGGCGCCGCCTGGACCACCGTCGTCATCGACAGCGGCTGGCCCACGCCGAGGCAGAAGCCGAGCACGGCCAGCATCACCGCGAGCGCCCACACCGGCACCGGCAGCGCGATCCCGGCGCACAGCAGCCCGGCCACAAGACACGTGACGGTCATCAGGGCCGTACGGCCGAGCACCCGGGTCATCGGCGTCATCACCAGCCGGCAGGCGATCGTCGCCGCGGCCCGCAGGCTCAGCAGCAGGCCGACGACCGAAGGGGCGATCCCCCGGTGTTCGCCGATGACCGGCAAGTACGCCGTGAGGACGTCCGTCGCGGAAAGGACGGCGAGGCTGATGAAGATCCCCGCCGGCACGCCCCGCGTCCGCAGGATGCGGTGAACCGGAACCTTCGCCACACCGGCCGTACGCACCGCACGCCCCGCCCGGTGCTCGATCCGCCACAGAGAGCTGAACGACACCGCCGCGACGCCCGCCGAGACGACCAGTGCGAGCGCACTGGTGCGGGCCATCGCACCGTCCTGGCCGGAGACCAACAGGCCTGCCGCGACCGGTCCGACGAGCTGGCCCAGAGACGCCCCGATGGTGAAGTGGCCGAAGTTACGGTCCTGTTCGGCCGGCGCGGACTGCCGGGCGACGATCGACTGGGCGCCGATGACGAAGCAGAGGTGCCCGAGACCCATCACCCCGCTCCAGGCAGCCATCGCGGCAAGGGAGTTCGCCGTACCGCTGAGGGCGCACCCGGCGGCGATCAGGACAACACCGGTAGGAAGCAGGGGTGCACACCGCCCGTGGTCCGTCCTGCGCCCCAGCGGTACGGCGGCGAACAGGGGAAGCAGCGCGTACACGCCCGCGATCACACCGACCGCGCGCTCGTCCGCGCCCAGGGCCATGGCCCGGTAGGAAACGGCCGGGCGCGCCATCGACACCGCCGCCTGCGCGAAGCCGAAGGCGATGACGAGGCGCACCAGCCAGCCCCTGCCCGGCATCATCAGATGATGCCGAAGGCGATTCCGGCGGCGAGCACCACCAGCGACGTGAGCGCGGCCCACTTCACGGTGAACTTCGTGTGGTCGCCGAACTCCACCTTGGCCATGCCGACCAGGACGTACACGGCGGGCACGAGCGGGCTCGACATGTGGAGGGCCTGCCCGACGAGCGACGCGCGGGCGATCTCCAGCGAGGACACACCGTGCGCCGCGCCTGCTTCCGCCAGCACCGGCAGGACACCGAAGTAGAAGCCGTCGTTCGACATGAAGTACGTCAGCGGGAGGCTCAGGAGGCCGGTGACGATCGCCATGTGCGGGCCCATGCCCTCGGGGATCGCGCCGACGAGCCAGTCCGCCATGTGCTTGACCATGCCGGTGCCGGTGAGGACGCCGGTGAAGACGGCGGCCGCGAAGACCATGCCGGCGACGTTGAGGACGTTGTCCGCGTGGGCGGCGATACGGGCCTTCTGGTCGGTCATCTTCGGGTAGTTGACCGTGAGGGCGAGCGCCGCGCCGAGGAGGAACAGAACCGGGATCGGCAGCAACTCCATGATCATGGCTGCGAGCAGCACGACGGTGAGCCCGGCGTTGAACCAGTAGAGCTTCGGACGAAGGGTCGCGCGGTTCGGGTCGAGCCCTTGGAAACCTTCCCCGTCAGCGGAGTACGCCGGTCCGGCCTCGGCACCGGCATCGGCGCCGCCGCCCACACTCTTGCGTGGCTCTCCGCCACCGCCACCTGCCGTGACGAGGACCTCAGCCTCCGTCTCGACCACCTCGTCCAGGGTGAGATACCCGAGCCTCTTGCGCTCCCGCCGGCCCAGCACGTACGCCAGCACGAAGACGAAGAGCAGGCCCACGGCCAGCGCCGGGATCATCGGCACGAAGATGTCCGCCGCGTCCAGCTTCAGTGCGGTGGCGGCGCGGGCGGTCGGCCCGCCCCAGGGCAGCGTGTTCATGACGCCGTTCGCGGTGGCGGCGATGCCGGTCATCACGACCAGGCTCATCCCGAGCCGCTTGTACAGCGGGTACATCGCCGAGACCGTGATCATGAAGGTGGTCGAGCCGTCGCCGTCGAGCGAGACGATCGCGGCGAGCACGGCCGTTCCGACCACGATCCGCAGCGGGTCCGCCTTGCAGAAGCGCAGGATGCCGCGCACGATCGGGTCGAAGAGACCCACGTCGATCATCACGCCGAAGTACACGATGGCGAACATCAGCATCGCGGCGGTCGGCGCGAGATTGCCCACACCTTCGAGGACGTAGTCGCCGAGCTTGGCGCCCTGTCCGACGAGCACACAGAACAGTGCCGGGATCAGTACGAGCGCCGCGATCGGCGACATCTTCTTCATCATGATCAGGACCAGGAAGGTCGCAATCATGACGAATCCGAGGATTGTCAGCATTTGGGGTACCTAACGTTCGCCCTTGAACTCCACCAGACCAGGCGGTGGCGTTGACGTTAGGTCGCGTCCCGACGCGTTAACAAGATGTTGACACGCGAGCAATAAGCGCAAAACCCCAGGTCACGATATGGGTGTTACCTCGACGGGGAATCCGTTGAGCACAGCTGTGCCCGACAGCGGGTCGAGTCGGCTCCCGTCGAGCAGCTGGTTGACGTTGACGCCGGGAGTGGCCGCGGCGACCCCCATCCGGACGCCTTCGCGGTCGTGCCCCCAGCCGTGCGGCAGGCTCACCACTCCGGCGCGTACCGCGTCCGTCACCTCCACCGGAACCTTCAGTTCCCCTCCCTCGGCGGCGATACGGGCGTCCCCGCCGTCCGTGAGGCCGAGCCGGGCCGCGTCGTCGGGGTGGACCTGGAGGGTGCAGCGGTTGCTGCCGCCGTTGAGCGAAGGGATGTTGTGCAGCCAGCTGTTGTTGGAGCGCAGGTGGCGGCGGCCCACGAGCACGAGGGCGGCGGGCCGTTCGTCCAGCGTGCGCCGCAGCCTCGGCAGGTCGGCGGCGATGGGTTCCGGCAGCAACTCGACCTTTCCGCTGCGGGTTTTGAGCACCTGCGCCAGGCGCGGCTTGAGCGGGCCGAGGTCGACGCCGTGCGGGTGCGCGAGCAGGTCGGCGAGGACCAGGTCGTACGGGCCGAGGCGCAGCATCATGTCCAGGCGCCGCTCGGGTCCGGTACTCCCGGTGAGTACGGCGGCGAGCTGCTCGGGGTCGCCGCCGTGGAGGGGCGAGTGCGGTTCGGCGACCGCCTTCGTGAGGGCGCGCTCGATGACGAGGTCGTCGACGGACGCCGGGTCGGCGCCGTGCATGCCACTCACCGCGAGGATCAGCCGGGCGTGGATCTCGCTCTCGTCCATCCGTCCGTCCTCCAGGGGGACGGCGGCCGGGCTGTAACGCGCCTGGTTGTGAACGGCGAAGCCGTTGAAGGCGAAGTCGAAGTGCGCGCTCTGGGACGGCGGCGGCGGGGGCAGCACGACGTCGGCATGCCGGGAAGTCTCGTTGAGGTACGGATCGACGCTGACCATGAAGTCGAGGTGCTCGCTCAGGGCGCGGTCGAGGCGGAGCCCGTCGGGCGCGGAGAGCACGGGGTTGGCGGCGATGGCGATGACCGCACGCACCCGCCCCTCCCCCGCGGTGTCGATCTCCTCGGCGAGCGCGGACAGCGGCAGTTCGCCCTTGGCCTCCGGGTGGCCGCTGACCCGGCTCTTCCAGCGGCCGAGCGCGAATCCCTTGCCGGGGCCGGCGGGGCGGGGCGAGGGCACGGTCGCGGAGAGCGGGAAGAGGGCGCCGCCGGGGCGGTCCAGGTTGCCGGTGAGGATGTTGAGTACGTCGACGAGCCAGTTGGCCAGGGTGCCGAACTCGACGGTGGAGCTGCCGACCCGGCCGTACACCGCGGCGGTCGGCGCGGCGGCGAGCCCACGGGCCAGAAGGCGGATTTCGTCGGCGGGGATGTCGCATGCGGCGGCGACGGCCTCCGGCGTGAAGTCCCTTACGATTTCCCGGACTTCGACCAGCCCGTCGACGTACTCCTCCAGTACGCCAGGGTCCGTCAGCTTCTCCTCGAAGAGGACCTGGGCGAGCGCGGCCAGCAGCAGCGCGTCCGTACCGGGCCTGATGGGGACGTGCCGGTCGGCGAGCTTCGCGGTGCGCGTGCGGCGCGGATCGACGACGACGAGCGTCCCGCCGCGGCGGCGCAGTGCCTTGAGTTTGCCGGGGAAGTCGGGGGCGGTGCAGAGGCTGCCGTTGGAATCCAGCGGGTTGGCGCCGAGGAGCAGGAGGTGGTCCGTACGGTCCAGGTCGGGCACCGGGATGGCGAACGGGTCGCCGAAGAGGAGCCCGCTGGAGACGTGCTTGGGCATCTGGTCGACGGTGCTGGCCGTGAAGAGGCTGCGGGTGCGCAGGAGGGAGAGGAGGACGGGTGGGTAGAGGGCGCCGGCCATGGTGTGGACGTTGGGGTTGCCGAGTACGACGCCGACGGAGTTCGGCCCGTGCTCGGCGACCATCGGCTGGATCCGGGCGGCGACGAGGTCGAAGGCTTCGGTCCAGGTCGCCTCCTGGAGGACGCCGTCCTTGCGGACGAGGGGCCCGGTCAGCCGGTCGGGGTCGCCGTCGACCTCTGCGAAGGAGGCGCCCTTGGGGCAGATGAACCCCTGGCTGAATATGTCGTCACGGTCGCCGCGTGCGCCGGTCAGCTTCGTGCCCTCGATGGTGAGGGTCAGACCGCAGGTGGCTTCGCAGAGGGGACAGATACGCAGGGCGGTGCGGGGTTCGGACATGAGCCCTCCAGCGGGCGGCGGCGACGGCGGCGGTGACGCGCGAGCACGCCGAGCATACCGACCGGTAGGCATGATGGGGAGGGGTGAGCGAAGAGGATCAGTCACTCAGGTCAGTCGAGCGTCCGGGCCAGGTAGGCGTGCAGCACGGCGCGCGTCTCGGTGATGAGGTCCGGGTCCCCCGACGGCCGTACCCGGAATGCCAGCTGGAGCACCGCGTCGGCCGCCTCGACGGCGACCAGGACCGTCCGGCGCAGGGCCGCGTCCGGGGTGCGGCCGAGGTGGGCCGAGAGGAGGTCGGTCAGGCGGTCGGTGACGCGGTAATTGATGTCGGCGTCGCCGGGGCCGCCCGCCCGCGTACCCATCGGGATCTGTACGCCGAAGTCGACGAGGCGGAAGCCGGGGACGGTGCGCTTCATGGCGATGTACTCGTCCAGTACGGCGTCGATGGCGCCGCGCCAGTCCTCGCCCGGCATCGCGGAGATGCGGCCGCTGATCCGTTCGGCGTAACGGTCGAGGTTGCGCTGGGCCAGGGCATCGGCCATGGCGCGCTTGTTGCCGAAGAAGCGGTAGACGGAGCCGATGGGCACGCCCGCGCGGGCGGCGACCGCCCGCGTACTCAGCTGCTCGTAGCCGGTTTCGTCCAGGAGTTGGGCGCAGGCGTCCAGTATCCGGGCCAGCCGCTCGGCACTGCGCTGCTGCACGGGGGCTCGGCGGAGTGAGTTCGTTGGGGGCACGGGCTCCATGATGCCGATACACCCCATGGGTGCGGCACCCCGTTGACGGCCGGGCTCGCGAATCCTACTGTCAACCATAGGATTGCACCTCAGGATTCCTTCGGCACCCCGGGAGCGGACGATGAACGGCATCGAGCAGGCGAGGAAAACGGCCGAGGGACTGGCCCATTCCCCGGGCTTCGGCAACGAACACAGCTCGGAGGCCGTCCCTGGCGCCCTGCCGCACGGCCGCAATTCGCCCCAGCGCGCGCCGCTCGGCCTGTACGCCGAGCAGCTGAGCGGCTCGGCCTTCACCGAACCGCGCGCTCACAACCGGCGCTCGTGGCTGTACCGGATCAGGCCGTCGGCCGCGCACCCCCCGTTCGTACGCACCGACAACGGCAACCTGCGCAGCGCGCCCTTCACGGAGACCGTCCCCGACCCGAACCGGCTGCGCTGGAACCCGCTGCCCGAGCCCGCGCCCGGCACCGACTTCCTGGCCGGCCTGTGGACGGTCGGCGGCAACGGCGACGCGACCCAGCGCACCGGGATGGCGATTCACCTCTACCACGCCAACTCCTCCATGACGGACCGCGTGTTCAGCGACGCCGACGGCGAGCTGCTGATCGTTCCGGAGCGCGGCGGCCTGCTGCTGCGCACCGAGTTCGGCCTGCTGCGCTGCGAGCCCGGCCACATCGCGCTGATCCCGCGCGGGGTGCGTTTTCGCGTGGAGCTGCTGGACACTGTGTCCGATGGCGGGCAGAGCCCGACGGCTCGCGGTTACATCTGCGAGAACTACGGGCAGCCCTTCCAGCTCCCCGACCTCGGCCCGATCGGCGCGAACGGCCTCGCCAACGCCCGCGACTTCCTCGCTCCGGTGGCGGCGTACGAGGACGTCGAGGGCCCGGTGGAGGTGGTGAACAAGTTCTGCGGCAACCTCTGGTCGGCGACGTACGACCACTCGCCCCTTGACGTCGTCGCCTGGCACGGCAATCACGTCCCGTACGTCTACGACCTGCACCGCTTCAACGTCATCGGGTCCATCAGCTACGACCACCCCGACCCGTCGATCTTCACCGTCCTCACGTCGCCGTCCGACACCCCGGGCCTGGCGGGCGTCGACTTCGTCGTCTTCGCGCCGCGCTGGCTGGTCGGCGAGGACACCTTCCGGCCGCCGTACTTCCACCGCAATGTGATGAGCGAGTACATGGGCCTGATCGAGGGCGCGTACGACGCGAAGGCCGAAGGCTTCGTTCCCGGCGGCGGTTCGCTCCACAACATGATGTCGGCGCACGGGCCCGACCGTGAGACGTTCGACAAGGCGAGCGCCGCCGAGCTGAAGCCGCAGAAGATCGACGACGGGCTTGCCTTCATGTTCGAGACGCGCTGGCCGGTCACGGCGACCGCGCAGGCGGCCTCCGCCGACCACCTGCAGCCGGCGTACGACGACGTGTGGCAAGGTCTGCAACGCCACTTCAGGTCGTAGTACGTACGTCGTACCGTGCCGACGGAGAAATGAAACCGTGACCGCATTCGCCCCCGACTCGCTGGTCCTGAACCGGAAGCTGCCGCTCTGGTACCAGGTCTCGCAGTCCCTGCGCGCTTCCATACTGGGCCGCACGCCCGACGCCTCGCTGCGGCTGCCCACCGAGGAGCAGCTCGCCACGCACTACGGCGTGAGCGTGCTCACCATGCGCCAGGCCCTCAAGGAGCTGGAGGCGGAGGGCCTGATCAGCAGGCACCGGCGGCGCGGCACGTTCATCGAGCCGGGCGCCAGGCGCGGTGCGCCGCGCCGGCTGCTCGGCTCGATCGACGCGATCGTGGCCCAGCAGTCCGGGGAGCTGACGACGATCCTCGGGCACGGGCCGACCCCCGTCCCCGGCGAACTCGTCGAGTACTTCCCGGACGAGGAAGTGGTCGTCACGTACAGGCGGCTGCGCTGCGACGGCGAGAGCGGCGAGCCGACGAACTGGGCGGAGAACGCGGTTCGGCCGGATGTCGCCGCCGGTCTCGACGTGGCCGATCTCGAACGCTGGCCGATGACGAAGGTGCTGCGGGACGTGGTGGGCGTACGCATCAGCAAGATCACGGACACGGTCGAGGCGCGGCTGGCCGATCCGGCGACGGCGGACCTGTTGAAGGTGCCGCTGCTCAGCCCGATCCTGCACTACACGGGTGTGACGTACGACCGGGAGGGGCGGGTCGTGGACGTGGCGCGCATACGCTACCGGGGCGACCGCTTCTCCTTCTCGGTGACGGTGGACGCGCACTGACTTTCGGCCGGGTGGCGTGGCTACGATGCCCGCATGGTTGCCCCGGACTCCCCGCTGCTCGACGAACTGATGCCCTGGTCGGTGGCGCCGCTGCGGCTGGGACGGGGCTGGGTGCTCGCGTCGGACAGACGTACGCTGCGGGCCCGTTGGGACGCGCTGGTACGGGCCGAGGGAGCCGACCGCGAGGAGCTGTTCGGGGCCACGCGGGCGCGTACGACGCGCACTGCGGTGGCCGCGCTGCCGGGCCGGTCGACGGGCACGGGGCGCCTGGCACGGGAGACCGGCCCCTGCCCTGACCCGGTCCGCATCCTCCACGGCCCCTTCGACGAACAGTGGCTGATCCCGGACCACCGGCTGATCGACGCCGCCCGGCCGGAGCTGTGGCGGGTGGCCGACGGTTCGGACCAGCTCTTCGCGGTGGAGCAGGCGTACGTGCCCGGCGCGGCCGCCGGACCCGCGCTGCTGGTCAGCGCCCTGCTACCGGACGGCCGCTCCCCCGCCGGCCGCCCCGGACGCATCCGGCCGCTGTACCGCCGCCCCGGCGGCCGCGAACCGAATCTGGCGCCGGGGCTGCTGCCGCTGCTGAGTGATCGTTACGGACACGAGGTCGCTGCCGGGGACGTACTGGCGTGGGCGGTCGCGGCTGCGGAGCCCTCATCGTCGGGGGCGGTGATTCCGCTGCCGACGGGGCCGGAGGTGTGGGCAGCGGGCGTGGAGCTGGGCCACCGGATGGTTGCGGTGCAGGTGCGGGGTGCGCGGGGCGGGGAGCGCCCCAGGCTGCCGGGCGGGCGCCGCCCCTATGTCCGGGCCGCCGTCCCGGCGTGGCCTTCGGTACTGCGGTACGACGCGGAGGAGGAGGTCCTGCACATCGGGGAGGGCCGCGTCTCGCCCGTACCGGCTGCGGCCTGGGACTTCCACGTGGGCGGGGTCCGGGTGCTGGATCTGTGGTTCGAGCGGCGTACGGCGCGGGGCGAGCCGGGGACCCTGGAGGCGATCCGCCCTTCGGCGTGGCCGCAGGAGTGGACGTCGGACCTGCTGGAGCTCATCACGGTGCTGGCGCTGCTGGCCGAGCTGGACGCGGGCCGGGAGGAGCTGCGGGGCGGGAAGCGGATCAGCCGGGCGGAGCTGACGGAGGCGGGCGTACTCCCGGTGCCGGATGCGATGCGACGCCCGGCGTCGGTCCTGGACCACCAGGAGGAGGGCCCGGAGGGCCAGTTCGCGCTGCTGTAGCCCCCCGGCCCTGGTGCCCTGCGGGGCTTTACGACGGCACCGCCATGCTCGGCCGTCACCTCCAGCGCATCAAGCACGCCCCCGGCGTGCTGATCCTGATGCAGACCATGCCGATCACCATGCTGCTGTTCTTCGGCTACGTCTTCGGCAGCGCGCTCGCCGTGCCCGGCCAGGAGTACCGCGCCTTCCCGGTGCCGGGGCTGCTGGCCGCGACCGCCGCCAACGGCATCATGGCCGGCATGTTCCAGGCCGCCCAGGACTCCCACCGCGGCGTCATGGACCGCTTCCGTACGATGCCGCTGAGCCGGGCCGCGGTGCCACTCGGCCAGACCGCCGCCGACCTGCTGACGACGGCCGTCGGCATGGTGCCGCTGATGCTGGTGGGACTGGCGGTCGGATGGCGCATCGAGAGCGGCGTGCTCGAAGCACTCGGCGCCTTCGGCCTCCTCGTCCTCTTCCGCTTCGCCACCGCCTGGGTCGGCTGCTACCTGGGCCTGCTCATCCACAACGAGGAGGCGGCCGGCCGGCTCGGCAGCGCCACCTTCATCCTGCCGCTGCTCTCCAGTGCGTACATCCCCACCGACAACCTGCCCGGCTGGCTGCGTACGGTCGCCGAGTGGAACCCGATCAGCGCCGTCGCCGGCGCGGTGCGCGAGCTTTGCGGGAACGCCGCACCGGCCGCCGACGCCGCCTGGCCCGTCGCCCACCCGGTGGCGGGGACGCTCGCCTGGTCGCTGGTGCTGCTGGCGGTCTTCGTGCCGCTCGCCGTCCGCAAGTACGCGAACGGCGGAAAGTGAACAGCTTCTCCGCCACCATGTCCGGGTGACAAAGGTGTGACGTACACGATAGTCAGTGGGCATGAGCACTCAGCCCCTGCCTCTGCCCCTGGACGGCATCACCGTCGTCGCCGTCGAACAGGCCGTTTCGGCGCCGTTCGCCACCCGCCAGCTCGCCGATCTCGGTGCCCGCGTCATCAAGATCGAGCGACCGGACGGCGGCGACTTCGCCCGTGGCTACGACACCGCCGCGCGCGGCCTCGCCTCGCACTTCGTGTGGTGCAACCGCGGCAAGGAGTCGCTCGCGGTGGATCTGAAGGACCCGCGTGGTCTGGCGGCGGTACGGCAACTCGTCGCCGGGGCCGATGTGTTCATGCAGAACCTCGCCAACGGGGCGGCAGCACGGCTCGGGCTCGACGCCGCCACCCTGTGCGCCGCGCACCCGCGCCTGGTCGCCGTCGACATCTCGGGTTACGGCGCCGACGGGCCGTACGCCGACAAGCGGGCGTACGACATGCTCGTCCAGTGCGAGGCGGGGCTCGTGTCCGTAACCGGCACGCCCGAGCAGCCCGTCAAGGCCGGCATTCCGGCGGCCGACATCGCCGCTGCGATGTACGCCTTCTCCGGGGTCCTGGCGGCGCTGCTGCGGCGCGCGACGACCGGGCTCGGCGGGCCGATCGAGGTGTCCATGCTGGAGGCGCTCGGTGAGTGGATGGGGCATCCCCTGCACCACGGGATGCATGGAGGTGAGGCCCCGGTGCGCACCGGCGTCGCGCACGCCGTCATCTCGCCGTACAACGCCTACCCGACGGCGGACGGCGGTCAGGTGATGCTGTCGGTGCAGAACGACCGGGAGTGGCGGCGCCTCGCCGGGCAGGTGCTCCGGCGGCCGGAACTCGCGGACGATCCCGCCTTCGCCACGAACACCGCCCGCACGGACAACCGGGTCAAGACGGACGCGGTGGTCGCGGAGGCGCTGGGAGTGATGAGTGCGCCGCAGGCGATCGCGGCGCTGGAGGCGGCCGGTATCGCCTGCGCCCGGCTGAACACGGTGGCCGATGTGGCGGCGCATCCACAGCTGGCGGCGCGCAGCCGTTGGCGGGAGATCGATTCACCGGCGGGGCCCCTGCGGGCGATGCTGCCGCCGATCACTATGCCGGGTGGAAGGGACCTGCTGATGGGTCCGGTTCCCGCACTCGGCGAGCACACCGACGCGCTGCTGCACGGCCTGGGGATGACGGACGTACAGATATCAGCGCTGCGCCGGGACGGTGTGATCGCCTGAGCGCGGTCGCACTGCCGATCCGCCGCGTCAGTGGCGGCTGCCGAAGAGCGATCGACGCAGTCGCCGCAGCGGGGCGAAGAGCGAGACGCGCGCGCTCCTGCTCGCCCGCGAGTGCGCCACATCACGTGACGTGAGCTCGCGCATCAGCAGGGTCGCCTCTGCCGTCTCACCGAGCGGCACGGCTGGTCCGCCGAGCACCGCGAGATGGCGGTCTAGGCGCGAGCTGGTCGCGCCGCTCCTGCATGTGATCGCAGGCACTCGAGGCCTGCTGCGCACCGTTATCTGTTCCATGTCACTCCCCACCCGTACGAGGGCACCCGGCCCGGGCAGGTTAACCCTATCGCCCCGTCGAGACACTCGTGTATCCCGCCGGTGTGATTCACCACCCCAGTACGGGGGTTGACGACCACGTGACGATTACTCTCCGAATACGACTGATCCCAGGGTGAGTTGGACAGTTTACGCGCGAAGGATCGTCAGGCGTGCGGATTGGTGTTCAAGGGGGCTTCAGCAGGCCGGAGTTGAGCTAACTTTGAGTGGTTTCTTCCGTGATGCCACTCTGCTGCGGACAGGAGGCTCGCCAGTGAGCGAACAGCCGGGAAATGAGCAGCGGGTGATCGCCGGCCGTTACCGCCTGCTGGCACCGCTGGGCGAGGGCGGCATGGGCGTCGTGTGGCGCGCCCGCGACGACGTCCTGGGCCGCGAGGTCGCGGTCAAGGAGGTCCGGGCGCCCTCGGGGCTCGGCGCCACGGACGGAGAGCGGCTGTACGCACGGCTGGAGCGCGAGGCGTGGGCGGCCGCCCGTATCTCGCACCGCAATGTGATCACCGTGTACGACGTGGCGACCGAGGAGGGCCGCCCGTGGATCGTGATGGAGCTGGTGCGCGGGCTTTCACTCTCCGACGTACTGGACGGGGAGGGTCCGCTGAGCCCGCAGCATGCCGCGCGGATCGGCACCGAGGTCCTGGCGGCCCTGCGCGCGGCACACGAGGCGGGCGTACTGCACCGTGACGTGAAGCCCGGCAACGTCCTGATCGCCAATGACGGCCGCGTCGTACTGACGGACTTCGGCATCGCGATGGTCGAGGGGAGCTCGGCGCTCACGATGACCGGCGAGCTGATCGGGTCGCCGGAATTCCTGGCGCCGGAGCGGGCGATGGGGCGTACGCCGGGGCCGGAGTCGGATCTGTGGTCGCTCGGGGTGCTGCTGTACGCCGCGGTCGAGGGCAACTCACCGTTCCGTCAGAACACGCCGCTGTCCACCCTGCGCGCGGTGGTCGACGAGGAGCTGCCGCGCCCGGTGCGGGCGGGCGCGCTGGCGCCGGTGATCGAGGGGCTGTTGCGCAAGGACCCGGCCGAGCGGATGTCCGCCGGGGAGGCGGAGCGTCTGCTGCGGATCGTGGGGGGCGGGGGTACGCCGCGTACCGGGGCCGTGCCGGTCGCGTCCGGTCTGTACAGTCCGGCCGTCACGGGTTCCACGCCGGTCGCGGGGTCTTCGCCGTACGGCGGCCACACTCCTCTTCCTACGCCCCAGCCCCTGCCCAGCGCGACGACCTCCACCACGACGCGGGACCGGCCCCGGCGGGGTGCCGTGGTGCTGGCGGCGGGGGTGGTCGCGCTGCTGCTCGCCGTCGGGGGCATCACCTGGGCGCTGGTGAACGCCAACGCCGACAGCACTGACGACCCGGGGACGGCTTCGGGCGGCGCTTCGTCCGGCGCGACCGGCGGCGACGACGGGGGCAGCAACGGCTCCGGTTCCGGCGGAGGCGGTGACAGTGACAGTGACAGTGGCGGCAAGAACGGCGGCGGCACGGACGGCGCGGATACGAGCACCGGCACGACCGGGGGCGACACGGACGACAACGGCGGCAACGGCGGCGGCGACACCGGGGGCAACGGCGGTACCGGAGCCAACGGCGGTGGCAACGGCGGTGGCAACGGCGGTACGACCGCCCCGCCGCACCAGTCCGTCAGGGTCACCGTCACGACGGTGACCGGCAGTTACTCCGGCACCTGCCCGCCGCCCGAGGGGCAAGCGCCGTCGTTCACCGCGACCTTCACGGTGGGGCGCGTCCCCGCCGAGGTCGGCTACCGGTGGGTGACCGGCAGCGGCGAGTCCTCGGACTCCGGGTGGAAGACGCTGAGTTTCGGCGCGGGCGAGGAGAAGTCGAAGCAGGTGAACCACACCGAGCTGACGTACAAGGAGGGCGAGACGCACCACGACGAGATCAGCGTCGAGGTCAAGAGTCCCGTGCGGGCCACGTCCAACTCCGTGTCGTTCTCGGTTACCTGCGAGCAGGAGACCCCGACGGGCGGGGCCTCCTACACCGCCGGGAGTCCGGCGGCCGCGCAGATCAGGCAGCGGAGGTGAAGACGGGCAGGTAGCCGCCCGACTGGCCGGCCGCGGTCGGGTGGTACGACTCGCCGATGTTGGTCCACTTCACGCTGTGCAGCCACGGCGCCGACGAGCAGATCTCGTGGCCGGTGAAGGCCGGAGTGACCTCCGCGAAGGTGTAACCGTGGTCCGCCGCGCGCTTGGCGGTGGCGGCGTTGAGGTAGTCGGAGGCGTCGTTGATCGCGGCGCGCTCCTTCTCGGTGAGCCCGGCGATGCAGCCGCCGCCGAGCTTGTAGAAGCGGGGGTAGCCGAGTACGACGACGTGCGCCGTGGTGGCCTTCGCTCTGATCGCCGCGTACACGGAGTCGAGCTTGCCGGGCAGGGTGGAGTCGACGTAGGCGCGCGCTTCGGCGATCCGGGCCAGGCACGCGGCCTCCGACTGGAGGACGCACGTCGTCATGACGTCCGCGAAGCCGGCGTCGTTGCCGCCGATGGTGAGGGAGACGAGGTCGGTCGAGGCGTTGAGGGGCGCAAGCTGACTGGCTGTCACGTCACCCGTACGAGCGCCCGCACAAGCGGTGAACGCGAACGTCGAGGGTGAATGGGATGCCGCCCACAGGACGGGGTAGGCACGCGCGCTGCGCTTGCAGTTGCCGCTCGCACTGTCGTAACTGCCGGCGCCGACTCCCGAGGAATAGGAGTCACCGAGGGCCACATAGTCCGGGGATTCGGCCTGTTGGGCTGCTTGCGCCGCGCTCGCCCCGGTGAGGGCGAGGGCTGCGGTGAGCAGGAGTGAGGATGAGAATGCCGCGATTCGGGACAGTTTCATGGAACCTCCCTTAGCAGGAATTCCGCCTCAACTGTCGTAGCAGTCCCCTTACATCACCGGAAGTGTCCATGCCAAGAACTTTCCCTGGGATCTTCCGCACACTCTCTTCGCATCCTTGACGCGCCCAAGTGGGCTGAGCGACATTGAAGCCCGGCATCCGGCGCTTCAGGGGGAAAAGTCGCCAATGCAGACCATCGGTAACAAGCCATCAGCAGCTGTCGCGGATGCGCTGCCCGTTCTCGCGGGCGCGGCGCTCGCCGTGTCGGGGTTCGGCGCCGTACTGGCGCTCGCGGACCTCGCGTCGCCACTTCGCGCGCCGCTGACTCTCTTCTTCCTGATCGTGGCGCCGGCCTGCGCCGTGGCCGCCGGCCTTCGGGGCCTGGAGCCGCTGGGCCGCCTGGTGGCATCGGCAGCGGGAGCCGTCGCGCTCAACCTGCTGGTGGCCCAGGCGATGCTGGCCACGCGGACCTGGTCGGTCAGGGGCGGGGTCGCGGCGATCGCCGGAATCAGCGCCCTGCTCTTCCTCTTGGCGCTGGTACGGCGTCCCGGCGGCCCTACGGCGAGAAGGAAGACGTACTGACATGGATGACATCAGCGTGCTCCGCCCCGGCGAACTCAGCGCCGCCGACCGGGCGGCCTGGACCTCCATGCAGTCCGAGGCTCACCTGCACGGTGCGCCGGAGCTGGCGAACCCTTTCCTCTCCCCCGAGTTCACGCTGGCCCTCGGCCGGTACCGGCGCGGGGTGCGCATCGCGGTCGTACGCGAAGGCGGTGAGCCCGCGGCGTTCTTCCCGCACCAGAGATCCGCCACCGGCGTGGGCCGGGCCATCGGTCTGGGCGTCTCCGACAGTCAGGGCCTGGTGCACAGACCGGGTTTCGACTGGGACGCGCGGGACTTGCTGCGGGCGTGCGGGCTCGCGGTGTGGGAATTCGATCACCTGACACACGGGCAGGGGCAGGGGCAGGGGCCGTTCCAGGCCGGCGTCACCGGGTCGTTCGCCTCACCCGTGATCGACACCCAGGACGGTTACGAGGCGTACCTCACCTACCTGCGGAAGAACTCGCCGAAGTTCGTCAAGTCGACGTTCGCCAAGGAGCGCAGGCTGACCCGCTCGGTCGGCGAGCTGAGTTACGTGCACGACGAGCGCGACCCGGCGGCGCTGCGGACGCTGATGCGCTGGAAGTCCGCGCAGTACCGCAGGACCGGACGCAGCGACCGTTTCACCCAGCCGTGGATCACCGGGCTCGTCGAGCATCTGTTCCACACCAGGACGGCATCGTTCAGCGGCCTGCTGTCGGTGCTCTACGCCGACGGCAAGCCCGTCGCCGCGCATTTCGGGCCGCGTTCGGAAAGGATCATCAGCTGCTGGTTTCCGGCCTATGATCCGGAGTTCGCGAAATTCTCTCCCGGCCTGCTCTTGCACCTGCGTATCGCTGAGGCCGCCGCCGCCGACGGTATCGCGTACATCGATCTCGGCCGGGGCCAGAAACAGTACAAAGACTCCCTCAAGACCCGCGAAATCATGGTGTCGGAGGGGTGGATGATGCGACGTCATCCCATCGCACTCGGACACTGGGCGCACCGCGCTCCGGTCCGGGCGCTGCGCAATACGGTCGTCGAACGGCCGGAATTGTTCGAACCCGCCGATAGGCTGCTCAAGCGGATCGGTGAATTCCGATCGGGACGGTTCCGTATGTGATCGCCCAGGTAACCGTCCAGGTAATACCTAAAGACACAAAAGCGGGGCCATGTTCCAGGTCTTGCCATACAGTCCCAATCATCAATACCGTCGTACATCCACCCGCATCGGTCCATCATGCAAAGCGGCTCCAGGGGAGGGCTCAGGCGTCGCGATGGGGTCCGGGGCGGGGCGCGGTAGGGGGGTCGTGCTCGGCGATCAGTACTGTGCCGAGTCGCGTGCCGCGCGGGAAAGCTGTGCCAGCTCGCCCGTCCAGTACGGAGTGGCATGCCGTCATGGGCAGGGTGAGAACCCCCCTTTCGAACCGGAAACTCATCCGGACCGCCCGGGGGCGGGCGGTCCACCGGTGGAGAGGGAAAAGACTCATGAGCTCATTCCTCCGCCCTGCGATCGAGGGCCAAGATCCGTTAATATCCGGTCACGCTTACCGGCCGGTCTCCTCACATCTCGCCATAGCACCGCCGGTGAGTGTCGTGATCCCCGCCATGAACGAGGCGGAAAATCTCCCGTACGTCTTCAAGACCCTTCCCGCCTGGATCCATGAAGTGATCCTGGTCGACGGGAATTCGACCGACGACACCATCCAGGTGGCCCGTGATCTCTGGCCGGGAATCAAGGTCGTCAAGCAGCGCGGAAAAGGCAAGGGCGACGCACTGATCAGCGGATTCGCCGCCTGCACCGGCGAGATCATTGTGATGGTCGACGCGGACGGATCGGCCGACGGTCACGAGATCGTCAGTTACGTGTCGGCGCTCGTCTCGGGGGCCGATTTCGCCAAGGGCTCCCGCTTCGCCAACGGCGGCGGCACGGACGACATGACGCCGGTCCGCAAGCTCGGGAACCGGGTGCTGTGCGCCGTGGTCAACGCCAAGTTCGGCGCGCGCTACACGGACCTGTGCTACGGCTACAACGCCTTCTGGCGGCACTGCCTCGACAAGATCGACCTCGACTGCACGGGCTTCGAGGTCGAGACCCTGATGAACATCCGGGTCGTCAAGGCCGGCCTGCGGGTCCAGGAGATCCCCAGCCACGAGTACGTCCGCATCCACGGCATGAGCAATCTCAGTGCCGTGCGGGACGGTTTGCGTGTGCTCAGAGTGATTCTGAAAGAGCAGGGCAGGCGGCGTACCGGACGCCGCAGGCCGCCGGCCTTCGCGCCGGGCGCCAGCCGGGGAGAGGTGTCTTGAGCCACCTGGACATCTCGGTGGTGATCTGCGTGTACACCGAGGACCGCTGGGAGGACATCCTCGCGGCGGTCGGCTCGGTGGGCCGCCAGTCACGGCCCGCCGCCGAGACACTGCTGGTCGTCGACCACAATCCGGCACTGCTGGAGCGGCTCGGCAAGGAGTACAAGAACGATCGTCAGGAGGTGCGGGTGCTCGCCAACGCGGGCCCCCGCGGCCTCTCCGCGGGCCGCAACACCGGTATCGCCGCGGCCCGCGGTGAGATCGTCGCCTTCCTCGACGACGACGCCGTGGCCGAGCGCGACTGGCTGCGGTACTTCGCCGAGGGGTACGCCGATCCACGGGTGATGGCCGTCGGGGGCAGAACCCTGCCCGCCTGGGCGTCCGGCCGCCGCCCGGACTGGTTCCCCGAGGAGTTCGACTGGGTCGTCGGCTGTACGTACAAGGGCCTGCCGCCGGGGCGGGTCCGGGTCCGTAACGTCCTGGGCGGGAACGCCTCCTTCCGCAAGTCGGCGTTCGACGCGGCGGGCGGCTTCGCCACGGGCATCGGCAGGGACGGCGACAAGCGGCCGCTGGGCTGCGAGGAGACGGAGCTGTGCATCAGGCTCACCCGGGCGCTGCCGGACGCGGTGCTGCTGATCGACGACCGCTCGGTGATCCACCACAAGGTCCCGGCCGTCCGGGAGCGCTTCGGCTACTTCCGTACGCGGGCGTACGCCGAGGGATTGTCGAAGGCGCTCGTGGCGCGAAGTGTGGGTGCGGGCAAGGGACTCGAGTCCGAACGCCGCTACACGACACGGATCCTTCCGGCCGGTGTCGCCCGAGGACTGCGCGACGCGGCCCTCGGGCGGCCTGGCGGCGCGGGGCGGGCCGGGGCCATTGTGGCCGGAGTGGCGGCAGCGGCGGGCGGGTACGTCCTCGGGAGCGTCCGGGCGCGGAGGGGCGGGGGCGCGTTCTCGGTCCCGGTACCGGTCCTGATCCCGGCCCGGGCTTCGGTGCCCGGCCCGCGCCCGGCCTCCGGAAGACCGCCCGTACGAGGTGAGACGCGGTGACCGGACCAGTACCGATCCTGATGTACCACGCGGTGGGGCACCGGCCCGCGAAGGCGGCGTACGGCCTCTCGGTCTCCCCGGAGGCTTTCGCCGAGCAGATGGAACTGCTCGGCGAGCGCGGCTTCACCCCGCTCACCACGGCGCAACTGGGCGCGGCCTGGCGGGGTGGCGGCAAGCTGCCGGGGCGGCCGGTGCTGATCACCTTCGACGACGGTTACGAGGGCGTGCACCGGCACGCCCTCCCCGCCCTCGCCAAGCACGGTTTCGCGTCGACCCTGTTCGTCTCGACGGGCTGGCTGCGCGGCCCGTACGACGGCGGGGGCGCCCCGGACACCATGCTCGACTGGGACCAGGTGCGGGAACTGGCGGCCGCCGGCACCGAGATCGGCGGCCACAGCCACACCCACCCGCAGATGGACCAGCTCCCGGACGACGAGTTGTGGTTCGAGACGCTGCGCTGCCGCGAGATCATCACGGAGGAGCTCGGCGTCCGGCCCGTCTCCTTCGCCTACCCGTACGGCTACTCCAGTCGCCGCGTGCGCCGCACGGTGCGCGAGACCGGGTTCGCGCAGTCACTCGCCGTGGGGAACGCGCTCGCGGCGCGGTGCCAGGGGCCGTACGCCCTGGAGCGGGTGACCGTACGGCGCAAGACCGGTATCGAGGAGTTCGAGCGACTGGTGGAGGGCCGGCCGCTCGCCCGTGACTTCGCCGGGGGCCGGATGCTCACCAAGGGGTACGCCATGGTCCGCAGAGCCCGGGCGGCCGGCCGGAAGGTAAGCAGGAGCCGTGTCTGACACGACCACCAGCGCCCAGGCCGGGAGTCCGGCGACGGCGCGGCGGCCGTCGTCCGGGCGCCGCTTGCGTCTGCCGGGCAAGGGCGGTGGGAATCCGCTCTTCCGCAACGCGTACGCGCTGATGCTCAACACGGGCATCAGCGCGCTCCTCGGCCTGAGCTTCTGGCTGGCCGCGGCCCGGTACTACTCCGAGTCCGCGGTCGGCCAGGGTTCGGCGGCCATCGCCGCGATGAAGCTGCTGGCCGGCCTCACCGCGCTGACGCTCACCGGGGCGCTGGCGCGCTTCATACCGGTGGCGGGGCGGAGAACCGGGCGGCTGGTGCTGCGGACGTACGCGGGCAGCTCTGTCGTGGTCGCGGTGGCCGCACTGGTCTTCCTGTCCACGCTGGACCTGTGGGGCCCGTCGTACAGCTTCCTGCGCGGCCCGGTCAACGGCCTCGGCTTCGTACTCGCCGTCGTGGCCTGGTCGTTGCTCACGCTCCAGGACGGGGTCCTGACGGGCCTGCGCAGCGCGCTGTGGGTGCCGGTCGGCAATACCGTCTTTTCGGCGGTCAAGCTGGTGCTGCTGATCGTGATCGCGGCCTCCATCCCGACGGCGGGCGTCTTCGTCTCGTGGGTCGCGGCGATCGCCGTGTCAGTGATCCCGCTGGGCTGGCTGGTTTTCCGCCGCCTTGTGCCGCGTCACGTCATGGCAACCGAGGACCGCGCCCCGCCGACGCTGCGGCAGATGGGCCGGTTCCTGGCCGGCGACTACACCGGTTCGCTCTTCTCGCTGGCCGTCGTCTACGCGGTGCCGGTGATCGTCGCGTCGCAGGTCAGCTCCGAGGACAACGCGTACTTCTACATCACCACGACCATCGGCGGCACGGTCAACCTGCTCGCCATCAACATGGGCGCCTCCCTGACGGTGGAAGGCGCGCACGACCCCAGCACCCTCGCCCAGAACTGCCGGGCCGCACTGCGCCGCATGGCGCGCATCATGGTGCCGGTGGCGGCCGTGCTGTTCTTCGGCGCGCCGTACATCCTGGGCGTGTTCGGCGAGGGGTACGCGGACGCCGCGGCGCCACTGCTGCGCTGGTTCGCCGTAGGCGCGCTGCTGCGCGTCGTCATAGAGGTGTACTTCGCGGTCCTGCGCGCCCAGAGCCGCACGTCCCCTCTCGCCTGGCTCCAGGGCGGGCTGTGCGTCCTGGTGCTCGGCCTGACGCTGTTGCTGCTGCCGCGCATGGGGCTCGTCGGGGCGGGGATCGCGGAGATCTCCAGCCTGGCGGTCGTGGCCTCGGTCGCGGGCGCGATGCTGTTCCGGGTGGTGAGGCCGGCGCCGCCGGCTAGGTCCAAGGGCGCGGAAGCGGCGGCCCCGGACGGTGACCTGGCGGACCTGGCGGTCGACGGCGACCGCGGCGACTCGGCCTACTCGGCCGGCTCGCTGAGTGAGGAAAGGCCGCCCGGCGGCGAGTTCGGAACGCGCTGGGCGCTGCGCTCGGCGCTCGACGCGCCCACCATGCCGCTCGGGGCGCGGCTGGACTTCGACCACCCGGAGCGCAGACCCGATGTGCGACGGGGACCGGAGACTCCGGCCGCGGGTACGCCTGCGGCGGGGAGCGGCGGGGCGGGCGGGGGTGATGACCACAGGCCGACGTGGGCGCTCAAGTCGCCGGTGCCGAGGATGATTCCGGCACCCCGCTCCATCTCGTCCGTACCGGCTCCCGCTTCCTCTCCCGCCGAGGCGAGCGTGGCGAACGAGGCGCTCCCGCAGCGCAACGACGCGCCGCCCGCGCCCCGCCGCACGCCCCTGCGCCTGCGCGTTCCCGAACTCGGGGTCGGGCTGCTGCTCCTGGCCGCGCTCGCGCTCTACTGGCTTCCGGTGCGGGGCATCGGAGAGGCCGGGCTGGAACGTATCGGCGGGCTTGGGCTGATCTCCGTACTCCCGGCGACGACGCTGCTCGGCGCCGGGCTGCTCGCCCTGTCGTTCGCCTCGCTGCTGTGGCTGGACCGGCCGAGGACCGTACTCCTGACAGTGGCGCTGGTGGCGACGGTCGTGTCGCTGCACGCGCTGCCCGCCGTGCTGGAGGGCGAGCCGCGCTTCCCGACCGCCTGGCAGCACCTCGGCTTCATGGACTACATCGACAGGACCGGCACGGCGGTGCCCGACCTCGACGCCCGCTGGAGCTGGCCCGGCTTCTTCGCCCTGGCGACCTTCGTCGCCGAGGCGTGCGGCGTCGAGGACATGTCCTCCGTAATCCGCTGGTGGCCGATGGTCATGCAGCTGCTCTACCTCCCGCCGCTGTTCCTGCTGGTGCGCTCGATGCGGGCGAGCTGGCGCGCCAAGTGGGCCGGGGCGTGGATCTTCGTACTGAGTGGCTGGGTCGGCCAGGACTACTTCTCGCCACAGGGCTTCACGTACGGCATGTACATCGCGTTCGTCGCAGTCCTCCTCGTCTGGTTCCGTGAGCCGCGCGTGCTGTGGACGAAGCGGCGTCCGGGCGAGGCGGAGGTCCGGCCGGCCGGCCGGCGCGAGAAGGCGGTGCTGCTGCTGGTGCTCGTCGGGCTCTTCGCCGCCACCGTCCCCGCCCACCAGCTCACGCCGTTCGTGATGCTCGGCGTCCTCGCCGTCCTGGTGATGACCGGCCGTTCGACCCTGCGCGGCCTGCCGATGCTGTTCGCCGTACTGGTCGCGGTCTGGATCGGTTTCTTCGCCGAGCCGTACTGGTCCGGCCACTTCGACGAGCTGTTCGGCGGCCTGGGCGGCGTGGGCGGCAACGTGACCTCCTCCGTCTCCGGCCGTATCGAGGGCGGCAGTTCGACGCACAAACTGGTGCTGTACGTCCGCGTGGCCATGGCCGGCGGTGTGATGGCCTTCGCGTGCTGGGGCTGGTGGCGGCGGCGCTTCGCCGGCTACAGCGAGCGCTCGCTGCTTGTCCTGGCCTTCGTGCCGTTCCTGGGCTTCGGCATGCAGTCGTACGGCGGCGAAATGGCCCTGCGCGTCTTCATGTTCGCGCTGCCCGGCGCCGCCCTGCTGGCCGGGCTCGCGCTCTTCCCCCGTACCGGCGTCACCGTCGCCGAGCGGGAGGCGGACCGCAAGAGCCTCGCGCCGCTGGCCGCGCTGCTGACGGGCCTGATCCTGATGGGCGGCTTCCTGGTCTCCCGCTGGGGCAACGAGTCCTTCGAGCGGACCAGGTCCGGCGAGGTCGCGGCGATGGAGTTCGTGTACGCGCACGACGATCCGTCGGTGCGGCTGCTGTGGATGAGCAACGACACCGTGGACAACGTCACGCCCGCGATCCCGTGGGGCGCGCGAGACATGGAGAAGGTCACCTACGTGCCGACGCTCGCGCCCGTCGATCCGGTGCTGGTGGCAGGTCTGGTCAAGTCGCTGAAGGACGCGGGCCCGAACTCGTACCTCATGATCAACCGCAGTCAGTCGACATACCTGCGGCTCGACGCGGGCTACTCACCCACCTGGGAGAAGCGGCTGACCGCGAATCTCGACAAGCGGCCGGAGCTCAAGAAGGTCCTGTCGAACGCGGACGTGTCGATGTACGCGCTGCGCGAGCAGCCCGACGGCCCGGTCGCGAAGCCGGACCCCGGCCCGGCGGGCCCGAAGATCACCTGGACGCCGTGGTCGGTCGTGGGCGCGCTGGCCGCGCTGGCGCTGATCGTGCTGCTGGCGGCGCGGGAGGTCGTACGGGTGGCGGTGGCGCCCGGCGTGCGACAGTTGCAGTGGCTGCAGAGCACGTTCTGGTTCTCGCTGCCGCTGCTGGCGGTGCTGCTGGCGTCGCTGGTGCAGCGCTTCCTGACGATGTCGTGAGGGGCCGGCGCGGCTTCAGCGCGTCAGCCACTTCACCTCGTACCCCTGCATGCCGAAGGATTTCCCGTCGACCTCGGCCCTGATGGCCCGGTCGAGGGTGTTCACGACGAGGACGGTCTTGTCGTCGGCGAGGACGCGGACATGGGGCACGTCGTCGGCGGCGACCCGCACGCTCTCGTCGTACCGGGTCCCCGGCGGGAACTCCTTCGCGAACCGCGACAGCAGCTTCATCATCGGCAGGGGCCCGCCGCCGTCGGCGAGCCGGGTGGACCGCCACAGACATCCGGCGCACTCAGGCCCTGTGTTCTGCGGATTCCAGTAGAAGGCTGTGGCGGCGCCGCCGCGGGCCATCGCCATGAGCCCGGAGGCGTGCACGGCGACGCGGTGCGGTTCGCTCCAGCCGTCGCGGTCGTCATCGTCGTCGCCCGGTTCGACGTAGTACTCGGCCCACCACACCGGCAGTCCCCCGGACCGCTGACGGATCCACTCACTCACCGCGGTGAGCTTGTCGGTGGCCCGGAACTCGTCGGGCAGCAGCTCGTCGTCGCGGGTGTAACTGGCGCCGTCGACGACGACGAAGTCCGCGCCCTTCTTGTTCTTGTTCCAGTAGGTGTAGGCGTCGAGGACGCGCTGGTCGATGCTGCCCCAGGGCCCCTTGAGACTGGAGGCGTACGTCGTGTCGCGAGGCTCGTAACTGTCCATGACGAGGTAGGGGCCCCCGACGAGATTCTCCTTGTTGACCTTCTTCAGCTCGGCGTACACGAGGTTGTAGAGGCGGGTGTAGCCCTCGTAGTTCCAGCGCCGGCTGCCGTCGTCGAAGAAGCCCTTGAGCTCGTTCCAGACGATGAAGTGGCGTACGTCGGGATAGCGCCTGGCGACGGTCCCGGCGAGCTTCGCGAAGTCCTTGTAGTGCTCGGGGCGCGGAGCGGTCTCCAGGGACTTCTTGCTCCAGTCGGTGTTTCCGGCCCCCGCCTTGCCGCCCTTCATCCAGTCGGGCGCGCAGCACAGCGTGATGACCGGTGTGCCGCCCGTCTTGCGGATCAGGTCGACGCGGCTGTCGAGCGCGTCGAACTGGTACCGGCCGGGAGAGGGCTCCGGGTTCTCGGCGCCCCACCCCATGATGTGCTGGATCTGCGGCAGCGACTGCGCGGACAGCGTGTCCTCGGCCCGGCGCAGGGCGCCGGCGTCGCCCTCGTCGGCGCTGTACTGGGTGTGCGTGAAGCCCCAGCCGAGCGCGGGCTCCGGCGCGCCGGACGGCGGCACGGGGGTGCCGTGCGCTTTGTCACCGTCGGTGGTGGTTCCGGCATCGCCGCCGCCGCGGCCGTTTCCGCCGGGAAGAGTCGCGAACATCGTCAGTACGAGGGCGATCACGGCCACGCCCACGCCGATCAGTGCGGTGAACCGCCACCGCCCTGCCCCGGAGTCCCACCCATGGCGTCCCATCACCGGCCAGGGTATCGGCGGGGGTTGGCATTCCGGCAGGTATCACAGGAACAGGCACGTAACGGCACGCTGCTCCGTGGAAGGGACGAACGTATGAAACCTGGGTGCACGGGGCGGCCCGGTGCCGGATCATGGGCGCCATGTCCGCAAACCCTGAGGCCGCTCTGCCGATCCGGCTGAACGTCGACGACAGCGATTCCCCGTCGGACGTCGTCGACGCGCTGTTTCTCGGCCGTTTCGCCACGGGCGAGCAGCCGTACTCCCACAGCCGGTCGATCGACCGCGTCAAATCCGGCGCCACGCTCCTCCCGCCGTCCGCGACCGTTCTGCGCGCCGCCCGCGACGACGACCGCAGCGCGACCCTCGCCGAGGGCGAGGGCTGGACGCTGCTGGTCTCGCGCTGGAGCCACGGTGCGGACGTGACTGTCACCGCCGTGACCTCCGACCTCGCCGAGAAGGTCCTGAAGCAGGCCACGGACGGCGTGCAGGACGAACCCGAACCGCAGCCCGACAACGTCACGATGGGCTTCTGGTACGTCTCCCCGCGCCGAGGCCCGCACCGCACCACCCGGCAGATCGCGGCCGGTACGTGGGACGAGGTACGGCCGAACTACACGGCGCCGGTGGCCGAAGCGATGGACCGGCTGATGAAGGTGACGCCGGACGACATCGCGGGCCGCCTGCTCCTGCTGCACGGCCCTCCGGGTACGGGCAAGACGTCCGCGCTGCGCACGCTGGCCCGCTCCTGGCGGGACTGGTGCCAGGTCGACTGCGTACTGGACCCGGAGCGGCTCTTCAACGACGTCGGCTATCTGATGGACATCGCGATCGGTGAGGACGACGGCTCGGCGAAGGGCCGCTGGCGGCTGCTCCTCCTGGAGGACTGCGACGAGCTGATCAGGGGCGAGGCCAAGCACACGGCGGGCCAGGCCCTTTCCCGCCTCCTGAACCTGACGGACGGTCTGCTGGGCCAGGGCCGCAACGTCCTGGTCGGCGTCACCACCAACGAGGACCTGGAGCGCCTGCATCCGGCGGTGGTGCGGCCGGGGCGCTGCATGGCGCGCATCGAGGTGGGGTCGCTGAACCGGGCGGAGGCGGTGAGCTGGCTCGGTACGGACGAGGGCGTCGGCCGCGAGGGCGCGACGCTGGCGGAGCTGTACGCACTGCGTCGGGGCACGGGCCCGGCGTCGGTCCCGGCCCAGCCGGACGGCTCGGACGCGGGACTGTACCTCTAGCGTCTCTGATTGGCTTAGTGATCCCCAGTGCTGCTCGGGGATGCGAGCCGATCGCCTTCGTGCCCTGGTACTGAACGGCGGGACCGCCAGCCCTCGTGGCACGTCCCTCCGGACGCTGGTCGATGCGGTCTTGCGACCTCATCGAGGAGGGTGCCCGACGTCGCCTGGGCGTCGGGCGTGCGCGTGACACTCTGCCACAGGATCACTACGTTTCGCTAATCAGACTGGTGAGCCTCCGGCGGCTTTTTCCCCTACCCGCCCCTTCCCGAACTGGGGGCAGGCCCCCAGACCCCCGGACGGGCCGAAAAGGGGGGTGGGGAAAGGCCCCGCCGCGGGCAACGCGCACCGCTACGCCCCGTACGCCGCCCGCAGCGCATCCTCGACCGCCGCCAGCGCCTCCGCATGCCCGAGGCCGAGACGCTGGGCACGCTCCGCGTACCCCTTGGCGGCGGCCGCGGCCTGCCGCTCCGCCGCATCACCCGCCGCCGCGACGAACGTCCCGTTCCGCCCCCGCGTCTCGATCACCCCGTCGCTCTCCAGCGCCCGGTAGGCCTTCGCCACCGTGTTCGCGGCGAGACCGAGATCCTCGGCGAGGCCGCGTACGGTCGGCAGCTTGTAGCCCACCGGCAGCGCACCGGCGCGGGCCTGCTCCGAGATCTGGGCGCGCAGTTGCTCGTACGGCGCGATACCGGCGTCCACGTCAATGTCGATCTTCAAGGTCACGCCTCGATTGTCCCCCACGGCCGGAGAAAAATGGGAGGCACCGGGGCACGTTCCGCCCGTAACGTCCGCCCCATGACGCTGATCGTTCGCGACCTCGTGCCCACCGACACCGCCGACACCGATGGCTGGATCCGGGTACGCCGCGCCGCCGTCCCCTTCATGGTGACGACCCCGGAGTCAGTCGCCTACTGGTCCGGCATGACCGGCACCGTGCGCGCCCACCGGGGCCGCGGTTTCGCGAAGCTCGCCAAGACCGACTCCCTGCTCCGCGCTCGCGCCGCCGGCTATACGGACGCGTACACGAGCAACGACGCGGACAACCAGCCCATGCTCGCCGTCAACACATGGTTCGGATACGAGATCTGTGCCTCGGAGGTACGCCATGTCCGCGCAATCGGTTGAGATCGCCCTCGTCAAGGCCGGCCGTACGAAGATCCGCTACCCGGCGTCCGTGGTCTGCGACGACGGCACGCATTTGGTGGTGCGCGCGCCGTGGGCGGCGCCGGGCGTACGGGACTTCGGCTTCGTACGGTTCGAGCCCGGCGACGTCTTCACGGAGCACTACTGGCGCGACCGGTGGTACGCCGTGAAGGAGGTCACGGCGGCCGACGGGACGCTGAAGGGCTGGTACTGCGACGTGACCCGCCCGGCGGTGGTCGCCGACGGCCGGGTAGAGGTCGAGGACCTGGACCTCGACCTGTGGGTGTCGGCGGACGGCGCCACCGTCCTGCGGCTGGACGAGGACGAGTTCGAGGCGAGCGGCCTCGCGGACCGGCACCCGGAGGCGGCGGCCGAAGCCCGCCGCTCCCTGGACACGCTGGAGGATCTGGCCCGTACCTCCGAGGCCTTCACCACCCTGCTGCGCGTCTGAGGGCGCGGCGCGCGGCGGGGCGCTGCTGATGCCGACCCCGGCGGACGTCGGCAGCGCTCTCGCCTCGGCTACGGGCGGACCTGACCGAACCGGACAGACCCACCATGGTTCTCGTCGTCCGTGCCCCAGATCCTGGGGAGCCCGTGCTTCCATACGCCCAACCTCACACAATCCACCCGTGTCGGGGATGAATTCCCGGGGCGCACCGGCCTAGACCCGCTTGCGGTAGTGGAAGCGGTCGTAGACGCCCTCCACCCGCCGCTCCACCAGCTCGTACCCGAAGTGGGTGTACAGCTTCTGGTTCTCCCACATCTTGGCGTTCGTATAGAGACGCACCTCCGGCAGCCCCAGCGAGCGCGCGTACTCCTCGACGTACTCCAGCAGGCGGCGGCCCACCGTTCCTAAGGACTGAGCGGGAGTGAGTCCTGTTGCCAGGCCCCGTGCTCAGCCGAACGCCCCGAACGGTTTTGGGCGTTCTGGTCTCCCGCGTTCGCTCCGCGTCCGGGCGGCACGGATCGTGTCCGTGGTCCGGGAATGCGGGGGCGGGTTTCCTCACGCCCAAGAGCACGCCGGCCGGCCTGGACGGTCCGATGCCCACGACGATCACTCTGGTCGTCATGGGGCGGTGCCGTCCGTCGCCGGATCGGGTGCCCTTGGGCGCGCCTTCCGATCGCCACGGCGGCAGCGTCGTGGCGGGTCGTCCTACGGGTGGTGCTGGTGAGGGGCTTCTGCCAGTGCTGCGCGCCCCACTTGCTCGTGTAGGCCGGGTCAACGGCGATGATCGCGATGCCGGTGGCGTCGGCCATGGAGGTGAGGCGGGCGCGGAGTTTGCCGGTGGGCATGCCGGAGATGAGCTGCCGGAAGTGGCGCTTGCGGCCGTGTTTCTCGCGGGTCTTCTCCGCCTGGAAGTCCAGGTCCTCCACCGCGATCGCGGCCACACCGCAGGTCTTCGCCCAGTTCAGCAGCCGGGACAGGGCGTGGCGTACCTGGGCGTCACGGCGGTCGGCGGTGCCGGAGAGGTCGTAGAAGAAGCGGCGGGGCCGGCCGATGGGGTTGCCGTGCGGGTCGAGGCGCCAGGCGGCGAGGTGGTCGGCGTTCGTATCGACGCCGATCACCCCATGCGCCAACGCTGCTTCGATGGGGACGCTCTGGGTGACCGGGCGAGTCCAGGAGGCGGTCAGGTACCAGCGCCCGCGCCGGGTGTCGTAGTGGATGCGGTACGCGACCGCCCGGTTCACCTCGACGCGATCGGCCCATTCGGTGGCCCGGTGAGCGAACCGCACCCGTGAGGCGAGGACGTACCGGCCGTGTGGGGCGTTCGCCAGCCCGGCCAGCGCCACCGGCAGCTTGATCGACACCTGCCCGTCCGGGCTGACACGGATCGTCTCGTTGCCATACCGCTTCCCCGACTCACCATCAGCCGACAGGAACCACCGCTCCGCCTCCCACCGCTCCCGCCACTGCGCCTGCGTGAGCTGAGCGTCGGCGAGATGGTGGCGGGTGTTCAGCAGGCGCTTGCCGCCCCGGACCACCCGCACCCGGCCCGCACGCCAGTCGGCGACAGCCGCCGTGTGCCGGGCCTCCAGAGCGGCCAGCCGCCGCGACTTCGCATGCCACTCCCGCCGCGACCGGTAACCACCCGGCGCCTTCTTCGAGCCGCGCTCACCGACCGGCAGCGACAGGCGGTGCCGGAGCATCCCGATCCCCGCCTCAAGACCCCGGATGTGAGCGGCCTGACAACGCCGCCCCAGCGCCCACTGATCATGCGACGCCTTCGTCACCGCACCCGCCCACCGCGACGACGACACCCCCGTCAGCGCCCGCTTGCGCCCCGCCCACGAGTCCGCAGAATGCTCCAGACCGTCCGCGCAGCGCACCCTGAGGTCTCGGGAGGCCAGCGCGCCCATGTGCGCGCCCACCAACCGCAGCACCTCCACATCCCCGGCCGTCAGCTGCTTCAACCGGTCACGCACAGCGACACCAGTAGGCCCCGGAACGACGAACGGCGCAGCCGCCACCCGCAGACCAGAAACCGACCGCTGCACCACAACCACCCCCGCTCACGGTCCATTGCCCCTCACGCCGGACTGGTCAACGAACCACACCGCGAAAGGTCACCCGTTCCCACCCCGAACACCCAACCGCCCCGAACACCGCAACCCAACGGACACACACCTACACGCACGAATGCAGTAATACGCAGAAAACAGCCAGCCGTTGAACACCCCCCGCCCGTGGGCGTCGGGGTGGACCGCGATGCTGTCGAGGAAGAGGTGGTCCGCCTCGGGGACCAGGACCAGGACGCCGCTCACCGGGTCGCCCGTCACGAACACCCGCCCCGCCGCGACGTTCGCGCCGTGATCGGCCTCCATCGGGACCGGCACGACGCCGATCCGTTCGATGTAGTGGTGATAGGCCGCGTCGGTCACGGCCTTCACCCTCGGTACGTCGGCGGCCGTGGCAGGGCGGATGCTCATGTCGTCGGTCATGCCGAGACGTTACGACGACCGCGCAGCACCGCCTTCTTCAGCCAGGGCCACGCCAGCAGGATCACGATCACGGCGTAAACCGTCACCGAGAAGGGGGTGTTGAAGAGCCCCGCCGCGCTGCCGTCGCTGATCTGGAGCGCGCGTCGCAGCTGCTGCTCCGCCGCCGGGCCGAGGATTACGCCGATGACCGCCGGCAGCACCGGCAGCCCGTACCGCCGCATGCCGAACCCGATCAGGCCGATGACCAGCAGGATCACCAGGTCCAGCGCCTCACCGCCCACCGCGTACGCGCCGACCGCCGCGAAGAACAGGATCCCCGCGTAGAGGTACGGGCGCGGGATGCGCAGCAGCTTCACCCAGAGCGGCGCCAGCGGCAGGTTGAGCAGGAGCAGCAGCACCATGCCGACGAAGAGCGAGGCGATCAGGCCCCACACCAGGTCCGGTTCGCGCTCGAAGAGCAGCGGGCCGGGCTGGATGCCGTACTGCTGGAACGCGGCCAGCATGACGGCGGCGACGGCCGTCGTCGGCAGGCCCAGGGTCAGCATCGAGACGAGGGTGCCGGCCGCGGAGGCAGATGCCGCCGATTCCGGGCCCGCCACGCCCTCGATGGCGCCCTTGCCGAACTCCTCCTTGTGCTTGGAGAGGCGCTTCTCGGTGACGTACGAGAGGAACGTCGGGATCTCCGCGCCGCCGGCCGGGATCGCGCCGAACGGGAAGCCGATCAGCGGGCCGCGCAGCCAGGACTTCCAGGTGCGCTTGACGTCCGCCTTGCCGAGCCACGGCCGGCCGACCGGAATCGGCTCGGCCACCGCGCGCCGCAGGTGTGCGGCGACCCACAGTGCCTCGCCGATCGCGAAGAGACCCACCGCGACGATGACGACATCGATGCCGTCGGCCAGTTGGAGCGAGCCGAAGGTCAGACGCTGCTGGCCGGTCATCTGGTCCAGGCCGACCAGGCCGATGGTGAGGCCGATGAGCAGCGACGCCGCGCCCCTGATCCGCGAGGAGCCGAGTACGGACGTCACCGCGATGAACGCCAGCACCATGATGGCGAAGTAGTCCGGCGCGCCGATGTCCACCGCCAGGGAGGCTACCGTCGGGGCCAGCGCCACCAGCAGGATCGTGCCGATCATGCCGCCCGCGAAGTGACCGATGGCGGCGGCCGCGAGCGCCTGCGCGCCGCGTCCCGCCTTCGCCATCGGGTTGCCTTCGATGGCCGCGACCACGGCGGCGCTCTCACCCGGGGTGTTGAGCAGGATCGAGGTCGTGGAGCCGCCGAACATCGCGCCGTAGTAGATGCCCGCGAACATGATGAAGGCGCCGGTGGGTTCGAGACCGTACGTCACCGGCAACAGCAGGGCCACCGCCATCGCTGGGCCGATTCCCGGCAGTACGCCGATGGCCGTGCCCAGCAGGACGCCTATCGCCGCCCAGAGCAGGTTGATCGGGGTGAGGGCCGTACCGAAGCCGTCGAGTAGGGAGTTGAGGGAGTCCATGACTCAGAGCACCTCCATCAGGGGGCCACCGGGGAGCGGGACTCCGAGCAGGTTGTTGAAGAGGAAGAAGGTGAGGAGGGAGAGGCCGGCGGCGATGAGCGGGTCGCGGTGGTAGTGGCGGCTGCCCAGCGCGTACGCCGATCCCCAGAAGAGCAGGGCCCCGGAGATGGGGAAGCCGAGCGGGTCGATGAGGACCGCGTTGGCGAGGAAGACTCCGGCGAGGAGCAGGACCGTACGCCAGTCGCTGGGCTCACTCAGGTCGATGTCCTCGCCGCCCTCGGCCTCGCCCCGGCCGCCGCGCAGGACGTCGACGGCGAGGAGTACGGCGACGAGCAGCAGGGCGATTCCGACGACGACCGGGACGGTCCTGGGGCCGACGGGGCCGCGCTGGGTGATGTCGACGTCCATGGTGAGGGCGTCGGTGAGGACGAGAACGCCGAGCAGCAACAGCAGCACGCTGACGCCGATCTCGGAGTACTCGCGCAGCCAGGAGCGGGGCGCCGGGACGGGGGTTCCGGTTTCGGTGGTCACAGCCCCAGCTCCTTCAGCACCGAGTTCACGCGCTTGTCCTGCGCGTCCAGGAAGTCGCCGAATTTGTCGCCGGTCAGGAACGCGTCGTCCCAGCCGTTCTTCTTCATCGACGCCCGCCACTCGGGCGAGTCGTGCAGTTTCTCGACGAGCGTGACGAGCTTGTCGCGCTCGGCGTCGGTGAGGCCGGGCGGTGCGACGATGCCGCGCCAGTTGGTGAAGTCCGTGTCGAGGCCCGACTCGCGCAGGGTCGGGGCGTCGAGGCCCTTCACGCGCTGGGGCCCGGTGACGGCGAGGAGCCGCAGCTCGCCCGACTTGATCTGGTCGAGGTATTCGCCGACGCCCGAGACGCCGAAGGCGACCTTGTTTCCGAGGATGGAGGCGAGCAGCTCGCCGCCGCCGTCGAAGGGGATGTAGTTGACGGACTTCGGCTCGATGCCGGCGGCCTTCGCCATCAGCATCGGGGCGAGGTGGTCGGGCCCGCCGGGTGAGGAGCCGCCGCCGACGGGGAGTTTGGCGGGTTGCTTCCTCCAGGCGGCGACGAGGTCGTCGATGGTTTTGTACGGGGAGTCCTTGCTGACGACGACGATGTCCTGCTCTTCGGTGAGCCGGGCGATCGGGGTCGTGTCACCGAGGGTCTTGGGCGACTTGTTGGTGTGTACGGCGCCGACGACGCCGAGGCCCATCGACATGGCGAGCTTGCCGTTGCCGTGCTCGCCGACGAGCCGGGTGAGGCCGACGGTGCCGCCGGCGCCCGGCAGGTTGAAGACCTCGATGTTGTGGGTGAGCCCGGCGTCCTCAGCGTTCTTCGCGGCCGTACGGGCCGTGATGTCGTAACCGCCGCCGGGCGTATTGGGAACCATGAAGCGCAGGCCGGGGATCTGCGTGCCGGTGTCGGCGCCGCTGCCTGTTGTGAGCAGCGGCGGCCCCACCAGTACCAGCAGTGCCGCCCCGAGCAGGGCGAGGGGAGTGCGCATGCGCACCTGGGCCACCACCTGTCGTTTGAACTGGGGATTCACGAAAACTTGTGAAGTGGCCCACATGTTGCCCGCGCGTTAACAAGCTGTCTCCCTTCCGCAATCAACGGACGTTGTGGTCGTTGTGGTCGAGACCTAGCCTGGCGCGGTGACCAAGGTGCTGGTGGTGGACGACGACTTCATGGTCGCCAAGCTGCACAGCCGCTGCGTGTCCGCGATGGACGGTTTCACGGTCGTCGGGGTGGCGCACAGTGGCGCCGAGGCGCTGCGCGCCGCGGAGCGGCTTCGTCCCGATCTGGTGCTGCTCGACGTGTATCTGCCCGATATGGACGGGATCAGCGTGCTGCGCGAACTGCGTGCGGCGGAGGAGCGGGGCGAGGACGGGCACACCGTGGACGCGCTGTTCATCACGGCGGCACGCGATGCGGAGATCATCAGGGCGGCGCTGCGGGCGGGCGCCCTGCACTATCTGATCAAGCCGTTCAATCAGGCGGCTCTTCAGGAGCAGCTGCGGCATGTGGCGTCGATGCGCACCCGCTTCGACGAGCTCGCCGAGCAGGGCGAGGCGCGCCAGGCGGACGTCGACCAGATCTTCGGCACCCGTCCGCCGGGCTCGCGCGAGCTCCCGAAGGGCCTCGCGGCGCACACGGCGGAGCTGGTGGAGCGCACCTTGCGCCGGCACCCGGCGGGCCTTTCCGCCACCGAGTGCGCCGAGTCCGGATCGCTGTCCCGCGTGAGCGCGCGCCGCTACCTGGAGTACTTCGCGGATACGGGCCGCGCCGAGGTGACGCTGCGGTACGGCGGGACGGGGCGCCCGGAGCGCCGCTACCGGTGGGTCGGCTGAGCGCCGCGCCCACCGAGGCTTCTGCGCTCCCCTCGTCTTCCTGAGGCCCTTCTTAGTCTCGCCTTAAAGCCAGCATAAAGATCGCCGTACACCGCCTTCAGCAGCGGTTTTCGCCGGTTCTTGGGGCTAGCGTGCTGATCGCCGGGGCGGGGTTCAGTCCGTCGGTGCCGCTGGTTTCGGGGGGCTGCGCCGCCGGACTCGATCTCCGCCCCGTACCCCCACACGCTCCCCCATCGCAAGGAGAACGTCCCGATGACCGCTCGTCGCCGTCGTACCGCAGCCTCCGTCGCCGCCCTCGGCATCGCGCCGCTCGCCCTGACCGCGCTGTCCGCCGCTCCGGCTTCCGCCCACGGTTCGATGACGGACCCGGTCTCCCGCGTGTCGGCCTGTTTCGCGGAGGGTCCGGAGAGCCCCGACTCGGCGGCGTGCAAGGCGGCGGTCGCGGCCAGTGGTGTGCAGGCGTTCTACGACTGGAACGCGGTCAACATCGCGAACGCCGCCGGGAACCACAAGCAGCTGATCCCGGACGGCAAGCTGTGCAGCGCCGGCAACGACAAGTACAAGGGCCTGGACCTGCCGCGCGCCGACTGGCCGTCGTCGAAGCTCGCCGCCGGCAAGCACACCTTCCGCTACAAGGGCACCGCCCCGCACAAGGGCTCGTTCGAGCTGTACATCACGAAGGACGGTTACGACCCGACGAAGCCGCTGAAGTGGTCGGACCTGGAAGCGAAGCCCTTCGCCGGCGTCACGGACCCGAAGATGGAGAACGGCGACTACGTCTTCGACGGCACCCTCCCGAACAAGACGGGCCGTCACCTCGTCTACAGCGTCTGGCAGCGCTCGGACAGCCCGGAGGCCTTCTACACCTGCTCCGACGTGGTCTTCGGCAAGGACACCGGCGGCTCGGGCAGCGTTCCGGCTCCGGTCGCGTCGGCGCCCACCGAGGACGAGATCGCGGACGGGGCCGGCGAGTCGACCGTGGAGCACAACGGCCATGGCGACAGCGACAACAAGACCGGCGCCGAGGCGACCGCCCCAGCCACCGGCCAGGACGACGAGACGGCGCAGGACGACGGCCAAGCGGCCGCCGAAGAGCCCGCCGCCAACGCGCCGGAGGCCAACAGCGACGCCGCGCGGCCCGTCACCGCTGCCGCCGCCGGCGAGAACCTGGCCGACACCGGTGGCAGCGGCAGCACCCGGTACCTCGCCATCGGCGGCGCCGGCGCGCTCGCGATCGGTGCCGCGGTGATGTTCGGCTCGGTCCGCCGCAAGGCCGCCCGCCGCTGACCCGAGCCGGCCCCTGAGACCGCTGCCGCCCCCACCTCGTTTCCCGGGTGGGGGCGGCAGCCCATTTCCGGCCGACCGGTTGTTACGCCGGCACTCCTCGGGCGTACCGGACACGGTTCAGCCGGCGGCTGACGCGCACGTCGTCGGGGTGGCCCGGCCCGGATCGAGGGCGTTGGCCACCTCGTGGAACGCGATCCGGTCGATCAGGCCTGTCGCCACATGCTCGGAGAGATCAATGGGGCACAGATCCTGGAGGAGTACGTTCCGTACGCCCGGACCGTCCAGGAACTGCGAGCGGTACGGGGTGACCACCTGGTCGTACCGGGTCGCGATGACCGTGTAGCGCACGCCGGGAACGGTGTCGCCGCCCTCGTTGAGCCGGGTGAGGAAAGGGGACCCGGCGATCTGATCGGCAAGACCCGGGGTCTTGGCGGTCAGCAGGTCACCGGCGCCAGGGAAGTAGGGCAGGAGCTCGGTGAGCCCGAGCAGGGTGGTTCCGTGGTTGTCGGGCGCGAGGCCGATGAGGGCGTTCACCTCGTCGGCTCCGCCGAGGAACTTGAGGTAGTGGCGCGGCATCATGCCGCCCTGGGAGTGGCCCACGAGATCGGCCTCGGCGGCGCCGGTGGTGGCGAGCACGTTGTCGACGAAGGTGTCGAGCTGGACCGCCGACTTGTCGATCGGGCCCAGGCCGTGGAAGAACGGCACGCCGGGGAGCTGCCCGTAGTCGAGGGAGAAGACGCAGTAGCCGCGCCCGACCAGGTACGGGGCGAGGCCGAGCCAGTTGTCGACGGAGTTCCCGAAGGTGCCGTGGACGAGGACGACCGGCCGGGGGTGGGCGGCGGACGGCTTGCAGGAGTAGTCGTTCCACCCGCTGGTGGGCGCGGAAGCAGCGGCGCTCGCGGCGGGGGTGAGGGTGGCCGCGATGGCCAGGAGCAGGGCGGCGGCAGGTCTGAGTGCGCGTTTCCAGGGCAGCATCGGGTGATCTCCTCGCGGCTCAAGGGGAGTTGCGATGGGGGGTGCGCCCTGTGACCCGGATCACAAAGATGGCGTGCTCACGCCAAATTACGCGCCAGTAGTCGAAGAGTGAAGTGACGCGTCGGTAAAAATTGACGGAGAGTCAATTAGTGGGTCGTGGCTGCTGGTTGAGCCAGCGATAAGCGCCGGTCGGACAGCGATCCGGGCACGACCGCCCCCGGGCCGAACTTCGCCCGCGCCCGGTCCGCCACCGCCTCGATCCGGCGCGCCTTGTCGTCCGCCGGGTCGAAGGTGAGCTGGTGCGCGGCCTGTTCCGCCGGGGTCAGCCCTTCCGCGCGCAGCGCGATGGCGCGCACCCTGGCCCGTTGCAGGCCGAGCGATGCGTAGATCCCGTACGCGGTGGCGGTGAGCGCGGCCGAGTGGGCCGTCGGCTCCGCCATGGCCCGGGTGCGGGTGGTGGTGGAACGGTCGGCGTACCGCACGGTCAGCGCCAGCGAACGGCACACCTGCCCCTCGCCGCGCAGCCTGACCCCCACCTCCTCCGAGAGGGAGAGCAGCGCGCGGCGGTGGCGGACCGGGTCCAGCTCGTCGCGGTCGAAGCGCCGTTCGGAGGCGAGTGAGCGGGAGGCCGCGTTGGGGACGACCGGCGTACGGTCGATGCCGCGCGCCCTCTCCTGGAGTTCGCGCCCCGCCCGTACGCCGACGATCCGCTGGAGGGTGGCGAGCGGTGCGGCGGCGACCTTGCCGACGGTGTCGAGACCGTACGAGCAGAGGGCACGGGCCGTCGCGGGCCCGACTCCGTACAGGGAGGCGACCGGTTTGCAGCCGAGGTACGCGGCGACGGCTTCCGGGTCGCCGGGTACGGCCAGGGTCCTCCCCGGCGGCGCGTCCCGCGCGGCGGTCCTGGCCAGCAGAGGGTTGGCGCCCACGCCGATCGTGCAGTCGACGCCGCAGTGCGCGAGCGCGCGCACCCGCAGCAGCGCGGCGAGCCCGGCAGCGTCCCGCCCGAAGTACCGCTCGGCGCCCCGGACATCGACGAGCGCGCCGTCGGGCGGCAGCGCCTGGACGGTGGGGGCGATGTCCTCGATCAGCCCGAGCAGGGTGGGGAGCGCGGCCTCGGACAGCTCGGCCCCCGCGGCATGGAAGCGTACGTAAAGGATCATCCCGCGCTCCCCGGGCTCGAATGCCACAGCTTGCGGCCGGTCGGTACGCCTTCGCCCGCGGGCTGGAGGTCGGCCCAGGGGTTCATCTCATAGCCGGTGGGGAGGTGGATGCGGCGCCCGTCGCCCTCGCCCGTCCCCGGCGCCTCCTCCACCGGCTCGGCAGGCGCCGCCAGCCGCGCCGCGACCGCGTCGAGTCCGCCCGTACGCCGCAACTCCGCCAGCTCCGCCAGGTTCCAGGCCGCCGAGCCGACCACGCTGAGGCTGCGCGGTCCGCGCCGCTGCACCACTCCGCGCACCAGCAGCAGCCAGGAGTGGAAGACGGTGTGCGCGCAGGCGGCGTGGCTGTCGTCGAAGAAGGCGAGGTCGACCAGGCCCGTACCGTCGTCGAGGGTCGTGAAGATGACCCGTCGCCCCGAGCGGACCGGAGGTGTCTGGGTGGCGGCCTTGGCGCCCGCGACCAGGACGGTCTGCCCGTGTTCGGCCATCCGCAGCCGCTTGGCGGAGGTCGCGCCCAGCTCCTTGAGGAAGGTGTAGTGGTCCGTCATCAGGTGGCGGGAGGCGTCCATGCCGAGTACGCCGAGCTCGGCGCTGAGGCGTTCCGCGTCGCTGAGGTCGGGAAGCCCGGCCGACGCGGCCTTCTGCCCCTCGCCGAAGGAGAGCTGTCCGCCGGTCGCCCCGGAGGTCCGCTGTCCCGCGCGGAGTTCGGACAGGTGGAGCAGCAGGTCGCGGCGGTTGGCGCCGAACGAGTCCAGCGCGCCCACCTGCGCGAGCCGTTCGGCGAGCGGCCGGCTCGGGTGGGCCCGCTGCCACAGGTCGAGCAGTGAGGAGTACGGCTGCCCCGCCACGATCCGCGCGGTCTCGGCCTCACTGATGCCGTAGACGTCCGCGAGCCCGAGCCGTATCCCCCACATCCCCTCGGACCCTTTAGTACCCTTCATTCCCTTTCCGCCAGACACCAGTTCGATCCGATGGGCGGCCGCGGACCGGTTCACGTCCAGCGGCAGCACCGGCACTCCGCGCCGCCGCGCGTCCGCGAGGAGCAGCCGCTTCGGGTACATGCCGGGGTCGTGCGTGAGCAGTCCGGCGTAAAAAGCGGCGGGGTGGTGCGCCTTGAGCCACGCCGACTGATACGTCGGCACGGCGAAGGCCACCGCGTGCGCCTTGCAGAAGCCGTACGAGCCGAACGCCTCGACGATCTCCCAGGTACGGGCGGTCACTTCGGGCGTGTACCCGCGCTGCCGCGTCCGCTCCGCGAACCACGCCCGGATCTGCCCCTGCGCGTCGGGATCGGACAGTCCCCGCCGCATCTGGTCCGCCTCGCCCCGGTCGCAGCCGGTCATGATCCGCAGAATCTCGATGATCTGCTCGTGGAAGACCACCACGCCGTACGTCTCGCGCAGCGCGTCCTCCAGGTCCGGGTGCGGGTAGCGGGCGGGCGCGCGGCCGTGCCTGGCCTCGATGAAGGGCCGCACCATGTCGGCGGCGACGGGCCCCGGCCTGAAGAGCGAGATGTCGACGACCAGATCGCCGAAAGTCGCGGGCTGGAGCCTGCCGACCAGATCACGCTGGCCCGGCGACTCGATCTGGAAGCAGCCGAGCGTCTCGGTGGAGCGGATCAGGTCGTACGTCGCCGGGTCGCCCTGCGGCACCTGCTTCGGGTCGTCGAGGTCGAGCGTCACGTCCGCCGCGCGTCGCAGCTCCGCGACGGCGTGTGCCATGGCCGACTGCATCCGTACGCCCAGCACGTCGAGCTTGAGCAGCCCGAGCTCCTCCACGTCGTCCTTGTCGAACTGGGACATGGGGAAGCCCTCGCCGCTGGTGGGCATGACGGGCGTACGCCGCAAAAGCGAGGCGTCGGAGAGCAGCACGCCGCACGGGTGCATGGCGATTCCGCGCGGCAGCGCGTCGAGCGCCTCGACGAGCTCCCACATCCGCCCGTGCCGGCTCTGCTCGGCAGCCACCTCGCGCAGCTCCGGCAGCTCCTCCATCGCGGCGCGGGCGTCGCGCGCCCGGATGTGGGGGAACGCCTTGGCGATACGGTCCACCTCGGCCGGGTCCATGGACAGTGCGGCGCCCACGTCCCGTACGGCATGACGCACCCGGTACGTCTCGGGCATGGCGACGGTAGCGACCCGCTCGGCGCCGAAGCGGCCGATGATCGCGCGGTAGACCTCCAGGCGGCGGGCGGACTCGACGTCGATGTCGATGTCGGGCAGTACGGACCGCCGTTTGGAGAGGAAGCGTTCCATCAGGAGGTGGTGCTCGACGGGGTCGGCGTGGGCGATCCCGATGAGGTGGTTGACGAGGGAGCCCGCGCCGGACCCGCGCGCGGCAACCCGGATCCCCATCCTCTTCACGTCGTCGACGACCCCGGCGACGGTCAGGAAGTAGGAGGCGAATCCGTGGTGGGCGATGATGTCGAGCTCGTGGTGCATCCGCTGCCAGTACTCGCGGGCGCGCGGCCCGCGGTCGTATCCGCGCAGCACCATGCCCGCCGCGGCCCGTGACTCCAGTACGCGCTGCGCGGTGCGGCGGCCGGCGCCGACGAGGTGCGGCTCGGGGAAGTGGACGGTGCCGAGCCCGAGGTCGTCCTCGGGGTCGACGCGGCAGGCGGCGGCGGTCTCCTCGGTCAGGGCGAGCAGCCGGTGAGCGGCTCCCTGCCGGAACCCGGCGGCCTCCGCGACCAGCTCGGCGATCCGCGCCATCTCGTCCGCACTCTTGAGTGAACGCTCACCGCTGTCGAGGGGCCCGCGCGGGTCGATGGGTACGAGCCTGCGGGCGGCGTCGAGTACGTCGGCGACCGGCCCGAGCCCGGGATCGGCGTACCGCACGGCATTGGTAAGCACGGGCGGGACACCCTGTTCGGCGGCGAGGCCGAGGGTGCGGGCGGCGAGCCGCAGCGAGCCGGGACCTGTGCCCGTAAGCCCGTGATGGACGACTTCGAGGCGCAGGGCGTCGCCGTAGATCTCACGCCAGGGCGCGAGGAGAGTGGCGGCGCGGTCGGGGCGGCCGGCGGCCAGTGCCCGGCCTACGTCGGAGCCGGGGCCGAGCAGGACGGTGAGTCCGTCGCCGTGATTCCGCTCCCAGTCGAGGACGGGGTTACGTCCGCCGCCCTCGTGGGCGGCGCTGATGAGCCGGCAGAGATCGGCCCATCCAACGGCGCCGTCGCGGGCGAGGAAGGTGGCACGGGGTGCGGACTCGTCGACGAACGCTCCGCCGCGCACCGGCGTGCGCTGCCGCTGCGTACGCCCTTCTGCGCGGCCTTCTTCGCGGGTACGCTCGCCCGGCGTCAGCGCCAGCTCCGCGCCGAAGAGCGGTCGTACGCCCGCCTTGGCGCAGGCCTTGGCGAAGCGGACCGTACCGGCGACGGTGTCCCGGTCGGTGAGGGCGAGGGCGTCCATGCCGTGCTCGGCGGCACGCTCGGCCAGCCGCTCGGGGTGAGAGGCGCCGTAACGCAGAGAGAACCCCGAAACGGTGTGCAGATGCGTGAACGCGGGCATCGCACCTCCTGAGTCCCCTGAATCAATCCTGCTCTCACCTCCCCCATCTCCACCATAGACCAAGTTTCGAACGTGCGTGCGATACCCGTGGCCTCAGCCATTCGGCCCGGCCCCACCTGCGCAAACGCCGTGGGCCACGGAGCGTGGGGGCATGACTTTCGTGGACGAGGTGAAGAACGCCGTCACGCCACGGGCCGCGCTGCTCGTCATCGGCGTACTGGCGTTGCAGCTGTTGTTCATCGCGTCCTATGTGGGAGCGCTGCACAATCCGAAGCCGAGGGACGTTCCCTTCGCCGTCGTCGCGCCCGGGCAGTCCGCCGCGCGGCTCGTCGAGCAGCTCCGGAGCCTGCCCGGCGAGCCGCTGGACCCCCGCGCGCTCCCGGACGAGGCGACGGCCCGGCGGCAGATCTTGAACCGGGACATCGACGGCGCCCTGATCGTCGACCCGGCCTCGAAGACCGACACCCTGCTGGTCGCCTCCGGCGGAGGCACGGTGCTGTCGTCGGCCCTGACCACGCTCACCACAAGGGTCGAGGCGTCCCAGCAGCGGGAGGTACGCACCGTCGACGTGGCCCCGGCGTCCCCCGCGGACTTCGACGGCCTCTCCGCCTTCTACCTGGTGGTGGGGTGGTGCGTAGGCGGCTACCTCTGTGCCTCGATCCTGGCGATCAGCGCAGGCTCCCGGCCCGCGAACAGGCAGCGCGCCGTGATCAGGCTCGGCGTGATGGCGCTGTACTCGATCGCGGGCGGGATCGGCGGCGCGATCATCGTCGGCCCGATTCTCGGCGCCCTGCCGGGCAGCGTCATGGCGCTGTGGGGCCTGGGGGCGCTGGTGGTCTTCGCGGTCGGCGCGATCACACTCGCGCTCCAGGCGCTCACCGGCATCGTGGGCATCGGCCTGGCGGTGCTGCTGGTGGTGATCGCGGGCAACCCGAGCGCGGGCGGCGCGTTTCCGCTGCCGATGCTGCCGCCCTTCTGGGAGGCGATCGGCCCGGCCCTGCCGCCGGGCGCGGGCACATGGGTGGCCCGCTCGATCGCGTACTTCAAGGGCAATGCGATCACCGGACCACTCCTGGTACTCGCCGCCTGGGCAGTCGCGGGCGCGGCCATCACCCTGGCCATGGCATCCCTGCGCCGCACACCGGACACGTCCGACTCCCACCCGGCCGAATCCAGCCCGTCCGGCGTTTGAGGACCGGGGTGCGGGGCGGAGCCCCGAAGGATGCGGTGCAGCCGCGAAAGGCCCCGTCCGGTGCGCACGCACGCGCACCGGACGGGGCCGCCGGTCAGCCGACCGGGCCAGGACCAGGGGCCAGGGCCCCAGAAGGTCAGCCGATTTCCGCGCCCAGCGCGGCCAGCGCCGCCGGCACCGGCTGGAAGAACGTCTCGCCGCCCGACGTGCAGTCGCCACTGCCGCCCGACGTGAGTCCGATCGCCGCGTCGCCCGCGAAGAGCGAGCCGCCACTGTCACCGGGCTCGGCGCAGACCGTGGTCTGGATGAGCCCGTTCACGATGTCGCCGTTGCCGTAGTTGACGGTCGCGTCGAGCGCGGTGACCTCACCGTCGCTCACCTGCGTGGTGGACCCGCTGCGCGTCACCGCCATGCCGACGGTCGCCTCGGCCGCCTGGGTGATCGGCTGCGTACTGCCGTTGTAGAGGTTGACCTCGCTCGGGTGCTCGACCCCGTCGTCGTACTTCACGAGCGCGAAGTCGTTGCCGGGGAAGGTGGACGCGGCCATCGTGCCGAGCGAGCCACCCGTGGAGTCTGTCCACTGGCTGCCGGCCTGCCCGCAGTGACCCGCCGTGATGAAGTGCGGGGCGCCGTCCTTGACGACGTTGAAGCCGAGCGAACACCGCCCGCCGCCATTGAGAATCGCGTCGCCACCGGCGATCAGCGGCTTGAACTCCCCGGCCGACTTCTTCAGTTCGGCCTTCCCGCCCATCGCCCCGACGACCTTCTCCAGCTTCGCCCACGCGGCGCCCTTGACCGTACGGTCGGCCGTCACGACGACCTTGTTCGTCACCGGGTCGGTGGCCCACGCGGTGCCGGGGATGGTGGCCTTGTCGGTCAGGGTGCTCCGTACGGCCGTCAGTTCCGCCAGCGAGTTCTCTACGATTCTGGCCTTGCCGCCCGCCTTCCGTACGCCCTGGGCCGCCGCCTCGTCCACGACATTGACCACGAGCGCCTTGGACTCGCTGTCGTAGTACGCCCCGGCAGCGTCACCGCCCAGGACCGAGTTGAGGTCCGAGGCAAGCTTCCCTGCCCCCGTGGCCGACAGCGTCTTGACGGTGTACTGAGGGGTTTCCTCGCTGGCGTTCGCAGTCTGGAGGGTAACTCCCGCTGCTACCAAGGCCGCGATGCCGGCTCCGGCAATTGCCACACGCCGCTTGGGTATGCGTCGGTGCTTCACGTAATGACCTCCTGTGGGGGGTTCGGACCCGCGAGGTGGGGGGCAGGTCCGGAGTACGCCCACTATTCCGATGATGATCGGTAGCACACAAGGTCGACTTCAGGACGCGCACACGACAACCTCTATGCGCTCCCCGGGTCTTTACAAGCCGGTCACCGCCTGCACGCGTCACGTTCGCGAACACCGCCTGCGACCACCCGGACAGCAGCGGGTGAGGACTAGTCCTGTCCGGTACTCGCCCCTCGCGGACCGGATTCCGTCAACATCCGCTGCGAGGCGGCCGGTTGGAGGAACTCTGGGGATGGCCACACAACGGTGAGTCCCCGTCCGGTCGTCCGGACGGGGACTCACCTGCTGCTGGCCGCAGTCTTCGGACTCAGTAGACGCTGACGCCGTACGCGCTCAGCGCTTCGGTGACCGGCTGGAAGAAGGTCGTACCGCCGGAGGAGCAGTTGCCGCTGCCGCCCGAGGTCAGACCGATGGCGCGGGTGCCGGAGTAGAGCGGGCCGCCGCTGTCGCCGGGCTCGGCGCAGACGTTGGTGCGGATCATGCCGTAGACGATGTCGCCGCCGCCGTAGTTCACCGTGGCGTTGAGGCCGGTGACGGAACCGCTGTGGGTGCCGGTGGTCGAGCCGCGACGGGTGACGGACATGCCGACGGTGGCGTTGGCCGCGCTGGTGATGTCCTGGTTGCCGACGGTGCCGGGGTGCGCGAGCGAGGTGTTGGCGTACCGCACCAGGCCGTAGTCGTTGCCCGGGAAGCTGGATCCGGCCGTGGGGCCGATGCTCGTGGTGCGGGAGGAGTTGGTGTACCAGGGCGGGTTGCCGTCGGTGCAGTGGCCGGCGGTCACGAAGAAGTACGTACCCGCGCTGTTGCGGACGTTGAAGCCCGCCGAGCAGCGCCAGCTGGTGGCGTAGATCGCGTCGCCGCCGGCGAGAAGCTTGGAGAACTTGCCGGGGGTGCGCTCGACGCGGATGGCGCCTGCGTTCGTCCCGGCTTCGCGCTTGATCTTGGCGATCTCGGCGGCGGAGACGGTGCTGTCGGCCGTGACGACCAGCGCGTTCGTCGCCTTGTCGATGTGCCAGGCGGTGCCGGGGACATCGGCCTCGAGGACCGCGTCACTCGCGGAGGTGAGCTGGTTGGCGCTGTACGTACTGGCCGTGTCGGCACTGGCGCTCGGTACGGTGAGTGCGGCCGCGGCGACGAGTCCTGCCGTGATGGCTATGAGGCGGGATCGTCTCGCTGTGCCGCTGCGGGGGGTGGTGCGCTTGATCCTCACGTTTCGTTCCTCCCAAGGGGAAGTTAGGGGGCCCACTCGTGGGGTGAGACGGGCCCGTGAGGCGCAGTCAGTGAACCGGACCGGTCACGGTCCGGATTCCGGACAGGTCGTGCCCCTGACAAGCGCTCCTCGGGAGTATTCGTGGCGCCAACTGCCCGCGCAAGGGCGCCTTTCGGCCGACGGTCCCGGACGCGACAGCCGGGACGGGCCGGGCCGGTTCCAGTTCCGACGGGTCAGCGGCCGCCCGCCGGCGACAGCCGCCGCTCCCCCGCCGGAACGGGAACCGAAAGGGTGTTGCCCGGCGGCGGGAACGGGCAGATGAAGTGGTCGGCGAAGGCGCACGGCGGCAGCAGGGCCCGGTTGAAGTCGACGGCCACCGTGCCGTCGGCCGCCGGCGCGGGCGGCCGCAGGAAGCGGAAGCGGTACGTACTGTCCGGGCTGGTCGCGTCGGAGAAAACCGCCCAGAGGGAGCCGTCGTCCTCGACAGCGACCTGGAGCGTGTGCTCGGCGCCGTCGATGTCGAACGCGATCTCCCCGGCGAGGCCGAGCCCGCGCTCGCGCCCGTCCGCGTTCTCGACCTGGATGGTGGTGCGCCCTTCGCCGTACGGACGGAAGCGGCCCGCCAGCACCCATTCCGGGTCGTACGGCGTCACTTCCATTCCCGCGAAAGCACGCCGCGCCGGCGACTCGGGGTCGAAGACCCGGACCGCCCACAGTCCTTCCCGGCGCAGCACGACCAGCCGCCGCCCGGCGGCCTCGACGCGGGACTCCGGGATGGGCCCGGTGTCCGCGCTCAGCCCGGCCTCGCCGGTCAGCGGCTCCCCGTCGACAGTGATCCGGTCCTCGGGCGAGGCGGCCAGAACCACCTCGTCACCGTCGGCCGTCCACTGGCCCGGCACCTCCGGAATTCGACCTTCCGGGTAGTCGGAGAGCCAGTGGGTGCCGGTGAGCGAGAGCGGACCGTACGGCGCCAGGACCGTCTCGGTGCGCTGCTCGTGCCAGTGCTGCCAGTCCTGCTGAGGATCTGTGCTCATGCGCGCAACCTTTCCACACGGGCGCTACGGGCACGGGAAGCCCAAGGTGCTCACGCGGCGTCGGCTTCAGCAGTCGCAGCCGCAGCACTCACAGCACCCGCAGCAGCCTTCACCGCAGCTCCCGCACTCCCCGCAGCATCCGCAGCAGTCCCCACAGCTCTGGAAGGGCGCCTGGCGGTTCTCGCGGGACCACGGGTCCTGATAGGTGCCGCAGCACATCTGGCACGTACAGGCGAGGCCGAGCCACACGGCGCAGCCGACGAGAGCGCCGCGCCGGTCACGCCGCGGCGGCTCCGGAGGAGGCGGGCCATGGGGACCCGGTCCACCCGGACCCGGGGCGTACGGATTCGGGGCGTGGGGATTCGGGCCGTACGGACTCGGGTTGTACGGACCGGGCGGGCCGTAGGGCCCCGGCTGGTGGGCGCACGTCCCGCCGAACACCCGGTCCACCGACCGCCCCAGCTCGTGCGCCAGCAGTACGTGCGCCAGCTCGCCATTCGTGAATTCCGCGTCCCGCAGCGCCAGCCGCACCCCACGCACCGCGTCGTCGCACAGCCGGCGCGCCTCCGCCAGGCCGGTGCCCGTCGCGGTCAGCGGGTTCCACGCACCCGACGCCGCGTCAGCTTCCAGGTCTTCCACGGCATCCAGCAGATGCGCGAGCCGCCCGAAGAGCCGGCCCGCCTCCGCGAGCGGCGCCGCGTTCTGCGGCCTGCCCGCGAGTACGGCGGTGTGCGCGAAGGCAGCGGCGGTCGCCGTCTCGGCCGGCTCGGTGACCGTGAGGACGGACGTGCCCAGCCCCGCCAGCGCCTCGATCCCGGCCTGCCGGTCCACGGCGTCGACCAGCAGCGCGGTGTCGAAGCCCAGCGACGCGCCCGTCCGCGCGCCCGCCCTGTCCCACCCGGCGGCGAGCCGCCGCGCGGCCGCGGCCACCGGTCTGCGGGCCAACACCCCGTCCCGGTCGGCGACGTGGTCCCGTATCTTCGCCGAGGCCAGGACGAGCGAGACGGCCGCGGCCAGCCTGGCCCCCTCGCCCCGGGCCACGGGCGCGGTACGCATCGCGCGCAGTGGACAGGGCCCCGCCGCACGCCGCCATCCCGTGACGCGCTCGGACTGAGCCTCCGTCAGAACCGAAACGATCAGGCCGTCGTAGTTCGTCACGACCCTCGCGAGCTGCCCGTGGTCACCGCGAAGTGCCAGGCAGAGCCCGCACAGATGGGCCATCCACTCCGTCCTGAGCCCCGCCGAGAGCCGGTGACCGCAGGGCCTGACTATTCCGAACAAGGCGCTCCCCCAGGAGGCGTGAGACGGTGCGGCCCGCATCGTATCGAGGCCGTTTCAGCGTCCCGCGTTCACCCGTCCGTCCCCCTCGTCACCCATGTGGCCCGACGGTCGTATTTTTCACTCTGTCAGCAGCCTGACACAGCAGGGACCTTGACGAACCGCCACAAGTTCTGCACCAGTACCGTCACGAATCCCCTGCGCGGCGACTATCCACTTGGCGCGTAATCCGCATGATGGACGACCATAGGGGGAGCGGTACACAGACCGACCGCGGTGAAAGGAGGCGTCCCATGGGATCGGTGCGCAAGGCCAGTGCCTGGCTCGGGCTCGTCGAGGACAGCGACGACGACCGCTACTACGACGACGAGTACGCCGAGGGAAACAACGAGAGCGCCGAGCCCTGGGTCACGGACCCGCGGGTCAAGGCGGTCTCGGAGCCGTCCGACGACAAGGCCCCCAGAATCGCCACGGTCACCCCGGACGGCTTCCGGGACGCGCGTGGCATCGGGGAGCTTTTCCGGGACGGTGTCCCGGTCATCATGAACCTCACGTCCATGGAGCCCTCCGACGCCAAGCGCATCGTCGACTTCGCAGCCGGCCTGACCTTCGGCCTGCGCGGTTCGATCGAGCGCGTCGCGAACCGGGTGTTCCTGCTGAGCCCCGCCGACACCGAGGTCGTCAGCGGTGAGGCCGCGGGCCGCGACACGAACGGTTTCTTCAACCAGAGCTGATGGGCAGGGCCGCTCACCGTTACCGGAGTTACCGGCATTACCGGGGTTACCGGAAGGCATCCAGGCCGGTGAGCGCCTTGCCCAGCACGAGCTGATGCATTTCGACGGTGCCCTCGTAGGTGAGCACCGATTCGAGGTTCGTCGCGTGCCGCATCACGGGGTACTCCAGCGAGATGCCGTTCGCGCCGAGGATCGTCCTGCTCGTACGGCAGATCTCGATCGCCTCCCGCACATTGTTCAGCTTGCCGAAGCTGACCTGCTCGGGCCGCAGCCGCCCCGCGTCCATACGCTGCCCCAGGTGGTGGGCCAGCAGGATGCCCTTGTGGAGTTCGACCGCCATGTCGGCGAGCTTGGCCTGGGTGAGCTGGAAGCCGCCGATCGGCTTCCCGAACTGCTCGCGGGTCTTCGCGTAGTCGACCGCCGCCTCGAAGCTGGCGCGGGCGGCGCCCATCGCGCCCCACACGATTCCGTACCGCGCGTGACTCAGACAGCTCAGCGGCCCCTTGAGCCCCGTGACGTCGGGCAGTACGGCGTCGGCGGGCAGCCGCACCTCGCCCATGACCAGCTCGCTGGTGACGGAGGCGCGCAGTGACCACTTGTGCTTGATCTCGGGCGCCGAGAAGCCGGGGGCGTCGGTCGGCACGACGAAGCCGCGAATCCCGTCGTCCGTCTGCGCCCACACGACGGCGACACCCGCCACGGACCCATTCGTGATCCACATCTTGCGGCCCGTCAGCACCCAGTCGGTGCCGTCCTTCTTGGCGTACGTCCGCATCCCGGCCGGGTCGGAGCCGTGGTCGGGCTCGGTCAGGCCGAAGCAGCCGATGATCGCGCCGGCGGCCATGCCGGGCAGCCAGCGCTGCTTCTGCTCCTCGGAGCCGAAGCGGTGGATGGCGTACATGGCGAGCGAGCCCTGTACGGAGACCAGGGAGCGGATGCCGGAGTCGGCGGCCTCCAGCTCCAGGCAGGCCAGACCGTACTGGACGGCGGACGCGCCCGCGCAGCCGTAGCCCTCCAGGGACATGCCGAGCGCGCCGATCGAGCCGAGCTCGCGGGCCAGTTCGCGGATGTTGGGCAGTTCCCCGCGCTCGTACCAGTCGGCGATGTACGGCATGACGCGGTCGGCGGCCCAGGTCCGTACGGTCTCGCGGATCGCGAGGTCCTCGGGCGCCAGCAGATCGTCGATGCCGATCGGGTCGCTGGGGTCGAACGGCGGAAGCTTCGAATTTGCGGACATTCCTGGCCCTCCGGCGGCTGCTCGGCTCACGGTGTGCTGCGTCACGTGATGCGTAAAACTAGCAGTGGTAGTTACTGCTCACGGCCGACGTTACGGCTCAGCGCGCGACCCGTCCAGACCCGGCCCGCTCAGCGGGCTCCCGACGCGCCGGGACCTTCACCTGCGGCGAAGGCTCCTGCTTCTTCTCTTCCCGCGCACCGCAGTCCATCAGCCGCGGCAGTCTCAGCGCGGCCAGCGCGCCGAGCAGCAGCAGGCCCGCGCTGACGAAGAGCGTCACATGGAGGCCGTGGACGAAGGCGTGCCGCGCGGTGGAGCGCAGCGCGTCACCGGCGGGTCCGCCGATCCGGTCCGCGATCGTGTACGCCTCGCCGAGCGAGTTCGCCGCGCCCGCGCTCTCCGCCGAGGAGACCCCGGGGACCGAGGCGACGCCGGGCGCGTAGGCGGCGTTCATGACGCTGCCGAGCAGGGCGATGCCCATGCCGGCGCCGAGCTGGTAGGACGTCTCGCCGATGGCGGCGGCGCCGCCCGCGTGCTCGGCCGGGGCCTCGCTCAGCATCGACTCGTACGCCCCGAAGAGCGTGGTCTGGAGCCCGAAGCCGAGCAGCACGAACCCGGTGGTCAGCAGCGCGGGCCGGTCGTGCTGTCCCATCAGGGTCAGTACGAGCACGGCCGCGGCGGTCAGCGCGAAGCCGGAGGAGACCATGACGCGCGGGCCGAGGCGCTGGAGGGTGTACGAGCCGGTGGCGCCGGCCGCCATCGCGGCGAAGGTCAGCGGCAGCAGCCGCAGTCCGGTCTCCAGCGGGCCCAGTTCGAGCACCAGCTGGAGGTACTGGACGGCGATCAGCTGCAGGCCGACGAGCGCCAGCATCGCCAGGACGATGCATCCGACGGAGGTGGAGAAGGCCGCCCTGGCGAACATCGTCACGTCGATGAGCGGCTGCGTCCGCGTCCTCTGCCGCCGTACGAAGAGAACGAGCAGCGCCGAGCCGACGAGCAGCGGCAGCAGCGTCTTCGCGTCGGCGATGCCCTCGCCGCTGCCGATCCGCTTCACCCCGAGGACGACGCCGAGCACGCCGGCCGCGGCCATGAGCGCGCCGAGCACGTCCCATGGGCCCTGTCCGCTCCCCCGGGATTCGGGCAGCAGCCAGCGGCCGGCCGGCAGTATCAGTGCCATCAGCGGGATGTTGATGAGGAAGACCGAGCCCCACCAGAAGTGCTGGATGAGGAAGCCGCCAAGTACCGGGCCGGTGGCGGCGCCTATGGCCGCGACCGCGGTCCAGATGCCGATGGCGACGGCGCGCTCGCGCCGGTCGGGGAAGACCTGGCGGAGGATCGACAGCGTGGCGGGCATGATCATCGCGCCGCCGATGCCGAGCAGGGCGCGGGCCGCGATGAGGACGTGCGGGCTGTCGGCGAAGGCGGCGAGCGCGGACGCGGCGCCGAAGAGTCCGTAACCGAGCAGCAGGATGCGGCGGCGCCCGACGCGGTCGCCGAGCGTGCCGAAGAGGATCAGCAGCGAGGCGCAGACCAGCGGGTAGGCGTCGACGATCCAGAGCAGTTCCATCGCGCCGGGACGCAGGTCCTCGGAGACGGCCGGGACGGCGATGTGCAGGACCGTCGCGTCGAGGGCGACCAGCAGGAGGCTGACGCACAGGACGACCAGCACGGCCCAGCGATTGCCGGCGATCCTCGCGGTCTTCACGGTCTTTGCGTGCGGCCGGTGCCCGGGGGCGCCCGCCGACCGCTGTGTTCCGGCCGTGGTCGTCCCTGACATGTGCGTCCCTCCCAGTGACATCCCTCGCGCTCGGCGGACCGGCGGGACGGCGTTGTCCTACGTCCCTGCGGGCCCGGCATCGACGGGCGAGTGAGCCGTCAGAGTACGCGAGTTCACACGCGTGTCGCGTGGTGCACCTCTCACCAGGGCGGGAGGCGGGTGTGGCGTGCGCCACGTCCGGAGCGGATCGGCCGCGGAGCCGTCGGCGATCTTGAGCGGCTCATGTTGGAGCGGGAAATTCCATGCTGAGTTCCGGTGAACGGAATTCATCGACGCGCATTCACTCTTACGAGCGGCCTCCGAATTAATTGAGCATGAGGGCGCCCCGCTTTCCCGAACGGCCGGGAATTACCCACTCGGTGAGACACACCCCACATCACATCGTCATCACAAAGATGCCGGATGGGCCGGGCTTGTCACTCACTCGCTGTAACGTCGATTCAGTGCGTACCGACCAACTCTTTGCCCGGCTGGACCGGGAAGCGGAGCCGCCCAAGATAGAGATCCCCGGGATGAGCCGTACCCGTACGGCCCTCTTCGGTTCGACGCTGGCGTTCTACATCGCCATCGTCTGGGCTGTGCTGATCACGTCCTGGCTGGTGGCCCTCGACTGGAAGGTCATGCTGTTCCGGCCGTACGAGCAGTGGCCCGAAGTCCATCCCTTCCTGGACTACTTCGTGGTGCTCGGGCAGCGCGGCCCCACCTCCGTCATGGTGGCGGCCTGGCTCGGCTGGCGCTCCTGGCGGCAGCACACGCTGCGCCCCCTGCTGACGCTGGGCGCCTCGCTCCTCCTGCTGAACGTGACGGTGGGCTCGGTCAAGCTCGGCCTCGGCCGCCTCGGCCCGCACTACGCGACGGAGATCGGCTCGGCCGAGATGTTCGCGGGCGGCGATATATTTCCTTCCGGTCACACCGCCAACGCCGTGGTGACGTGGGGAATCCTGGCCTACCTGGCCACCACCCCGCGGGCCAGGCGCTGGCTTTCGGTGCTCTCGGCCCTCGTCGCGCTGGGCGTCGGCGCGACCACCGTCTACCTGGGCACCCACTGGCTGAGCGATGTGCTCCTCGGCTGGGCCGCCGGCCTGCTGATCCTGCTGAGCCTGCCGTGGTTCGAGCCGCTGATCGGGCGCACCGAAGCCTGGATCTTCGCGGTGCGCGAGGCCTGGCGTGCCCGTCGCAAGCTCGGCGCCGCGCAGCCCGCGCCGGCCGGCGGCCGACTGTCCCCGGCCCTCTTCCCGCAGCGCCACCCCACCGCCCCGTACTCGGCCCAGGCCGACACGCCGGCCCGCGAGCCGGTGGGCGCGGGCAGCGGCGGCCGTTCCACGGGCAGCACCAGGACGGCCGGTCACCTCACGCAGCGGCTGACCACCGGGGCGAAGGGCGTCCGCTCGGAGCGGGCGTCGGTCACTCCGGCGGGCAGCCGCCGGGGTCCGCACGCCGACCGTACGGGCGCGGCGCGTCCCGGGACATCGCCCCGGCCGGTGGCCGGCGGCTGACCGCCCGCTGGGCCGCGGGGACGGTACGCACAGGCCTCTCCCCGCAGGCGAAGGCCCCGGTGAACTCCCATGGAGCCGCCGGGGCCTTCGCCGTGTGCGGTCAGCCCTTCCAGCAGCGGATGACGGTGCCGTCCTTGACCTCGAAGTTGAGGCGGCCCTCCAGGTACTCCATGGTGATGATCGAGCCCGGCGGAAGCGCCCTGACGGTGCTCCAGCCTCGCTCGCGGGCCAGCCGCTCCGCGTCGGCGGCGTCGAGTCCGACGTACGCCTCGGGAGCGTCGTCGGGCTGTGCGGAAGGGGTCGGTAGGGATGCCATGAGACTCACCGTAGGCCGCCCGGAACGCGGAAGGAAGTACCGGGGGCCGGAGCTGAGTGTCACCGCCCCAGATACCTCAGCGGTCACACTTGTGTCACAGGATCACGACGGGCGTTTGGCATGAACGCCTTCACCCGAAAGGACAGTTCCGTGCCGCCGGGACCTGAATTGAACAACCTTCGAATGATCACGCAATAACAGGTTCCGAATTCATTCCCGGCTCCCCGCGGGGACGGCCCGCAATTCACCTCGCCCGGCCCCCACGAAATCTGACGCCCCGTAGTCGAATTCACGGTTCCCCCACATAATCCGCGTATGCCCCCTGCCTGCGGGCCACCCAGGTCAAGCCGGCGCCCCTCGGTCCAGAGCACGCGCGAGGAGATCACGGGCCGAACTGATCCCGTCGGTGAGCTCCGGCGGCTCGACGACCTCGAAGTCGAAGCCCATCAGCAGGATGTGAATGACGAGCACATCGAGGCTCGCCGCCCCGGTGCGCAGCAGACAGCTGTGCTCGTCGACGGCTTCCAGTACGCCCGCACTGGGCGAGACCGCCCGCCGCGCCTCCTCCAGAGGCACCAGCAGCCGGACCACAGCCGTCGCGGCGTACGCCCCGGTGGAGACGCCCTTCGAGACGTACGCCGCCAAGTCCTCGGCCGGGGGATCGCGCGGGACGAAGCGCGGGCCGTGCGGGGGCGTCGGGGTGATCCGGTCCGCCCGGAACGTACGCCAGTCGGAGCGGTCCAGGTCCCAGGCGACGAGGTACCAGCGGCGCTCGGTGCACACCAGGCGGTGCGGCTCGACGGTCCGTCGGGAGGAACTGCCGCCGTGGTCGCGGTACTCGAAGCGCAGCCGCTCGCTGTCCCGGCAGGCGTTGGCCAGCTCGGTCAGGACCGAGGCGTCGACGGTGGACGCCTCGGGGCCGCGCAGCATGGGGACGGTGAAGGCGTTGAGCGTGCCGACGCGGCGGCGCAGCCGGTTCGGCAGCACCTGTTCGAGCTTGGCCAGCGCGCGTACGGACGTCTCGCCGATGCCCTCGATGCCCTGTCCGGCGGCGGTACGCAGGCCGACCGCGACGGCGACGGCCTCCTCGTCGTCGAGCAGCAGCGGCGGCAGTTCGGCTCCCGCGCCGAGCTGGTAGCCGCCGCCGGTGCCGGGGCTGGCGTTGACGGGGTAGCCGAGTTCGCGCAGCCGGTCGACGTCGCGGCGCACGGTGCGCGGGGTGACGCCGAGCCGCTGGGCCAGGTCGGGCCCGGACCATTCGCGGTGGGCCTGGAGCAGCGAGAGCAGGCGCAGCAGACGTGCGGAGGTCTCCAACATGGGGGCGAGTCTGCCAGGGCTTGAGGACAGGTACGGTCCTCAAGCCCTGGCGGCCCTCCTCATTTATTTAAGGGTGTCGAGCCGCACGCTGAGGTCGTTGTCGACGGTGAAGTACGGGTACGCCGTCGTCGGCCGGGTCACCCTCGGCCCCTCTACCGGCCGCACCGGATAGCGGAAGACGCCCTTCTTGTCCCAGACGTCGTCCAGGATGCGCCCCACCCGTATCCCGGCCGCCTGCCCCGGCTCCGCCTCCGCCGGGCACAGCCACAGGTCCCACAGCCGCTGCTCGTCGCCGCGCCCCTCGGCCAGCGGCTCGTACTCCAGCGTGAAGGTGAACGTGCCGTCCTCCCGGAGGGTCACCGGTACCCGGTGCACGTCCTTCTTCGCGCCGCGCAGCCTGGCCTCGAGGACCGCGCCCCCACCGAGCCCGGTCCCGGCCCCGTACAGCCGCCCCTCCAGCGTCATCGCCCCCTGCGCGAACGTGATGGTCCCGGCCTCCGCGTGCGGCGCGCGCAGCCAGCTGCGCACCGCGAGCTTGCCGTCGGCCGTCGGATAGGGGATGCGTACGGCGACCTGCGCGCGCCCGGGGTCCGGGGCGCGGTCGACGAGCGAGCGCAGGTCCCTGATGCCGGGCTCGATGCGCTGTTCCCCGGTCTCGTCCCCGTGGGCGGTGAACGCGTCCCAACGGCCCTCCGCCAGCTCGACCGTGCTCGGCAGCACGGCACGCGAGCGGTCGTGCCCGGTGGGCGTGAGCGGCAGCCGCATGACGTCCGCGGCCGTCTTCCCGCCGCGCCGCCGCAGTACGAGCACCGCGCCGGGCGACGCGTCACCCACGATGTCGAAGGTGACGCCGCCCGCGGAGTCCGCGATGCAGTCGGCGCGGGGCGGCTCCGTGCGGGTCGAGGTGCTGGTCATGCGGTCTGCCCTTTCCGGAGCACGGAGGCGGCCTTGTAGCGGAGGGAGTACGCCCCGTCGAAGACCGCTCCCCGTGAGCGGTACAGCGCGTTCTGGACCCGGCTGCGCGAGCGGCTGTTGGCGCCGCGCGAGAGGAGTCCGGTGAACAGCGCCTCATGGCGCTCGGCGATGTGCCCCGGATCGAAGCGGGCCGAGCTGTCGAGCGCGGCCGCTCCCATGGCGCGCCGCAGCTCGTCGTCGTTGATCAGCCCGAGGAGGGCGTCGGCGACCGCGTCGGAGTCCCCCACCGGTACCAGCCGCCCGTCGGATCCCTCATCGATGATCTCGCGCGGCCCGTGCGGGCAGTCCGTGGAGACCACCGGCAGCCCCGAGCGCATCGCTTCGACGATGGTCATGCCGAAGGACTCGTGGCTGGAGGTGACCGCCGCTATCGAGCCCTTGACCCACTCGGGCTCGATGGGGTTGGCCGGTCCCATCAGGAAGACGTGGTTGTGCAGCCCGAGTTCGCTGATGAGGGCGTGCAGGGCCTTCTTCTCGTTGCCGCTCGCGTCGCCGCTGCCGTATATGCGCAGCCGCCAGTCGGGGCGGGCGGCGACGACCTTCGCGAAGGCCTCGATCAGCAGGTCGTACCGCTTGACCTTGGTGAGCCGGCCGGCCGCGACGACCCATTTGGCGCTGGAGTCGGCCGGCGCGATGAGGGGCGCGGGCACGCTGTTCGGCACAGCCTCGACGCGTACACCGGGCAGCTTGAGCCGGGTTCGGTAGTCCTGGGCGTCGGCCTCGGTGACGGTGGTGATGGCATCGAGCAGGCCGTAACGGTGGCTCAGTTCGCGGCGCAGCCGGTAGCCGTGCCCGGCGAGGGTGAGGTGCTCCTGGCCGACTCGCACGGGGCCGCGCCTGGTCTGCCGGGTGATGTGCACGTTGAGTCCGGGGCGGGTGCCGACGACGACGTCCGCCTCCGTGGACTTCAGGTGCGTGGCGATACGGGCGTCGGTGAGCCGGCTGTACTGCTTGTGGCGCCCGTCGCCGACCGGGAACACCTTTGCCGGCTGCGTGAACCGCTCGTCGTCGCCGTCGTATCCGTGACTCTTCTTGCGCAGGTCGACCAGATAGTCCAGCCGTACCCCGGCGGGGGCGCCCATCGCGGGCTCGTCACGGTGGCGGAAGGCCGAGACGATCTCGACGTCGTGCTGCTCGGCCAGCGCCTGGGCGAGGTTGAAGGTCGTACGGATCGTGCCGCCGATGCCGTACGCGTTGTGGAGCAGGAAAGAGATGTGCATACGCCGACGCGACCCCCAGATCTTCCGCGGACGTGGTCTCTGTCCGCTTGCTTTCAGAAATGGACTGTACTGGTCGCAAACCGATCACCCCGGCTCGCATCGAATCGTTCCAATACGGTTGTGACATCGATAGCGCGAGCGGAGCAACCAAACTGCCGTTCTACGCATCAGGGCCGGTAGGGAAGTTGCGGAACGGTGAAGCAGTTGCCGTTCATGTCCCCGCCCTGCGTCACCCACCCCGCCCCGTCCCGCCACCGCGCCACCGACAGGCACGTGCGCCTGGTCTCGGGCGGCTCGGCCAGTCGCCTGAACGACACGGGAAGCAGCAGTCCGCGTGCGGTGTACGGCTCTTCGCGGTTCAGGTACGCCTCGACGCACGCGCGCGTGAGCTGCCGCCCGCACGACTTCGCCGCGTCCGCGAACCACATGGCGGCCGCCCAGCCCTCCAACTGCCACTGGGACAGCGGCCGGTCCTTGTTCTTCTCCCCCATCGCCTCCCGGAACTCCCGTACGGCCGGATGGCCTGCGTCCTCGTAGTTGCGGCTGGCCCCGGTGACCCACAGGGCGTTGCGGCAGCGTGGCGCGTTCCTGAAGTCCCGCGGAACGGCGGACGACCAGTTCTGCACATTGGTGACCTTCGCGGTGACCTCCACGCCCACGGCGTCCATCGCCTCGCACAGCTGGGCGTTGCCGTGCGTGTCCATCGCGTCGAAGACCAGGTCGACCCCCTGGTCCTTGAGGTCCGCCGCCACCGCCCGGAAGTTGGGCAGCGCGAAGTCCACCTGTTCGGTGACGACCCGGTAGCCCTCGTCCTTCAGCCCCTTGATGATCAGCCGGGCGTACGCCGCCGACGAGGCCTGGTTGTAGGCGACCACGGCGGCGGTGCGCGCGCCCTGCTCGCGCTTGAAGTAGCGGTAGACCTCGGTGCCGCCGTAGAGCGTGCCGTTCCAGCCCGGCTTCCCGCCGGTGCGCGGGGCATCACTGCCGTAGATCCCGTACAGGTGCGGGTAGGTGTCGTACGCCGGACCGATCGGCTGGCCACCGATGTCGGGGACGCCCGCGGCGGCGACCCGGGGCGCGCCCGCGTACTCCAGGGCGGTCGTCGCGACCAGCGCGAAGACCTTCCGCTCGTCGAGGAGCTTGTGCACGCAGTCGTTGTTGCCGACGCCGCTGCCGCCGTCGTCGCAGGTGAACACCTCGACCTTGCGGCCGTCGATGCCGCCGTCCGCGTTGAGTGCGTCGAAGTACGCCCGGGCGCCCTCCCCGGGCCCGCTGAAGGCCGAGCCGCCGACCGGGCTGGTGGCACTGCTGATGATGCCGATACGTACCGGCTCGGCCTCCCGTGCGGGCGGCGGGGCGCTCCGGCGGCCCTCGAAGTCACTCTCGGGCAGCCGGCTGCCGCAGGCGGCGCTCAGCAGGAGGAACGCCGCGAGCAGCAGGCTTTCAGCAGCCCGGCACAGCCGGCGCATTGCCGCTGAGCTGGACCAGCGCACACAGGGTCTTGACGGAGACCTTCCACACGTCGTCCTGGAGGACCGAGGTGCCCTTGCTGTTGGGCACGGCCGGCTGTCCGCCGACGAGCAGGTCGTACGTCACATCCGCCTCGGTGGCGGAGGTGAACTTCACGTCGGTGACTTTCGCGGAGGACCTGGCGGCGTTCGGGTCATTGGCGAAGGCCGTCAGCACGCGCCGCATCTGCTCGCCGTTCTGGAGCACCCTGACCTTGTCGTCCGTCGACGCCTTGGGGTCGAAGAACGTCCTCCAGTTCTTCTCGACCGCCGACCTGGCCGCGGTGAGGTCGCTGGGCTGGTTCTTGTCCGGGGTCACCGGAGGGCTGGTGGCCGGGGAACGCGCCGGCGCCTCTGGCGCGCCGTTGTCGTCACCGCAGGCCGCGGCGGCCGGTACCAGTATCAGCACTGCGGCGGCCGCCCATGCCGCAGTACGAGGGTGTCTGCCGAGGACCATCTGGCTCACCACCGGGTGTCCGACCGGGCCGTTCGCCCGATGCTTCCAGGGTCTGTCGCTTCAGGGCATAGTGCAACGTATCCGCCGCCAAGGACAGGCTCGTACCGACCCGTGAAGTCCTCGAGGGGGTCCCCGTGCCAAGGACGCGACCGCGCGACAGGCCACTGCTGTGGGCCGGCCTGACGGCCCTGGTCTGCGGTGCGGTGCTCTGCGTGATCGGCTGGTACGCGATCTCCGGCGAGCGCTTCGCCGAACGGCAGCTCCCGTACATCGCCTCCTGCACGGTGCCCGGCGCGGCGCTGATCGTCGCCGGCGCGGTGCTCCTCGCACGCGGCGACCGGGAGCCGGCGCCCACGGAGGAGGACACCGGCGGGGCGGAGCCGGTGGAAGTGTCCACGCCGCCGTCCCCGTCCGCCGAGGGCCCGCTGCTCCGAGTTCCCGGCGGGACACTCCTCCACCGGCCCGACTGCCCGCTCGTCACCGGCAAACCGGACGCCGCGCCACCGGAAGACCCGTCCGGCCTGAACCCCTGCCCCGTCTGCGAACCCCCTGCCCCCGAACCCCCCGCCGCCGAGGCCTGACACCGTGTCGTCTCTCACGTACGACCTCACGCTGGCGGGGCTCGCCGCCGGCAGCGCGGCGGCGCTCACCGGCATCGGACTGATCGTCACCTACCGGGCGACCGGCGTACTGAACCTGGCGCACGGCGCGATCGCCATGGTGTGCGCGTACGTGCTGCGCCAACTGGCGGTGGAATGGCACTGGCCGCTGCCCCTGGCGGCCGCCGTGACGCTGGTGGTCGTGGCACCCGGCCTCGGACTGCTCCTCGACCGGGCGGTGTTCCGGCCCCTGGCGGTCCTCGGCAGCGGTCCGGCGCAGACCCTGGTCGCGTCCATCGGCGTGTTCGTCCTGCTCGTCGGGGGCGCGGCGCTGGTGTGGGGCACCGGAGCCCGCGCGGACGCGCCCGTGCTGCTGGCCGGCGATCCCTGGGCGCAGCTGGCGACGGTAGTGGTACTGGCGGCCCTGGTGGACGCGGTGACCCGGTGGACGCGCTTCGGGCGCGAGCTGCGGGCGGTCGTCGACAACCGTCCGCTGGCCGCGCTGGGCGGGACGAACACGGACCGGGTCGCGGCGGCGGGCTGGGCGTTCGGCTCGTTCACGGCGGGCCTGACGGGCGTACTCCTGGCCCCGTACGTACGCCTGGACCCGTACGGTCTCCCCCTGCTCGTCGTCGAAGTGATCGCGGTGGCGGTGGTGGCGCGCATGCGGAGCCTGCCCGTCGCGGTGGGCGCGGCACTGGCGATCGGTGTCGCGCAGGCGCAACTGACGCGGGTGCACCCGCCGGCCGCCTGGGCCGAGCCGCTCGTCCAGGCGATCGGCGCGAACCTCTTCGTGGTGGCCCTGCTGATCGCGGCCCTGGCGGTGCCCACCACGGACGCCCGCGACGCGCTCCCCCGCCCTCCGGTGCCCGTCCTGCCGGCCGCACCGCCGGTCGCGTGGCTGGTGGCGGGGGTCCTCTTCCTCCTCCCTCTCGGCTTCGCGGGCTCGGATCTCCACACGTCCATCCAGGTCCCCGCACTGGCGGTGATCCTCCTCTCGCTGGTGGTCGTGACGGGCCGGGGCGGCCAGATCTCGCTGGGCCAGGCGGCGTACGCGGGCCTCGGCGCCCTCTTCACCGCCCTCCTGGCGGCGGGCCGCTTCCCCGGCCTGCCCGCCATGCCGGAACTCCCGGCCCTGGCCGTGGCGGTGGTGCTGGTGGCCCCGCTGGGCGTACTCCTCGGCTGGCCTGCGATCGGCCGCCGGGGCCTCGCACTGGCCCTGACCACACTGGCGTTCGGCGTCGCGGTGAGCCGCTTCGTCTTCGCGCAGCCGTACGCGACGTCCGGCCTCGGCCTGGCCCGCCCGGCCGGCTTCCATTCCGACCGCGTGTACTACGCCCTGGAACTGGCCCTGCTGGCCACCGCCCTGCTGGCCGTGGCCGCGCTGCGCCGGGGCCGCGCGGGCCGCGCGCTGGCGGCGATGCGCGACCACGAGACGGGCGCCTCGGCGGCGGGCGTTCCCGTCCCCACCCTGAAGCTCCTCACCTTCGTCACGGGCGCGGCGCTGGCCGCGCTGGGCGGCGGCATGCTGGGGATGGGCCTGCGCGCGTTCGACCCGGCGGCGTACGACCCGGTGCGCGCACTGCTGTGGTTCGCGGCGGTAGTGGTCCTGGGCGCCGACAACCTCCTGGGCGCGTGCGCGGCGGCGGCGCTGCTGGTGGGCCTGGACGCGGGGGCGCGGGGCGGCGCGGCGGCGGCGGTGATCGGCGTACTGGCGGTACTGCTGGGCCGCTATCCGCCGGCGGCAAGGCTTCCCGCAACGCGCCACCTTCCAGCCCCTCCGGCGTTTGAGGAGCGGGGTCTGGGGCGGAGCCCCAGTTCGGGAAGGGGCGGGTCGGGGAAAGTCCCGCGCAGCGGCACCAGAGCGGCCGCACCCCTCACCGCCCACGCCCTACGCCTCACCTACGGCGCGTACACCGCCCTGGACGGCGTAGACATCACCATCGAACCCGGCAGGGTGACCGCACTGATCGGCCCCAACGGAGCCGGCAAGAGCACCCTCTTCCACTGCCTGGCCGGCACCCTCCGCCCGGACTCCGGCCGCGTGGAGCTGAACGGCGCGGACATCACCCACACACCCCCGCACACCCGCACCCGCCTCGGCATCGCCCGTACCTTGCAGGACCTCGCCGTCTTCCCCTCCCTCACCGTCGAGGAGAACATCGCGCTCGGCGCCGAACAGGGCCACGTACGGACCGACCCCACCGCCCTGGAGTCCGTACTGCGCCTCCTGGACCTCGCGGGCCCCGTCCGCCACCACCCCGCAGCCGCCCTCCCCACCGGAACCCTGCGCCGCGTAGAGCTGGGCAGGGCGCTCGCGGGCCGCCCGCACACCCTCCTGCTCGACGAGCCCGCCGCCGGGCTCGACACGGCAGAGGCACAGCGACTGGCCCGGATCATGGCCGCGCTCGCGGCCGACGGCATGGCCGTGCTCGTCGTCGAGCACGACCTCGACCTGGTCGCGGACATCGCCCACACCGTGCACACCATGACGGCCGGACGCATCGAGGCAGCGGCCCCATGACCAACGCCATGGAACTGCGCCGCGCCCGCGTCCGCTACGGCCCCCTGGAGGCCCTCCACGGAGTGGACCTCCCCGTACCGGCGGGCGGCTCCCCGACCGTCCTCCTCGGCCGCAACGGCTCCGGCCGTACGACCGTCCTGCGCGCCCTCGCCGGAACCGTGCCCCTGGCCTCGGGCCAGGTCCTCTGGTACGGCAGGGACATCACCCGCCTGCGCCCCCACGACCGCGCCCGCCACGGCCTGTGCTTCGTACCGGACAGGCACGCCGTGTACGCGTCCCTCACCGTCGCGGAGAACCTGGAACTGGCGCTCCCTTCACCCGAAGGGGACATCGCACCGGCCCTCACCGCCTACCCGGCCCTGCGCGCCCTGCTCCCCCACCGCGCGGGCACCCTCTCCGGCGGCGAGCAGCGCATGCTGGCGGTCTCCCGCGCCTTCCTGTCCCGCGCCCGCGTGGTGCTCCTCGACGAACCCACCCAGGGCATGTCCCGGCCCGTGGCGGCCCGTACGTACGAACTGCTCGCCGCACTGGCACCGGCCACCACAGTCGTGACGGCGGAACAGAGAATGCCGCCCGCCCTGCTGAGCCGGACGACGACAGGCCCCGTCTTCGTGCATGAACTGCGCCGCGGCGCGGTGGTCTTCAGCGGAGAGGCATCAGAACTGCACCACGGCCCTACCCCTTCTTCGCAGCCGGAAGGACCAGCATGACGCCGGTGCGGATCCGGTCCGGGTCGCGGCCGATCACCAACGCGTTGGCCCGGTGGAGCGCCTTCCAGCCGCCCTTGACGCGATAGCGGCGGGCGATCGAGGCGAGCGTGTCCCCGGATTTCACGAAGTGGACCCGGCCGAAGAGCTTGTAGCGCTTGGAGCAGACGGGCCACGCCTTCCATCCCTGGGTGGCGAGCACCCTCTCCGCGACCTTGATCTGCTGCGCCCGGGTGGCGAGGTCGGCGCGCGGGGCGTACGCGAGCCCGCCGTGCTCCGCCCACGTCGCCTGCCAGAACTGCAGTCCGCCGTAGTAGCCGTTGCCGGTGTTGATGTGCCAGTCGCCGCTGCTCTCGCACTCGGCGAGGCAGTTCCAGGGCCACTCGGTGGCCGCGCAAGCACCGGCCGGCGGCGGTGGCGTGGCCCGCGCGCCCGCCGGACACAGAGCCAGCAGTACGGCGAGCAGGGCGACCGGCACGTAACGGGACCGACGGGATCGCGGCAGCGTGGGCATCGCGCCACGCTAGGCAGGCGCCCGGGCATCGGCTCACCTGCCGCGCGGCGGACCGGAAGAGCCCCACCCGGTCGGCCGACGGGGCAACGCCTGGGTCGCCCGTGCCGTTCGGTTCGATTCCGTTCCCTTCTTCGCGTGACCCCGGCCGCAGATCACCCGTTGTCTTCTTGACGAGCCGGGAACCACCCGGCACCCGCACCGAGTCCGAGGAGTCCCCCGTGCCGCGCATGCTCGACGTCAGCGACGACGTACGCGCCGAGATCGGCAACGAAGAAGCCGACCGGCTGCTCGCCGGCGAGAACGCCCCGGGCAGCTACGACTGCACCTCCTGCCGTACCCAGGGCGACTCAGAACTGGAACGCACGAGCACCGTGCTGTTCGTCGGAGACGAAACCGCTGTGCTCGCGTTCGCCCATGCCACCTGCATCCCCTCGCAGGTCGTCCGCGTGGCCGAGGAACAGCTCCAGGGCGCCGTACGCAGCATCACCGGCGGAGCCTCCGACCTCCCCGGTGCCGAGGAGTACGGCGGCTCGCCCGGCCAGGCCGTGCTCGGGATCACCAGCGGCCTCGTACTGATCGACGGCGAGCTGCACCCTGCCCTGGTCGTCGAGCCGACCGGGCCCGTGACCCGCCCCGGCTCCGACGGCACCACCGACGAGTTCCTGCCGCTCGTCACCGAGCAGGGCTTCCAGCCGGTCAAGGACATGGACGAGGTGCCCGCCGCGCTGCCCGGCTGGTCTGTCCTGCTCGCCATGGGCCAGCTGCACGCCGTACTCCAGCCCGGCACCAGCGGCGGAAACCCGGTCTCCTGGTGGCAGGCCCACCAGCCGCTCCAGGTCACCGACGGCTGGCGGACGGCGGCCAACAAGTCGAGCACCGTCCTCGTCTACACCGCGCCCGCCGGCTCGATCGGCCAGCAGCCGCGCGAGGACCTGCTGCGCAACGCGCTGGAGCGGGCCGCCACCCGTGGCGTTCTGGCGGCCGCCGCCATGCCGCTGGCCGGCACCTGACGGGCACGGGCCCGCACGACCGGTCCATGCGCGCCGCTTACCCCGGCCGAGCAGGGAATTCCCTGCTCGGCCCGCATCCGTCGGGCGCTGGGGTCGTTGGCACATACGTGCACTCATACGACCCCTCACGCCATCAGCCGTACCAGAGCCCGATCCCCGCGATGCGCCCCTCGCGGGAATCCAGGGCCGAGCCCTCGCACACGCCGATCTACGACGCGCTCTACTCGGAGTACCGCAGGTCCTTCCGGGCACTGCCCGGCGACCGCACCGGCGAGGAGGAACTGGGGTTCACGGGCTTCGCCCAGGGGGCGCGCCACAGCGAGGGTCCCGGCCACACGAGTCACACCGGCCACGGAACGCACGGCTCGCACACCGGCTTCTGGCGCGTCACGAGCAGCGACAGCGACAGCGCCACGAACAGCAACGGGCGGCAGCACACCGGGAATCACTTCCCGGCCGCGCTGCCGCCCGCTCCCCGTCAGGGGTTCTAGGCCCGCTTACAGGCCCGTCCGGCGTTACTTCTTGCGGCCGCGCTTCTCGCGCACCCGCACCGAGATGTGGATCGGCGTGCCCTCGAAGCCGAACTCCTCGCGGAGACGACGCTCGATGAAGCGCCGGTAGCCGGCCTCCAGGAAGCCGGAGGCGAAGAGCACGAACCGCGGCGGCTTGGCCCCCGCCTGCGTCCCGAAGAGGATGCGGGGCTGCTTGCCGCCGCGGACCGGGTGCGGGTGGGAGGCGACGATCTCGCCGAGGAAGGCGTTGAGCCTGCCGGTCGGGATGCGCGTCTCCCAGCCCGCGATCGCCGTCTCGATCGCCGGGACCAGCTTCTCCATGTGGCGGCCGGTCTGCGCCGAGACGTTCACCCGCGGCGCCCACGCGACCTGGGCCAGTTCGGTCTCGATCTCGCGCTCCAGGTAGTAGCGGCGCTCCTCGTCGAGGGTGTCCCACTTGTTGTACGCGATGACCAGCGCGCGGCCCGCCTCGACGGCCATCGTGATGATCCGCTGGTCCTGCACGCTGATGGACTCGCTGGCGTCGATCAGTACGACCGCGACTTCGGCCTTCTCGACGGCGGCAGCGGTACGCAGGGAGGCGTAGTAGTCCGCGCCCTCCTGGAGGTGGACGCGGCGGCGGATGCCGGCCGTGTCGATGAACTTCCAGGTGATGCCGCCGAGCTCGATCAGCTCGTCGACCGGGTCGCGCGTGGTGCCCGCGACCTCGTTGACGACGACGCGGTCCTCGTTCGCCACCCGGTTGAGGAGGGACGACTTGCCGACGTTCGGACGGCCGATGAGCGCGATACGGCGCGGGCCGCCGGTGGCCAGACCGAAGGACTGGGCCGGGGCCTCCGGCAGGGCCTCCAGGATGGCGTCCAGCATGTCGCCGGTGCCACGGCCGTGCAGCGAGGAGACCGGGTGCGGCTGGCCGAGGCCCAGCGACCACAGCGCGGTCGCGTCCGCCTCGCCGCTCAGGCCGTCGACCTTGTTGGCGCACAGGACCACGGGCTTGCCGGCCTTGCGGAGCAGCCTGACGACGGCCTCGTCGGTGTCGGTCGCGCCGACCGTGGAGTCGACGACGAAGACGACCGCGTCGGCGGCCTCGATCGCGTACTCCGCCTGGGCGGCGACGGACGCGTCGATGCCGAGGACGTCCTGCTCCCAGCCGCCGGTGTCGACGATCTTGAAGCGGCGGCCCGCCCACTCGGCCTCGTACGTGACACGGTCACGGGTGACGCCCGGCTTGTCCTCGACGACGGCCTCGCGGCGGCCGATGATGCGGTTCACCAGGGTCGACTTGCCGACATTGGGGCGGCCGACGACGGCGAGGACGGGCAGCGGGCCGTGACCGGCTTCGCCGATCGCGCCTTCGACGTCTTCGGGGTCGAAGCCCTCCTGCGCGGCGAGCTCCATGAACTCCGCGTACTCGGCGTCGCCAAGTGCTCCGTGCTCGTCGCCGGAGTGATTCTGGTCGTTCATGAAGTCCGTTCCTCGTTCATCATCATCGATGGACCACCCGGTCTCGCGCGGTCCACTACTCAAGTACTCAAGTCTCGCTCAGCGCCCGGTGAAACGCCGGGCACCTTCCAGGTGGGCGGTCAGCCGCTCCTGTATCCGTACGGTCGCCTCGTCCAGCGCCTTGCGCGTACGCCGTCCGCTGCCGTCGCCGGCCTCGAAGGAGTCACCGAAGACCACGTCCACGCGGCTGCGCAGCGGCGGCAGCCCCCGTATCAGCCGGCCACGGCGCTCCGTACTGCCGAGCACCGCCACCGGGACGATCGGCGCCCCGCTGCGTACGGCGAAGTACGAAAGCCCGGCGCGCAGCGAGGCGAAGTCGCCCTGGCCCCTGGTGCCCTCCGGGAAGATCCCGAGGACCCCGCCGTCCGTCAGCACGCCCAGCGCGTTCGAGATCGCCGTACGGTCGGCTGTCGTACGGTCCACCTTCAGCTGCCCGATTCCGCGCAGGAACGGGTCGAGGGGGCCGACGAACGCCTCTTTCTTGATCAGGAAGTGCACCGGCCGGGGCGCGGTGCCCATCAGCATGGGGCCGTCGATCATGTGCGAGTGGTTCACGGCCAGGATCACCGGACCGCTCATGGGCACCCGCCAGGCACCCAGGACGCGGGGCTTCCACAGCCCGTACATCAGGCCGATGCCGATGCCGCGTCCTACCGCCGCACCACGCGGTGTGGGTGCGGTCACTTCGCGGCCCGCTTCCCCTCGACCAGGGTAACGACACACTCGATGACCTGCTGCAGCGTGAGGTCGCTGGTGTCGACCTCGACGGCGTCGTCCGCCTTGGCGAGCGGCGAGGTCTTGCGGCTGGAGTCGGCCGCGTCCCGCTTCAGCAGAGCCTCGCGGGTCGCGGAGACGTCCGCGCCCTTCAGCTCGCCGCTGCGGCGGGCGGCGCGCGCCTCGGGAGAGGCGGTCAGGAAGATCTTGAGGTCCGCGTCCGGCAGCACGGTCGTACCGATGTCACGGCCCTCGACGACGATGCCCAGCTCGGCACCCTTCGCGATGGACCGCTGCAGCTCGGTGATGAGCGTGCGCACCTCGGGCACGGCGCTCACGGCGCTCACCTTGGCGGTGACCTCCTGGGTGCGGATCGGACCGGAGGCGTCGACTCCGTCCACCGTGATCGTGGGGGCGGCCGGGTCGGTGCCGGAGACGATCACGGGCTTGATCGCGGCGTCCGCGATGGCGACGGGGTCCGTGACGTCGATGCCGTTGTTCAGCATCCACCAGGTGATCGCCCGGTACTGGGCACCGGTGTCCAGGTAGCTCAGCCCGAGCTTGGCCGCGACGGCCTTGGAGGTGCTGGACTTGCCCGTGCCGGAGGGGCCGTCGATGGCGACAATCACTGCTGCCGGGGCGGTCCGGGCGGCGGTTTCCACGGTGTAGGACACCTTCCTGGTACACGGGCTTGGGCATGCGGGGACCCGACGGGCCCCACACAAGGTTACCGAGTCCCCGGCCCCGCCCTCGACGCCCCTGCTAAGCCGCCGCAAACCGGACATCGCCCTGCCTTGGGCCGCGAGCGCCGCTACGGGCGGATCGACCAGCCACGCTCCCGCAGCGACGTGCTCAGTCCCGGTGCGGCCGCCGGCTCGACCATCAGCTGGACGAGGCCCGCCTCCTGCCCCGTCGCGTGCTCGATGCGTACGTCCTCGATGTTGACGCCCGCCCGCCCGGCGTCCGCGAAGATCCTGGCCAGCTCGCCGGGGCGGTCGCTGATGAGGACAGCGACGATCTCGTACGCCGTCGGGGCGGCCCCGTGCTTGCCCGGCACCCGCTCGCGGCCCGCGTTGCCGCGCCGCAGCACGTCCTCGATGCCCTCGGCGCCGCCCGCGCGCTTGTCGTCGTCGGCGGACTGGAGGGCGCGCAGCGCCTGCACGGTCTCCTCCAGGTCGGCGGCGACGCCAGTGAGCACATCCGCGACGGGGCCGGGGTTGGCGGAGAGAATCTCGACCCACATCCGAGGATCCGAGGCGGCGATGCGGGTGACGTCCCGGATGCCCTGACCGCACAGCCGTACCGCCGTCTCGTCCGCGTCCGCCAGCCGCGCCGCGACCATCGAGGAGACGAGCTGCGGGGTGTGCGAGACGAGCGCGACCGCGCGGTCGTGGGCGTCGGCGTCCATCACCACCGGAACGGCCCGGCACAGGGCGACCAGCTCCAGCGCGAGGTTCAGCACCTCGGTGTCGGTGTCCCGAGTGGGGGTGAGGACCCAGGGGCGGCCCTCGAAGAGGTCGGCGGTCGCGGCGAGCGGGCCCGAACGTTCCTTGCCGGACATGGGGTGCGTACCGATGTACGACGTGAGGTCGCAGCCCAGCGCCTCCAGCTCGCGGCGCGGTCCGCCCTTGACGCTGGCGACGTCGATGTACGCGCGGGCGATCCCGCGCCGCATGGCGTCGGCCAGCGTCGCGGCCACGTGCGCGGGCGGGACGGCGACGATGGCCAGATCGACGGGGCCTTCGGGCGCCTCGTCGGTGCCCGCCCCGAGCGCGGCGGCGGTGTGTGCCTGCGCCGGGTCGTGGTCCGTGAGGTGGACGGTGATGCCGCGCCCGGCGAGGGCGAGGGCGGCGGAGGTGCCGATGAGGCCGGTTCCGATGACGAGGGCGGTTCTCACTGGGCGATGTCCTTGCGGAGGGCGGCGGCTGCGCCGAGGTAGATGTGCGAGACCGAGGACTTGGGCAGGTCCGACTCGACGTGCGCGAGGATCCGTACGACACGGGGCATGGCGCCCGCTATGTCCAGTTCCTGGGCGCAGATCAGCGGTACGTCGACAATGCCGAGCTTGCGGGCCGCGGCGGCCGGGAAATCGCTGTGGAGGTCGGGGGTGGCGGTGAACCAGATGCTGATGAGGTCGTCGGGGGTGAGCCCGTTGCGCTCCAGGATGGCCGAGAGCAGCTCGCCGACCTGCTCGTTCATGTGCTCGGCCTGGTCCCGCTCCAGCTGAACGGCCCCACGCACTGCTCGTACTGCCACGTCGTACTCCTCGCTCCACACCGCGGATTGCCCGTGCAGGATTCAGCGTAGTTGGGACGGAGGCCCGCACGGACTGGGCTGTCAGAAGCCCGGGGCCGGCTGACCTCCGCGCTCCGCACCCACCGGGGCCGCACAGTGGAAAGTGGTTCGATCCGGCTCCCCCGGCTGCGGCACAATCCGGAGCATGATCCCGACCGCCGTGCCCGGAGACCTCGTACGCGACCACACCGTCTACTCCTGCGTGATGGGCTCGCGCGCCTTCGGCCTGGCCACGGACGGCAGCGACACGGACCGCCGCGGCGTCTTCGTCGCGCCGACGCCGCTGTACTGGCGCTTCGAGAAGCCGCCGACGCATGTCGAGGGCCCGGCGGACGAGCAGTTCTCCTGGGAGCTGGAACGTTTCTGCGAGCTGGCCCTGCGCGCCAATCCCAACATCCTGGAGTGCCTGCACTCCCCGCTGGTCGAGCACGTCGACGCCACCGGCCACGAGCTGCTCGCCCTGCGCGACGCGTTCCTCTCCCGCCGGGCCCACCAGACCTTCGCCCGGTACGCGGCCGGCCAGCGCAAGAAGCTGGAGGCGGACGTACGGCAGCACGGCGCCCCGCGCTGGAAGCACGCCATGCACCTGCTGCGGCTGCTGGGCAGCTGCCGCGATCTGCTGCGTACGGGCGAGCTGGTGATCGACGTCGGCGAGGACCGCGACCAGCTGCTCGCGGTCAAGCGCGGTGAGGTGACGTGGCGGGAGGTCGACCGCCGTATGAACGTTCTCGCGGCGGAGGCCGAAGCCGCCGCGGCGAAGAGCCCCCTACCGCCGGAGCCGGACCGCCCCCGGGTGGAGGACTTCCTGCTCCGCACGCGCCGCGCTTCAGCCCGCTGACGCGGTGGTCGGCGGGCCTCGTTTGGTCAAGCGTCCCAGAGCGCACCCAGGCCCAGCAGCTCACTCTTGTACTCGATGCGCTCCGCCCACTCGGCCGGCCACGCGCCCGCTCCCAGGTGCGCTCCCGCGAACGCTCCCGCCAGGCACGCGATGGAGTCCGAGTCGCCCTTCGTGCAGGCGGCGCGGCGCAGGGCGGTGACCGGCTCTCCGGGGAAGAGCAGGAAGCACAGCAGCGCGGTCGCGAGCGCCTCCTCGGCGATCCAGCCGTCACCTGTCGCCAGGCACGGATCGGTCTCGGGGGACGGCGAGCGCAGTGCCTCGGCGAGCCGTTCCAGTACGGCCAGGCACTCGTCCCAGCCACGGGCGATGAAAACCTCCGGCGAGGCGTCGTGAGCGTGCGTCCACAGGTCGCCCAGCCAGCGCTCGTGGTACCGGGTGCGGTTCTCGTAGGCGTACGAACGGAGCAGCCCCACCAGACCGGTCGGCTCCGCCCCCTGCGCGAGCAGATACACCGCGTGCGCCGTCAGATCGCTCGCCGCCAGCGCCGTCGGATGCCCGTGCGTGAGCGCCGACTGCAACTGCGCCGCCCCGGCGCGCTGTTCCCCGCTCAGCCCCGGCACGAGCCCGACCGGCGCGACGCGCATGTTGGCCCCGCACCCCTTGGAGCCCACCTGACTGGCCTGCTGCCAGGGCAGGTCACTGTCGAGCAGCCGGCAGGCGACCATGCAGGTGCGGCCGGGGGCCCGGTTGTTCTCGGGCGAGTGGTACCAGTCCACGAATTCCTCGCGCACCGGCCGCGCCAGCCGCGGCGGCCCGAGCACCCCGCGGTCCATGGCCGTCCGTATCCCTCGACCCAGCGCGAGCGTCATCTGGGTGTCGTCCGTGACGATCGCGGGCGCGGGCAGCTCCATCTCCCGCCACGGCCCGCATTTCGCGAGGATCGAAGGTACGTCGTTGAACTCGGTCGGGAAGCCGAGAGCGTCCCCCAGCGCAAGTCCCACGAGGGCACCGGTTGCCGGCTGCTTCATTCGGACCGTTCTCCTTCGGATCGTCGTTCGGGGCGCAGAAGTGGTGGGTGGAGAGTGGTGGCGTTCCCCGCGCGGTGGAGGGCGGCGGGTTTCCCCCGTCCTCCGGTACGCCGGGGCGCCCCTTCCACCGGCTCCACGAAGCCGGGCGAGGCGAGCACCTTGCGCCGGAAGTTGGGCCGGTCGAGGGCGACGCCCCAGACCGTCTCGTACACCTGCTGGAGCTCGCCCAGCGTGAACTCGGGCGGGCAGAAAGCCGTGGCCAGGCAGGTGTATTCGAGCTTGGCGCGGACGCGCTCCTGTGCGTCGGTGATGATCCGCGCGTGGTCGAAGGCGAGGGCGGGCACGCCGCCGACGGGCATCCACTGGGCGTGCGCGGCGTCGCCGCCACCGCGCGGCTCCGGCAGTCCGGGCACGAGCGCGGTGTACGCGACGGAGACGACGCGCATCCGTGGATCGCGGTCGGGTTCGCTGTACGTACGCAGCTGCTCCAGGTGGAGCGCGGCGGCGGACTCCTGCGACAGGCCGGTCTCCTCGGCCAGTTCGCGCCGGGCGGCGGTTTCCGCGGACTCGCGGGGCAGTATGAAGCCGCCGGGCAGTGCCCACGCCCCCGCGTAGGGGTCCTGTCCGCGCCGGATCAGCAGAACGTGCAGGCGGCTCTCGCGCACGGTGAAGACGGCGAGATCGACGGTGACGGCGAACGGCTCGAAGTCACGCGGGTTGTAGAGGGTCTCTTCCTCTTCGTTCATCGCTTCTCCGGAAGGGGGTATGTCCGCGAGACTCACGCGCGCACCTTTATAGTCATGGTGACTATAAAGGGCCGGAGGCCCGCTCCACAAGCGGCAAAAAGCCCCGGCCGGTTCCTGTACGTACAGGAACCGGCCGGGGCTTGGGTCAAAAAGGGGCGTCGGTTACAGGCCGACTTCCTTCATCAGCATGCCGACCTCGGTGTTGGTGAGGCGGCGCAGCCAGCCGGACTTCTGGTCGCCCAGCGGGATCGGCCCGAAGGAGGTGCGCACGAGCCGCTCGACCGGGAAGCCGGCCTCGGCCAGCATGCGGCGCACGATGTGCTTGCGGCCCTCGTGGAGGGTCACCTCGACCAGGTAGTTCTTTCCGGTGTTCTCGACGACGCGGAAGTGGTCGGCGCGGGCGTACCCGTCCTCCAGCGCGATGCCGTCCTTGAGCCGCTTGCCGAGGTCGCGCGGGAGCGGTCCCTGGATCGCGGCGAGGTAGGTCTTCTTCACGCCGTACTTGGGGTGGGTGAGACGGTGGGCCAGCTCGCCGTGGTTGGTGAGCAGGATGATGCCCTCGGTCTCGGTGTCCAGCCGGCCCACGTGGAAGAGGCGCGTCTCACGGTTGTTCACGTAGTCGTTGAGGTTCTGGCGGCCGTCAGGGTCGCCCATGGTGGCGACTACACCGGCCGGCTTGTTGAGCGCGAAGAAGAGGTGCGACTGGGTGGCGACCGTCAGGCCGTCGACCTTCACCTCGTCCTTGTGCACGTCGACGCGCCTGCCCTGCTCGGTCACGATCTCACCGTTGACCTCGACCCGGGCCTGCTCGATCAGCTCTTCGCACGCACGCCGCGAACCCATGCCCGCGCGGGCGAGGACCTTCTGCAGGCGCTCACCCTCCTGCTCGGCACCGGGGAACGTCTTGGGCGTCGTCACCTGGGGCTTGCTGTGCCGCTCACGTACGCGCTCCTCGAGCTTGGCGTCGAGCTCGCGCGGCCGGGAGGGGGCACTCTGCGGGCCACGGCGCAGACCGGGGGTCCGGAAGCCGCCCTGCGGGGCCTTGGGGCCGCCCTTGGCGCCACCGCGCGCGGACGCGCCACGGCTGCCGGTGCTCGAAGAGCCTCCGGCGCTGCTGCCGCCACGTCCCGCACCCGCACCACCACGGCCGCCGCCGGCGCTCGCGCCACCGCGTCCCGCACCCGCGCCACCGCGTCCAGCGCCCGCACCGCTTCCACCGCGCCCTGCGCCGGCGCCGCCGCCGCCGCGTCCCGCGCCACTGCCACTACTGCCGCCGCCGCGGGCGCCAGGGGCGTCACGGCCGACGTCGTAACGGCGCTCTTCCGGACGGGGACGGTCGGGACGCTCGGTGCGCTTCTTGTCGTCGCGCTCGCGCCCCTTGCCCGCGCCCGCGCCCCGCTGGTTCCGGTCGTTACCGCTTCCGCTGTTCCTGCCGCTGCTGCTTCGCATCAAAATTCCGTCTTGTCGTCTGCGTCGGTGTCCGGGGCGTCCGGATCGAACGACGGCACACCCTCTAGCGTCTCAGCCTCGATCGCGTCCGCCTCCGGGAGGAATGGCGCGAGCTCCGGGAGCTCGTCCAGGCCACGCAGGCCCATCCGCTCCAGAAAGTAGTTCGTCGTCCTGTACAGGATCGCACCTGTTTCAGGTTCCGTGCCCGCCTCCCCGACCAGACCGCGCTGGAGGAGGGTCCGCATCACGCCGTCGCAGTTCACGCCACGTACGGCCGAGACCCGTGACCGGCTCACCGGCTGGCGGTACGCGACGACCGCCAGGGTCTCCAGGGCGGCCTGCGTGAGACGGGCCTGCTGTCCGTCCAGTACGAAGCTCTCGACCGCCGCCGCGTACTGGGGCCGCGTGTAGAAGCGCCATCCCCCCGCGACCAGCCTGAGCTCGAATCCGCGCCCCTGTGCGGCGTACTCGTCGGAAAGTTCCCGCAGCGCGTCCGCGACGGCTCTGCGGGGCCGCTCCAGCACCTTCGCGAGGTGTTCCTCGGTGGCGGGCTCGTCGACGACCATGAGGACCGCCTCCAGGGCGGGCTTGAGCCCGAGGTCCGCGACCGCAGGGGACTCACTCACTTCGTCTCCCTTTCCACCACTTGATCGAACTCATCCGTGACGAGGGGCTGCGCCCCTTCCCCGCCGGTCCACCGCACCATGAGCTCCCCCAGGGCCTCCTCCTGGTCCAGCACGACAACCTTCTCGCGATAGAGCTCGAGCAGGGCGAGGAACCGTGCGACAACGGTGAGCGTGTCCGTGACATCCTCCGTCAGCGCCTGAAAAGTCGCCTCCCCCACCTCCCGCAGCCGCGCGACGACCACCTCGGCCTGTTCCCGTACGGACACCAGGGGCGCATGGATGTGATCGACGTACACCTGGGGCTCGGCCCTGGGCTGCATGGCCTTCACGGCGAGCTTGGCGAAGCCGTCGGGGCCGATGCTGATGACGACCTCGGGCAGCAGCGCGGCGTGCTGCGGCTCAAGACCGACCGTACGCGGGTAGCGCCGGGCCTCCGCGTCCAGCCGCTCGCTGAAGATGTCGGCGATCTGCTTGTACGCGCGGTACTGCAACAGCCGCGCGAACAGCATGTCCCTGGCCTCCAGCAGCGCGAGGTCCCCCTCGTCCTCCACCTCGGCGGCGGGCAGCAGCCGCGCGGCCTTGAGATCGAGGAGTGTGGCGGCCACCACAAGGAACTCCGTGGTCTGGTCAAGATCCCAGTCGGCCCCCATGGCGCGGATGTGCGCCATGAACTCGTCGGTGACCTTGGAGAGGGCGACCTCGGTGACGTCGAGCTTGTGCTTCGAGATGAGCTGAAGCAACAGGTCGAAGGGCCCCTCGAAATTGACGAGCCGAACGGTGAACCGCCCGTCCCCCGCCGCAACGGCTACTTCACCAAGCCCGCCCGCGTCGACCCCCGGCACACCTTCCGGCGTCGGCACCGCAACGCCCTCGGCCCCGGACTCATCGGCCGGCCGCGGCACCCCCGGCCCGCGCCCCAGGCGACGGCGAGGGGCAGCGGCGGAGTCGTCAGGGCGCGGCGGCATCGTGGTGGTCCAGTGTGCGGGAACAAGGGCAGGAGCAGCGCAGGCTACCCTCCGGCCCGGTCAGCGCCCGCGCAGGCGCCGTACGAGAATGCTCGCGTCGCCGCGCGACTCCAGGTCCGCGAGTACGACGGCGACCGCTTCCCGCACGATCCGCCCCCGGTCGACAGCGAGCCCGTGCTCACCGCGCAGCACCAGCCGCGCGTGCTCGAGGTCCATCAGTTCCTCGGCCGAGACGTAGACCGTGATCTTCTCGTCGTGCCGTTCGCGGCCGCTGGGACGACGGTTCGCCCCGCGCCCGCCCCGGCGCCGCGGCTGGGCCCCCGTCGCCGGGCCCGCAGGACGCTGCTGGGCGGCCGACTGGGAGGACGGCTGACTCTCCGGCACCCGGCGCGCCCTGGCGGCCGCAGCGGCCGCCTGGTCGCCTTCAGCGGCCCGGCTGCGATGCCCGCCGGCCTCCGCGTCGGCGGCCGCCGAATGCTCCGGCCCCGCACCCGCGGAGGACGACGAGGACGCCGCTCCCTCGGACTGGGGCTGCTCACCCGCCGCAGCCCCGGAATCGCTCTCCCCCGCCGGCCCCGGCACCCGCGCCTCGCCGTTGGCGGGACTGGCGGGATTCGCGGGCGACGGCGGGCGACGCGGGGACGACGACTGCAGCGCCATTCCCCCGGTCGTGCGGAACAGTTCGTCGGCCCCCGGCAGACTCACTCGGCGTGACACCGGGCGAGCACCTCCCTGGCGAGCTGGCGATAAGCGGCCGCACCGACCGAGTTGGAGGCGTACGTCGTGATCGGCTCACCGGCGACCGTGGTCTCCGGGAAGCGCACGGTCCGTCCGATCACCGTGTGGTAGACGTGCTCGTCGAAGGCCTCGACGACCCTCGCCAGCACCTCACGGCTGTGCACCGTACGGGAGTCGTACATCGTGGCGAGGATGCCGTCGAGCTCCAGGTCGGGGTTGAGCCGCTCCTGGACCTTCTCGATCGTCTCGGTCAGCAGCGCCACACCGCGCAGCGCGAAGAACTCGCACTCGAGCGGCACGATCACCTTGTGAGCCGCCGTCAGGGCGTTCACCGTAAGGAGCCCCAGTGAAGGCTGACAGTCGATCACGATGTAGTCGTAGTCGGCCATCAGCGGCTTGAGCGCCCGCTGAAGTGTCGACTCGCGCGCGACCTCGCTGACCAACTGCACTTCCGCCGCCGACAAGTCGATATTGCTCGGCAGCAGGTCCATGTTGGGGACCGCGGTCTTCAGCAGGACCTCGTCGGCCGACATGCCCCGCTCCATGAGCAGGTTGTAGACCGTCAGGTCGAGTTCCATCGGGTTCACGCCGAGACCGACCGACAGGGCTCCCTGCGGGTCGAAGTCGACGAGCAGGACCCGTCGTCCGTACTCCGCGAGAGCCGCACCCAGATTGATGGTCGACGTCGTCTTGCCGACGCCGCCCTTCTGGTTGCACATGGCGATGATCTTCGCGGGGCCGTGATCGGTCAGCGGACCCGGGATCGGGAAGTACGGCAGCGGCCGTCCGGTCGGGCCGATCCGCTCGCGGCGCTGGCGGGCAGCGTCGGGGGCGAGGGTGGCCGCGTACTCGGGGTCGGGCTCGTACTCGGCATCGGGATCGTAGAAGTGCCCCTCGGGCACCTCGTCGAAGTCGGCGAAGCGGGTGGTGGACTTGTCCCCACTCTGGTCGCCGGCCATGGCGTTCACGTGTAGGCCGTCCATGCTCTGGTGGGCTGTCGTCATGTGCTGATGGGTGGCGAAGGTGCGGACAGCGACGGAGCCGACAGCCTCGAGCCCCGATGGGCCCTGGCCCCGTGCAGGCATTCCTGGTTGACCACCCCCGGGAGTAAATGTCGACTCATTCACAAGTCGTCTTACCTCCTTGGACGTGACCAGGAAACTTATCGATAGGTCAGCGTGGCACCATGCCGACGGTTGGCGACTCTATGGCGTGTCACCGGTCCGCAGCAACACAATCCGCCGGACCCGGCCCGATGTGTCGGCAATGGAACACCCCTGTGTCAAGGGTGCGCGGGCGGCAAACCGGGGCACGGACCGCGCGTTTCGCAGGGTCGCGAAACGGCTAAAGGGTTACGTTCGTGGCGAGTTGAACGAGTCCGCGCAAGTGGTCGGATACGCGTCCGGCCGGACCTTGTTCGACAAGGTCCGGCCCGATGCGTGAGGTTGACGAGTTTCGTTGACGCGTCAGCCGAGAAGGGTGCCCAGCTCGACGTGCGGCAGCTCGTGAGCCTCGGCCACCTCGCGGTAAACGACCTGGCCGTCATGGGTGTTGAGGCCCTTGGCAAGGGCGGCGTCGCGGCGCAGCGCCTCGACCCAGCCGCGGTTCGCGAGCTCCACGATGTACGGCAGCGTGGCGTTCGTCAGCGCGTACGTCGAGGTGTTCGGAACGGCGCCCGGCATGTTGGCGACGCAGTAGAAGACCGAGTTGTGGACGTTGAACGTCGGCTCGGCGTGCGTCGTCGCGTGCGAGTCCTCGAAGCAGCCACCCTGATCGATCGCAATGTCGACAAGGACACTTCCGGGCTTCATCTTGGCGACGAGCTCGTTCGTGACGAGCTTCGGGGCCTTGGCGCCGGGGATCAGCACCGCGCCGATGACGAGGTCGGCCTCGACGACGGCCTTCTCCAGCTCGAAGGCGTTGGAGACGATCGTCTTGACCTTGGTGCCGAAGACCTTGTCGGCCTCGCGCAGCTTGTTGATGTCACGGTCGAGCAGGGTCACGTGGAAGCCCATGCCGACGGCGATCTGCGTGGCGTTCCAGCCGGAGACGCCGCCACCGATGACGACGGCCTCGCCGGCCGCCGTACCCGGGACGCCGCCCGGCAGCACGCCGCGGCCGCCGACCGAGCGCATCAGGTGGTACGCGCCGACCTGCGGGGCCAGCCGGCCCGCGACCTCGGACATGGGGGCGAGCAGCGGCAGGGCGCGGTTCGCGGTCTCCACCGTCTCGTACGCGATCGCCGTGGTGCCGGACTCCAGCAGGGCGTCCGTGCACTCGCGGGAAGCGGCCAGGTGCAGGTAGGTGAAGAGGGTCTGGTCCTTGCGGAGGCGGTGGTACTCCTCAGCAATGGGCTCCTTGACCTTAAGCAGCAGGTCAGCGGTGGCCCAGACCTCGTCGGCGGTGGCCAGGATCTGCGCCCCGGCGGCGACGTACTCACCGTCCGTGATCGAAGAGCCGACGCCGGCGTTCTGCTCGACGAAAACCTGGTGGCCGTGGCGCACCAGCTCGTGCACGCCTGCGGGGGTGATGGCCACCCGGAACTCGTTGTTCTTGACCTCGCGGGGGATGCCGACCTTCACGTGGATCACGGTCCTTGGCTCAGGGGAATAAATGGGTTAATGCCATACATACCCAGGTACGCAGGGCACACCCGGGGAACACCGCAGTATGACGCGGCAGAGCCAGTCTAATGAAGGATTTCCCGCTGTCTAGCCTTACAAAGCATCAATCTCTCGGCGAAGTACTGCGGATTTCGTAGGCAGAACCCTCATCTCCCAGCAGTCTTTCCGCAGCGCTCCTGTGCAGACGGGCAGCCGCCGGGTCTCCCAGCCGGTCGAGGGTGTCCGCGAGCCGCAACTCCAGCGCCGCGTGCAGCCGTACGTCCCCGGCCTGCCGCGCCCGTTCCACGGCCTCGTGACACGTCCGCAGCGATTCCTCGGGCCGGCCCGCGTACTCCTGCACCCTCGCCACTTCGCTCAACGCCCGTGCGTGGCCCGGCAGATCACCGACCCGCCGGTAGCCGGCCGCCGAAGCCCGCCAGTTGCGCAGCGCCTCGCCGTAACGCCCGGCATAGGTGTGCACGGCCCCGAGCCGCCCGTACAGCCGCGCCGCGTCCGCCCGTTCGCCCCGTGTCAGCCGCTGTTCCAGCGCCCGTCCGTACCAGTCGGAGGCGCGCTGCCAGTCGCCCAGTTCCTGATATGTGCCGCCTACGGATTCCATCGCGCGGCCTGTCGCGTACGGGTCACCAGCTGCCCGGCCGGCGTCCAGCGCGGCCCGGTAGCGCGTCAGCGCCTCCTCACTGCGCCCGGTCCGGGCGTCCAGGTCGGCGAGATTCAGCAGCGCGGCGGCCCTTTCACGGTGCAGACCGCACCGCTCGGCCACGTCGAGTACGAGCCGGTGCAGCCCGTAGAGCTCGGGAGCCGCCGCTTCGGTGCCCCGGTGCGCCGCCAGCGCCCGTACCAGCGCGGCCACCAGCCGCCTCGCCAGGGTGTCGAGCTCCCCGTCCTCGACCGCGATACGGGCCGAGGCGAGCAGCGCGGGCTGCCGGATCCGCAGCCACTCGCCGGCGGCCGGGATGTTCGGGAAGCGCAGCGCGCGCGGCAGCCCCGCCAGCTTTTTGCGCGCCGGGGAGCCGTCGGGCTCGGTGATCGCCCGGCAGGACTGGAGCTGCCGTACGGTCCGCTCCAGCATCCGGGCGCGGGCCAGCTGCACCTCTGCCGGCCGGTCCCGCTCCTCCAGCTGCGCCTTCATCATCGGCGCGAGGCAGCCGGGCACCTCGTACCGCCGGCCGTCGGCCCTTCGCAGCAGGCCGAGCGCGGCGAAGTCGTCCAGTGCGGTCTGGGCCCCGGAGACCGAGCAGCCGGCCAGGGCGGAGGCGGTGTGCGCGTCCACGACACCGGCGGGCGCGAGGGCGAGCAGCCGCAGCATCCGCGCCGTGGGATGCGGCAGCGACTCGTACACGAAACGGAAGGTGCGGGCGAGCGGCCTGCCGCCCGTGGGCTGCTTGGGGTCGACGGGCATGTCGTGCAGTCGTTTCGCCACATCGGCGACCGAGGCCTTGGGGCTGGCGGCGAGCCAGCCGCCGATGAGCGTCAGCGCGGCGGGCTGCCCCCCGCACTCCTCGGCCAGTGACTCGGCTGCCGTGGGGTCGACGGTGATCCTGACCGCGCCCGTGGAGCGGGCGAGCAGTTCGACGGCGGATCCGGTGTCCAGGCCGCCGATGGTGCAGGGCCGGACGCCGGGGATGCCGGTGAGCGGGCCGCGGGCGGTGGCCACGACCAGGCAGTCCGGGTTGTCGGGCAGTAGCGGATCGACCTGCTCGGCGTCGGCGGCGTCGTCGAGGAGGAGCAGCATGCGGCGTACGGAGAGCGCGTCGCGCACCATCTCGGACAGCTCGTCGTCGCCGGCTCCCGGCGGGACAGGGACCCCGAGGTCGTCGAGCAGTGCGCGGGCGGTGCGCTCGGTGGGTACGCGTTCGCCGCCGGGGTCGGTGAGCCGGGCACGGAGCGTGCCGTCGGGGTAGTCACCGGCGAGGCTCGCGGCGAGTTCGGCGGCGAGGGCGGTGCGGCCGGAGCCCGGGCGTCCGGCGATCAGCAGCACGCGGGCCCGGGGCGCCTTGCGGCCGGCGAGGGTGTCGAGTCCGGCCCGCTCGATGTCGTCCCGCAGCTCCTTCAACTCGCGCGCTCTGCCGAAGAACTCGCCCGTTGTCCGCCCTGCCGCGGAACCCGCCGCCGTGCCGCTGGTGTCCACCGCCTGATCCGTCACGGGCCACGCTCCCGTCCGCCTGCGCACAAGCCCGCCCGCGACTGCGGTCGGGAACTTCGAGCGTAGTTCACGCTCTGCTACGAACTGTGCGGAGCGCGGCGGGGGCATCCCCCGATCGGATCAGCAGTTTTTCATCCCCGCCCCGCCCCTTCCCGAACTGTGGCAAGCCCCAGACCCGTGACGCCCTGCGGGCGTGTCCTCAATCGCCGGACGGGCTGCATTTGCCAACTTCAGCCCCTCCGGCGTTTGAGGAGCGGGGTCTGGGGCGGAGCCCCACGCGGCGGAGCCGCGAAGTGTCGCAGCGGGAAAGGACCGGGGGAAAGAGCTCCGCAGGGGGAAGGCCTAGGCCTCGAAAGGGCGGGCCGGCCACGGCGCGTCGGCCGGGCGCAGGGCCTCGATGCCGTCGCCCGCCAGCGCGGCCGTCAGCGCGAGGACGCCCACCGCCAGGCACGTGTTGTGCAGCTCCCCGGCGAGCACGCCCCGCACGAGCTCCGGAAGGGGAACCCGCGCGTGCTCCATATCGGCCTCCTCCTCCTCGACCTCGAAGCGCTCGCCCTCGACCGCCGACAAGTCCCGCGCGAAGAAGATCCGTACGGCCTCGTCGCAGCCCCCCGGCGTCGGGTAGACGTCGGCCAGTACGTGCCACTCCTCCGCCTTGACGTGCGCCTCCTCGTACAGCTCCCGTTGAGCCGCGCTCAGCGGGTTCTCACCGGGTACGTCGAGCAGGCCGGCCGGGATCTCCCACAGCTTCTGGCGCACGGGGTGCCGGTACTGACGGATGACCAGCACACGGTCGTTCTCGTCCAGGGCCAGGACCGCCACGGAACCGGGGTGCACCTGGTAGTCGCGGCGCACCACACTGCCGTTGGGCATGACCACGTCGTCCGTACGGACACTCGTCTTGTTGCCCGTGAAGGGAACCGCGGTCGCGGTGACCTGCCACTCCTCGGGCGCGTCCTTGATGGTCATGAAAGCCGTCCTCCCTCGTGCAAAGAAAACCGGGGCACGTGCCCTGATCAGGCCCGTACCCCGGTCAACCGTATCGCGTACCGCTAGCGCGTCACTTGCCCGTCTTGCGCTGCACAGCCGCCTTCACCAGACCGGCGAAGAGCGGGTGCGGCCGGGTCGGACGCGACCGCAGCTCCGGGTGCGCCTGGGTGGCGACCAGGTAGGGGTGCACCTCGCGCGGGTACTCGACGTACTCGACGAGCTTGTTGTCCGGGGACGTGCCGGAGAAGACCAGACCGGCCTTCTTCTCCAGCTCCGCGCGGTAGGCGTTGTTGACCTCGTAGCGGTGGCGGTGGCGCTCGTCGACGTACGGCTGGTCGTCGTAGACCTCACGCACGATCGAGCCCTCGGCGAGCTTCGCCGGGTACAGGCCGAGGCGCATGGTGCCGCCCAGGTCGCCCGCCCCTTCGACGTACGCCAGCTGCTCCTCCATGGTGGAGATCACCGGGTGGGCGGTCGCCGCGTCGAACTCGGTGGAGTTGGCGTCCTCGATGCCGGCGAGGTTGCGCGCGGCCTCGACGACGATGCACTGCAGGCCGAGGCACAGGCCCAGCAGCGGGATCTTGTTCTCGCGGGCGTACTGGATGGCGCCGACCTTGCCGTTGACGCCGCGCTCGCCGAATCCGCCCGGGATGACGATCGCGTCGACGTCACCGAGCTGCTTCTGGGCGCCCGCCTGCGTCTTGCAGTCGTCGGAGGTGACCCACTTGACCTTGACGCGGGCCTTGTTGGCGAAGCCGCCGGCGCGCATGGCCTCGGTCACCGAGAGGTACGCGTCGGGCAGGTCGATGTACTTGCCGACGAGCGCGACCGTGACCTCGTGGTCGGGGTTGTGGACGCGGTCCAGCAGGTCCTCCCACTGGGTCCAGTTCACATCGCGGAACGGCAGGTCCAGCTTGCGGACGACGTACGCGTCCAGACCCTCGGTGTGCAGCACCTTCGGGATGTCGTAGATCGACTTGGCGTCGATCGCGGCGACCACCGCGCCCTCGTCGACGTCGCACATCAACGAGATCTTGCGCTTGATCGACAGCGGCACCTCACGGTCGGCGCGCAGCACGATGGCGTCCGGCTGGATACCGATGCTGCGCAGCGCCGCGACCGAGTGCTGGGTCGGCTTGGTCTTCAGCTCACCGGACGGGCCGATGTAGGGCAGCAGCGAGATGTGCACGACGAAGACGTTGTCGCGGCCGACCTCGTGGCGGACCTGGCGGACCGTCTCCAGGAAGGGCAGCGACTCGATGTCACCGACCGTGCCGCCGACCTCGGTGATGACGACGTCGACGTCGTCGGTCGCCATGCGCCGGATGCGGTGCTTGATCTCGTTGGTGATGTGCGGGATGACCTGCACGGTGTCGCCCAGGTACTCGCCGCGGCGCTCCTTGGCGATGACCGTGGAGTAGACCTGGCCGGTGGTGACGTTGGCCGAGCCGTCGAGGTCGACGTCGAGGAAGCGCTCGTAGTGGCCGACGTCCAGGTCGGTCTCGGCGCCGTCGTTGGTGACGAACACCTCTCCGTGCTGGAAGGGGTTCATCGTGCCGGGGTCGACGTTGAGGTACGGGTCGAGCTTCTGCATCGTGACCCGCAGGCCCCGCGCCTTGAGCAGCGCACCCAGGCTGGAGGCCGTCAGGCCCTTACCGAGGGAGGAGGCGACACCCCCGGTGACGAAGATGTGCTTGGTCGTCATGGATTTGGGCGGCATCGCCAAGAGGGGGCTCCCGTGGTCGCGTAGTGAGGTGCGTACCGGCTGCCGGACCGGAATCCGGGTGGCGCCGTCGCTGCGGTTTCGGGGCGCCTGATCGTCACAGACTGGCCACCGGTCCACGGGGTACCAGGGTATCAGCGACGGGACGGGGCTGCTTCCGGCCGCGCGCCGCGTCTCGTGCTCGCCAGTGCTCGCGAATCCCTCGCGAACGCCCGCGAGCGCTCGCCGGCAGCCATCGTCTGCCACCTGCGACACCTGGGTCTCACACAAAGCTCACCCACAACTCACCCTTGGCTCACTCGTTCGGCGCACTCCTGTTGCCGGTACCGTCGCGCAGAGCACTTGGCTGGGACGTATCCTGCTCGGATACATCGCTGCGAGCCGGCCGGCGAAGGCACCATCACCGCCCGCTCCCGGGACCAAGAGCTCGTCGAAAATCCCCTGACCGCAAGTGCCCCAATGGGGCGGACGTGGCCGTTCGACTGGAGATTGCAACGTGGCCGGGCGCATCGAGGACTACGCACTTATCGGAGACATGCAGACCGCGGCACTGGTCTGCAGGGACGGCACGGTCGACTGGCTGTGCCTTCCCCGCTTCGACTCACACGCCGTTTTTGCCGGACTGCTCGGCACCGAGGAACACGGATTCTGGCGGATCGGGCCCGCGCACACGGCCGACGCCGGACCACCGGCGGCAAACCGCCGCCGTTACCGCGGGGACTCTCTGATCCTCGAATCCGAGTGGGACACCCCCCGCGGCACCGTCAGGGTGACCGATTTCATGCCGCCGCGCGACGGGGCGCCCCAGCTGATCCGGATCGTCGAAGGCGTCAGCGGCCGCGTGCGCATGCGCTCCGCGCTGCGGATGCGTTTCAGTTACGGGCGGGTGGTGCCCTGGGTCCACAAGGTCGACACGCGCACGGTCGCCGTCGCCGGACCCGACTCGGTCTGGCTCGACGCCGACGCCGACACGTACGGCAAAAACCTGACGACGTACTCCGATTTCACCGTCGCGCCCGGTGACCGGATCACGTTCACCATCAGCTGGCAGCCCTCGCACAAGGCGGAGCCGCCGCTGCCGGAGCCCGAGGCCTCGCTGGAGGCGACCGCCGAATTCTGGAGCGACTGGGTCGAGCAGTGCACGTACCACGGCCCCTACCGCGAGGCCGTGATCCGCTCGCTGATCACCCTCAAGGCGCTGACGTACGCCCCGACCGGCGGCATCGTCGCCGCGCCGACGACGTCGCTGCCGGAGGAGATCGGCGGCGTACGCAACTGGGACTACCGCTACACCTGGCTGCGGGACGCGGCGATCACGCTGTCTTCGCTCCTGCGCACCGGCTACCGCGAAGAGGCGCGGGCGTGGCGTGAGTGGCTGCTGCGGGCGGTCGCGGGCGATCCGGAGAACCTGCAGATCATGTACGGGATCGCGGGCGAGCGTGAGCTGGGCGAGGCGGAGCTGGACTGGCTTCCCGGCTACGAGAATTCGACGCCTGTACGGGTCGGCAACGGCGCGGCGCACCAGTTGCAGCTGGACGTCTACGGCGAGGTCACCGAGGCTCTGCACCTGGCCCATATGACGGGCCTGACGCGCAACGACTACGCCTCGCTGCTCCAGCTGAAGCTGATCCGCTACCTGGAGGATCACTGGAACGAGAAGGACGAGGGCATCTGGGAGGTGCGCGGCCCGCGCCGCCACTTCGTGCACTCCAAGGTGATGGCCTGGGTCGCCGTCGACCGGACGATCAAGCTGATCGAGATGGGCGACGCGGACGGCCCGGTCGAGAAGTGGCGCGAACTGCGCGACGAGATCCACCGCGATGTGTGTGAGAAGGGCTACGACCCGGAGCGCAACACCTTCACGCAGTCGTACGGGTCGAAGGAGCTGGACGCCTCCCTGCTGCTCATTCCGCAGATGGGTTTCCTGCCGCCCGACGACAAGCGGGTCATCGGCACGATCGAGGCGATCCAGCGCGAGCTGTCCACGGAGGACGGTTTCGTCCTGCGCTACCCGACCGCCGGCGACAACGAGGGCCTGGACGGCCTGGCGGGCGACGAGGGCGCGTTCCTGGCGTGCTCGTTCTGGCTGGCCGACGACCTGGCGATGATCGGGCGGGTCGACGAGGCTCGGAAGCTCTTCGAGAAGCTGCTGGGGCTGCGGAACGACCTGGGGCTGCTCGCCGAGGAGTGGGACTCCAGGCTGCAGCGCCAGGTCGGCAACTTCCCGCAGGCCTTCAGCCACGTGCCGCTGATCGACACGGCACTGCGGCTGACGGCGAGTGGTGCGTACGGCGGCTGACTCGGCCGGCTCGCCTGTCTAGGCCAGCTTGTCGATCACCTGACGGGCGGCGCGTTCCCCTTCGGTCGCGCCGCCCTCCATGAAGCCCTGGAAGTCGTAACTGCAGTGCTCGCCGCCGATGTGGATGTTCCCCTGTGGGGTCCCTTCGTAGCCGGCGTACCGGTGCAGATAGCCGATGGGCCAGTAGGAGTACGCACCGAGCGCGTACGGGTTGCGGTGCCAGGCCGACAACTGGGCCTTCCCGGTCCACGTTTTCGACGTTCCCGGGAAGAACGCGTCCACTTCACGGGAACGGCGCGCCGCGAGGTCGCGTACGTACGGATCCGATTCGGTGGCGAAGGGCGTGCCGGGGGTGAGTGCCTTGGCGAGCCGCCCGCTGCCGTACTGGATGAGGATGCCGCCGGTCCCGGGCTGGAGCTTGGTGGTGTCCCAGGTCTGCTGTACGTCGATGTCGGTGAAGCAGTCGCCCGCCGACACCCCGGGCCAGGCGCCCTCGCCGCGCCATGGACGCGCCGAGAACTGCATGTTGAGCTTGGTGCAGTTGCCCATGCGGGCATCGCGCACCAGGTTCGTCATGAGCGGATCGAACCGGGCAGCCGACAGGTCCAGTCGCTGGAGAACGGGCAGCGGCACGCACAGGATCGTGTGGTCCGCGGTGACGGTGGTCGTCGTTCCCGCGTCGGTGAATGTAAGGGTCTGAGTGCCATTGTCGTTGGCCCTTACCGCCGTGAGCCGTTTGCCCATCTGGATCGTGCCGGCCGGCAGTGCCTTCGCGATGGCGTGCGGGAGCTGATCGTTGCCGCCGGTGATGTGGTACCGCTCGTTGGACAGCCCCCAGACGTTGAAGTGACCCGGGTTCGGCTGGTAGCCCATCAGCAGCACCAGCGCGAGCGCCGACTGTTCGCTCGTTTCGGCGCCGTATTCGACGTTGTAGGCGACGTCGATGAAGAGCCCGAGCGGCGAGGAGTGCCCACCGGGAACACGCGATTCGATCCACTCGTAGATCGACATGTTGTCGAGGGCGGTGCCGGCCGGGGTGGTCTGGTTCCACTTCACCTCGCCCGCTTCCTGGAGGTCGCGGTGCAGCGCCTGGAAGACGTCCTTGAAGTCCTCGTCGGCCTGCTCACGCGGGTAGTACGCCCCGTTGAACCAGAGCACCTCCTCGGCGCCGATCGGCCCACCACCCAGGAAGTCCTCCGTCGGCAGGTTGAAACGGCGGCACAGTTCGAGGATCTTCTTGTGGCTGGTGTCGATCAGCTCCCCGCCGATCTCGGAGGTCTGCCCGTACGCCCAGTGGCCCCGCTGGGTCCACATGCGGCCGCCGACCCGGTCGGGGTTCGCCTCGTACAGCGTGCAGCCGAGGCCCGCGTCCTTGAGGGTCAGGGCCGCGGTGAGGCCGGCTATGCCCGCGCCGACCACGGCGATTCTGGGCGCCCCCGCGCCCTGTGCGGCAGCCTGGACCGGCGCGGCCTGGGCGGCCTGGGCGGCGGTGACCGCAGGCCCGGCCAGGACCGTACCGAGGCCGAGGGCGGCGGCCCGCCCGAGCAGTTCGCGGCGGCTGGAGCCGCGGACCTCGGCGGCGGGCATCCGAAGCCTGCGGGCGGCGGCGTGCTCCGCGGCGAGTTGTCGAAGTGCGTGCATGACGTGCGTACGGGACATGGGAGAGCTCCTCAGACGGTCGCGGCTGGCTGACTGGTTTCGCTGTCTTCCGTGCGCTCGGCCGCGTCCTCGAGGACGATCCGGCCGATGATCGCGTAGCGGTCGGGCTGCTTGGCCTTGAGATAGAAACCGAGTCCGAGGCCGCCGAAGAAGACCAGGCCGACGATCCACGGGATCAGCTTGAAGAAGAGGGAGTCGGCGGCGAGTCCGGCCGCGGTCTCCATGTTGATCACGAGCAGTACGACGACGGCGATCATGCCGATGCCGCCGAGCAGCGGGGCGGTGAAGGTCTTGAACCAGTGCCGGTCCTCCGGGTGGTTCTTGCGGAAGTAGCCGATCACCGCGAACGAACAGAGCGTCTGGACGATGAGGATCGCCATCGTGCCGAGGATCGCGAGCAGCGTGTACAGGTGGATGTACGGGTCCTCACCGGCGAGCCAGAAGGCGCCCACGAGCAGGGTGGCGATGCCGGACTGGACGTACGACGCGATGTAGGGCGATCCGTGCGAGCGGTGCGTACGCCCAAGAGCCGGGTGCAGGAAGCCCTCGCGGCCGATCGCGTACAGATAGCGCGACGCGCACTGGTGGAACGCCATGCCGCAGGCGAACGAACCCGTGAGCAGCAGCCACTGGAACGCGTCGACGGCCCACGCGCCGATGAAGGCCTCCGTCGGGTCGAAGAAGAGATCGAGTGGGGAGGCGGAGGACGAGACCTTGACCGAGCCCTCCAGCCCGTTGCCAGCGATCGTCATCCAGGAGACGTAGATGTAGAAGAGCCCCACTCCGACCACCGAGATCAGGGTCGCGCGCGGGATGACGCGCTTCGGGTCGCGGGACTCCTCGCCGTACATCGCCGTCGACTCGAAGCCGACCCACGACCAGAAGGCGAAGAAGAGACCGAGCCCCGCCGACGTGCCCGTGAAGGCGTTCACGGGGTTGATGGGTTCCATAGGGATGCCGTCCGGACCGCCGCCCGCGAGCAGCACGGCGGTGGCCACCGCGAAAAGAACGGCGATCTCGGCGACGAGCATGATGCCGAGGGCCTTGGCGGTGATGTTGATGTCGAAGTACGCGAGAACGCCGGTCACGGCGAGCATCCCGGCGGCGTACACGATCCACGGAATGTCGACACCGAGCTGGTCGGCGACCGTCGTCTGGCCGAAGTAGGCGAAGATCCCGACGATCGAGGCCTCGAAGACGATGTACGCGAGGACGGCGAGCATCCCGGACGCCATGCCCGCGATGCGGCCCAGGCCGTGCGAGATGTAGCCGTAGAAGGCGCCGGCGGCGGTGATGCGCTTCGCCATGGCGACGTATCCGACCGAGAAGACGGTCAGGACGAGCGTGGCGAAGAGATAACCGGCGGGAGCACCCGTCCCATTGCCGAAGCCCACGGCGATGGGGAGATTTCCGGTCATCGCGGTGATCGGCGCCGCGGTGGCGACCGCCATGAAGACCACACCGACCAGTCCGACGGAATTCGCCTTGAGCCGCTGGACTTCACGTGCGGGTTTGTCAGACATGCCGCGCCCTCTCTCTATGTACGGGGGCGACAGTCTTGGCCCGGGTGACGCACACCACAATCGACACGGGGTCACTCAAAAGCTGCGCAGGGGCGACGACTTGTCGGCCCACGGGACCACGCGATGTGTCTCGTAACCGCAGGGTGATGTTCCTGGAACAGCCACGCGGGTAGCGTCCACCGAATGCGGTGCCTTCCTGGGGCACGGCAGGAACAACGTCACGAGGTACATCGCAGTGGAAACGCAAGGCGGCATCACCGTGCAGCGGGCGCTGGAGCTGCCGGGGCTGCGCAGCGGACTTCCCGAGGTTGTCGCCTGCGCCGACCGGCTGAACCGCACGGTGCGCTGGGTGCACGCGGGCGAGGTACCGAACATCGCGTCACTGCTCAAGGGCGGCGAACTGCTCCTGACGACCGGCCTCGGCCTCGGTACGCGCCCCGCCGAACAGCGCGCGTTCGTACGCCGCCTCGCGGACCGGGGGATCGCCGCTCTGGTCGTCGAACTCGGCCCGCGCTTCAGCCGTCTCCCTTCGACGATCGTGGACACCGCGCGGGCGGCCGGGCTGCCGCTCGTACAGCTGCACCGCGAGGTGCCGTTCGTATCGGTGACCGAAGAGGTCCACACCGAGATCGTCAACGGCCACTACACACTCCTGCGGCGCGCCGAGGAGGTGCACCGGCGCTGTACGCAGGCGCTGCTCGGCGGCGGCGGGATTCCCCAGGTCCTCGGCATCCTCGCGGACTTCACCGCCAACCCGGTCTTCCTGGAGACGGCGGACGGACAGCTCCTCTACGCGGCCGCGCCCGAGGCGGGCGAGGCCTGCGCCGACCCCCTCCAGGTCTGGGAGGGCCTGCGCGGCCAGCGCGAGGCGCGCGAGGAGGGCCCGCCCGCGAACGGAGTGATCGTGGACGTACCGGGCGGCGGCCACGGCGCCGGCGCGGTACGGGCCAGGATCGCCCTCCTGGCCGTCTCCGCCCCCCTCCTCCCCGTCCACCGGATCGCGGCCGAGCGGGCGGCCGGAATCCTCGCGGTGGTCCTGATGCAGGCCCGCCAGGAAGAAGAGCTCGCCGCACGCGGCCGCGGCGACTTCCTCACCGACCTCGCGGAGGGCCGCATCGCGGCCGAGGACGCCCCCGCGCAGGCCAGAGTCCTCGGCTTCAAGCCGGGCGAAGGCCCGCTGCTGCCCGTCGTGATGCGGCTGGCGGCCGAGCTGGCCCCGGCGGGCAACTGGGCCGTCCTGGCGCGGGCCGTGCTGGAGGAGCTCTCCGCAGTCGGCGTACCGGTCCTCCTGGGCGTACGCCCCGTAGAAGGCCGCGTACCGCTCCTCCTGGGCCTGCGCTCCGAATCGGAACGCACAGCAGTCGCCGACCGCGTGGCAGCGGCCCTGCGCGCCGGGGTGGAACGGGCCGGCCTGGAACGCGCGGGCGTCCATCCGCCCATAGTGGTCGTCGGCGTAGCCGGCAGCTGGACAGCGGCATCGGCGGGCCTGCGCCACGCGGCGGAGACAGCCACAGCGGCTCAGGGCCTGTCCGACCGCCCCTGGTACGACGCCCGCCGCCTCGACATCGACCTGCTCCTGTGGCGCCTGCGCGAGCACCCGGACCTGGCGGCCTTCGTGGACCGTGCGATCGGCCCCCTCCGCGACCACGACCGCACGTCCCGCCCGCCGCTCCTCCCAACCCTCCAGACCTACCTCGCACACGCGGGCCGCAAGGCGGAAACGGCTCGCGAGCTGCACCTGAACCGCCAGACCCTCTACAACCGCCTCGCCCGCATCTCCGAACTCCTCGGCACGGACCTCGACGACCCCCAGACAGTCCTGGCCCTGAGCCTGGCCCTGCGAGCCCGCCGCCACACGACTTAGGCGGGACCCGTCAACTCGTCGTACACGCTGAGCACCTGCGCCACCGTCTCGTCCTCGGTCGGCCAGGTCGCGGCCTGCGCCTTGCCGGCCTCCGCCAGCCAGAGCCGCCGCGCCGGGTCACCCAGCAGCCGGACGACGGCCTCCGACAGCGCCTCACTGTCCCCGTACGGAACAAGCTCAGCCGCGTCGCCGACCAGCTCCGGCACCCCGCCGACCGCCGTGGCCACCAGCGGAACCCCGACCCGCAGCGCCTCCTGAGCCAGCACGGACCGCCCCTCCCACCGGCTGGCGAGCACAGCGACATCGGCGACGGCGAGAAGCTCCCCGATATCCTCACGCCGGCCAATAAGCCGGACAGGCAGGGATTCGGCCTCGATACGCCGCTGAAGGGCGCCCCGCTCACGCCCTTCGCCGGCGACAACCAGCAGCGGCGTGGGAACCAGCTCGCGCCAGGTCCGGGCCGCGTCCAGAAGGACTCCGTATCCCCGGCTCCGTACAAGACTCCCGACCGCCATGACCAGCGGCCGGTCCACCGCACCGAGATCGGCACGCGCCTTGCTCTCGGATACGTTCACGGGCGGAGGCGGCGCCGGCACGGTGACCGGCGCGAGCCGCGCGTCACGCGCCCCCCGCGTACGGGCCCGGTCGACAAGATCGGACGAAGTCCCCAGCACCACGGCGGCCGCCCTGGCCGCCTTCCGCTCCAACAGCCGCACAAGATGCCCGCGCGGCCCCTCGTCGTCCGCGCGGGTGTGCCAGGTGACCACAAGCGGAACCCGCCGCCCCCTGAGCGCCAGCGCGCTGCGCACAGCGGCGTGCAAACCGTGGGCGTGCACGAGATCGGCGTCCGTACAGGCGGCCCGCAACGCCGCCACAGCCGCAGGATCACTGCGCCGGGGTACGGAAACAAACCGTGCCCCGGAACCACCGAAGTCGTACGCCGCCTCAAGCCCCGCAGGGGCACAGACACTCACCCGCAGCCCCCGCGCCACAAGCCCGGCCGCCAACGACCTGACATGCGCGCTGCTGCCCGCGCTGCCGCCACCGAGGACTTGGACGACACTCAGCGGCGACTGGCCGTACGGCGGGACCGGGGTGCTGCTCACGTCGGGTCGGAGCTCCTGAGTCGGCGTCGAACGGCGGACGAAGTGCGTCGCCCAGAATGCCAGCCCGCACGCGCGTTCCGGCACCACGAAAGGGTCGAACCCCTGGTCCCGCCTCACCGCCATCACCCACACGGGTGATCAACGATCCCCGCCCACCACCGGCACCGAGACCCATACACCTCACCCTACGAACAGCGGCGGAAGCGACCACTCACGGGAGGGTGCGGGACGCGCAGGGGGTGGTGTTCGGAACGTAAAGCGTGATTTGTGGGCAGGACGCCGGTTACGTCAACAGGTCCCCGCAACCGCACCCCGCGCAAGCCCTACGCATCGCTCCGCGCCGCCGCCAACAACTCCTCCGCATGCGCCCGAGCGGTCTCCGAGTCCTCCTGCCCCGCCAGCATCCGCGAAAGCTCCCGCACCCGGTCCTCGCCCTCCAGCACAGTGACCCCACTCCTGGTCACCGCACCGTCCACCGTCTTCTCCACCAGCAACTGCCGATCGGCGAACGCCGCGACCTGCGGCAAGTGCGTCACCACGACAACCTGCGCCGACTTCGCCAGCTTCGCCAGCCGCCGCCCGACCTCGACCGCCGCCTTGCCGCCCACACCCGCGTCGACCTCGTCGAACAAATACGTGGGCACCGGATCGGACCCGGCAAAAACGACCTCGACGGCCAGCATCACCCGCGAGAGTTCACCCCCGGATGCCCCCTTGGCGATCGGCCGCGGCTGCGCGCCCGGGTGCGGCGCGAGCAGCAGCTCGACCTCATCAACCCCGGACGCCCCATAAGCCACCAGCCGTCCACCGACCTCAACCCCATCAGAATCCTCGGTCTGCCGCACATCAATCGTGACCCGCGCATGCGGCATGGCGAGCGACGCCAATTCACCAGTAACGGCGTCGGCAAACCTCTCCGCCGCCTCCGTACGCGCATCGGTCAACGCCTGCGCCAGCCCCGCCAGTTCGTCCCGCAACGCATCCCGCTCGGCGGTCAGCTCACCGATCCGGTCGTCGTCGCCCTCCAGCTCGGTCAGCCGCGCGACCCCGTCCTCGGCCCACGCGAGCACCGCCCCGACATCCTCGCCGTACTTGCGCGTGAGCTGAGTAAGCGCGGCCCGCCGCTCCTCCACCGCGGCCAGCCGCAGCGGATCGGCGTCAAGATTGTCGGCGTACCCCGCCAGCTCCCCCGCCACATCCCCCAGCAGGATCCCGATCTCACCGATCCGCTCAGCGAGCACAGCCAGCGCCGGATCGTGCGCCCGCACCGCATCCAGCGCCCGATGCGCCCCGGCGACCAAGGTGCTCGCGTCGAGAGACTCCGGATCCTCCGGATTCCCCGCAAGAGCCGCATGCGCGACAGACGCGGCCGACGCCAGCGCCTCCGCATGCCCCAGCCGCTCCGCCTCGGCCGCAAGCTCGACGTCCTCACCGGCCCGCGGCTCGACCGCCGCGATCTCGTCGAGCCCGAAGCGCAGCAGATCCGCCTCCTGCGCCCGCTCACGCGCCCGCGTCGTCAGCTCGTCCAGCTCCACCACCACCGTACGCAGCCGCCGGTACGCGGCCGCGTACTTCGCATGGGGTACGGCGACGGCGTCACCGGCGTACCGGTCGAGCGCCTGCCGCTGCCGGGCCGGCCGCAGCAAGCCCTGTTGATCGGTCTGCCCGTGTACGGCGACGAGGTCGTCGGCCAGCTCCGCGAGGAGCCCGACCGGTACCGACCGCCCGCCCACATGGGCCCGCGAACGCCCCTCGGCCGAGATGGTCCTGCTGATCAGCAGCGCCCCGTCGTCGAGTTCGGCCCCCGCTTCCTGAGCCCGTACGGCGGCGGGCGCGGCGGCGGGCATGGTGATCCGCCCCTCGACGACCGCGGCCTTGGCCCCGATCCGCACGAGGGCAGGGTCGGCGCGCCCGCCGAGCAACAGCCCGAGGCTTGTGACGACCATGGTCTTGCCCGCGCCGGTCTCACCCGTCACCGCGGTGAACCCGGGTGACAGCTCGACGACGGCGTCATCAATGACGCCCAGCGACCGTATCCGCATCTCCTCCAGCACGGACACGACCTTACGAGGTTCCGGCCCCCCTGTGCGACGCCCCCCGCACCGACACCCCCGGCCGCGCCCCCCGCACTCCTGCTCCCAGCCCCCTGAGCACCCCGTGAAAAACCGCGGCCGGCGGCCAGTACGTCAGTGCGGCGCCCCGCGCCACCCCGACACCGGAAGGGCGAACTTCGCGACGAGCCGGTCGGTGAACGACGCATGGTGCAACCGCGCCAGCCGCACCGGCACGGCACCCCGCCGCACCTCCACCCGCGCACCGGCGGGCAGTTCGACCGTCCTGCGGCCGTCGCACCACAGCACGCCGTGCGGCGTGTGCTGCTGCACCTCCACCGCGAGCACCGAATTCGGCGACGTCACCAGCGGCTTGGCGAACAGCGCGTGCGCGCTGATCGGCACCATCAGCAGCGCCTCCACCTCGGGCCAGACCACGGGCCCGCCCGCCGAGAAGGCGTACGCCGTGGAGCCGGTCGGGGTGGCGCAGACGATGCCGTCGCAGCCGAACCCCGTCACCGGTCGCCCGTCGATCTCCAGGACCACCTCGAGCATCCGCTCGGGCGAAACCTTCTGCACGGCGGCCTCGTTGAGTGCCCAGTCCGCGTACATGACATCGCCGTTGTTGCGCACGAGGACGTCGAGGGTCATACGCTCCTCGACCTCGTACGCACGCGTGACGACCCGGTCGACGACCTTGTCGAGATCGTCCCGCTCGGCCTCCGCGAGGAAGCCGACGCGGCCGAGGTTGACGCCGAGCATCGGCACCCCGGAGGCGCGCGCGAACTCGGCGCCGCGCAGCAGCGTCCCGTCTCCCCCTAGGACGATCAGCAGCTCACAGCCGTCGAGTACGGCGGGCGAGGCTTCCGTCACCGTCTCGACGGACGGCGGCAGCGGCAGATCGGCCGCCTCCGCCGCCAGCACGCGCACCCCGATGCCGTTGCGCAGCAGCCCTTGTACGACCAGTTCCGCGCTGCGGATCGCCGCGGGGCGTCCGGTGTGCGCGAGCAGGAATACGGTGCGGGCTCCCCCAGGAGGCTCAGCAGATCTGTCTGTCGTCGTCTCGGTCGTCGCTGTCGTCGTTGTCAACTCGGCCCCTCCGCCACTGCACGGTCAACATCCGCCGGGTCGAGCTCGGGAGCTCCGGCCCGGAGCCACAGAAAGTACTCGACATTCCCCGAAGGCCCAGGCAGCGGACTGGCGGTGACGCCCCGTACGCCCAGCCCGAGCTCCCACGCCTGCCGCGCCACGGCCCGCACCGTTTCGGCCCTCAGCTCGGGGCTGCGCACGACGCCCCCACTCCCCAGCCGGTCCTTGCCGACCTCGAACTGCGGCTTCACCATCATCACGAGATCGGCGTCGGGCGCGGCACACCGCACCAGCGCCGGCAGCACCAGCCCCAGCGGAATGAAAGACAGATCACCGACGATCAAGTCGACCGCCTCCCCGTCAATCGTGTCGAGTGTCATTTCCCGCACGTTGGTACGGTCCTTGACACGCACGCGTTCATCGGACTGCAGCGACCACGCGAGCTGGCCGTACCCCACATCAACGGCGACGACCTCCCGGGCCCCCGCCCGCAGCAGCACATCGGTGAATCCGCCGGTCGACGCCCCGGCGTCCAGCGCCCGCCGCCCCTCGACCTTCAGCCCCTGCGGTACGAACGCCTCCAGCGCGCCGGCCAGCTTGTGCCCGCCCCGCGAGACGTAGTCGGGGTCGTTGTCGTCCTTGAGCACCACGACGGCGGCGCTGGTCTCGACCTGCGTGGCGGCCTTGGTCGCGACGGCGCCGCCCACCTTCACCCGCCCTGCGGCGATCAGCTGGCTCGCGTGCTCCCGTGAGCGTGCGAGTTTCCGGCGGACCAGCTCGGCGTCGAGGCGGCGGCGCGCGACTCCTGCCACGTTCGGTTCAGCTCCTGATGTCGTACGGGGAAAGGGGCGCCGGGGGTCCCGGTCGTGCGTCCAGCGCGGTCAGCGCCTCACGCAGCCCCCGGTGTACATCCTCGTACACCTCGATGTGCCCGTCCGCCGCGAGGTGGTCCGCGTCGCCCAGACGTTCGAGCAGCGCGTCGACGTCGGCGTGCCCGGTGGGGGTGCGCCCGACCCCGAGGGGCGCCGGAGCGGCCGGGTCGTACACCGTGGCGGCAGCGGCGGCCCCCGCCACCTCACCCTTGTCGTCGACCTCGTCGTTCATGCCCCGACGCTACCCCGAAGCGCTGGGGTACCGTCGATCCCGATGGCAACGACGGAGGAGTGCCGCAGCGCACTCGACAAACTTTCGGACAATCTGGCTCAGGCCGACGACGGCGTACGCAGCGCGGCAGCGCTCGACCGTTCCCTGAGCTGTCACATCACGGATCTGGACATCACGTTCACCGGCCGCCTCACGGGCGGCCGGATCGACGTACGGGACACCTTCGACGGTCCCCCGCGCGAGCGCGCCGGGATCCGCCTGGCCATGGCCGGTGACGACCTGGTCGCCATGGTCGGGGGAGAACTGAACTTCGCGAGGGCCTGGGCGTCGGGCCGGGTCAGGCTCGAAGCCGGTTTCCGCGACCTGATCCGCCTCAGGAAGCTGCTGTAGCCACTTCGGCCCCGGCGGCCACAGCACCCCGGCCGCCACGCGCCTTCCGCCCCGCCGGCACCACCAGCGGCGTCCCGGTCTGCGGGTCGTCGATGACCTGGCAGCTCAGCCCGAAGACCCGCTCCACCAGCTCCGCCGTAACCACCTCGGCAGGCGGCCCCTGCGCGACGATCTCACCGTCCCGCATGGCGATCAGGTGCGTGGCGTAACGCGCGGCGTGGTTCAGGTCGTGCAGTACGGCGACCAGCGTGCGCCCCTGTGTCTCGTGCAGCTCCGCACACAGATCCAGCACGTCGATCTGGTGCTGGATGTCGAGGAAGGTCGTCGGCTCGTCGAGCAGCAGCAGCGGCGTCTGCTGGGCCAGGGCCATCGCGATCCAGACGCGCTGCCGCTGCCCGCCGGACAGCTCGTCGACGTACCGGTCGGCCAGCTCGCCGACGCCCGTCGCGTCCATCGACTCCTCGACGATCCGCTCGTCCTGCGGCGACCACTGCCGCAGCAGGCCCTGGTGCGGGTAGCGCCCGCGCGCCACCAGATCCGCGACCGTGATCCCGTCCGGTGCGACGGACGACTGCGGCAGCAGCCCCAGCGTCCTGGCGACCTTCTTGGCGGGCATGGACCCGATGGCGTTACCGTCCAGCAGCACCCGCCCCTGGGTGGGCTTTAGCATCCGTGAAAGCGCCCGCAGGAGCGTCGACTTACCGCACGCGTTGGGCCCGACAATGACCGTAAAGGAATGGTCGGGTATCTCGACGGAGAGGTCTTCGGCGATGACCCGCTGGTCGTAGGCGAGGGTCACCGATTCCGCACTGAGGCGCTGACGCTGCACTGGAATGCTCCTGAGGTTCTTCTCGATCGTCATATACGTCCCGCCTTACGCTCGGTCACCAGCAGCCACAGCAGATAACAGCCGCCGAGCACCCCGGTCACCACACCCACCGGCAGCTGGGTCTCTCCGAAGCCCTGCTGGGCCGCCCAGTCGGCGACGACGAGCAGCGTGGCGCCCATGGAGACCGAGGCCCCGAGATTGGGCCCCGGCGAGCGCGTCAGCCGACGGGCGAGCTGCGGCGCACTCAGCGCCACGAAGGCGATGGGGCCGGCGGCGGCCGTGGCCACCGCGATGAGGAGTACGGCGGACAGCATCAGCACCAGCCGCCCTCGCTCCACGCTCACTCCGAGGGCGTACGCCGCGTCGTCGCCCATCTCCGTCATGCGCAGCGACCGCCCGTGCCCCAGCACCAGCGGAACGAGTACGGCGCAGACACCCAACAGCGGCCACGCCTGCTCCCACCCACGCCCGTCGAGCGATCCGGTCATCCACACCGTGGCGCGGGTCGCGTCGACGATGCTGGCCTTGGTGATCAGGTAGTGGTTGAGCGCCGTGAGCATGGCGGCCGCCCCGATCCCGACAAGCACCAGCCGGAATCCGTGCACGCCGCGCTTCCAGGCGAGGAAGTAGACGGCGGCTCCCGTCAGCAGACAGCCGACGAGCGCGCCGCCCGTCACCGCGAAGGCGTTGCCCTTGAACAGCACAATCACGACCAGCGCGCCGGCCGTAGCACCCTGCCCGAAGCCGATGACATCCGGACTGCCCAGCGGATTGCGCGAGATGGACTGGAAGACGGCGCCCGACAGCCCGAGCGCCGCACCGACGAGCAGCGCGACGACGACCCGCGGCATGCGCAGCTCGGTGACGATGAATTCCTGCGAAGAGGTGCCGTTTCCGAGGAGCGTACGTACGACATCACCGGGTGGCATCGGGAAGTCGCCACTGCCGATGAGCACGACGCCCATGGCCAGCGCAGCGGCGGTGAGCAGCAGCGTGGCGAGGAGCGCCCTGGGCTCGACCCGGAAGGAGAACCCGCCGCGGGTGCGTATCGCGCGGGAGGACCGCGTCCGCGAAGGGGAGCTGACAGTCACAGTTGAGCCATCTTCCGGCGGCGTACGAGATGGATGAAGACGGGCCCGCCGACCAGCGCGGTCACGATGCCGACCTGGAGTTCGGAGGGCCGGGCGACGACCCGCCCGATGACGTCCGAGCCCAGCAGCAGCACCGGCGAAAGCACCGCGGCGTACGGCAGGATCCAGCGCATGTCGGGCCCGGTGATGGTCCGGACGAGGTGCGGCACCATCAGCCCGATGAAGACGATCGGCCCGCAAGCGGCGGTGGCGGCACCGCACAGCAGCGTCACGGCGACCATCGCGAGTACGCGCGTACGGGTCAGATGCGCACCCAGCGCCCTCGCGGTGTCCTCGCCCATCTCCATGGCATTGAGCGGCCGCGCGATCAGCAGCGCCAGGACCACACCGACGGCGATGAACGGCCAGACCTTGCCGATGATCTCCATGTCGGCGGAGGCCAGCGACCCGACGGTCCAGAAGCGGATCTGCTCCAGCGCCGCCGAGTCCATCAGCTGTACGGCGTTGACGTAGCCGTACAGCGCGGCGGTCATGGCCGTGCCGGCGAGTGCGAGCCGTACCGGTGTGGCGCCGCGGCTGCCGCCCAGGATGTACACCAGCACGGAGACAACTCCCGCGCCGGCGAACGAGAACCAGACATATCCGCTCAGGGAGGTGACCCCGAGGAAGCTGATGGCGGATACGACGGCGGCCGCGGCCCCCGCGTTCACCCCGAGGATTCCCGGTTCGGCGAGCGGGTTACGGGTGAGCCCCTGCATGACCGCCCCCGACAGCCCGAGCGCCGCACCGACGAGCACACCCAGGATGGTGCGGGGCACCCGCACGTCCTGGATGATCACGTCGTTGCCGGTGCCGGAAGCATGGAACAGCCCGTGCCACACGTCGCCCAGCGCCAGAGGTTTCGCGCCAATCGCGATACTCGCGACGACGACCAACAGCAGCACACCGAGGGAGACAAACAGCCCCCCGGCACGTACGGCATTGCGTTTGGGTGACGCGGGGGCCTGCACCGCGCTCTGCTTCGGAGGACTCTCAACCAACACGGAGTTAGGTTAGCCTACCCTCGCATGGAGCTCAGTTGGAGCCGCCCGGCGTTTGCGGAGCGGGGTCTGGGACAGCGCCCCACCTCAGGCCCCTAAAGCCCCACCCCGCCCAGCGCCTTGCCCCCGTCCAGCTCACACACCCCGTCCCCCGCATACGTCCAAGCCGCCGCACACAGCGCTCGCAACCCGTCCACCGCCGCACCCTCGCCCTCAACCACGAGCTCGCCGCCCCGCGCAGAAGCAGTCCACCCACCACACACGAACCCGCCACCAGCCTCGGCCACTTCGGGCTGCCCGCTGAGCAACCCCCGCAGATCCGCATCCACATAAGTCGGCCGGTACTTCGGCGCAGCCGCCAACAACTGCGCCCCGTCCGTAACGCCAGTCAGCACGAGCAGCGAGTCCACGCCCCCCACGTTCGCGCCCTCGATGTCCGTATCCAGCCGGTCCCCGACCACCAGCGGCCGCTCCGCCCCGGTCCGCAGAATCGTCTCCCGGTGCATCGGCGGCAACGGCTTGCCCGCCACCTGCGGCGGCTCCGCACCAGTGGCGATCCGTACGACTTCCACCGCCGCACCGTTGCCCGGCGCGATCCCCCGCGCACTGGGAATCGTCAGATCCGTGTTGGACGCGAACCACGGCACACCCCGCGCCACCGCATACGACGCCTCCGCGAACCTCCCCCACGCCAGATCGGGCCCGCCGTACCCCTGCACCACAGCAACCGGATCATCGTCGGCAGACTCCACAGGCACCAGCCCGCGCTCACGCAGCGCGACCCGCAGCCCCTCACCACCCACGACCAAAACCCGCGAGCCACCAGGAACCTGATCCGCGATCAGCCGAGCCACCGCCTGGGCCGACGTAATGACATCGGAAGCCTCCGCAGGCACCCCGAGCTCCGTGAGGTGCTCCGCCACCGCCTCAGGCGTCCGAAACGCATTGTTGGTCACATACGCGAGATGCATCCCGCCGGCCCGGGCGACCGCGAGCGCGTCCACCGCGTGCGCGATGGCCTCACCGCCCGCGTAGACGACACCGTCCAGATCCAGCAGAGCCGTGTCGTACGCCTCGCTCAGCGCACGCGCGCACGCGTCGGGCCGGGTCCTGGTCTGCTGGCTCATTCCGTACCACTCCTAGCTCGGTGCCTGTCCCCCGATCATCGCCCATAGGACGACCCCACTTACGATGCACCAATGAGTACACTTGGTCGGCCCGAGGAGGACCGCGGCCTGCGCCTGGCCCCGTTCCGTGGACTGCGCTACGTCCCCGAGCGAGTGAGCAGCCTGGCCGCTGTCACGTCCCCGCCGTACGACGTGGTGGTACGCCCCGACGGCCTGCATCACCTCGAATCGGCCGACCCGTACAACATCGTCCGGCTGATCCTCCCGCAGGCCGCCACGCCCGCCACCCGTAACAAGCAGGCCGCGGAAACCCTGCACCGCTGGCTGTCCGAAGGTGTACTCGCCCCGGACCCCGAGCCGGCCCTCTACGTGTACGAGCAGCGCAGCGGCGACCTGCTCCAGCGTGGCGTCATCGGCGCGCTCACCCTCACGCCACCGGCGGAGGGCATCGTCCTCCCCCACGAGGACGTCATGCCGCACGTCGTCGCCGACCGCGCGGCCCTCATGCGCGCGACGGCCGCCAACCTGGAACCGCTCCTGCTGACCTACCGCAGCGGCGGCAACGCCACCGGCGCGACCGCCGTCATCGAACGCACCATCGTTCGCTCCCCGCTCCTGTCCACCACCACTGAGGACGGTTTCAGCCATCGCCTGTGGTCCATCACGGACCCGGGCGAACTGGCCGAGGTCACGGCGGACCTGTCCCACCGCCAGGCCCTCATCGCCGACGGCCACCACCGCTGGGCGATGTACCTCCGCCTCCAGGCGGAACACCCGGCCACCGGCACCTGGGATTCCGGCCTGGTCCTGCTCATCGACACGGCCCGCTACCCGCTCCAGGTCCGCGCCATCCACCGCCTGCTGCACCGCCTCCCGGTGGCAGACGCCCTGGCGGCCGTCGCCGACACGTTCCGCATCCGCGAAGTCGCGGGCCCGCTCCCCCACGCCCTGGACGCCCTCGCGGAGGCGGCCACCGCCGGAAACGCGTTCCTCCTTGCGGGAGACGGCACGTACCACCTGATCGACCACCCCGACGAGGCCCTGCTGTCCCGTACGATCCCGGCCGACCGCCCCGCGGCCTGGCGGACCCTGGACGCGACGGTCCTGCACGCCACGCTGCTCGATCACGTGTGGCAGATTCCCGACGCCCCCGAGGACATCGCGTACATCCACGGCACGGAGGCGGCCGTCACCCAGGCGGAACGCCACGGAGGCACGGCCGTCCTGATGCATCCGGTACGCGAAGAAGTCGTCCGGGACCTGGCCCGTCAAGGCGTCATGATGCCCCGCAAGTCCACGTCGTTCGGCCCGAAGCCGGCGACGGGCCTGGTCCTGCGCAGCCTCGACCTGAGCTGAATCCCCGGAAACGCGAAAGGGCGGCACCCACAGGGGGTGCCGCCCTTTCCTGCTAACGCGGACTCAGTCAGTCCTTGTCGCCCTCAACAGGCTTCACGCCACTGGAGTCCTCGTCCGCAACGTCGACATCGTCCTTCACGACAGTCTCAGCCTCGGCCGCCGGCTCACCGGACTCCTCGCGCTCCTCGCCCTCCTCATCGAGGGCATCGACGAAGTCGACACCGTCGAGCTGAGCAAGCCGGTCGGAAGCGTCCGTCAATCCGTCCTTGTCGGCCTCGATCGCCTTGGCGAACCACTCACGCGCCTCGGCTTCGCGCCCGGCGGTCAGCAGCGCATCGGCGTACGCGTACCGCAGTCGCGCGGTCCACGGCTGCACCGAATTCGACGCAAGCTCGGGCCCCTGGAGGGTCACGATGGCCGCGTCGATCTGTCCCATGTCCCGCCGCGCACCGGCCGCGACCATGCGCATCTCGACCTGGCCGGCCTTGTCGAGCTTCAGCACTTCCGGCTCACCGGCCATCGCCATTGCCCGCTCCGGCCGCCCGAGCCCGCGCTCGCAGTCCGCCATGACGGGCCACAGCTCCACGCTGCCGGTCATACGGCGGGCCGCGCGGAACTCCGCGAGCGCCTCCGTGTACCGCTGAGTCGCGTACGCCGCGAAGCCCGCGGCCTCACGCACCGCAGCCACTCGCGAGGCGAGCCTCAGGGCGATACGCGAGTACGCGTACGCCTCCTCGGGCTCGTCGTCGATGAGGTTCGCGACCATGACGAGGTTCTTGGCGACATCCTCGGCGAGGGTCTTCGGCAGGCTCTGGAGCTCCTGCCGAACGTCCTTGTCGATCTCGTGACCTGTGACGTCATCGGGAATGGGAAGCCGCTTGATGGGCTCACGCTCCCGGTCGTCACGCTGCCCGCGGTACCCCTCGCGGTCACCGCCGCGGTCGTCACGACGGGGCGCACGGTCGTCGCGGCCGCCGCGGTAGCCACCACGGTCGTCGTCCCGACGCGGCCCACTGCTCGGCCGGTCGTCGCGACGCTCATAGCCGCCACCACCGCTGGGACGCCCGCCCCGGCTGTCGTCACGACGCTGGTAACCACCGCCACCACTGCTGGGACGGTCATCCCGGCGCTGGAACCCACCACCACCGCTGGGACGGTCGTCCCGACGGGGCGCACGGTCATCACGACCGCCACGGAACCCACCGCCACGCTCGTCATCACGACGCGGCGCACTGCTCGGCCGATCGTCACGACGCTGGAACCCGCCACCACCACCGCTCGGACGGTCATCCCGGCGCTGGAACCCACCACCACCGCTGGGACGGTCGTCCCGGCGCGGCGCACGGTCATCACGACCGCCACGGAACCCACCGCCACGCTCGTCATCACGACGCGGCGCACTGCTCGGCCGATCGTCACGACGCTGGAACCCGCCACCACCACCGCTCGGACGGTCATCCCGGCGCTGGAACCCACCGCCACCACTGGGACGCTCTTCACGACCCTGGTAGCCACCGCCACCACCGCTCGGACGGTCATCGCGACGCTGGTAACCGCCACCACCACTGCTGGGACGGTCGTCCCGGCGCGGCGCACGGTCATCACGACCGCCACGGAACCCACCACGGTCATCGTCACGACGGGGTCCACGGTCATCGCGGCCACCACGGAACCCGCCACCGCCGCCACTCGGGCGGTCGTCGCGACGCTGGTAACCGCCACCACCACTGGGACGCTCTTCACGCCCCTGGTAGCCACCGCCACCACCGCTCGGACGGTCGTCACGACGCTGGTAACCGCCACCACCACTGCTGGGACGGTCGTCCCGGCGAGGCGCACGGTCATCACGACCGCCACGGAACCCACCGCCACGCTCGTCATCACGACGCGGCGCACTGCTCGGCCGGTCATCACGACGCTGGAACCCACCGCCACCGCCACCGCCGCCGGCCGGACGGCCGCCTCGGCTGTCGTCACGGCGAGGGCCGCTGCTTGACCGGTCGTCACGACGCTGGTAGCCACCACCGCCACCGCTAGGACGCCCGCCTCGGTCGTCATCACGGCGGGGACCACTCGGGCGGTCGTCACGACCACCGCGGGGCGCTCCACCGGTGGGGCGGTCGTCACGACGGAACCCACCGCGATCGTTGTCCTGGCGCGGTGCACGGTCGTCACGACCGCCGCGGTATCCGCCCCTGTCATCGCCGTCTCGCCGGCGCGGCTCGCGCTCCGGACGATCGTCGGAAGAGTTGGTGGACATCGGTTGGCTCCTGTCTCGGGGTAACGCAGTCATTCTCGCGCAGTCGGCCATCCGACGCGCTTCGGAAAAACAAAAAAAGACCCTTGGTCCAGCATGAACGCTGGACCAAGGGTCCTGAAAGATTGTTCGGCGGCGTCCTACTCTCCCACAGGGTCCCCCCTGCAGTACCATCGGCGCTGAAAGGCTTAGCTTCCGGGTTCGGAATGTAACCGGGCGTTTCCCTAACGCTATGACCACCGAAACACTATCGGGCTTAGCGAACAAGCACACTCTTCAATTAAGTAAGTGGATCTGTTCAACCGGTGCGATAACTGTTCGCAACCCGGGAACAACACAGTGGACGCGAGCAAC
>NZ_JAGGPA010000026.1 GCF_018614035.1 Streptomyces sp. ISL-96
GAATAAACCAACAGCGTCCGCTCACGCGGACCGGGCCTTCTGCCTTTGCAGTCTCATCCGCAGTCTCAACGGGGCTGTTCGGGATCTTCCTTCGTCGCCTCGTCGTCGCTCTTGGCGACCTCCCAGATGAGTCCACCGACCTGCTTCGCGACGTCTTGCAGGATGCCGCCGGTCACGTGCTGGTAGCGGGCCGCCATCGCCGTGGACGACCAGCCCATGATCTGCATCACGACACGCTCGGGGACTCCAAGGATGAGCAGCACCGTGGCCGCCGTGTGCCGCGCGTCGTGCAACCGGCCGTCGCGCACCTTGGCGTCCGCGAGTAACTGCTTCCACGCGTCGTAGTCGGTGCTGGGCACCAGGGGCGCCCCGACGGGCGAGGTGAAGACGAATCCGGTCTCCCGCCATTCCTGCGCGGCCCGCACCCGCTCTCGCTCCTGCTCCTGCCGGTGCAGCTCCAGAAGCCGAACCAATTCGTCAGGGACCCCGATCACGCGGCGGCCGGCGCGGGACTTCGTGTTCGCCGTGTCCTCGTTCTTCCTGACGCGCTGCTTGCAGTAGCCGGGCTTGCGCCCGCACTCACCGCCGCATCCGTGCAGGTACTTCGGCCGGAGACGGTTCTTACGCACTCGCAGGACGCCCGCCTTGAGGTCCACGTCCGACCAACGCAGACCCAACGCTTCCCCCTGCCGGAGACCAAGGGCCAGGGCGATGGACCAGCGGGCACTGTTCCGGACCTTGGCCGCTTCGGAGAGGAGCCGCTGCACCTCTTCGATGTCGTACGGCTCGACCTCTTCGTCTTCGATGCGGGGCGGTACGGCAAGCGTGGCGACGTTCCGGGTGACGTGGCCGCGTCGCATGGCGTGGTTGAGCGCCGTCCGGATGGTGCGGTGCGCCTGGTGTGCGGTGGCGGGCTTGCTGCCATGGGTCAGCATCTTCGTGTAGAAGCGCTCCAGGTGCTCCGGCTCCAGCTTGTCCAACCGGTGAGCACCGACGCCGGGAACCAAGTGCACCCTGACGGCGACCTCGTACCCCGCATACGTGTTCTCGCGCACTGATGGTTTGGCAATCTCCTCAACCCAGTGCTGGAGCCACGCCTTGACGGTCCACGGCCGCCCCGGCTTCCGAACCTTCCCGGCGTCCCGCTGCTTCTCCAGTTCCCGGACCTTCTTGATCACCTCCGCCTCGCTCTTTTTGCTCATGACGTGGCGCCGGTCGGGCTTACCGTCGTCACGAACGCCGACGGTGACGCGACCGTGCCAGTAACCGTCATTGCCGAAGTAGATGGATGACGCCCCGTCGGGACGCTTGGCACGCTTGGCCATGAAATCTCCTTTACGCGGCCACAGGCCGGGCCTGCATCTGGGCGGTGAGGTAGTCGCTGAGCGCTTGAACGGGGACGCGGCGGAGCCGACCAATGGGCACGGTCTGCACGGCTCCGTCGCGGATGAGGGCGTACATGGTGGTGCGGCCGACACTGATTCGGCGGGCCGCCTCCTCCACGGTGAGCGCGAGAAGAGTGGGGTCGAATTCGTCTTCGCTCGAACCGGCTTGTACTGCCGAGGGTTCGAGCGCACGGGCCACTGTCACGAAAGTCCCTCCTTGGCGGAGATCCGGGAGCCCAGGGCCCCCTCCCTGTCAGGTCCGCTACATCCGCTATGCCGCTACATGGCAGGTCAGAGGCGGGTTTCGTGTAGCGGAAAGCGCAGATGTAGCGGCTACGACGCCGTTCATCAGCCCTGGCTCGCGCGGAGCTGGGACGGAAGCGAGGGCGCGCGTAGCCGCTACATCGGATGGGTTCCGCTACGCCGCTGTGCCGTCTGAGCTGGGCAGTAGCGGGTGAAGCGCTTGTAGCGGAATTTCCGGAGGGGGCGGGCAGTAGCGCTGCCATGCGTCGTGGAGGTCGACGGCGTAGTAGCCCTTGAGGACCCCGCCGGATGTGCGGATGTTGCGTGAGGTGATGGGTTCGTTGTCGGCGGTCACGTAGTCGCGGAGCATTCGGGACAGGCGGCGGGAGTCGAGCGGTTTGCCTTGGAGGTCGGCCCACGGGGCGTCGTCGAGGGCGTTGAGCCGGTCGACGACGGCGATGGTGGGGAGACGGTCGACCCCGATGAGGACGTGATCGCGCAGGTCGGTCAGCAGCCGGATTCCGAGACTGCCTTTGTCGTCGCCTTGCGAGGCCTTGACGAGCTGCACACAGGCGGCGCGGGCGCGCTGGGGCCAGGTCCCGCCGGCGGCGTCGGCGACGGCGAGCAGGGGTTCCCACACGTCGGCCGGCCGGTCGGTGACGCCGTCGGGCATCTCGGGCCAGGCTCCTTGAACCCGGTCGCGGACCTGGCCGGCCCATACGGCGAGGCGGTCGCGCAGGACGTTGCCTTGCGGCTCGTGGATGCCCTGCCGGAAGGGCTCGACTTTCTCGTTCCAGGCTCGGCGGCGCATGCGGATGATGACGGAGCGAGTGAGGATCGTGTCGGGCAGGGAACCGAGTCCGGCCATGGCCACGGCGCAGTAGGACGGGAAGCCCTGGACGGTCTGGTTGGATCCGTCGCCCACGCACCGGTACATGAGCCGTCCACGGCGGTGTCCGGCGTTCAGGAAGCCCCGGAGCTGTTCGTTCTCTCCAGCCTTGGGGCCAAAGACGGTGTCGATCTCGTCGAAGACGATCGTGGGCCGCTCGCCTTCGATGCCGGACACGGCACGGAACAGGGCGGACGGCGAGGCGTCCACGGCTGCCATCCGGTTCGGCACCAGGGTCTCGACGATTTCCAGCGCACGCGACTTGCCCGACCCGGGTTCGGGTGACAGGAAGGCGATGCGGGGGGTGGAGTCGAAGGCGTCGATCAGGTGGGCGTGCGCGTCCCACAAGGTGACCGCGACGTAGGCCGCTTCGGTCGGGAAGACGTTGAAGCGGCGGTGGAAGGCTTCCACCTCGTTGAGCAGTGCCGCGCCGTCGATGGGTGCCGTGGTCTGCGGTGCGGTGCTGGTCATGCGGCGGTCCTTTCTGCGCTGGGGTTGCGGAGGGGGCACGCGTCGCGGTGGGCGGCGTGGTCCTCGATCAGGTCCAGGACTTTGCGCCGTCCGACCGCGCTGCGGTCACGACCGCACGCGCACGTCGAAGTCGCGGTGGGCACGGTGCCTTTGGGAGCGACGATGTGCAGCCAGGCGACGAAGTACCGTCCGTCGCCCTGCTGCGGGTCAGGACCAACAGCAATGGGGACGGCCTGACGGCCGACGACCTTCAGCGCCCTCTCTGGGTGGGGTGCCGGGGCCGGTTCGGCGTGGTCAGCGTCAGCGGTGGCGGGGAGGCATTTCAGATGGGGATTGGGGCGGGCGCTCACGTCGCCTCCCTCGGCCGGCAGTTGCGCAGCGACCAGTTCAGAACGCTGCGCAAAGTGGAGCGGCACTGGGATGCCGGGAGTCCGGCCGACTCACCAGCCGTCTGAAATGCCTGCTCCACCTCCTGTCGGGTCAGGTCCCCCCATCCGACGAACCGGGCCACCTTGCGGGCACTCTCGAACAACTGGGCCTCACGGCGGCCCTCTTTGGCCGCTGCCACGAGTTCGGTCTCTCGTTCCAGGGCGGTCTTAGCGGCCCGGTTCCCATGCTTCGGCAGGGCGAGCCGCAGCGGCTGCGCGGGGCGCTCAGCGGGCTTGAGAGCGTCCAGCAGCCACGGAGGCAGCGGAGCGACCGGGCGAGGGTCAGCCACCGTGTAGCTGCCGCTGTGGAGGGTGCTGCCCGCCGCGACGACGTACCCGCCCCACGCCCGGGTATCGACGAGCGGTGCGAGACCGCCGGCGGTGTTGCTGAGCCGGGTACCGGGCGGGGCGGTGAAGTACAGGTGCTCTCCGCCGCTCGCAGTCCGGGTGCGGTAGGTGATGGGGACGGGCTGCCCGGCGCGCTCGCAGAGCGCCTTGAATGTCGTCACGCCGCAAGGCGTGCCCTTACTGCCCTTGTGCTTTGGCATGTCGAGATCCACGACCACAAGCCCGGAGGGACCGGTGGCAATCCCGACGTTGAACGGCCTGTCGGCCCACGCCCGGCGGATGCGGTCAGGATCAGTGGTCGCTCGCTGCTCCCACTTGCGGTGCCCACCCGCGCAGTCCCCGGTGCCGGGGCAGTGGGCTTCGCCGTGCAGGGCGGGGCGCTTGTCGTCGGGGCGCAGCGGGAAGACGTGCCAGCCGCGTTCCGCCGCTTCCAAGGCAGCGTTCAGTAAGCGGCGGGATCGCGGGATGGGGGTGGGTTGAGTCATGCTGGAGACCTCCAACAGGTCTGTTGTGGACTGGAGAACCAGGGCGGCCGTCGCTCGCCAAAGTCACGGCCGCCCTAGCCATTGCTAGGCGCAGGTGCAGTCAGGGCGTTCGCTGCTGCCGTCCGCGCCGCATCCGCAGCAGTGCGGGTAGTCGTACGGGTCGGTTCCGTCGGTGGGGTCGCACAAGTCGCAGTCGGTGAACTCGTCGTCGTCCTCGTACATGGGCGGGCATTCCTCTCGGGTTGGTCAGTGGTGGAAGTGGTTGCGCTTGATGACGGCCTTGCGGATGTTGACCGTGGTCCCGGCGCTGTCACGTCCGGTACCGAGGGCCTGGACGGCGATCCAGCCGCCGAAGATGACGGCGGCCAGGATGATGAGTTGCTGGACGAACGCGGCCAGGGCGGCGATGAATCCGGTGAGGATCAGCAGTCCGCCGCATGCGGCGGCGAACCCGATTCCACCGAGCGCGATGTTCACCGCCGCACGGCTGACGGCCGGCCGCTGCTCGACCGGAGCGGGTGCCGGGGCCGGGGTGATCGCGTAGCCGGTGATCACACGCCCGTCCGGCAGGATGACGCTCGCCACGGCAGGGGCGGTGCCCGGCTGCACCGGAACCAGTGGCGGTGCCGGAATGGGGATGGGCTGGTGGACAGTCACGGCCTGTTCTGCGGGCTGGTGGCCAGGGGTCTCGGGGTACATGCGGAATCTCCTTTTCGGGCAGGCCAGGGAGGCTGAGGCACCCCCTTGGTTGGGCGCGTGGAGCGGGTTGCGTGGGTGCTGACCTGGTCGCTTCCCTGACTCCCTGAGAGATCGTTTGCGCAGGTCAGGAGCAGGGAGGCGGGCCAGGGAGCCGGTTAGGGAGTTCTCCCTGTCTCCCTGACCCGCCAGGGGTGCGGCTCCCTCTATCGGGCGGCGGAAGCGGAATCGTCGGTGTCGCGGTTGGTGAGGGCGCGGGCGACGCGGTCGCGGCCGACGACCATGCGGCCGTCGGACTTGTACGGCTCCGCGCCCGTGCCCTCCAGCACCCGCTTGAGGTCGGCGTGCGTCCACGCCCCGTAGGCGTCTTCCGACAGCGTCGCGAGCCGTTGCAGCACGTCCTGGGTGAGCACCCGGGGCGCGTTCGCGATGACGGTGGCGATGTCCGCGAGCGGGTCGCGCTCCTCACCCCGCTCGATGACGTGGAGGGTGGTGACCCCGTCGCGCATGGCCCGGGCGCGGGCGGTGATCTGCGCGGCGGTCTCGGTGTCGATGTAGTGGGTGCGGACGGTGATGGATGCCTGGCCGGCCGGGATCTCGATGCCGTCGCTGGCGACGACCAGGGTTCCCTTGTCCAGGCCGGGACGCAGCAGGTTCGGGGCGGCGCCGCCGTCCACGGCCTTGTCTCCCAGCGCCATGCGTGCCTGCGACTCCGTGCCGAGTGCGAGTGAGGCGCGGGTGTGGGCGCCCTCGCGGACCAGCTTGGGCAGGTTCTGGTCGGTCGGGTCCTGCGTGCCCTGCCACAGCGTCACGTTGACCGCACGTCCCTGGTTGTGGATCTTCCGGGCGGCCATGAAGTACCGGGACGTGGCCTTGGACCCGCCGTAGGGCCGCTTCTCTTCGTCGACCATCGGACACATGAACGCCACCTGGGCTTCGTCCACGATGAGGACCAGCGGCGGGAACACCGTGCCGGGCGGGGCCTGGAGGCGCCGTTCCATCTCGCTCACGCCGCCCTCGACCATCTCGGTTGCCTGGATGACGTGGTCGTCGGTCGGCCCCTGAATCAGCACCGTGGCCAGGCCATCCCACATCGCCCAGTCACCAGCGCCCTTCAGGTCCGCGAGGCGGAATTCCACGCTGCGGTCCAGCGCGAGCCACAGAGCGAGGGCGCGCAGGGCGGCGGTCTTACCCTGGTTGGACAGGCCGGTGATCAGTAGGTGGCGCTGGTACAGGCTCAGGGCCGCCGCGTCGCCGCGCAGGTCCTGACCCCACGGGGCGCGTCCGGTCTTGTAGTTGGCGGTCAGGTCCTGGTCGGTGGTGAGCGGGGACGGGCCGATCGGCTCGTCCAACGCGCCACTGTCCGCGATCCACAGCCGGACGGTGCGGGCCGCCTGCGGGATCGTGATGAACACTTCGTGCTCGTGGCGGGCCAGGTTCTCGGCAAGCTTCCGGCGCCGGTTCTGCACCTCGTTCGTGGAGACACCGGAGGGCAGGGTCACATCGACTTCCACGCCGCACCCGGCGATTCGAATCGGGCCCAGCATCGAAGCGCCGGCGTCGCCCATCTCCTTGATGGCGTTGCGCAACGGGGCGATACCGAGGTTGCGCAGCGCGAGGACAACGATGGACGGCGTGATCGGCTCCCCGTCACCGTTCCGGGCGTTGGTCGGGAGTGCCCACTGGGGTGCAGCCTGCTGGTGCTTGCCCACCGCCCACAGGCCGAGCAGGGCCGCCCAGGGGCCCAGGGTGACGAGCGGGCCCCAGGTCACGGAGATGATCAGGACGATCCAGCGGACCAGCTCGATCAGCGCCATGGTCGGCGCCGCGATGTCGGTCCAGTCCTTGTTGGCGACGGCGAGCATGATGCCGAGGACCAAGAGACCACCCGCGCCGATCCCTGCTCCGGCCGCGATGCCCTTGGCGGCATCGAGCGGGGCGGTGAGCAGGTCCATGCGCCGGCGGTGGCGCTCCTGGCGGAAGTGCCGACCGCGCTCCTCCCACTCCGCTGCGGCTTCCATGTTCCCCGCGGCTTCGGCAGCACGGAGCAGGCGTTCGTAGCGGGAGGCGGTGCGTCCTTCCCAGGTGCGGCGGGCCACGATCCTGGTCCCGCCGACGACGTAGAGGCCGTGGCGGGCCGCAGCGCGGCAGGCGGTCTTGGTGCGCTCGTGAGTGGCCACCGTGCGGACACCCCGCGCGGAGCGCACCCACAGGGGCACAGGCGGCTTGTCAGCGGCGGGCGTTGCTGCGGCAGCCGCCACGACCACCGACGGCTGCTCAGGGGCGGTGGTGGTCTCTTCGAAGAGGCGAACGACGTTGTCGCTCATGACGGAACGACTCCTGACTGCCCCAACTCGTGGGGCGAGAAAGAGAAGGAGGAAAGGGGAGGGCGGATCAGGCAGCGGCGGCGGGAACGAGCTGCTTAGCGAGGTACTCGACCCCGTACGCCTCGCGCTCTTCCTGCTCCAGGCAGCGGTCGTGCTCCCGGGACTGGCGGCGAGACAGCCGCTCGACCCCCAGGTCGTGGCGCAGGCCGGACACGACGCGCTCACGCACGCCCTTGCGGCTGAGCTGCATCGCGTGGACCAGCTCGTGGACAAGCGTGATCGCGAATGTGGCTTCGTTGGGGTGCTGGTCGACGTTGATGACGACCAGCACCCCGCCGCTCACGAGCGGGACGGCACGGCCGGCGGCGTCACGGGCGAGCCGCTTCGCCGCCCGCAGCGCGCGGGCCTGCTCCCACTTGTCGACATCACCAGCCGCCTCGATCTCGGCGGCGGTGGCCACCTCTGCCATGCCCCGCGCTGAGGTGAGGACGACCTGTACGTCGGGCATCCGGCCGGGCACGGCCCGCTCCACGATCGGTACGGCCTGCTCAGCCAGACGCTTGGCCGTGCGCAGGGTCGCGCGGTAGCCGAAGAGCTTGTGTGTGCTGACGGTCAGCTTCACTACGTCTCCGTTCATCGCCGCAGCTCAGGCGGCAGACTCGGTGTCGGGGTAGGCGCAGGTCACGCACATGCCGAGCGACGTCGGGATGCAGTACCCGGCATCGGTGCGGCACTTCGGGCAGGTACGGCGGGCGCACATCGCCTTGGCGAGCGCGGCCCACTTCGCCGGCGTCATCGCACGCACCGGCTTCGCCGCATCCACGCGGTAGAGGAAAGCGACGGCCACCCCGCCACGACGGCGGGAGGAACGGCGCATGACCTGTCCGGCGATCTCCTGACCACCGGGCCGTAAGCCGCGCGCCCGTAACTGCCGACGGGTGGCGTAGCCGTCCGGCGCGAAGCGCCACGGGAAGGTCGGTATCCCGTACTTCGCGCCGGACGGGTCGTGGCACTTGCCGAACGCCGGGGACATCAGGCCGCCACCGCATCAGGCCCGTCGTTCCCGCGCTCAGCGCGCTCCGCCTTGAGCGCGTCGCGCAGGATGCGGCCGTTGGCAGCCGACGTACGGACCGCCTTACGAATCCCGTCGGCCGTCAGCTCCGCATCCGACCAAGCGGCCGTAACCGACCGCGCCTCACCGAGCAGTTCATCCGGCGTACGGCTCGCTCGGGCGGTGCGGGCCGACTCGGGAACCCGACCGGTCGCCCGGCGCGGGCGAGGTGCTTCAGCGGCGACCGCAGTCAACGCGACCGACTCGACCGGCGCGGCAGGCTCGATGGCCGGGGTCAGGTCCGCCGACCCGACGGCGGGCAGCTCAGCGACCGGGGCGGGCAGTTCCGGGGTCGACTCGTCGAGGTCAGAGGTAGACCGTTTTACAGCGACCTCGGTGTCTTTCTGATGGTTTGCGGAGTCGACTGGTTGGTGGTGGAGAACCTTGGCCACCAGGTCCGAGCCGAAGTAGATCGACCCGACCGGCAGCGACGTGGCGAGCAGCACCAGGGCCCAGTTCGCCGGGTCCCAGTCGGCCAGTCGACCCCAGTCGACCGACTCGCCGTGCAGCTCCGGAACCAGGCCGTGCACGTAGTTCAGGACCAGCGAGGCGACCGTGTAGGCGGCCAGTACCCGCAGCGCGAACCGCTTGTCCGCCCGGTCGGTCAGCACCAGCGTGGCGACCAGTGCGAGAGCCATGAGGCCATCGACCACGAACGGGTACAGCAGCGCCGCCATGCTGTCCGCGCCGATCGCGCGGGCCACATCCCGCAACGCGTTCCAGGACACCCGGAACGCCATCGCCACCACAGCGACCAGGGCGAGAACGAGCAGGCTCTTCCCGGTGCGGTTCATGCCGTGCCCCCCACCAGCGGGGCGTTGACCAGGCCGGTCAGCGCGGCGATCTCGTCGCCGGTGAGCTTGGTGTGCTCGTTCATGGCGTGCGCCACGGTGCGGATCTCCCGCCACAGCAGGCCGACCTTTCGGCGGGCCATCCCGCGCACCATGCCCCAGGACTTGCCGTCCTGGGGCACGCAGTCCCTGCCGAGCCGGTAGCCGAACTGGGCGAGTACGTCGATGGCCTGCTCGCGGTCGTGGTCGGCGGTGCAGGCGTAGGCCCGCTCCGGTGTCCACAGGCCGCAGGTCATCAGGTACTGGACGTGGGCGATTTCCCCGGCCGCCGCCTGGGCGGCGAAGCGCCACGGGTTCGTGTCGTCTACCTCGAACGCGGTGTTGCCGGTAAGGCTCCACCTGTCGATTTCCGGCGACCAGGCGATGACCTCACTGGTCAGGACGTGCATGCCGTAGGCCATCGAGAGCACGGCGTGCCCGGCCTCATGGAAGGCCATGCCCAGCCGTGCCTGCTCGTAGCTGAGCGCCATCTCGTAGCGAGGCCGCAGGTTGCCCCGGTGGTCCAACAGCAACTCGGGGGCGGGAGCGGTGGCCATCATGCGGCACCGCCCGACAGCGCCACACCGGCGCGGTTCGACAGGTCGCGGCGGGCCGCCATGACCCGGTTCCGGGCCCGGCGAATACGCCGCCCGTCCAGCTCGGTGGCCGGCCGGTCCAGCGTCATGATCTGCGCGTCCAGCAACTCGACTTCCGCCGTGATGACGGGCATCTCCTCCTCGATCGCGCTCAGCTCTGCGGCCGTCGGCTCGCGATCGAAGGGGGCGGCGGTAACAACCGTCTGAACAGTGGCGATGTACCTCATGGGTCGTTTTCTCCTCACAGTGGAACGGCCCGAAAAGCAGCCCCGGTGTTTGCCCACCGGGGCTGCGCGCCGTTGTGGAACCAGCGGATTCCGGCTCCCCTCAACCCCGCCCGTACGGCCGATGGCCGGACGGGCGGAGGAGGCAACCGGCCGCAGCCGTGGGAGCTGCGGTGGGGTGGAGTCGCGCGGACCAGTGCCGCGCTGGCCGCCTTATCGAGGAGGCGGCTGCCTCAAATACATGTCGCTGTTGAGTTCTCAAGGGCCATCCGCTTCCTTCGAGCCGTTTCACGGGCCCTCCGGGCGCCGAGAGCAGCCCAAAGAAGGGCCCCTCTCCACCCGCTGTCCTAGGACTGCGGGTTCTGATGAAGACAATGACCCACAGTCCCAGGACTGTCAACAGTCCTGGGACTGTGTTTGACTGGGATCTGTCGAGAGGAGCACGCGTGTCACCCAAGTGGCGGGAACTGGCAGACAAGCTGGCTGAGCGGATCAAGAGGGGCGAGTACGCCCCTGGCCAGCAACTGCCGCACATCCGGGACCTTGTCGAAGCAGGTGAAGGCTCGAAGTCCACGGTTCACGCTGCCTACAAGGCGTTGGAAGCCGAAGGGCTGGTGACCTCATCCCGAGGTCACGGCACCGTCGTACGGCAGCAAGCCCCGCTCAAGAGGCTCGGTATCGCCCGGTACGACAAGGCGAAGTGGCGGGACGGCGACGAAGTCGCGTTCATCGCCGACCGCGTCGCCTCCGGGAGGGCGTACAAGAGGGGCGAGCAGACGCAGAGCGTCAGCCGTGTGCAGGCGTCGCCCCTCGTTGCGGCCGCCCATGGTCTGCCCGAGGGGTCCGAGGTGTACGCGCGCGCCCGGCTCGTTAAGGAGGGCGACCAGCCGACGCACACCCTGACCAGCTACTACCGGCCCGAGCATGTCGAGGGGACACGAATCGTCGACCCGACCCCGGGCCCGGCCGGCAAGGGTGGTGGCTTTCGGGTGCTCTACGACGCTGGGTACGAGATCGACCGCATGCGCGAGGAGCTATTCGCGCGGATCGCATCCCCCGAGGAAGCAGCCCTGCTTCAGTTGGCACACGGCGAGTGGGTCGTCGAACTCCACCGGACCACCTACACCGCCGACGGGACCGTCGTTGAGTTCGCGGTCGGCATCCACGCGGCCAGCCGCTTCGCGTGGGCGTACGACTTCAAGGTCCCCGACTCGGCTCAGGAGGCGTCCCAGTGATCTCGGTACAGGCATGGTCCGATGCCCAACGGCTCTGGGACTTCCAACAGATGCACCACGAGCCGCGCCCCTGCTCGGTGGGCATCGGACTCGGCAGCCATGACGTTGGGGTGGCCGACGTGACGGTAGACCTGTACCGGCGCGGCATGATGCCGCTGATCGTCTTCACGGGCGCCACGAGCCGCACCACGCGCGAGCGGATGCCGAAAGGCGAGGCGGAGCACTACCGGGAACGGGCCATGGAGCTGGGCGTGCCGGCGCACGCCGTCCTCGTCGAGCCGAACGCGAGGAACACGGGCGAGAACGTCCGCTTCTCCCGCTCGCTGCTCGCAGAGCACGGGGTGAATGTGTCGTCCGTCCTACTCGTCAGCAAGCCGTACGAAGAGCGGCGGGCCTACGCAACCGCGTGCAAGCTCTGGCCGGAAGTCGAGATCGTCAGCGCTTCTGCACCGATGACGTTCACGGAGTACGTGGACTCAATTCAGGACTCCCGGCTCGTACTGGACATGCTCGTCGGCGCTCAGCAGCGCCTGCTGATCTATCCAGAGCAAGGGTTCATGATCCGACAAGAAATCCCCGAGTCCGTCATGGCGGCCTATGAGCGGCTGTGCGTCGATGGGTTCACGAGCCGCCTCGTCCCCGCACCGTGATCACGCCCGCAACCATCTGGTATCCATCCACCGCATTGGCCGATAACACCAGGTCGGTCTGCATGGAGCCGCTGCAAATCAAGCGCTGCTGAGTCCGTCGTGACGTATGCACGGTAGAACTTTCCCTACTTCATCAAGGCACCCGCCGCGCACGCGCGGCGCGTGCGGCCCGTCGCCCGGGCCTGCGCTCCTGTCTGCGCCCCGCTCCAGCCCGGCCGCCGACCGCACGCCTACGGCTCGGGTTGATGGGCTAGGTGTATTGCCTTGTGAGGTTGGGGACGAGTCGGGCCGGGCGCCGTACCCCCGCCGTCACGGATGACGGGTGCGCGAGGCGACCGCACCACCGGGAATGGGCGGGCGGGGAGCAGCTGCTGCCGCGATGTGGTGGCGGCCGGTGTGGTCGCTCCGCGTCGGTACCGGTCTCGTCGTGGCTGATGAGCGTGTCGTTCAGTCCCCAGCGCCTGGTTGAGCCGTTGAGACTTCACCGACCTCAGAAGGTCGCTACGGTGTGGATCACCCACACCGGAGGTCACATGGCTGACTACGCCGCTCATGCGCACAAGGCTCAGGAGTTGCTCGAAACCGTCGAGCGCGAGTCGAAGGGACGCCTCAGTGCTGAGACCCGGGTGCGGATGGCCCAGGTTGAGGCGCTCCTTGCGCTCGCCGCTGCGATAGGCAAGCAGGAGACAGGCGTCGCACCTCGCTGATGCTGGACCGGTCCGCCGTACAGCAGCGCCGTACCGCAACCCCAGCAACCGCCCCCGTCCGATACCGTCCCTCTGGGGCCTCGTAGCGGCCGGAATGGCCGTGGCTGACCGTTCTCGCTAGAGCTACGGAGCAGGTGCTCCTTGCCACAAGCGCCAGCAGGACGCAGCAGCAGTGAGTGTCTAACCGCGTGAGAACGCCGACGCACAACGGCGGACAAGCACGGACGCCTGCGGACCATCAGCGCAGGCGAGGAGCACACCAGCCCAAGCCTGAGCTCCCACCCAAGTTGCTTCGGGACGAAGAGGTCACCAACGGAAGCAGCAGGCCAGCCTGAACCGCTGTCGGCCGTAGTTCTGGCTGATCTTCGGTGAAGTTTAAGAGCGTGCTCCCATGCCTCTCGCATACGCCTCCCCCAGGCGACTGTCAGGTGGAAGCCTGCCTGAGGTCTGGCGTTACCTGACCTCTTGGTAGGGGGATGGAGTGGCATCTCAGTCCAGGTGCGGCGCGCGTACCAAAGCCGGTACAGCGTGCCGGAACCTTGCAGTGGTTGGCACCTCACGTTGCGCGAAGCATCAAGGGCCCTGGTCGGCCTACGGAGTCGCGCAACGCAAGGAGAAAGAAGCCAAGGCCAAGAAGCGCAAGATCCGCAAGAAGCGGTAGGCACTGCGACGAGACATGCGCGAGACCGTCGGCACAGTCTCATCCGTAGTCTCGTTCACGGCCGTACGCGGTCGTTCAGTTTCCCGCCGCGTCCGGCCGTGACCCGGCGAGTGGACGGGCGCGAACCAGGACGAACACGGCCATGCAGAGTTGGAAAGCGTGTTGGGGGCAACCCCTCACGAGTTCGAATCTCGTATCCTCCGCCAGTGCCTCACCGGGCACTTGAAGGCCCCGACCGGGAAACCGGCCGGGGCCTTCTGCGTTCCGTGGTCGCAGTTCTGGTTGCCTCGTACCACCCGTGGGCGGGAACCTTCCGCCGTGCGGCGCATCCAGGCCCGCTGGATGGGCCATCCTTGAGCCGGCGCCGGACCGGCCGAGGTCCGACACGGCGCCGTTCATTGTCCTGAGGAGAGGTTCTCCATGGCGTCCGGATCAACGCTGACAGTCTGGCTGCGCGGTCTCGACCGCCCGCGCCTGGCGCGCGTGCTCGCGGCACGGAGGGACACCGCGTCCCCTCCGGAGCCGCGCTCGGCTGGGGAGCTGGCGGACCGTCTTCAGCGCCCGGGGTCGGTGGCACTCGCCCTGCCCCGGCTCACGCTGCCGTGCTTGCAGGCAGCCGAGGCGTTGGCGGCCCTGGGGGCACGCGCGTCGCGCGACGCCCTGGCCGAGTTGCTCGGCGCGACGGCCCCCGCTGCCGCTCGCGCGCTGGAGGCGACGCTGGAGGTACTGGCCGATCACGCGCTGGTCTGGCCGGACGGTGACGGGACGCTGCACATGGCCGGACCCCTGGGGCAGGCATGGGACACGCCACTGGATCTGGACGCGCCACTCGAAGAGCTGCTGACAGGTGCGACCTCCGACGAACTGCGCGGCATGCTGGTGGCCTTGGGCGTCAAGCCGCCCGGCACCAAGCAGCTGCGTCTGGCCGCCCTGGCCGAGCACCACAGCGATCCGGAACTGATCGCCTCGTTGGTCGCGAAGGCCCCTGCGGCGGCTCGGAAACTGCTGGAACGGCGCGCGATGTCCGCGCCGCGACAGCCCGATTTCATCATGTTCGGGGCTCCCGGAGCCGGCTCCGAACCGGGCGAGCGATGGGCGCTGGAGCGGGGACTTCTGGTCCAGGACCGTCACCGGTACGGGCCCGCCCGCATGCCCGTCGAGGTGGCACTCGCGCTGCGCGGCCCCGACTGGCACGCGCCGTTCGATCCGGCCCCGCCCGCTGTGCGACTGGTGCCCGTCACCGCGACGGAAGTCGCCCGGGAGACGGCAGCCGCAGCCACGGCCTTCGCAGCGCATGCCGCCTCGGTCCTGTCGGCATGCTCGGCGGCGCCGCCGGCCAGGCTGAAGTCCGGCGGTGTCGGCGCACGTGAACTGGCCCGCATCGGCAAGGCCGCCCAAGCCGATGACGCCGTGGTGCGCATCACGCTGGAGGCCGCGTACGCGGCGGGGCTACTGGCCCGGGACGGTGACCGCGTCGCCGCCACCAAGGCATACGACGCCTGGGCGGCGCAGGAGCCTTCGGAACAGTTCGCCGCGCTGATCAAGGCATGGCGGAACCTGCCCCTCACCCCCTCCCAGGCACGCGACGAGGACGACAAGGCACTCCCCGCGGTCTCCGCAGTCTCCGGGGCGCCGCCCTGCGACGGCTGCTTGCAGACCCGGCACGGGTTGCTCGCCGCCGCGGCGAGCCTCCCGGCAGGGCAGGGAGCGCGAGCCACCTCGGACCTGGGGGCGCTCGTGGCATGGCACCGCCCGCTCGCCGACCGGACGCCCCAGGACGAAACACCGTTCGCCACCGCGATCCGCGAGGCCGAACTGCTCGGCGTGCTCGCCCGCGGCGCCCTGTCACCCCTCGGCACCGCCCTACGAGCCGATGACACGGACGAACTGGCCGCCGTGTGCCGGCGTCTGCTGCCCGCGGCCACCGGCACGGCCAGGATCGGCGTCGACCTCACCGCCGTCGTCGCCGGAACACCGACCGCACGACTGGACGCACTCCTGGATTCCACCGCGGACCGGGAAACCCGCGGCACGGCCTCGGTGTGGCGGTTCAGCGCCGGCAGCATCCGTCGCGCGTTGGACTCCGGACGGACCTCGGACGAGATCACAGCCGACCTGTCCGCCATCGCCACCGGGCCCCTGCCCCAGCCTCTGGCGTATCTGATCGCCGACACCGCTCGCCGCCACGGCCGCGTACGCATCGCCCCCGCCGCCTGCGTCATCCACGGCGAGGAGCCCGCGCTCCTGGCCGAGATCGCCGTCCACAGCAAGCTCGCCAAGCTCGGCCTGCGACGGCTCGCCCCGACGGTCCTGGTCAGCCGCAGCCCACTCGACCAGACCCTCGCCGCGCTTCGTGCCGAGGGCTACGCTCCCGTGGCCGAGACGGCCGACGCAACCGTACGCGTCGAGAAGACCCGGCCCCAGCGGGCCGCCGCACCCGTACCGGCCCCGCGGAGGGCCCGTACCCAGGCCGGCCTCCGAAGCACGGCGGCTCCCCACCCGGCGAAGGCCCGTACCGCCGACCTGAATGGCCTGGCCGCCCAGCTCCTGACCGCCCCGCCGACCACACCGGAACCCGACCCGTTCGGGCCCGCCGGAATCCCCTTCGGCACGGATACCGAGGAGATCGTCGCCGGGTACGCGAAGTGGCTGTCGTACAGCGATGTCCGCCAGCTGGCCCATGCCATCGACACCGGTACGGCCGTCACGGTCGATTACGTCGCCACTTCAGGAAGCCGCACCGTACGCACCCTCGACCGCCTCACCCTCGACCCGCCCTATCTCGGAGCCTGGTGCCACCTGCGGGACGCCGAACGGGTCTTCACCCTCTCCGGGATCCACGGCGTGATGCCCGCATAGAGCCCATGCACCAGCGCCGCGCCCTGGCGCTCACCCGGCTGCGCGCCGCGGCCTATGGCGGTTCAGCCGTACGCTCCGCTCCCGGCCGGTGGTGAACAGCGCGCCCGCGCCGGGCAGAGGTCGAAGTGGCTGATGCGGCAGGTGTCGGACGGGGACGACGAGCCCAGGTTGACCGCCGTGCCGTCGCCCGCGATGCGCCAGCGCTTGCCCGCGGGGACGGCGCCGAGCGGCCGGTCGCCCGGCTCGATCAGGATCCAGCGGCCCCGTACGGTGCGGTGCCACGTGGCCCGGGCGCCGCACCGCTTGCATGCCGTGGTCGGGGCCGTACGCGGGTCGGGTACGGAGGCCGAACGGCGGGCCGCCAGGGTCAGCTCGACGGCCGTCGTGGCCAGCACCTCGGCGAGCAGCACCGGGTCACGGCCGGGCCTGCTGCCTCCGGTCCGCTCGCACGGACCGCACAGCGTCATCCCCAGAACCGCCCGCCACCTGCCGCGCGGGCCACCGCACGCGTCGCACACATCGCACGCACCGCGCTCGTCGTACGAGACCATGCCGCCCCCACCCGCAAACCGCCCTGTTTACAGCCGACTTGGACAATCGTTCCACGAGGGTCTGACAATCATGCCGACAACGGTCCTGACGCCCGTGGAAGTGGACCTGCCGAGCGCCGCGGAATTGGACCAGGGATGGTGGCCAACTCCTGTCTGATCTCGGTGACATGACCCATCCGAGCAGCACCCCGAAACCGTCACCGTCCCCCGGCACCCACACCCCGCAGGTGCGTTCATGAGCGCCGCCCGCCGAGCCGCCGAGCTCCGTGCGCTGCACGTCCCGGGCAAGCCGGTCGTACTGCCCAACGTCTGGGACGCCGCCTCCGCCCGCACCGTCGCGGCCGCCGGATTCCCGGCGATCGCCACCGGCAGCGCCGCGGTCGCCCCCGCCCTCGGGTACGAGGACCAAGAGGCGGCGCCGCCCGCGGAGATGTTCGCCGCGGTGGCGCGCATCGTGCGGGCCGTGGAACTCCCGGTGACCGCCGACCTGGAGCGCGGCTACGGCCTGCCGCCCGCCGAGCTCGCCGGACGGCTGGCGGAAACCGGCGCGGTGGGCTGCAACCTGGAGGACTCCGATCCGCGTACCGGCGCCATGGTGGACATCGGCGAACAGGCCGAGTTCCTTGCCGCCTTCCGCCGGGCGGCGCCGGATGTGGTGCTCAACGCGCGCATCGACACGTTCCTGCACGGCTCCGCCGACGCCGACGCCGACCCCGACGCCGACCCCGACGCCGACCCCGACCGTATGGACGAGGAGCTGCTCGCGGACGCCGTCACCCGTGGCCGGGCCTACGTCGAAGCCGGCGCCGACTGCGTCTACCCGCTCTCCCCGCGCGGCCTGTCCGCCCATACCCTGCGCGCGCTGGTGCTCGGCATCGGTGCGCCCGTCAATGCGGCGTACGGGCCCGGCAGCCCCCTGTCCTTCGACGACCTGGCGGCGGCGGGCGCGGCCAGGGTGACCTTCGGGCCAGGACTGTTCATGGCGGCGCAGAAGCATCTGGCCGGGCTGGTGCAGGAGATCCGCGCCGGGCGCGACCCGTACGCGGGCATCACGTTGCCATGAGCGACGCGCGCCCGGCCGCGGAAGTCAGCCCCGGCGCTGTCTGAGGGCGGCCAGCGTCGTGTCGAGGTCCGCTGCCGCGGTGCGCGGCCGGTTGTGCGGAAGCTTGCCCAGGACCACTGCCATGCCGCAGGTGTTGGTGAGCGCGGAGAAGACCAGGCCGCCCGCGACCCCGGCGGAGAGCAGCTGCCAGGCCGGGTGCAGCAGGCCGAGGACGAGGCCCGTCAGGACCAGGGCCCCGGCGGCGAGCCGGACCTGCCGCTCCATGGCCCAGGCGCTGCGGCCGCCTCCCGCGGGGCGGTTCAGCTCGTGCCCGCGCGCCGCCCAGCCGGTGGTTCCGCCGGTGAGGGTTGAGGCGGTGACGCCGAGGCCGGCGAGCGTCCGGCAGGCGTTCTCGGAGCGCGTGCCGGTCGCGCAGACGACCAGGATCTCGCCCTGCTCCGCGGCTTCCTCGATCGCGGGCAGCGCGTGGTGCAGCCGGTCGAGGGGGACGTTGTGGGCGCCGGGGAGGTGTCCGGAGGCGTACTCGCCCGGTGCGCGTACGTCGATGACGGTCAGGTCGGCCAGCCGGGCGTGGGCCTGGTTGATGTCGAGCGCGGCGGGAGAGTTCATGGCCGAAAAGGTACCCCTGCCGTACCTGCTGCCGTACCTGCCGTACCCCTGCCCGGCGGTTTCCGGACTGCTGAGTTCCGCCCCATGCGGACCACTGAATCGACAGACTGTACGACCGCCCTCCCCACGAATCCAAGAAGAGAGCCGGAAATGTCTGCCGACCCGTCCAGCCATCAGCCGACCACCGCGGACCACCACAACGTGATCCAGGTCCGCGGAGCCCGCGAGAACAACCTGGCGAATGTGTCGGTCGACCTCCCCAAGCGCCGGCTCACGGTCTTCACCGGTGTCTCCGGTTCGGGCAAGTCCTCCCTCGTCTTCGGCACCATCGCCGCGGAGTCCCAGCGCCTGATCAACGAGACGTACACGGCCTTCATCCAGTCGTTCATGCCGAGCATGGGCCGCCCCGACGTCGACGCCCTGCACAATCTGAGCGCGGCGATCGTCGTCGACCAGGAGCGGATGGGCGCCAACTCCCGTTCTACGGTGGGCACGGCGACCGATGCGTACACGATGCTGCGGATCATCTTCAGCCGCCTCGGCACCCCTCACATCGGCACCTCCACCGCCTTCAGCTTCAACAGCGCGGAGGGCATGTGCCCCGAGTGCGAGGGCATCGGGCAGGTGACGAAGATCGACGTCGATCAGCTCGTGGACCGTGAACTGTCCCTCAGGGAAGGGGCGATCACCGTCCCCGGTTTCGCGGTCGATGCCTGGTACTGGCAGGTCATGGCCGACTCCGGCCTCTACGACCCCGACACGAAACTGAAGGACTTCACGCCCGCCGAGTGGGACGACTTCCTCCACAAGCCGTCCACCAAGATCAAGTCCGGCGGCATCAACGTGACGTACGAAGGCCTCGTGGTGAAGGTCCAGCGCGTCTACCTCTCCAAGGACCGCGAATCGATGCAGCCCCACATCCGGGCCTTCGTCGACCGGGCGGTGGTCTTCACCGACTGCCCGGCCTGCGGCGGCACCCGCCTCAGCGCCGCCGCGCTGTCCTCGGTGATCGACGGCGTCAACATCGCCCAGTGCTCGGCGATGCAGATCAGCGACCTGGCCGCCTTCGTACGGACGATCGCCGATCCGTCGGTCGCGCCGATGCTCGCGGGCCTGAGCCACACCCTGGACTCGCTGGTCGAGATCGGGCTCGGCTATCTGAGCCTGGACCGTACGTCGTCCACGCTCTCCGGCGGCGAGGCGCAGCGCGTGAAGATGGTCCGCCACCTCGGATCCAGCCTCACCGACGTCACGTACGTCTTCGACGAGCCGACCATCGGCCTGCACCCGCACGACATCAGCCGCATGAACGACCTCCTGCTGCGCCTGCGCGACAAGGGCAACACGGTCCTCGTCGTCGAGCACAAGCCCGAGGTGATCGCGATCGCGGACCATGTGGTGGACCTGGGTCCGGGGGCGGGTTCGGCGGGCGGGCAGGTCTGTTACAGCGGCGACGTACCCGGCCTGCGCGCCTCGGGGACGCTCACCGGGCGCCACCTCGGACACCGGGCGCGGCTGCGCGAGAGCGTGCGCGAGCCGCACGGGAAGATCGCGATCGAGGGCGCGGACCTGCACAATCTGCGGGACGTCTCCGTCGACATCCCTACCGGTGTACTGACCGTGGTGACCGGCGTCGCCGGGTCCGGCAAGAGCTCACTGATCCACGGTTACCTGTCGGTGCGCGACGGCGTGGCGGTCGCCGACCAGTCCCCCATCCGGGGCTCGCGCCGCTCCAATCCGGCGACGTACACCGGGCTGCTGGGCCCGATCCGTACCGCCTTCGCCAAGGAGAACGGCGTCAAGGCAGCACTCTTCAGCGCGAATTCGGAGGGCGCCTGCCCGGTGTGCAACGGCCTCGGCCTCGTCTACACCGACCTCGCCATGATGGCCGGCGTGGCCTCGGTCTGCGAGAAGTGCGAGGGGAGGCGCTTCACGCCCGAGGTACTCACCTACACCCTGCGCGGCAAGAACATCAGCGAGGTGCTGGGCATGTCGATGGCCCAGGCGTACGACTTCTTCCCGTCCGGGCAGGCCCGCGCGATCCTGGGCCGGCTGACCGACGTCGGCCTGAGCTACCTCCGCCTCGGCCAGCCGCTCAACACCCTGTCGGGCGGCGAGCGGCAGCGGCTGAAGCTGGCGATCCACATGGCGGAGAAGTCGACGACGTACGTCCTGGACGAGCCGACCACCGGGCTGCACATGGCGGACGTCGACAAGCTCCTGGCGCTTCTCGACCGGCTGGTCGACGCCGGGAACACGGTCGTCGTCATCGAGCACCACCAGGCGGTCATGGCGCGGGCGGACTGGCTGATCGACCTCGGTCCGGGCGGCGGCCACGACGGCGGCCGCGTGGTCTTCACCGGCACCCCGGCGGAGCTGGTGGCCGACGGGGACACACTGACGGCGCGGCACCTGCGGCAGTACGTCGCCGGATGACGCACCCGCCGGGTCAGAAATCGTCACACGTCGCGGTGGCGAACCTTCCGGTGGCGGTGGCCGTCTGCGGCTCGCCGCCGTCCACCGTGACGGAGCAGGTGGCGGTGCCGCCGGAGGACCCGGTGGTGACGGTCAGGGAGCCGCCCTTGGCGAAGCCACTGGTGTCGACTTCCCTGCGCCACGGGAGCCGGGCGTCGGACACGGTGTCGGACGAGGCGTTCCCGTCCCTCCAGGTCGTGTAGGCGATGGTGACGCCCTTGGCGTCACCGGTCACGACGTACTTCACGGTCACGGTCCGGTCCGACTCGTCGTCGACCACCGTGGCGACGGTGGCGATGACGGCGATGCAGCCGCCGGCGAAGAGAAACAGCAGGCCGAGGAGGACCCAGGGCCAGACCCGGCGCTTCTTCTCGGGCGGCGGCGGGGAGGCGGACCAGCCGGGCGGGGGGAGGTCGCCGGGCGGTGGGGGTGGCGCGTCGGACATGGGCGCGTCCTTCCTTCTGGCCTGGTTGGTCGCCTCGACCACTCCTCGATCACTCCTCGATCATTGGCCGGGTCGGGCCCGTACGCCCACGGGCTTGGGCCGGCGGGATGGCGAGACGAAACGTCTTGCGTATGCGGAGAGGCTTTTGCGACGGGTACGCCGACGAGGTGTGCGAAGCCGGCGCGTTTGCGTGATCATCGAGGGATGAGCCCCGAAATCCGCCTCGCCCAGCAACCGGAAGCCGACGAACTGCTCGGCCGCAGCCCGCTAGCCGACCTGATCGGCATGCTGCTCGACCAGCAGATCCCCATGGAGTGGGCGTTCGCGGGCCCGTACACGATCGCCCAGCGGATGGGCGCCGACGACCTCGACGCGCACGAGATCGCCGCGTACGACCCGGAGGCCTTCGCCGAGCTCCTGTCGGCCAAGCCGGCCGTGCACCGTTACCCGGGGTCGATGGCCAAGCGGGTGCAGCAGCTGTGTCAGTACCTGGTGGACGAGTACGACGGTGACACGACCGCGATCTGGCGCGATGTCGCCACCGGCAAGGAACTGCTGGCCCGGCTGAACGCGCTGCCCGGCTTCGGCAAGCAGAAGTCCCAGATCTTCCTGGCCCTGCTGGGCAAGCAGCTCGGCGTACGCCCCCAGGGGTGGCGGGAGGCGGCGGGGTCGTACGGCGACGAGGGCTCGTACCGGTCGGCGGCGGACATCAGGGGGCCCGAGTCGCTGGCGAAGGTGCGGGCGTTCAAGCAGCAGACGAAGGCCGCGGCGAAGAAGAAGCCCCCGGCGAAGTAGGGCACTCTCGCGCCGGCGCCGCCCGGGTCAACGGCTGCTCGGGGGCGTACTCCGAATGAGGGGAACTCCTCGCCCGCAATCGGCGCGGACCGGCCGCTCGAGGACCCGGCATCACCGGAAGATCCGCCTCCGCTCGCGCTTTACTCCCGTTCTGGCGCCGAATAAGACCTTTGCACCCCGGCCTCATGGCTGCGCCCGGACCCCCTCGCCCGGTAGGCTTTCCGTGTGATCTTCAAGCGCATCGGAAACGGCCGGCCGTATCCCGACCACGGCCGGGAAAGCACCCGGCAGTGGGCGGATGTCGCGCCGCGCCCGGTCCGCCTCGATCAGCTGGTGACCACCAAGGGTCAGCTGGACCTCGAGACACTGCTGGCCGAGGACTCGACGTTCTACGGCGACCTCTTCGCCCACGTCGTGAAGTGGCAGGGCGACCTCTACCTGGAGGACGGACTGCACCGCGCGGTCCGAGCCGCGCTCCAGCAGCGCCAGGTGCTGCACGCGCGCGTCCTCGAACTCGACGGCACGTGACGCGCTCGGGACTCCCGAGCCGCCCGAACGGACGTCTCATTGCGCCTTATGGGTTGGCCTGACCCGATGTCATTGATCATTTAGTAGGCATCATCACTGAGGCGCACTACGCTGCGCCCATGAGCATGCTGACACCCCCCGGCATGGGCGGAAAGTACCGCATTACGGGCGACAAGTACCCGCGTATGCGACGCCCCCGGAACCGGCGCAGGGCCATCCTCGCGGTGGTGGCCTCCATCGTGGCCCTCGGCCTCGCCGGCTGGGGGACACTGCAGCTCATCGATATCTTCACGGGCGGCGGCGGGAAGAAGACCTCGGCCGCCGGACGCGCGCGGGGCTGCGACAAGCTGAAGGCGAAGGCCGCCGCACCCTCCGCACCGGCGCGCGACGCGGCCCTGCCCAAGCCGCGCACCATCAAGGTCAACGTCTACAACGCGACCAAGCGCGGCGGCCTCGCCAAGGAAACCGCCGACGAGCTGAAGAAGCGCGGCTTCACCATCGGCAAGGTCGGCAACGCGCCGCCGGAGTACGACAAGAAGGTCAAGGGCGCCGGGATACTGCTGGGCGCGCCCAAGGCGGCCTCCGGCATCCTGCCCGTACTCGGTACGCAGCTCAAGGGCGCCGTACACAAGGCCGACACGCGCAAAGGCGCCGACGTGGACCTGATCCTGGGCACGGCCTTCAAGACGCTGACCACGAAGAAGGACGCGGACAAGGCCCTGGCCGCTCTGGCCAGGCCCGCGCCCGCGCCCTCCGGGAAGTGCTGAGAACGCTGCGAGAACGGTTGGGCGTACGAACAGCGGCTAGCCGGCGGTCCCGTACATCCGGTCACCCGCGTCGCCGAGGCCCGGCACGATGTAGCCGTGCTCGTTGAGCCGCTCGTCGACCGAGGCCGTGACCACGGTGACCGGCGCGCCGGCCAGCTCGCGCTCCATGAGCTCGACGCCCTCGGGCGCCGCGAGCAGCACGACCGCCGTGACATCGTCCGCGCCGCGCTTGATCAGCTCACGGATCGCCGCGACCAGCGTGCCGCCGGTGGCCAGCATCGGGTCGAGGACGTACACCTGGCGGCCGGAGAGGTCCTCCGGCATCCGGGTCGCGTACGTCTCCGCCTGGAGCGTGTCCTCGTTGCGGATCATGCCGAGGAAGCCCACCTCTGCGGTCGGCAGCAGCCGCACCATGCCGTCGAGCATGCCGAGACCGGCCCGCAGGATCGGTACGACGAGGGGGCGCGGGTGGGACAGTTTCACGCCCGTCGTCGACGTCACGGGGGTATGGATGTCGACCTGTTCGGTGCGCACGTCCCTGGTGGCCTCGTACGCGAGCAGGGTGACCAGCTCGTCGGCGAGGCGCCGGAAGGTCGGGGAGTCGGTGCGCTTGTCGCGCAGCGTGGTGAGTTTGTGCGCCACCAACGGGTGGTCGACGACGTGGATCCGCATGCCGTCAACAGTAGCCGGGCATGTGGGGCGCCCGCGCTGGCATCAACACGCCGGCCGGAGGGAAGGTGGGGTGGGGACAGACGCGGGCTTGGGGTGGTGGGGCCGATGCCGGACGGGGACCAGGAGCAGGATCAGGAACAGGAAGCCGGACAAGAACAGGAACAGCAGGAAAACATGGGTCTGGTCGACCGCAGGCGGCGGCGCGCCCAGTTCCTGCGCGAGTTGCACGAGGCGAAGGCGCTGCGCGAACGGGTACAGCCACGCCGGGCCCGAGCGGCCCGGATGCGGCAGCAGATGCGGATGCGTACCTTCCGCTGGTAGGGCCTATCTCGCAGAACTGGTACACGACGCAAGAGCGGAAGACCTCTCGCGGAGCGATTGTTTCTGCCACGATTCCGAGTGGGCGGGGCTCGGAGCTGCGAAACGGTTTCTCCCCAACCTCAGCAACAACCTGAGCGACACCCTCCGGCCGGGAGGAACTCCAACCGGCACTTCTCAAGACAGTGGGAGAGTCACGGTGTACATCGCCGCACTGCTCGCGCGCACCGAAGACGGGTGGAAAGCGAGCGACACGGAGCTCGACGACGTGGAAACCCTGTCCGACCTGACCGATCTGGCCCGCGAGGCCACGGTCGACGACGACACGGTGATCGTCTTCATCGAGCAGGAAGACGCATGGTTCGGCCTCGTCCGGGTGGACGGCGAGGAGGACCCTCGTATCTATGTCTCGGACGCGGCCGCGGCCGCTCGTTCCTCGTACGGGGAGATCCTGCTCACCGACGAACTGCTCGGCCGGGACCCCGAGGACCCGGATGCCCTGGAAGACCTCGTCGACCTCGACGGCACCGAGGACGGGGAACCGGAAGACGCACTCAACGACGAGAACGACGAGGAGGAGCTCACGGCGGACGACGGCGGCGTCGTACCGGCGGGTCCGCTCGGGGAGACGGGGATCCTGGCGGACCTCGGCCTGTCCGAGAAGGAGCTGCTGGCGCTGAGCACGGACGCACTTGCCGAGATCGCCGACGCGCTGGGCGCCGCCGACGTACTGGAGACCGTCCAGTAGTGAGCCCGGCAGCGACAGAAGAAGAACCGGAACCGGAACCCGATCCGGTACGGGACCGGTGGCGGGCGCCCATGCGCCTGGCCATGGACGAGGCGGCGCGGGCGGCGGAGGCCGGCGACGTGCCGGTCGGCGCCGTCCTGCTGGGCCCCGACGGCTCGCTGCTCTCGGCGGGCCACAACGAGCGTGAGGCGACGGGTGACCCGACGGCGCACGCCGAGGTGCTGGCCGTCCGCAGGGCGGCGCTCAAGCTCGGCGAGTGGCGGCTGACGGGCTGCACGCTCGTCGTCACGCTGGAGCCGTGCACGATGTGCGCGGGTGCGCTCGTACAGTCGCGGGTGGACCGGGTCGTCTTCGGGGCGCTCGACGAGAAGGCGGGCGCCGCGGGTTCGCTCTGGGACGTCGTACGGGACCGGCGGCTGAACCACCGGCCCGAGGTCATCCAGGGCGTACTCGAAAGGGAGTGCTCGGCGCAGCTGACAGCCTTCTTCCGGGACCGCTGAAGAACCGATTTCGGAGCACGGCCCGGCGTGGGCTAAGCTCTCTCTCGGTAGCGTGTCCGAGCGGCCTAAGGAGCACGCCTCGAAAGCGTGTGAGGGGGCAACTCCTCCGTGGGTTCAAATCCCACCGCTACCGCTCAGAACGGAAGCCCCGACTCCCCGAGTCGGGGCTTTCGTGTTGTGCGGTTAGACTCACGCGACTCACGGGACCGGCAGGGGAGGCCGCACAGATGGTGCAAACGAAGAAGATCGCGCTGTACATGCTCGTGGTCTTCGTGCTGTACACGATCATCACGGACCCCGACAGGTCGGCCGATCTCGTCCAGATAGGGTTCGAGGGCGTGGCCAGCGCAGCACAGGGCGTCGGTGACTTCATGTCCGCGCTAATCAGGTAAGCGGACGCCCTCCGCACCGAAGTCCGTATCGAAGGAGTGCCCCTTGATCCGCCATCTGGTCCTCTTCAAGCTCAACGAGGGTGTCGAGCGGGACGAGCCGCGCGTCGTCGCCGGTGTGAAGGCCTTCGAAGCGCTCGACGGGGTCGTTCCCGAGCTGGAGTTCTGGGAATGCGCCTGGAACATCACCGACCGGCCCATCGCGTACGACTTCGCCATCAACTCGGCGGTCCAGGACCGCGATGCGCTGAAGCGGTACATCGAGCACCCGGCCCACCAGGCGGCCGCCGGACAGTGGCGTGAATTCGCCACGTGGGTGATCGCCGACTACGAGTTCTGAGCCCCCGCGTCAGCAGGCCCCGCACCAGTCCGGTGCGGGGTTTTTGTATGTTTACGCCCCAACTTGCCCCTCAACACGGAGTTATGCGGTGCTTGCACACAGTGCACATGTCTTGTGATGCTATGACCGCTTTTGACGGATGAGTTGACCTTGGTTGACCGAGAAGAGGGGTGGCGTGACCGTGCCGGCCAGTACAGCGCCTCAAGCTCCGCCCCAGCAGCTTCAGCCGCTCCCGCCCGAGACCGCCCCGGAACCCCCGGCGGGCGGCACCCCCAAGAGCCGCGGCGCGGACACCAGGGCACTCACGCAGGTGCTGTTCGGGGAGCTGAAGGGGCTGGACCCGGGGACACCCGAGCACAACCGCGTGCGCGGAGCGCTCATCGAGGCGAACCTGCCGCTGGTGCGGTACGCCGCCGCCCGGTTCCGCAGCCGCAACGAGCCGATGGAGGACGTCGTACAGGTCGGCACGATCGGGCTGATCAACGCGATCGACCGGTTCGACCCGGACCGCGGCGTGCAGTTCCCGACCTTCGCGATGCCGACCGTCGTGGGCGAGATCAAGCGGTACTTCCGCGACAACGTCAGGACCGTCCACGTACCCCGGCGGCTGCACGAGCTGTGGGTGCAGGTCAGCGGGGCCACCGAGGACCTCACGACGGCCCACGGGCGCTCCCCCACGACCGCCGAGATCGCGGAGCGCCTGCGGATCTCCGAGGACGAGGTACTGGCCTGTATCGAGGCGGGGCGCTCGTACCACGCGACCTCACTGGAGGCTGCCCAGGAAGGTGACGGGCTGCCGGGGCTGCTCGACCGGCTCGGGTACGAGGACCCGGCACTGGCCGGCGTCGAGCATCGCGACCTCGTACGGCATCTGCTCGTACAGCTGCCCGAGCGCGAACAACGGATCCTGCTGCTCCGGTATTACAACAACCTGACACAGTCCCAGATCAGCGCCGAACTGGGCGTCTCGCAGATGCATGTGTCAAGGCTTCTGGCGAGAAGCTTCGCCCGCCTTCGATCCGCAAATCGAATCGAGGCGTAACCAGATCGTGTAGTACCCGCCGAATGGCCGAAAAGCCGCACACCCCCCTTTTCCTGCGCAGATTTGTCGACTTGGCGCTACAGCGTGTTGCCGACATGTGACATTCTGCTGGAACCGCGTTTGCCGCAGCTCCGCCGCCGGTATTCAGGTGGAGGCTGCTTCCTCCGACGGGAGCGCCCGACGCTACCGTCAGCGACCTCAGTGCTTGAAAGGGGGCCGGCATGTCCGCAGATCAGGGCAGCTCGAAGGTGCTCACGAAGGAAATGCCCGCCGTGCTCGACCAGGTGACGGCTCCTCCGCCGCCGCTCGTCGCGTCACAGCCGGAAGTAATCGACACCCGCACTCTGTCCCGCTCGCTCTTCCTGCGGCTTGCCGCCCTGGACAAGGACAGCCCTGACCGTACGTACGTACGGGACACGCTCATCGAACTCAACCTCCCTCTGGTGCGTTACGCCGCGGCTCGGTTCCGCAGCCGCAACGAGCCGATGGAGGACATCGTCCAGGTCGGCACGATCGGCCTGATCAAGGCGATCGACCGTTTCGACTGCGAACGGGGCGTGGAATTCCCGACGTTCGCGATGCCGACGGTCGTGGGCGAGATCAAGCGCTTTTTCCGCGACACCAGTTGGTCGGTACGGGTCCCGCGCCGCCTCCAGGAGCTGCGGCTCGCGCTGACGAAGGCCAGCGACGACCTCGCGCAGAAGCTCGACCGTTCGCCGACCGTTCCCGAACTCGCTGCGGTGCTCGGGGTGTCGGAGGAGGACGTCGTCGACGGGCTGGCGGTGGGCAACGCCTACACGGCCAGTTCGCTGGACTCGCCCTCTCCCGAGGACGACGGCGGCGAGGGTTCGCTGGCGGACCGGCTCGGATACGAGGACACGGCGCTGGAAGGCGTCGAGTACCGCGAATCGCTGAAGCCGCTGCTGGCCAAACTGCCGCCGCGTGAACGCCAGATCATCATGCTGCGGTTCTTCGCCAACATGACCCAGTCCCAGATCGGCGAAGAGGTCGGCATCTCCCAGATGCACGTCTCGCGCCTGCTGACGCGCACGCTCTCGCAGCTGAGGGAAGGCCTCATCGCCGACTGACGCTGGACCCTGAACCTGAACACCTGCTGGACCCTTCCTAATTGACGGTGCGTCAGACACACTGGCGCGATGCGACGTCATGGTCTGACACACGGCCGCCGAGGCGCTGCGACGAGCGCCGCGACGGTTGTGCTGTGTCTGGGCGGGGTGCTGGCCGCGTGCGGCGGCGGGAGCGGCGACGACGACGGGTACGTGGCGGTCGGCACGGCGGGCTCGGGGCCGGAGCGGGGGCCGGGACGGGCCGTACCGCCGGAGGGCAAGGTCGAGTTGGTACCGCTCGACGGGGACAGTGCGCGGGGTGGTGGTGATGGTGATGGTGGTGACGGGCGCGGGTCCCCGTCTCCATCCTCGCCCTCCGCCTCGTCCTCGTCCTCGTCCTCGGCGCCGGAAAGTGGCGCCGACGAGCACGACAGAGGTACGCCCGGCGCCGGCGGCGAGGAGCCGTCCGGCGACGGCGGCAGCCCGGGCTCGACGGACGCGCCCGGCGTGCCTGGCGACGGCAGCGACAGTGGCGGCGGCGGCGGCGGCGATAACGGCACCAATGGCGGCAGCGATGGCGGTACGTCGACAAAGCCACCGGTGACCGGAACGCCCGGAACGCCCGGGGCGCCGAGTTCACCGGCGCCGCCCGCGGGGCCCGCCGTACTCAAGCTCGGTGACCCTGTGCTCGCGGCCGGCGAGAAGCGGTGGTGCGAGAAGGTGACCGTACCGTTCAGCAACACCGGGGAATCAGCGGTCCGTTCGGGCACCGTGACCTTCGCGACGCACATCATCGGCGCTCTCGGCGTCGACTGGGACACCAGGATGTCGACCCAGCCGCTGCCCGGGCCGATCGCCGCGGGCGCGGCCGTGAAGAAGACGTACACCGTGTGCGTGGACGCCTGGCGGGTGCCGCTGGGTATGCGTATCGAGACCCAGAAGGTCACCGCCGACTGGCAGTGATCGTTTACAACGTGATCAGCCGAGCGCGAGCCAGGCGACCGCCGCGAGGATCGCGACGACGGCTACGACGCCGATGATCAGGCCGGTCTTGGGTCCGCCCGACGCGGCGGCCGCGGCCGGCTGCTGCCGCTGCGGTTCGCCGTCGTCTACGAAGGCGCGGAACATCTGGGTGCTGCCTGCCGGGTCGTGCTGACCCTCGGGGCCCTGCGGAGCGTGGGGGTTGTGTGCCATGGGGCACGACCCTAGCGAAGTGGGCCCGCTCCGCACACCCCCGGACCCTCCGATGCGTGTGATCTGCGGCTTTACCGGCCGTGCGGACGCCCTTGACCCGCCGCGCACGGAGCCTTTTGGGTTCCTTTACCCCCACAGGCCCGAATTAGTTTGCCTGAAGCAACCAACTACTTCTATGGTTGCCCTAAGCAACAAGACGTTCGGAGGTGCCCGTGGCCGCACAGAGCCAGTTCGAGGAACTGGCCCGGCAACTCAGCGCCATAGGTGCCGTGAAGCGCGATCTCGCACGCGTCCTGCCCGCGCACTGCCCGGCCGGATCGGCCGCCGTACTCACCCTCCTCGACCGGCACGGCGAGATGCGGATGAGCCGGCTCGCCGAACTCCTCGCGGTCGACATGTCGGTAACCAGCCGGCACGTGGCGCATGTGGCGGAGGGTGGCTGGATCGACCGGGCCCCCGACCCGTGCGACAAGCGTTCACGCATCCTGCGGCTCAACCCGGCGGGCCGGGCGCTCCTGGAGGAACTCTCCGAGCGCTACACCCAGACGCTCGCCGGCGCCCTCGACGACTGGTCCGACGACGAGGTCGGACAGCTCAACACGATGCTGGCCCGCCTGCGCAGCAGTTTTGACGGCCGGGGGTCCGGGGGTCGCCCCCCGGCAAAGCACAGCGGAGACTGCCGGGCGCGGGCCCCGCACCACTTCGAGCACGACTCAGCGATACCCGCGACACCCGCAACACCCGCGTAAAGCAAAGGAATTCAATGGCTACGACCACACCGGCCGGTGTGCGGGGCGGCCACGCCAAGCAGGGGTCCCCCCACCACTCCCCCTCCGACGGCGGCGCGCCGATGACTCACCGGCAGATCATGGAGGCCCTCACCGTTCTTCTGCTCGGCATGTTCGTCGCGATGCTGTCGTCGACGATCGTGTCCAACGCCCTCCCGGAGATCATCCGGGACCTGGACGGCACCCAGAGCGCGTACACCTGGGTCGTCACCGCCGCCCTCCTCTCCATGACCGTGACCACGCCCCTCTGGGGCAAGCTGGCGGACCTCTTCAGCAAGAAGCTGCTGGTCCAGATAGCCCTGGTCATCTTCGTCATCGGCTCGGCGCTCGCAGGCATTTCTCAGAACACCGGCACGCTCATCGCCTTCCGCGTGCTCCAGGGCATCGGTACCGGCGGTCTGGTCGCGCTCTCGCAGATCGTGATCGCCGCGATGATCCCGCCGCGTGAGCGCGGCCGGTACGCCGGTTACATCGGCGCGACGTTCGCCGTCGCCACGGTCGGCGGGCCGCTGCTCGGCGGTGTCATCACCGACACCGACTGGCTGGGCTGGCGCTGGTGCTTCTACGTCGGCGTACCCTTCGCGGCCATCGCCCTCGTACTCCTCCAGAAGACCCTCAAGCTCCCGGTCGTACGCCGCAAGGTGAAGATCGACTGGCTCGGCGCCTTCTTCCTGGCCGCCTCCGTCTCCCTGCTGATGATCTGGGTGACCCTGGCGGGCGACAACTACGACTGGATCTCGTGGCAGACGTACGCCATGGTCGGCGGCTCGGTCGTGCTCGGGCTCATCTTCATCCTCGTCGAGACGAAGGCCGCGGAGCCCCTGATTCCGCTGCGCTTCTTCCGTAACCGCACGATCGCCCTCACGTCCTTCGCGAGTCTTTTCGTCGGTGTCGCGATGTTCGGCTCGACCGTCTTCCTCAGCCAGTACTTCCAGCTGGCGCGGGACAAGTCGCCGACGATGTCCGGCGTCATGACGATCCCGATGATCGCGGGCCTCTTCATCTCCTCCACGGTCTCCGGCCAGATCATCACTAAGACCGGCCGTTGGAAGGGCTTCCTGGTCGGCGGCGGTGTCGGCCTGGTCGCGGGCCTCGGCCTGCTCAGCACCATCACGTACGACACCGAGTACTGGCAGGTCGCCGTCTACATGGCGGTCCTCGGCCTCGGCCTCGGCATGATGATGCAGAACCTGGTCCTGGCCTCGCAGAACCAGGTGGAGCCCGCCGAGCTCGGCGCGGCCAGCTCACTCGTCACCTTCACCCGCTCCCTCGGTGGCGCGGTCGGCGTCTCCGCGCTCGGCGCGGTGCTCTCCAGCCGCATCACGCATTACGTCGAGGACGGCCTGGCCGCGCTCCACATCAAGCCGGGCGCGGCGGGCTCCGGCGACACCATCCCGGACATGGACGCGCTGCCGAAGCCGGTCAGGACCGTCATGGAGAGCGCGTACGGCGACGGGGTCGCCGACCTCTTCCTGTACGCCGCGCCCATCGCGCTGATCGGTCTCGTGCTGGTGCTGTTCGTGAAGGAGGTCGCTTTGAAGTCGTCCAACGACGATGCGGCGCCGGCCGCTGTGGAAACGCCGCAGCCCGTGTCCGCCACCGAGGCCGTCGCCACCCCCGCCCCGCCCGTGACGGGCCGGACCCTGCACGGCACGGTCCGTACCGCCGAGGGAGCAGCCGTGCCGCGGGCCGCGGTCACGCTGATCTCCCTGGCCGGGCGGCAGCTCGGCCGCGCGGTCGCGCAGGAGGGCCGTTACGCGCTGGACGCCCCGGCAGCCGGTTCGTACGTCCTGATCGCCTCCGCCGACGGCTTCCAGCCGCAGGCCTCCACGGTGGTCGTGGGTGACGAGCCCGTCGCGTACGACATCCTCCTGTCCGGTACGAGCGGCCTCACCGGAACCGTGCGCGCCGCCGACGGCGGCCTGCCGGTGGAGGACGCGATGGTGATCGTGACGGACGTGCGCGGCGATGTGCTGGCCACGGGCAAGTCCGCCGCACAGGGCGAGTTCGTCTTCGGCGAGCTGATCCCGGGCACGGTGACGGTCGCGGTGAACGCGGCCGGATTCCGGCCGATGGCGCTGCCGGTGGAGATCGGCGGCCAGGGCGTCACCCGTATCGAGGTCGCGCTCCAGGCCGGTGCGCTGGTCCAGGGCACGGTACGCGGCGGCGCAGGCCGGCGTCCGCTGGCCGACGCCCGGGTGACGCTGATGGACGCGGCCGGGAACGTGGTCGCCACCTCCACCACCGGGGACGACGGGGCGTACGCCTTCGCCGACCTCGACTCGGGCGAGTACACGGTCGTCGCGACCGGCTACCCGCCGGTGGCCGGAGCGCTCACGGTCACGGGCCGGGGCGTCGACGGCCACGACATCGAACTCGCCCACCCGGGCGAGTAATCCGTCTTGCGGCCGGTGTGGAAACGGGCCCCGGTGGCGGAGCCGGCAGGCAGGGGACGCCTGCCGGCCCCGGCCCCGGGGCCCTCGTAATGCGTTGGCAAGGAGAGAGAACGGGATGGGACTTCGCGCACAGGTACGGACCCGGGACGGCTGGGCCGTGCAGCACGCGGTGATGACCGTGACCGACATGACGGGCACGCAGGTGATCCGGGCGGCTGCGGATGAGGAGGGTTCGGTAAGGACCGATGCTCCCTTGTCACCCGGTCCTTACACGGTGATCGTCACGGCGGCCGGTTACACCCCGGCGGCGTCCACGGCGTTCGTCACGGCGACCGGACGGGCGGAGGCCGGCACGGTCGTCCTGGCCCGCCAGGGCGGCGTGGAACTCCCGCCGCCGGGCATCTGGACGCTCGACCCTGCGCACTCCTCGGTGGCGGCGGTCGCCCAGCATCTGGGGATCTCCAGCGTGCACGGCCGGTTCCTGGAATTCGGCGGGCGGATCGAGATCGCGGAGGATCTTGAGAAGTCGCGGGTGGAGGCGGTGATCGGTGCGGCGAGCATCGACACGGGGAACGGGATGCGGGACGGGCATTTGAAGTCGCCGGACTTCTTGGATGTGGAGCGCTTTCCGGAGATCAGGTACAGCAGTACGGGCGTTGTCCCGGCGGGGCCGGACCGGTGGACGGTGCGGGGTGAGCTGTCGCTGCACGGGGTCGCTCGTGAGGTCGACCTGGACCTCAGCTACCTGGGGACCGGGCCGGATCCGTGGGGCGGCGTACGGGCGGCCTTCCGGGCGACGGCGGAGCTGCGGCGGGACGACTTCGCCATGAACTACAACCAGGTCGTTCAGGCGGGGATCTCGGCGATCGGGGCGACGCTGCGGGTTGAGCTGGACGTTCAGGCGGTGCGGGGGAAGCGGTTGCCGGGTGTGTAGCCCCTGGCCGGCGTCGCGGTCCGGCGGCGGGCGGGCCGCTGCGCGGGGCCTTTTCCCCGACCCGTCCCTTCCCGAACTGGGGCGCTGCCCCAGACCTCGCTCCTCAAGCGCCGGAGGGGCTGGATTTGCCGGGCAGTGGCTGGCTTTGCGGCCCTGGCCGCAATAACCAGCCCGTCCGGCGCTTGAGGACACGCCCGAAGGGCGGAAAAGCCCCGCAGGGCAGCGGGCACCCACTACCCCGCGCGGGAGGCCATCGCCTCGATGCCCGCGATCAGTGTCTCCAGCGCGAAATCGAAGTCCCGCTCGCGCATCTCCGCCACCGTGTCCCCGCCCCGCGCCTCCATCAGATCCTTCGCGCTCTCGAACGTCTCACGGAGCTCCGGTGCGCTGGCGAATGTCCCCATCGCCTGCCTGAAGAACTCGTCCTGGCTCATGCCGGCCGACGCGCACCGCTGCACGAAGTGGCCCTCGATCGTCCCGAATCCGTACACGAACTGAAAGACCGCGGACAGGCCCCCCATCTGCCCGTGCGGCGGCAGCCCGGTCGCGCGCATCACGTCCTGCACGGCCCGCGAGAACGCCAGCGAGTTCGGCCCGATGTTCAGGAACGTACCGATCAGCGGCGACACCCAGACGTGCCGGACCAGCAACTGCCGGTAGCTGGTGGCCAGTGCGCGCAGCCGGTCGCGCCAGTCGTCGGTCTCCGCCGGAGGCGTGATCTCGCTGAAGACGGAGTCCAGGGCCAATTCCAGCAGGTCGTCCTTGGTGTCGACGTACCAGTAGACGGACATGGCGGTCACGTTCAGCTCGGCGGCGAGCCGGCGCATGGAGAACTTCGCGAGCCCCTCCGCATCGAGGAGCCGCACCGACACCGCCGTGATCCGGTCCCGGTCGAGCCCGGCCGGCTGTTCGGCCTTGCGGGTGCGTGATGTCTTTCCCTCCAGCCAGACGCTGTTCCGAGCTGGATTCTTGACGCGGTCGGCCGCGGACACCATGGGCGCACACTCCTCGTTCTCCCGGCGGGGCGGGGGCGGGCCGCGGACCGGAATGTTCCGGTCCGCTCTCCCGCTCCCGATGCTATGCCGCTGCTGCTGCTCCGGATGAGTCTGCCCGCTCCGCCCGCCGCAACAGCACCGCGGCCAGCAGTCCGCCCGCGAGAACCGCGACCGCGCCCACCAGTTGGCTGGTCTCGACCCCGGAGGCGAAGGCGTCCGCGATACGGTCCAGCTCGCCCGCGTCGCCGGCCGCCGCCAGCGCCGCCGGCAGCGAGGCCGTACCGACAGCGGCAGAACGCGTGCGCGGGGACACCGCGCGCTCACCCACCCGGCTTGATCAGATACCCCGCCCCACGCCGGGTGTGGATCATCGGCGGGCGGCCGGCGTCGATCTTCTTCCTCAGGTACGAGATGTAGAGCTCGACGACATTCGCCTGCCCACCGAAGTCGTAGCTCCACACCCGGTCCAGGATCTGTGCCTTGCTGAGCACGCGCCGCGGATTGCGCATGAGGAAGCGCAACAGCTCGAACTCGGTCGCGGTCAGGTGAATCCCGTCGCCGCCCCGCACCACCTCCTGGCTGTCCTCGTCCAGTGCCAAGTCGCCGACCTTCAGCAGCGATTCGCTGCGTACGGCCGCGGCGGCGGCCCCCGAGCGCCGGATCAGCCCGCGCAGCCGCGCCACGACCTCCTCAAGGCTGAACGGCTTGGTGACGTAATCGTCGCCACCCGCCGTCAGCCCGGCGATCCGGTCCTCCACAGAGTCCTTGGCGGTCAGAAACAGCACAGGCACGTCCGGCAGTTCGCAGCGCAGCCGCCCAAGAACGGCCAGGCCGTCCATGTCCGGCAGCATCATGTCCAGTACGACCGCGTCGGGCCGGAAGTCGCGCGCGGAGCGGACCGCGCCCGCGCCGTCACCGGCGCCGCGGACCTCCCAGCCCTCGTATCGGAGCGCCATCGACAGCAGCTCGGCGAGCGGCGCCTCGTCGTCCACGACGAGCACCCGCACGGGCCCGCCGCCGGGTCTGAGCATTTCGGTACGCATGGGGGCCAGGCTGGGCGACGCCCCTGAGAGCGCTCTTTCCCGTTCCTGTGAATCCCCTGAGAAACCCGGACGACGCGCCCCGCCGCCCCTTCACACCCCGAAGAGCCGCTCCGCGTTCCCGTAACAAACGGCCCGCAGCCAGTCGTCCCCCAGCCCGAGCCGCTCCAGGGCGTCCAGCTGATGCCCATACCCGTACGGAATATTGGGAAAATCCGTCCCCAGCAGAATCCGGTCACCCAGATCCGCCAGCCTCCCCAGCTCGGCCCTGGGGAACGGCGTGAAGCGCTCGGAGAAGTCGGTGAAGGCCATGGTGGTGTCCAGCCGGACCTCCCCGTACCGCTCGGCCAGCTCAAGGAAATCGGCGTACTCCGGCATCCCCATGTGCGCCACCACGAGCCGGAGCCGAGGATGCCGCGTCAGCAGCCGGCCGACCGGCTCGGGCCCGGTGTGCTTGCCGGGCGCGGGCCCCGAACCGCAGTGCATCACCACCGGAATGCCGGCCTCCGCCAACAGCCCCCACACGGGGTCGAGCAGCGCGTCGTTCGGGTCGTACGCCCCGACCTGGAGGTGCGACTTGAAGACGCGCGCCCCACTCTCCACGGCCTGCCGCACGTACGCCGCCACTCCGTCCTCCGGAAAGAGCGTCGCCGTATGCAGGCAGTCAGGCGTCCGGGCGGCGAAATCCGCCGCCCAGCCATTGAGCCAGGCCGCCATCCCCGCCTTGTGCGGATAGAGCATCGAGGTGAAGTGCCGCACCCCGAACTCCCGCAGCAGCGCGACCCGTTCGTCCTCCTCGTGCCGGTAGGTGATGGGCCACTCCATGCCGGTCAGCGGACCGACGGCGTCGAAGTACGCCCACACCTTCCTGAGCACCTGCTCCGGCATGAAATGCGTGTGTACGTCGACGATCCCCGGCAGCCCGAGCCGCTCCCAGAACCGCCGTACTCCTTCAGCCTCGCTCAAAGCCGTAACTCCGCTCCACCTTGGCGACGTGAACGGTGTAGTTCTCGTACCACTCGGCCCTGCCCTGCTTCTGCACGGCCCGGTGCTCCGCGTTCCGCTGCCAGACGCCGGCCCCCTCCTCCCTCCTCACTGACGTGAAAACGACTGCGTAGTAGGGCGGTTCATGCGCCTCAACGGGCTTGATGTCCATGCCGATCACCCTCCGGCACGTGCATCCCCCGGGTCCAGCCCCATTGCCACAAGGGATCCAAAGGGGATCCAGTTCTTGACCTTCGCGTCAGAAAAGTCCGCCTTGCACCCCCGGCTCCACACTCTTCACCGGCACAGTGACGCCCACCCCGGCGCCCGCTCCGGAAGCGGCGGCCTGCACCAGCTCCCACCCACTCATCAGCCGCGTATCGAGCACCACCACCCCACCGTCCGCCGTCCCCAGATGCAGATCGGGCCCGGCAGCGGCCAGCAGCCGCCCCGCGACCACCCCGCCCGGCGCCAGCTCGGTCACCACGCCGGTCATCGGCCGCAGCCCTTCGAGCCCGAACACCCCGGCGTGGTCCACCGCCTCGAACGGCGCCCGCTCCAGCGACTCGGGCCACCCCGCCAGCGCCCCGGCCCGCCGGTGCAACTCCGCGATCTCCCGCGCCCGCTCCACCCGCGCGGACAACGAGACGCGCTCGGCCCTCTTCACCTTGTACGGAATCCGGTCCGGCACCCCCAGCGCCGCCCGCAGCAGCTCCTCGGTCCGCCGCGCCGCCATCAGCGGCCCGCGGCCCAGCCAGGTGAACGCGACCGCCCCCTGCTCCAGCAGCCGGGCGGACCCGCGCTCGTCCGCCGTGATCCCGACCTTGACCATGCCGGGCCCGAACCAGGCCAGGTAGACGGCGTACGTCCGGGGATCGTCGGCCATCGTGTCCGCCGCCACCGACCGCGACCGGTCCAGCCGCGCGCACTCGGGGCACTGTCCCGCGCTGCTCCGTCGCGGCACCACGGCGCGCAGCGGACACCCACCCCGGCGCGCCCCGGCACACAGGCGCTCGACGCCCGCCACCCGGAACGCGACGTCGCCCCCATACGTCAGCTCACTGACGCGCTCGACGTGCTCCAGGCGTCCCCCGCCCCCGTACCAGGCAAGCGCCGGCCGCCCCGCCGTCCACCGCAAACCACCACACAGCCAGCCCATACCCGCAGGCTAACGGCCCCCTCTGACAACCGTCCGGCCACCGGCCGTCAGCCGGCGGCTTCGTCAGCCCGCGCCTGTTCGGCGGCCAGACGGCGCTTCGCGTCGTCCCAGCCGATCGGCAGCCGACCGGCCGGGACTTCCCAGAACGTGAACGTCGAGGCGCTCATCGTCGAGCGCAGCCCGGTCATGATGCCGCGGTGCGGTTCGGTCCTCGCGTACGTGTAGAGCGCTTCCCGGCTCTCCCACGCGGAGAGCGTGTAGAAGACGCGCTTCACCGGCTGGGCGATGAGCGAGGCCCCGTACGCCCCCGGCGCGGAGCGCACCTGTCGCCACGCGGCGAGCGACTTCCATAAGAACCGCGGTACGTCCCCGAGGGACCGCACCTCGAAGCGGGAGGCCATGACGAAGGCCTGAGCGTCTGGCGGAGCGGCGTGGGGCGTGAACCAGGGGAGTGTCGGCATCGCACTTCTCGCCTTCGTAGTTAGGTAGTGGCACTATCTACATTAGAGAGTCACACTCTCTAATAGCTAGACGAAAGAGAGAACCGGTGCGAATTTCCGAGCTGAGCCGCCGCAGCGGAGTGCCGATCACGACGATCAAGCACTACCTCCGGGAAGGGCTGCTGCCACCCGGCCGGCCGACGTCCGCCACCCAAGCGGAGTACGGCGAGCCGCACGTACGCCGCCTGCGGCTGATCCGCGCCCTCATCGGCGTACGGGGGCTGTCGATCGGCGAAACGCGGGAAGTGCTGAAGGCCGTGTCCGAGAACGAAGCGGACCCGCACCAGGTACTCGGCCTCGTGCTCGGCGCCAGGCCGCCTGTCCTGGCCGAGGAAGACGCCGGCGAAGGCACTGCGGAAGGTTCCCGCGAACGCCCTGCAAGGGCAGCCGACACGGACGCGCTGCTGGCGGAAATGGGCTGGGAGGTCTCCGAGCACGCCCCGGCCAAGAGCGTCGTCGCCGAGACCCTGGAGACCCTGCGCTCCCTCGGCGTGGACTACGACTGGCGGTCCCTCGTCCCCTACGCGGCACTCGCCGAGCGCACGGCCACCCTGGATCTCGACCAACTGGCCGACACCACCGACCCCCTGGAACAGGCTGAACGAGCTCTGCTGCTGACCGTGTTGCTGGAACCCGCGCTACTGGCCCTGCGCCGCCTCGCACAGGAGGCGGAGTCGGCCAGGCGCCACGGCGATTGACGGGCAACGATCAAAAAACCAGAGGCCCTGACGATTTCTCGTCAGGGCCTCTGGCCGGTTGTGCACTCGGCAGGATTCGAACCTGCAACCTTCTGATCCGTAGTCAGATGCTCTATCCGTTAAGCTACGAGTGCTTGGCGTCCGGGGCTTTTTCTGCCCCGTCGGCGTTGCGAGAACAACATTACATGACCTGCGCCGTCACGCGAAATCCATTAGCCGCACCCCTGCTGAGCTGCGGAAACGCCCCAAACGACCTTGGAACGACCGAAGCCCCGGTCCTGGGACCGGGGCTTCGGTGATCATGCGCGGAGGCGGAGGGATTTGAACCCTCGATGGGCTTTAAGACCCAAACCGCATTAGCAGTGCGGCGCCATAGACCGGACTAGGCGACGCCTCCAGCACACTCTCTCGCCTGCGCGAGTGGGTGCGTGCAGATGATGACACAGCCTTGCGTGGTGCCACCAATCGCAGCCCACGGTACTAGGCAGGCGGGGGCCAGGGCAAAGCCTTACCGGTTGCGCAACGCCCGGGGCTGCGGAGCGTTAGAGAGTGCGGGGCGCCCCTGCCCCCTCTTGAACCCCAGGAGCCTCCATGCTGCGCCGTCTCACCCTCACCGCCGCCGCGTCCTTCGCCGCACTGTCCGCCGCCGTCCCCGGCACGTCCGCCGTGGCGGCGCCCATCCCGCTCCCGCTGCTCCAGGACGTACTCCAGGGGGGCGCGCAGGACACAAGGGACGTGCAGGACCGGCTCACCGTGACGACGGCCGAGACGGGCAACCGTGCCGCCAATGGGACGTACGAACTGAAATGCGGGCCCACGGGCGGCACGCACCCCGAGGCACAGGCCGCCTGCGACCGGCTCGAAGAGCTGGCCGGGGAGGACGGCGACCCCTTCGCCGCCGTGCCGCAGGACCGGATGTGCACCCACCAGTACGGCGGACCCGCCACGGCGCGGATCACCGGTACCTGGAACGGGCGAAGCGTCGACGCGACGTTCAATCAGGGCAATGGCTGCGAAATCTCCCGCTGGCGTCAGATGGTGCCGGTGCTTCCCAGCGTGCGTTGACCGCCTGCTCCCGGACCGCGCTCAGCGGCGCCGGCGGGCACTCGTACCTGGTCAGGGCCTATGCAGCGTCGTCCGATGTGGCCCCAAGCGCACACAACCTTGGTGAGAGCTCCCCCTCATCCGCCGTCGCGCGCCCATCGCCTGCCTTTAGACTCCCTCCAGTGACAGCTTGCGGCCCGAGGGGCAAAATGAGGCCGGCTGTCGGCAAGGTGCAGTAGTTCAGGGAGGAACCGTCGTCGTGAGCAGCAGGCCATCCCGAGGCGCTGCTCGCCTCGCAGCGATACTCGACGCACTTCCTGACGGGCTGTTGCTCGTCAATTGCAACGGCACCGTCGTCAATGCCAACACCATCGCCCTGGAGACGTTCGAGTCCCCCGGCACGGGACTCGTCGGGCGCGGACTGCTCGATCTGCTGCCGACGTTCGACTCGAAGCTGATCCCGGGATCGATGCGCCGGGCCGACGGCGAGGACGATCAAGGGCGTACGAAGCCGACCCGGATGGTCGCGCGGCGCACGGACGGGACGGAGTTCCCGGTCGAGGTGACCAGCGCGAACCTGGAGGACGGCCGGGACGCCTACGCGTCCCACACCGATCGCCCCAGCTTCACCGGCGACGAGCTGCTGATGCTCGTCGTACGCGATCTGTCGGGGACCGTCGACACCGAAGCCGAGCTGGCCCGTTCGCAGCGCCAGACCGAGATGATCCTGCGGGCGGCCGCGGAAGGCGTCGTCGGGACGGACACCGACGGGCGCGTGGTGCTGGTCAACCCGGCCGCCGCGCAGATGCTGGGTTACCGCGCCAGCGACCTCGGCGGCAAGGAACTGCACCCCCTCGCGATCCACTCGAAGGCCGACGGCACTCCCTTTCCGTACGACGACTCGCCCCTCGCGGACACCCTCAAGTCCGGGCGCAAGCACCGGGTGCGCGGGCAGGTCCTGTGGGCGAAGAACGGCAAGCCGGTCGCCGTCGACCTCACGACCGCTCCGGTACGGGACGGCGACCAGCTCGTCGGCGCCGTGATGACCTTCACCGACCGCCGCCCGTACGACGAACTGGTCGAAAAGCAGGCAGAGGTACTCGAACGCGAGACCAAGCGGTACGAGGAGATGGCCGGGCGGCACGCCCAGCTGACCGCCGTACTGGGCGAGTCGCTGCGCGGCCCCCTGGAGGAACTGCGGGGCGAGCTGCGGACGCTGGCCTCCGACCCCGCCGGGCAGCTGTGGCCCGAGGCGAACCAGATCCTGCACCACCTGGCCGCCGGGTACGCCCGGATGACCACCCTTGTCGAGAATGTCCTGGGCTACCAGCGGCTCGCGGCGGGCACGGAGCAGCTGACGAAGGCGAAGGTGCTGCTCGACGGCGTCGTGGCGGCCGGTGTCGAGGGCGCGATCGAGCTGATCGGTCCGGGGCGGGCGCAGTTCGCTGTGCACGCGCCGCCGATCGAGGCCGAGGTGGACGCGGGGCGGCTGGCGACGGCGCTCGCGCACCTCGTCGCCGACGTGGCCGGGATCGACTCGACGGGCAAGGCACCGGCGGCGGCGCCCGGCGGCGGCTACACGGACTCGACGATCGTGGTCGCGGCGGCGCAGCGCGGTGAGGTCGTACGCATCGAGGTGCGCGGCCCGTACGCCGGGGGAGACCCGGTGCACGAGCCGATCGTGCGCGGCATCGTGGCGGCGCACGGCGGCGTACTGCAGACGCACGAGGTGCCCGGCGTGGGCGGGAGCGCGTACGTGCTGGAAGTGCCGCTCGGCGCGGGCGCCGGGGCGGTCACTCCGGCGCAGCCCAAGGCGGCCGCTCCGGATCCGGCTCCGGTGCCGGCGCAGCAGTCGGCGCCGGCGGACGGTGGCGGGCGGCGGGCGCGGCGTTCGTCCACGGACGCCTTCCTGGAGCTGGACGGCAAGCGCGCGACGGGCGAGCAGGCCGCCGCCGTGGCGGCGGCCGAGCCGGTTCCTACTGGCGCGGGCGCTGCGGGTCCTGCGCCCACCGGGCGGCGCAGGGCGCGGCGTGACGGGCCGGGCGAGGCGGACGGGGCGGGCGCGGTGACCGGTCCGCAGGACCGTATTCCGGCGCAGGCCTCAGGGGACGGTCCGGACTCCGGCTCCGGCTCCGGCTCCGGTGGTACGGGGCGCAGGCGCGGGCGGCCCAGTCCCGTCGAGGGTGGCGGCGACGGACGTACGGGCGGTGGAGGTGGCGGCGCCGTAGAACTGCGTGCCGCGCTGCCGGCCGCCGCGCCGTCCGGGGCTTCGGGCGTGGTCTCGGAAGGCTCCGTTGTGACGGCTTCCGAGGGGGCGCACGGAACCGGGCGCGCGGCGCTCGGGCAGACGGTGCCGCCCCAGGGCGTGCCCGTCGACGTACCGGGCTCTACAGGGCGTCGTGCACGGCGTGGTGGGGACGGGGCGCACGAGAACGCGCCCGCGCTGCCCGCCCTGCCTTCCGCACCGTCTGCGGCGAGCGAGTCCCCGCAGCAGCTCCAGCAACAGCAACAGCAACAGGCTTCAGGGCGGCGTGCCCGCCGGGCGCTCGCGCCGCCGGCGCAGGAGCGGTCCGAGGCCCCCCGCAGCGTGTTCGCGCTGCCGCCCGCCGACGCCGACCGGGTGCAGCCGACGGCGGGTGAGGCGGACGCCTCGCTGCCGGGCCGCCACGACGCCGTACGCACCACTCCGGACGCGGACCACACTCCGCCGCAGCCGCACCCGACACCGGCACCGGCACCGGCACCGGCACCGACGGGACGGCGCAGGGCCATGGCTTCGGTTCCGGTTCCGGCCCCGGAAGGCAACGCCGCTCACGACAGCGATGCCGTCTCCGTGCCCCCGAGCTGGTCGGCCGCCCCCGGCGGAGCCACCGCGACGACGACCGGTACGACGCAGACCTGGCCCGCTCCCGGCTTCGCCGTGGGAGCGGCGAGCGAGGACGACGCGGAGCCCGCCACCGGACCACAGCAGCCGCGCATCGCGCAGCCGTTGCCACCCGCCCAGCCCCTCCCCGCCGAAGCCCCCGCAACGGCCACAGCACCGGCCACGGCACAGGCACCGGCACCGGCAGCGGCCGCGCCCGCACCGGTGTCCGCTCCCCTGTCCGCCGACTCCACGCAGGGCCGCGCGTTCAGCGTCCGTACCCTCGGCCAGGGCATGCCGTTCGCCGAGCAGATCGCCCAGCAGCAGAACCAGACCCTGGGTTCGGGACGGCGCCGTAAGCTCGCCGCCTCGCGCACGGAGGCGGAGCAGTCCACGCCCGCCGAGGGCACCGCGACGCAGGACAGCGCCGAGCCCGCGGCCCGTCCGCACCCCCAGGGCCAGGGCACGGGCCAGGGCCCGCTCCAGCAGCGGCTGTCGCCCCAGAGCGAGGGCCGTGCGTACGCCATAGGCGCACCCGACGAGGGTTCGGAGGGCCCCGAGCCGCTGGACGGCCCCAACGGCGCCGTGGAGGTGGCCAACCGGCCCCAGCCGCAGCCCGTCGACGACGAGCTGCCCCCGGAGCCGCTCGACAACCCGCGCCGCCTGCTGGTGTGGCCCGCCCCGGACGCCTCCACGCAGCAGGCGCTGAGCGACCGCGGCTACCGCCCGGTGATCGTGCACTCCCGCGAGGAGGTCGACGCGCAGATAGCGGCGTTCCCCGCGGCGCTGTTCGTCGACCCGCTGACCGGGCCCATCACCCGTACGGCGCTCCAGTCGCTGCGCCAGGCCGCCGTCGCCGCCGAGGTCCCCGTCCTGGTGACGGCCGGGCTCGGGCAGGCGACGCGTGAGGCGGCGTACGGCGCGGATCCCGCCGTACTGCTGAAGGCGCTCGCGCCGCGCGACAGCGAGCAGCACCCGTCGCGCGTCCTGCTGATCGAGGAGCACGAGGAGATCGCGCTCGCGCTGACGGCGACGCTGGAGCGGCGCGGCATGCAGGTGGCGCGCGCCGGAACGGACACCGAAGCGGTCACGCTGGCGACGCAGATGCGGCCGAACCTGGTGGTGATGGACCTGATGCAGGTACGCCGCCGCCGCGCCGGAATCGTCGACTGGCTGCGCGCGAACGGGCAGTTGAACCGCACGCCGCTGGTCGTCTACACCTCGGCCGGACTCGACGAGGGCGAACTGCACCGGCTCGCCTCGGGGGAGACGGTGCTCTTCCTCGCGGAGCGCTCGACGAGCAGTGAGGTGCAGGGCCGGATCGTGGACCTGCTCGCGAAGATCGGCACGAACTGAGGAACGAAAGCCCCTGCTTCTCACGGCAGAGAGCCCCTGGCCGCTGCCAGGGGCTCTCTGCCGTGCCTGCTGAACTCGACGTGGCGGGGCTCTGTTCGAGCCCTCCCCACGCGCGCCTGAGGCGTGATCAGCCCGCTTCGGGCTTGCTTTCACCCTGCCTGACCTGCGGAGCCAGGTAGGTGACGTCCAGTGCGCCGGACTCGTGCAGTTGGCGCAGCTTCTTCTTGTCGAACTTGCCCACGCTCGTCTTGGGTACGGCCGGGATGGTCGCCCAGCGCTCCGGCAGCTGCCACTTCGCGATCTTGCCCGCGAGGAAGGCCCGCAGCTCCTCGTAGTCCGCGGTCGCGCCTTCCTTCAGCACCACCGTGGCCAGGGGGCGCTCGCTCCACCTGTCGTCCGGTACGGCGATGACGGCCGCCTCCGCAACGTCCGGGTGGGCCATCAACTCGTTCTCCAGTTCAACGCTCGAGATCCACTCCCCACCCGACTTTATGACGTCCTTCGCGCGGTCGGTGAGGGTGAGGAAGCCTTCGTCGCTGATGACGCCGATGTCGCCGGTCTTGAGCCAGCCGTCCTCGCTGAACTTGTCGGCGGGCCTGAGGTCCTCGCCCGCCGCGCCGCCGTAGTACGCGCCGGCGATCCAGTTGCCCCGTACCTCCAGCTCACCGGCCGACTCGCCGTCCCAGGCGAGGATTTCGCCGTTCTGCCCGATCAGGCGCGCCTCGACACCGGCCGGGAAGCGGCCCTGCGTGATGCGGTACGGCCACTCCTCCTCGGGGGTGAGCCCGGCCGGCGGGTGCGCCATGGTGCCGAGCGGCGAGGTCTCCGTCATGCCCCAGGCGTGGCACAGGCGCACACCGAGCTTGTCGTACGCCTCCATGAGGGCGGGCGGGCAGGCGGCGCCGCCGATGGTGACGTTCGCCATGGAGGAGAGGTCGCGCGGGTTGGCGGTGACCTCGGCGAGCAGGCCCTGCCAGATGGTGGGGACGGCGGCGGCGTGCGTCGGCTTCTCGCGCTCGATCATCTCGGCGAGCGGGGCCGGCTGGAGGAAGCGGTCCGGCATGAGCATGTTGATGCCGGTCATGAAGGTGGCGTGCGGCAGCCCCCAGGCCATCACATGAAATTGCGGGACCACCACAAGGGTCGTGTCCTTGTCGCTCAGACCCATCGACTCGGCCATGTTGACCTGCATGGAGTGCAGGTAGATGGACCGGTGGGAGTAGACGACGCCCTTGGGGTCGCCGGTGGTGCCGGAGGTGTAACACATGGCCGCGGCGGCGCGTTCGTCCAGCTCGGGCCAGTCGTACGTGGTGGGGCGGTTCGCGATCAGGTCCTCGTACTCGTGGACGCGCGGCGCGCAGCCGTCGAGGAGCGAGCGGTCGCCCGGGCCCGAGACGACCACGTGCTCGACGGTCTTCAGGTGCGGGAGGAGCGGCGCGAGCAGCGGCAGCAGCGAGCCGTTGGCGATGACGACGCGGTCGGCGGCGTGGTTGACGATCCAGACCAGCTGCTCGGGGGCCAGGCGCAGGTTGAGCGGGTGGAGTACGGCGCCCATGGAGGGGACCGCGAGGTACGCCTCCACGTGCTCCTGGTTGTTCCACATGAGGGTGGCGACGCGCTGGTCGCCGTCGACGCCGAGCTCGTCGCGCAGAGCGTTCGCGAGCCGTGTCGCGCGCTCCCCGGTCTCGGCGAAGGTGCGGCGCTGCGGCTCCTCCTCACCGGTCCATGTGGTGACCTGTGAGCGACCGTGGATCGTCATCCCGTGCTTCAGGATGCGGGTCACGGTCAGTGGTACGTCCTGCATGGTGCTCAGCACGGCGTCCTCCCGGTGGGCGCTACGCGGCAGTAATAAGGGTGGCCTGATTCTGCGCACGTACCACGCGGTATGTCACTACTTCCGGGAGTACGAATCGGATGCGGTCGGGGGAGGTCAGCGGACCGGGGCCAGCTCCGGGTCCTCGCGGAGCTTGCCGAGGGCGCGCGAGACGGCGCTCTTGACCGTACCGACGGAGACGCCGAGGACCTCGGCCGTCTGGACCTCACTCAGGTCCTCGTAGTAGCGCAGGACGACCATGGCGCGCTGGCGGTCCGGCAGCTTCATGATCGCGCGCCACATCGCGTCGCGCAGCACCTGCTGTTCGGCGGGGTCGTTGGCGAGGGCGGTGGCCGTGGCGGTGCTGGAGGCGGAGGCGGGCTCGGGGAGCTCGTCCGTGGCGTACTCGTCGACCTTGCGCTTGCGCCACTGCGAGGTGCGGGTGTTGAGCAGGGCGCGGCGTACGTAGCCGTCGAGGGCGCGGTGGTCCTCGATGCGGTCCCAGGCGACGTACGTCTTGGTGAGCGCCGTCTGCAGCAGGTCCTCCGCGTCGCACGGATTGGCGGTGAGCGAGCGGGCGGTGCGCAGCAGTACGGGCCCCCGGGCGCGTACGTACGTGGAGAACGACGGGTAGGGCGCCGGCGTCGCCGCCCTTGTCGCCGCCTTGGATGCGCTGGTGCAGACAGGCGTGGTCATGAAGTCCACGCTAGGAGCGCGTCGTACGCGGCGGATCGGCCCCAGGTCCCGAAACCGGATCCGCCTCAGGTTGTAGGGGTGGGGACGGCCCCACCTCCTGAGGGTGGAGACCGCACGGCTCTCCGTAGGGGTCGTGTCTCGGGGGCGGGGCCGTCTCTTCCTCCGTTACGGCAGGTCAGCGGCGGATCCGTGCGACCGGGGCGTCCGCCGTGTTCCGGTCGATGCTCAGGCGTCGGCCGCCGTGCTTCTCCACGACGTTTCCGGCGTACTGGTGGATGCGGCGGTGCGGCCTCCACGCCCACTTGGACAGGGCGCGTTCGCCGTACAGCGACGGCTTGCCGTCCCAGCGGGCGAACCACATCGCCGACGGCAGGTCCGTCACCCCCGCCCTGCGGGCGCGCTCCATGTGCCGTACGCCGGATTCCGCACTGCTGTAGAAACCCGGGAGGTACGCGTACTTGCGCACTTCACGGTTCCAGCCGCGGATGAAGTCGAGCGTGGTGCGGGCGCAGCGGCTGTTCCCCTCGTTGTACGCCTCCATGTCGAGGTAGAGCGCACTGCCGGCGCGCATGCCGAGCGCCTTCGCCGCGCGGACCGCCTGCCTCGCCTCCTTCTTCCCCTGGCGCCAGGGCGCGCGGCCCATCCTGACGCGCCGCTTGTTCTTGGCCTGCACGCAGGGGGACTGCGAACCGACGAAGACCGGCAGCACCCGCCAGCCCATCCGGTCCACGGCCGCCACCCACTGCTTGCTGAGGTGGCGCTGCTTCTGGCAGTGCCGGCCGCGGCCCGCGAAGTAGACGCCGACGGCCCGGTACGGGGAGGCTCGCCACGCCCGCATGGTGGAGAGCGAGGGGGCCTGGCAGGTGTCGAAGGCGCGGCCGCGGAATTTCACGGTGGGGGCGGCGACCGCTGGCGGTCCGCCGGCCGGCCCGGCGGCCGGTGCTCTCGACCGGGCGGCGGCGTCCACCTGATGCGGCACGACCAGCACTCCCAGCAAGCCGGCGAGCGCGACGGTGTATCCGAGGAGCTTCTGCGCGTAGATCTTCTGCAGGTGCATGAGAAGAGTCAACGTGCCCCCGCCCGCACCGACCACCGCTCACGCCCCTGCCTCAGCCATCCGCCCCCAAGATCAACCCGGACGTGGGAACTCCGGTGCCCGCCGTCACCAGCGACGTGGCCGCGCCCGGTATCTGGTTCACCGACGTACCGCGCAGTTGTCTGACCGCCTCCGCGATGCCGTTCATGCCGTGCAGGTACGCCTCACCCAGCTGGCCGCCGTGCGTGTTCAGCGCCAGCCTGTCCTCGGCCACGAAACCGCCGCCCTCGCCGGGCCCGCAGAACCCGAACTCCTCCAGCTGCATCAGCACGAACGGTGTGAAGTGGTCGTAGAGGATGCCCACATCGATGTCGGCCGGCCGCAGCCCCGAGGTCTGCCACAACTGCCGGGCGACCACACCCATCTCGGGCAGCCCGGTCAGAGCGTCCGGCCCGCCGCGATAGAAGCTCGTCATCTGCTCCTGACCGCGCCCGGCTCCCTGCGCGGCGGCGACGATCACCGCGGGCGGGTGCGGCAGATCCCGGGCCCGCTCGACGGAGGTCACGACGACCGCCTGCCCACCGTCGGTCTCCTGACAGCAGTCGAGGAGTCTCAGCGGTTCGACGATCCAGCGCGAGGCGGCGTGGTCGGCGAGGGTGATCGGCTTCTCGTAGAAGTACGCGGCGGGGTTGCGGGCGGCGTGACGGCGGTCGGTGACGGCGACGTGGCCGAAGACGTCGGCCGTCAGGTCGTACACATGCAGATAGCGCTGGGCGGCCATGGCGACCCAGGAGGCGGGGGTGAGCAGCCCGAAGGGCAGGTTCCAGCCGAGGGCCGCTCCTTCTGCCGACGGCTCGCGGTGCTGTACGCCCGAGCCGAAGCGGCGGCCGGAGCGTTCGTTGAACGCCCGGTAGCAGACGACGACTTCCGCCACCCCGCTCGCCACGGCGAGTGCGGCCTGCTGGACGGTGGCGCAGGCCGCGCCGCCGCCGTAGTGGATACGGGAGAAGAACGACAGCTCACCGATACCGGCCGCCTGGGCGACGGTGATCTCGGGGCTGGTGTCCATCGTGAAGGTGACCATGCCGTCGACGTCGGCGGGGGTGAGCCCGGCATCCGCGATGGCGGCCCGTACGGCCTCGACGGCCAGCTTGAGCTCGCTGCGCCCGGAGTCCTTGGAGAACTCGGTCGCCCCGATACCGGCGATCGCGGCCTTCCCGCCGAGCGTGTCGGCGTTGCGTACGCTCACGAGTCCTCCTCCCGGACTCTGACGGTCACCTTGCCGGTGACGTGATGGCCGAGCCCGTTGGCGCCGACGACCCGGACCTCGGCCGTGCCGTCCGCGTCGAGCGCGGTGACGGTGCCGGTGAGCACCATGGTGTCGCCGGGATAGTTGGGCACCCCGAGGCGGATCTTCACAGCGCGCAGCCTGGCACCCGGGCCGAAGTGATCGGTGATGTACCGGCCGACGAGCCCATTGGTCGTGAGGATGTTCATGAAGATGTCGGGCGAGCCCTTCGCCCGCGCGGCCTCGGCGTCGTGATGGACGTCCTGGTAGTCGCGGGAGGCCACGGCACCCGCGACGATCAGCGTGCGGGTGATCGGGATCTCCAGCGGCGGCAACTCATGCCCGACCTTCATACCGCTTCCTCCTCCTCGCCCTTGTCACCCGGGACGGTCCAGGTCGGCGCCCGCCCATCAGCCCTCACCCCCTCCGCCGTTCTCCACCGGCCGAAAGACTGGCAGCTCCAACTCCCCGTCCACGCTTAGGAATTCCAGCCGGACTGGCATCCCGATCCGCACCTTGTCGTACGGCACCCCGACCACATTGCTGACCATCCGCACGCCCTCCGCGAGTTCGATCAGCCCGACGGCGTACGGAGGGTCGAAGGCCGGAAACGGTGGATGGTGCATGACGACGTACGAGAAGACCGTGCCGGCCCCGCTCGCCTCGAGCGTGTCCCACTCCGGCGACCCGCAGCCGCCGCATCCCGGCAGCCAGGGAAACCGGAGCGTCCCGCAGCCCTCGCACCGCTGGATCAGGAGCTTGTGCCGGGCCACCCCGTCCCAGAACCCGGCGTTGTCCCGGTTGACGACGGGCCGCGGCCGCCGGCTTCGAACCTCCCGGCCTCCCGCTTCGCGCCTCCCCGCGGCCGGCGCGTACTTGAGGATGCGGAAGCGGTGCGTCCCCGCCCGCTCCCCCTCCGCCCGGACGTCCATCCGCGTCGTAACGAAATACCCGGTCCCCAGCTTCGTCGTCTTACGCTCCGACACCGACTCGATCAAGGCGTCGAAGGTGATCCGGTCCCCGGGCCGCAGATCCCGCACGTACTCCTGCTCGCAGTCGGTCGCGACCACCGAGGTGTACCCCGCGCCGTCCAGCAGCGCGAGCAGTTCGTCGTACGCCGCCGACCTGCCCGTATGGTCCGCATGCCCGGACAGGCCGCCCATCGTCCAGGCCTGGAGCATCGTCGGCGGGGCGATCGCACCGGGGCCGCGGTACGCCGCCGCGCCGTCCCCCATCGCCTCGCACCAGTGCCTGATCATCGGCTCGTTGACGGGGTCCTTGCCAACCCCGTCGACCACCGCCGCCCGCCCCTCGAACGCCTTCAGCAGCCCGTACAGATCCCCATCCGCGCCCCCGCCCACGCCCACTTCCGCGCGCCCGCCCGCATCCACTTCCGCGCTCATCCCCGCCGCCCCCTCGGCATCTCGCCCGCAGCCTCCTGACACATTGGATACACCGCAACGGCCGATTCGGTTCCCATAAATTTCACGCCGCCGACGATCCATTCGTCGCCCTCACGCACCGCGCGCGTACGGAGCGAGGCGAGGTCGGTACCGGCCGACGGCTCGGTGCAGCCGATCGCGAAGACGATCTCGCCGCGCAGGATCCGGGGGAGGAAGTAGTCCTTCTGCTCGGGCGTCCCGCCGCGGCCGGCCCGCCGCAACGGCGCGCGCTGTCCGGCGGCGCCGTGCGGATCCGCTCCCCCCATCACCTCGCGGAAGTACGAGCGGAGTTCGGCGCGCAGCTGCCGCCGGCGCAAGGTGGGGGCAAGGTGCACGGCAGCGTCCTCCGACGGCAGGCGGCGTCACAGTCTGATGATTACTGGATATTTGACTGTCCGTCAGATCAACGCGCACTGTCAAGGAAACAGCACACCCAGAAACGGGAACGGCCTGCGCAACGGCGACAAGCGCCGTCGCGCAGGCAGTCATTCACCCCGCAACACAGACCCCGGCCGGGTCGCGGCTCACCAGAGCTGCGCGAAGTTCACGGCCACGGTCTCGTTGGACTGGTCGATCGCCGTGAAGCCGGATCCGCTCACGCTCGCCGTGTTGTTCTGGTTCGACGCGCCGGCACCCGTCGCCACCTGCTGCGTGGTGGTCGAGTTGCCGAGGTTGTGGCCACCGACACCGCTTCCGCCGACCGTGGCCACGGTCGCGTTCGACCCGTCGTTCGCGAAGGAACCGTTGTCCGCAAGGGCGACGCCTGAGCAGAGGGCGGCCGCGAGGGGCAGGGCGGCAACAGCTGCGATGACACGGGCGCTACGGATGCTTGCCATGTGAGTTCCTCCAGGAACGGTAAGTACGGCTTGGTCCGGGGCAGTTGGCCGACTGCCTCAGCGATGGTCACGACGTCGCGAGATCAGAATTGCCCACCGAATCCCCGGCGAACCAGCCCGGAGGCCCTTATTCCCCCTCAAGCGTGAGGACATGTCGATAAACACCCTTCACGCCCCCAAAACCCCAGCTCACCCCTCTCGCACCCGACAACCCGGCCACCCCAAGGAGAAAAGCGTTCCAGCGCATTTTCGGCCAATCCGCCCCCCTTCCCTTCTTCGAACGCGCGTACGAAAATAGAGCCCATGGCCACCCCCGACCGGCGTGCCGCCACCTTGGCCCTCGCCCACGCTCTCTCCGCCGCCGAGCGCGGGCTTCCCGTCATTCCTTTGTCCCGCACCAAACTCCCCGCCCTGCGCTCCCCGCACCGGGACGCCGCCGAGCCGCTCCTGTGCCGGGGCGAATGCGGACGCCCAGGGCACGGCGTACACGACGCCACCACAGACCCCGCCGCCGTCCGCGCCCTCTTCGCCGCCGCGCCCTGGGCGACGGGTTACGGGATCGCGTGCGGGCGCCCCCCGCACCACCTGATCGGCATAGACCTGGACACGAAACCGGCGAAGGACACCGCCTCCGACGCCGGCACGACTACCGCCACCGCTGCCCCCACCGACGCCACCGCGGCCCTACGGCACCTGGCGCTCCGGCACCTCTTCACGATCCCGGACACCGTCGTCGTCCTCACCCCCAGCGGCGGCCGCCACATCTGGCTGACCGGCCCGCCGGACGTCGTCGTAGCGAACTCCGCCGGCCGCCTCGCCCCCGGCATCGACATCCGGGGCACCGGCGGCTACCTGGTGGGCCCCGGCTCCGTCACCACCCACGGCACCTACCGCACCGCGCCCGGCACCGGCCACCTCGCGCCGGCCCCCTGCCCCGGCGCACTGCTCCGCCTGCTCACGCCCCCCGCACGCCCTCACTCCCCGGCGCACCACCCGGCGGGCGGGCCCGGAAGCGGCCACGGCCTGGTCCAGTTCGTACTGGCGGCACATGAGGGCCAGCGCAACACCCGCCTCTTCTGGGCCGCTTGCCGCGCGTACGAGAACGGCATCGGCGACTCCCTCGCGAACGCACTGACGGACGCGGCGGTCCACACGGGCCTCACCGAACGCGAAGCCCGCGCCACCATCGCCTCCGCCGCCCGCCTCAGCGCGTGCGGCCGCGGGTGCGCTCCTGGTGGCCCTTGACGTCGGGCAGACCGAGATAGCCGCGCTCGCGCTCGGCCTCGCCGAGCCACAGCTGGGGGACGTGCTGCTGGATCGCCGCGACCAGGGGCTCCCGGAAGCCGCTGTTGGCGACAAGGCGGTAGCGCAGTCGCGGCAGGTTGGGCTGCAAGGGCTCCTCGTCGCGGACCATGGCCCACAGGACCGGATCGTCGCGATCGACGGGCGCGTTGGGGTACAGCTCGACGGAGTAGTGCTTCACGGGGCGGCTTCCCGTCCTGCACCAGTTCAGACCGACCCCGGCGAGGCTGTCCCAGGGGATGACCTTCTGGCCGCCGGGGTTGTTGACCCACAAGCCCGTGTGGTCGACACACAGGAAGGTGTGCCGGGACTTCAAGCCGGCGGACACGAAGACGACGCCGCAGAAGCCGATCAGCAGCCCAATGATGACGCCCGCGATCCCACCGGGGTTGGGGTTCTTCCCGGTCAGCCCGGCCATGACCGCAACGCTGCCAAGCACGACGAACGCGCCGACCACGGTGCAGCCGACTCCGACCGGAACCTCGGTCCGGGCAGCGCTGCGTCCCATGCGTATGAGCGTGGCGGTGGGCGCGGGACCTTGGGCATAGGGACTCGTCATGGCGATCGAGCTTAGCGAGCGTGGAGCGATTCCCCGGCCGTACCGCAGGCGGCCGCACTATGCTCTACCTGCATGACCGCACGGGGCCAAGAAGCGTCGGACACGGAAGACGACCTGCGGGCGCGCTTTCAGCTCTGACGATCATCGCCATGGGATTCAACGCCGGTGTGAACATGGGCATCTGGGTCGCTGTCTGCGCCCTGGGCACAGCCGTCGGCGCCGCAGCGGCGGCCCTGGCCATGCGGGGGCGCACCCGCTGGGCAGTCGCCGGCTTCATGCTCGCGTTCACGCTCGGCACGGCCGGCGACATCCTCAGCGGCCGCCTTTCCCAGACAGGGTGAACGCGGAAGGGGTGTCTCCGAGTCGGAGACACCCCTTCTGACCTGTACCTGCGTTGAGCTGTGCGGTGGGTGTGGGATTTGAACCCACGGTGACATCGCTGCCACGACGGTTTTCAAGACCGTTCCCTTAGGCCGCTCGGGCAACCCACCCTCGCGCCACCGGCCCGCGGTCGCGCGAGAACAGCCTAACCGGTCAGCTGTCGTCGCCCTTGCGCTGGCCCAGGGTGACTTCGGCCGTCGCCGTCTTGCCGTCGCGCTCGTACGTGAGCGTGACCTTGTCACCCGGCTTGTGGGTCCAGATCTCGCTGATCAGCGTCGGGCCGCTGTCGATCACCCGGTCGTCGAGCTTGGTGATCACATCGCCCGCCTTCAGACCGGCCCTGCCCGCCGGGCTGTCCGGCGGGACCGCCGCGGTGCCGCCCGTGCCGCGGTCCGCGATGACGGCGCCGCCGTCGCTCTTCGGGTCCATGGAGACCGTGGCGCCGATCACCGGGTAGACCGGCTCGCCGGTCTTGATCAGCTGCTGGGCGACCGTCTTCGCCTGGTTGACCGGGATGGCGAAGCCCAGGCCGATGGAGCCCGCCTGGGACTGGCCGAAGCCGCCCGTGCCGGCGGACTGGATGGCGGAGTTGATGCCGATGACGGCGCCGCGCGCGTCGAGCAGCGGGCCGCCGGAGTTGCCCGGGTTGATCGACGCGTCGGTCTGCAGGGCGCTCATGTACGACGCCTTGCTGTTCTGGCCGTCGCCCGAGGCCACCGGACGGTTCTTCGCGCTGATGATGCCGGTGGTCACCGTGTTCGACAGGCCGAAGGGCGCGCCGATGGCGATCGTCGAGTCCCCGACGGCCACCTTGTCGGAGTCGCCCAGGGGCAGCGGGGCCAGGCCGGCCGGGGCGCTCTTCAGCTTCAGTACGGCTACGTCGTAGCCCTCCGCGCGCCCGACCACCTCGGCGTCGTACTTCTTGCCGTTGGAGAAGGTGACGGACAGTTCGCCGCCGTCCGCCGCCGACGCCACCACGTGGTTGTTGGTGACGATGTGGCCCTGCACGTCGTAGACGAAGCCAGTTCCCGTGCCGCCCTCGCCGTCGCCCCCCTGCGCCTCGATGGTGACGACGCTCGGCAGTGCCTTCGCCGCGACCGCCGCGACGGTGCCCGGGTCGCGCTTGAAGCCCTCCGCGGTGCCGGAGGCGGAGACGGTGGTCGAGTCGGTGGGGCTGTCGTTGCGCTCGGCGGCCCAGTACCCGATGCCGCCGCCGACGCCACCCGCGACCAGCGCGGCGGCCAGCACCCCGGCGACCAGACCGCCGGTGCGCTTCCTACGGGGACCGGGCGGTACGGGCGGCATGGGCGCGCCCCACGCGGGGCCGCCGCTGTCGCCGCTGCCACCGCCGCCGTAGGTGGGATGCGCGGGCGGGGGCGGCGGCCATCCGGCGCCGGGCCCGGCGGTAGGTCCGGCGGCCGGACCTGGCCCGGGCGCGGCCGCGTGAGGCTGCGCGACGGGCATGTACCCCGGCTGCGGCTCGGACGTGTGCCCCTGCGCTGTGGGATTGTGTACGGGCTGCTCGAGGGCCGGGGGCGCCGGCTCGCGCCCCGGGTCCGCAGCGTTCGTACCCGTGGAGTCGGAGGCGGGCCCGGAAGCGGCCACCGGCACGGGAGGTGCGGAAAGGGCGGCCGGAACCGCAGTGCCCTCGTTCTCGGTGCTCACAGCTCTCTTCTCCTCGGTCCCACGTCGTTTTCGGTCAACGTCACCACTGTGCAAGTGTCCGCTGTCAGCTTTTCCCACCGCACATCAGAGGACCGTAAGCGGTTCCTGTGCATCCACGGAATATCCTTTACATCGGTCAAAACGGTCGCATGCCGAGCAGAGCCGATCGGCCGCCTCCAGTGACGTGTTTTCCCGCCTACCCATCCGCGGTGACACCATGACGCCGTGACCCACGCACGGCAGCACACCATCCAAGTCGTCGCTCACCGCGGCGCCTCCGAGGACGCCCCCGAGCACACCCTCGCGGCGTACATGAAGGCGATCGAGGACGGCGCGGACGCCCTCGAGTGCGATGTACGGCTCACCGCGGACGGGCACCTCGTCTGCGTCCACGACCGCCGGGTGAACCGCACCTCGAACGGCCGCGGCGCCGTCTCCGCCCTCGAACTGGCCGACCTCGCCGCCCTCGACTTCGGCTCCTGGCGCGACAGCCCGGAGTCCCCGGACTGGGACCCGGCCCGGGGACAGGCCCCCGGCGAGTTCACCTCCGTACTCACGCTGGAGCGCCTCCTGGAGCTCGTCTCGGACGCCGGGCGCCGCGTCGAGCTGGCCATCGAGACCAAGCACCCCACCCGTTGGGCCGGCCAGGTCGAGGAGCGGCTGCTCCACCTGCTGAAGCGGTTCGGCCTGGACGCCCCCGCCGCCGACGAGCCCTCGCCCGTACGCATCATGAGCTTCTCGGCGCGCTCCCTGCACCGGGTCGCGGCCGCGGCGCCCACCCTCCCGACCGTCTACCTGATGCAGTTCGTCTCCCCGCGCCTGCGCGACGGGCGCCTCCCGGCGGGCTCGCACATCGCGGGCCCCTCCATCCGGATCGTCCGCAACCACCCCGCCTACATCGCACGGCTGCACCGCGCGGGGCACCGGGTGCACGTATGGACGGTCAACGAGCCGGAGGACGTCGAGCTCTGCCAGCGCCTCGGTGTGGAGGCGATCATTACGAACCGCCCCAAGCAGGTCCTGTCTCAATTGGGACGCCCATAACCCTGGTCACAGGGAGTGCACCGGCGCGTTCAGTGCGTATTCGATCGTTACGAGTGCGTCACTGACCGGCGCTTGGCCGGTTTCCGGTCCAGGCCATTGGGGCATTCACTCGGTGGCGTGGGGCGAAGGAGGTCTCGGGGGTGGCGTTGGTGGTGGCACGGGAAGTGCCCACGTCGTCGAGCATGGCCGTACCCCATGGCCCTGCGGGCGTGGGTGAAGCAAGACGCCGTATGCGCGACGAACTGCGCATCAACGGGTTGTCCGATTCGGTCATCGACGACGCCGTACTGATCCTGTCCGAACTGCTCAGCAACTCCTGCCGTCATGGCAGGCCGCTGGGGCAGGCGGAGGTCGGTGACGGTGACATCCGCGCCGCGTGGCGCGTCGACGCAACAGGCAGGCTGACCGTCGAAGTGACGGACGGAGGCGGTCCGACCCGACCGGTTCCGGCCACGCCCTCGGTCACCGCACGCGGTGGCCGCGGGCTCAACATCATCACGGCCCTGGCGCAGGACTGGGGCGTACGGGACAGCGCGGCCGGCGAGGTCACGGTGTGGGTCAACGTGACGGAGGGGCACCGTCGCGAGGACTTCGCTACGCGCGTCGCCGTCCCCGGAATGGATTTCGTGGACTCGTTCGACGACCTGACCGACCCAGGACTGACCCCTCACTGATCGCTGGGTCCTCTCGGTGGACCTCGACCGGCCGGCTCCGGTACCCGGCCGGTCCCGGTCGGGGGCGGCTCAGCGGCTAGGCTCGCGCCCGACACAGCACTGCCGTGAACGGGAGAAGCCAAGCCATGGCCAAGAAGCGCCCCCAGCCCGCAAGGGGAACCAAGCCGCAGGCTCAGGTCACAGTCGGGGAGGTGCCGGTCGTCGGGGCCCGCGAGCCCTGCCCGTGCGGTTCCGGCCGTCGCTACAAGGCCTGCCACGGCCGCGCCGCCTCGCACGCCGTCACCGAACTGGTCCAGCGCCCCTTCGAGGGCCTGCCCGGCGAGTGCGACTGGGTCGCCCTGCGCGAGCTGGTGCCGGCCGCGACCGTACCGCTGACGCTGAAGGACGGGCTCCCGGACGACGTCCCTTCCGTCACGCTGGCGACCGTACTCCCGATGGCCTGGCCGGCCCTGCGCCGCGACGACGGCTCCGTGCTGCTCGGCCTGCAGAACGACACGCCCTCCGGCGACCTCAGCCGCGACCTCGCGGACACCCTGCGGCGCGCGCTGACCGCGAAGCCGGGCACGCCGGTCGCGGCCGAGCGCGCCCCGGCGGACGGTCCGCGCCTGCAGGACCTGCTCGACGCCGACGCGCCCTTCGAGCCCGAAGTGCACTCCGGCTTCGAGTTCTGGGTCCCCGACGCGCAGAACGCGACACCCGAGGTGAGCGCCTCCCTGGAGCGCGCCAACGCCGCCGCGATCCCCACGGTCAGGCTGACCGGTGTCGACGCCGCGTACTGGTGCGAGACGCCCGACAAGAACCACCTGCGCTGGGTCATGCCGTACGCCGAGGACCAGCTCCTCGACGCACTCGCACGGCTGCACGCCGCCGGTACGTCCTCGCTCGGCGAAGGCACCCGTCTCGTGGGGTCCTTCCGCGCGCACGGACTGATGGTTCCGGTGTGGGACCTGCCGAGCGAGACCAGGGCGCAGGACATCGAGAAGGCCGCCGCCGAGCTCGCCGAGCGGCTCGCCGTGGCCCTCGCTTCGGACACTCCGCTGACGTCGGAGGAGCGCCGCGCGCGGGGCGGTCTCACCAACCGCCAGGTGACGCTCAGCTGACCGTGACAATTCCCGCCGGCCGATCGGTGACCCCGGTCACAACCCCCGTTTCAGCAGTTAAATCCCTGTCTGAATAAGGGAGATCGAATTTGCCAACCGCAGATCTCTTGTTACCGTTCTAAGTGCCCGGTCGCTGGTGCATCCCCCGTCGCCAGCGACCGGGTCTTTCTGTATCCCCGTTCCGTCGTGCGTCGCATCGCCCGGTCAACGGGGCGCGGGCGCCACCGAGTTGCTTCCGGAGCGCAGTAGCAACGGCCCGTCTCCCGCTGCGGCGAACTCCGACACCGCCGAATATTCATCGGCTTTTCCGCGCGACGGCTCACGCGGTGTTTCACACACCCCGGGTTCGTCCTGCGCACTCACCGGACAATGCATCTGAACGGTCCGGCCCGCCGGGCCCATCAGGGTGAGTACGGATCGAAGTTCCGTCCCCGTCGCGTTGCGGTAGTACGTACGCGCCCAGGTACTGCCGTCCTCGGTCAGCACACAGGTCTGGCCCTCGATGCCTTCCGGGGAGCTGAGCTCGGGACCGCATTGCGGAGCGTTCCCGGGAGCGTCCTTTTGAGCGTTCCCGGGAACGTTCACCGCAGCCGCCTTGGCGTCGTCGGGTACGGACAGCGGCTCGGGCTCCGCGGAGGCGCCGGCCAGCGGCAGCAGGACGGTGAACACCACGACGGCCGCGAGCCCGGTCATGCGGAGATTCAAGGCGGGTCCCACCTGTCGACTGCCCGGAAATTCTTGACGGTGGGCCGAAGATATCGACGGATGACCGGTGACACGGCAGCCGCGCGCCCGAATCCCTCAGAACACGGGCGCGCTCACACCCATACGAGTGAGTACAGGTGAGTACGGGTGAGCTGTCAGTACGCGAGCCTGCTGCCGCCGTCCGGTGCGCCATTGCTCGCCGCCACCAGCGCGTCCACCACCGCCTCGACATCCGGCAGCCAGGGCGCGGCCGAACCGGCCAGCGGAGCCCGTTCCCAGCACACCTGCCCGGTCCCCGTCTCGGAGGGCGGCAGCACCAGGTAACCGCCCTCTCCGTGGAACCGCAGCGAACTGGGCACCCAGTCCTTGGCGTACAGCAGCTCTCCGAGCCGCTCCAGGGAGTACGGGGCGACCAGCAGCGACCAGCGGGTCGGCGTCGCGACAACGGGGCCCAGGCGCATCCCCATGCCGTCGAGCGCCGTCAGTGCGACGGCGCCGGCGACCGCGGGGAGGCTGATCGCGCACGGAGCGGCGCCCCCGGTGGCCAGCATGACGGGCGCGGTCGGACGGTTGGTCCACCACCAGCGGATCATGCGTTCGTCCGTGGTGGCCGCCAGGATGCCCGGGTCGAAGGGATGCGCGCCGGGAACCACGCATTCGGGATCGGGACAGGCACAGGCCTGTCCGTTCAGGCCCACTCCGGGGAGCACGGGCCACTGCCAATCGGTGGCGCAGGTCAGCGCCGCGCCGAGCTGGGCAGGCCCCTCACTTCGCCGGAACCGGGGCCTGCGTCGCTTTCCGGGGATCTCGCGCATGAGCGCTCGTTCCTTTCCGTTGAACGCCGAGGTCCATATCACACCATGTGTGCATATCTTCACTGAGCGTGCACGTCACGTACTGGCTGCGTACTGGTGGTGCATCGCCGCACTTTTCAGCCTGCGGCACGGGTAACCCCTCGGGGCCAAGCGTGAAACGTAGCGGAGGGTGGCGCACACATGGCGCTTAACTGATCCGTACTGGCATCTGCGGTAGATCCGTAGTGCTGTCCCGCGTGCTTTCCCGCTGTCGGGGACGAGGCACGGCCTACGGCGGTTAGGACGCCCAGGCCCGCCGCCAGGTTCCGGGGCGGTCCCAACTACCCCTGGCCATCACCGATTAGGTACCCATCACGGTTCATATGACGCGCTGTCGAACACCCTCAGTCGACCGCAAATTCTTGCCGTGTGTGGCATTTTTAGGCCAAGTTGGCTATCCCACAGACACCAACAGTCCCACGATGACAATGCTGGACATCCCCTTACTTGTACGTGTACATGTGGATGCATTGATAGCGGCGCAGAATGACATGGGGGTTTGCGATGCTATTGAGCAAAACGCACCAGCTGGAAAGCCCGCGATCATGAGCGCCCCTCACGTGCCGAAAGTGGCTGGAATCGATCCAGTGGTTCCGCCCCCCGCGCACACTGTCGCGCCTCATCCGGCTACCCCTGCCCCACCCGCCGCCGCCGGCGCGGTGCTTCAGGACCGGCTCGCGGGCTGGGTCTCCGACCTCACCACCCTCCATGAACTCACCGAACGCCTGGTCCGCACCCGATCGCTCGACAGCGCACTGCACGAACTGCTGCGCGCCGGCGCCGCCCTCGTGGGCGCCCGCCGCGGACTCGTCGTCCTCGAACCGGCCGACGGCCTCGGCCCGTCCACCACCGTCGGCCTCGGACTCGCCCACGCCGACCTCGGCCACATCGAGACCGTGCCGCGCAGCTCCACGTCGTACGGGCGACTCCTCGACGGACTCCCCGGAAGCCCCCGCCCCACCGAGATCGCCCACCCCGACCTGCTCGGTGAGGCGGAACTCGACCCACGCCACCGCGAAGTCGCCGCGCGCCTCGGATACGCCGCCAGCTACGCCCTGCCCCTGACCACCGAAGCGTCCCCACGTCTCGGCGCCGCCGTCTGGCTGTACGACGAACCGGCCGAACCCGCGGAGCGCCGCAGACACCTCGCGAGCCTCTACGCCCGCTACGCCGCCGAACACCTGGCCCGCCTCCTTGAGCTCGAACACGCCCGAGCCCAGGTGGCCACCGTCGCCGAGGAACTGCTGCCCAGCAGACTCCCCCGGGTCGCCGGGACGCAGCTCGCCGCCCGCCACCGCACAGGCCCCCGCGGCGGCGGCGACTGGTACGACGCCCTGCCGTTGCCCGAAGGGGCACTCGGGCTCGCCGTCGGGTCGGTCTCCGGAACGGGCCCCAGCGCCCTGGCCGCCATGGGCCGCCTGCGGGCCAGCCTGCGGGCGTACGCCGTCATGGAGGGCGAGGACCCCGTCGCCGTGCTGTCCGACCTCGAACTGCTGCTGCGGCTCACCGAACCCGCCCGGTCGGCCACCGCGCTCTTCGCCTACTGCGAACCCGCCCAGCGCAAAATCGTGCTGGCCGGCGCCGGACACAGCCCCCCACTGATCATCGGCGACCGTCGCACCGAATACGTCGAGACCTCACTGTCCGCACCACTGGGCATGCTCGCCTGCTGGGAAGCACCGAGCGTGGAAATCACGCCCGCACCCGGCGAAACAGTGCTCCTCTACACCGACGGGCTGCTCGAACGCACCGGCGACCCCATGGACCGCGCCTTCGCACGCCTGCACGCGGCCGCCGCGAGCGTGCCCAGGGCCGTCAGGAACGACCCCGGAGCGATCGCCGACCACGTACTGCGCACCATGCTCCCCGGCGGCGCCGACACGGCGGATTCGACGGAGGACATCGTGCTGCTCGCCGCCCGGTTCGACTGATCCGTCACAGTCGCCCACAGCGCCCAGGGCCGTCTTCCCGTCGCACATACGATGGAGGGCGGTCCAGTGTCGTATCAAGGAGACAGTCGTGTCCGAAGAGCTCATGCCGGAGACCCCGGAAGAGACCGAAGAGCCGATCAAGCAGCGGAAGAACGGCCTGTACCCGGGCGTGTCCGACGAGCTCGCCGAGAACATGAAGTCCGGCTGGGCCGACACCGAACTGCACGGCCTGAAGCCGATCGCACAGGTCGGCCACACCGCCGACCGCCGCGCCGCACTCTCCGCACGCTTCCCCGGCGAGCGCCTCGTGATCCCCGCGGGCAACCTCAAGACCCGCTCCAACGACACCGAGTACGCCTTCCGCGCCTCCACCGAATACGCCTACCTCACCGGCGACCAGACGCAGGACGGCGTCCTCGTCCTGGAACCCCGTCCGGAAGCCGACGGCGGCCACGACGCGACGATCTACCTCCTGCCCCGCTCCGACCGCGAGAACGGCGAATTCTGGCTCGACGGCCAGGGCGAACTGTGGGTCGGCCGCCGCCACTCCCTCACCGAGGCCGAACAGCTCCTCGGAATCCCGGCGAAGGACGTCCGCGAACTGACCGCCGCACTGAAGGAAGCCACCGGACCCGTCCGCAACGTCCGCGGACACGACGCCGGCATCGAAGCCGCACTCGCCGACAAGGTCACCGCCGAACGCGACGAAGAACTGCGCGTCTACCTCTCCGAAGCCCGCGCCGTGAAGGACGCCTTCGAAATCGGCGAACTCCAGAAAGCCGTCGACTCGACCGTCCGCGGCTTCGAAGACGTCGTCAAGATCCTCGACAAGGCCGAAGCCACCAGCGAGCGCTACATCGAAGGCACCTTCTTCCTGCGCGCCCGCGTCGAGGGCAACGACATCGGCTACGGCTCCATCTGCGCCGCCGGACCCCACGCCACCACCCTCCACTGGGTACGCAACGACGGCGACGTACGCTCCGGCGACCTGCTGCTCCTCGACGCCGGAGTAGAGACCCACACTCTCTATACCGCCGACATCACGCGCACCCTGCCCATCAACGGCACCTTCACCGACCTCCAGCGCAAGATCTACGACGCGGTGTACGAAGCCCAGGAAGCCGGCATCGCCGCCGTGAAGCCCGGCGCCAAATACCGCGACTTCCACAACGCCTCGCAGCACGTACTCGCCGAGAAGCTCGTCGAATGGGGCCTCGTCGAAGGCCCCGTCGAACGCGTCCTGGAACTGGGCCTCCAGCGCCGCTGGACCCTCCACGGCACCGGCCACATGCTCGGCATGGACGTCCACGACTGCGCCGCCGCCCGCCGCGAGGCGTACGCCGACGGAACACTGGAACCGGGCATGTGCCTGACCGTCGAGCCCGGCCTGTACTTCCAGGCCGACGACCTCACCGTGCCCGCCGAGTACCGCGGCATCGGCGTCCGCATCGAGGACGACATCCTCGTCACCGAGGACGGCAACCGGAACCTGTCGGCCGGGCTGCCGCGCCGCTCCGACGAGGTCGAAGCCTGGATGGCGCGGGTCAAGCAGGGCTGACGTACGGCCCACACCCCCAGCCACGCGAGGGCGCGCCGCTCAGGACCAGGACCTTCAGGACACCTTGAGCAGCGCGCCCTCACGCCATTTCAGGATCTTGTCGAAACTGACCACCGCGCCGCGCCCCGGCCTGTTCCGGAAATGCACATGATCGGCCAGCTGCTCGATCAGGCACAGACCTCTGCCGTTCTCCGCCGAAGTGTGCGCCGGACGCAGATCAGCGCGACAACCCCGCCGTGAAGAGGGAAAGCCCGGCCCGGAGTCGGCGACCTCAATACGGCATTTCTCGCCGTCCAGATAAGCGGTCACGCGATATTCCGCGGAAGGCGTCCCGGACCGCTCGTCCCCACCGTGCTCGACCGCGTTCGCACAGGCTTCGCTGAGCGCGACCGACAGGTCGTAGGAGATGTCCGGATCCACCCCCGCCGTCTCCATGGTGCCGAGCAGAAGGCGGCGGGCGAGCGGGACGCTCGCGGCTTCGCGCCGCAAGTGGAGAGACCACCAGATGCTCATGCTCCAGCCTCCTGGCTGCGGCTCGACATACCGATACGTATTGCCGCAAGCAGCGCTTCATAAGCGTGGAGTGAACATGATTGCCCTCATTCGGCCGACGCGCGCACTCCTTACGCCGGTGTATACGCTCCTGGACCTGCCGTAGGAATGCTGTGAACGCGATGCGATGATGTCGAGGCCATGTCTACGTCCGACGCACGCGCCGGAGCCCGTCTGCGGCTGCTCAGGACCGCGGTCTTCACCGCGGTCTGCGTCGTGCTGTCCGCGACCGGACATGCCATAGCCTCCTGCGCCACCGTCCCCTGGTGGACGCTGGCACTCGGCTGCACCGCCGTATTCGGCCTGATCGCACCCTTCGCCGGACGCGCCCGCTCCATGCCCGCCATCGCCACCGCACTGGCCTCGGGACAACTCGCACTGCACACCCTCTTCGGACTCGGCCAGCACAACCCGGCCCTCGAAAGCGCGGCCACCGACACCTCGCTCCGCACCTTCGCCGCGAAACTCGTGTGCAGCGCCGGCGCACTGCCGCTCAGCACCGCCGAAGCACGCCGGATCATCACCGAAGCCGGCCTCGACCCCGCCTCCGTACACCAGGCGCAGCAGCACCTCACGCACACCGCACACGCCGCGGCACACCACACAGGAGCCGCCGAACCCGCCGCCGGGCTGCTGCCCACCCTCCCCATGCTGCTCGGCCACCTGCTGGCCGCCGTCGCCACCGGCTGGCTCCTGCGGCGCGGGGAAATCGCACTGTCCCGGCTGATCCTGCTGTCGGCCCACGGCGTCGCCGAAGGCGCGCTCGTACGGTCACTGCGCGCCGCCCTGGCCCTCGTACGGGCGCTGAACGCCGGCCCGCTCCCCGCGGCGCCCGCACAAGGCTCCCGCACACCCCACACCCCCTTCGTGACGCCACCGCGGCCGGCCGGCGAAGCACTCCAGCACACGGTGATCAGGCGCGGACCGCCCCCCGCGGCGCTCGTTCTCGCAGCCTGACGCGGCGCACTCTCCGGCGTAACACACGCACGATCACGGGAGCGGCGCCGCGATGCCGGTGCGCACCCGCGCACCGGAGCGTCATTCGCCTCTGCTCCGTGGAGTGTTCCCAGACATGAACGTTTCTCGTATCGCTGCCGTCTCCGTCGCCGGCGCCGCCGCTTCCACCGTCCTGCTGTTCGCGGGAACGGCCTTCGCGCACGTCGGTGTACAGCCCGTCGGCGCCGCCGAAAAGGGCGGCTACGCCACCGTCAACGTCAAGGTGCCCAACGAGCGGGACAACGCCTCGACCGTCAAGCTCGAAGTCTCCTTCCCCACCGACCACCCGCTGTCCTCCGTCATGCCGCAGCCCGTGCCCGGCTGGAAGGTCGACGTCACCAAGACCGAGCTCGACAAGCCGCTCAAGGTCCACGGCAAGGAGATCACCGAGGCCGTCTCCAAGGTCACCTGGAGCGGCGGCAAGATCGGACCCGGCCAGTTCCAGCAGTTCCCGCTCTCCCTCGGACAGCTGCCCGAAGACGCCGACCAGCTGGTCCTCAAGGCCGTCCAGACGTACGACAACGAGGAAGTCGTCCGCTGGATCGAAGAGCCCAAGGAGGGCGAGGAAGAGCCGCAGTCGCCCGCGCCCGTCCTCAAGCTGACCGAGCCCGCCGGAGACGACCACCACGGCGCCTCCGGCAAGGAAGCCGCCAAGGCCGACGCCGGCCCCAAGGACAACGCCGGCCACAAGAGCGAAAAGGCCGCCGACAGCGACACCACCAGCAGCGACACCACCGCCCGCATCCTCGGCGTCGTCGGCATCATCGTGGGCGTCGCGGGCGTGGCCTTCGGCGTACTCGCCGGCCGCCGCCGCACCGCCTGACACCAACTCCCCCCTCACGAACCACCAGGACATATCCACATGCGCAAGAAGACCGCGCTGACCGTGGCGGCGCTCGCCGCCACGGCCACGCTCACCCTGTCCGCGTGCGGCGGCAAGACCGACGGCGGCTCCAAGCCCGTCACCGACGTCTCCGCCACCGCCAACGAAAAAGCCGCGACCGTACTCGACCGGCCCTTCAAAAAGCCGGACCTCGTCCTCACCGACACCCACGGCAAAAAGTACGACCTGCGCGAACAGACCAAGGGCAAGCCGACACTCATCTACTACGGCTACACCAAGTGCCCCGACGTCTGCCCGCTCACGATGAGCAACATCGCCATCGCCTACAAAAAGCTCCCCCCGGCCGACCGGGACAAGCTCCAGGTCGTCTTCGTCACCACCGACCCCGAACGCGACACCCCCGAAGTGCTCGGCAAGTGGCTCAAGGGCGCCGGCGACCCCGCCTTCACCGGACTCACCGGCGACTTCCCCACCATCCAGGCCGGGGCCCGCCAGATGGGAATCGGCATCGACCCGCCCAAGAAGGAAAAGAACGGCACGGTCGTCTCCATGCACGGCGCCCAGGTCATCGCGTTCTCCCCGAAGACCGACGCCGGGTACGTCCTCTACAGCGAGGACACCTCCGCCGACGACTACATCAAGGACCTCCCCAAGCTCCTCAAGGGCGAGAAGCCGTGAAGCGCCGCCGCACCACCACCCTCGCCACAGCCCTGATCCTGGCCACGGGCCTCGTACTGACCGGCTGCTCCTCCGGGAGCGACGACAAGCCCCGGCTGAACATCAGCGGGGCCTTCATGCCCGAGCCCGTCATGGACGACATGGCCGCCGGCTTCCTCACCATCAAGAACGACAGCGACGTCGCCGACAAGCTCACCTCCGTCACCAGCGACATCGCGGGCCAGGTCCAGATCCACCAGACCAAGAACCAGAAAATGCAGGAGGTCACGTCCTTCGACATCCCCGCGAACGGCGAGCTCGATCTGGAGCGCGGCGGGAACCACATGATGTTCCTGAAGCTCAAGAAGAAGCCCAACCAGGGCGAGAAGGTGTCCGTGGAGCTGCACTTCGAGAAGGCCGGCCCCATCAAGGCCGAGCTGCCCGTGAAGGAGTCCACCCACAACCCCGCGAAGCAGTGAGGGACTGACACACCATGCCGGTAACCGCCCCGCGCTTCGGAGCAGCCGCAGTGATCAGGCTGCTGCTCATCACCACAGCACTCCTCGGCACCCTGCTCGCAGGAGCCGCACCCGCGTCCGCGCACGCCGCGCTCACGGGAAGCGACCCGAAGGACGGGGCGGTTGTCGCCACCGCGCCCAAGCACATCACCCTCACGTTCTCCGAAAAGATCGCTCTCGGGAACGACTCGATCCGCGTACTGGAACCGAGCGGGAAACGCTCCGACACCGGTGAAGTACGCGACATGAGCAGCGGAAGCATCGTCCAGTACGGCGTTCCCCTGCACCCAGGGCTGCCCGACGGCACATACACCGTCGCCTGGCAGGCCGTCTCCGCCGACAGCCACCCCATCTCCGGCGCCTTCACCTTCTCCATCGGCGCCCCCTCCAAGACCACCGTCGCCCTCCCCGAAGAGACCGCCGGCGGCGGCCTCGTCGGCGCCCTCTACGGCATCGCCCGCTACACCTCGTACGCCGGCTTCATCCTGCTCGTCGGCGGCGGCGCCTTCGTACTCGCCTGCTGGCAGCGCGGCGCCGGCGAACGGCCCCTGCAACGCCTCGTCGTACAGGGCTGGATCACCCTCACCGCCTCCACACTCGCCATGCTGCTGCTGCGCGCCCCCTACACGGGCTCGGGAAAGCTCGCCGACGCCTTCGACCTGAGCGGACTCAAGGCCGTACTGGAGACAAAGACCGGCGCCTCACTCGTCTCCCGGCTGCTGCTGCTCGGCGCGGCCGCGCTCTTCGTCGCCGTGCTGTTCGGCGCGTACGCCAAGAGGGACACACCCCTCAACGAAGAAGAGGTGAAGGAGAAGAAGGACCTCACCTTCGGGCTCGCCCTCGGCGGCGGAGTCATGGCCGCCGGGATCGCGGCCACCTGGGCGCTCTCCGAGCACGCGTCGACCGGCCTCCAGCCCGCCGTCGCGATGCCCGTCGACGTACTGCACCTGCTGGCCGTCGCGACCTGGCTCGGCGGCCTCGCCGCGCTGCTGGTCGCGCTCTACCGGGTGCCGGCCATCGAAAGCGGCGCCGTACGCAACTTCTCCCGCGTCGCCTTCGCGAGCGTCGCCGTACTGGCCGCGACCGGGACCTACCAGTCCTGGCGGCAGGTCGGCTCCTGGCCGGCACTGACCGGGACGGCGTACGGGCAGCTCCTGCTCGTCAAGATCGCCCTGGTCGCCCTCCTCGTCGGCATCGCCTGGATCTCACGGCGCTGGACGGGACGACTCGCAGAGAAGCCGGTCACCGAAGCGGCAGAGGCGGCCGCAGCCGACGAGGAGACGGCCGAGGAGCCCGAGCCGGTCACCGTCCCCGACGACCCCGCGCGGGCCGCCCAGCTCGCCCGACAGAAGGCCGCGGTGACCACCGCGCGCGTGAAGCGGGTACGGGACGCCGACCCCGGGCGGCTCGGGCTGCGCCGCTCCGTGCTGGCAGAGGCCGCGGTCGCCGTAGTGCTGCTGGCCGTGACGACCGCACTGACCAGCACCGAACCCGGACGCACCGAGGAGAAGGAGGCGGGGAAGAGCGAGACCTCCACCGCCGCCCCCACCGGCCCGGTCGACGTCCGTATCCCCTTCGACACGGGCGGCGAGGACGGCAAGGGCACCGCGAGGATCGAACTCGACCCGGGACGCTCGGGCGGCAACGCCCTGCACGTCTGGCTGGAGCGGCCCAACGGACGTGCCATGGACGCACCAGAAGTCAAGGTCGCGTTCACGCACAACGCCAAGGAGATCGGACCGCTGCCCGCCGCCCCCGACCGCATCTCCACCGGACACTGGAGTGCCAACGGGGTGCAGATCCCCCTGCCGGGGACATGGGAGATCGAAGTGACCGTACGCACCTCCGACATCGACCAAGTGACCGTCAAGAAGAACGTGAAGATCGGCTGACCGGCGTGAGCAACAACGACGTGAGCGACAACGGCATCTCCAGGAGGCGGCTCCTCGGCACCGCGGGCGCGGCCGGAGCCGCCGGCCTCGCCCTCGGCGCTACGGGCGGGGCAGGCGTGTACGCCGCGGCTGCCGGCTCCGGTACGCCCTCGGGCGCGAAGGCGCTGGCGTCGCTCGGCTCCACCACCGTCCCCTTCCACGGCGAGCACCAGGCCGGCATCACCACCCCCCTCCAGGCCCGCGGCCACCTCGTCGCCTTCGACCTCGCCCCCGGCGCCGGACGCAAGGAGGCAGCGGCGCTGCTGCGGCGCTGGTCGGCGGCGGCGCGCACGATGATGGCGGGCGAGCCGTTCGGGGACGCCGACACCGGGGTGGCGCTGGACGCGGGCCCCTCCTCGCTGACCGTCACCTTCGGCTTCGGACGCACCTTCTTCGGCCGTACGGGACTGAACGCGCGGCGGCCGGCGGCCCTCGACCCGCTGCCCGACTTCTCCTCCGACCACCTCGACGCGCGCCGCAGCAACGGTGACCTGTGGGTGCAGATCGGCGCCGACGACTCACTGGTCGCCTTTCACGCACTGCGAGCGATCCAGACAGAGGCCGGCGACGCCGCACGGGTGCGGTGGCAGATGAACGGTTTCAACCGTTCCCCGGGGGCGACCGCGCATCCCATGACAGCCCGCAATCTGATGGGACAGATCGACGGTACGGGCAACCCGAAGCCGTCCGAGGCCGACTTCGACCGGCGGATCTTCGTACCCGCGAACGCCACGGGAGCCGACGGGCCCGCGTGGATGGCGGGCGGCTCGTACGCCGTCGTACGCCGCATCCGCATGCTCCTCGACGACTGGGAGAAGCTGCCGCGCGGCGAACAGGAAACGGTCATCGGCCGCCGCAAGAGCGACGGAGCACCGCTGACGGGCGGCAGCGAGACCACCGAGCCCGACCTCGACAAGACCGGCCCCGACGGCAGACTCGTCATCGCCTCCAACGCCCACGCCCGTATCTCCGCGCCCGAGCAGAACGGCGGCGCGGCGATGCTGCGGCGACCGTTCTCGTACCACGACGGGATCGGTGAGGACGGGACGCCGGACGCCGGACTGCTCTTCATCTGCTGGCAGGCGGACCCGCTGCGCGGCTTCGTACCGGTGCAGCGCAAGCTCGACCGGGGGGACGCGCTTTCGCCGTTCATCCGGCACGAGGCGAGCGGGCTGTTCGCGGTGCCGGGCGGGGTGCGCGACGGGGAGTACGTGGGACAGCGGCTGCTGGAGTCCTGAGGGAGGGAGTGCGGCAGGGAGCGGGCGGGGCGGGCGGCGCGAGTACGCGCGGCTGCTTCGTACGGCGCATTAAGGTGACCGTATGTCGGCAACGCGCTATGCCTATCTCGGTCCCGAAGGCACCTTCACCGAGGTCGCCCTCCGTACGCTCCCTGAAGCCGCCACCCGGGAGCTCGTCCCGATGGTGTCCGTACCCGCAGCTCTCGACGCGGTACGCAACGGGGAGGCCGCGGCAGCGCTCGTACCGATCGAGAACTCCGTGGAGGGCGGGATCAGCGCCACTCTCGACGCGCTGACGTCCGGCGAACCGCTGATGATATACCGCGAAGTGCTGCTGTCGATCACCTTCGCACTGCTGGTGCGCCCCGGTACGCAGCTCTCCGACATCAAGACCGTCACCGCGCACCCCGCAGCCCAGCCGCAGGTGCGCAACTGGATGGCGGCGAACCTGCCGGACGTCCTGTGGGAGTCGGCGGCGTCGAACGCGGACGGCGCGCGGCTGGTCCAGGAGGGCCGGTACGACGCTGCTTTCGCGGGTGAGTTCGCGGCGGCGACGTACGGCCTGGTGCCGCTCGTCACCGAGATCCATGACGCCGTGAACGCGCAGACCCGCTTCGTGCTGGTCGGGCGGCCCGCGCGGCCGTCGGCGCCGACCGGTGCGGACAAGACGTCGGTGGTCATCTGGCTGGGCGACGACCACCCGGGTGCGCTGCTCGAACTGCTCCAGGAATTCGCGGTGCGCGGCGTCAACCTGATGTTGATCCAGTCGCGGCCGACGGGTGCGGGGATCGGCAATTACTGCTTCGCCGTGGACGCCGAGGGTCATATTTCGGAGCGGCGGGTGGGCGAGGCGCTGATGGGTCTCAAGCGGATCTGCCCGAATGTGCGGTTCCTCGGGTCGTATCCGCGGGCCGGTGTGACGCCCCAGGAGGTGCGGTCTTTGCGGCCCGGGACCTCGGACGCGGAGTTCGTGGCGGCTGCGGAGTGGTTGGCGCGGAGCCAGGACGGGCGGGCCTGACCGTTACCCACAGAAGTTATCCACAGGGCGGGTTCTCGACCTGGGGACAAGTCGACAACGTAACCCGACATCGTCGACAAATCTGTTCACAGACCTCTCTTCCGTCCACAGGACGGCAGGTCGGGCTCTGTCACCTCAATTCCATTGATCAACTCTTTAGAGCGAGTAATTCCCACCCGAATGAGCGTGTGAAGAGGGTTTGAGAGGGGAATCCTTCGCCCCTCATGCACCTTTCGGAACGATCTCTTCCGGCGTCCACAGATCTTTCGCACAGCCTGTGGATAAGTCTCTGGACTCGCCCATTCCTGTGGACAACCAGGTGCCAACTCCATGCCAACTCCCGCTTCAGACAAGGGGGAAGCGTCAACGGGGCCAGCACGAACTGCCCTGTTTCAGGGAATAGCGCCTGTTTTATTGACGCGCGTCGGCCGTGCCGAGGTGGCCGCTCAACAGGATTACCAATTAGGGCAATACGGGCAAAGCGTCATGCAATGCAATATCAAGTCGATCGGCGGAAGCGGTCGCAGGTAGCCTGGTGGGGTGATTGACCTTCGCCTGCTCCGTGAGGACCCCGACCGTGTTCGCGCCTCCCAGCGCGCCCGTGGAGAGGACGTCGCCCTCGTCGACGCCCTCCTCTCCGCCGACGAGCGGCGCAGGTCGTCCAGCGTCCGCTTCGACGAACTCCGCTCCGAGCAGAAATCGCTCGGCAAACTCATCCCCAAGGCCTCCGGCGACGAGAAGGCCGAGCTGCTGAGGAAGGCCGGCGAACTCTCCGCCGCCGTCAAGGCCGCCGACGCCGAGCAGGACGAGGCGGCCGAGGAGTCCAAGCGGCTGCTGCTCCAGCTCGGCAACATCGTGCACCCCGACGTCCCCGTCGGCGGCGAGGAAGACTTCGTCGTACGGGAGACCATCGGTACCGCGCGCGACTTCGCGGCCGAGGGCTTCGAGCCCAAGGACCACCTTGAGCTCGGCGAGGCACTCGGCGCGATCGACGTCGAGCGCGGCGCCAAGGTCTCCGGCTCGCGCTTCTACTACCTGACCGGCATCGGCGCGCTCCTGGAGCTCGCCCTCGTCAACGCGGCGATCGCGCAGGCCACCGAGGCCGGCCTGATCCCCATGCTGACGCCGGCGCTGGTGCGCCCGCGCGCCATGGAGGGCACGGGCTTCCTCGGCCAGGCCGCCGAGAACGTGTACCACCTGGAGAAGGACGACTACTACCTGGTCGGCACCTCCGAGGTCCCCCTCGCGGCGTACCACATGGACGAGATCATCGACGCGGAGAAGCTGCCGCTGCGGTACGCCGGCTTCTCGCCCTGCTTCCGGCGCGAGGCCGGGACGTACGGGAAGGACACCCGGGGCATCTTCCGGGTGCACCAGTTCGACAAGGTCGAGATGTTCTCGTACGTCGCCCCGGCGGACGCCGAGGCGGAGCTGGAGCGGCTGCTGGCGTGGGAGAAGCAGTGGCTGTCGTCGCTGGAGCTGCCGTTCCAGGTGATCGACGTGGCCAGTGGTGACCTGGGTTCCTCGGCGTCGCGCAAGTACGACTGCGAGGCGTGGATTCCGACGCAGGGCAAGTACCGCGAGCTGACGTCCGCGTCGAACTGCCTGGAGTTCCAGTCGCGCCGGCTGTCGATCCGCATGCGCGACGGCAAGAAGGTGCAGCCGCTCGCGACGCTGAACGGCACGCTGTGCGCCGTACCGCGCACGATCGTGGCGATCCTGGAGAACCACCAGCAGGCGGACGGTTCGGTGCGGGTGCCTGAGATCCTGCGGCCGTACCTCGGGGGACGAGAGATCTTGGAGCCTGTCTCCAAGTGAGCACCGCTTCCCGGCCGTTCCCGCACAAGCCGTTCCCGTACAAGCTCGTCGCGACCGACCTCGACGGGACGCTGCTGCGCTCCGACGACACGGTCTCTGCCCGTACGCGCGAAGCGCTCGCCGCCGTCACGGCGGCGGGCGCGGCCCACATCGTCGTCACGGGGCGCGCGGTCCCCTGGACCCGGCACATCCTGGACGATCTGGGCTACGAGGGCCTCGCGGTCTGCGGCCAGGGCGCGCAGGTCTACCACGCCGGTGAGCACCGGCTGCTGACCTCGGTGACGCTCGACCGGCAGCTGGCCGGGCTGGCACTGTCCAAGATCGAGGCGGAGGCGGGCCCGCTGGCGCTCGCCGCGAGCCGCGACGGCCTGGACGGCGAGGTGCTGGTCGGGGCGGGCTACCGGGTGCAGGAAGGCCCGCTGCCGTACGTCGCGTTCGAGGACCCTTCCGAGCTGTGGTCGGCGCCGCTGAACAAGGTCTACATCCAGCACCCGGAGCTGGACGACGACGAGCTGGCGCGGATCGCGCGCCAGACGGTCGGCAACCTGGTCGACGTGGTCATGGCGGGTCCCGGAGTGGTGGAGCTGCTGCCGCTGGGGCTGAGCAAGGCGACGGGCCTTTCACTGGCGGCGCGGCGGCTGGGGCTCAAGGCCTCGGACACGATCGCGTTCGGCGACATGCCGAACGACATCCCGATGTTCGGCTGGGCGGCGCACGGCGTGGCAATGGCCAACGCGCATGACGAGCTCAAGGCCGTGGCGCAGGAGATCACGGCGTCGAACGACGGGGACGGCATCGCGGTCGTCCTGGAACAGCTGCTGAGCGGCTGAGGTCCAGTCCTCTCACCGTGGTGAGTGTTGGCCGGGTCGGCACGTCACCGGCCAACACCCTCCCCCGTGAGTGGTGCGTCACCCAGTGTGCCCGCGTCTGCCGAGCGGCGCCACTGTATTTCCCGACTTGTAGGATGACCGGGCAACCAGGATGGGCAACCGGCCCAAAATTCTCCTATGAGTCGGAGGCGGACATGGCGCTGCGGGCGGCGGGACGGCAGTCCCTGGTGGACACCGTCGTGGACCAGTTGCGGTCCCAGCTCGCCGAGGGCGAGTGGGCGGTGGGCGACCGCATCCCGACCGAGCACGAGCTCGCCGAACAGCTCGGCGTAGGCCGCAACACCGTGCGCGAGGCGGTGCACGTGCTGGTGCACGCCGGGCTCCTGGAATCGCGACAGGGCAACGGCACCTTCGTACGATCGGCCGCCGACCCGGCGGCGGTCCTGCGCGGCATGCGGCACGCGGGCGTACTCGACGTACTGGAACTGCGGGTCGCGCTGGAGGCCGAGGCGGCGCGGCTGGCGGCCGTACGACGCGACGAGGCGGACCTGCGCGCGCTGCGCCACGCCCTCGCCGACCTGCACGAACAGGGCGACCGGGCCGCGGATGCCGACCTCGCGTTTCACCTCGGCGTCGTCGAGGCGACGCACAACGCCGCGTTCACCGAGGTCTACCGCTTCTTCTCCACCCAGGTGCACGAGACGCTGATCACCGCGCTCGGTGACCACGAGATGCCGCCGATCGACCTCGCCGCGCACGGGGCGCTGCTCGACGCGATCGAGAACGGGGACCCGGTGGCGGCGGAAGGGGCGGCGCGGGCTGTGCTCCAGGTGCCGATCGATGTGGTGACGGCCCTGACCACCCGCTGATTTCTCCAATCGTCCCTTTCTGAAAGGTGTTTGCCTTGCCACGCCCGGATTCCGATCAACTCCTCCTGGACGCCGGGGCCGGCGTACGGACGTCGGCTCAAGGAGTGGCCGCGAGAAGGGCGTTGCTCGCCCGTCCGGTGGTGCTGCTGATCGGAATCGTGCTCGCTTCGGTCAACATGCGGGCGGCGCTCGCGAGTGCGTCGCCGCTGGTGAGCGAGATCGGCGAGGCGTTCGGGCTGTCGTCGACGGCGACCAGCCTGGTGACGGCGGTGCCGGTGCTTTTCCTCGGGGTGGGTGCGATGGTGGCGCCGTGGCTGGGGCGGCGGTTCGGCACTGAAGTGGTTTTGTTCTGCGCGCTGTTGGTGCTGGGCGCGGGGATTGTGGTGCGGGTCGTTCCCACCGTGACGGCGCTGTTCGCGGGCAGCCTGCTGATCGGGCTGGCGATCGCGCTGCTCAACGTCCTGATGCCGGGCCTGATCAAGCGCGACTTCCCGGGCAGGGCGGCCTCGATGACGTCGGTCTACACCGGCGCGATGATCGCGGGCGCGACGGTCGCGGCAGCGGCGTCGGTGCCGCTGGAGAGGGCGTTCGGCGGCAGCTGGGAGGCGTCGCTGGCGTTCTGGTCGCTGCTCGCCGTGGTCGCGGCGGTGGCGTGGCTGCCGCAGGTGCTGATCGCCTGTGGCCGTACGGGACATGAGATACGGGGTGTCATACCGGCGGGCAGCGACCGTACCCGCGGCCGTACCCGCATCCGCATCCCCGACCGCGTACGCGTACGCAGCGTGTGGCGGTCGGCGCTGGCGTGGCAGGTCACGCTCTTCATGGGGCTGCAGTCGCTCTGGACGTACGTCCTGATCGCCTGGCTGCCGACGATCTTCACGGACCACGGAATGAGCCGCTCCGCCGCCGGCGTCGTCTTCGCCTTCAACAACCTCATCCAGGTCGCGGGCGCGTTCGTGGTGCCGCTGCTGGCCGGACGTATGCGCAGCCAGCGCCCTCTGATCGTGCTGGTCACGACCTTGGTCGCGGCCGGTTACGCCGGCCTGATGACCGCCCCGGTGTCGGGTGCCTGGCTCTGGGCCGCGGTGCTCGGCGTCGGGCAGGGCGGTGCGGTGGGCCTGGCCCTGACGCTGATCGTGCTGCGCTCGGGCGACGCGGTGACGGCTGCCCGGCTGTCCGGGATGGCGCAGACGGTGGGCTACCTGCTGGCCGCGGTGGGCCCGCCGGCGGCGGGCGCGGTGTACGAGGCGACCGGAGGCTGGACGCTGCCGATCGCCCTGATGCTGGGGGTGTGCGCGGCGGCCCTGGTGGTGGGTCTGTTCGCGGCGCGCGACCGGAAGGTGTAGCAGGGTGGTCCTTGTGACCAAACCTGATGTCCGAGTGCGCAGGGTGTACGAGCCGCCGTCCGCCGACGACGGTACGCGCGTCCTGGTCGACCGGCTGTGGCCGCGCGGCCTGAGCAAGGAGACGGCGGAGGTCGACGAGTGGCCGAAGGCCGTCACCCCGTCGACGGAACTGCGCCGCTGGTACCACGGGTTTTCCGGCGAGTTCGAGGAGTTCGGCCGGCGTTACGAGTCCGAGCTCGCCGGTCCCGAAGCGGCCGCGGCCCTGGAGGACCTGCGTACGCTCGCGAAGGCGGGCCGGATCACGCTGCTGACCGCCGCCAAGGACCCGGAGCGCAGCCACACCGCCGTACTGCGGCGGCTGCTGCTGCGCTGACCTGAGAGTGGCCGGGGGTAGTGGCCGGAGGTCCTCGACGGCGGCCGGTTATCAGCTGCGCTTACGCCGGTGGCTGCGCTCCAGGGCGCTCAGCCGGAGGGAGACGTCGTCCAGCCTGCGGTCCATGCGGTGCTCCATGCGCCGCATGTCGTCGGAAAGATCGCAGAGCCGGTTGCTGATGGCGCCGACGACCTGGTTGGTGGTTTCGAGCCGCCGGTCGAGGCGGTCGAGCCGTACCGAGATCCCGTTGATGACGGGGCCCAGCTCCTGAAGCGCGCGCCCCACCGTGCCGAGGTGGGACTCGACCTTGGTGACGCGCCGGTCGAGCGAGGCGTCGCCCGCGCGCCAGCCGTTCTCCTCGGCATCGAGGAGGTACGTACGGACGCACCGGGCGATGTCGCTGTCGCGAAGAAGCATCGCCACGTTGAGGACGGCCCGGCGGGTGTAGAGCGTGAGATTCGTGGCCGCCTGTGGATAACTTGTCCCCAGGTTGTCGCTCCAGAGGGACAAGATGTCCCTCTGGAAGATGCGCAGGTCATCGCCTCGCAGTACTTGCAACCCGTTCTCGTTGAGTTCCTCCCGATGGCGCTGGACGACCTTCTTCAGTACCTCTGTGGATACTTCGAAGTACCGCGCCACGTCCTCTGTGCGGACGTAAATTCCGTCCGGGAGCATGACAAGCGCCTTGACCTTGTCGAGGACGTCTACGCGCCCCTGATGCTCGTCGCGCATCGCGCGCGATTCGAGCAGGGTGAGTTCCGATGGCATGAGCATGCCTTCTGTTCGTGAAAGCCGACGATGGACAGCCCTGTCCCCGGGCTTTTAGGGGCGGAGGACGCTCAAGGTGGCTACAAACTCTGGTGACCGGCCCGGATCCGTTCCAGTACCGGCAATCCCCAAATTCACGAACGCTCGACGTCTCAGATTCCCATTGCCTCCACGCACGGTGAACAACGAGCCGATAAACGTACAGTTACGCGGAAAACGCCTCAACCCCCGCCCATGGGGCGGGGGTTGAGGGAAGGAAGCGCTCCGTTTACGCCTCGCCGGCCAGCGTGAGCGTGCGGAGTTTCTGGCCCGCGTACCACGCGGCCGCCACCGTGACCGCCGCCAGCAGCACCGCCGCCGTCGGCAGGGCGACGTCCGAGGTGATCGTGCCGTTCACGCCGATGCGTTCGGCCACGGACAGCGCCCACTGCTGGACGCTGAGCGTGCGCGCGCCCGGCACGAGACTGCCGAAGAGCGTCTCCCAGACCAGCGCGTAGACGAGGCCGAAGACCACCGCGTGCCGGGTGACCGTACCGAGCAGCAGGAACATCGCGCTGTACGCGATGGAGGCGACCAGCGCCGCGACCGTGTAGGCGATCGCGATCTGTCCGCCGTTGCCGTTGAGGATCAGGCCGGCGATGAAGGTCGGGATCGCGGAGAAGGCCATCGTCACGGCGATCGCGACGATGAGCTTGGTGAAGATGATCGTGGGCCGCTTCACCGGCTTGGCGAGCAGATAGACGATCGAGCCGTCGTCGATCTCCGGACCGATCGCCCCGGTGCCCGCGATCACGCCGATCAGCGGAACCATCGTGGCCATCGCGAAGCCGCCGAGGACGTCGGAGGCGATCTGGTCGTCCGCTCCCGTGAGCAGCCGTACCGCGCTTGCGATGACGATCAGCAGCGCGGGGAGAACGAAGAGGATGGCGGCCCTGCGGCGGCCGAGGAGGGCCCGGTAGGTGAGCCGGGCGACTGTGGGTTCGTACATGATCGCTTCAAGCTCCTTTCAGGCCGCTACGAGGTAGGAGAAGACCGATTCGAGGGACTCGTCGGAGGGCGAGACCGTCAGCAGCCGGATGCCGTGCGCGCGGGCGACCTGCGGGAGCAGTGCGGTGAACCGGCCGAAGTCGACGGCCTGGATGCGCAGCGCCCCCTCCGCCATGTCCACTTCGATGCCGGCCGTCGACGGGTCCGCGATCAGCGCGGCGGCGAGGGCGCGGTCGTCGCTGGACCGTACGAGATAGCGGTGCGGGCGGTCGGTCATCAGGCGGCGGATCTTGCGGAAGTCGCCGGAAGCGGCGTGCCGTCCGGCCACGATCACCTCGATGTGCGAGGCGAGCTGCTCGACCTCCTCCAGGATGTGGGAGGAGAAGAGGACCGTACGGCCCTCCGCGCCCATCCGCCGCAGCAGCTCCATCAGCTGCATGCGCTGGCGCGGGTCCATGCCGTTGAACGGCTCGTCCAGGAGCAGCACCGACGGGTCGTGGACGAGGGCGGAGGCCATCTTCACGCGCTGGCGCATGCCCTTGCTGTACGTCGCGATCTTGCGGTCCTGCGCGGACTCCATCTCGACGGTCGCGAGCGCCTTCTGCGCCGCTTCCGCGGTGAGGCCGTGCAACTCGGCGTTGGCGACGACGAATTCGCGTCCCGTGAGGAAGTCGTACATCGCTTCCCTCTCGGGCACGATTCCGATCTCCTTGTAGACGGACTCGTTGCGCCAGATCGGCTTCCCGTCGAGGGTGACGGTGCCGGTCGAGGGGGCGAGGAAGCCGCCCATCATGTTGATCAGGGTGGACTTTCCGGCGCCGTTGGGGCCGAGCAGTCCGGTCACGCCCGGAGCGACGCGCAGTGTGATGTCGTTGACGGCCACCACGTTGCCGAACCAGCGGGAGGCGTGGTCGATGTCGATCGTGGTCACAGCCCGACCTTTCGGTAGCGGCGCATCAGCACGGCGTACGAGCCGCAGATGAGCGCGAGGACGGCGAGCAGGTAGACCACGCCACTGCCGGCTGAGGGGCCTTCCCCTCCGGGGAAGGCTGAGGTGGCTCCGAGGAAGGCGGTCTGTACGCCGTCGATGAGCGTGACGGGCGAGAAGAGCCCGAGCCACTCGACCGCCCCGGTGGAACCCTGGTCCCAGGCGATCGCCTGGACGGTGGACACCGCGCCGTACGAGATCGTCAGTACGGCGATGACGGCGGCCACGCCGAAGCCGCGGCGCGGGGTGAGGGCGGCCATGACCAGGCCGAGGCCGGCGAAGAGGACGGACAGCAGTGCCACGGACACCAGCCCCTGTGCGAACGCCTTCGTCTGGTCGGCGAAGTCGAATTCGGCGAGCAGCGCACCGGCGTACAGGATCACCAGGGGGGTCGCCGTGAGGATGAAGAGGGCCGACGCCATCGCCGCGAACTTGGCGAGGACGTAGTCGGCGCGTTCGATGGGGCGTGAGAAGTACAGCGAGACGCTTTTGAAGCGCAGGTCGCGCGATACGGACTGCGGGGCCTGGGAGGCCAGGTAGAGGCCGATGACGGCCTGCATGACGATCGCGTAGCGCGTGTACTTCACCGGCAGGTCGGTCATGGTGGGGACGGAGACGGCGACCGCGACGATGATCGCGGCGACCAGGCACATCACCGCGAAGAGGATCATCGGCAGCACCTTGGACTTGGCGCTGCGGCCCAGTCCGTACGCGCCGCGCAGGGACTGCGAGAAGAGCGAGCGGCGTGCGTACGCCCGGCCCAGGCGGGGTCCGTCGTACGACCGGTAGCCGATGTTGTGGATACGGGCCGGGTCGGTGCCCGGGGTGCCGGTGCCCGGGGTTCCGTTGCCCGGTGTGCCGTTCGGTGTCGTGAGGTCAGCTGCCATCGCGGCTGTCTCCCTTCTGAGGCATGGCGGCTGCGACGGGCTCACGCGCCCCGCCGGCTGCGTCTGTGCCTGCTTCCGCGTGTTCGTTGGTGCGGAAGACCTCCGCGATGTGGTGGCGGCGCTGTTCCATCCGTACGAGCCCGATTCCGAGGTCGGCGACGGCGTCCCGCACCAGGTCGTACGTCTGCTCACCCGTCGCTTCGACTAGCAGGACGTGGCCCGCGCCCGGCAGGCCGTCCTCCGCGCTCGCGTGGAGCGTCAGCCCCGCGGCGGTGAGGGCCTCGCGCAGGGCGCGCGTACCGTCCGGATGGGTGTCGCTGTCCGTCACTTCGACCGCGAGCGTGGCCGTGTTCTGCGTGAAGTCGCTGGTGGAGCTGGAGCGGAGCAGCCTGCCGCCGTCGATGACGACGACGTGGTCGCAGGTGCGCTCGAGCTCTCCGAGGAGGTGCGAGGTGACCAGGACCGAGATGCCGAAGTCGGTGTAGACGCGGCGGATGAGGCCGAGCATCTCGTCGCGGCCGACCGGGTCGAGGCCGTTGGTCGGCTCGTCGAGGAGGACCAGTTTCGGGTCGTGGACCAGTGCCTGGGCCAGCTTCACGCGCTGCTTCATGCCGGTCGAGTAGCCGCCGATGGGCCGGTAGCGCTCCTCGTAGAGGCCGACGTGGCGCAGGGTGTCGGCGGTGCGCTCGCGGGCGGCGGTCGGCGGAAGGCCCGACATGCGTGCCATGTGGACGACGAACTCGGTGGCCGAGACGTCGGGTGGCAGCGCGTCGTGTTCGGGCATGTAGCCGACCTGCTCGCGGATGGCGCCGCCGCTGGTGGCGACGTCCAGGCCCAGCACGGCAGCGGTGCCCTCCGTGGCGGGGGACAGACCCAGCAGGATCTTGATCAAGGTGGACTTGCCGGCTCCGTTGGCGCCCACCAGGCCGGTTACACCGGGTCCGATGTCCAAGGAGAGCCGGTCAAGAGCGGTCACCCTCGGGAACCGCTTGCTCAGGCTTTCGGTCGCGATCACAGTCACGTTTTGAAGGTAGTGGCGCGGACCACAGCACGCGTCAGACCAGGCGGCTGGATCGGTGTCCGACTCAAGGCGTACGGGCCCGTAGGGGGGCGGCGGTCCGGAGGGAAGTTTCCACAGGTAACACCCGCCCCCTTGACGTCGCCGCCGGGCATTGTCACATTCATCAGTGTCAAGTTACGTACGCGTACCGCAACACGGGACGGACAGGTGGCATGGCTTCAGCAGCAGTCTCAGCAGCGTCTGCGTCGCAGAGTGAACGCGCCGCGCAGCTGCGGGGGTTCCGGGAGGTGCAGCGCCTCGCCTACGCCTGCGCGGAAGCCGTCGCGGCCCAGCTCAAGCCGGGGGTGACGGAGCGCGAGGCGGCGCGGATGCAGCGCGACTGGCTGCGCGAGCGGGGCGTGAAGGACTGGTTCCACTTGCCCTTCGCCTGGTTCGGGGACCGTACGGCCTTCGTGAACTTCCGGGTGCCGTTGCAGTTCTTCCCGACGAACCGGCGGCTGGAGCCGGGAATGCCGTTCATCCTCGACATGGCCCCGGTCTACAAGGGGTTCACGTCGGACATCGGCTATTCGGGGTGCCTCGGCCTCAACCCCGTGCACGACAAACTCCTCGCCGATCTCGAACCGCACCGCGAGCTGATCCTGCGCGAGGTGCGCGAGCGGCGGCCGCTGCGCGAGATCTATGAGGACGTCGAGCGGCTCATGGCCCGCCAGGGCTACGCCAACCGGCATCGCGCGTATCCCTTCGGCGTCATCGCCCACAAGGTCGACCGGGTCAAGGAGCGCCGCTGGTCGCCGCATCTCTTCGGGTTCGGCACGCAGTCGCTGAAGGGGCTGGCGAGCGATGCCCTGCACGGTCACCGCGACGGCTGGTCGCCGCTGTGGAGCCCGTACAAATTCTCCGACCATCCGCCCCAGCCGGGCTTGTGGGCGGTCGAACCGCACCTCGGATTCCGGGGTACGGGCGCCAAGTTCGAGGAGATTCTGGTGGTGACGGACTCCAAGGATCCGGAGCAGAGCGCGTTCTGGCTCGACGACGATCTGCCGCACGTGCGGCGCTGGGCAGAGGAGAAGTCGGCGTGAGTATCCAGGGAGCCACCGAGCGGTGGGTGCGTACGGGCGGAGTCGAGCTGTGCGTCGCCGAGCTGGGCGACGCGGCGCGGCCGACCGTACTGCTGGTGCACGGCTATCCGGACAGCAAGGAGGTGTGGACGGAGGTCGCCGGCCGGCTCGCCGAGCACTTTCATGTGGTGCTGTACGACGTGCGGGGACACGGCCGGTCGACCGCGCCCAAGCCGCTGCGTGGCGGTTTCACGCTGGAGAAGCTGACGGACGACTTCCTGGCGGTCGCGGACGCGGTGAGCCCGGACAGGCCGGTGCACCTGGTCGGGCACGACTGGGGGTCCGTGCAGGCCTGGGAGTTCGTCACGGTCAAGCGGACCGAGGGCAGGATCGCCTCCTTCACGTCGATGTCCGGTCCTTCCCTGGACCACTTCGGGCACTGGATCAAGAAGCGGATGGCGCGGCCGACCCCCCGCAGGGCCGCCCAGCTGCTCGGGCAGGGCGCCAAGTCCTGGTACGTGTACATGCTGCATACGCCCGTGCTGCCGGAGCTGGCCTGGCGCGGCCCGCTCGGCAAGCGGTGGCCCAAGATCCTCCAGCGGGTGGAGAAGGTGCCGGCCGGTGACTATCCGACGGCGTCCCTGCCCCAGGACGCGGCGCACGGCGCCTGGCTCTACCGCGACAACGTCCGCGCCCGGCTGCGCAGGCCGCGCGCCGACGCGTACGCCCACGCCCCCGTCCAGCTGATCACGCCGACCGGCGACATCTTCCTCTCGGAGCGGCTGTACGACGACCTGGGGCAGTGGGCGCCGCAGCTCGTGCGGCGCTCGCTGCCCGCCAAGCACTGGGTGCTGCGCACCCGCCCCGACCAGCTGGCGGCGTGGATCAGCGAGTTCGTCACGGGAAATGAGGACACGGCGGCAGGGGTGGCGCCCAGGGACCCGGTGGCGAGCGGCCCGTACGCCGACCGGTTCGGCGGCCAGCTCGTCCTGGTGACGGGCGCGGCCAGCGGCATCGGACGCGCCACCGCCTACGCGTTCGCCGAGGCCGGCGCGCGGATCGTGGCCGTCGACCGGGACGCGGAGGGCGCGGCCCGTACAGCGGAGATGGCCCGGCTGATCGGGGCCCCGAAGGCCTGGGCCGAGACGGTCGACGTCAGTGACGAGCAGGCGATGGAGAAGCTCGCAGAGAAGGTCGCCACCGAGTACGGCGTCGTCGACGTCCTGGTGAACAACGCCGGGGTCGGCATTTCCGGCTCGTTCCTGAACACCACCTCGGAGGACTGGAAAAAGGTCCTGGATGTGAACCTGTGGGGCGTCATCCACGGCTGCCGCCTCTTCGGCAAGCAGATGGCCGACCGGGGCCAGGGCGGCCACATCGTCAACACCGCGTCGGCGGCGGCGTACCAGCCGTCAAAGGTCCTGCCCGCCTACAGCACCTCGAAAGCGGCGGTGCTGATGCTGAGCGAATGCCTGCGGGCGGAATTCGCCGGCCAGGGCATCGGGGTCAGCGCGATCTGCCCCGGGCTCGTGAACACCAACATCACCTCGACCGCGCGGTTCGCCGGGGTCACGGTGGCCGAGGAGAAGCGCAGGCAGCAGAAGTCGGCCCGCCTGTACGGGCTGCGCAACTACCCGCCGGAGAAGGTCGCCGACGCGGTCCTGAAGGCCGTCGTACGCAACCAGGCGGTCGTGCCGGTGACGCCCGAGGCGCGCGGCGCCCACTTCCTGTCGCGCTTCGCACCGAAGACGCTGCGTGCGATAGCCAGGATGGAGCCGCCGCTGTGAGCACCGACGAGCGCGCTGAGCTCCATCAAAAGCATGCCATCACCCCGCGCCGGGTCTCCTTCGACTGGCGCGAGACGCCGCTGCACTGGATACCGGACGAGCCCACGGCCACGCACGTGATCAATGTGCTGCATCTGCTGCTGCCGGCGGGGGAGCGGTGGTTCGTCAGGGTCTTCAGGGAAGCGCTGCCGCTGGTCCGTGATCCGCAACTGCTCAAGGACGTCAAGGGGTTCATGGGGCAGGAGGCGACGCACAGCGTGCAGCACGCGTATGTGCTGAACCACCTGGCCGAGCAGAACCTGGACACCGGCGCGTACACGAAGCATGTGGACTTCCTCTTCGAGAAGCTCCTCGGCGAGGTGCCTCCCTTCGGGCTTCCGATACCGGAGCGGGAGTGGCTGCGCTTCCGGCTGTCGCTGGTCGCCGCGATCGAGCAGTTCACCGCGGTCCTGGGGAACTGGGTGCTGCACGCCGAGGGACTGGACCACGCCGACCCGGACCCCGTGATGCTCGACCTGCTGCGCTGGCACGGCGCCGAGGAGGTCGAGCACCGGGCCGTGGCCTTCGACATGTACCAGCACTGCGGGGGCACGGGGCTGCCCCGGTACGTCCGCCGCGCCGAGGGAATGGTGGTGGTCGCCCCGGTGCTGCTGTGGCTGTGGGCGTGGGGAGCGGCGTATCTCATACGCCACGATCCGCAGCTCGCCGGCCGGCTGCGGTACTCGCTGCGCGAGCACAACAGGGCAGTCGCCAAGGGCCTGCTGCCGACCTGGCGCGGGCTGGGCGCCGCGATACCGCGCTACTTCCGGCGGTCGTACCATCCCTCGCAGGAAGGCTCGCTGCGCAAGGCCGTCGAATACCTCGCGACCTCGCCCGCGGCCCGTGCCGCGGCGGGGGCGGTGGGACGGGCGGCGATGTCATAGGTGAAACAGACGAGGGAGTGAAGGCGTGAGCGGGTCCGGGCAGCCGGCAGCCGAGTACCGGATCGAGGACCTCGCGCACCTCAGTGGTGCCACGGTCCGTACGATCCGCGCCTACCAGGACCGCGGGCTGCTCCCCAAGCCGCAGCGGCGCGGCCGGTCCAATGTGTACGGGGACACGCATCTGGCCCGGCTCCACCAGATCGCCGGCCTCCTCGACCGGGGCTACACCCTGGCCAGCATCAAGGAGCTGCTGGAGGCGTGGGACGCGGGGAAGGGGCTCGGCGGGGTGCTCGGACTCGTCACCGAGGTCGCCGGTCCGTGGACGGACGAGGAGGCGGACCGGATCTCGCGCGCCGAACTGGACGAGCGGTTCGGCGGGAAGCCCGACGACGCCGCGGTCGACGAGGCGGTGGAGCTCGGGGTTCTGGAGCGCGTTCCGGGCCGGGAGGACGAGTTCCTGGTTCCCTCGCCACAAGAGCTGGCTGTGGCTGCGGAGTTGCACGCGGCGGGCGTTCCACTGCCCGCGATCTCGGGTCATTTGCGGGAACTTCGCGGGCAGGTTGAGCACATCGCCGCGCGTTTCCTGGAGTTCACGACCGAGCATGTCTTCGCCCGGTACCTCGGTCACCGGCCGCCCACGGACGCGGACGCGGCCGAGGCGGCGACGCTGGTGCGGCGCCTGAGGCCGCTCGCCCAGCAGACCGTCGACGCGGAACTCGCCCGCGCCATGCGGCTGTTCGCCACCCGCCACCTCCAGCAGCACCTCGGTGCGGAGGCGCCGCCCGTGGCGGACCCGGAGTCCGCCACTGTGACGATCCCCGAGGAGACAATGCGCGCTGTACGTCGGCTGGTTGGTCCCGGCAATGCCGCGGCCTTCATCGCAGCGGCGACTGAACGGGAGGTGCAGGCCAGGACATTGGATGCGTTGGCCACAAGTCACCTCAAAGCGGGAGGAGTTGACCAAACGTCCTGAAATTCCATGTGAGTTGTCCACAGCACCGTCAAATCCCTTGTGGAAAAGCCAAGTTGGCTGTGGATCAAACCCGGACGCTCAAATAAGTGGCGTGATGCTCGTCTCGCCGGGCACTGTGACCCGATGGACGAAAGACGCACCACGAAGGTCTCGAAGTACCTCTCGAAGCATCTGCGGCATCAGCCCGAACGGATCGGGATCACGCTCGATGAGAACGGCTGGGTGGCGATCGACACCCTCCTCCGGGCCGCGGCCGCGCACGGCTTCCCCATCACCCGCGCGGAACTCGACCACGTCGTCGCCGTCAACGACAAACAGCGCTTCGCGGTCGACGGCCCCCTGATCCGCGCCAGCCAGGGGCACACGGTGGAAGTCGACCTGGGGCTCCCGGAGGCCGAACCGCCGGCGTACCTCTACCACGGCACCGTCACCGGCAGCCTCGAAGCGATCCGGGCCGAAGGCCTGCGCCCCATGGCCCGGCACGACGTCCACCTCTCACCCGACCGCGAAACCGCCACCCGCGTCGGCGCCCGGCGCGGCCGCCCCGTCGTCATCACCGTGGACGCCGGGGCCATGTACCGCGCCGGCCATGTGTTCCGGGTGAGCGCCAACAGCGTATGGCTCACCTCGTCCGTACCGCCGGAGTACCTGCGCTTCCCGCGCTGAGCTCCGTCCGCCCTGTCGGCCGCGGGCCCTCAGCCCAGCGTCAGCCAGTGCAGCCCGTGGCGCTCCGCCGCGGTGCGTTCGGTCGCGGACATCGGCAGCCGCCCGGTCGCCTTGCGCAGGAACGTCGTACGGTCCCAGCCGGCCCCCGCCACGGTCACCGGCCTGTCGTAGGGGCGCCCGTCCAGCAGCAGCCGGGCGACCACATCCGCCGCCTCGCCGGTCGGCCACGGCTGGTGCCCCAGCCCCGCCGCCACGTCGAAACCGTGCACGCACACCTCGACGACGCGGGTGACGAGGAAGTCGGACAGCAGCATCGGGTCACCGTGCCGGGTACGGACCTGCCGCTGGGGCGGCTCCTTGGCGCAGGCGGCGGCGACGGTGCGCCACACGGTGTCGAAGTGCTCGGCCAGCGCCCGGCCGTCGCCGTACGAACCGGCGGACTGCTGAGCCGCCCCGACCCGTACGTCGTTGACGCGCGGCGAGAAGCGCTCGTCCGGCGCGTAGTAACCGGCGGCCGTCACCAGCGCGCCCGACGGTTCGGGTTCGGGTTCCGCCAGCATCACGCCGACCCGGCCGACGGCGTCCGTCACATGGGCGAACACCTCACGCACGGTCCAGGGGTCGCACGGGCTCGGCCGGTCCCACTCCGCTTCCGGGATTCCGCAGACCTTCTCGTACAGGCGCTGCGATTCGGCCCTGAAGGCCGCCAAAACCGTTTCCCCGTTCATACGGAACACCCTAGGCAGCTCAGGAACTGAGCTGAGCCAGGCCCTCCGTCGCGATCTGCTCGAAGACCTTCTCGTCGGCCGCGAACTCCGAGTCGGGAACGGGGGCGTGCAGCACGATCTCGGTGAAGCCGAGGGCGAAGTGCCTGCCCGCGAAGTCGACGAAGGCATCGAGAGACTCCAGCGGACCGCTCCGCTCCGGGGTGAACCCGGCGAGCAGGATCTTGTCGAGCTCGCCGGCGTCCCGGCCGGTCTCGGCGCAGGCGGTGCCCAGCTTGCTGATCTGGCCGCGGATGGCCTCCAGCGACTCGGCGGGCGTACCGGACTCGAAGAGCTTCGGATCGCCCGTGGTCACCCAGGCCTGGCCGTATTGAGCGGCGAGCTTCAGCCCGCGCGGGCCGGTCGCGGCGACGGCGAAGGGAAGCCGCGGCCGCTGGACGCAGCCGGGGACGTTGCGCGCCTCGACGGCGGAGTAGTGCGTGCCCGCGTGGGTGACGGCGGGCTCGGTGAGCAGCCGGTCCAGGAGCGGCAGGAACTCGCCGAAGCGGTCGGCGCGCTGGCGTGGGGTCCAGGGCTCCTGGCCGAGGGCGGTGGCGTCGAATCCGTTGCCGCCGGCCCCGATGCCGAGCGTGACGCGTCCGCCGGACACGTCGTCCAGCGTGATCAGGTCTTTGGCGAGGGTCACGGGGTGCCGGAAGTTCGGCGAGGTGACGAGCGTGCCCAGCCGCATGCGCGTGGTCGCACCGGCGGCGGCCGTCAGGGTCGGTACGGCGCCGAACCACGGGCCGTCGCGGAAGGTCCGCCAGGACAGGTGGTCGTACGTGTACGCGGCGTGGAAGCCGAGCTGCTCGGCCCGCTGCCAGGCGTCACGGCCGCCCTGTGTCCAACGGCGGATGGGAAGTATCACGGTACTCAGACGCATCCCCCGACCCTACGCGGGACGCCGCCCGTGCTGGGGCGGCCCAGGGGCCGGGGCCGGGGGCAGCGCATGGGGCAGCTCAGTTCCTCAGCTGAGGTTCTTGAGGTTGCCCTCCACCGCCCGCAGCAGCCGGCGTGCCTCGTCGCTGTCGCTCGCGCCCAGCTCGGCCGCCAGCTCGCGCAGGCGGCGAAGGGCGTTCTCCGACCGCCCGAGGCTGTTCTCGTTCCAAGCACAACGCAGCGCACAGTCCACTCGCTCCTGCAGTGCTCCTCACCGGAGGCCGTGAACGCGTCGACCGCCTTCTCCCAGAGGACCGCCGTCTCCCGGCGCACGGCGTCCCCGTCGGCGTTCTCCTCCTCGTCGTCCTCGTCCTCGTCATACTTGTAAAGCTGTGCTTCCAGCAGTTCCGCCAGCTGCGCCCACGTACGCGCCCGCTCCACCAGCAATTCCTCGGGGCCGCCCTCCAGCGCCTCGATCGCCTGGTCCATCAGAGCCCGCGCCCGTACGACGGCTTCCGCGTCTGGTCCCTCGCCGCTCACCTCCAGCCAGGCGAGCGAGCGCGGCGCCCTGACGTACGGGACGGACGCCCAAGGAGATTGATCCCGGCCCGGCAGCGGCCGGTAGCAGGCAGACCTTCCGGCAGGTCTCAGATGTGCGCCACTTCGCACGCCCGTGCATCCCGTACGGGAAGATGGATCTGTGACCTCAGCTACCGACCCTCAGCAGGCCCGACCGGCCCGGCCGGCCCCGGCCGCCACCACCACCCCGCGGCTCATCGCGACCGACCTCGACGGCACGCTGCTGCGTGACGACAAGTCCGTGTCGGACCGTACGATCGCCGCGCTCGCCGCCGCCGAACGGGCCGGCATCGAGGTCTTCTTCGTCACCGGCCGCCCGGCCCGCTGGATGGACGTCGTCAGCGACCACGTCCACGGCCACGGCCTGGCCATCTGCGCGAACGGCGCAGCCGTCGTCGACCTGCACGCGGGCGGAAAGCTGATCCAGGTCCGCCCGCTGGCCCGCGAGGACGCCCTCGCCGTCGTGCTCGCGCTGCGCGCCGCCGCCCCCGGCACGTCCTTCGCGGTCGAGCTCTCCACCGGCATCCACTACGAGCCGCACTACCCGCCCTTCCACCTCGACCCGGGCGCAACCGTGGCCACCGCCGAGAAGCTTCTCCAGGAGCCCACCCCCGGCTCCGGCGCCCCGGTCGTCAAGCTGCTCGCCCACCACGCCGAGCTGTCCCCCGACGACTTCCTCACCCTCGCCCGCGCGACGACGGACGAGCGCGCGTCGGTCACCCGGTCGAGCCCGACGGCCCTGCTGGAGATCAGCGGTTACGGCGTCTCCAAGGCCAGCACCCTGGCGCAGTGCTGCGCCGAGCGCGGCATCTCGCCCGCCGAGGTCGTGGCCTTCGGGGACATGCCGAACGACGTCGAGATGCTGGCCTGGGCGGGCACGTCGTACGCGATGGGCAACGCGCACCCGGACGTGGTGGCCGCGGCCTCCGGCCGTACGGTCGCGAACAACGACGACGGCGTCGCGGTGGTCATCGAGCGGATCCTGGCCGCCCTGTAGCCGCGCATTCGGGCCACACCACCTCAGCACCCTCAGAAACCCGCGCCGCGCTCCCGCATCCAAGGCGCCGGATCGATCCCCGATCCCAGGTGGGGAGTGAGCCGTACCTCGAAGTGCAGGTGCGGTCCCGAGGAGTTCCCGGTGGTGCCGGCCTGCCCGATCCACTGGCCGGTACGCACCAGCTCACCCTGGTCGACCATGACGCCTGCCAGGTGCGCGTACTGCGAGTAGTAGCCGTCCGGGTGCCCGATCACCACCTCGATCCCGAAACCACCGCCGCAGGAGACCGAGACGACGCGGCCCTCGCCGATGGCCCGTACCGGTGTGCCGATGTCCACGGCGAAGTCCTGCCCGGTGTGCCGGCTCTTCCAGCGCGCACCCTCACCGCCGAATCCGGCGGACAGCTCGTACTCCTCGACGGGTGTCACCCACGCGCGCGTGGTGGACGACCGTCCCTTTTCCTCCAGGCGTACGGCGCCGGCGCAGCGCCCCGCCGCGACGCTGCGCTCCGCCTCGCCCTGGAGCTTCCACCGGGCGTTTTCGAGCTTCGCCGTGATGGCCCGTTTGATCGACGCGAGCCGCTGGGTACGGGCGTCGAGGTCGTGCCAGGCGGCTTTCGCCAGCTGCTCGTCCTTCACCAGCCGGCGCTCGGCCCGCTCGGCCCGGTCCAGCATCCGGGACACGGCGAGCTCCGCCTGCCAGGCGAGCCGGTGACCGTCCATCAGCTCCTCCGGGTCGTCGGCGAGCAGCAGCTTGGCGGTGTACGCGATTCCGCCACCGCCGGCGCGGTACTGGGCGCGGGCCACCCGTCCCACGTCCCCGCGCAGCCGCTTGATCTCGCGCCGCTCGGCCGCGAGCAGCCGCTCCAGGCGCATGGCCTTCGCCTGCTGCTCGCGCGCTGCCCGCCTGCCCTGCTCGTACGTCTCGGCGGCCCGCGCGGCCTGTTCGTAGAGCCGCGCCACCTCGGCGGCGATGGCGGGCCCGTCGGAGGAGGCGACACCGGCGCCGACACCGGGCGCGGGCCCACCCCCAGCGGCAGCGGCATGAGCAGGGGCAGCGGCGAAGGCAGCAGTAGCGGCGGCGGCGGGCGCGGGAAGGCACAGAAGCACGCACATCACCGGCACGAGCAGCCGTTGGCAGGGTCCGAGGTGCATCCACGGATCGTGTCCCGCTCACCCCCCGATCCCGTGCACCGAGGTCACCTCACCGGGGTGTCGTCCCGCCATCCGGCCTACCCAGGCACCTGCGGAGGGCCCTGCAGCGGCACCTCCCACACCACCGTCGTCCCCCCGCCGCCCTCCCCGAGCCCCGGCCCGCACCGGCTCGTACCGCCCAGCGACTCGGCGCGCCGCCTGAGGTTGCGCAGTCCGCTGCGCCGGCCGCCCTCCGGGATGCCGACCCCGTCGTCCGCGACCGACAGACGCACCCCGCGCCGCCCGTCCGCCATTTCGGCGGTGGCGTCGACGACGACTTCGATACGGGAGGCCCGCGCGTGCCGGAAGGCGTTGGACAGCGCCTCCCGCAGCGCCGCGATGAGGTTCTTGCCGGTCAGCTCGCCGACCAGCGAGTCGACCGGGCCGACGAAGTGGTGCCCGGGCTTGAAGCCCAGTGGCACGGCCGCCATGTTGATCTCCCGCAGTACGCGCGTACGCAGCCCAGCAGGCGCCTCGGCCGGGCCCTGCTGGAGCGCGAAGATGGCCGTCCGGATCTCCTGGATCGTCACATCCAGCTCGTCGACCGCCCTGCCCACCCCGCTGCGCACCTCGGGGACGACGGACCTGCGCTGCGCGCTCTCCAGCATCAGCCCGGTGGCGAACAGCCGCTGGATGACCAAGTCGTGCAGATCGCGGGCGATCCGGTCACGGTCCTCGTACACAGCGAGCCGCTCCCGGTCCCGCTGCGCCTGCGCCATCATCAGCGCCAGCGCGGCCTGCGAGGCGAACTGCGTGGCCAGTGTCCGCTCGGCTTCGGTGAACAGCCTGCCGCCCCGCTCCCGGGGTGTGGCGAGCGCGCCGAGCACCCGGCTGCCGCTGCGCAGCGGCAGCAGCATGCTCGGCCCGTACCGCCGCGCCGCCCTGTTCAGCACGCGCGGCTCGCTCTCCGAGTCGCCGATGAACACCGCCTCACCTGCGAGGAGCCGGGCGGCGACCGGGTTCTGGGGCGGGATGACCACGCCGAGCGACTCCGACGGGTCGTCGGCCGAGACCGCGACGGTCTCCAGGCCGCCGTCCCGCGCCGGCAGCAGCACTATTCCGGCTGCCGAGTCGGCGAGGCGGCGGGCCTGTTCCGCGACGACGCTCAGCGCGTCGTCGGCGTCGCCGCCCGACAGAAGCGCGGTGGTGACGGCTACGGACCCGTCGATCCAGCGTTCGCGCTGCCGCGCCGCCTCGTACAGCCGGGCATTGCCGATGGCGATCCCGGCCTCCGTGGCGAGCACCCGGACCATGTGCCTGTCGTAGTCGTTGAAGTCCGCCCCGCCGTGCTTCTCGGCGAGGTAGAGATTGCCGAAGACCTCGCCCCGTGCGCGGATGGGTACGCCCAGGAAGGTCCGCATCGCCGGGTGGTGCGCGGGGAGTCCGTCGGGCAGCCGCCCGATGCGCGCGGCCTGCTCCTCGGTCATCCCGTACGTCACGACGTCGCGGAGGCCGCCGCGCTCTTCGTCGACGAGGCCGATCGCCGCGTACCGGGCGTCGGCGAGTTCTGCGGCGGTCTCGCAGATCCGGTTGAGGGTGGAGTGCAGATCAAGCCCCGTGCCGACGGATCGCATGGCTTCCAGCAGCTGGGGCACGCGCGCGGCGAGTTCGGTGGACAGGCCCTGCAGACTGCGGGCCGACCGGGCGGCGGCCTCGTGGTGATCGTTCGGGTCCGGCTCGTCCTGCACTGGCATGCCCTTGAGCCTAATAAGTCCTATTTCAACGGGAAAGTCGGGCCTCGAGCGATACGGCCGGTCCCGGCTTACTCACCTCGGCCTCCAGCTCACGCTCCAGCATCCGCCGCAGCGGCCCCTCCACCTCCACCAGGTCCGCGTACTCGCCGCGCTGTACGACGCGCCCCTCATCCAGCACGATCACCTCGTCCACGGCCTCCAGGCCCCGGAGCCGGTGCGTGATGATCAGCGTCGTACGTCCCCGGGTAGCCCTGAGCAGGTCGGCCGTCAGCGCGTCCGCCGTCGCCAGGTCGAGGTGCTCGGCGGGCTCGTCGAGCACAAGCACGGGGAAGTCGGCGAGGAGGGCGCGGGCCAGCGCGAGGCGCTGGCGCTGGCCTCCGGAGAGGCGGGCGCCGTGTTCGCCGACCATCGTGTCGAGCCCGTCGGGCAGCGCGTCCACCCAGGTCAGCAGCCGAGCGGCGGCCAGGGCGTCGCGCAGCTCCTCCTCGCTCGCGTCGGTCCTGGCCAGCCGTAGGTTCTCCCGTACCGAACTGTCGAAGATGTGCGCGTCCTGGGCGCACAGGCCGACGAGCCGCCGTACGTCGTCGCCGTCGAGCTCGGCGGCGTCCGTTCCACCGAGCGTGTACGTCCCCTCCCGCGCGTCCAGGAAGCGCAGCAGCACCTGGGCGAGCGTCGTCTTCCCGGCGCCGGACTGACCGACCACCGCGATGCGCCGGCCCGCTTCCAGCGTCAGGTCGAAGCCGGCCAGCGCGTCCCGCTCCTGCCCGGTGTACCGGGCGCTCAGCCCGCGTACCTCCAGCGGGAACGGCGACGCGGGCGCGGCGGCAGGCGTCAGCGGCTCGCGCACCGGCACCGGCGCGTCCAGCACCTCGTACACGCGCTCCGCGCTGCGCTTGACGCGCTGGCGGTACTGCACGGCGAGCGGAAGCCCGGTGACGGCCTCGAAGGCGGCCAGTGGCGTCAGCACGACCACGGCCAGCGTCACACCCGACAGCCGCCCGTCGTGCACGGCCTGCACCCCGGCGAGCGCGGCGAACACGACGGTCAGCCCGCAGGCCAGCGAGGAGAGGCCGCCACCGAGAGCGGTGGCGGTGGCACCCCGCGAGGCGATCCGGGTCAGCACCCCGTCCGCTTCCCTGACGCTGTCCGTACGTCGCTTCAGCGCACCGGCGACGGTCAGCTCGGCCGTACCGCCGAGCAGATCGGCGACCCGGGCCGCGAGCAAGCCCCGCGCGGGCGCCAGCTGCCGTTCGGCCCGCCGGGCACAGGCCCCGCTCAGCCACGGCACACCGATTCCGGCGACGAGCAGCCCTGCGGCCAGCACTGCCCCGGCCTCGGGCAGCAGCCACGCGGTGAACCCGACGGAGCCCGCACTCACGAGCACGGCGGTCCCGACGGGCAGCAGCCACCGCAGCCAGTAGTCCTGCAGCGCGTCCACGTCGGCGACGAGCCGGGACAGCAGATCCCCGCGCCTGGCGTCGCGCAGCCCGGCGGGCGCGATGCGCTCCAGCCGGCGGTACACGGCGACGCGCATCTCGGCGAGCATCCGCAGCACGGCGTCGTGCGACACGAGCCGCTCGGCGTAACGGAAGACGGCCCGCCCGATGCCGAAGGCGCGGGTCGCGGTCACGGCCACCATCAGATAGAGCACCGGGGGCTGTTCCGAAGCTCGCGAGATCAACCACCCGGACACGGCCATGAGCCCCACGGCCGACCCGAGCGCGAGACTCCCGAGCCCCAACGCGAGCCCCAGCCGCCCCCGCAACTCCCCGGCAGCCACCCGAACCCGCCCGAGCACGGACCGGGCCCCGGACGAGGGCAAGCCGGCCACCCGCCCACCAGCGGCCACGCCTGCCCCCGCGCCACAAGTCGCGGTGCCGGGAGGGGACGTGTCGGAGCGCTCCCCGCAGGGCGTTGAACGCAACCACCCCAAAGCAACCGACGTACCCGAACGTTCGACGCCCGAGGAGACGCCCCGACGCGGCACCGACCCCAGAGCCCCCGCTGCCACCCGGGGTGCCGGGGGCTCCCCCCGGCTCCCGGGGCGCGCATCCGCCGCCCCACCACCCGCACCCGCACCCGCACCCCGCCCCGCCGGAGCACCCAGCTCCACCACCCGGTCCGCCACAGCCAGCAGCGCGGGCCGGTGCACCACCAGCACCACAGTCCGCCCGGCCGCCAGCCTCCGTACCGCGTCGACGATGCCCTCTTCCGTCTCCCCGTCCAGATTCGCCGTCGGCTCGTCCAGCAGGAGCAGCGGCCGGTCCGCGAGGAACGCCCGTGCCAGGGCGAGCCGTTGCCGCTGCCCGGCCGAGAGCCCCGCGCCGTCCTCCCCGAGCCGCGTCCCGGCGCCCCGCGGGAGGGCGGCCACGAAGTCGTACGCCCCCGCGTCCCGCAACGCCTCGGCCACCGCCGCGTCATCCGCGTCCGGCCGCGCAAGCCGTACGTTCTCCGCGACCGTTCCCGCGAACAGGTACGGCCGCTGCGGCACCCACGCGATCCGCTCCCGCCACCGCTCCATCGACACGGTGGACAGGTCGACCGCCTGCGGCCCGTCGCCGACGACCACCCGGCCCTCGTCCACCGGGGCGAACCCGAGCAGCACGTTCAGCAGCGTGCTCTTACCGGCCCCGCTCGGCCCGACGACCGCGACCGTCTCGCCTTCGCCCACCACCAGTGACGCCGAGTCCAGCGACGCCTCGGTCCGCCCCGCGTGCCGGACCGTCACACCCTCGATCCGCAGCGGCCCGGCGGGCGCGTCCGCGCCACCCGCCGGCCCCTGCGGCTCGGTCTCCAGAATCTCGAAGATCTCCTCGGCGGCGGACAGCCCCTCCGCCGCCGCGTGGTACTGCGCCCCGACCTGCCGCAGCGGCAGATACGCCTCGGGCGCCAGCACCAGAATCACCAGACCCGTGTACAGATCCAGATCCCCGTGCACGAGCCGCATGCCAATGCCCACGGCGACCAGCGCCACCGACAAGGTCGCCAGCAACTCCAGCGCGAACGACGACAGGAAAGCGATGCGCAGCGTGCGCATGGTGGCCTGCCGGTACTCGGCCGTGATCGTCCGGATCGACTCGGCCTGCGCCTTCGCCCGCCCGAAGACCTTGAGCGTAGGCAGCCCGGCGACAACATCCAGGAAGTGCCCGGACAGCCGCGAGAGCAGCCGCCACTGCCGGTCCATCCGCGCCTGGGTGGCCCACCCGATCAAAATCATGAAGAGCGGGATGAGCGGCAGCGTCCCCACGATCACCGCCGCCGAGACCCAGTCCTCGGTGACGATCCGCGCGAGCACCGCCACCGGCACCACGACCGCGAGCCCGAGCTGCGGCAGGTACCGCGCGAAGTAGTCGTCCAGTGCGTCGACGCCCCGCGTCGCCAGCGCCACCAGCGAACCCACCCGCTGCCCGGTCAGCCAGCCGGGCCCGAGCTCAACCGCCCGCGCCAGCAGCCGCCCGCGCAGCTCAGACTTGACCGCCGCGCTCGCCCGGTGCGCGGCGAGCTCGGTCAGCCAGGCCACCAGGGCCCGCCCCACCGCGACCGCCGCCAGCAGCATCAGCGGCGTACGCAGGTCGGAGCCGTCCAGCCCGCGCTGGAACGCCCCCACCACCACCTCGGCGACGATCATCGCCTGGGCGACGACCAGGCCTGCCCCGGCCAGCCCGAGGAGCACCACGGCCCCCAGGAAGAGGCGGGTGGCGCGGGCGTAGCGGAGCAGACGCGGGTCGATCGGTTTCACGTGAAACATCTCCCACTAAGGCGCATCAGCGAGCATCAGTGCTCATCGGCGATGTGCTGCGTGCCGATCCGCTTGCGGAACACCCAGTACGTCCAGCCCTGGTACAGCAGCACCACCGGCATGGCGATCCCGGCGCACCAGGTCATGATCTTCAGGGTGTACGGCGTGGAAGAAGCGTTGGTGACCGTAAGGCTCCACGCGTCGTCCAGCGAGGAGGGCATGACGTTCGGGAACAGCGTGAGGAAGAGCATCGCGACCGCGGCCACGATGGTCACCCCCGACAGCGCGAACGCCCATCCCTCGCGCCCCGCCGTCGTGAACCCGAGCGCCGCGACCAGCGCCAGCACCGCCACGGCCATCGCGACGAGGCTCGCCGAGTCGCCGTTCTCCCGCTGCGTCCAGCCCAGGAAGGCAACGGCCAGCACCCCGCCGACGACGCCGAGCTTGAGCGCCAGCTTCCGCGCCCGCTCCCGGATGTCGCCGACCGTCTTCAGCCCGGCGAAGACCGCACCGTGGAAGGTGAAGAGGCTGAGGGTCACGAGGCCGCCCAGCAGCGCGTACGGGTTGAGCAGGTCGCCCAGGGTGCCGACGTACTCCATCTCCGAGTCGATCTTCACGCCGCGCACGATGTTGCCGAAGGCGACGCCCCACAGGAACGCGGGCAGCAGCGAGGTCCAGAAGATCGCGTGCTCCCAGTTGGTCTGCCAGCGCTCCTCACTGCGCTTGACCCGGTACTCGAAGGCCACGCCGCGCACGATCAGGCACACCAGGATCAGCAGCAGCGGCAGGTAGAACCCGGAGAAGAGGGTGGCGTACCAGTCGGGGAAGGCGGCGAAGGTCGCACCGCCGGCGCTCAGCAGCCACACCTCGTTGCCGTCCCAAACGGGTCCGATGGTGTTGATGAGGACCCGCTTCTCCTTGCGGTCACGGGCCAGCAACTTCGTCAGTACGCCGATCCCGAAGTCGAAGCCCTCCAGGAAGAAGTAGCCGATCCACAGAACGGCGATGAGCACGAACCAGACGTTGTGGAGTTCCATACCTCAGCAGCTCCTCAGTCCTCAGTACGAGAAGGCCATCGGCCGGTCGGCGTCCGCGTGGTCGCCGCCGATCTTGGTGGGCGGGTTGAGGTCGGCCTCCGTGAGTTCGGGCGGTCCGGCCTTGACGTACTTCAGGAGGAGCCTGACCTCGATGACGGCGAGGATGGCGTAGAGCAGCGTGAAGACGGTCATCGAGGCGATGACCTCGCCCTGCGAGACGCCGGGGGAGACCGCGTCGCTGGTGCGCAGCACGCCGTACACGACCCAGGGCTGGCGGCCCATCTCGGTGAAGATCCAGCCCCATGAGCTGGCGATGAGCGGGAAGCCCATCGTCCACAGCGCCACGATCCAGTACCACCTGGCGAACTTCGGGCTGAGCGCCTTGTTCTTGAAGAGCACCAGATTCGGCACTTCGTCGTCGCCGGTGCGCAGCGCCGCCGGCAGCAGGAACTTCTTGCGCGTCAGCCACAGCCCGAGCATGCCGAGCGAGAAGGACGCCATGCCGAAGCCGATCATCCAGCGGAAGCCCCAGTAGGCGACGGGGATGTTGGGCCGGTAGTCGCCGGGGCCGAACTTCTCCTGCTCGGCCTTGTTGACGTCGTTGATGCCGGGGACGTGCGACGTGAAGTCGCCGTTGGCGAGGAAGGAGAGCAGTCCGGGGATCTCGACGGCGACCGTGTTGTGGCCCTTGTCGACGTCTCCGTACGCGAAGATCGAGAACGGCGCCGGTGCCTCGCCGTCCCACAGCGCCTCGGCGGCGGCCATCTTCATCGGCTGCTGCTTGAACATGACCTTGCCGAGCAGGTCACCGCTGACGGCGGTGAGCATTCCGGCGATCACGACGGTGATCAGCCCGAGCCGCAGCGAGGTGCGCATCACCGGGATGTGCTTCTTGCGCGCCAGGTGGAAGGCGGCGATGCCGACCATGAAGGCGCCGCCGACCAGGAACGCGGCCGTGATGGTGTGGAAGAACTGGGTGAGCGCGGTGTCCTGGGTGAGGACGAGCCAGAAGTCGGTGAGCTCGGCGCGGCCGCGTTCCTCGTTGATGCGGTAGCCGACGGGGTGCTGCATCCAGGAGTTGGCCGCCAGGATGAAGTACGCGGACAGGACCGTACCGATCGAGACCATCCATATGCAGGCCAGGTGGATCTTCTTCGGCAGCTTGTCCCAGCCGAAGATCCACAGCCCGATGAAGGTGGACTCGAAGAAGAAGGCGATCAGCGCCTCGAAGGCCAGCGGCGCCCCGAAGACGTCACCCACGAAGCGCGAGTAGTCGGACCAGTTCATGCCGAACTGGAACTCCTGGACGATGCCGGTGACGACACCCATCGCGATGTTGATCAGGAAGAGCTTGCCCCAGAATTTGGTGGCCCTGAGGTACTTCTCCTTCTGCGTACGCACCCACGCGGTCTCCAGGCCCGCGGTGAGCGCGGCCAGCGAGATCGTCAGGGGCACAAAAAGGAAGTGGTAGACGGTGGTGATGCCGAATTGCCATCGCGCGAGAGTCTCCGGCGCCAGAGCTAGGTCCACGTCGCCTTCTCCTTCGTATCGCCTCGGAGCTTTGTGGAGCTTGTGAACGCGTTCACATTCACAAGCAACAGTATGTCGCACATGCGTTTCGCGACATCCAGCCGGGGGGTACAACTGTGCCCTCGAACGCCTACGAAAAGGCGCACGAGGGCACAGGAAAGCAAGGAAGAAGCGGCGAAACGGCCACCACAACCAAGGCGGAGCGCCCAGGCGGGGCCGAGCGTGTGACTTACAGCTCCTTGAAGTACGCCTCCGCGGTGTGCAGGAAGATGTCGTTGGCCTCGTCCTCGCCGATCGTGACCCGCAGCCCCTCACCCGCGAAGGGCCTGACCATGACGCCGGCCTTCTCGCAGGCCGCCGCGAAGTCGGCCGTACGCTCCCCCAGCCGCATCCAGACGAAGTTCGCCTGCGTGTCCGGCACGGTCCAGCCCTGCGCGACCAGCGCCTCGTACACCCGCTCGCGCTCGCAGACCAGCGAACCGACCCGGCCCAGCAGCTCGTCCTCCGCCAACAGCGAGGCCACCGCCGCGTCCTGCGCCAGCTGGCTCACGCCGAACGGCACCGCCGTCTTGCGCAGCGCGGCCGCCACCGGCTCGTGCGCCACGGCGAAGCCGACCCGTAGCCCGGCCAGCCCGTACGCCTTGGAGAAGGTCCGCAGCACCGCCACATTGGGGCGGCTGCGATACAGCTCAATGCCGTCCGGCACCTCGTCGTCCCGTACGAACTCCCGGTACGCCTCGTCCAGCACCACCAGCACGTCGGAGGGCACCCGGTCCAGGAAGCGCTCCAGCTCCGCCCTGCGCACCGCCGTCCCGGTCGGGTTGTTCGGGTTGCACACGAAGATCAGCCGCGTCCGCTCGGTGATCGCCTCGGCCATCGCGTCCAGATCGTGCACGTCACCGTCGGTCAGCGGCACCTCCACCGCCGTGGCGCCACTGATCCGCGTGATGATCGGGTACGCCTCGAACGACCGCCAGGCGTAGATCACCTCGTCGCCGGGCCCCGAGGTCGCCTGGAGCAGCGACTGCGCCACCCCGACGGACCCGGTGCCGGTCGCGATGTGCGACACCGGCACCCCGAAACGGTTCGCCAGCTCGTTCATCAGGCCGGTGCAGGCCATGTCCGGGTAACGGTTGAAGTTCCCGGCCGCGCCGATCACGCTCTCCAGCACACCGGGCAGCGGCGGATACGGATTCTCGTTGGAGGACAGCTTGTACGCCACCGGTCCCCCGGCGGCGGCAGGCTTCCCCGGCTTGTAGGTGGGAATGCCGTCCAGCACCGCACGCAGCTTGGGGCTCGTCTCGCTCACTTCGGGTCCTCCTCGACCGTACGTACCACCAATGCTGCTCACCTTATGAGGATTGCGCCGCGCTGCGAATGGCAGGCGCACGGAATTGGGGGGAGCGCTCCGCGTTCTGGCGCGCGCCGGTGGCTCACTCCGTGGCGCGCGTCCCCCGTGAAGGTGAGTTGAGACCTCTTCGAGACCTCGGTCACTGGCAGGAGCATGCCGGTCGACAACCGCGACCGACCGGCCATTATCCTCAACCACCTTTAAATCAAAGGCCATTGGGCAGATATCACCTTGCAGAAACGTGCCTGTCAACGACTGCATATGCATCCGCCCTAACCGCCCGCCCGAGCCCTACTATCGGCTCGCCATGACAGCAGCAGGGAAGCATCAGGTGAGCCGGACGGAAACCCCCCGGCGGAGCACCCGGCCAGGACGAGCGGGCATTCGAGACGTAGCCGCCGCAGCCGGTGTCTCGATTACGACGGTCTCCGACGCGCTCAACGGCAAGGGCCGGCTCCCGGACGCCACCCGCAGCCATGTTCGCGAGGTCGCCGAGAGACTGGGCTACCGCCCCTCCGCGGCCGCCAGAACCCTCCGTACCGGCAAGTCGGGCCTCATCGGCCTGACCGTGACCACCTACGGGGATGAACCTTTCACCTTCACCGAATTCGCGTACTTCGCCGAAATGGCGAGAGCGGCGACCTCCGCCGCACTCGCCCGCGGGTACGCCCTAGTCATCCTCCCCGCCACCTCCCGGCACGACGTCTGGTCGAACGTCGCCCTCGACGGCACCGTCGTCATCGACCCGTCCGACCAGGACGCGGTCGTCACCGAGCTCGTCCGCCAGGGCCTTCCCGTCGTCTCCGACGGCCGGCCTGCCGGCACCCTGCCCGTGACCGCCTGGGTCGACAACGACCACGAAGCCGCCGTCCTCGACCTGCTCGACCACCTCGCCGACGCCGGAGCCCGCCGCATCGGGCTGCTCACCGGCACCACCACCGACACCTACACCCGCCTGTCCACCGACGCGTACCTGCGCTGGTGCGAGCGCGTCGGACAGGACCCCGTCTACGAGTCCTACCCCGCGCACGACCCGTGCGCGGGCGCCGTCGCCGCCGGCCGGCTGCTCGCCCGCCCGGACCGGCCCGACGCCGTGTACGGCCTCTTCGACCCCAACGGCACCGACCTGCTCGCCGCCGCCCGCCGCTACGGGCTGCGCGTACCCGAGGACCTGCTGCTCGTCTGCTGCAGCGAATCCACCGTGTACGCCGCCACCGAACCGCCCATCACCACACTCTCGCTGAAGCCACGCCGCATCGGCACCGCCGTGGTCCAGCTCCTCATCGACGCCATCGAAGGCATCAATACCGACAGTCCCGTCGAACAGGTAATACCGACCGAACTCATCGTCCGGACGTCTTCACAGCGCCGGCCGCCACGCACCACGGTGAGTCCGCCGCGCTCACCTGCCGGAGACTGACGGGGGACCGAACCCCCTAATCGGTACGAAACAACCAGCGAACCGCGCGCGCATCCGGATTCACCACCCCTGGTGCGTCACAGACCACGAGCCTCATTCCTATGATGGGCGCACGACACCACGGACCAACCACGACCAGGTGGGACCCAAAGGTGTACGGCGGCGCGCGACGGTGGTGGAGGGGTCGATGACTCAGGGGGCCGGTCAGGGACCCGCAGTGCGGACGGCTACATTGCGGGACTTCCGCGTACCGCCGTACGCACAGGCCCCCGATCCCGCGCACACGAACGCTTTCGGGAACGCCTACGCGAGCCCGTACGAAAGCGCCTACGCCCCCGACGAGGAGCCGGAGGGCTACACACCGACGCAGCGCGACCTGCCGGTGATCAGCCGCGGCGGTCCCGGCGACACGGTGCAGGTGAGCGTGCAGACCGAGCCCGAACCGCGGCCCGCCGCCGGTGAGGGCCTCGGCCCGCTCTTCGTCGTCGGTGACGTGCACGGCTATCTCGACGAGCTGTACGCCGCCCTCGCCGAACAGGGCCTCATCGACGCCGGGGGCCACTGGTCCGCGGGCAACGCCCGGCTCTGGTTCCTCGGCGACTTCACCGACCGCGGACCCGACGGCATCGGCGTCATCGACCTCGTGATGCGCCTGTCCGCCGAGGCCGCGGCCGCCGGCGGCTACTGCAAAGCCCTCATGGGCAACCACGAGCTGCTGCTCATCGGCGCCAAACGGTTCGGCGACACGCCCGTCAACTCAGGTGCGGGCACAGCCACCTTCCAGGCCGCCTGGCTCCTCAACGGCGGCCAGAAGGCCGACATGGACCGGCTCCAGGACGTACACCTTCAGTGGATGTCGCGCCTCGACGCGGTCGCGCTGGAAGACGCGCATCTGCTGACCCACTCCGACACAACCGCCTACCTCGATTACGGCAGCACCATCGAGGACGTGAACGACACAGTCCACGCCATCCTCACCCGTAACGACGCCGACGAGTGCTGGGACGTCTTCCGCAAGTTCACCAAGCGTTTCGCCTTCCGTGACGAGGGCGGCGCCCAGGCGGTGCGCGAACTCCTCGGCGCGTACGGCGGCGAACGCATCGTCCATGGTCACAGCCCCATTCCCTACCTCCTCGGCGAAGTGGGAAATGAGAGCTCGGACGGCGGCGACGAGAATCCCGGGCCGGTCGTGGAAGGCCCTCACGTGTACGCCGACGGGCTCGCCATCGCCATGGACGGCGGCGTGACCATGGCCGGAAAGCTACTGGTCGTCCAACTGCCCCTGCATAACTGAACTTCACCGGGGAAGGCGCGGCCATATACATGCCGCACTTACCACTGGGCCCTATTTCCGGAAACCCCCTGTCACCCCGTGCCGTAGGCGCTCTACCATCGGCTTATCCGTAGCAGGCTCTCCTCCGTTTCCGCCCCATTACCCGCCCGAAGCGGGTTGTCCGGCCCTACGGAGCATCGGGGGATGCACATGAACAGCAGCGCTCCGCACCTGCTGGCCGAGGACCGCCCGGAGTACGAACGCGTCCTCGACGAGGCACTGCGCACCGCTCACCACCGCCCGGAACTGGCCGCCGTCGGGCAACGGCTCAACACGGAACAACTGCGCACCATGGCAATGAACGCCAGTGCGATCGTCGCGGCGGCAGCGGCCGCCGAGTACGACCACTACGTGAAGGTCCGCGAGGAAGGGCGCACCCCCTCCGCGGCGGCCACCCGCACCGGCTCCGTCCTCGCCATGGGTGACGCCACCGAGACCACGGGGGCGGGCGTCGTCGCCGTCGTCGCCGTTCTGACACCCGTACTCGCTGGCTCCGCGGCGGCGATCTTCCTGCTCGTCGGGTACCTCCTCAAGATGCTCACGCCCGAGCCCGCCTTCGCCCGGACCCTCCTGACGGCAGGCTGGATCTTCGGAGCGCTCACGGTGGCGGGCATCCTGGTCGGCGCCGCCGGACTGCTGCTGACAGCTCTGCGCAACGGTTCGACGGCGTTCTCCGAAGGACGCGGAAGCGAGCGTACGCAGGAGATCGACCGGGCCAGGGAAGCCTGGCGCCTCGCCCTGCTGGAGCGGGGCTTCGTACCGTTCCTGCGAGACGCCCTGGCCGACCCCGGTACGTCCCCCGCCGCCCCGGCGCCGCGCCGCCCCGCCGGGCGCATGCCCGACCTGGGGTACTCACGCCCGGACTACAGCAGCCCGGGCCCGGACGGCGGCACCACACCGGGGCCGCGCCCGAGCTTCTCCAGCCCGGACTTCTCCAGCCCCGACTTCGGCGGCCCCGACCACAAACCGGAGTAACCCCAGCAACTCCTACAGCCGGCGGACCACCTGCGCCTCGGCGCGCTCCACCGAAGCACGGCCGTGGACGTGCACCAGCGCCAGGTGGAACAGCGCGGGAGCCAGCGGCGCCCCACCGGTGGATCCGGTCCGGACGCAGGAGGTACCGGGAGACGTCCGCCGGGCGGAAGGGGACGAACTCCGTCGTCTGGTGTTCCCACCGGTCGGCGACGCCTCTGCTCATGCGTTCCTGCACGCCCTCGCGGGTCAACGTCTTCAGGCGCGCGTAGAAGTGGGCGCTCCACTGGCGCTTGTCGACGTCCAGCACGAAGGCCAGCAGAGCGAGGGTGTACTCGGGCGGCTCCAGGGACAGTCCCTCGCGCATGCCGCGCCGGGCGACGGCGTACAGATCCGGCGCGCTCCGGCCGGACGAGTCGATGTGCCGGGACAGGCCCTCGTTCACCGAGGAGTTCCACACACCCGGCCCCATGCGTACCCGTTCGCTTCGCCGGCTGACCACCAGCATGTCGTCGGCGGTCACCACGGCGACGTTCACCGCGAAGCTGCACTGCAGGAAGGCCGGGGCGTCCAGCGGACGGTCCGGATCGAGGTACTGGGACCGCGGGGTGCCGCCGCTGGGCAGCCGGCGGTCGAGCTGCTGCGCGGCCAGGAACGTGTAGTAGTCCGTGGGCCGCAGCCTCAGGTGGACCTCTGGGTGCTCCTCGAGAGCGCTCCGCGAGATGTCGAACGCCTCGACGGCGTAACGAGGACCGTTCCATACGGGCGTCCGGCCCCCGGCCTGGAGCTGAGCGCTGTCGGCCTCCATCTCGTCACGCCACCCGGCCATTTCCGGAGGAAGAGCCACTTCATCGTCCAGAACCTGGATGTGTACGGCATCGGCCGTGATCGTGGATTCACCGTCACCCTCCACGATCAGGGCGGAGGTGTGGAGCGGCCCCAGGGCGAAGGAGGTCCAGGCACGGCTGGGCTCCCCGCGCGACCGCAGGCTGCGGACCGCACTCGAAGAGCGCCTGCGGACCCTGAACCAGGCGTCCTGCAAAGGCTGCTGAAACAGCGTGGCGAACACCATGCCCACCAGGGCGCCCACCACTCCATTGGCCACGTCGATTCCACCCATGGTGGGGAGCGTATGCAAAACGATCAAGAGGTGGGTGGCTCTTGCCTGTTCCGTTACCGCACGGCCGATGGGCCCCCGCCTTACGGCAGGCAGGGGCCCTTCAGCGACTCAGTCCGCGATCGGGAGGTACACCCGGTTGCCGGCGGCGGCGAACTCCTTGGACTTCTCCGCCATGCCCGCCTCGATCTCGTCCTGCGTGCCGCCGTGCTCACGACGGATGTCCTGGCTGATCTTCATCGAGCAGAACTTCGGCCCGCACATGGAGCAGAAGTGCGCCGTCTTCGCCGGCTCGGCGGGCAGCGTCTCGTCGTGGAACGCCCGCGCCGTGTCCGGGTCCAGGGCCAGGTTGAACTGGTCCTCCCAGCGGAACTCGAAGCGGGCGTCCGACAGCGCGTCGTCCCACTCCTGCGCCCCCGGGTGCCCCTTGGCGAGATCCGCGGCATGGGCCGCGATCTTGTAGGTGATGACGCCGGTCTTCACGTCGTCACGGTTGGGCAGACCCAGGTGCTCCTTGGGCGTCACGTAGCAGAGCATGGCCGTGCCCCACCACGCGATCATCGCCGCCCCGATGCCGGAGGTGATGTGGTCATACGCCGGGGCCACGTCCGTAGTGAGCGGGCCGAGCGTATAGAAGGGGGCCTCCTCGCAGATTTCCTGCTGGAGGTCGATGTTCTCCTTGATCTTGTGCATCGGGACGTGACCCGGACCCTCGATCATCGTCTGCACGTTGTGACGCTTGGCGATCGTGTTGAGTTCCCCGAGCGTCTTCAACTCCGCGAACTGCGCCTCGTCGTTGGCGTCCGCGATCGAACCGGGCCGCAGGCCGTCGCCGAGCGAGTACGTCACGTCGTACGCCGCGAGGATGTCGCACAGCTCCTCGAAGTTCTCGTACAGGAACGACTCCTTGTGGTGCGCCAGGCACCACGCCGCCATGATCGATCCGCCGCGCGAGACGATGCCGGTCTTGCGGTTGGCCGTCAGCGGGACGTACGCCAGCCGCACACCGGCGTGGACCGTCATGTAGTCGACGCCCTGCTCGGCCTGCTCGATGACCGTGTCCTTGTAAACCTCCCAGGTCAGCTCCTCCGCCCGGCCGTCGACCTTCTCCAGGGCCTGGTACAGCGGCACGGTGCCGATCGGCACGGGAGCGTTGCGCAGGATCCACTCGCGGGTGGTGTGGATGTTGCGGCCGGTCGACAGGTCCATGACCGTGTCGGCGCCCCACTTGGTCGCCCACGTCATCTTGTCCACCTCCTCCTCGATGGAGGAAGTGACCGCCGAGTTGCCGATGTTGGCGTTGACCTTCACCAGGAAGCGCTTGCCGATGATCATCGGCTCGATCTCCGGGTGGTTGACGTTCGCCGGCAGGACCGCCCGGCCCGCCGCGATCTCTTCCCGTACGACCTCGGGGGAGACGTTCTCGCGGATCGCCACGTACTCCATCTCGGGCGTGATGTCCCCGCGCCGGGCGTACGCGAGCTGTGTGACGGCCTGCCCGTCGCGGCCCCGGCGGGGCTGACGCGGGCGGCCGGGGAAGACCGCGTCGAGGTTCCGAAGGCCCCCGCGCGGTGAGGTGTGCTTGATCCCGTCGTCCTCGGGACGGACCGGACGGCCCGCGTACTCCTCGGTGTCGCCGCGGCCGATGATCCAGTTCTCGCGCAACGGCGCGAGTCCCCGGCGTACGTCCGTCTCGATGGTCGGGTCGGTGTACGGGCCGGACGTGTCGTACAGCGTCACGTCCTTCCCGTTGGTGAGGTGCACCTGCCGGACCGGCACGCGAAGATCCGACCGCGAGCCCTCGGGCCCCGAGACGTATCCCTTGTGCCAGCCCGGCTTGCGCCCGTCCTGGCTGGTGGCAGGCGTGTGTGCATCCGCTGTGGTCATGAGACCTACTCCCTACGCCGGCATTACCCGGTAACAGGTTCGGCGGTCGACGCAGCGGCTTTCGTACGGTTTTGCGTACGAAGGTCAGCGCCCTCTCAGCCCGGTGCTCCGAGCTCCCGCGTGTGCAAAGGTGCCCCCACGCTAGCGTCCCTCCTGGCGCGCTGAACAGAGGGCCCCCTCCGTTCTTGCGATGATCGGTCGGTGACGTCCCCACAGCCAACGCCCGAAATCCACGGCCACACCCACAGCCACGGGCCCGCCGCGCCCGTCTCCAAGCACCTGCGCAAGGTCATCGCGGCGGTGCTCATCCCGTTCGCCACGGCCGTTTTCATCGGCCTCGTCGTGCTCTGGCCGGGCGGCGCGCCCGGCCACGAGCGCACTGGTGTCGGTTTCGACCGGCAGACCGTGTCGGGCAAGGTGACGGCCGTCCAGCAGGTCGACTGCAAGGACGTGAACGCCGCCCAGGTCCCACCGACCGGCGACACGTCCACCCCGTCCGGCCGCGAAGCCCAGCAGGCCCAGCAGGGCACCTGCGAGAGGGCGACGATCGAGGTCACGTCCGGCAAGGACAAGGGCCGTACCTTCACCGAGATCGTCCAGCCCGACGCGCCCAGACAGCTGAACCAGGGGCAGGGCGTGGTCGTGGCGTACGCCCCCGACGCGCCCCGCGACCTCCAGTACTCGGTGACCGATGTCGACCGCGGGATCCCCATGGCCCTGCTGGCCGGGATCTTCGCCCTCGCGGTGATCGTCGTCGGGCGCATGAAGGGCCTGATGGCGCTGATCGCGCTCGCCGTGTCCTTCGCGATCCTGACCCTCTTCATCCTCCCCGCGATCCTCCAGGGCTCGAACCCGCTGGTCGTCGCGGTCGTCGGAGCGAGCGCCATCATGCTCATCGCGCTCTACGCCTGCCACGGCCTCACCGCCCGTACGTCCGTCGCCGTCGTCGGCACCCTCATCTCACTGCTGCTGATCGGGCTGCTCGGCTCGCTCTTCATCGGCTGGGCGTTCCTGAGCGGCAACACGGACGACAACACCGGGCTCATCCACGGCCTCTACCCGGACATCGACATGAGCGGCCTGCTCCTCGCGGGCGTCATCATCGGCTCCCTCGGCGTCCTCGACGACGTGACCGTCACCCAGACGTCGGCGGTCTGGGAACTCCACCAGGCCGACCCGTCCATGGGCCCCCGCGCCCTCTACAGGGCCGGTATCCGCATCGGGCGCGACCACATCGCGTCCGTCGTCAACACGCTCGTCCTGGCGTACGCGGGCGCCGCCCTGCCGCTGCTGCTGCTCTTCTCGATCGCGCAGAGCAGTGTCGGTACGGTCGCCAACAGCGAGCTGGTCGCGGAGGAGATCGTACGGACCCTGGTCGGCTCCATCGGCCTGGTCTCCTCGGTGCCCGTGACCACGGCGCTCGCGGCGCTGGTCGTCTCGGCCGACCGTCCGGCATCCGGCGCGGCCGCCGCTGCTCCCCCCGCACGCGGCATCGGCGGCGGCGGGCGGCGCCGCAAGCGCTGACCGCCCGCCCGGGGGTGCTCAGCCGGCGTTCTGCTCCTCGGCGAGGATCCGGTCGAGCGCTTCCTCAACGTCCCCGCCGAAGCCCGCGAGGGTGTACTCCTGCCCCAGCGGCACGAGCCTGTCCGTACGGTCGAGGAAGGCCGCCAGCGGGGCGGCGCTCGCACTGAACAACGCACGCTCCCCGGCGACCTGGAGCCGGATGTGAACATCCACGCGCTCATCAAGGCCGGTTGGCTCGATGTGCACATCACCCTCGCCGCACGGCTTGGCGAGTCCGTCGAGAAGCAGCTCCCGGCCGAACGCCCACGTGACGGGATCGTCGCCGGGGAGGTGGAACGTCATCCGGACCGCATACGGATCCCTGGTCGCGTACTGAAGCTCCACCGGGATCCGGAAGGAAAGCTCCTCCGAGACAAGGAAGTTCATCATGACCTGTGCCTGAACCGACTCGCGCATTCGCCCATCGTGCTGGAACCACCGGCCGACGCACAAGGCGTGATATTTCAGATACTGATAGAGAATGCGAACGACCTGATCAGCCCGCCCACCGCACCCCGCAGTTGGTCAACCGCGGGCAGCAGCCGCCGCTCCTGTTCGGCAGGCAGAGAAATGGCCATCGCCGCGGCCGTCGGTCCGACGGTGACCGGAAGGGCCGCACAGACCGAGCCGACCGCGTACTCCTGGCGTTCCACGACCGGCCGCATCCGCTCCATCGACCGCAGCCGCTCCAGCAGCGCCCCTCGGTCACGTACGGAATACGGCGTGAGCGGCTCGACCGGATGACGGTCCAGATGATCCCGCCGGGCCTCCTCGCCGAGCTGGCTAGCAGACACTGGCCCAGGGCGTGAGCATGACCGGTTTCACGGAAGTCGGCCCACTCCTCCACGGCGGGCGACGACGGGCCCTGCGCGACCGCGACGAGATCGATCTCGCCCTCGCGGTAGAGCGCGAAGTAGACGGCCACGCCGATAGCGTCCCGCCAGTACTCCAGCGAATCCGTGATCAGGCCGCGACGATGGTGCCGCGCCCCCGTGGCCGCCAGCCGCACGGCCGCCTCGCCGAGCACGAACACCCCGCCCTCGCGCCGCAGATAGCCCTCGTGCGCCAGCGTGCGCAACAGGTGATAGGCGGTGGGAAGCGGAAGACCGGCCTCCCGCGCGAGCTGCTTGGCCGGGGCCCCGCCGGCATGGGCGCCCACCGCCTCCAGAAGCCGCAGGGCGCGCTGTACCGAACCGATCAGGGTCGGAGCCGCAGCCCGAGCCGGAGTGGGAGTCGGAGCAGCGGCGGTGTGTGACGTAGCCACGGCCGTCACTCTAACTGCCCAACCCGTGCGCGCAGAGTGGTTGTCGCGCCCGTATCCCTCAGGTGGGCTAACCGGGGCCGGCTACCAGCCGCCGCCCGACGACGAGGACGAGGACGACGCCATGAACTTGCGTACGACGTAGATCAGTCCGCCGACCAGGGCGACGAAGAGCAGCACCTTGAAGAGGAGGCCGATCAGCAGACCGATCGCGCTCAGGATGGCTCCGCCGAACACGACCAGAGCGATGACGGGCACCGCGACCCACTTCACCCACCACGGCATCCCCGCGTATATCTCCCGCACAGCCATCGCCCTGCCTCTTCTCCCTCGGAGTTCTGCTTCGTTGACCTCGATGCTAGGGGCGAAGGGGCGGTTCACGGGGCACCCGGAGCCCTTGAAGACCCCTGATCGGCCCCCTAGGGAACCCCGAGTTCCGCGTCAGCCCTCCGCGTCAGCCCCCGGCCTCAGCTCTCCGGCGGCGAGAAGACAACCATCACCCGCAGATCCTCGGTGATGTGGTGGAACTTGTGCGGCACCCCGGCCGGTACGTACACCACACTGCCCCGCCCCACCTGCGTCGTCTCCATACCCACAGTGATCGACGCGCGCCCGCTGACCACGAAGTACACCTCGTCCTCGCGGTGCGGCTGCTGCGGGTCGCTCTCGCCCGCGTCCAGCGCGTACAGGCCGACCGACATGCTCCTCTCCCGCAGGAACTGCAGATACGCACCGTCATTGGCGGCGCGCTCCGCCTCCAGCTCGTCCAGTCGGAATGCCTTCATCGTCCGTCCGCCCCTCACCCTGCCGTGCGCCGCTGTCCGGCGCAGATCATGTCTGCCACGATCAGACACATGATGAATTTTCTAGTCAAGACGATCGCCAACGCGGGAGCCCTGCTGGTAGCCATCTGGCTCCTGCACGACATCACGCTGACCGGCGAGAGCACCGGCAAGAAGGCGCTGACGCTGATCATCGTCGCGCTCCTCTTCGGCCTGGTGAACTTCCTCGTCAAGCCCGTCGTGAAGCTGCTGACGCTGCCGCTCTTCATCCTCACGCTCGGCCTGATCACCCTGGTGATCAACGCGCTGATGCTGCTGCTGACCTCCTGGCTGGCCGACAAGTTCGACCTCAGCTTCCACGTCGAGGGCTTCTGGACGGCCGTGCTCGGCGGCCTGATCATCAGCATCGTCTCGTGGGCGCTGAACGTCATCCTGCCCGAAAAGGACTGACGCATGAGCCCCGAGGCCAAGCCCGACACGGCCGTGGGAGACGGCACCCGGGCCGTACGCGCAGGCCTTCCCGAGCCCGTCGCGTACGAACCGACACTCCCGGGACCGGTCTTCGCCGCGCACTACCACCTGCCCGGCGAGCCGACCGGACCGTACACCTACGGACGCGACGAGAACCCCACCTGGACGCACCTGGAGCGCGCCATCGGCGAACTGGAGGCGCCGCGGGAAACGGGGGTCGAGACGGTCGTCTTCGCCTCCGGCATGGCCGCCGTCTCCGCCGTCCTCCTCTCCCAGACCCGGGCCGGCGACACGGTCGTACTGCCCGACGACGGCTACCAGGCACTCGCGCTCGTACGCGAACAGCTGGCGGCGTACGACGTGACAGTGCGCACCGCACCGACCGGCGGCGACGCCCAGCTCGGCATACTCGACGGCGCGCGCCTGCTGTGGATAGAAACGCCCTCCAACCCGGGGCTCGACGTCTGCGACATCCGCAGGCTAGCGGACGCCGCGCACGACGCCGGAGCACTGGTCGCCGTCGACAACACCCTCGCCACACCACTCGGGCAGCGGCCCCTGGAGCTGGGCGCGGACTTCTCCGTCGCCAGCGGCACCAAGGGCCTCACCGGCCACGGCGACGTCCTGCTCGGCTACGTGACCTGCCGCGACGCCCGCCTCGCGGCCCGCGTACGGCGCTGGCGCAAGGTCGTCGGGGCCATCCCCGGCCCCATGGAGGCCTGGCTCGCGCACCGCTCGCTGGCCACCCTCCAGCTGCGCGCCGACAAGCAGGGCGCGAACGCCCTGGCCCTCGCCGAAGCCCTGCGCGAGCACCCAGCCGTGAGCGACTTGCGCCATCCCGGACTGCCCGGCGACCCGTCGTACGCCGTCGCCTCGCGCCAGATGCGCCGCTTCGGCTGCGTCGTCTCCTTCACGCTGCCCGACCGCGCCTACGCCGAGCGGTTCCTCGACGGGCTGCGGCTGGCCGACGACGCCACCAGCTTCGGCGGCGTACGGTCGACCGCCGAGCGGCGCGGACGGTGGGGCGGCGACGCCGTACCGGAGGGCTTCGTCCGCTTCTCCGTCGGGGCCGAAGACCCCGAGGACCTGGTGGCGGACGTACTGCGCGCGCTCGACGAGGCAGCTCCGCAGTGACGTACGACGGACGGTCCGAGCCTCCCCCCTCATGGCTCGGACCGTCCCGGTTCCACGCGCGAAGAACCGCGAAACAAAGGCTAGTTGACTCTGTGTCAGTGTCCAATCACAGTAGCGACAGAGACCTATCGACATATTTATAGTTGTGACCGTCGGCGACCCTGCCGGGACGGGAGGCCGCGCCATGGACCTGGCTCTGCTCCGCACGTTCGTCACGGTTCACCGAGCCGGCTCCTTCACCCGCGCCGCCGCCCTCCTCGGACTCTCCCAGCCCGCCGTCACCAGCCAGATCCGCACCCTGGAACGGCAACTGGGCCGCCCACTGTTCCTGCGCCAGGCCCGCGGCGTAACCCCCACAACCGTCGGCGACGAGCTCGCACACCGGGCGGCGCCGCACCTCGACGCACTCGTCGAGATCACCGAAGCGGGACTCGACGAGGACTCCGGCGTACGGACCCTGCACCTCGCCGGGCCACCGGAGTTCACCTCCATACGCGTCCTGCCCACGCTCTCCCCGCTCATCGCACAGGGCCTGACGCTGCGCATCTCCTTCGCCAACGCCCAGGAGAGCCTCGAAGGCCTCGCCGCCGGACACCACGACCTCGCCATCTCCACCGACCGGCCGCGCGGCACCATCCTCACCGGAACCGCCCTCTGCGACGAGGAACACGTCCTGGTCGCCGCACCGCGCTGGGCCGGCAGGATCGGCCCCGGCCTGCTGCGCCGCAAGGGGCCACGGGTACTGGAGCAATTACCGGTGGTGGAGGTGCACGAATCGCTGCCGCTGGTCACCCGCTACTGGACCACCGTCTTCGACGCCCGGCCGGCCGCCGCCGGCACCGTCGTCGCACCCGACCTGCGGGCCGTGCTGCACGCCACGGCCGCGGGCGCCGGGCTCGCCGTACTGCCGCGATACCTGTGCGAAGAGGCACTGGAGCGCGGGGAAGTCGTGGCGCTCTTCGACCCTCCCGTGCCGCCCCTGCGGACCTACTTCCTGGCCGTACGCACGGGCACACTCGCCCTCCCGCACATCGCACGGGCGCACGAGTGGCTGCTGCGCGCCGCCACCGACTGGTCCTGAGCCGACACGCCGGCATCCGGCAGCGGCGCGGGCGTTTCAGAACGGGCGAGGTGGGCCACTGTATTGCCATGACCGGCACCTCTTTTCCCGAGGGGACCACACCCGCACCCGCGAGGCCCGTGGTCAAGCGCACCGCACGCGCCATCCTGCTCGACGGCGACGACCTGATCCTGATCAAGCGCACCAAGCCGGGCGTCGATCCGTACTGGCTGACGCCCGGCGGCGGCGTCGAACCGGAGGACGCCACCGTCGTCGAGGCCCTGCACCGCGAACTCGACGAGGAACTCGGCGCGAAGATCACCGACGTGGTGCCCTGCTTCGTAGACACCGTCGAGCACATCGCGGGCGGCGGAGTCACGGGCGTAAAAGTGCAGCACTTCTTCGTCTGCCGACTGGAGTCCATGGACCCCACCCGGCGGCACGGGCCCGAAATCGACGAGCCGTGCGGTGAGTACGAGATCGTACGGGTGCCCTTCAGCCGGGTCGGGATCGCGGCGGTGCACCTCGTGCCGCTGTCGCTGCGGCACTACCTGGACGGCAACATCGAGGGCGTACGGGCCATGCACGCCCACGACCTGGGCTGACCGGGCCGAGCGGGCCGACCGGGCCGACCGGGCCGACCGGGCCGAGCGGGCCGACCGGGCCGAGCGGGCCGACCGGGCCGACAGACACCCGGTGGCTAGTCGCCCGCCGCCACCAGCTCTTCGATGGAGTCGTGGCGGATGCGCTCGCCGGGGATCCCCAGGTTCCTGAGGGCGTCGACGCCGCTGCGGATCATGCCGGGCGGGCCGGACAGGTAGGCGTCGTGGGAGTTCCACGGGCCGTACTCCAGCACGGCGTCCGGGAAGTGTGTCCTGCCGTCGACCACCGGGTGCACCGAGAGCCACGAGTGGGCCTGCTGAAGGCGCAGCATGGTGTCGATGTCGTACAGGTCGTGGTCGGTGCGGGCGCCGTAGAAGACGTCGACCGGACGGCGCTCGCCGTGCTCGGCCACATCCTCGACGAGCGCCTTGATGGGCGCGATACCGGTGCCGCCGCCGAGACAGAGCAGGCCGCTGTCGGTGGTGTGGTCGACAGTCATCGAGCCGGCCGGCGGGCCGAGGCGCACGGTGTCGCCGGGCCGGGCGCGGTGGACCAGGGCATTGGACACCCAGCCGGCCGGGACCGCCTTGACGTGGAAGGACAGCAGGCCGTCGGGGCGAGGGGCGGCGGCGAAGGAGTAGTGCCGCCACATCCGCGGCCACCAGGGGGTTTCCAGGCTCGTGTACTGACCGGCCAGGAAGGGGTAGGGCTGGTCGGGGCGCAGAGTGATGACCGCTATGTCGGGTGTGCGCAGGTCGTGCGAGACGACCTCGGCCTGCCACCAGGCGGGCGCGCGCAGCTCGTTCTCGGCCGCCGCGTCGATCATGATCTGGGAGATCGCGGTGTACGTACGGATCCACGCGGCCTCGGCCTCGTCGTCCCAGGTGGACGTCGCGTAACGGGCCAGCGCCCCGAGCAGCGCCTCACCGACCGCCGGGTAGTGGGAGGCCTGGGTGCCGTACTTGCGGTGGCCGCGGCCCAGATTGCGCAGGTACTCGGTGAGCACCGGCTTGTTGTCGATGTGCTCGGCGGCGGTCAGCAGCGCCTTCAGGAGACGGTCGCGCTGGGTGTCCATGGCGGCGGGGAAGAGCGCGCGCAGCTCGGGGTGGCGGGTGAAGAGCAGCGCGTAGAAGTACGCGGTGACCTTGCCGGCGTCGTCACCGACGTCGGCGAGGGTACGGCGGATGAGGGCCGCGTCGGGGGACACGGGGGCGGCGGGCGCGGAAGGGGTGGTGGGCGCGGCGGGGGCCTCTTGCCGCTCGGGGGCTCGCGGCTCCTGGGCTTGTGCTTCGGCCGCGGGCACTGCGGCCAGGGGCGCGGGAGCAGGAGCGGGCGCGTCGGCCACAGGAGCAGGAGCGGGCGCTTCGGCTGCGGGGGGCATGGTGGGAGCGGCGGCGGGCTGGGGCCGTGAGGCGCCGGTGCCCACCGGACGTATCGCGGACACCGGGCGGCTCGGACGGCTCGCGCCCGCGCCCGGTATCCGGTCCTGGCCCGGGTCCGAGCCCTGGCCGGGCGGCTGCTGGGGACCCGCACCCGGCTTCCTGCGCGGCTTGAACCAGCCGCTGCCGTTGTCACCGGAAGCGCCGTTGTCGGCCGACGTGGCGGTCGGAGCGTCCATAGATGTGCCTCGCCTCGAACATCTTTCGGTCGGTCTCTGCACTTCCGGGGCGGAACGTGCTCGCAATTTCCCCGCTCTGCTTCAGGTGTGCGCTTCAGTTCTGTCAGTACTGCCGGTCGCCCACACTAATCACGCCCCTACCCCTATTTGGGGTGAGCCGGACAAAAGTGTGACATTGCCCGCAGTTCTGTCGTCGCAGCATGCCAGGCACCACTCCCGCATCGGACAAAGAACAGGAAGTCCGGGCATCCGGACCCGTTTTCTGGTTAGGCTCCTTTTGCCCCATGCCTTACGCAGTAAGGCCACCAGGACAAACCGGAGTCGACCCTACCGGCGGTAGCGCGGCGCACAAGCCCCCTGCCGCGGCAGCCCGGACTCGTCGGCTCACGCCCGCTCTGCGGCAATTCCCGAATTACCGGCGGGACTGCACCAGTTCGTACGCCTCACGCAGATCGCCGCCCCGATAGGCAAGCACCGCAAGGTCCGACACATAGTGATCCGCGTTGACGGCCACGGAAATCGGCACCGCTGCGAAGATCTCCGCGTCCGACATCGAATCCCCGTAAGCCACACAGTCACTCCGAAGCAGCCCAAATTCTTCACAGAGCCGTTCAGTGATCTTCACTTTCGCGGCCGCGTTCAAGATCCCCGCCCGCTCCACCGGGCTCCAGAAAGGGAACCGCCGGCCAGCGTGAACCATGCGCGGCATGCGCACCCCAGGCCAGCAGCCGCTCCACGAAGAAGTCCGGAGACAGCGAGATCACAGCGCAGTACTCACCGCGCGAGCGGATGTCCGCCCACACCTCCTCAATGCCCGACAGCCAGGGCGCACCCTCGAAAGCCGCCGCCACCTGCGCCTCGGTGAGCTCCGCCCACAGCTCCCTGGCCCGTACGGCGAACTCGTCGGGCTCCATGCCCCGCACCAGGAAATCCCGCTCCAGCTCCGCAATCTCGGCGCTCACACCCAGCTGGCGAGAGATCTCGACAGCCGCCGCCGAGCCTCGCATCAGCGTTCCGTCGAGATCGAACAGATGAAGTCGCGTCATGTACGCCGAGGCTAGTACGCGCCGTTACTCCCACCGATAGACGCCGGACCGGCCCGCCGCCAGGCACGGTGTTTCACGTGAAACAAAATCCCTCACCGACCCCCTACACCTCCATGAAGATCTTCGGCGACTGGCTCCTCATTCCAAGCCGCCTCCTCCTCTTCACGTAAAGCGGTGGACGGACGATCAGTACGTCAGCCAGCCTGATCCAATGCCGACACCGCTGCCGACTCCGCTCGCCGATCTGCCCATCCGCCGCCTGACCCTGGGCGACCTCACCGCCTGCGCCGACCTCTCCGAAGACAGGAGCTGGCCACGCGAGGAGCACAGATGGGGCCTGCTGCTCGTAGCCGGCACCGGCTACGGCATCGACGCACCGGAAGGAAAGGGCCTCGCCGCCGCCGGCATCCTCACCTCGTACGCCCCCACGACCTCGTCCGAACCCGGACTCACCGCGATCGGCATGGTCCTCGTCGCGCAGCGCCACGCACGACAGGGCATCGGCCGCCGCCTCATGCACCACCTCATCGCGGAAGTCGGCGACACCCCCCTCACCCTGTACGCCACACCCCAAGGCCGCCCGCTCTACGAAGACCTCGGCTTCACCGTGACCGGGAAGGCCGAGATGATCCGCGGCCACTTCCGCCCCTCCGGACCCCCGGCCGGCGTACCAACCCGCCCCGCCACCGCCGACGACCTTCCCGCGATCCTGCGCCTGGACACCGAAGTCTTCGGCCTGGACCGCACCCACATGCTCACGCGCCTGCCCGCCTTCGCCGACCAGATCCGCGTCGCCGAGGACGAGAGCGGCCTCATCGGCTACGCCGCCGCCTGGCCCAATATGCAAACCCATGTCGTGGGCCCGCTCATCGCCCGCGACACCGAGACCGCCAAGGCACTGATCGCCGCACTGGCCGCCGGTACGGACCGCCCGCTGCGCACCGACATCGACGTACGCCACGAGGACCTGCTGGAATGGTTGAAGGCGCACGGCCTGGAGCCGGTCGCCTTCAACACCGTAATGACCTACGGGATCCCCGCCCTCCCCGGCGACTGGACCCGCCGCTTCGCCCCACTGACGCTCGCGGCGGGCTGACGGCGACGGGGGGACGGTCGCGAAGCCCAGCCCGCCGATAGCGGCGCGAGGCAGGTGATCGCGCCGAACGAGGGGGCGACAGCTGACAGCAGATTGCCCGCGGTGAACAGTCCCATCAGCGGCGCACCCAGCACGACACCGAGGGAATAACAGCTGACCAGAGAGCCGGCGGTGGGTATCGAGACACCGAAGTCAGCAGCCACCTCGGGCAGCAGCCCCGTGATCAAGAACTCTGTGGTGCCGAGACAACGCCCCGAACTGGCGCCCCTGGTCAAGGCAGTCGAAGAACTGCGCGCCCCCACACCAACTGCGTAATCTCCACCCCATGAGCGATCTTGAGATACGCCCCGCGACCCCCGACGACCTCCCCGCCATCGTCGCCATGCTCGCCGACGACCCCCTCGGCGCCCAGCGCGAGTCCCCCGACGCCCACCGCTTCTACGAGCGACTCGGCTTCGAAGCCTCCCATGTCGGATTCAAGCTGAGTATCTGAAAACCATTTCTTTATCCGATTTGACTCGTTGCCCCCAGCAAGAGGGGCGGCCGTATGTCCGGATCCCGTCCCTCCACTCGAAACGGGCCGCAAGGCCCAGGAGGAGACGAGCCGGATGGTCAACGAAGTCGCCCTGCTCGAATCAAGGGCACTGCGCAACAGCGTCGCTGAACGCACCGAAGCGCTCGACAAAGTCAAGGCGCTCTCACTGCTCCCGGACGGGACGCACGTGACGACACACATGGTCGCCAACTACTTCGAGGTGGTCGAGACCGCCATTCGCAGCATGGTGAGCGACCATCGCGAGGAACTGGAAGCGAACGGCTACCGCCTCGCGACCAGCGAGGAGGTTAGTGCCTTTAAGGCACTAGCCTCCGTGGACCGCTTCGCGAGCCAGGTTGGATTGTTCACAAGAAGGACCGTGCTCAACGTCGCAATGCTGCTGCGCGACAGCATCGTCGCACGTCAGGTGCGTACTCACCTGCTCGACCTCGAGGAAAACCAGCGCTCGCAGCCTGTGGATAACTTTGTCCACAGGCTTGCCTCACTGCTCGACGAGCACATCACCGAAGTCCTCGACCAGCGCCTGGCCACGCACCCCGACGGAAAGATCGCCGACATCGCGGAGGACGTCTGCCGCACCACTATCGGCCGCGCCGTCGTCCCCCTGCTCAACGCCGCGGTCGAGAACGACGGCGAACACCGAGGCCGCATCCAGGCCCTCGAGGACGAAGTCACCCACCTCCGGCGCGTTCTGCGCGAACGCGAGGCAGCCGGATCGATGGGCGCACTCGACGCCATGAACCCCCGCCAGTTCGAGCAACACATCGCCTGGCTCTGCCGACGCGACGGCTGCGACCGGGTCACGGTCACCGGAGGCCACGGCGACACCGGCGCAGACATCGTCGCCCACACCCCCGACGGCCGCCGCATCATCGTCCAGTGCAAACCCCGCAACCCCGGATCGACCATCGCCAGCGGCGACGTCCAGCAGTTCATCGGCATGGCCAAGCTCGAATACAACGCCGACGTCGCGCTACTTGTCGCCACCTGCCCCTTCACACGGGACGCCCTCCTGCTGGCCGCCCGCCACGGCGTAACGGCTGTCCACCGCGGGCTGCTCGAGGCATGGAACAACGGAGCCAAGCTGCAGGCCCTCAACGTCGTGCCTTAAAGGGTGCCTGTCCACAGATCGGGCCCCGACCCGCCTGCCCGGTTCCACGTGAAACGTCACAGACCGCGCCAGCCGCCCTCGTCCACGCCTCCAGGGACCGCATCCCCCGGCTCGTACGGCTCACGCGTGAAGACGAACGACCCCAGGTCGAGATGACTCACCGACCCGTCGTCCCGCCGAACCACCCGGAGCGTCTCCCCAAGGTAGTAACCATCAAGACCCGTCCACGTACCGTCCGGCCGCGCCGCGAAGCGTGATCCGCGCCCGTTGCCCCGCAGCGGATGCAACTCCACGCCACGATCGGCCACAAGAGTCAGCGCGTACGACGCCGTGCCCCAGAACCAGGGCCCGGTCAACGCCAGCAGCTCCTGGTCCACCTCGGCCGCAGGCAGCGGCCGCCAAGGCTCCGGGATGCGCGGCTCGGCCTCCACCACGATCCGGATCAGATCGGCCGCCACCGCCGGAGCGGACACCCCCGACGTAGCGTTGACGAGCGCCACCGCAGCCACCCCGTCCTCCACGCTCACCCAAAGACCCGCCACAAAGCCCGGCAACGATCCGGAGTGCCCCACCAGCGTCCGACCGCCGCCCTGGACGATCTGCAACCCCAGCCCATAGCCACCGGCCACGTCCGCAGGACCCGCCGGAGCAGCCGGCGTACGCATCTCCCGTACGGACTCCGCACTCAGCACCTTCTCGTCACCCACCGCGAGGAACCTGGCAAAGCGGCAGAGGTCCCCAGTCGTAGACCAGAGCTGACCGGCCGCGGCCATCAGGCCAAGGTCCACCGCCGGTTCCGGCAGCATCACATCCGCCCACGGATGCACCGCCCAACCACCGGCATACGGGGCCTCGGCCTCTACGCTCGTACGGCCCATCCCCAGCGGCTCAAGAATCTCCCGCCGCAGCACCTCCGCCCAGGACTCCTCCCGCACCGCCTCCACGAGCTGACCGAGCAGCGTGTAACCGGGATTGGAGTAATGATGAGTACGCCCGGCCGGATGCATCCGCGACTGCTCACCCAGCACATCGGCCAACTCCGGGCGCAAACTGCCCGGCGTCCGCTCCCACCACGGCGCCGGCGCCTCCGCCGACAACCCGCCGGTGTGACTGAGCAGTTGAGCAACAGTCACCTCACCCGCCACCCCCGTACCCGGAAGATGCTTCTCCAGCGGGTCACCGAGGTCGAGCAGACCTTCGTCGCGCATCCGCAGCACCAGTACAGCGGTGAAAGTCTTGGTGATCGAACCGATCCGATACTGCGTATCCGCATCCGGCCCATGCCCCTCGACACACGTACGGGACCCCGTCCACACGGTCCGCCCATCACGCTGCACCGCGGCGACGAACGAGGGCGCCCTCCCCTCGGCCTGTGCGGTGGCGATGCGATGCAGGAGGGCGCGTTGCGTACTGGGAAGCAGCTCTTCGAGCGGTGAGGTCATGGTCAACACCTACCTCCACCACCCCACCCCGTCGACCCCTTTTTATACGGATCAGGTCTGCGCCATGTCCACGAAGCGCGAGTAGTGACCCTGGAACGCCACCGTGATCGTCGCCGTCGGACCATTACGGTGCTTGGCCACCATCAGGTCCGCCTCACCCGCGCGCGGCGACTCCTTCTCGTACGCATCCTCACGGTGCAGCAGGATGACCATGTCCGCGTCCTGCTCGATCGAGCCGGATTCACGCAGGTCGGAGACCATCGGCTTCTTGTCCGTACGCTGCTCGGGCCCACGGTTCAGCTGCGACAGCGCGATCACCGGCAGCTCAAGCTCCTTCGCCAGCAGCTTCAGGTTTCGGGACATGTCCGAGACCTCCTGCTGGCGGCTCTCGGCACGCTTGGAACCACCCGACTGCATCAGCTGCAGATAGTCGATGATCACGAGCTTCAGATCATTGCGCTGCTTCAGCCGACGGCACTTCGCCCGGATCTCCATCATCGACAGGTTCGGCGAATCGTCGATATACAACGGCGCCTGCGAGACATCCGGCATACGCCGCGCCAGCCGCGTCCAGTCCTCGTCCGTCAGCGTGCCGGACCGCATGTGGTGCAGCGCCACCCTGGCCTCCGCCGAAAGCAGGCGCATCGCGATCTCGTTGCGCCCCATTTCCAGGGAGAAGATCACGCTGGGCAGGTTGTTCTTGATCGAACAGGCCCGCGCGAAGTCCAGCGCCAGCGTCGACTTACCCATGGCGGGACGGGCCGCGATGACGATCATCTGGCCAGGGTGCAGACCATTCGTCAGCGAGTCGAAGTCCGTGAAACCGGTCGGCACACCGGTCATCTCGCCCGTACGCGAACCGATCGCCTCGATCTCGTCGAGCGCGCCCTCCATGATGTCGCCGAGCGGCAGATAGTCCTCGCTGGTGCGCTGCTCGGTGACGGCGTAGATCTCGGCCTGGGCGGCGTTGACGATGTCGTCGACATCGCCGTCGGCCGCGTATCCCATCTGCGTGATCTTCGTGCCCGCCTCGACCAGCCGGCGCAGCACCGCCCGCTCATGAACGATCTCGGCGTAGTACTCCGCGTTGGCAGCCGTCGGCACCGTCTGCACCAGAGTGTGCAGATACGAGGCGCCGCCGACCTTCGTGATCTCGCCGCGCTTGGTCAGCTCGGCGCCCACCGTGATGGGGTCGGCCGGCTCACCCTTGGCATAGAGGTCGAGAATCGCCGTGTAGACGGTCTCGTGGGCGGGGCGGTAGAAGTCATGCCCCTTGAGGATCTCCACCACGTCCGCGATGGCGTCCTTCGACAGCAGCATGCCGCCGAGAACGGACTGCTCCGCGTCAAGGTCCTGCGGGGGTACTCGCTCAAAGGCAGGAGCCCCACCCTCCCAGCCGCCACCACTGTCACCACCGCGGTCGTGCTGCTCGTCTCGCCCCCTGCCTTCGCCCCGGCGCCGACGGGAGGCGGGCAGACGGTCACCAGGACCGCTGTCGGCCCAGGGGTCGTCCAATGGCTCGGAAATGCTCACCGGGCCACCTCCTCCCGTCCGCTGCGCGGACCTCGCTGTGCCACTCTTTCTTACGGCACGGCTCTGACAAATGAGACGCCCGACTCCGGTTCCGGCGCATCGGGTTCGACGAGCTTCCGGGGCCGGAACGGAAGGCGGGCGCCGCACCACGGTAGGCCCGCGGGCACCGTCAGCCAATCTGGTTATCCACAGGCCGTGTGGACGAAAGACCACTTGCTGTGGAGAAGTCCACCGAACCTGTGCACGGACCGGGGGACAGCACTGTGGACAAACTCATAACGCACCCACCTACACTGCCCTGACCTGCACTTTCTCCATCCACCGGCTGTGGGGAAGAAAAACTTGGGCCCCTGGTTCAAGATCAGAACAAACGGCGCACAGCCGAACCCGGAAAGCACCCGTCCGTAAGGACTGCAAGGCCATTGCATCTCTTACCTGTGGAAGATTAGATTGAGCTCATGACTCAGGCCCCCACGGCAGCGAAGACCAGCCGACGCCGGCACGACCGCGAGATCATCGCGCTCGCCCTCCCGGCCTTCGGCGCCCTGGTCGCCGAGCCTCTCTTCGTGATGGTCGACAGCGCGGTCGTCGGCCACCTCGGCACCCCGCAACTCGCGGGCCTCGGCATCGCCGCCACGCTCCTGATGACCGCGGTGAGTGTCTTCGTCTTCCTCGCCTACGCCACCACCGCCGCGGTCGCCCGCCGCGTCGGCGCGGGTGATCTCCAGGCCGCCATCCGGCAGGGTATGGACGGCATCTGGCTGGCGCTGCTTCTCGGCGCCGCGGTGATCGCGATCGTCCTGCCCGCCGCCCCCTGGCTCGTCGATGCCTTCGGCGCTTCAGATACGGCGGCTCCGTACGCCATCACCTATCTGCGGATCTCCAGTCTGGGCATCCCCGCGATGCTCGTCGTCCTGGCGGCCACCGGTGTCCTGCGCGGTCTCCAGGACACGAAGACACCGCTGTACGTCGCCGTCGGCGGATTCACCGCCAACGCGGTACTCAATGTGGGCCTGGTGTACGGCGCCGGACTCGGCATCGCCGGTTCCGCGTGGGGGACCGTGATCGCACAGTGCGGGATGGCCGCCGCCTATCTCGTGGTGGTGGTCCGGGGCGCCAGGAAGCACGGAGCGTCCCTGCGCCCCGACGCCGGGGGCATACGAGCCTGCGCGCAGGCCGGGGCACCGCTGCTGGTCCGTACGCTCTCGCTGCGTGCCGTCCTGATGATCGCCACCGCGGTGGCCGCCCGGCTCGGTGACGCGGATGTCGCGGCGCACCAGATCATTCTGTCTCTGTGGAGTCTGCTGGCCTTCGCCCTCGACGCGATCGCCATCGCGGGCCAGGCCATCATCGGGCGCTATCTGGGCGCCGGCGACGCCAAGGGTGCGCAGGAAGCGTGCCGCCGGATGGTGCAGTGGGGCATCGCGTCCGGGGTGGTGCTCGGCGTGCTGGTCGCGGTGTCGCGGCCGTTGTTCATCCCACTGTTCACGAGCGATCAGGTGGTGCGGGACGCGCTGTTGCCGGCGTTGCTGGTGGTGGCTGTCTCTCAGCCGATTTCGGGGATCGTCTTTGTGCTGGACGGTGTGCTGATGGGCGCGGGGGACGGGCGTTATCTGGCGTGGGCCATGCTGGCGACGCTGGCGGTCTTCACGCCGGTGGCTCTTCTGGTGCCGGTGCTGGGCGGTGGGCTGACCGCTCTGTGGTGGGCGATGACGCTGATGATGGCGGTGCGGATGGTGACGCTGTGGCTGCGTGCACGTTCGGGCCGCTGGATTGTCACGGGCGCCACGCGCTGAGGAAGCCACGCGCTGAGCGAAGGTGATGTTTCACGTGAAACGACGAAGGGCCGCACCCCGTGGGGTGCGGCCCTTCGTACTGCTCTGAGATGCGCAGCCTTAGGCGGCGACGACCTCGACGCCGAGCTTCGCGGCGACCTCGGGGTGCAGACGCACCGAGACCTGGTGCGAACCGAGGGTCTTGATCGGCGAGCCCAGCTCAACGCGGCGCTTGTCGACGTCGGGGCCACCGGCAGCCTTGATCGCCGAAGCGACGTCGGCCGGGGTGACGGAACCGAAGAGACGGCCGGCGTCGCCGGAGCGAACGGCCAGACGGACGTTCACGCCTTCGAGCTTGGCCTTGATCTCGTTGGCCTGCTCGATGGTCGCGATCTCGTGGATCTTGCGGGCGCGGCGGATCTGCGCCACGTCCTTCTCGCCACCCTTGGTCCAGCGGATCGCGAAACCACGCGGGACCAGGTAGTTGCGAGCGTAGCCGTCCTTGACGTCAACGACGTCGCCGGCAGTGCCGAGGCCAGAGACCTCGTGGGTGAGGATGATCTTCATTTTTCGGTCACCCTTCCCTTATCGCGCGGTGGACGTGTAGGGCAGCAGCGCCATCTCACGGCTGTTCTTGACTGCCGTGGCGACGTCACGCTGGTGCTGCGTGCAGTTGCCGGTCACGCGGCGGGCACGGATCTTGCCGCGGTCGGAAATGAACTTCCGCAGCATGTTCGTGTCCTTGTAGTCCACGTACGTGACCTTGTCCTTGCAGAATGCGCAGACCTTCTTCTTAGGCTTGCGCACAGGCGGCTTCGCCATGGTGTTTCTCCTGTGTGATCAAGAAGTGGTGTACGGGCCCGCCCTAGAAGGGGGGCTCGTCCGAGTAGCCGCCGCCGGTGGAACCGCCGGAGCTTCCGCCCCAGCTGCCGCCGCCCTGCTGCTGACCGCCGCCGGCCGGTGCACTGCTGGCCCAGGGGTCGTCGGCGGGTGCGCCGCCGCCCTGCTGCTGGCCGCCGCCGCTGGGGGCTCCGCCCCAGTTGCCGCCGCCCTGCTGGCCGCCCTGCTGACCGCCGCCGTATCCGCCCTGGCCGCCTCGACCGGTGGTCTTGGTGACCTTGGCCGTGGCTGTCTTGAGGCTGGGGCCGACTTCCTCGACGTCCAGCTCGTAGACCGTGCGCTTGACGCCCTCGCGGTCTTCGTAGGACCGCTGCTTGAGCCGGCCCTGTACGACGACGCGCATGCCTCGCGTAAGCGACTCTGCGACGTTCTCCGCCGCCTGACGCCAGACCGAGCAGGTGAGGAACAGGCCTTCGCCGTCCTTCCACTCATTGGTCTGCTTGTCGAAGATGCGGGGAGTGGACGCGACACGGAACTTCGCGACCGCCGCACCGGACGGGGTGAAGCGCAGCTCGGGGTCGTCGACGAGATTGCCGACGACCGTGATGACGGTCTCGCCTGCCATGGGTGAACCTCTCGGCGGGGATTGCTGCTGGCTGCTTGTTGCTACTCGGACCCGATTACCGCTGAGCTACTGAGCTCAGTGGGTTTCGGGGCGGAGGACCTTGGTCCGGAGGACCGACTCGTTCAGGTTCATCTGTCGGTCGAGCTCCTTGACGACTGCGGGCTCGGCCTGCAGGTCGATGACCGAGTAGATGCCCTCAGGCTTCTTCTTGATCTCGTAGGACAGACGACGACGGCCCCAGGTGTCGACCTTCTCGACCTTTCCGTTGCCCTCACGGACGACGGAGAGGAAGTTCTCGATCAACGGGGAGACAGCGCGCTCCTCGAGATCGGGGTCGAGGATGACCATCACTTCGTAGTGACGCATGTGGAACCCACCTCCTTTGGACTCAGCGGCCACGGTCGTTCCGTGGCAGGAGGGTCGTGATGCGTACGCAACGGTATCGGCCGCCACTGACAAGCCGCCTCCTTCGAGAGAAGAGGCTCGTTTTCTGACATGGGCAGACACCGGTGCAGACCGTACAGACTACCTGCTCACCGCCTTGCGGTTGAAATCCGGGCAGGAAGGCCCACAATCTGTACACATCGGGTGTGTGCGGCGTCACGGTTCGCCGCTTCGAGCAGTTCGAGCAGGAGGTGCCCCATGGCACAGGCAATGCGACGACACTCCTCGAGCTCTCTCCTCGAGACCGACGGCAAGCCTCATCCGCGCCAGGACACGCTGGTCGCGGTGACGATGCTGCTGGGCGCGGTCGCCTTCGTCACGGCGATGTTCCACGACCTGCATCTGATCAGCTCGTGGGCGGGGCTGGTGGGGATCATCACGGGTGCCTACGGGCAGTTCATCTCGGTCACGACGCGCGAGCGGACGTTCCTGATCATCGGGCTGGGGGCGTCAGCGGTCGGCTTCTACCTCGGTATGGCGCACGGTGGTCTGTTCGGCGGGGTGCTGGGATAGGCCCGGCTGGGTCAGCGGGCCAGTCGGGGCGCTCCTTGGGCGCAGTAGGCTTCGGCGCGAGAGCCGGAGCCCCTGATCCCATGGGGACAGACCTGCCGAGGAGCGCCCCGCATGAGCCTGACCCTGAGGACCATTAGCCGCGAGCAGCATCTGGCGTACATCCAGAGCCTGCCGTCGGCGAGCCATTGCCAGGTCCCGGCGTGGGCTGATGTGAAGACGGAGTGGCGTTCGGAGAGCCTGGGCTGGTTCGACAGGAGTGACCAGCTGGTCGGCGTCGGTCTGGTGCTGTACCGGCAGTTGCCGAAGATCAAGCGGTATCTGGCGTATCTGCCCGAGGGCCCGGTGATCAATTGGTATGCGCCGAATCTGGACGACTGGCTGCAGCCGATGCTGGCGCATCTGAAGCAGCAGGGTGCGTTCTCCGTGAAGATGGGCCCGCCGGTGGTCATCCGTCGCTGGGACGCGCCGGCCATCAAGGCCGGTATCCAGGATCCGGATGTGAAGCGGCTGCGGGACATCGAGGCGACGCACATCGAGCCGCGTGCCTTCGAAGTGGCGGACCGGCTGCGGAAGATGGGCTGGCAGCAGAGCGAGGACGGCGGCGCCGGTTTCGGTGACGTGCAGCCGCGTTACGTGTACCAGGTGCCGTTGGCGAACCGGTCGCTGGATGACGTGCTCAAGGGCTTCAATCAGCTGTGGCGGCGCAACATCAAGAAGGCCGAGAAGGCCGGTGTCGAGGTCGTGCAGGGAGGTTACGAGGACCTCGCCGAGTGGCAGCGCCTGTATGAGATCACGGCTGTGCGTGACCATTTCCGGCCGCGCCCTCTCTCGTACTTCGAGCGGATGTGGTCGGTCCTGAACGCCGAGGACCCCAACCGGATGCGGCTGTACTTCGCGCGGCACAACGGGGTGAACCTGTCGGCGGCGACGATGCTGGTCGTCGGTGGGCATGTCTGGTACTCGTACGGCGCTTCGGACAACATCGGCCGTGAGGTCCGGCCCTCGAACGCGATGCAGTGGCGGATGCTGCGTGACGCGTACGCGATGGGTGCGACTGTCTATGACCTGCGGGGTATTTCCGATTCCCTCGACGAGACCGACCACTTGTTCGGCCTGATCCAGTTCAAGGTGGGTACGGGTGGGGAGGCTGTGGAGTACGTCGGCGAGTGGGACTTCCCGCTCAACAAGGTGCTGCACAAGGCGCTCGACATGTACATGTCGTATCGCTGATCCCTGACCGACTCCGTTTCCGTTCATACCCCTGATACACCGCAGCCACGAGAAAGGTTCCGGACCGGCCATGGCGCTCACCCTCTACGTCGACACCGCGCGCTGGCGGGCGCACCAGAAGTCCGTGCTCGATCAGTTCCCGGGAATCGTGCCGGTCTGCAAGGGCAATGGCTACGGCTTCGGCCATGAGCGGCTCGCGGACGAGGCGACCCGTTTCGGCTCGGACATCCTGGCCGTCGGCACCACCTACGAAGCTGCCCGCATCAAGGACTGGTTCGGCGGTGACCTGCTCGTCCTGACGCCGTTCCGGCGCGGTGAGGAACCGGTTCCGCTGCCGGACCGGGTGGTGCGCTCCGTATCGTCGGTCGACGGGGTGCACGCGCTGGTCGGCGCCCGTGTCGTCATTGAGTGCATGAGCTCGATGAAGCGTCACGGCGTGAAGGAGGAGGAGCTCGGGCTGCTCCACGCGGCCATCGAGGACGTACGCCTGGAGGGCTTCGCCCTGCACCTCCCGCTGGACCGTACGGACGGTTCCGACGCGGTCGAGGAGGTCATCGGCTGGATGGACCGGCTGCGGGCGGCGCGTCTTCCGCTGCACACAATGTTCGTCAGTCACCTGAAGGCCGAGGAGCTGGCGCGGCTGCAGCAGCAGTTCCCGCAGACCCGCTTCCGTGCGCGTATCGGCACGCGGCTGTGGCTGGGCGACCACGAGGCCACGGAGTACCGCGGCGCGGTGCTGGACGTGACCCGGGTGTCCAAGGGCGACCGGTTCGGTTACCGCCAGCAGAAGGCGGCGTCGGACGGGTGGCTCGTGGTGGTGGCGGGCGGTACGTCGCACGGTGTCGGCCTGGAGGCGCCCAAGGCGCTGCACGGCGTGATGCCGCGCGCGAAGGGCGTGGCGCGGGCCGGTCTGGCCACGGTGAACCGCAATCTGGCGCCGTTCGTGTGGGCGGGCAAGCAGCGCTGGTTCGCCGAGCCGCCGCACATGCAGGTGTCGATCCTGTTCGTCCCCTCGGACGCTCAGGAGCCGAAGGTGGGCGAGGAACTGGTGGCCCATCTGCGCCACACGACCACGCAGTTCGACCGCCTCGTCGACCGCTGACCGCCCGCTGACCGACCGCTGACACCCTCAGGTCCGGGACGTGGTGCCCCACTCCACCCGTGGCCCCTCGAAGTGGTGCACCGCGTGCCGCGGCGGGTGCACCGCCTTCCCCAGGACGAAGGTGTCCTCGGCCCCGTCGAGGACACCGCCCGACGGGTCGTCTGAGCCGTCGCGCCGCACGGCGTCCCGTTCGGGCATGAGGATGTCGCGTACGACGACGGCGCACAGGTAGAGCGTGGCCAGCAGGTGCAGCGCGATGGCGAGCTGGTAGCCCTCGGGGGGCAGTCCGCGCTGCTTGTCGCCGCTGGTGGTGTACGCGAGGTACATCCAGATCCCGAGGTAGTACATGACCTCGCAGGCCTGCCAGATGAGGAAGTCGCGCCAGCGCGGCCGGGCCAGGGCGGCGAGGGGGATGAGCCACAGGACGTACTGCGGTGAGTAGACCTTGTTGGTCAGGATGAACGCGGCGACGACCAGGAAGGCGAGCTGCGCGAAGCGCGGCCGGCGGGGTGCTGTCAGCGTCAGTGCGGCGATGCCCGCGCACAGCAGGATCATCAGCAGGGTGGCGTAGGTGTTGACTACATCGACGTCGAGGGACTTGCCGGTGCGCTGCGTGATGATCAGCCAGAAGGAGCCGAAGTCGACGGTCCGTTCCTGGCTGAAGGTGTAGAACTTCTTCCACCCTTCGGGGGCGAAGATCATGACGGGCAGGTTCACGAGCAGCCAGGCCCCTGTCGCGCCGAGCAGCGCGGCTCCGTACTGCCGGTATTTGCCGGCTCGCCAGCAGAGCACGAGGAGCGGTCCCAGGAGCAGTACGGGATAGAGCTTCGCGGCGGTGGCGAGCCCGATGAGGATGCCGAAGGCCAGCGAACGTCCCCGGGACCACATGAGCATCGCGGCGGCGGTGAGGGCGACGGCGAGCAGGTCCCAGTTGATGGTGGCGGTGAGAGCGAGGGCGGGCGCGAGCGCGACGAGCAGGGCGTCCCAGGGGCGTCGTCGGTGGGTACGGGCGACGCAGACGGCGATGATGACGGCGCAGATCATCAGCATGCCCGCGTTGACCATCCAGTAGGCCTGTTCGCGCTCCTGGACGGAGCCGTCGAAGGGCATGGTCAGCCAGGCGGCGACCTGCATGAACAGCCCTGTCAGGACGGGGTATTCGAGGAACTCCATGTCGCCTGCCAGGCGGTCGAAGTACGGTACGAGACCGTCTGCGAAGCCCCGCCCCAGGTAGAGGTGCGGGATGTCGGAGTAGCAGGCGTGGGTGTACTGCGAACTGGTGCCGCGGAACCAGGCCCACTCGTAGCACGGGATCTTCTGCACCATGCCGAGCGCGAACATGCCGATGGCGACGAGGGCTACGACGCGGACCGGCGTGAGCGGGCCGGCTCCCAGCCCGGCCCACCGGCCGATGGGTCCGCCGATCAGCTCGCTGCCCGCCGCCGCGACTTTGTCCTGCTGCGTGGGCCGTACTACGGGCCGGTCCTCGTGCACGCTCGTCATGGGGGTCATCCTGCCGTACGGGGCTGTGCATGCGGCGAGGGCCGCCGCACCGGGGTGCGACGGCCCTCGTCAGGGGTGGGGTGGTGCGTGGCGTCAGCCGCCGCCTCCGAAGAGGCCACCGTCGTTGTTGCCGTTGCCCGGCTTGCCTTCAGTGCTGCCGTCGGTGGTGGTGCCGTCGGTGGTACCGCCGTCGGTCGTGGTGCCGTCGGTGGTTCCGCCGGTATCGGTGCCGCCTGCGTCCGTACCGCCGGCGTCGGTGCCACCTGCGTCCATACCACCGGTGTCGGTGCCGCCGTTGTCGTTCCCACCGCTCTCGCAGGCCCAGTCGAGCGGCTCGCAGGTCTCGGTCTCGCTCGGGGTCTCGGTGGGTGTTGGCGCGGTTTCCGAGGGGGTCTGGGACGGGGTCGAGGACGGGGTCGAGGACGGCGTCTGGCTGGGCGTGACGCTCGGCTTCGGCTTCGGCGCACCGGCCGAGTCGGCCTTCTTGCCGATCGGGAGCGCCTCGGGGAAGTCCTTCACTTCCTCATCCTTGAGCGCGTCGCGCATGTAGTTCGTCCAGACCTCGGTGGGAATGTCACCACCGTGGATGGAGGGGACGCCGCCCGTTCCGTTCATCGAGAGCAGCTTGCGGGACTCGGGGTCCGTACGGAACAGGGTGACCGCGGTCGACAGCTGCGGGGTGTAGCCGACGAACCAGGCCGACTTGTTCTTGTCGGTGGTACCGGTCTTGCCGGCGACCGGGCGGCCCAGCTTCTGCGCCTTGTTGCCTGTGCCCTCGTCACTCTCGACGACGTTCCGCAGGACGTCGGTGATGTTGTCCGCGATCTCCGGGTCCATCGCCCGCTCGGCCTTGGGCTTCTCGAAGCCTGGCTGCTCCTCGCCGTTCAGGAGGACCTTGGAGACGGAGTACGGCTCGCGATGCGTGCCGGAGTCGGCGAAGGTCGCGTACGAGTCGGCCATACGGATGGCGCTCGGAGTGGACGTACCCAGGGAGAAGGACGCGTTCTGCTGGTCCATGCTCTCTTCGAGGATTCCGGTGTCCTCTGCCATCTCGGCCACCTTCTCCAGGCCCACGTCCATGCCGAGCTGTACGAACGGGGTGTTGATGGACTTTTCCATCGCTTCCCTGAGCGTGACGTAGCCGTACGCCTTGTCGCTCTCGTTCTTCTGACGGAACGGCTGCCCGTTCTTGCCCGGGACCGGATTACCGCTCGGGTACTTGATCTCGATCATGTCGTTGCCGTTGTACTTGCTCAGCGGCGAGATACCTTCAAAGCCCGAGTTGTGGGTGCCGTGCTTCATCGCCGCGGCGAGGACGTAGGGCTTCCAGGTCGAGCCGACGGGGACGCCGGAGGTGTCGGCGTTGTTGGTGAAGTGCTTCTTGTCCCAGCCCTCGCCGCCGTAGAGCGCGACGATCGCGCCGGTCTCCACGTCCACCGAGGCGGAACCGAACTGGACGAACTTGTCCTTCTCGGGTCGTGCCTTCGTGTCCAGGAACGCCTTGCGCGTCTTGTTGACGGCTTTCTCCATCGCATTGACCTTGACCCTGTCGAAGGTCGTGTAGATGCGATAGCCGCCGAGCGCGAGCTTCTCCGGCGTGATGTTGGTCTGGCTCTGCTTCATCACGTACTTCTTGGCGGTCTCGACCAGGTAGCCCTTCTGGCCACCGAGGCCAGTGGCCTGGTCGGAGTCCTTGAGGTCGGGGAACCCGGCCTTCTTCCACTTGTCCGCCTCAGCCGGCTTCATCCGGCCGACCTCGACCTCGCGGTCGAGGATCCACGACCAGCGGATCTTGGCACGTGCAGCGTTCTTATCGGCGGTGGCGTTGTCGCCGATGCCGCCGTCGGGGTTGAAGAGGTTCGGCCCCTTGAGGAGTGCCGCGAGGAAGGCGCTCTGGGACGCGTCCAGGTACTTGCAGTCCTTGCCGAAGTACGCCTGGGACGCGGCCTGGATTCCGTATGCGTCGCGGCCGAAGTAGGCGGTGTTCAGGTATCCCTCGAGGATCTTGTCCTTGTCGTCCGTCGCGCCGACCTTGACCGAGATGATGAGCTCGGTGAACTTGCGCTTCATCGTCTGGTCCTGCTCGAGGTACAGGTTCTTGACGTACTGCTGGGTGATGGTCGAGCCGCCCTGCGTCTCCTGACCCATGGCCATGTTGAAGACGGCCCGGCCGATACCCATGGGGTCGACGCCCCAGTCGGTGTCGAAGGAGGCGTTCTCCGCAGCGATCACCGCGTCCCGCATGGGCTGCGGGATCTCCTTGATGGTGACTGTCTGGCGGTTGCGCGCGCCACCGGTCGCGGCCAGCTGCGTGCCGTCGTCCCAGTAGAAGACGTTGTTCTGCGCCTCAGCCATCTTCTGCGGGTCGGGCTTGTCGACCCATGCGAAGGCCACCCCCGCACCCGCGACCATGATCGCGAAGAAGCCGAGGCAGGTGCCGCCGACCAGCTTCCAGGACGGTACGAACCGCCGCCACCCGTACTTCTCCGAGCGCGGGTAGTTGATGAACCGCTCCTTGGCCGGGGGGCCTCCACGACCGCGTCCGGCGGCCCGGCCGCCAGGCTCCGCCCCGCGCCGGCGTGAGCCGCCCGCCGTGCCGCGCTGGGCGGCACGGCGGGCTTCCGCTCTGCCGCCGGGCGGACGTTCCTCTCCGTACGAGCCGGAAGGCATCTCGGTGGTGCTGCTGGTGTCCCGCGTGGGGGCCGCGCGGCGGCCTGATGGCTGCTGGGCGGCTCGCCGGGCCGCGGCACGTCCTCCGTCCTGCGGCTGCGACGGTTTGCGACGGTGCTCGCTCATCGAACGACTACTCCTCGGGCAGGCGAGATCGCCTGGAAGCGGCAGGTGAGTTCCGGTCCCCCCGAAGTACGGAGCAGCCCGGGGTCGGGCGTCCGTACGGCCTCATGTGCATCCAGGACGAGGACGCTCCCTGGCGTCACTTGGTTCCCGGTGGTCTGCATGCCGCACAGACTACGCACCGTCAAAACCCGCCCAGTGCCGATGTTCACCCCAAATCAGGCAAGTTGCGTGCATCGAATTGGTGATGTGACGCCGTTCACCATGGCCCCCCTTGTCGAAGCGGGACTCCCGATCTATCGTCTGGATGTATCGAGTCGATACATCAGCTCGGCATAAGGCCCGTCGGCGACTGAGGAGGCGAAGGATGAGCAGGCGCTCAGGCATCCTCGAATTCGCCGTGCTCGGCCTGCTGCGCGAGTCCCCCATGCACGGTTACGAGCTGCGCAAGCGGCTCAACACCTCACTGGGGGTCTTCCGCGCCTTCAGCTACGGGACGCTCTACCCCTGCCTCAAGACGCTCGTCGCAAACGGTTGGTTGATCGAAGAGCCCGGCAGCGCTCCCGAGGACGCGCTCGCCGCTTCGCTCGCCGGACGCCGGGCGAAGATCGTCTACCGGCTGACAGCCGAAGGTAAGGAGCACTTCGAGGAGCTGCTCTCCCACACCGGTCCCGATTCGTGGGAGGACGAGCACTTCGCCGCTCGTTTCGCCTTCTTCGGACAGACGGAGCGCGAGGTGCGGATGCGGGTGCTCGAGGGCCGCAGGAGCCGGCTGGAGGAGCGTCTCGAGAAGATGCGCGCCTCCCTGGCCCGTACCCGGGAGCGCCTGGACGACTACACGCTTGAGCTGCAACGGCACGGCATGGAGTCCGTCGAGCGCGAAGTGCGCTGGCTGAACGAGCTCATCGAGAGCGAGCGGGCGGGGCGGGATCAGCGACGATCCGACCCCGAGTTCCCGGCTCGTCACGACACCACATCTGGACAGACGGACGGCCTGCCCCGGCACCGGGATGACTCCCCGCCGGGTCCGTCCGACGACACCGTCAAGTGAGGCCCTGCACATCCGCAGGGCTTCGTAGAGAACACACAGGGAGCAACCGCCAATGGGTTCGGTTCGCGTAGCCATCGTCGGCGTGGGCAACTGCGCCGCCTCGCTGGTGCAGGGCGTCGAGTACTACAAGGACGCCGACCCGGCGGGCAAGGTGCCGGGTCTCATGCACGTGGAGTTCGGCGAGTACCACGTGAAGGACATCGAGTTCGTCGCCGCCTTCGACGTCGACGCGAAGAAGGTCGGCCTCGACCTCGCGGACGCCATCGGCGCGAGCGAGAACAACACCATCAAGATCTGTGACGTGCCGAACTCGGGCGTCACCGTGCAGCGTGGTCACACCCTCGACGGCCTGGGCAAGTACTACCGCGAGACGATCGAGGAGTCCGACGAGGCCCCGGCCGACATCGTCCAGACCCTCAAGGACCGCCAGGTCGACGTCCTCGTCTGCTACCTGCCCGTCGGTTCCGAGGACGCTGCGAAGTTCTACGCGCAGTGCGCCATCGACGCCAAGGTCGCGTTCGTCAACGCTCTCCCGGTCTTCATCGCCGGCACCAAGGAGTGGGCGGACAAGTTCACCGAGGCGGGCGTCCCGATCATCGGCGACGACATCAAGTCGCAGGTCGGCGCCACCATCACGCACCGCGTCATGGCGAAGCTCTTCGAGGACCGGGGCGTCGTCCTGGACCGCACGATGCAGCTGAACGTCGGCGGCAACATGGACTTCAAGAACATGCTCGAGCGTGAGCGCCTGGAGTCCAAGAAGATCTCGAAGACGCAGGCCGTCACCTCGCAGATCCCCGACCGTGACATGGGCGCCGACAACGTCCACATCGGCCCGTCGGACTACGTGGCCTGGCTGGACGACCGCAAGTGGGCGTACGTGCGCCTCGAGGGCCGTGCCTTCGGTGACGTCCCGCTGAACCTGGAGTACAAGCTCGAGGTCTGGGACTCCCCGAACTCGGCCGGTGTCATCATCGACGCCGTACGCGCCGCGAAGATCGCCAAGGACCGTGGCATCGGCGGCCCGATCCTCTCCGCGTCCTCGTACTTCATGAAGTCCCCGCCGGTGCAGTACTTCGACGACGCGGCCCACCGCGCCGTCGAGAGCTTCATCGCGGGCGAGGTCGAGCGCTAAAAGCGCGGCAGTAGCAGTCTGATCGTCGAGGGTCCCCGGGTAATCCGCCCGGGGACCCTCGACGTGTGTGACGCTTGCTCGCATGCCCGTCGTACGTGATCTGCGCGTACTCCTGCGCCTGACCAACTTCCGCCGCCTGCTGACGGTCCGGCTGCTCTCCCAGTGCGCGGACGGCGTGTACCAGGTCGCGCTCGCCGCGTACGTCGTCTTCTCCCCGGAGAAGCAGACCTCGCCCGGCGCGATCGCCTCAGCCATGGCCGTACTGCTGCTCCCCTATTCGGCCGTCGGCCCTTTCGCGGGCGTGCTGCTCGACCGCTGGCAGCGCCGACAGGTCTTCCTGTACGGGAACCTGCTGCGGGCGGTGCTCGCCTGCGGCACGGCGGTGCTGATCCTCGCGTCCGTGCCCGACTGGCTCTTCTACGTCTCGGCTCTCTCCGTCACGGCCGTCAATCGTTTCGTACTGTCAGGGCTCTCGGCCGCACTGCCCCGCGTTGTCGACGCCGACCGGCTTGTCATGGCCAACTCGCTCTCCCCAACGGCCGGGACGCTCGCCGCCACCGCTGGCGGCGGCCTGGCCTTCGCCGTACGGCTGGTGGCGTCGGACTCCGATGCGGCGGTGGTGCTGCTGGGCGCGGCCCTTTACCTCTGCGCCGCCTTGTCCTCGCTGCGGATGAGCCGTGAACTGCTCGGCCCCGATCCCGATCAGGTGCAGCCGCGGCTGGGCGCAGCGCTGGCCTCCACGGCACAGGGGCTCGCCGACGGCTTGCGGCATCTGTCGGAGCGACACGCCGCGGCGCACGCGCTGGCCGCGATGACGCTGATGCGCTTTTGCTACGGCGCGCTGACGGTCATGGTGCTGATGCTGGTCCGGTACGCCTGGCCGGACGGGCCGGGGGGCGGCGAGGACGAGGGGCTGGCGCTGCTCGGCATCGCCGTTGCGGTCTCAGCGGCGGGGTTCTTCGCGGCCGCCGTGCTGACGCCGTGGATGGTGGGGCGGCTTGGACCGTATGGGTGGATGGTCATGTGTGCGGGGTCTGCTGCCGTACTCGAACCTGCCCTCGCGCTGCCCTTCGAGCCCGTACCGATGATGATCGCGGCCTTCGTGCTCGGTCTCACGACGCAGGGCGCGAAGATCACCACCGACACGGTGGTGCAGTCGTCGGTCGACGACGCCTATCGCGGGCGGGTCTTCTCGATCTACGACGTGTTGTTCAACGTCGCCTTCGTGGGCGCCGCGGCGACGGCGGCGCTGATGCTGCCCGCCGACGGCCGCTCGGCCACCCTGGTGATCGCGGTCGCTCTCATCTACGCGGCTGCCGCTGCGGCCATGCTCCGTTGGAACCGGCGGGGAGACACCCCTTAGCGTGCAAGCGAGGGGGTGGTGTTTCACGTGAAACACCACCCCCTCGCCGCCTCCATCAGGCTTCAGCCGTCATGTTTCACGTGAAACATGACCTCAGCTCTGCGACGCCCACCACTCCTTGAGAGCCGCGACCGCCGCATCGTGCTCCATCGGCCCGTTCTCCAGACGCAGCTCCAGCAGGAACTTGTACGCCTGGCCGATCGCCGGGCCGGGGCCGATGCCAAGGATCTCCATGATCTGGTTGCCGTCCAGATCGGGCCGGATGGAGTCCAGCTCCTCCTGCTCCTGAAGCTGCGCGATGCGCTCCTCAAGCCCGTCGTACGCCCGTGACAGCGCACTCGCCTTGCGCTTGTTGCGCGTGGTGCAGTCCGAGCGGGTCAGCTTGTGGAGCCGCTCCAGCTGGGGGCCCGCGTCGCGTACGTACCGGCGTACGGCGGAGTCGGTCCACTCGCCGGTGCCGTACCCGTGGAAGCGCAGGTGCAGCTCCACGAGGGTCGAGACGTCCTTGATCAGGTCATTGGAGTACTTCAGGGCCGTCATGCGCTTCTTGGTCATCTTCGCGCCCACCACCTCGTGGTGATGGAAGGAGACCCTGCCGTCCGACTCGAAGCGCCGCGTCCGCGGCTTGCCGATGTCGTGCAGCAGCGCCGCGAGCCGCAGCACGAGGTCGGGCCCGCCCTCTTCGAGGACCATGGCCTGCTCCAGGACGGTCAGCGAGTGCTCGTAGACGTCCTTGTGCTTGTGATGCTCATCACTTTCCAGCCGCAGCTGGGGCAGCTCCGGCAGCACGAATCCGGCGAGGCCACTGTCGACAAGCAGCCTCAGCCCCTTGCGCGGGTTCGGAGAGAGGATCAGCTTGTTGAGCTCGTCACGCACTCGTTCGGCCGAGACGATTTCAATGCGCCCGGACATCGCCGTCATCGCGGCGACCACCTCGGGAGCCACCTCGAAGTCGAGCTGAGCGGCGAACCGCGCGGCGCGCATCATGCGCAGCGGGTCGTCGGAGAACGACTCCTCAGGGGTCCCGGGCGTGCGCAGGACGCGGGCAGCGAGGTCCTCGAGGCCGCCGTGCGGGTCGATGAACTCCTTCTCCGGGAGTGCGACCGCCATCGCGTTCACGGTGAAGTCACGGCGTACGAGGTCTTCCTCGATGGAGTCGCCGTAGGACACCTCAGGCTTGCGGGAGGTCCTGTCGTAGGCCTCGGAGCGGTACGTCGTGACCTCGATCTGGTAGCCCGCCTTCTGGCACCCCACCGTGCCGAAGGCGATCCCGACCTCCCACACGGAGTCCGCCCACGGCCGGACGATCTTCAGTACGTCCTCGGGGCGGGCGTCAGTCGTGAAGTCCAGGTCGTTGCCGAGGCGGCCGAGCAACGCGTCCCTGACCGATCCGCCGACGAGCGCGAGACTGAAGCCCGCCTCCTGGAAACGGCGCGCGAGATCGTCGGCGACAGGTGAGACGCGCAGCAGTTCGCTGACCGCGCGGCGCTGCACCTGATTGAGGGCGCTGGGATTGTCTTCCTTGGCGTTCGGCACAACAGAAAAGGGTACGTGCCCCGCCCGGCCGAAGCTTCCCGGTTTACCGCCGCCCGACAAGACTCTTCCGATCATGTGGAGCAGTGGGCAGCACTTCGCCACAGCGCACCTCGTTACCATGCGTGGACGCAAGAACCGACAACCAACACCGACAGCAGACAAAGACTAGGAACGGGCGTGGGCGTGGCCGAGGCGGCAGACTTTCAGGGGATGGTTCCCTCACCTGCCCGCCGGTGGCTGCGGCGGACGGCAGGGCTCCTCGCCGGCGCCCCGCTGGTCGCGGGTCTCCTGTATCTCCCGGCTGCCGCGCCCGCGCAGGCCGCCGAGGACGCCACGGGCTCGCGCACGGTTGAGGTGTCCCTCGACGCAATGAGCCCCGGTGCCCCGGTGGAGGGAGACGAGGTCACCGTCTCCGGCACGGTCACCAACAGGGGCAAGGAAGCCATCACCGACGCCCATGTCGGAATCGGCGTGGGACCGCGGCTGTCCGGCAGAGCGGCGATCGACGCCGTGGACCGGCGCAGCCAGGAAGCTGACGCCCGTGCACCCGCGGAACTCGGCGGGAAATTCACGAAGAAGTTCGCGAAGCTCCCGGCCGGCATCAGCGAGGACTTCAGCATCACCGTCCCGGTCGACAAGCTGGATCTTGACGACCAGGGCGTCTACCAGCTCGGCGTGTCCCTGTCGGGGCAGACCCAGAGCCGTCCGTACGAGCAGACGCTGGGCATTCAGAAGACCTTCCTGCCCTGGCAGCCCGATGCCACGGAGAAGAAGACCCAGCTCACCTATCTCTGGCCGCTGATCTCCTCGACACATGTCACCGCGGAGACGGGTTCGGACGAGCAGCAGACCCCGGTCTTCGAGAACGACAACCTCGGCGCGGAGCTCGCCCCGGGCGGGCGGCTGAACCAGCTCGTCTCCCTCGGCAATGAGCTGCCGGTGACCTGGGTCGTCGACCCGGACCTGCTCGCCACCGTCAACGCCATGACGGAGAGCTACCAGGTCAAGCCCCAGGACGGTGAAACGACCGTCCCGGGCCAGTACCAGGCGGTGGCCAACCGGTGGCTGAGCGATCTCCAGAAGGCGGTCAGCGGCCGGAAGGTCGTCGCGCTGCCGTTCGCCGACCCCGACCTGGCCTCGCTGGCACACCGGGGCAAGGACGTTCCGGGCTCTCTCAGTCACCTGCGGCGCGCGACCGATGTCGCGGCGACAGCCGTGAAGTCGATCCTCCACACGGAACCCTCCACCGATTTCGCCTGGCCGGTGCACGGGGCCGTCGACCCGTCCGTCGTCGATGTCGCCACCTCAGCCGGCGCGCACAACGTGATCGCCCGCAGCGACAGCCTCCACGAGACGGGCGGTCTGCCGTACACGCCCACCGCGACCCGGCCGATCGGCGGCGGCACCAACGCGGTGGTCGCCGACGCCCGGCTGTCCACCGCCTTCGAGGGCGACATGTCGAAGGCCGGGAATTCCACCTTGGCCGTGCAGAAATTCCTGGCCCAGACCCTGGCGGTGACACTCCAGGACGAGGAGAAGCAGCGCAGCGTCGTGGTGGCCCCGCAGCGGCTGCCGTCCGCGAGCCAGGCGCAGTCCATGGCGAGCGCTTTGCACAGCCTCGACGCCCAGCGCTGGTCGCAGCCGCTGGATCTGGTGGCGGCGGCGAAGGCCAAGCCCGACGCCCGGGCTACGACCGACGTGCCCGGCCCGGCGTCGTACCCCCGGTCGCTGAGCAGGCAGGAGCTTCCGGCCAAGGCGTTCCAGGACATCAAGGCCACCCAGGACAAGCTCGACAACTTCAAAGTGATCCTCACCTCTCCCGACCGGGTGGTCACCCCCTTCGGCAACGCGATCAACCGCGCGATGTCCACGTCGTGGCGCGGCAGCGAGCCGAAGGCGCAGGAGTACCGCGACGGGGTGCAGAGCTATCTGGTAAGCCTCACCGACGAGGTGCAGCTCATCCAGAAGTCCGACGCGACCCTGTCGGGGCGCAGCGCGACGGTGCCCGTAACGGTCCAGAACCAGCTGGTGCAGGGTGTGGAGCACCTGGTGCTGCGGCTCGAATCGACCAAGCCGACCCGTCTCAAGCTGGACGGTGACCAGAGCGTCGCCGAAGGCCAGGTGAAGATCGCCGGCGGCCACAGCCAGTCGGTGAAGTTCACCGCCACCGCCAACGCCAACGGCCCCGTCCCGGTGACCGCCCAGCTCTACACCGAGGACGGCACGCCGTACGGCCGCCAGATGGAGTTCACGGTCGACGTGAACGAGTTCACGCCGACCGTGATGCTCGTCATCGCCGGCGGTGTGCTGCTGCTCGTTCTCGCCGGCATCCGGATGTACACCCAGCGCAAGCGCGCCGCGGCCCGCGAGGAAGCGGACGGGGACGGGGACGGGGACGGCGGGGACGACGGGGACACTGACGGGGGTGCTGACGGGGGCGACGACTCCGAGCAGCCGAGTGACCCGACACCGGACACCGGTCCCGAAAGCGGCGCCCCGTCGGGCGCGGGTGAGAAAGTGGACCGTTGAGCTACGCCGTGGCCGGTCTGCGGCCGGGGACGATTGGGTGGGCTTGCAATGCAGCGTCATGTCGGGGGAGAGTCCCCGGATCCCCGGTCGGCCCACACGATCAACAGGGTCGGCCGACGGGGCACAGCTCGCCGGAACAGGAAGCTCGAGGGGAGCACCAGTGAACGCGCCGTACGACGGTGACCGTGGACAGGGCGCGAGTGGCACCGCGCCCTTGCGGGGCGTGCCCCCGGAGCCCCCGGCAGCAGGCCATGTGCCGTCGCCGCAGCCTCCCGAGTCCGCCCAGGAGCCCTATGCCGTCCCGGACCCCTACGTCCAGGACGCCTACAGCCACGACCCGTATCGCTCCCAGGACCCCTCCACGCAGGACCCGGTGACCGAGGCGCTGTACGACCGCGCCTCGCACCCCCCGCCGCCGCCCGGCACGTATCAGGAGCCGCAGCCGCTCTACCAGCAGCCGGCCGCGCCGCCGCATGCGCCGGATCCGCACGTATGGGCCCAGACACCGCCGCCCGAACCGGACGGCCCCTCGCGCCGCCTGCCGTACGGGGACGATCCCACGACCACTGAGTTCGTGGGCGTGGACGACCTGGTCTCCAAGGCGGGCGAGGAGATCCCCGAGCAGGACGCGTTCGCCCACCTCTATCGCGATCAGCAGGCGCCCGGGCAGCCCACCCCGGCTGCTGTTCCCGAGCCGGCTCCGGCCCCCCCGCCGCCCAAGAAGCCCGCCGGGCGCGCGGCCAGTGTCCTGAAGTCGAGCGCGCTGATGGCCGCGGGCACGCTGGTCTCCCGCCTCACCGGCTTCGTACGCAGCCTGGTGATCACCGCGGCGCTGGGCGCGGCGCTGCTCGGCGACACGTTCACCGTGGCGTACACCCTGCCGACGATGATCTACATCCTCACCGTCGGCGGCGGCCTCAACTCGGTCTTCGTGCCCCAGCTGGTGCGGGCGATGAAGAACGACGAGGACGGCGGCGAGGCCTTCGCCAACCGCCTCCTCACCCTCGTGATGGTCGCGCTCGGCTTCATCGTGGCCATCGCGGTCTTCGCAGCTCCGCTGCTGATCCGCCTGATGTCCGTGGAGATCGCCGACAACGAGGCGGCCAACAGTGTGGCCGTCACCTTCGCCCGTTACTGCCTGCCCACGATCTTCTTCATGGGCGTGCACGTGGTCATGGGGCAGATCCTCAACGCCCGCGGCAAGTTCGGCGCGATGATGTGGACCCCGGTCCTCAACAACATCGTCATGATCACCACGTTCGGCCTGTTCATCTGGGTGTACGGCACCTCCGCCGAATCCCGGATGGGCGTCGAGACCATTCCGGACGAGGGCATCAGGCTGCTGGGCATCGGCACCCTGCTCGGCCTCGCGGTCCAGGCCCTGGCCATGCTCCCGTACCTGCGGGAGACCGGCTTCCGTTTCCGTCCGCGCTTCGACTGGAAGGGTCACGGGCTCGGCAAGACCGTCAAGCTCGCCAAGTGGACCGTCCTGTTCGTCCTCGCCAACCAGGCCGGCGTCCTCGTCGTCACCCAGCTCGCCACCGCGGCAGGTGTGGCCTCCGGCAAGTCCGGCGCGGGCATCCTCGCGTACTCCAACGCCCAGCTGATCTGGGGCATGCCGCAGGCCATCATCACGGTCTCCGTCATGGCCGCCCTGCTGCCCCGCATCTCACGGGCCGCACACGACAACGACCCGGGTGCCGTCCGCGACGACATCTCCCAGGGGCTGCGCAACTCGGCCGTCGCGATCGTCCCGGTCGCCTTCGCGTTCCTGGCGCTCGGCGTCCCCATGTGCACCCTGCTGTTCGCGTCCACCGGACACCAGGCCGCCCAGGGCATGGGCTTCACCCTGATGGCCTTCGGCCTCGGCCTCATCCCGTACTCCGTGCAGTACGTCGTCCTGCGCGGCTTCTACGCGTACGAGGACACCCGCACGCCCTTCTACAACACCGTCATCGTCGCCGCCGTCAACGCCGCCGCCTCGGCCGCCTGTTACGTCGTCCTGCCCGCCCAGTGGGCCGTGGTGGGCATGGCGGGCTCCTACGGCCTGGCGTACGCCATCGGCGTCGGTGTGGCCTGGCGGCGCCTGCGCAACCGGCTGGGCGGCGACCTGGACGGCAAGCACGTCCTGCGTACGTACGCCCGGCTCTCCGGTGCGTCCGTACCGGCGGCGATCCTCGGCGGCGCAGCGGCCTTCGGCATCATGCGGGTCCTGGGCAGCGACGCCCTCGGGTCGCTCGCGGCGCTGGTCGCGGGCGGCATCGTGCTCCTGGGAGTCTTCTTCCTCGCCGCGAAGAGGATGCGGATCGTGGAACTCAACGCCATGGTCGGCATGGTGCGCGGACGTCTCGGTCGCTGACCGGCCGGGCGGTCCCGCACAACCATCACGGGCCGCCGCGTGTCGTGCATAGCGCCGGACTGTGGGCACAATTGGCATGGCTGTTCAACAGCGCGCAACGGATGGGGAGGCAGGAACGACGGTGGCGGAACGTAGCACGGCTGCCGTCGACGTGGCAGACAACAGCGGTGATGAACCGCTGGCCGCCAAGGCGGACAAGGCCACGGCCGACGGGGTGGCAAAAGCCCAGCAGCCAGCGGACGAGAGCAAGAGCGACGCGGACGGCGAGCGCCAAGGCGCCGAACTCCCCATCGCCACACCTGAGCTGCACAGCGGGCACAAACTCGCCAGGCGTTACCGGCTCGAAGAGTGCGTCACCCGTCTGGACGGTTTCAGCAGTTGGCGCGCGGTCGACGAGAAACTGCGCCGCGCCGTGGGCGTGCACCTGCTGCCCGCGGACCACCCGCGGGCCAGGTCCGTACTCGCCGCGGCCCGTTCGTCGGCGCTGCTCGGCGACCCGCGGTTCGTACAGGTCCTGGACGCGGTGGAGGAGAACGACCTCGTCTACGTCGTCCACGAGTGGTTGCCCGACGCCACCGAACTGACGGCGCTCCTCGCGGCCGGACCGCTGGAGGCCCACGAGGCGTACCAGCTCGTCAGCCAGATCTCCCAGGCCATGGCCGCCGCCCACCGCGAGGGCCTGGCCCACCTCAGACTCACCCCGGGTGCCATCCTGCGGACCTCCTCCGGCCAGTACCGGATCCGCGGCCTCGCGGTGAACGCCGCCCTGCGCGGCATCACCTCCGACCGCCCGCAGCGCACCGACACCGAGGCGATCGGCGCGCTGCTGTACGCCGCCCTGACACAGCGCTGGCCGTACGAGAGGGACGCCTACGGCCTGTCCGGGCTCCCCAAGGGCGTCGGTCTGATCGCCCCCGATCAGGTACGCGCCGGCATCCACCGGGGTCTGTCCGAGCTCGCCATGCGGGCGCTGGTCAACGACGGCGCCACCGCCTCACGCCAGGAACCGCCCTGCACGACCCCCGACGAGCTGGCCAAGGCCGTCGCCGCGATGCCCCGCATCCGCCCGCCGGAGCCCACCTTCGCGGCGCCTGCGGAGTACCAGCGCACCACCTACCAGCAGGGCACCTACGGCAGGCCCGGCCCGCACCCGGGCGCCCCCGTAGGCCAGGCCATTCCCCCCGTCCCGCCGCGCCCTCTCCAGAGCCGCACCGGGAAAGTCCTCAAGTGGGGCGTGGCCGCGCTGCTCATCGCCGCGCTCGGCCTCGGCAGCTGGCAGCTCGCGGACACCCTCCTGGACCGCGGCCAGGACTCCGGCGACACGAAGTCCTCGCAGCCGAACGACGACGAGGCCCCCAAGAAGCCGGACCCCAAGCCACTGCGCATCGCCGACGCCACGGTGTTCGCCCCCAACGGCTCCGGGATAGAGCCCGAGGACGTACCGAACACCATCGACGGCGAGATCGGCACCGCCTGGATCACCCCGCACTACCAGGGGTTCGCCAACTTCGGCAATCTCCCGCACCGCAAGGACGGCAGCGGGATCATCGTCGATCTCGGCAGCGTCAAGGACGTGTCCGGCATCGACATCGACATGTACCGCAGCGGGCAGACCGTTCAAGTGCTCGCAGCCGGAGAAGACGTGTCGAATCCGGCCGCCGTCTCCGATTTTTCGCAGCGGATGACGAAACTGGAGCTCGCAGACGGCAAGCTGGAAGCCACGCTCGACAAGCCGGTGCGGACCCGGTACATCCTGATCCACATCACGGAACTGCCGCCCGAGGGATCATCCAGCAGATTCCGTGGCGGAATCTCGGAGATCAGGGTCACCGGCTGACCGGCACACCAGGGGGAGGGGGCTCACCGTTGGACGACGCCGCGCTCAGCGCCACAAGCGACCAGGACCTCCTGGCCGGCCACGTCAAAGGCGACCCCGACGCCTTCGGTGAGCTCGTACGGCGCCACCGCGACCGGCTGTGGGCCGTGGCCCTGCGCACGCTGGGAGACCGCGAGGAGGCCGCTGACGCGGTCCAGGACGCCCTGGTGTCCGCCTACCGTGCCGCCCACACCTTCCGCGGCCAGTCCGCCGTCACGACCTGGCTGCACCGCATCACCGTCAACGCCTGCCTCGACCGCGCCCGCAAAGCGGCTTCCCGCAAGACCGCCCCGGTCGACGACGCGGAGCGCCTGGACCAGCTCCTGGAGCCCCACGAGTCCGCCGAGGCCCCTGCGGAGCGCCAGGACCTCCACAGAGAGCTCATCGCCGCCCTGGCCACCCTGCCGCCCGAGCAGCGGGCCGCGCTCGTGCTCGTGGACATGCAGGGCTATCCGGTGGCGGAGGCCGCCCGTGTCCTGGACGTGCCGACCGGGACGGTGAAGAGCCGCTGCGCGCGCGGCCGCGCACGGCTGCTGCCACTCCTCACCCATCTGCGCACCGATGCGGGGGACGGCGGGGATAACACGGCCCTTGGTGGGGGAAGGAACCGGACGCCCGGGGCATCCGTCCCACCGGCATCGGGACCAAAGGACGCAGGACCGAGTGATCCTGCTGCTGTGAAGGGCGGAGGTGGGCGCGCATGACATCGACGACCGGCAGGGCCGACACAGCACAGCACCCGGACGTCTCGGAGATCTCCGATCTCGCCGAAGGCATCCTCTCCCCCTCCCGCACGGCGGACGTACGCCGACACCTGGACGGGTGCGCACTGTGCGCCGATGTACAGGCCTCCCTGGACGAGATCCGCGGCCTGCTCGGCACCCTGCCCGGCCCGCACCGGATGCCCGCCGATGTCGCGGGCCGCATCGACGCGGCCCTGGCCGCGGAAGCCCTCCTCGATTCCACGGCGCCCGAAGGAAGCGCGCATGTTTCACGTGAAACAGCGCCCGCGCCGCACGCCGCCGAATCCGCCCCTGCGGACCGCCCCGCAGGCCGCCCCCACGCGACCACCGGACCCGGCCGGGACGGCAAGGCAAAGCGCCGCCGGCGCACCGCCGTCCTCGGGGCCGTGCTCGGGACCGCCGCGCTCGGCATGGGCGCGCTCCTCCTGCAGACGCTCCAGTCACCCGACGGCACGGACTCCTCCGCCGACAGGGGCGTTTCCGCCACAAAGCAAACGGGGCCCACGTTCTCCAAGACGGCCCTCGAAGACCGGGTTCAGGGCCTGATCGCCAAGCAGCCGATGACCCAGGGCGAGAAGACCGAGAACGGCCCCTCCATGGACATCGAGTCCCACACACCCCTGCGGGAAACGGATGTCCCGGTACCCCAGTGCGTCCAGGACGGCACCGGCCGCAACACCGTGCCGATCGCCGCACAGGAGGGGACGTACAACGGCAAGAAGGCCTTCCTCCTCGTCCTCCCACACGCCACCGACGTCACCCGGGTACAGGCCTACATCGTCGACGCCGCGTGTGAGGGGGCGGCTCCGCCCGCCAAGGGTGAGATTCTGCTGACACAGGCCTATCCCCGCCGTTGACATCACGCCGGAATGGGGTCGGACACCTCGGGAATGCAAGCCCCGTAGGATCCGTTGGGTGGGTGAGAGTCCCAGACAGGCCCCAGTAGGCAGCAGGCTCCGCAGAGACGAGGAAATAACCCGTGAGCGACGTCCGAAACGTGATCATCATCGGCTCCGGGCCCGCCGGCTACACCGCCGCGCTGTACACCGCGCGTGCGTCGTTGAAGCCGCTGGTGTTCGAGGGCGCGGTGACCGCAGGCGGTGCTCTGATGAACACCACCGACGTGGAGAACTTCCCCGGGTTCCGCGACGGCATCATGGGCCCCGACCTGATGGACAACATGCGCGCCCAGGCCGAGCGCTTCGGCGCCGAGCTCGTACCGGACGACATCGTGTCCGTCGACCTCACCGGCGACATCAAGACCGTCACCGACACCGCAGGCACGGTCCACCGCGCCAAGGCGGTCATCGTCTCGACGGGCTCCCAGCACCGCAAGCTCGGCCTCCCCAAGGAGGACGCCCTCTCCGGACGCGGCGTCTCCTGGTGCGCCACCTGCGACGGGTTCTTCTTCAAGGACCAGGAGATCGCCGTGGTCGGCGGCGGCGACACCGCGATGGAGGAGGCAACCTTCCTCTCCCGCTTCGCCAAGTCCGTGACCGTCATCCACCGCCGGGACACCCTGCGCGCCTCCAAGGCGATGCAGGACCGTGCGTTCGCCGACCCGAAGATCAAGTTCGCCTGGGACAGCTCGGTCGCCGAACTCCAGGGCGACCAGAAGCTCGCCGGCGTGACGCTGCGGGACACCAAGACCGGGGAAATCACTCCGCTGGCCGTCACCGGACTGTTCATCGCCGTGGGCCACGACCCGCGCACCGAGCTGTTCAAGGGTCAGCTGGAGCTGGACGACGAGGGCTACGTGAAGGTTGACGCACCGTCGACCCGTACGAATCTCACCGGTGTTTTCGCCGCCGGTGACGTCGTCGACCACACCTACCGGCAGGCCATCACGGCGGCCGGCACCGGCTGCTCGGCCGCACTCGACGCCGAGCGCTTCCTGGCCGCTCTCGCCGACACCGACAAGGTGTCCGAGCCCGAGAAGACCGCCGCCGCCTGATCGTCCCGCCCCACCCCACACCCCACCCCGAAGTTGAAGTTAAGGAGACTGCCGTGGCCGGCGACCTGAAGAACGTGACCGACGCGTCCTTTGAGGAGGACGTCCTCAAGAGCGACAAGCCCGTACTGGTGGACTTCTGGGCCGCCTGGTGCGGTCCGTGCCGTCAGATCGCCCCGTCGCTCGTGGCGATCGCTGCCGAGCACGGCGACCAGATCGAGATCGTCAAGCTCAACATCGACGAGAACCCGGCCACCGCAGCCAAGTACGGCGTCATGTCCATCCCGACGCTGAACGTCTACCAGCGCGGCGAGGTCGCCAAGACGATCGTCGGCGCCAAGCCGAAGGCCGCTCTCCTGCGTGACCTCGAGGAGTTCATCGGCGAAGAGGCCACCAAGGCCTGACCGCCGGCTCAGTTGTTTCACGTGAAACACGTGTGGGCTCATCCCTGACGGGGATGAGCCCACACGTGTTTGCAGCCCTCACAGCGGACGCAGCACCGGCTCTTTCTGAACCGCCCCCAGCAGCCTGTCGATAGCCAGCTCGACGTCTTCCTTCCAGGAAAGCGTCGTCCGAAGCTCCAGCCTCAGCCGAGGGTGCAGCGGGTGCGGCCGTACGGTCTTGAAACCGACCGACAGCAGATGCTCCGCGGGCAGCAGACAAGCGGGCTCCGTCCAGCGGGCGTTGCCGAAAGCCTCAATGGCCTTGAACCCGCGTCGCAGCAAATCCTTCGCAACGGTCTGCACCATGACCCGCCCCAGCCCCTGACCCTGATAACTGGGCATGATCCAGGCGGTCATCAACTGCACAGCGTCCGGAGACACCGGGCTCGTCGGGAAAGCCGTCGAGCGCGGCACATAGGCCGGCGGCGCGTACAGCACGAAGCCCACAGGAATCTCGTCGACGTAGACGACCCGCCCGCACGACCCCCACTCCAGCAGGACAGCCGAAATCCAGGCTTCCTTCTCCAGCTCCGGAGTGCCCGCCTTTACGGCTGCTTCTCCACTGACCGGATCAAGCTCCCAGAAGACGCAGGACCGACAGCGCTTGGGGAGGTCCGGAAGATTGTCCAGCGTGAGCGGTACGAGCTGACGCCCCATGAAGGATGTTCCTCACTTCCTTGGCCGGCCGCACCACGGGCGGCTGCCAGCGCGCCCCGTTCCCGGAGCAGACTGCCGACGAACCCGCCGACCGCTCCGACACTCAGCCCGGCTGTCACCAGTCGGCTGCGGCTCACCGATCGCATGACCCCCGCCCTCCTTCTCAAGTGAACCAAGGTGGATGCGCCATACCAGAACGCATCGTATCCACCCAGCGATCGAACGGACACCGTGAGAAAGCAAAGGGCGGGTCGTGTTCCAGATTGCTCCGGACACGGCCCGCCCTGCAACAGCCCTTGGCGACAACTCAGCTCTCGCCGCCCTCCGCGCCCTCTTCCATGAGCCCTTTCTCCAGGACCCGACCCTCGCCGGGAGCGAGCGTCCCGAGGATCCGCTCCAGATCCTCCATCGACGCGAACTCGACGACGATCTTTCCCTTCTTGTGCCCCAGGTCGACCTTCACCCGCGTCTCGAACCGGTCCGAGAGCCGCGAAGCGAGACCGGACAGCGCCGGCGACAGACGGCTACCCGCACGCGGCCCCTTCGCCTTCGGAGTGCTCTGCGGACGCGAGCCCATCAGAGTGACGATCTCCTCGACCGCACGCACCGACAGCCCCTCGGCCACGATCCGATGCGCCAGGCGATCCTGCTCCTCGGAGTCCTCCACCGCGAGCAGGGCCCGCGCATGCCCGGCGGACAGCACACCCGCCGCGACCCTGCGCTGCACCGACGGCGACAGCCTCAGCAGACGCAGGGTGTTGGAAACCTGAGGACGCGAGCGCCCGATCCGGTCCGCCAGCTGGTCGTGCGTGCAGTTGAAGTCCTTCAACAGCTGGTCGTACGCCGCCGCCTCTTCCAGCGGGTTCAGCTGCGCCCTGTGCAGGTTCTCCAGCAGCGCGTCGAGGAGAAGCTTCTCGTCCTCCGTGGCACGGACGATCGCGGGAATCCTCTCCAGACCCGCTTCCCGGCAGGCCCGCCACCGGCGCTCGCCCATGATGAGCTCATAGCGCTCGGGCCCCAGCTGCCGTACGACGACGGGCTGAAGAAGCCCCACCTCCTTGATGGAGGTGACCAGCTCCGCCAGCGCGTCCTCATCAAACACCTCACGCGGCTGGCGCGAGTTCGGCTTGATGGAATCCAGCGGAAGCTCGGCGAAGTAAACCCCGGCCACCTCATCGGGTCCCACCGGCTCCGGCTGCGGCGGCTGCCCCGGAGCGTGCGTTTCACGTGAAACGGCGCCCGCGGGAAGCGACGTGACCTTCGCGGCCGCCACCCCCCGGTCCGCGGTCAGCACCGGCACGGCCCCGGGGGACGTCGAGGCCGCCCCTACGGGCGAACTCGGCTTCTCCTGCGAAGCGGCAGGGATCAGCGCACCGAGCCCACGCCCCAACCCTCTACGTCGCTCACTCACTGGATCCCCTCCGACATGCTCTGCTGACTGTTCTGGCTGCCCGGGTGGGCATGCTGCGGGTCATAGTGCACCCCGACCCCCCGCAGCGCGATCTCGCGGGCCGCTTCCAGGTACGAAAGCGATCCACTGGATCCCGGGTCATAGGTGAGTACGGTCTGGCCGTAGCTCGGTGCTTCGGAGATACGCACGGACCGCGGGATGCTCGTCCTGAGCACCTCCTTGGCGAAGTGCGTACGCACTTCATCGGCCACCTGAGAAGCGAGCCGAGTCCTTCCGTCATACATGGTCAGCAGGATCGTCGACACATGCAGGTCCGGGTTGAGATGCCCCCGCACGAGATCGACGTTCCGAAGAAGCTGACCCAGCCCTTCGAGCGCGTAGTACTCGCACTGAATGGGGATCAGCACCTCGGCGCCGGCGACCATCGCATTGACGGTCAGCAGGCCCAGGGAGGGCGGGCAGTCGATGAGGATGTAATCCAGCGGCTGCTCGTACGCCTGGATCGCCCGCTGCAAGCGACTCTCCCGCGCCACCAGCGACACCAGCTCGATCTCCGCACCGGCGAGATCGATGGTGGCCGGTGCGCAGAAGAGACCTTCGACGTCAGGGACGGGCTGGACCACCTCGGAAAGCGGTCTGCTGTCCACGAGGACGTCATAGATCGAGGGAACTTCGGCGTGGTGGTCGATGCCCAGCGCCGTAGAAGCGTTGCCCTGCGGGTCGAGGTCGACGACCAGGACGCGCGCACCGTGCAAGGCGAGCGAAGCAGCGAGGTTGACCGTCGATGTGGTCTTCCCGACGCCGCCCTTCTGGTTGGCGACCACCATGATGCGGGTCTGCTCGGGCCGGGGCAGGCCCTCGCCCGCACGGCCAAGAGCCTCTACCGCCAGCTGGGCAGCACGACCAATAGGGGTGTCGTCCATCGGGGGCGGTGTTTCACGTGAAACATCCTCCCCCGCCGATTCGGTTCGGGGGCCGGGGACCGGGTCGGTCATCGGCCCCGCGATATTGGCGTCGGACCGCACGGATTCACTCTCCTCGACTTCAGGCTCGCAATGCACAGAGCCTGCCATGCTTTCGGGGTCATGAACCAGCGAGGCCCGTTCTTCTGTGGAGGAATCCACCTGTGTGGACAACTCCGTACCCCTCACGGGCCTGCGGTCGCGCGGCTCGGCAGCCGCACGACCGCGACTGATGATTCCATGCAGCAAAGAGCGACGTTTCACGTGAAACACGATGCACCGGCGGCGCACCTACACCCTCACGACACTCCCAAATGCATACGTATGGAAGCTTGTATGGAGCATCGTTGATAGACAGGACAGATCATCGCCGCCGACGCGTACGCGACGGCCGGGCCGCCTTGGCCCGCTTGGCCGCGAACCGCACGCCGCCAGGACTCTCCCCGACCTCCACACGCACCACCGTGGACATCGGATCCACCAAGCCCTCGCCGACCTGAAGCACCTCCGTCTTCACCACGCCCAGCTTGCTCAGCGCGGAACGAGTGCTCTTCAGTTCCTCCTCGGCGGTGTCACCCTTGAGCGCCAGCATCTCGCCGTACGGACGCAGCAACGGAACCCCCCAGCCGGCCAGCCGGTCCAGCGGCGCCACAGCGCGCGCAGTCACCACATGAACCGGCGGCAGCTTCCCGAGGACTTCCTCCGCCCGGCCGCGCACCACCGTCACATGCTCCAGACCCAGCAGCTCGACGACCTCCTGAAGGAAGTTCGTACGCCGCAGCAGCGGCTCCAACAGCGTGATCTTCAGGTCCGGACGCACCAGCGCCAGCGGAATGCCCGGAAGCCCGGCCCCCGAACCCACATCGCAGACCGTGACACCTTCGGGAACCACCTCGGAGAGCACCGCACAGTTCAGCAAATGCCGCTCCCACAACCGCGGCACCTCACGAGGACCGATCAGGCCCCGCTTCACACCGGCGTCCGCGAGCAGCTCCGCGTACCGGACAGCCGCTGGAAAGAACTCGCCGAATACCGCCCGTGCCTCTTCAGGCGCCTGGGGAAGCTCTGCTTCCTCCGTCACGGGGACCGTCCTTCCGTACCGCGCTACCGAACTGATGGCTGACTAACAGGCTGACAAAGATCGGCCCCGCCTGCGAACAGACGGGGCCGACAGAAAAACAGGCCGATCAGGCCGGAAGAACGACGACGAAGCGCTCCGGCTCTTCGCCCTCGGACTCACTGCGCAGACCCGCCGCCGCGATCGCGTCATGCACGACCTTGCGCTCGAACGGCGTCATCGGCTCCAGATTCACCGGCTCACCGGTGCTCTTCACCTCGTCCGCGGCCTTGGCCCCGAGCACGGAGAGCTCCTCACGCCGCTTGGCCCGGAAACCCGCGATATCCAGCATCAGCCGGCTCCGGTCCCCGGTCTCACGGTGCACAGCGAGACGCGTCAGCTCCTGAAGCGCCTCCAGCACCTCACCGTCCCGGCCCACGAGCTTCTGCAGATCACGGCTGCCCGCGTCGCTGATGATCGAGACCGCGGCCCGGTCGGCCTCGACATCCATGTCGATGTCGCCGTCGAGGTCGGTGATGTCGAGCAGGCCCTCAAGGTAATCGGCCGCGATTTCCCCTTCCTGCTCGAGGCGGGTCAGGGTGTCGCCACCCTCAGCGGCCGCGGAGGTGGTGCCTTCCGTCACGGGATGGACTCCTTTATTACTTCTTGGACGGGTGCTTGGGCCGCTGCTGGCCCTTGCGCTGCCCGGACTTGGCTTGGCGTGCGGAACCGGAAGCAGGCTTGCCGGCCGTCTTGGGCTTGTCGTCCTGCGGCTCTTCCTTGTGCAGCGACGTCTTCGCCGCAGGTTCGGCGGCGGCCTGACGCTGCGCCTTCGTCAGACGCTTGGGCTGCTGCCGCTTCGCGCCGGACTCGGACGTCGTACCGTCCTCGGCCGCGACCTCGGGCTCACCCTTCGCCACAGTGCCATCAGGCTGCACGGTCAGCCGGGCCAGACCAAGGCCCCTGACGAACTTGCGCTCGGCCTCGTTGCGCTCACGGCCCTTGTCGGCGATCTGCTTGACGACGTTGCGCTGGCGCCGGCCGCGCACCTTGCCGTGCTTGACGATCGACTTCTGCATCCGCTCCAGCAGCTCAGCCTGCGCCTTGCTGCCCGGAGTCGGGTTCCCGTGGATCACGTACATCTGCTGACCCATGGTCCACACGTTGGTGGTCAGCCAGTAGACGAGGACACCGACGGGGAAGTTGATGCCCATGACGGCGAACATGACCGGGAAGATGTACATCAGCATCTTCTGCTGCTGCATGAACGGCGTCTTGACCGTCAGGTCGACGTTCTTCGTCATCAGCTGGCGCTGCGTGTAGAACTGCGACGCCGACATCAGGACGATCATGATCGCAGTGATGACGCGGACATCGAGCAGAGAGGCGTCGAACTTCACCATGTCCGCCGCGCTGTCCGTGAACTTCGCGGCCAGCGGAGCGCCGAAGATGTGCGCCTCACGCGCACTCGCCAGCAGCGAGTCATTGATAACGCCGACGGTCTTGCCCGAGGCGATGCTGGAGAGCACGTGGTACAGGGCAAAGAAGAACGGCGACTGCGCCAGGATGGGAAGGCACGAGGACAGCGGGTTGGTACCCGTCTCCTTGTACAGCTTCATCATCTCTTCGGACTGACGCTGCTTGTCGTTCTTGTAGCGCTCCTGGATCTTCTTCATCTCAGGCTGGAGCGCCTGCATGCCACGCGTCGACTTGATCTGCTTGACGAACAGCGGGATCAGACAGATCCGGATCAGTACCACCAGGGACACGATGGACAGACCCCATGCCCAGCCGGTGTCAGGCCCGAAGACCGCCCCGTACATCGTGTGGAACTGGACGATGACCCAGGAAACTGGGGTGGTGATAAAGCTGAACAGACTGGCAATCGTGTCCACTAATCAGGCTCCTTGAGCATTGGGCGAGGGCTCTGCGGCCGGGTTGATCTCAGCGGCGGAGTGCTGCCCGCCCTTGCTGCCGCGGTTGCCGCTCCACGCATTACGCAGCGCTTCGTGCCAACGCGGACGAGTGCGCGGCGGAACATGATCCACACCACCCGGCGACCACGGATTGCACCGCAGAATGCGCCAGGCGGTCAGGGCCGTGCCCTTCACCGCACCGTGCCGGTCGATGGCCGTAAACCCGTAGTGGGAACACGACGGGTAGTACCGGCAGACAGGCCCCAGCAACGGGCTGATCGTCCACTGGTACAGCTTGATCAGAGCCAGCAACGGGTACTTCATCGCGCGCCCCCTCCCAGCAGCCGCTCAAGTGCGGCATCCAGGTCTCGGGCCAGCTGTGCATGGTCGGCATCGCCTGCTCCGGGCAATGCCCGTACGACAACCAGGCTACCGGGGGGCAGCTCCGACAGACGGTCCCGGACCAGGTGGCGAAGCCTGCGCTTCACCACATTCCGTACGACGGCATTGCCAACGGCTTTGCTGACGACGAAACCCGCACGCGGCTGGGGAACGCTCTCCCCAGGCGCGTGCGGGTCCGTTGAACCACTGCGTAGGTGGACGACGAGGAGCGGGCGTCCGGCCCGGCGTCCTCGGCGTACCGCGGTCGCGAAGTCCTCGCGCCGCCTCAGCCGATTCTCGGTAGGCAGCACGTCATGACCTGTAGGTGATCAGGCGGAAAGGCGCGTGCGGCCCTTGCCACGGCGAGTCGCCAGGATGGCGCGACCGGCACGCGTCCGCATGCGGAGACGGAAACCGTGGGTCTTGGCACGACGACGGTTGTTCGGCTGGAAGGTGCGCTTGCTCACTCGGGGGCTCCAGAAGTGGTGTGGTGGCGGGGCATCGCCTGGCTGTCACCGTGCGCCCACGAGGAAGCTCGCAACGCCCGTGTGCACCGCTTCACGATCACAGACCGTGATCATTGCCCATCGGAGGCAGGCGGCAGCAGCCATCGACAACTCGACCTGGTCACGGTACGCGCGGCTACGCCATCCGGTCAAACCGACCCGTCTCCAGGGTCCACTATGCACAGGCTGTGGACAACAACTTGATGCACGCGAGGGCCCGCGACTACCGTGCATGAACTTGGATTCTTATCCGTTGTGTCCTTGCCTGTCCGTCCCATCCCGTCCCAAGAACCACACATTCGTGGGACCTGTGAGAGAGCGTGCCCTGTGGCTGATGTACCTGCCGATCTTGCCGCAGTGTGGCCACGAGTGCTGGAGCATCTCCTCGGAGAGGGCCAGCAGGGCATCGAACCCAAGGACAAGCAGTGGATCGAGCGCTGCCAGCCGCTCGCGCTGGTCGCCGACACCGCGCTGCTTGCCGTCCCCAATGAATGGGGCAAGCGCGTCCTCGAAGGCCGGCTCGCGCCGCTCATCAGCGAGACGCTGAGCCGCGAGTGCGGCCGCCCCATCCGGATCGCGATCACCGTCGACGACTCCGCCGCGGAGCCCGCCCCGCAGCAGCAGCCCCAGCACGATGCGTACGACACCTACGGGCACCGGCCGCCGACCGACGACCTGCCGACCGCCAGGCCCGCGTACCCCGACTACCGCCAGCCCCGGCACGAGCAGGGCGCCTGGCCCCGCCCGCAGGAGGACCACGGCTGGCAGCAGCCCCGGCTCGGCGGATTCCAGGAACGCGACCCGTACGCCTCCCGACCCCCGCAGCACGACTACCGGCAGCAGTCGCCCGAGCACCAGCAGTACGAGCAGCCGCACTACGACCAGCCGCCGCGTCACGAACGCCCCGAGCGCCGAGACCACCAGGACCAGTCCGGCCCGCACCGCGGCGGCCCCGGCTCCTCGATGCAGCACACCGGCGGCGCCCCCGGCCCGCTGGCCGCCCAGGCCTCGACACCGGGTCCCGGCGAGCCGCACGCGCGCCTGAACCCGAAGTACCTCTTCGACACCTTCGTCATCGGCTCGTCCAACCGCTTCGCGCACGCGGCGGCCGTCGCCGTGGCCGAAGCGCCGGCGAAGGCGTACAACCCCCTCTTCATCTACGGGGAGTCAGGCCTCGGCAAGACGCACCTGCTGCACGCGATCGGCCACTACGCGCGGAGCCTCTACCCCGGCACGCGCGTGCGCTACGTGAGCTCTGAGGAGTTCACCAACGAGTTCATCAACTCCATCCGCGACGGCAAGGGCGACGCGTTCCGCAAGCGCTACCGCGACGTGGACATCCTGCTCGTCGACGACATCCAGTTCCTGGCGAGCAAGGAGTCGACGCAGGAGGAGTTCTTCCACACCTTCAATACGCTCCACAACGCCAACAAGCAGATCGTGCTGTCCTCGGACCGGCCGCCCAAGCAGCTGGTGACCCTGGAGGACCGGCTGCGCAACCGTTTCGAGTGGGGCCTGACCACCGACGTACAGCCGCCGGAGCTGGAGACGCGCATCGCGATCCTCCGCAAGAAGGCGGTGCAGGAGCAGCTGAACGCCCCGCCGGAGGTGCTGGAGTTCATCGCCTCCCGCATCTCGCGCAACATCCGCGAGCTGGAGGGTGCGCTGATCCGGGTGACGGCCTTCGCGTCGCTCAACCGGCAGCCGGTCGATCTCGGCCTCACCGAGATCGTGCTCAAGGATCTGATCCCCGGTGGCGAGGACGCGTCTCCCGAGATCACCGCCGGCGCCATCATGGCGGCGACCGCCGACTACTTCGGGCTGACGGTGGAGGACCTCTGCGGGTCGTCCCGCAGTCGCGTGCTGGTGACCGCCCGGCAGATCGCGATGTACCTGTGCCGCGAGCTCACGGACCTCTCGCTGCCCAAGATCGGCGCGCAGTTCGGCGGCCGCGACCATACGACGGTGATGCACGCCGACCGCAAGATCCGCGCGCTGATGGCGGAACGCCGGTCCATCTACAACCAGGTCACGGAGCTCACCAACCGCATCAAGAACGGCTGACGCGGCGCTGCGAGACCCTTCGAAGGGCGCCCAGGGAGCTCGTCCCTGGGCGTCCTTCGTCGTTCCGCGGTCGTTCCGCACCTTCAGGGTGTTCGAATACCTGCCCTCAGGGCTCTCTTCTCCACAGAACAGGGCAGGATGTTCCGTCCACACCCTGGGGACTCAAAAGTTGTCCAGACTGGGTCCACAGGCACGGTTCCTGAGACTCCATCACCCCAGGTCAGGTGGTTGGGGATTTGTGGTCAACCTTCATCCACAGGCTGTGGACAGAAAAACTGTCCACAGGGCGCGATCTTGGTTGTCCACCGGCGGCCCACAGGCTGGACCAGCTTGTGCACAGCTAATCCACACCTCTGTCCACTGTTCGGCAACGAAACACGCGCTCTCACCGGGGCGAGTGAAAGCGGTCACACCAAGGAGGTCGGTTGGGCTGTGGGGAACGTGGGTAAAGCTGGGGACAGCGCTGGGGAGAAGTCACCCCTGCCTGTGCACCGAGTGTGTGTAACTTTCGCGCGTCCACAGAAACACCGAGTTGTCCACCGGCTCCGCCCACAGGCGCGGTGGACAAAAAAGTGGGGTTGACCTGCGAAAACGGGGTTATCCACCGTTTCCACAGGCCCTACTACTACTCCCACTAAGAGTTAGCTCGGAATTCGCTTGGAAGAAGGGCCTGTGCACAACTTCGGCCCGGACCCCTCGGCGCCTCTCGCCACGACTTGACCCCGAGCCGCACCGACTGTCGGTGCCGTGCGTCAGACTGGTCCCCGGCAACACAGCCAGACGACCCCAGACCACGACGGCCAGCAGGGCGAGCCAGCAACAAGCAGGAGGCGGTTCCGGTGAAGATCCGGGTTGAGCGCGATGTACTCGCGGAGGCGGTGGCCTGGACGGCTCGCAGCCTTCCGGCCCGTCCGCCGGTCCCCGTCCTCGCGGGACTTCTTCTGAAGGCCGAGGAGGGGGCTCTGAGCCTCTCCGGCTTCGACTATGAGGTCTCGGCGCGGGTCTCGGTCGAGGCGGACGTGGAGGAGGACGGCACCGTTCTCGTCTCCGGCCGGCTCCTCGCCGACATCTGCCGCGCCCTGCCGAACCGTCCGGTGGAGATCTCCACAGACGGTGTACGGGCGACCGTGGTCTGCGGCTCCTCGCGGTTCACACTCCACACGCTGCCTGTGGAGGAGTACCCGGCGCTGCCGCAGATGCCGACCGCGACCGGCACCGTTCCCGGCGAGGTCTTCGCTTCCGCCGCTGCCCAGGTGGCTATCGCCGCCGGCCGCGACGACACGCTGCCCGTGCTCACCGGCGTACGCATCGAGATCGAGGGCGACCGGGTCACGCTGGCCTCCACCGACCGTTACCGCTTCGCGGTCCGCGAGTTCATGTGGAAGCCGGAGGACCCGGAGGCGTCGGCCGTCGCGCTGGTGCCCGCGAAGACGCTGCTGGACACCGCCAAGTCGCTGACCAACGGCGACACGGTGACCATCGCGCTCTCCAGCTCCGGTGCCGGTGAGGGCCTGATCGGTTTCGAGGGTGCGGGCCGGCGTACGACCACGCGACTGCTCGAGGGCGACCTGCCGAAGTACCGGACGCTGTTCCCGACCGAGTTCAACTCGATCGCCGTGATCGAGACCGCCCCGTTCGTCGAGGCCGTCAAGCGTGTGGCGCTGGTCGCCGAGCGGAACACCCCGGTGCGGCTGAGCTTCGAGCAGGGCGTGCTGATCCTCGAAGCGGGTTCGAGCGACGACGCACAGGCTGTGGAGCGGGTCGACGCGAACCTCGACGGCGACGACATCTCGATCGCCTTCAACCCGACGTTCCTGCTCGACGGCCTGAGTGCGATCGACTCGCCGGTCGCCCAGCTGTCCTTCACGACGTCCACGAAGCCGGCGCTGCTCAGCGGCAGGCCGGCGGTGGATGCCGAGGCGAACGAGGCGTACAAGTACCTGATCATGCCGGTGCGGCTCTCGGGCTGATGGCTCGGGCTGATGGTCCTGTGGGCCGGGCGTAGGCTCGGCCCTGGGTACGAATCTCGCCTCAACGCTTAAGGAATCTCTGATGGAGCTCGGTCTCGTCGGCCTCGGCAAGATGGGCGGCAACATGCGTGAGCGCATCCGCCGCGCAGGCCACACCGTCATCGGTTACGACCGCAACCCGGACGTCGCCGATGTCCACAGCCTTGAGGAGCTTGTGGCCAAGCTCAAGGGCCCGCGGGTGGTGTGGGTGATGGTCCCGGCTGGTGCCGCGACGCAGTCCACCGTGGATGAGCTGGCCGAGCTGCTGGAGCCGGGTGACGTGGTCGTGGACGGCGGGAACTCCCGCTGGACGGACGACGAGAAGCACGCGGTGGAGCTGGGCCTCAAGGGCATCGGTTTCGTCGACTGCGGTGTCTCGGGTGGTGTGTGGGGCCTGGAGAACGGCTACGCGCTGATGTACGGCGGCGACGCCGAGAACGTGGCGAAGGTTCAGCCGATCTTCGACGCGCTGAAGCCGGAGGGTGAGTTCGGTTCGGTGCACGCGGGCAAGGTGGGCGCCGGCCACTTCGCGAAGATGGTTCACAACGGCATCGAGTACGCCATGATGCAGGCGTACGCCGAGGGCTGGGAGCTGCTGGAGAAGGTCGACTCCGTCACCGATGTGCGTGAGGTCTTCCGGTCCTGGCAGGAGGGGACGGTCATCCGTTCCTGGCTGCTGGACCTGGCGGTCAACGCGCTGGACGACGACGAGCACCTGGAGGGCCTGCGCGGGTACGCCGCGGACTCGGGTGAGGGTCGTTGGACCGTCGAGGCGGCGATCGACAACGCGGTGCCGCTGCCCGCGATCACGGCGTCGCTGTTCGCGCGGTTCGCTTCGCGTCAGGACGATTCCCCGCAGATGAAGATGATCGCCGCTCTGCGCAACCAGTTCGGTGGTCACGCGGTCGAGTCGAAGAAGTAAGCAGTTCAGAGCTGGGAGAAGGTCGGCGCACGCCATGCACGTCACGCATCTGTCGCTGGCCGACTTCCGCTCGTACGCCCGGGTCGAGGTCCCTCTCGATCCGGGCGTTTCCGTTTTCGTGGGGGCGAACGGGCAGGGCAAGACGAATCTTGTCGAGGCGGTGGGTTATCTCGCGTCGCTCGGGAGTCACCGGGTGGCTTCGGATGCGCCGCTGGTGCGGATGGGTGCGGAGCGGGCGGTGATCCGGGCGGCTGTGACGCAGGGCGAGCGGCAGCAGCTGGTGGAGCTGGAGCTGAATCCGGGCCGGGCGAATCGGGCGCGTGTCAACAGGTCGTCGCAGGTCAGGCCGCGGGATGTGCTGGGGATCGTACGGACGGTGCTGTTCGCGCCGGAGGATTTGGCTCTGGTGAAGGGTGATCCGGGTGAGCGGCGGCGGTTTCTGGATGAGCTGATCACGGCGCGGTCGCCGCGGATGGCGGGTGTGCGGTCGGATTACGAGCGGGTGCTGAAGCAGCGGAACACGCTGTTGAAGTCGGCGGCGATGGCGCGTCGGCACGGTGGCCGGTCGATGGACATGTCGACGCTGGATGTGTGGGATCAGCATCTGGCGCAGGTGGGTGCGGAGCTGTTGGCGCAGCGGCTGGATCTGATCGCGACGTTGCAGCCGATGACGGACAAGGCGTATGAGCAGCTGGCGCCCGGTGGGGGGCCGGTGTTGTTGGAGTACCGGAGTTCGGTTGGTGAGGGTGTTGGGGTGGGGCAGTCGCGTGAGGAGTTGTACGGGCGGTTGATCGCGGCGTTGGCTGATGCGCGGAAGCAGGAGATCGAGCGGGGTGTGACGTTGGTCGGTCCGCATCGGGATGATCTTGTGTTGAAACTGGGGCAGCTGCCTGCCAAGGGTTATGCGAGTCATGGTGAGTCGTGGTCGTACGCGTTGTCGCTGCGGCTTGCTTCGTACGATCTGTTGCGTTCTGAGGGTAATGAGCCGGTGCTGGTGCTCGACGATGTTTTCGCGGAGCTGGATGCGCGGCGGCGGGAGCGGCTGGCGGAGTTGGTGGCGCCGGGTGAGCAGGTGTTGGTGACGGCTGCGGTGGATGACGATGTGCCGGGGGTGCTGGCGGGGGCGCGGTATGTGGTGTCCGGTGGCGAGGTGGCGCGGGTATGAGTGGGCTGGGTGAGGAGCTGCCGCAGGAGTTGCCGAAGGTGCCTGGGCAGGCGGCGGCGGTGGAGTCGTCCGGGGTGGATTTGGCGCGGGTGGCGTTGCGTGCGGCGAAGGAGCAGGCGCGGGCGCGTGGTGCTGCGGCGCAGCAGAAGAAGCAGGTCAGGCGTGGTGGTGGGCTGCGGTCGGGGTCGGGTGCGGATGGTCGTGATCCGTTGGCGTTGGGTGCTGCGCTGGATCGGTTGAAGACGGAGCGTGGCTGGGAGATGCCGATGGCGGTCGGGGGTGTGATGGGGCGGTGGCCGGAGATTGTGGGTGGGGATCTGGCGAATCACTGTGTGCCGCAGCGGTATGACGAGGATGAGCGGGTTCTCACGGTGCAGTGTGATTCGACGGCGTGGGCGACGCAGTTGCGGTTGATGCAGCGGGAGCTGTTGACGCGGCTGAATGCTGATCTTGGCCGGGACACGGTGCGGGTGATCAAGATTTGGGGGCCGGGTGGTCCGCCGCGTCGTTTTGGTGCTTTGCGGGCTCCGGGGAGTACGGGTCCGGGGGATACGTACGGCTGAGGTGTGGGTGTACGTGTGAGGTGTCCGTCACGGTAGTGGGTGGTTGACAGCCCGAAGCGCTGAATGCCCGTGTGAGCCTCTTGGAGCCCCTTCCCGGATATGGGGAGTCGGACAGCGCCGGTTCAGGACGGCACATGGGTACTCAGGTACCGGCAAACCCCCATGAGTGTCCGCGCTACCGGTAGACTGGTGCACAATCCCGCCCGCTTGCGGGACACGTCGACTTATACAGAACGACGCGGCCGGTCCCGTTTGTCGGGGTTTCGGCCCGTGCTGTGCCAGAAAGGGCGCTTCGTGGCCGATTCCGGCGACCCCAACGAGAACATTCCTTCCACTGTCGTCGCGGGCGGCGAGGGTGCCGTCTCGGCGGCCTATGACGCCAGCGCGATTACCGTGCTCGAGGGCCTGGACGCGGTCCGCAAGCGGCCCGGTATGTACATCGGCTCGACCGGTGAGCGTGGTCTTCATCACCTTGTGCAAGAGGTCGTCGACAACTCTGTCGACGAGGCGATGGCTGGTCACGCGGACACGATCGATGTGACGATCCTGGCCGACGGCGGCGTGCGCGTGATCGACAACGGCCGTGGTATCCCGGTCGGCATTGTCCCGTCGGAAGGGAAGCCGGCCGTCGAGGTCGTGCTGACCGTTCTGCACGCGGGCGGCAAGTTCGGCGGCGGGGGTTATTCCGTCTCCGGTGGTCTGCACGGCGTGGGTGTTTCCGTCGTGAACGCGCTGTCGTCGCGGGTGGCTGTCGAGGTCAAGCGCGATGGTTACCGCTGGACGCAGGAGTACAAGCTCGGTGTGCCGACGGCGCCGCTGGCCCGTAATGAGCCCACTGATGAGTCGGGTACTTCTGTCACGTTCTGGGCGGACCCGGACGTGTTTGAGACGACCGACTACTCCTTCGAGACGCTGTCGCGGCGTTTCCAGGAGATGGCGTTCCTCAACAAGGGTCTGACGCTGAAGCTGACGGACGAGCGTGATTCGGCGAAGGCGACGGTGGGCGCGGACGACCCGGACGTCGACGCTGCGGCCGAGCCGCAGGCCCGGACCGTGACGTACCACTACGAGGGCGGCATCGTCGACTTCGTGAAGTACCTGAACTCGCGCAAGGGCGAGATGATTCACCCGACGATCATCGATGTCGAGGCCGAGGACAAGGAGCGTCTGCTCTCGGTCGAGATCGCGATGCAGTGGAACTCGCAGTACACGGAGAGCGTGTACTCCTTCGCGAACACGATCCACACGCATGAGGGCGGTACGCACGAGGAGGGCTTCCGTGCGGCGATGACGGGTCTGGTGAACCGTTACGCGCGCGAGAAGAAGTTCCTGCGTGAGAAGGACGACAACCTCGCGGGTGAGGACATCCGCGAGGGTCTGACGGCGATCATTTCGGTGAAGCTGGGCGAGCCGCAGTTCGAGGGGCAGACGAAGACCAAGCTGGGCAACACGGAGGCGAAGACCTTCGTGCAGAAGGTCGTGCACGAGCACCTCAATGACTGGTTCGACCGCAATCCGAACGAGGCCGCGGACATCATCCGCAAGGCGATCCAGGCCGCGACGGCTCGTGTGGCTGCCCGTAAGGCGCGTGACCTGACGCGTCGTAAGGGTCTGCTGGAGTCGGCGTCGCTGCCGGGCAAGCTCAGTGACTGCCAGTCGAACGACCCGACGAAGTGCGAGATCTTCATCGTCGAGGGTGACTCGGCCGGTGGTTCGGCGAAGTCTGGTCGTAACCCGATGTACCAGGCGATCCTGCCGATCCGGGGCAAGATCCTGAACGTCGAGAAGGCGCGGATCGACAAGATCCTGCAGAACACCGAAGTCCAGGCGCTGATTTCGGCGTTCGGTACGGGTGTGCATGAGGACTTCGACATCGAGAAGCTCCGCTATCACAAGATCATTCTGATGGCGGACGCCGACGTCGACGGTCAGCACATCAACACGCTGCTGCTGACGTTCCTGTTCCGCTTCATGCGGCCGCTGGTCGAGGCGGGGCACGTGTATCTGTCGCGTCCGCCGCTGTTCAAGATCAAGTGGGGCCGGGACGACTTCGAGTACGCCTACTCGGACCGTGAGCGCGACGCGCTCGTCGAGCTCGGCAAGCAGAACGGCAAGCGGATCAGGGACGACTCGATCCAGCGCTTCAAGGGTCTCGGTGAGATGAACGCCGAGGAGCTGCGCATCACCACGATGGACGTGGACCACCGCGTTCTCGGCCAGGTGACTTTGGACGACGCGGCGCAGGCCGACGACCTGTTCTCGGTGCTGATGGGTGAGGACGTCGAGGCGCGGCGTTCGTTCATCCAGCGCAACGCCAAGGACGTCCGCTTCCTCGACATCTGAGTCGGCCGTGCAAGCCGCCAGCCGCAGCCGCAGCTCGAAAGGATTTTGACCAGCAATGGCCGACGAGAACATTCCTGTCCCCGTGACGCCCGAAGAGGTGCCGCCCGTCGAGGGTGTGGGTATGCGTGTCGAGCCCGTGGGGCTCGAGACGGAGATGCAGCGCTCGTATCTCGACTACGCGATGTCCGTCATCGTGTCGCGTGCGCTGCCCGACGTACGGGACGGTCTGAAGCCCGTACACCGCCGGGTGCTGTACGCGATGTACGACGGTGGTTACCGGCCCGAGAAGGGCTTCTACAAGTGCGCCCGTGTCGTCGGTGACGTCATGGGTACGTACCACCCGCACGGCGACTCCTCGATCTATGACGCTCTGGTGCGTCTGGCGCAGCACTGGTCGATGCGTATGCCGCTGGTGGACTCCAACGGCAACTTCGGCTCTCCGGGCAACGACCCGGCCGCGGCGATGCGGTACACCGAGTGCAAGATGATGCCGCTGGCCATGGAGATGGTCCGGGACATCGACGAGGAGACCGTCGATTTCCAGGACAACTACGACGGCCGTAACCAGGAGCCGACGGTTTTGCCGGCGCGCTTCCCGAACCTGCTGATCAATGGTTCGGCGGGTATCGCGGTCGGTATGGCCACCAACATTCCGCCGCACAACCTGCGGGAGGTGGCGGCCGGCGCGCAGTGGTTCCTGGAGAACCCCGAGGCGAGCCACGAGGAGCTCCTGGACGCGCTGATGGAGCGCATCAAGGGTCCGGACTTCCCGACCGGTGCGCTGGTGGTGGGGCGTAAGGGCATCGAGGAGGCGTACCGGACGGGCCGCGGCTCGATCACGATGCGCGCGGTGGTGGCGGTCGAGGAGATCCAGAACCGTCAGTGCCTGGTGGTCACGGAGCTTCCGTACCAGACCAACCCGGACAACCTGGCGCAGAAGATCGCCGACCTGGTGAAGGACGGCAAGGTCGGCGGCATCGCTGACGTGCGTGACGAAACGTCTTCGCGTACGGGTCAGCGTCTGGTCGTCGTACTGAAGCGGGACGCGGTCGCGAAGGTTGTCCTGAACAACCTGTACAAGCACACCGATCTGCAGACGAACTTCGGCGCGAACATGCTGGCGCTCGTCGACGGGGTGCCGCGCACGCTGTCGATCGACGCGTTCATCCGGCACTGGGTGACGCACCAGATCGAGGTCATCGTCCGGCGTACGCGCTTCCGCCTGCGCAAGGCGGAGGAGCGGGCGCACATCCTGCGTGGTCTGCTCAAGGCGCTGGACGCGATCGACGATGTCATCGCGCTGATCCGGCGCAGCCAGACGGTCGATGTGGCGCGTGAGGGCCTGATGGGCCTGCTGGAGATCGACGAGATCCAGGCGAACGCGATCCTGGAGATGCAGCTTCGCCGGCTGGCGGCGCTGGAGCGTCAGAAGATCGTCGCGGAGCATGACGAGCTGCAGGCGAAGATCAATGAGTACAACGCGATTCTCGCCTCGCCGGAGCGTCAGCGGCAGATCATCAGCGAGGAACTGGCGGCGATCGTCGACAAGTTCGGTGATGACCGGCGTTCGAAGCTGGTGCCTTTCGACGGTGACATGTCCATCGAGGACCTGATCGCCGAGGAGGACATCGTCGTCACGATCTCGCGTGGCGGCTATGTGAAGCGTACGAAGACGGACGACTACCGGTCGCAGAAGCGCGGCGGCAAGGGCGTGCGCGGTACGAAGCTGAAGGAAGACGACATCGTCGACCACTTCTTCGTGTCGACGACGCATCACTGGCTGCTGTTCTTCACGAACAAGGGCCGGGTGTACCGGGCGAAGGCGTACGAGCTGCCGGATGCCGGCCGGGACGCGCGTGGTCAGCATGTGGCGAACCTGCTGGCTTTCCAGCCGGACGAGCAGATCGCGCAGATCCTGGCGATCCGTGATTACGACGCGGCGCCGTATCTGATCCTGGCCACGAAGGGGGGCCTGGTGAAGAAGACGCCGCTGAAGGACTACGACTCGCCGCGTTCGGGTGGTGTCATCGCGATCAATCTGCGGGAGACCGCGGACGGCAGCGACGACGAGCTGATCGGTGCGGAGCTGGTGTCGGCCGAGGATGATCTGCTTCTTGTGAGCCGGAAGGCGCAGTCGATCCGGTTCACGGCTACCGATGACGCGTTGCGGCCGATGGGGCGTGCGACTTCGGGTGTGAAGGGCATGAGTTTCCGTGAAGGGGACGAGCTGCTCTCGATGAATGTCGTGCGGGCGGGTACGTTCGTGTTCACCGCCACCGATGGTGGGTACGCGAAGCGGACCCCCGTCGACGAGTACCGGGTTCAGGGTCGCGGTGGTCTGGGTATCAAGGCCGCCAAGATTGTGGAGGACCGGGGTTCGCTGGTCGGCGCGCTGGTGGTGGAGGGAACGGACGAGATCCTCGCCATCACGCTCGGCGGTGGTGTGATTCGTACGCGAGTCAACGAAGTCAGGGAGACGGGCCGTGACACCATGGGCGTCCAACTGATCAACCTGGGCAAGCGCGATGCCGTTGTAGGTATCGCTCGTAACGCCGAGGCCGGTCGTGAGGCCGAAGAGGTGGAAGGTCCCGAAGGGGCCGACGCCGATGCGGTCGAAGGTGACGCGGTCGAGGTTGCAGAATCCGTCGAGGGCGCTGAGCCCTCATCCGCCGAGGGCGCAGCGCCTTCGGCCGGGGAGCACGAGGAGTAAAGCGTGAGTGGAGCCACGGGCGCCGGAGCGGCCGCTTCCGAATCTGGAGCACCCGGTGCCCGTGGCTCTGCCGCGGACTCCCAGGGGGGGACTGTGACCGATGCGCGGGGGCCTCAGCCTCAGGGTTACGACGGCTACGCGAGTGGGCCGCTGCCCAGTGAGCGTGAGCCGCAGGGGCCGGGCCAGACGGCGCAGCCGTATCACCCGCCGCAGGCGTATCCGTCTCCTGCGGGCGGCGGTACGCAGGGTGCAGGCGGTGCGGCAGGGACGCAGGGCGCCGCGCAGCAGTCTGGTGTCGCCGCGGTGCGTCTGCCGCGGACGGGTGCGCGTACGACGCCGCGTACGCGCAAGGCGCGGCTGCGGGTGGCCAAGGTCGACCCGTGGTCGGTGATGAAGGTGAGCTTCCTGCTCTCCATCGCGCTGGGCATCTGCACGGTGGTGGCGGCGGCGGTGCTGTGGATGGTCATGGACGCGATGGGCGTCTTCTCCACGGTGGGCGGGACGATCAGCGAGGCGACGGGTTCGAATGAGAACAACGGCTTCGACCTGCAGTCCTTCCTGTCGCTGCCGCGGGTGCTGATCTTCACGTCGGTCATCGCGATGATCGATGTGGTGCTGGCCACGGCGCTGGCGACGCTGGGCGCTTTCATCTACAACCTGTCGGCGGGCTTCGTCGGCGGCGTCGAGCTGACGCTCGCCGAGGACGAGTAGGAAGCCGGCGGAACCGATTTTGGTACTGCCCCCGAGGTGCGCTAATCTTCAGGGGCAGCGCGGGGCTATAGCTCAGTTGGTTAGAGCGCATCCCTGATAAGGATGAGGCCACAGGTTCAAATCCTGTTAGCCCCACTTCGCGCGAAGGCCCCCAGGCGATCAGCCTGGGGGCTTTTGACATGTGCGGGCGGCCGGGGCTTTCGCTGTGTGGCGCGCGTCAGTTGGGTGGGTATCTAGGTCACCGATCGGTATCGATCGGTGTGTATAGTCGGCGGCCAGAAGTCTCCTACGTCAAGGAAAGACGAGGTCGCGCGGTGAAGAAGCTTCTCCTGGTCGCACTGGCCGCCATCGGCGGGCTCCTCGTGTACCGCCAGATCCAGGCGGATCGCGCCGAGCAGGATCTGTGGACGGAGGCGACTGACTCCGTGCCCGCAGGTTCGGGTGTGTGAGACCCAGTAGTCCGAAACACTTGCCCCGGTCGCTCAGCGGCCGGGGCTTTGTGCTGTCCGGGGCTGCTTTCGGGGGGCTTGCGGACTTTGTGGGGGCGGCCGAACGGGTTGCGGTCTGTTGTTGCCGGACCGTGACGGGATCCGCATTGAATTCACCGAAGCAAATTAATAGCTTGCGAGAGCAAAGGTGGGGGATCTCTTTGAGGGGGGGACGGGTGAAACGGGTGAGGGGACGGCTGAGCCGTCGGACAGCGGGCGCGCTCATCGGCGGGACACTGCTCGCGCTGACCGCGGGACCGCTGCCCGGCGCGGCGGCGGCGCACAGGGAAGCGGTGGCGCGGGCGGACGGTGCGGGCAGCCTGGTGATGGTGCTCGACTCCTCCGGGTCCATGGCCGACGACGACGGCTCGGGGCGTACGCGGATGGAGGCGGCCCGCGCGGCGGTCGCCACGGTCGTGGACACGCTTCCGGACGGCCACCCCACCGGCCTGCGGGTGTACGGCGCCGACCGCGCCTCGGGGTGCTCCGACACCCGGCTGGTGCGGCCCGTACAGCCGCTGGACCGGGACGCGATGAAGCGGGCCGTGGACGGCGTACGGCCCAAGGGAGACACCCCTATGGGGCTTTCCCTGCAGAAGGCCGCCCAGGACCTCCCCGAGCCCGCCGACGGCGCACTCGGGCGGCGTACGGTCCTGCTGATCTCCGACGGTGAGGACAACTGCGGGACTCCGCAGCCCTGCGAAGTCGCCCGGCAGCTCGGCGAGGACGGCATCGACCTGCGGATCGACACCATCGGCTTCCAGGTACGCGGCAAGGCCAGGCAGCAGCTCGAATGCGTCGCGGAGGCCGGCCACGGCTCGTACTACGACGCACCCGACGCCAAAGCGCTGGCCCGGCAGTTGCAGCGCGCCTCGCAGCTCTCGGCGGGCGGATACCGCTTGCGGGGCGAGAGCGTCGAGGGCGGTGCGAGCGCGAGTGACGCCCCCGGCCTCGCGCCCGGCCAGTACACCGACACCATCGGGCCCGGCGAGACCCGCTGGTACGCCCCGCGGCTCGACGCGAAGTCGGCGGCGGACCTTGCCGTGACCGCCGTGCCGCAGCCGGGCGTCCCGGTGGCTCTCGCGGACGGGCTCGAACTCAAGCTCACCACCGAAGAGAAGGCAGGGGGCACCGGGGGTGTCACTTGCGAGACCAGCCAGAAGATCTTCGGGCAGAACGAGGGCGCGATGGTGCTCACGACCGCTGTCAGCCGCATCCCCTCCCCAGACGGTGGCCAATTCTGCGACCCGGCGGGCCGCTATCTGCTTTCTGTACACCGCACGAGCGATTCAGGTTCCGACCGGGCGCGCTGGCCTTTGGAGTTGAGGTACGCGGCGGAGCGGCCGCTCGCCAAGGGGACCGTGCCCGCGGAGTCCGCGACCGAGTACGGCGAGGCGGGCAAGGACGCCGTATCACCCATGGGGGACCCCAAGGACGTCGAGGGCGGCACAGGGTTCAACGACGCCAGGGCGCTCGGCAAGGGCGTGTGGCGCGACCGGCTGCTGCCCGCCCAGACCCGCTGGTACAAGGTGCGGGTCGGCTGGGGCCAGCAGCTGCGCTACGCCGTCGACTTCGGCAACGAGCCGACCCTGGAGGCGGACAGCACGGAAATGAGCTTCGTCGACACCGCGGCGTACAGCCCGGGCCGCAGGCCGGTCTCCGGCGGCGGAGAGTTCACCGACCGCACGATGTATCTCGGGAAACCGGCCGCGGTCGACTCCGGGACCGTGCCGGTGGCCTGGACGAACCGGTGGGAGACGGCGGGGCATGTCGTCCCGGTGCGCAGCGCGGGTGATTACTACATCGCGGTGTCGCTCGGCCCGGACGCCGCCAGGTTCGCCGAGAACCCGGCGATCGGTGTCCTCCTGCGGGTCGATGTCGTCGGTGACGAACTGGCGGGGCCGCAGCACGATGCGCCCGTTCTGGCGAAGTCGGATACGGCGGCCCGCGCAGACAGCACTGGGGCCGGCGGGGCAGGATGGACCGGCACCGCGACCGCCGCGGCGGCGGGCGGCGCTGTCGTCCTGGCGGCGGGGACCGGGTTCGCCGTGTGCGCGGCGATGCGGCGTCGCAGGGCGGCGGCCAAGGAGACTGGGACGAGGGGTGGCGCGTGAGGATGCGGCGCAGCAGGGGCAGGGTGGTGCCGGCGGTGGTGGCGGCGCTGTGCGCGGTGGCGGCGCTGCCGGCGCAGGCGTGGGCGGCGGGTGAGCCCAGCCCGTACACCTTCGGGCCGTCGGCGACGACGGTCAGGGGGGCGGTGACCACTACCGATGCCGAGGAGCTGAAGGCGGGCAGGACGTACCGGGACTCGATCAAGCCGGGCGGCAAGCTCTACTACCGTGTGGAGCTCGACGCGAAGTCCAACGCCTATGTGTCGGCGACGGCTGTTCCGAAGCTGGGGACGAAGGTCGGGTACGCCGACGAGCTGAAGGTGACGTTGCAGGACCGCGACGGTTCCTCGTGCAGCTACAACACCGCGCGATTCAGCTCGGCGGAGTACGCGCGGCCGATCGGGACGTACGCGCACCGGACCATGGAGGAGGACAGCACCTCCTGTCAGAGCCAGGACAGGTACTACGTGCTGATCGAGCGGACCAGTGAGGCCACCTCGTCGAGTGAGCCGTGGGAGCTGGAGATCCGGCATCTGACGGAGCCGGGGGTGAAGGCGGGCGGGGCGACCGCGGCTCCGGAGAGCTGGCCCAGTGGCTCGCCCCCGGCGCTTGGCGGTCAGGCCCGGGACCGCAGGGGCGGGACGAGCTTCTACAGTGCGACCGCTCTGGAGCAGGGCGAGTGGCGGGACAAGATCAAGCCGGGCGAGGCGCTGTTCTACAAGGTGCCGGTCGACTGGGGGCAGCAGCTGTTCGCCAGCGCGGACCTCGGCAGCACGGCCGGCGACGGATACGTGTCCAACGCGCTGACGATGGCGCTGTTCAACCCGGCGCGGGGGCTTGTCGACAGCGCGAGCGACATTACGTACGACGGCAAGCCGGAGTCGTCGGCGCTGGATCCGCTGCCGCCGGTGGCGTACGAGAACCGCTTCGACTCGTCCGAGGACGTCAACGGGATGCGGTTCGCGGGTTGGTACTACCTGAGGGTCAGTCTGAGTCCTGAGGTGGAGGAGGTGTTCGGGGCGAAGCCGATCGGGCTCTCCCTGCGGCTGACCGTGAAGGGGACTGCGAAGAACGCGCCCGCCTATGCCGGGGACCCCGGTGAATTCCAGGTCACGGACGACGACCTGAACGCGGCGGAGGACGGGCTGAGCACGCCCGCGGCGGCGAAGAGCGACACGATGCGGCTCGTCGCGGCGGCGGGGATCGGGGCGGGCACCGTGCTGGTGCTCGGGCTCGGGGTGTGGACGCTCGTCGCCAGGCGGCGCGCGGTGGTGGATCCGGTGGTGGATCCGGGGGCGGAGGCCGGGGCCGGCGTTGGTCCCGGCCATGACAGTGGGGCGGCTACGCGGTACGGGCCGCCTTCCGCCTGGTAAGCGGCTCCGGCTCAGCTCTGGGTCAGCGCCCAGATACCCACCGCGAAACAGGCCAGCGCCAGCAGCAGCACCGGGACCGTCACCTTCGGGGGCGGTCCCGGCCGCTTGTGCGGGGCCTGTACGGGGGCGTGGGCGCCGCGCGGGACCGAAGGGGACGCCGGAAGTGGAACCTCCGGGCCTTGAGCGGTGTATGGACGAGTAAGGGCTTGTTCGTACGACACCGCGGCCGCGGGACCCTGGGAGGGGTTGTGCGCCGCACCGGAGAGGGGGGAGGCCGCATGCGCGTGCAGCGGAGCGGGAGCGGGGGTCGCGGTGGGCGGCGTGGAGGGCTGCGCCGGGTGCGGCGCCGGGTGCGGCGTCGAAAGATGCTGCGGGGGCGGTGCCAGGTGGAAGCTGCCCGTCTCCGACATGGAGGACGGCTGCTGCGGTACGGGCTGCGCCTGCCGGCCGCCACTGTCGGCGCCGCTCTGGCCGCCGCCCTCTGCTGCCTGGTCTTGGGGGCCTGCATGGCCCTGGGGGCCGCGGGCGGGCGGTGTTTCGGGCCCGTCCGGGCCGAAGCCCGGCGGGAGCGGACCGATCTGGTCGAAGACCTCCACCGGTTCCTCGCCGGGGCCCGGCTCGGGCAGCATCTCGACGGCGGCGGTCAACGCCTTGCGCGCGCCCGTCGCCGTACGGAACCTCGCCTGCGGGTCCGGCTGCAGCATCCCGGCGATGACCTGCCACAGCGGCTCCGGGATGCCCTGCGGGGCGACCGGTGTGCCGTACGTCGCGAAGTGCTCCACCAGGGCCTGGGAATCGGGCTTCTGACCCTGCACCAGGTAGAGGGCGACCAGGCCGACCGCGAACAGATCGGCAGGGAAGTCCGGCTCCGCTCCCATCATCTGCTCGGGCGCGAAATAACCCGGCGTACCCACCACATAGTTGGTCTCGGTGAGGCGGGGCTCGCCCTTGCGCATCGAGATACCGAAGTCGGACAGCCGCAGATGCGGACGCCCGGTGCCGGTGGCTTCCAGCAGGATGTTGGCCGGCTTGATGTCGCGGTGCACGACACCTTCCGCGTGGACCGCCGTGAGACCGGAGAGGAGCTGGTCGAGAAGGGTGCACACGAAGCGGGGCGGCAACGGGCCGTAGTCCCCGATCACATGCGCCAGCGAACCGCCGCTCACCAGATCCATGGTGAACAGCACCTTGTCGTCGTCCGCGGCCCAGCTGGCCGGGGCGAGGACATGGGGATGGTCGATGCGCAGCGCCTGCTCGCGCACGAAACGCAGCAGCGTGTGCGCGTCGCTCTGCTGGAGCACCTTGGCGGCCACGTACCGGCGGCGCCTGTGGTCCCACGCCCGCCAGACCGCTCCCACTCCACCGCGCCCGATCGGGTCGATCAGCTCGTACCGACCAGCGAAGATCTCACCCATTGCGCTGCGCCCGCTCCCCGGTCCGCTTGCTTCAGCTCTGATGCGCTTCGTAGTGGGCGACCGCGTCGGCGGTGCGCCCGGCGCCGTACACCCGGAGGAACTCTGCCAGTTCGGGGTGGGTCGGGGCGAGGGTGTCCGCCGCATCTATGATGTCGCCGGCCGCCGCCACCGAGCGCAGCAGTGACTGGATCTCGCGCACCACGCGCCGCACGGTCGGCGCTCCGGAACTGGCCGTGGTCTGGCTGGTGTTGCTGAGCACGGAGCCGCCCTGGGACTTTTTGATCTCATCCATCCGGTCGGTGGCCTCGGCGGCGCTGACGCTGCCGTCGGCGACCTGGCCGGCCAGGTCCTGCAGAGCCTGGACACGCTGGACCACGGCCGGGTTGCCGATCTTGGCGCGCTGGCCGCTCATCAGCTGGGACAGCATGGGTGCGGACAGGCCGAGCACGGCGGCGAGTCTGGCCTGGTTCAGGCCCAGATCGTCGATCAGCCGGCGAAAGAGTGCCCCCAGCGGCTCCCCGTACCAATTGCGCTGAAGCTCTCTGGCTCTGGCCGTCGACTCCTGCTGCGCTGCATCCATTGCGTCTCCCCTTCGCTGCTGCGAACCTCGCCGAGCATCTTACGGAGCGTGGTCGCGGACCGGGAGTCCCAATCCTTTTGCAGGATCCGGGGGGAGTACCGGTACTCTGTTCTGCGGCGGTGGCCACGGCGCGGTTGTGGCCGGTCGTATCCTCCCGTTCGCGGGGCCTTAGCTCAGTTGGTAGAGCGCTGCCTTTGCAAGGCAGATGTCAGGAGTTCGAATCTCCTAGGCTCCACTCCATAGATGCCCTCTGACCTGCGGAAACGCGGTTTCAGGGGGCATTTTTGTGCCCATTGTTGGGCACGATGTGCCCCCCGGCCGATTCTCGGCCCTTGAGCCGACAGGGGCGAGGGTCGCCTGTCCGAGATGACGTACAGCATTGGTGAGGGGCCGGCGACCCGGGTCAGTCTCTCTCTGCCTGAGGGGACCGCTGAGGCGATCCGTGCCCGGTCGGCAAGCGTGAGTTTTCCGCGTTCATCGCCGCGGCCGTCGAGCGGGAGCTGCGTGGCCAGGTGCTGGACGAGTACTTGGCCGACTATGAGAGCCGTAAGGGATCGATCTCCGAGCAGGCGCGGCAGCGTGCACGTCAGGTGTTCGACGAGGTGTTCGCTGAGGAGGACCAGTGGCCCGCCGCAAGCTGAGCCACGAGGGGACGCTGGTCCTGGACAGCGAGGGGCTCGCCGAGCTGCTCAGCGATGACGAGACCGTGGTGGCCTTGTTCGCGGAGGCGCGGTCCCGTGGCATGGAGGTGGTGAGCAGTGCGCTCACCATCATCGAAGCCGTGCATGCCCGTACGAACAAGGCGCGGCTGGGCCGGGTGCTATCTGGCCTGCGCGCCGTGCCGGTGGGGGATGAGGAGGCGAAGGCGGCCTCGGCGCTATTGATGAGGGCTGGGCTGCACGGTCACGAGTACGCCATCGATGCGGCCGTAGCTGAGGCCGCCCTGCGGCAGCGGCGTCCGGTTCTCATGCTGACGTCGGATGTCGACGACATGACCAAGCTGTGTGGTGACCGGGTCCGCCTCGTCGCAGTGTGAGCCACCCTGGCATGACGATGCGCGGCGATTGAGCGGTCGGGCCACGGCCAGTACTGACTGGGCAGCAAAGCAGCTCATGTCGATATGCGGCGATGTCAGGTGTCCAGGACTCCCTCGACCCGCATCGGATCCATGGCCGACATTGGCGCGGTCTTTGGGATCCCTGAGGGCTTGCTGTGAAGCGCGCCCATGCCGTCGTAGCGGGCTCCGACACGGACGGCGGCCGCGGAGGCACGTCGTGGATTCCCGCTCGCGATCAGCGCCGGTCAGGCGGGCGGCACCAAAAGACCAGCTCCGCAACGGGGGAGGTGCGGAGCTGGTCGTCTCTTGGTGGTGCGTACGGCGTCAGGCCGTCACTCTTTCGTACGCGGCGAGCAGCACCGGCACAGGTGGGGCCCCTCCAGCACCGGTCGGCCTGCCCGTCGCGGTCGTGGACGACGAGCAGTTGGTTCGCTCGGGGCTGCAGTTGATCCTGAGCTCGGCCGGGGGCATCGAGGCGGTGGTGGACTGCGGCGGCGCCGGGGCCGTCGACGCGGTGCGGGCCTTGGCGGCAGGGGGGGGAGGATCCTGGCGCCGGAGGCCGCGGGTGCCGTGATCGGCGGCTGTTTCGCCTCCGGCCGTGAGAACGACGCGACCCGTCGGCTGGAGGGCCTGACCGAACGCGAACGTCAGGTGCTCGCCCTCGTCGGCGAGGGACTGTCCAACCGGGAGATCGCCCGGCATCTGCGGCTCTCCCACGGGACGGTCAAGGACCACGTCAGTTCGCTCCGCGCCAAGCTGGGTGGCGTCAACCGCGTCCAGGCCGCCGTCGTCGCGGACGGCGCGGGCCTGATCGAGGAGCGGCAGTCACAGTCTTCTCCCGCCCCGGCGATCAGTGCGGCGGCGCATCGCACCCCGCGGGCCCGGTACGGACTCAGATCCCCGCGCAACAGGACGGCCTCTGAGACAGCCCTGTGCCAGGGGGAGAACACCGGGTCGGTTTTCGTGGTCATATACGGCGCATGGTGGGGTGAGGTCTGCCGTCTGCCTCACGCGGCGGCGCCCACTCATGGGGCTACGACGGCGTCTATGGGGACGCCTTCGCTCCCATGCGACCCCTCTCAGACAGGCCGCAAGGTTGGCTGGGCCGGCATCACGAGTACACGTTCGACAGCGCCGATCGGCTGCACCGCGGCGAGAGCGCATCCCGTTCAACACCCACGCGTATGAAAGGGGCCCTTGCTAGCCTTAACTGTTATGGAACTGCGTCAACTTGAGTATTTTGTAGCTGTATCGGAAGAGGCGAGTTTCACCAAGGCCGCCGCGCGCCTCTACGTGGCCCAGCCAGGAGTGAGCGCGCAGATCAGACGCCTGGAACACGAACTCGGACAGCAACTGCTCGACCGCTCGGGGCGCACTGTGCGGCTCACGGAAGTGGGAACCGCGGTCCTGGCCTACGCCCGTCGGGCGCTCGACGGCGTCGCCGGCATGAGACTGGTGATCGACGACTTCACCGGGCTGATGCGGGGCCGCGTGTCCGTGGGGATGGTGCGTTCGTGCTCCTCCCTCGACCTGCCCGAACTGCTCTCGGACTTCCACAAGGCGCATCCCGCGGTGGAGATCACCCTCACCGAGCAGAATACGGACCGGCTGCTCGACGACCTCCACAACGGCTTACTCGACGCGGCGATCGTCGCGCTGACGACTGCCAGGCTCCCGGGCATCGATCTCCACGTCATCGCTGACGAATCGCTGGTCGTCGCCGTCAACCCCAGTGACCTGCTGGCCGATCGCGCCTCGATTCCCGTCACGGAGCTGCGTGACCGGCCGCTGATCAGCCTCCCAGCAGGGACGGGCATGCGAGCCTGCCTCGAAAAGGCATGCGCCGAGGCCGGATTCGAGCCGCGGGTGGTCTTCGAGGCGAGCGACCCCAACATACTTGCCCAACTCGCAATCCACAGCCTCGGCGCCGCCGTCATCCCGGAGTCACTCGCGGCCCTGCACACGGAGGAACTTCACGCCGTCAACCTCGCGAGCCCGTGGTTCCGCGGCCTGATGGCCCTCGCGTGGCGCTCGGAGGGCCCGATGAGCCCCGCCGCGCACGCCTTCGTCGAACACGCCAGAGCCGTCCTGGCGACGCCGTACGCATCCGGCCATCCTTCCGCCGAGGCATAACCATCGGTTATCGGGGTCAGAACCACCCGATCTTGGACTTGCGTCCCGGCCGGCCCAAAGGTGAAGGCGGAGTGCGCGCCCGGTACACGACGGGCCGTCGCTGAGGAAAGGGCCTGAGCCGGTGCCGGCGAACAAGACAACGACGTCCCCTGACACACAGGTGAATCCATGGGCCGCGCTGTCGGCACTGTGCGTCGGATTCCTCCTGATCATGATGGACACCACCATCGTGAGCGTCGCGATTCCGGGCATGCTGACCGACCTGCACGCCGACCTCAACCAGATCACCTGGGTGAACAGCGTCTACCTGCTCACGTACGCGGTGCCGCTGCTGGTCGCCGGACGGCTCGGAGACCGGCTGGGGCGCAAGCCCGTGTTCCTCGCCGGCATGGCCGTCTTCACCGCGGCGTCGCTGTGGTGCGGCATGTCCGACAGCGTCGGGATGCTGATCACCGCGCGCGCCGTCCAGGGTGTCGGTGCCGCGCTGATGGCCCCGCAGTCCATGGCCTTCATCACCGTACTGTTCCCCCAGAGCCGTCGGGGCGCGGCCCTGGGCGTATGGGGTGCCGTCGCGGGCGTGGCGACCGTCCTGGGCCCGCTGGTGGGCGGGCTCCTCGTCGACACCGCGGGGTGGGAATGGATCTTCCTGATCAACGTACCCATCGGCGTCATCGGTCTGTGTATGACGGTCTGGCTGGTGCCCGGAGGCCAGCCGCGGCACAGTCGAAGCTTCGACCTGTTGGGCACCGCGCTCTCCGGCCTGGGCTTGTTCGCGCTCGTCTTCGGCCTACAGAACGGCCAGCACTACGACTGGGGCACGGTCTTCGGTCCGGCCACCGTCACGCACGTCATCGTGGCGGGCCTCGTACTGCTGCTCGCTTTCGTCGGCTGGCAGTACCGCAACAAGCGGGAGCCGCTCATGCCGCTCGCGCTGTTCGGCCGGCGCAACTTCAGCGCCGCCGCGCTCGCCGCTGCTTCCATCGGATTCGCTCTGACGGGCCTGTACCTGCCGCTGATCCTGTTCCTCCAGTCGGTCCTCGGTCTCACTCCGCAGGAGACGGGCTTCCTGCTGGTGCCGATGGCAGTGGCCGGCGGCGTCGCCGGCCCCCTCGCGGGAGCCCTTTCCGACCGGGTCAGCGGCAAGTGGATCGTGCTCACCGGGTTCGTCCTGTTCGCCGCGGGCATCGGGATGCTCGCCCTCGTCGCGGAACCGGGCGCGTCCCCGTGGCTGGTGGGTGTCGCCCTGTTCGTCTCTGGAACGGGCAGCGGTTCGGCCTTCGCACCCATGGCCAACGTCGCGATGGGGGGACTGCCACCCACCCTGCTGGGAGCTGGATCCGGCACCTACAACTCGATCCGCCAGGTCGGCAGCGTGATCGGCAGCGCGGCCACGAGCGTACTGCTCCAGGCGCAGCTCTCAGCCTCGCTGCGGTCCTCTACCGCGGACGCGGCGGCCGGCCTGCCCCCTGGGCCGCGGCAGGAGTTCACCGACGGGATGAACCGGACCGGCGAGCTGTCCGAGGGGGTGGGCGCCGCCCCACCGGCTCTGGCGGGGGACCTCGCGGACCTGGCCCGACGCACCTTCGACCGTGCCCTGGCCGACGCGGCCGGCGCGACGCTGGCGCTGCTGGTCGCGGTTCTGGCGGTGGGCGCGGCCGCCTGTCTGGTGATGGCGCCGCGCGCGCCGAAGACGCCCGGGACGTCGGCCCGAACCACCCGTGACGAGGACGTCGCCACGGCGGGCGAGCGCCGGCCGCTCGACGCGCGCTGAACCGGCCTCACGCAACCCCATACACGCAACCCCATAACGGCGGCTTCTGCCCCCGATAAGGACCTGATCTTGGACCTCCGGGCAGGTTGTCTCGGAGGATGGAAACGCAAGGAAAGCCGGTCCGTCGTGACGGTCGGACCGGCTCGGCAATGACGGTGAGGACTTTGGTGATGGCGACTCAGGACCTGCAGGATCAGATCTCCGAGCTGACCCGGCGTGTGAAGGGTCCGGTTCTGCTCCCGGGCCAGGAAGGCTATGAGGAAGAGCTCATCGGCTTCCAGGCCGGATACCGCCATCGGCCGGCCGTCGTCGTCGGCGCGGAGACTGCCGAGGACGTACAGGCCGCCATTCGCTTCGCCGCGGCCCATGACCTGGCGGTCGCCGTCCAGTCAACCGGCCACGGCATCACCGTGCAGGACGAGGGCGGCGTGGTGATCTCCACCAGGCGCATGAACGACGTGATGGTGAACCCCGGGAGCCGGTCCGCGTCCATCCAGGCCGGTGCCCGCTGGGAGCAGGTGGTCGCCGTGGCCGAGCCGCACGGCCTGGTCCCGCCCAGCGGCTCGGCCGGGCACGTGGGAGTGGTCGGGTACACGCTGGCGGGCGGACTGGGGTTGCTGGCCCGTGAGTTCGGCTACGCCGCCGACCACGTGCGGGCGGTCGACCTGGTCACCGCCGACGGCGAACTGCGCCATGTGACGCCGGACAGCGACGCCGACCTGTTCTGGGCCTTGCGCGGCGGCCGGGACAACTTCGGGGTGGTGACATCCCTGGAGATCGCGCTCCAGCCCGTCGCCCGTATCTACGGCGGGGGAGTGTTCTTCGGATCGGAGCACGCTGAGCAGGTGTTCGCCTTCTTCCGGGAGTGGACCGCCGGGGTGCCCGAGACGATGACCTCCTCCGTGGGCATGATCGGATACCCGCCGATCCCGGTCTTCCCCGAGTCCCTGCGCGGCCGCCACGTGGTCCACGTCCGCTTCGCGAGCACCGACCTGGAGGGGGCACCGGAACTCGTCCGACCGTGGCTGGACGTCGCGCCCACCCTCCTGGAGCACCTGGGGGAGCTCCCCTACAGCGAAGCCGGGTCGATCTACCGGGAGCCGAACTTCTCGCACTACTACGACGGCAACAGCGTGCTGCTCAGCGAGCTCGATCCGCAGGTGTTGGACTCGGTCCGGGAACTGGCGGGTGCGGACGCCGAGGTGCCTTGCATCGTCGACCTGCGCCACCTGGGCGGTGCGTTGTCGCGTACCCCCGAACCGGCGAACGCGGTGTCCTTCCGCGAGGCGCGCTACATCCTGCGCGTCCTGTCCTCGCCCGAGGGTGTAGGCCTCCCCGAGGTCCGGGCCGCGCACGCCCGGATCGACAAGGCCGTGGCACCGTGGACGATCGGCCGGTCGGTGAACTTCGTGTACGGGATGCGCGCCGCCGACGACTTCCGGTCCGAGCTGTACGAGGACGCTGTCCTGGCCAAGCTCTCCTCCGTGAAGGCCCGCCTCGACCCGAAGAACATCTTCCGCCGAAACCAGAACATCGAACCGGCGGCCTGATCCTGTCGGCGCCCCCCGTCGCCGACACCCCAACCGGGGCCGACTCGTCGAGAGTCGGCCCCGGTTGTCGGCCCGCGAACTCACCTGCTCGAAGGCCTACGGGGTCTCCAAGCGGGTGGCGATCTCGTTCCACCGGGTGGCGATCACCCGCGCGACGTGTGCGACGCTCGCCATCTGATGCGCCGGCATCCGCATCACCCGGTCCGTGTCCTCCTCGTAGATGAGGCGGGACTCCAGCCAGCGGACCAGCGCCCGCCCGTCGTCGCTGTACCTGATGGCGGGATCCCTCTTGAGGGAGTCCAAGGTGGCGACGATCTCTGCCAGCCCGGACGATGCGGACTCCGCCGTGGCTGATGCCCTCACCTCACCCGTGCTGTTCTGGCAGGGGACGGAGGCGGCCCCTGCGGCTGCGGCCCCGGCGGTCCCTGGCGTCATACGGCCCCGTACATCCCGTGCGGTCTCCACGGAGACTCCCGCCGAGCTCGCGATGTCACGCAGCGATGCCTGCGGATTCCGCATGATCTCCGCCTGCGCCCTCCGTCGCCCGTCGGCGGGATCGAGTGGACGAACCCGCCCGTCGAGACCGACCCTGACATCGGGCTGGGCGGCCGGATCGCCTTGTCGTTGCCGAATGGAACCAATGGTCTTGTGGTCCAGCCCGACCCTGGCCGCGATGGAACGGTTGGACCACTCAGGGAAATTGTGCAGAATTCTCTGGGCGGCCTTCTTGCGATCCCTCAGTGAGAGCGGCAGGCCATGTCGTATGTTGGATTCCACGGACAGCAGGAAGGATTCCTCCTCCGACCCGTCGAAGTACATCACGTCGATAGTCCGGTAATTTCTCATCCTGGCCGCGTCGAGTCGGTGTATGCCGTCGATGACTCGCATGGTGGGGCGGTGCACGAGGATCGGAGGTAACTCGCCCTCCAGCCCCGACAGAAGTTTTACGTGCTCTTGATCTATGCCGTTCGAGCGGGGAGAATCCCCCTCGCGCAGTAATTCGATCGGAACGCTGGAGACTAAACCTGATAGTCCCGCCAGATTCGACGGTTCGGATTCGGACCCGATTGAGTCGCCTGCGGGCGACAGTGGCGCGGCGATGGCGATGCGGGCAACCTGGCTTCCTCGGCGGCTCAATTGCCGATCTGTCCGCCCTCGTCCCCGTCATCGCCGCGGTCGACATCCGGTTGCGGCGAAGCCCGTTCCACAACGAGATGTCGCGGCACCGCTACGACGCCGTCCTGCGCAAGGCCGGCGGGCCCACCACGGTCACCGACGTGAGCGACTGCCCGAGCCTCGTCTGGGGCGCCGACGTGCACGACCTCTCCGAACTCGCCGGCCGTGCGACCGCGACGCGATCACCGGTTCGCATTGTCGAGATCCCCAACGCCCGTATCACCGGGGAGGTACGCGCCCTGCGGGCCCTCGGCGAGGGCGACGCGGCAGGGGCCGCCGTCGCGCTGACCGAGCCGGACCCCGCTGCGGTGGATCCCGAGACGCTGGCGCGCCGGGTCGAGTCCGTCCTGGACGTCGCCCTGACCCTTGCTCACGACCGTCCCGGCCACTTCGAGGCCGTACTCGTCCCCAGGCGGCCGGTCCGCCCGGCTCTCACAGGCACCTACCGCCACCCAGCCCAGGCCCCGGCACGTCCCGGGCCCCTGGCCGAGATCCCGGCCGCGGCCCACCAGGCGGGAAGGTTCGCCGATCGACTGCACGGTTGGCTCCACGAGCGACTGGGCGACCGTGCGAAGTCGGTCGAGATCGTCGTCCTCGACGCGCTTCCGCTCGGCCCGGACGGCGTCCCAGCCCCGCGGGCCGCCGACCGGACGACCGCCCCATAACACGGCCGATGGCCATCCGAACTCCCCTCCAGCCCCCTCACGAAAGGTGATTGCAACCATGCCTGTCGACATCGACGACACCGGGATCCCCACCGACGAGACCGAGCTCCGTGCCCACAACCGGGCCATCGTCGAGCGGTACATGACGACTCTCGGCGAAGACCGTCTGAAGCGGCACCTGCTGTTCACGGAGGACGGCATCGGCGGTCTGTGGACATCGGACAGCGGAGAGCCGATCGTGACTCGCGGCCGCGACCGGCTCGGAGAGCACGCGGTGTGGTCCCTGCGGTGCTTCCCCGACTGGGTCTGGACGAACATCGAGATCTTCGACACCCAGGACCCCAACCGCTTCTGGGTCGAATGCGACGGGGAAGGAAAGATCATCTTTCCGGGCTATCCGGAGGGCCACTATGAAAATCACTTCATCCACTCGTTCCTCTTCGAGAACGGGAAGATCAAGGCACAGCGAGAGTTCATGAATCCCGCACGACAGTTCCAGGCGCTCGGTATCGCCCTTCCCGAGATCAAGCGCGAAGGCATTCCGACATGACCTCCGCCCGAGGAGCTGTCGGCCGGCCGGCCGCGCTGTGACGAGGGGCTGATCCGGAGGGGGCCGGGTGCGCGGCGGCCCCACCCCGCCGGCTGCCACCCGCGGAACCGACCGCCCGGCCCCCCGTGCCCTCCGAGCAGCGCGTCAGCGCACCCAGGCCCCTTTCCCGCCAGCGCGAAAGCTGTCGTCTCATGACCATCGACTCGCTGAAACTGCCGATCGCCGAGAAGACTCCCCACGACCCAGCCCTCGGCCCGCCCGGGCAGCCGGCGGCCCCGGCCTCTCAGGACCTCGTCGCGTACATCGCCCTCCTCACCCAGGCCGTCGAAAGCGCCGACCCGGGACCCGCCGCGCCCGGCGGCTGGGAGGAACGGGAGCGGCTGCGCTTCTCCACCTGGGTACGCCAGGTCTACGAGCACCCGCTGTCGCCGAGCGCCCTCGCCTTCCCGATCAGCCGGCTCATCCGGGAGGTCCAGCTGCGCGAAGCCGCCGGACTCGCCTTCCGGATAGACGTCGGCCGGGCCCGCGCGAAGCCCGCCAAGCCGTCCGCCGAGGTCCGGGCCACAGCCGCGGTCGCCGCGGCCTGGGCGATCGTCGCGGACGCGCTGTCCCGGTCGCCGCGGCCGCCGCGCGAGCGCGTTGTCGGCGACGTGTGGCAGATCGTACGAGAAACCATCGAGCCCGTCCTCAGGCCCACGGGCACCGTCTTCCCGTGCTCCCACAACACTTGGTGAACGCCGAGAAACGGCTCCACACCTCAGATGTCCCTCTGACCTGTTTCCGCAGGTCAGAGGGACATTTTTTGTTTCACAGCGCGGCGTCCCGGGCGAGCAGTGCCGCCTGTACGCGGTTCTCGCAGCCCAGCTTCGCGAGGATCCGGCTGACGTATGTCTTGACCGTGGCCTCGCTCATGTGGAGCCGCTTGCCCGCGTCGGCGTTGGACAGGCCCTCGCCGAGCAGCGCGAGGACGTCCCGCTCCCGCACGCTCAGCGCCGTGACGAGCTGCCGCGCGCGCTCGGCGCGGGCCGGCGCCCGCCCCGAGGCGAGCTGTTCCACGACGTGCCGGGTCGCCCCCGGCGACAGGTAGGCGTTCCCGGCCGCGGCGGCCCGTACCGCACGGATCAGCTCGGCCGGGGCGGAGTCCTTCAGCAGGAAGCCCACGCCGCCGCTCTCCAGGGCACGCAGGACGTTCTCCCGCTCGCCGAACGTCGTCAGTACGATCACGCGCGTGCCCGGCACCGCCCTGCCCAGTTCGGCGAGGGCGGTGAGCCCGTCCATCACCGGCATCTGAAGGTCGAGCAGCACCACGTCCGGCGCGTGGACGCGCGCCAGGTCGACGGCCTCGCGGCCGTTCGCCGCCTCCGCCACGACCTCGATGGCCCGGTCCGAGGTGAGGATCATCCGGATGCCCGCCCGGATGAGGGGCTCGTCATCGGCGATCACGACCCTGACGTGCGCAGCCGTCATGCTTGTCCCCCCACAGCTGCCGCGCATCTACTGCTCGACGTCGTACGACTTCTTCTCGATCAGCTTGCCGTCCCTGAAGCAGAAGCGGAACACCGGCTCCTGCGTCATGCTGTCGCCGAACTCCGAGGAGGCGAGGACCAGGCAGTCGGACCCCTCCGGCTCCTCGGGTCCGGTGCCGTCGAGGCCCGACGTCATGAAGGAATCCCCGTCCGGCAGGCGGTCGCGGACCTCCGTCTCCGACGTGCCGACCTTCACCGCCTCGTACACGCTCGGCTCGATCATGCCTTTGTCCACCGAACCTATGAGGAAGAACAGTCCGAGCCCGCCCACGATCACCAGCAGCACCGCTGCCACCACCGCGATCCCGCAGCCCAGTACGACCCCACCGGCCCTGCCCCCGCGCCCACCGCTCATCGCCAGCTCCCTCTGCACAACGGTCCAGTCCACGACCGGACCACCGTCGCCGACAGGGACCGAAGGAGACTGCTGGCGGAAGTCGTCCTCCACATCGACCAAAGGCGCTCCGAAAGGCGCTGAGCCCGTGGCCGGCGGGAGGCCGTCGGCGCCGTACGGCAGGACGCCCGCGACCCGGAAGCCCCCGCCGTCCGTACGCCCGGCGTGGACCATGCCGCCCACCAGCCGGGCCCGCTCGCGCAGGCCCGTCAGGCCCTGCCCGCCGCTGACGACGTCACCCGGGTCCGCCGGGGCGGGGCCGTTCGCGATCTCGACGATCAGCGAGTCCGGTTCGTACCGCAGCTCAACGGTGATCGCGGCGCCCGGCGCGTGCTTGTACGCGTTGGTCAGCGCCTCCTGCACGATCCTGTACGCCGCGTGACCGGCGGCCGCGGCCAGCGGACGCCGCCCGCCCGTACACCGCAGCTCCACCTCGTTGCCGGCCGCCCGCGCCGCCTCCACCAGGCCCTCGATGCCCGCGACGCCGCGGGCAGCCGGGTGCGGATCCTCGCCGGGCGGCGCAGCGGGCGCGGTGGCCGCGTCGTCCCGCTCCACGCCGTCGCGCAGGATGCCGACGACCTCGCGCAGTTCGTGCATGGCGGCCACCGAAGCGTTCCGCAGTACGCCCACGCCCTCACTCTGACGGTCGGTCAGCGCCGGGTCGACCTCCAGAGCTCCCGTGTGGACGGAGATCAGCGCCAGCTGGTGGCCCAGGCTGTCGTGCATGTCCTGGGCGATCCGCTGCCGCTCGCGCAGCCGTGCCTGGCCGGCCACCATGGCGCGCTCGCGCAGCAGTTGGGCGTTGTGGGTCTGCAGGGCGTGCAGCAGCGTGCGGCGCTGGGCCCAGTAGCGGCTGGCGAGGCCCGGTACGACGGTGGTCGCGAGGAAGTACAGGGTGCTGAACAGGATCAGTGCCAGCGGGGTGTACCGCGGCCACTCGGCGGTGACCCCGATGCTGACGGACAGGACGTACGACGTGGTGAACGCCGCCAGCGCCCGCCCGGCTCCGGGGATCCGGCGTCCCGCCGACCACCCCGACACCATCAGCAGCGGCCCGAAGCCGGCCAGTACGCCCGCCGCGCCGCCCGAGATCACCAGCACACTCGCGGGCAGCCGGCGGCGCAGCAGCGACAGCACGGCGACGGCGAGCGCGGTAGCGAACTGCACCAGTCCGGTGCTGCCCATGACCTCCTGGGCGCCGGCCGCGAGCAGCGCCAGGACCGCGGCGAGTACGGCCTCGCCCGCGATCCGGCGCCCGGACCAGGGATCGGGGCCTGTCAGCCACTGCCGTCCGGCCCTGATCTTCGATGGCATGTCCACGGCCGCACTCTAGGCGGACCCCCGCGGCCGTTACGGCCCACTTTCGTCGCCCCGGGCCGCTACCAAAGAGAACACCGCGGCGACGCGGCGAAAGAGCGGCGAAAAGAAACGGGTGCCTGGAGACCCGAAGGTCTCCAGGCACCCGCCGGCACCCGTGGGCGTACCGTCAGTCGTTCTTCCGGTCGCGCTCCGCCGCCTCGGCTTCGGCCTCGGCCTGCTTGGCCTGGACATCGGGGTCCAGCACCGCCTGACCGCTGCCGTCGACCGAGGTCAGCGGCGCACGGTCGGAGACCTCGGTGGCGGCAGGGGGCTCGACCAGCCAGTCCGGGTTGGCCTGCTTGTCCCACCACTTCCAGGCCGCGAAGGCGCCGCCCGCCAGCACGCCGACGACCGCGAGGCCCTTGGCCAGCCGGCCGGCCTTGGCCCGCCGCTCATGCCTCTTGACGAGCTTGCGGATGTCCTTCGCCGTGATCTGTCCGCGCAGGGCGGCCACGGCGGCCGCACTGCGCGCGGCTGCCGCCTCGCGTACGGGCTGAGCGGCCGCCATCGCATGCTCTACGCGCGGAACGGTGTAGTCGGCGGCCTGCCGGGCCGCGTGCCGGGTGCGTACAGCAGCCCGGTGTGCCGCCACGTCGACCTTCGGCGGCACGTGCGTACGGGCCTGCTCTATGCGCGGCGCCACATGCGCCCCGTACTGGACACGGGCCTGACGCTTGGCCTTCGACACCTTCGGCGCGAGCCGAACGCGGGCGTCGTGCGCGTATTGCGTGGCCTGTTCCTTGGCCGTACCGGCGTAGGGCGCCACCACTTCCGCGGCGTGCAGCACGCTTTCCTTCGCCGATTCGGATGCGGCGCGCACGCTGTCGATGCGGGTCACTGGATCCTCCTCCTTGGTGGCGGTTCGGTTTATCGCCTGTCCACCCATTTCGAAATCATGCCTGCCGAAGGCCATCACGGCACGTGCGGGCGGGCATCCGGGTCATGGGTGGCGACTCGGGGCAAACCCCGCGTACGACACTGTCATGGTTCGCCGTCCCGCGTGGCGGTTCGGCGGCTACTCGTCCCAAACCCTCCGTGGGAGGATCGGGACACGTCAGTGAAAACTCAAGGAAGGCAGCACGTGGCCGAGCAGCTCTACGCCACCCTGAAGACCAGCCGGGGCGACATTCAGATCCGGCTTCTGCCGAACCACGCGCCGAAGACGGTCAAGAACTTCGTCGAACTGGCACAGGGTGCTCGGGAGTGGACGAACCCCGAAACGGGGCACAAGACCACGGGCCGGCTGTACGACGGCACTGTCTTCCACCGCGTGATCCGCGACTTCATGATCCAGGGCGGCGACCCGCTGGGCAACGGCACCGGCGGCCCCGGCTACGAGTTCAAGGACGAGTTCCACCCCGACCTCGCCTTCGACCGGCCCTACCTGCTGGCGATGGCGAACGCCGGCCCGGCCACGAACGGCTCGCAGTTCTTCATCACCGTCTCCCCGACGATGTGGCTGACGGGCAAGCACACCATCTTCGGCGAGGTCACCGACCCCAGGAGCCAGAAGGTCGTGGACGCCATCGCGGGTACGCAGACCAATCCGCGCACCGCCCGCCCGGTCACCGACGTGGTCATCGAGTCGGTCGTCGTCGAAACCCGCTGAAGACGCCTCGGCCGACCGCCGGGAACCAAACCGCCCCGTCCATCCGTACTGGATAGGCGGGGCGTTGCACTGAGCAGTACCGCTGCACCGCCAAGAGTCACACCTAGGGACACTGGGGACGGACCGATGGACCACTGCTACCGGCACCCGGGCCGGGAGACGGGCATCCGCTGCACGCGCTGCGAACGCCCGATCTGTCCCGAGTGCATGATCAGCGCGTCGGTGGGCTTCCAGTGCCCGGACTGTGTCCGCGAAGGCTCCGGTACGGGCCGTTCCCCGGCCCCGAACCAGCCGCGCACGCTCGCGGGCGGCACGATCGCCGCCGATCCCCGGCTGGTAACCAAGATCCTGCTGGCCATCAACGTGGCGCTGTTCATCGCCGTGCAGGCCCGCGCAGGGCTCGTCGATGATCTCGCGCTGGTCGGCGCGTGGCCGCCCAGCCCGCACGTACCCGTCGAAGGCGTCACGACCGGCGAGTACTACCGGCTCTTCACCTCGATGTTCCTGCACGAGGCGCCATGGCACATCGTGTTCAACATGCTGGGCCTGTGGTGGCTCGGAGGCCCACTGGAGGCGGCGCTCGGCCGGGCGCGCTTCCTGGCGCTCTACCTGATCTCCGGCCTGGCCGGCAGCGCGCTCACGTACCTCCTCGCCGCTCCCTCACAGGGCTCGCTCGGCGCGTCCGGCGCCGTCTTCGGGCTTCTCGGCGCGACCGCCGTCCTGATGCGTCGCATGAATTACGACTTGAAGCCCGTCCTGATGCTTCTCGCGGTGAACCTGATCATCACGATCGCCTTCAGCGACTTCATCGCCTGGCAGGCGCACGTCGGCGGTCTCGTCGCCGGCACCGTCGTCGCGGCCGCCATGGTGCACGCCCCGCGCGAGCACCGGACGCTGGTGCAGTACGGCACCTGCGGGCTGGTGCTGCTCGTAACCGCCGTACTCGTCGTGGCGAGAACCGCCATGCTCACCTGAGCGCCGCGGGCATCGGTTGCGCGTGCTCTTGTCCACAGCCCACGCCGAACCTTGTGCATTCAGGTGGGACGGATAGGAACAGCTGTGCCCCTTCTCCCTGATCTGGGTTTTTCCCAGGCGGGGCAAGGGGCACGCCGTACGTCTCGGACGGCTCAGGCAGTCACACCGGCGTCAACACCCTGTGAGTTATCCACAGATCGTCTGACCTTTCCCCACCGTGTGGACAACGCTGTGGATAACCTCTGGTCAAGGCTTGCGCGGCCCAGGCGGGACAGGGCCTACTTGGCCCCTGCTCTGCCTACTTCCACTGGGTGGAGACGCCGAAGCCGGCTGCGATGAAGCCGAATCCGACGACGATGTTCCAGTTGTCGAAGCTCTGGATCGGCAGATCGCCCTCGGTCACGTAGAAGACCACGATCCAGGCGAGCCCGATGAGGAAGAGCGCCAACATCACCGGAGCCACCCAGCTGCGGTTCGTCAGCTTGATGCTCGTCGCCTGCTTCGAAGGCGCCGGTGGCGGCGTGAAGTCTGACTTCTTGCGGATACGTGACTTCGGCACGAGGGACTCTCCTGTCGATGCGCTGCGTTACCGCGCAGGGAACTGTGGCTGGCGCCCGGTGCGGGAGCGAAGGGGAACACTGCCCTCCCCCGGGCGTCCGTTAGCGTAGTGCTTCCGAGGCGTCGAAGGAGATAAGGGTACGTTGAGCAATTCTGCCGACTCTCCCACGGAACCTGCCCGGCGCCCCGCCCTGCGGCCGGTCAGATTGCTGACGGCCGGAGTTTTCGCGCTGGCCGGGCTCATCTTCGTCACCAGCTTCAATACTGCCAAGGGCACCAATATCCGTACGGATGCCTCGCTGCTGAAGCTCTCCGACCTTATTGACCAGCGCAGCCACAAGAACAAGGAACTGGACGAGTCGACGGCGTCCGTACGCGACGATGTCGACGCGCTCGCGCAGCGCGGCGACAGCAGTACGCAGGCCGAGGACGCGAAGCTCAAGGCGCTGGAGGCGGCCGCCGGCACCAAGAAGCTCGCCGGCCCCGGTCTCACCGTCACCCTCGACGACGCCCCGCCGAACGCCACGGCCAACCCCGGCTATCCCGAGCCGCAGCCCAACGACCTGGTCATCCACCAGCAGGACCTCCAGGCGGTCGTCAACGCTCTCTGGCAGGGCGGCGCCAAGGGCATCAGGGTCATGGACCAGCGCCTGATCTCCACCAGCGCGGTGCGCTGCGTCGGCAACACCCTGATCCTCCAGGGCCGCGTCTACTCGCCGCCGTACAAGGTGACGGCGATCGGTGACCGGGACGAGCTCCAGCGGGCGCTGACGGCCTCCACGGCGCTCCAGAACTACCAGCTGTACGTGAAGGCGTACGGCCTCGGCTGGAAAGTCGACGAACACGAGGCGATGACTCTTCCCGGCTACTCGGGCACAGTGGATCTCCACTACGCGAAGCCTGTGAAGTAGCCCCCGGGGGAGGCGTCCCGATGCCGGTGCGACTGATCGTGCGGACCTTCAGCGAACTGTGCGTCACCGTCGGCACCGTGATCGTGCTCTTTGTCGTGTACGTGATGTTCTGGACCGGGGTCAAGGCCGCCGACGCGAGCGACGGGCAGATCGACCGGCTGCAGGACACGTGGGCGCACAGTCCCCTCCCGACGGCCACGACTTCGACCCCGCCCGCCCCCGAGGCGTACGAGCCGGGCCGTCCCTTCGCCGTGATGTACGTGCCGCGCTTCGGCAAGGACTGGGACTGGCCGGTCCTCGAGGGCACGCGGACCGAGACCCTGCAGAAGGGCCTCGGGCACTACGAGGGGACCGCGCGGCTCGGCGAGACGGGAAACTTCTCCGTCGCCGGTCACCGCCGTACGTACGGTGATCCCTTCAAGGACTTCCCGAAGCTGCGGCCCGGTGACGCGGTGGTGCTGACGGACGGGGCGACCTGGTTCACGTACCGGATCGCCGGCAGGCCGCACCGGACGGTGCCGAGCGACACCGGTGTGATCGACGACGTTCCCCGGAAGGCCGGTTTCGACGGTCCTGGGCGGTATCTGACACTGACCACGTGCGAGCCGGAGTGGGGCAGCAGCCACCGGCTGATCGTGTGGGCGCACCTCGACGCGACCCAGCCCGTGGAGGACGGCAAGCCGCGCGCTTTGAGCGGCTGACCCACGAGCGTTCGCCGTCGCCCTTTACTCTGGGTTTCGACCGAACGGAAGGGACAGCATGTACGGCTGGATCTGGCGGCATCTGCCGGGCAACGTATGGGTGCGGGCGATGATCTCGCTCGTACTGATCCTGGCGGTCGTCTACGCACTGTTCCAGTACGTCTTCCCGTGGGCGGAGCCCCTGCTTCCGTTCGGGGAATCGACGGTCGGCGGGGGGACGGACCAGTGAGCGCGCGGATCCTGGTCGTCGACAACTACGACAGCTTCGTCTTCAACCTCGTCCAGTACCTCTACCAACTCGGGGCCGAGTGCGAGGTGCTGCGCAACGACGAGGTGGAGCTGAGCCACGCCCAGGACGGCTTCGACGGCGTGCTGCTCTCGCCGGGCCCCGGTGCCCCCGAACAGGCGGGCGTGTGCGTCGACATGGTGCGGCACTGCGCCGCGACGGGTGTGCCGGTCTTCGGTGTCTGCCTGGGGATGCAGTCGATGGCGGTGGCGTACGGCGGTGTGGTGGGCCGGGCCCCCGAGTTGCTGCACGGCAAGACGTCCCCCGTGACGCACACGGGTGCCGGCGTTTTCGCCGGGCTTCCCTCGCCCTTCACGGCGACGCGCTACCACTCGCTGGCCGCCGAACCGGAGGCGCTGCCCGCCGAGCTGGAGGTCACGGCGCGCACGGCCGACGGGATCATCATGGGGCTGCGTCACCGGGATCTGCCGGTCGAGGGTGTGCAGTTCCACCCCGAGTCGGTGCTGACCGAACACGGGCATCTGATGCTGGCCAACTGGCTTGTGCGGTGCGGCGATCCGGGCGCGGTGGAGCGATCCGCCGGGCTCGCGCCGGTGGTGGGCAAGGCCGCCGCGTGACGGCGCTCCGCCCCGAACACGACGCCGGCCGGGAAGCCTCGTACGGGCAGGGCGCGTACGGGGCGGCGGGCGCGTTCGAGGCGGCGGTGGATCAGCTCGCGGATCCACTGAATGATCCGCTGCCGGGGCAGGAGCGGCCGGCAGCGGCCGTGGACCCGGTGCCTGGTCCCGGCACCGGCGCTGGCCTTGGCCCTAGCCCTGGCCCTGAAGCCACTTCGCCGTGGTTCCGGTCGGGGACGGTGCCGCAGGCCGCGCAGCAGCCGGATCCGGCGTACGGGCAGCCGCAGTACGTGCCGCACCCCGTACAAGAGCCTGTACAGGCCGTTCAGGAGCCCCAGCAGCCCCTCCAGCAGCCTCAGGTGCGGTACGACTCCCCGGAGCACCCGCAGGGCTTGTACGGCGGCCAGCAGCCCGTAGCGGCCCCCGAGCCGGTGTTCGACGACGAGACCGTGGCCCTGCGGACGGACGACACCCGGCGAATAGCCGATGCCGGGCCGGGGCCGGGGCCGGTCACGCCGCCCGCGCCGGTCACCGGTGGCCGCGCGGAGCGCCGCAGAGCCGCCAAGGCCAAGGGGCATGGAACCCGAGGCAAATCCCCCGAGCCGGAGCGGAGCGCCGAGGCGCCGCGCACCCGCCTTGAGGCCAGGCGCGCGGCGCGCGCCGCCAAGGACAGCCCGGCCGTCGTCGCCAGCCGTTTCTTCGGGGAAATGTTCATCACGCTGGGCGTGCTGATGCTGCTGTTCGTCACGTACCAGCTGTGGTGGACCAATGTCCGTTCCGGCTGGTTCGCGGGCAACGAGACGGAGAAGATCCAGGAGGGCTGGGACCAGGGGCGCAAGCCGGGGGCGTTCGAGCCGGGCCAGGGTTTCGCCATCATGCACATTCCCAAGCTGGACGTCGTCGTCCCGATCGCCGAGGGCATCGACAAGGCGCGGGTCCTCGACAACGGCATGGTGGGCCACTATGCGGAGGGCAAGCTCAAGACGGCGATGCCGTCGGACAAGCAGGGCAACTTCGCGGTCGCGGGGCACCGCAACACCCACGGCGAACCGTTCCGGTACATCAACCAGCTGAAACCGGGCGATCCGATCGTCGTCGAGACGCAGGACACGTACTACACGTACGAGATGGCGAGCATCCTGGAGCAGACCCCGCCGTCGAACGTGGCCGTGATCGCGCCGGTGCCGCCGGGTTCCGGATTCACCAGGCCCGGCAGGTACATCACGCTGACGACCTGCACGCCGGAGTTCACGAGTACGTACCGAATGATCGTGTGGGGCAAGATGGTCGACGAACGGCCGCGCAGTGAGGGGCAACCCGACGCGCTCGTCGGCTGAGACCGAGCCGGCCGGACGCGATGCAAGAGACTCAGGACGGGGACGGGTGCGGTGGCAGCCAGGACGACCGAGCAGGACGAGCAGAGCGGCACGGCCGTGCCCGCGTCGGCACCCGCTGCTGCGGGACGGCGGAAGCGTGGACGTATCGCGGGCGCTGTCAGCGTCTTCGGGGAGCTGCTGATCACGGCGGGCCTGATCCTCGGCCTCTTCGTCGTCTACTCGCTGTGGTGGACGAACGTGCTGGCCGACCGCGACGCGGACAAGCAGGGCAACGAGGTGCGTGACCGGTGGGCGGGTGGCCCCGGGGCCCTCGACACGAAGGACGGCATCGGCTTCCTGCACGTACCCGCGATGAAGAACGGCGAGATCCTGGTCAGGAAGGGCACCGACTCAAAGGGTCTCAACCGCGGTGTCGCCGGCTACTACACGGACCCGGTCAAGTCGGCGCTGCCGTCGGACAAGCAGGGCAACTTCTCGCTGGCGGCGCACCGGGACGGTCACGGCGCGAAGTTCCACAACATCGACAGGCTGAAGGACGGGGACTCGGTCGTCTTCGAGACGAAGGACACCTGGTACGTCTACAAGGTGTACGCGAAGCTGCCCGAGACCTCGAAGTACAACGTGGACGTACTGAAGCCGGTCCCGAAGGAGTCGGGCAAGAAGAAGCCCGGCCGCTACATCACGCTGACGACGTGCACGCCGGTGTACACGTCGAAGTACCGGTACGTCGTGTGGGGCGAGCTGGAGCGTACGGAAAAGGTCGACAGACACCGGATGCCGCCGGCGGAGCTGCGCTAGCGTGACCATGAGCTGGGCCCGAAGCCGCAACTTCGATTTGCGACTTCGGGCCCTTTTTTGCGGACTGGACTGCTGCTAGCGCAGGACTTCCAGCGTCGCGCCTGCGCTCCAGGATTCCAGCAGGCCGCGGTGTACGGCGGTGACGCCGGCCTGGGCGGCGATGGCGAGTGACTCGGGTGAGAACGGGCAGGTCGCGGCGTACACGGCCACGTCCGCCTGGTGCAGGGTCTTGGTGCCGACGAACTTCTGCATCTCTCCGCTCCACACGGAGCGGTACGGAGCCCGGTGCTTGCACTGCACGACGAACCGGCGCCCGTCGGCCGTACGACCGCTGATGTCCGCCCCACGGTCGCCGCTTCCGCCGTGGATCTCGACGTCGGTGCAGCCGTCGCGGCGGAGCAGCTGGGCCACGTGCTCCTCGAACTCCCGCCAGTTCATGCCGTCGATGGCAGCCATCACCCCGGCGAGGCCGCGCTGCCCCTGCACCCGCTCCAGCCGCACCAGCCGCACGTCGTGCTGGACGAGCTTGCGCTCGATGCGCTGCACGTCGTCGCGGAGGGAGATGAGCTCCTTGCGCTGCTCGCCCGAGGATTCGATGAGGGCGTTGAACATGGGGACGACGGCCTTGCCGAGGATGTCGGTGATGCGTCGGTCGATGCGGTCGTCGAGGGGGTCAGGGGCTGTGGGGACAAAGTTATCCACAGGCTGCGTGCGGGCGGTGTATTCGGCGTCGAGGAGGTACGTACGCACCTGACGTGCGGTTTCGCTGTCGCGGAGCAGCATGGCGACGTTGAGGACGGTGCGCCGGGAGAACAGTGCGAGGGTCGGTGTGTGCGACTGGATCCCACTGAGCTCCTTAAAGGAGCTCAGTTCTGTACCTGACAAAACGCGGTAGCCGTTGGCTGTCAGCTCGTCACGGTGATCAAGCACCAAGGAGCGGATGGCCTTAACGCCGACCTGGAAGTAGGCGGCGACCATCGCCGTCGTGACGTGCATGCCGTCCGGCAGTAGCGACAGTGCCTTGACCCTGTTGAGTACGTCGGTCCGGGTGGCCACGCTCTCGCGCAGTGACTTCGACTCCAGGAGAACGGTCTCGTTGAGCATGTTCCTTGGCCCTTGCTCGATGGCCTGACTGAGTTGCTTGCAGCAACTCAGTGGTGAGCTGCTTAACGAGTCCGTACATATGAAGACACGCTCGTGTTTCGGTGTGTCGTTCGACTTCATGTAGACAGGCCCCCTTGAAGGGTTCAGTGCCGAGGCAAGCAAGAAGGGCCGTGGACTTCTCTCGAAGTCCACGGCCCTTCCGCGTGCTGCACCCAGGGCGGGCTAGTCGCTGTCGCCGCCGCGGCCGAAGCCGCCGCCGAAGAGGCCGCCGGCGTCGTTGCCGCCGCCGTTGTTGCCCCCGTCACCGCCTCCGCCGTCACCGCCACCGCCGCCGCCGGCCACGGTGGTCAGGTTGACCGCGGTGCCCTTGGGGACCTGCTGGCCTGCCGCGGGCTGGGTGAGGACGACGATGGCCTCGTCGTCCTGGGGCTCGGTGATCGTGCCGACGGTCAGGCCGGCGTCCTCGATCGCCTTGCGGGCGTCCTTGACCTTCTGGCCGGTCGCGGCCGGTACCGCGACCTGTTCCTGGGCGGGGGCCTTCGCGACGGTCAGGGTGATGGTGCCGCCCTTGTCGGTCTGGCTGTTGCCCACCGGGTCCTGCTTGATGACCGTGTTCGGGGGCTGGGTCGATTCTTCCTCGACGACGGAGACCTGGAAGCCGAGGTCCGTCAGCTGCTTCTTGGCCGCGTCGACGTTCTGACCGACGACCGGCGGGACGTCCGCCTTGGTCGACTTGGCGATGGAGATGACGACTGTCTCGCCCTTCTCCGCCTTTGTGCCGCCCGGCGGGTCCTGGTTGACGACCGTGCCGGGTGCCTTCTCGGACTCGACCTGCTTGGTGTCGACGTCGAAGCCCTTGTCTTCGAGGTTCTTGGTGGCCCGGTCCCTCGTCTGGTCCATGACGTCGGGGACTTCGATCTTCGGAGCGCCCGTGGAGACGACGACCGTGATGGTGTCGCCTTCCTGGACCTCCTGGCCGCTGTCCGGGGACTGGCTGCAGATCTTGCCCTTGGGCTGCTCTTCGCACTCCTTGCGCTCTCCGACCTGGACGGTGAGGTCGGCGTTCGTGCCGAGATCCTTCGCCTTGGCGAGGGTCTCGCCGACCAGGAGCGGCACCGTGCGGGTGCCCTTGTCGCTTTCGCCGCTGAAGATCGCCTTGCCGATCAGGATCGCGCCGACGAGGACGAGGATGCCCGCGAGGACGAGCAGGATCGTCGAGAGGTTGCTTTTCTTCTGCTGCCTGCGGCGGTCCGGGCGGTCGTCGTAGCCGTAGCCGCCGTCGTCCGGGTTGACCGGCGGGAGCATCGACGTGGGGGCACCGCCGCCGTCGGCCGAGCGCATCGCCGTGGTGGGGTGATCGTCGCCGTGGCCGCCGTAGCCGCCGTACCCGACCGCGCCGAGCGCGGAGGTGGCCGCGACGGGCTGGCCGTCGAGGCAGGCCTCGATGTCGGCGCGCATCTCGTCGGCGGACTGGTAGCGGTAGTCGGGGTCCTTGACCAGCGCCTTCAGGACAATGGCGTCCATTTCGGGCGTGATCTCGGCGTCGAAGTTCGACGGGGGCTGCGGTTCTTCCCGTACGTGCTGGTAGGCGACCGCGACCGGGGAGTCCCCGATGAAGGGCGGGCGTACGGTCAGCAGCTCGTAGAGCAGGCAGCCGGTGGAGTAGAGGTCCGAGCGGGCGTCGACCTGCTCGCCCTTGGCCTGCTCCGGGGAGAGGTACTGGGCGGTTCCGATGACCGCGGCCGTCTGCGTCATGGTCATGCCGGAGTCGCCCATGGCGCGGGCGATGCCGAAGTCCATGACCTTGACCTGGCCGGTGCGCGTCAGCATGACGTTCGCCGGCTTGATGTCGCGGTGCACGATCTGGGCGCGGTGCGAGTATTCGAGCGCCTGGAGGATGCCTACGGTCATTTCCAGGGTGCGCTCGGGCAGCAGCTTGCGGCCGGAGTGCAGCAGCTCACGCAGGGTCGACCCGTCGACGTACTCCATCACGATGTACGGGATGGAGACGTTGTCGACGTAGTCCTCGCCGGTGTCGTAGACCGCGACGATCGCCGGGTGGTTCAGCGAGGCCGCGGACTGGGCCTCGCGGCGGAACCGGGCCTGGAAGGACGGGTCGCGCGCGAGATCCACCCGCAGCGTCTTCACGGCGACGGTGCGGCCGAGCCGGGTGTCGTGCGCGATGTAGACCTCGGCCATGCCACCACGGCCGAGCACCGAGCCCAGCTCGTACCGGCCGCCGAGGCGACGCGGCTCTTCCATAGCTAATCCAGCCCTCTCCGTCTGTCCCGACCGCACCTGTGTGTGGTCCGGCGGTGTGCTGTCCGCGCATACGGTACCGGGCGGGCCGTATCCGATCCTCCCGTGACGGTCAGCTGATACCCGACCGGTACCGCGACCTGGGCGTTACGCGGCCTTCAGGTGACCGGCGTCACTTCTCCCTGTCGAGCACGGCCTGCATTACGTCCTTGGCGATGGGGGCCGCGAGACCGCCGCCGGAGATGTCCTCACGGTTCGCGTTGTCGTCCTCGACGACGACGGCGACCGCGACGGGTGAGCCGTTGTCGGTCTTGGCGTACGAGATGAACCAGGCGTACGGCTTCTCACTGTTGTCGACGCCGTGCTGGGCGGTGCCGGTCTTGCCGCCGACGGTGGCGCCCTGGATCTGGGCCCTGGTGCCGGTGCCCTCCTTGACGACCGTCTCCATCATTTCCTGGACCTTCTGAGCGTTCTCGGGAGAGAGCGGCTGGCTCATCTCCTCGGGGCTCGTCTTTTCCAGGACGTCCAGGTTCGGGTCGGTGAGCCGGTCGACCATGTACGGCTTCATCAGCTTGCCGTCGTTGGCGATGGCGGCGGTCACCATGGCCATCTGCAGGGGGGTGGCGGCGGTGTTGAACTGGCCGATGGAGGAGAGCGCGGTCCCGGCCTTGTCCATGTCCTTGGAGAACACGCTCGCGGTCGCGCGCACCGGCACGAACTGCTCCTCGTTGAAGCCGAACTTCTCCGCCGTCTCCAGCATCTTCTCGTTGCCGAGGTCGGCGCCGATCTTGCCGAAGACCGTGTTGCAGGACCACTGGAGGGCGACGCGCAGGGTGGCGTTCTCGCAGGGGTGGTTGCCGTCGTTCACCAGGTTCTTGGTGGAGAGCGGCAGCCTCCACGGCAGCGGCGACTTGGTCTTCGCGTCGATGTTGTCGTACAGACCGTGCTCCAGGGCCGCTGCGGCCGTGACCGCCTTGAACGTCGAGCCCGGCGGGTAGGTCTGGCGGAGCGCGCGGTTGAGCGACGGGTCGTCGGGGTTGAGCTTCTTGTCGATCTTCTCCCACGCCTTGCCGTCGCCCATGCCGGCGATGGTCGAGGGGTCGTACGACGGCGCGCTGGCCAGCGCGAGGATCTTTCCGGTGCGCGGGTCGAGAGCGGCGACGGCGCCCTTCTTGCCCTTGAGGCCGTTGTACGCGGCGCGCTGGGCGTCACCGTTGAGGGTGGTGAGGACGTTGCCGCCCTGCTTCTTGTCACCGGTGAACATGGAGAGCGTCCGGTCGAAGAACAGCCGGTCGTCGGTGCCGGTGAGGATGTCGTCCTCGATGCTCTCGAGCTGGGTGGCGCCGTAGACCTGGGAGGCGAAGCCGGTGACGGGGGCCCACATGGCGCCGTCCTTGTAGGTCCGCTTGTACTTGAGGTCACCGTTCTTGGCCTCGACGGACCCGGTGATGGCCTTGCCGTCGACGATGATGTCGCCGCGCTTGTGGGCGTAGCGGTCGATCAGTACGCGGCGGTTGTTGGGGTCCTTGGTGAGCTCGTCGGCCTTGACGTACTGCACCCAGTTGACGCGTACGAGCAGGGCGAGGACGAGCAGGCCGCAGAAGATCGCGACCCGGCGCAGGGGCTTGTTCACGGGCGGACCACCTGGGTCATCTCGGCGTCGGAGGTAGGTGCGGGGGCGGGTGCGGGCCTGCGGGCGGTGTCGCTGATGCGCAGCAGGATGGCGATGAGCGCCCAGTTGGCGATGACGGAGGAGCCGCCCTGTGCGAGGAACGGCATGGTCATACCGGTCAGCGGGATGACGCCGGTGACGCCGCCGGCGACGACGAAGACCTGGAGGGCGAAGGCGCCGGAGAGGCCGATGGCGAGGAGCTTGCCGAAGGGGTCGCGGGCGGCGAGCGCGGTGCGTACGCCGCGCTCGATGAGGAGGCCGTACACGAGGATGATCGCCATGAGGCCGGTGAGGCCCATTTCCTCGCCGACGGTGGCGAGGATGTAGTCGCTCTTGGGTGCGATGCCGCCGATGAGTTTGGAGTAGCCCTGGCCGAGGCCGGAGCCGAAGAGGCCGCCGGAGCCGAAGGCGTACACGGACTGGGCGGTCTCGGTGACGAGGCCGCATTCGCCGTCGGCGTTGCAGACCGTCGCGAGGGGGTTGAGCCAGTTGTCGACGCGGGTCTGTACGTGGCTGGCGAAGGAGGCGACGCCGACGGCGCCGGCGGCGCTGAGGGTGAGGCCGAAGACGACCCAGCTGGTGCGTTCGGTGGCGACGTACAGCATGATCACGAAGAGCCCGAAGAAGAGCAGTGAGGTGCCCAGGTCGGTCTCGAAGATCAGGATCATCAGGCTGAGGGCCCAGATGGCGAGGATCGGTCCGAGGTCGCGGCCGCGGGGCAGGTACATGCCCATGAAGCGGCGGCTGGCGAGGGCGAGTGCGTCGCGTTTCACCATGAGGTAGCCGGCGAAGAAGATCGCGATGATGATTTTCGCGAATTCGCCTGGCTGGAGTGATCCGAGGCCGGGGATGGTGATCCAGATCTTCGCGCCGTTCACGCCGGGGAAGAACATCGGCAGGATCAGCAGTACGAGGGCCACGACCATGGAGATGTACGTGTAGCGCTGCAGTACGCGGTGGTCCTTGAGGAACAGCAGGACGCACAGGAACAGCGCGACGCCGACCGCCGACCACATCATCTGCTTGGGCGCCATCGCGCCGCCCAGCGCGGGCGTGGTGATGGACGGCTCCAGGTCGAGCCGCCAGATCAGGACCAGGCCGAGCCCGTTGAGGAGGGTGGCCAGTGGCAGCATCAGCGGGTCGGCGTACGGCGCGAACTTGCGCACCATCAGGTGCGCGACGCCCGCGAGCAGGCTGAGTCCGATGCCGTAGCCGAGCATGCCGGCGGGCAGGCTGCCGTCCTTGGCGAGGCCGACATTGGCGTACGCGAAGACCGGGATGATGACGGCGAACGCGAGCATGGCGAGCTCGGTGTTGCGCCGGCTCGGCGCTTCGATCGCGCCGATGGTGGTCGTGTTGGTGACAACGCTCATGGTGGTAAGGCCCCCTACGGCTTTACGGCTTACCGCACTGCGAGACGAGCTTCTGCTCTTCCTCGGAGAGGCTGGGGCCAGGTGTGGGCGGAGCTGTAGCCGTCGGAATTTTCTGGGTCGTGGCGGTCTGGGTCGTGGCGCCGGAGCCGGTCGTGCCGCCCGCTTCGCCCTCGCCCGGACGCGCTGCTTTCTCGCGGTTTTCGCGCTCTGCCTTGCGGCGTTCCTCGTCCTTCTTGCACGCGGAGGCCTGGGTGCCGAGTTCGGCGACCTTCTCGCGTGCGTCGGCGAGGCTGCCTTCGGTGATGGTCGCCTCGACCTGCTTGCGCTGGTAGGGCGGGAGGTACTTGAGTTCGATCTCGGGGTGGTCCTTCTCGATCTTCGAGAGGGAGACCCAGGCGAGGTCCTGGCTGATGCCCCGGTAGAGCGCGACGTGCTCGTCGTTGGCGCCGACGTAGTACTGGGTCTGGGTCCAGCGGTAGCCGCCGTACAGACCGCCGCCGACGACGGCGAGCGCGAGCACCAGGTAGAGCGATCTTTTGAGCCACCTGCGGCCGGCGCGCGGCTTGAGGAAGTCCTCGTCGCTGTACGCACCGAAGGCGCCGTCGGGGGCCGCTCCGTAACCGCCGCCGTTGTCACCGCTGCCGGGAGGGCCGAAGGCGCCTCCCGGTGCGGACTGCGGGGGAACGGGCCGGCCGAGGCCCGCCGCGCGGCCCGCGGGGGTCTGCATCGCGGCCGCGTTGTCGGCGGCGGCCTGCTGGATCTGGTTCTCGGCGACCGCGCCGACGACGACCGGGGTGTCGTTGAGCTGCCCGGCCAGGGTGTCGTTGCCGTCGACGTCGAGGACGTCCGCGACGATGCAGGTGATGTTGTCGGGTCCGCCGCCGCGCAGGGCGAGCTGGATGAGCTCCTGCACGGTCTCCTGGGGGCCGTGGTAGCTGGCGAGCGTCTCTTCCATCGTCTGGTGGGAGACGACGCCGGAGAGGCCGTCGGAGCAGATCAGGTAGCGGTCGCCGGCCCGGACCTCACGGATGGAGAGGTCGGGTTCGACGTGGTCGCCACTGCCCAGCGCGCGCATCAGCAGGGAGCGCTGTGGGTGGGTGGTGGCTTCTTCCTCGGTGATGCGGCCCTCGTCGACGAGGCGTTGCACCCAGGTGTGGTCCTGCGTGATCTGTGTCAGTACGCCGTCACGGAGCAGGTACGCCCGTGAGTCGCCGACGTGCACGAGACCGAGGCGCTGACCGGTCCACAGGAGGGCGGTGAGCGTGGTGCCCATGCCCTCCAGCTGGGGGTCCTCCTCGACCATCATGCGCAGCTGGTCGTTGGCCCGCTGCACGGCGGTGCCGAGCGAGGTGAGGATGTCCGAGCCGGGTACGTCGTCGTCGAGCGTGACCAGGGTCGAAATGACCTCGGAGCTCGCCACTTCGCCCGCGGCCTGTCCGCCCATGCCGTCGGCGATGGCGAGAAGGCGTGGGCCGGCGTAACCCGAGTCCTCGTTGCCTTCCCGGATCATGCCTTTGTGTGATCCGGCGGCGAAGCGCAGAGACAGACTCATGCGCACCTCGCCCGTCGGCTCCGGGTACAGCCGGTCTCGAGCCACACTGCCCACCCTCCGGTCGGGAGCCGTCGGGGATCCGCTGTCACGGCCGCCGCGGCTCGCTCGCTCCGCTCGCGCTCATTCATGATGTAGCACTACTTCCGCAGCTCGATGACGGTCTTGCCGATGCGGATCGGCGCGCCCAGCGGAATGGGGGTCGGGGTGGTGAGTCGGGTCCGGTCGAGATACGTGCCGTTGGTGGACCCGAGGTCCTCGACGATCCACTGGCCGTCACGGTCCGGGTAGATCCTGGCATGACGGCTGGACGCGTAGTCGTCGTCCAGCACGATCGTCGAGTCGTGCGCCCGCCCCAGCGTGACGGTCTGCCCCTGGAGGGCCACCGTCGTGCCGGTGAGTGTGCCTTCGGACACCACCAGCTTTGTGGGGGCGCCGCGGCGCTGGCGCTGCTGCGGCGGCGCCGCAGCCTGTTGCTGGCGTCCGGCCTGCTGCGGTCTGGCGTCGGCGGACGCGGTGCGGCGTGAGCCGCGCTGCGTTACCCGCGTACCGAACAGATCGCTGCGGATGACCTGGACGGCCACAATCACAAACAGCCACAGAACGGCCAGGAAACCTAGCCGCATGACCGTCAGGGTCAGCTCTGACATTGCCCCCGCTTCACCCTTCGGCTTGCCGATAAACGATGGTTGTGCTGCCCACGACGATCCGCGAGCCGTCGCGGAGCGTAGCGCGGGTGGTGTGCTGTCCGTCTACCACGATGCCGTTGGTAGACCCGAGATCCTGGATCGTCGGGGGCGTTCCGGTCCGGATCTCACAGTGCCGGCGCGAGACGCCGGGGTCGTCGATCCGCACGTCTGCTTCGGTGCTGCGGCCCAGCACCAGCGTCGGGCGGGACATCTGATGGCGTGTGCCATTGATCTCGATCCAGCGCCGCGTCTGTGCGCCGGGCATGGGGCCGGGGCCCGCGCCCTGACCGGCCGGTCTGCGGTCGGCGGGTGCGGCTGCGGGTCCCGCGGGCCTCGCGCCGGGTGGCGGGGCCGCGGGCATGGGGGGCGCTCCGGGGGCGGCCGACGGCGGGTAGCCGTAGCCGCCGCCGCGCGGGGCGGCGGGTGCGGGGCTGTGCCGGCCGGGGGCCGGGCTCTGCGGCGGGGCGGCCTGCGACGTACTCGAAGCGAGGGTGCGGCTGCGTACGCGGTAGAGACCGGTGTCGAGGTCTTCGGCCTTCTCCAGGTGGACCTTGATGGGGCCCATGAAGGTGTAGCGCTGCTGCTTCGCGTAGTCGCGGACCAGGCCGGAGAGCTCGTCGCCGAGCTGGCCGGAGTACGGGCTGAGGCGCTCGTAGTCCGGGGTGGAGAGCTCGACGATGAAGTCGTTGGGGACGACGGTCCGCTCGCGGTTCCAGATCGTCGCGTTGTTGTCGCACTCGCGCTGGAGGGCGCCGGCGATCTCGACGGGCTGGACTTCGGACTTGAACACCTTGGCGAAGGTGCCGTTGACCAGACCTTCGAGTCGCTGCTCGAACTTCTTCAGGACTCCCATGAGGCACCTCCTCCGTCGTTGCCGTCCTGGTACTGCTTACTGATCGTATCCACGCGTCGGGAAATCGGCTGGTTCCCCTTGTCTGCACAGTGGATGAGTGTCACCTCTCACAGGGATCGTAGAGGTGGCCTGCTGACAGTGTCCCGCACTCGGTGGGCACTCTGGAGGAGTGGGTGGCGGGCGGCGGCGTTCCCGTGATCGTTCTCTTGTCTCGTTCCCTCGGCCGTTCCCTTGGTCGTTCCCTTCCTCGGGTCCCCCCGAACAACGCGTGTGAATCCACCCTGGCCACCGTGCTAATCTTCTGCATGTCGTCAGGCGCTCGCACAAACCAGTGAGAGATTCGAACGGCACCACTCATGCGCGAGTGGCGGAACGGCAGACGCGCTGGCTTCAGGTGCCAGTGTCCTTAGGGACGTGGGGGTTCAAATCCCCCCTCGCGCACTTGGTTTGACCCATGATTCGGGCCTCATCGTTTATTCGATGGGGTCCGTTTCTGTTTCGGGTTCTGTTCGGGGTGGGGGATCTCGGGGTGAGCCGCAGGAAGGCCGCCGGTGTCGTGGCCGTGGTGTTCACGGCGCTCGCCGGCGCACAGCAGGTGCTGCTGGTGGCGGGGTTCGGGTCGTGGCTGCCGGGGTGGCAGCCGTGGCCGTATCTGCTGGTCGCGGCGCCCGCGTGGCTGATCTCGCGGCCGCTGTGGGGGGAGCGGATACCCCCGCCCTGGCGGCGGGCTGTGCGGGCGTTGCGGCGGGTGCCCTCCTGGGCGTACGCCGTGGGGGCGGTGGTGTCGGCCGCCGGGGTGTGGGCGGCGCTGCAGGATTTCGAGCCGTACCTCGGTCATGAGGAGGCGGTGTACGCCAACAAGGCGCGCTCCTGGGTGGACGGGACTCCGGACGCGGGCTGGGGCGTCTACCGGCCTGTGGGGCTTCCGGCGCTGGGGGCGATCGCTCTGTGGCTGTATGGCGCTTGCGGTGCGGGTGCGGGTGCGGGCGGTGGTGTTGGTGGCGGCGTGGGGGTGCTGCGTGCGGTGGGGCTTGTACTGGCTCTGGGGACGCTGACGGTGACGTACCTCGTCGCGGCCGCCTGGACCTCGCGGCGGCGTGCGGTGGTGGTCGTGGTGGTGCTGCTGAGCGGGCTGGGGTTCTTGCGCCGGGTGCCGGAGTACCTCAATGACATCGGGGCGACCGGGCTTGTGCTGGTCGTTGTCTTCCTGCTGGTGCGTGCGCAGGAGAAGGACGGGTCCCGGGCCTTGTGGGGAGTGCCGGCCGCCGCGCTGGCTGCCTTCTATCTGCGGTACGGCGTGGTGGGGAACCTGCTGGCGGTCGGGCTCGCCGCGCTCTTCGCGTACGGCCCGCGCGCGTGGGCGGCACAGGGGCGGCGGCTGGTGGGGGCCGCTGTGGTGCTGGTGATCGGGCTCGTACCGCATCTGGTGCATGCCGTACGGGAGACGGGGTCGCCGCTCGGGATGGTGCTGTCGGCGACTTCGCAGGCCAATCGCGCGTACGTGGGTGACGGGCTCGTCTATTACCTGGCGGTCTTTCCGTACCGGCTGGCAGGGGATCTCGGTGCGGTGGTGATGGTCGCGGGACTGTGGGCGGCCGGGGCGGCGCTGCGGCGGGTCCGAGGGGGGCGCGACGGGCGTTGCGGGGTACGGGCGGATGACCGGCGGCGGGTGTTCCTGGGAACGGCCGCGGTGCTGGTCTTCGTGATCCTCGGCGTGGCGACGGACGGGGAGCCGCGGTTCGTCTACCTCGCTGTCGTTCTTCTCACCGTGCTCGGTGTGCAGGCGGTGGCCGAGCTGGTGGGGCCGGCGCGGAGCGCGGCCGTGCTGGCCGCCGTGGCGGCGCTGGCGGGGATCACGGTGCTGGGTACGACGCAGGTCGTGGCGCACGGCGCCATGCCGGGGCCGACGCGGCTGGCCTCGTCGACGGTGCCGGTCGCGCGGGAGATCGGGGCGGCGGCGCAGGGGCGGCCGTGTCTGGTGGTGACGGGGTACGAGCCGGAGTTCGGCTGGTACTCCGGGTGCGACGCGGTGACGTACGCGCAGTACCGGAGGATGCGGGTCCGAGTGCCTGAGGGGACGCTGGTGAGCCTGGTCGTCTTCGAGCGGGGGCGGCTGCAGCCGGATGCGGCGGGGCTGGAGCGGCTGGCCGCGGGGCGCGAGTCCGACGTACGCACGATCGTCACGGACGGGTCCGTGGGTACGGCGACGGTCGTCACACTGCGGTAGGTCCTCGGGCCTCCTCCGCTCCCCTCCGCCCTCCTGTGCGTTCGGTTGTCCACAGGAGTTGTCCACAGGGGGAGACGGGTGTCGGCGGGCGGCGGTACGGTCGTGAGCAGTTGATGTTGGCGGCTGCGGCCGGCAGCAGCCGGTGCTGTGCGAGGGCGGGGGAGGCGGCGCACCATGGCCGAGAACGAGAGGGTCGAGAGGGTCGAGGGGGCGCTGTCCCGGGGGCGTATTCCCGAGGTGCCAGGCTTCGCGCGGTGTACGGGGGAGGGATCGCCCGACGTATCGCCCAAGGCTGAGGGCAAGGCATTGCGGTCGCGGGTGCCCAGGGCCTCGCACGATTCGCTGGTGCTCGCGGTGCGGCGGCCCGACGCGGTGCGGGCGGTCGAGGAGTCCAGCCGCGGCCGGGTGCCCGGGCTGACGCCGATACGGGTCGGGCGTATGGCCGCTTCCCCCTTCGCCTTCATGCGGGGCGCGGCCGGACTGATGGCGCACGACCTGGTGGGTACGCCGGTCACGGGGCTGGGCGCGCAGATATGCGGTGACGCGCATGCGGCGAACTTCGGCCTGTACGGCGATGCGCGCGGCCGGCTGGTCATCGACCTGAACGACTTCGACGAGACCGTCGTCGGCCCGTGGGAGTGGGACGTCAAGCGGCTCGCGGCGTCACTGGTGCTGGCGGGGCGCCAGACGGGGGCCGGCGAGGACGTCTGCCGGCAGGCGGCTTTCGACGCGGTCGGGGCGTACCGGCGGACGATGCGGCTGCTGGCCAGGATGCCGGTGCTGGACGCGTGGAACGCGATCGCCGACGAGGAGCTCGTCTCGCACACGGACGCGCGGGACCTGCTCGGCACGCTCGAGCGGGTCGCGGAGAAGGCCCGTAACAACACCAGTGCGCGGTTCGCCGCCAGGGCGACGGCCGAGGGGCCGGGCGGGACGCGGCGCTTCGTGGACGCGTTGCCGGTGCTGCGGCGGGTGACGGACGTGGAGGCGGCCGCGGTCGCCTCGGCGCTGGGCGGGTATCTCAAGACGCTTCCCGAGGACCGGCTGCCGCTGCTCGCGCGGTACGCGATCCACGATGTGGCGTTCCGGGTGGTCGGCACCGGCAGCGTGGGGACGCGGTCGTACGTGGTGCTGCTGCTCGACCACCGGGGCGAGCCGCTGGTGCTCCAGGTGAAGGAGGCGCGCCCGTCGGTGCTGGCGCCCTACCTGCCTCTCGCCGGCTTCGGGGCGCCGGGCGCCGGGCATGAGGGGCGGCGGGTCGTGCTCGGGCAGAAGCGGATGCAGGTGGTCAGTGACAACCTGCTGGGCTGGGCCGAGGTGGAAGGGCGGCCCTTCCAGGTACGGCAGTTCAGGAACCGCAAGGGCAGTGTGGATCCGGCGGCGCTCGACCCCGGCCAGCTGGACGACTACGGGCGGATGACCGGGGCGCTGCTGGCGCGTGCCCACGCGCACAGCGTCGACCCCCGGCTGGTCGCCGGGTACTGCGGGAAGAACGAGGAGTTCGACGAGGCGGTGGCGCGTTTCGCGGTGGTGTACGCGGACCGTACGGAAGCGGATCACGCCGATCTGGTGGCGGCGGTCAAGGACGGGCGAATAGCCGCCGAGGCAGGGGTGTGAGCACGGCGACCCCCGCCGCCCGTACGCTGGGCGGGTGACTCAGGAAGCTCACGGGGAGCCGACGACCCGCAACGATGACCCGCAGGACCCGCACGCGTCCGGGCGCGAGGCCGGGGGCGAGGCTGGACGTGAGGCCGGGGAGCCGCAGACGGGCGAGGCTCCGGAGCGGCCCGAGGCCCGGCTGGAGCGGGCCGTGCGCGCCGCCGAGCAGGCACTGATCGAGTTCGAGATCGCGGTGGAGACCTTCCGGGTCGAGGTGGAGAACTTCTCCCGGCTCCATCACCAGAAGCTCGGACCGATGTACGCGCGCCTGGACGAGCTGGACGCCCAGATCGCGGAGGCCACAGCCGCCCGTACCGGCGATCCGGAAGACCGCCGCAGGGCGGACGAGGCGCGGGCCGTCGTCATGCCGATGCCCGGCGTCGAGGAGCTGTTCCACGACTGGATGGACTCGGACGGCCTGTCGCCCGAGGCATCGGCGATGCTCACCGGGCAGACCGTGCAGCCGCCGAAGCGGGTCAGGCCGACCGAGGAGGCGCGCAAGCTCTACCGGGAGCTTGCCCGCAAGGCGCACCCGGACCTGGCGCAGGACGATGCGGAGCGGAGCCGCAGGGACGAGTTCATTACGCGGGTCAATGCCGCGTACGGGCGCGGTGATGTGGACCAGCTGCGCACGCTCGCGGAGGAGTGGGCGGCGGGGCCGGCGCCCGAGGAGCAGCAGCCTGAGCGTGACGAGCTCTACGCCCGGCTGGAGTGGCTCTCGCAGCGCAAGGAGCTGCTGTCGGTGATCGCCCAGGAGCTGGAGGACAGCGCCATCGGGTCGATGCTGCGGATGGCGCCCGAGGATCCGGACCGGTTGCTGGAGGAGATCGCCGAGCAACTGCTCGCGCGGGTCTCCGAGCGCGAGGCGGATCTGGCGAAACTGGTGCAGTAGGTTGCGAAGACTGTGTACGTACGAAAGAAGGCATGACCCATGAATTTCGCCCCGCTCCCTTCGGTCGACGCCGCGGCGGTGCCGGCCGACGGCCTCGTGCTGGACGTACGGGAGGACGACGAGTGGGCAGCCGGTCACGTCGAGGGCGCGCTGCACATCCCGATGAGCGACTTCGTGGGCCGCTTCGGTGAGCTCACCGAAGCGGCGCAGGACGGCCGGCGGGTGCACGTGATGTGCCGGGTCGGTGGCCGGTCCGCGCAGGTCACGCAGTATCTGGTGCAGCAGGGCGTGGACGCGGTGAACGTCGACGGCGGGATGCTCGCCTGGGACGGCGCCGGACGCCCGATGGTCACCGACAGCGGAAGCCCGGCCTTCGTCCTCTGATCTCAGCCAAGGGTGTGGGCGGCCAGCAGGTCGCCCAGTGCCTCTTCGTGCGCGGCGGCCGGGCCGAGTGAGAGCTCGATCTGCTTGGCCCACGCGTGGTAGCGGTGCAGGGGGTAGTCGGTGTCCGCGCCGAAGCCGCCGTGCAGATGCTGTGCGGTCTGCACGACGCGGCGTACACTGTCGGACGCCCAGATCTTCGCCACCGCCACATCGCCCGTCACGGGCAGGGCGCCGTGCGATCCCGTGGCCAGCCGCCAGGCGGCCTGCCAGAGGGTGACTTCCATGGCGCGCAGGTCGATGTAGCGGTCGGCCGCCTGGACGGCCACGGCCTGGAAGGTGGCGACGGGGAAGCCGAACTGTTCGCGTTTGCCGGTGTATTCGCTCGTCATGGCCAGTACGCGCTCGCCGAGCCCCAGTGCGAGCGCGCAGGTGCCGGTGGTGAGGAGATCGCGCAGCCAGTCCCAGGCGCCCTCGGTGTCGATCACCTGAGGGGCGGTGACGCGTACGGAATCGAGGCGGACCTCGGCGAAGCGTTCTCCGCTGGTGGAGACCTGGTCGGCGAGCGTGACGCCCGGGTGGTCGCGGGGGACCAGGGCGAGCACGGCGCGGCCCGCGCCGGTGTGCGCGGGCACGGCGATACGGTCCGCGCTCTGCGCCCAGGGCACGCCCGTCTGGACGCCGTCGAGCAGCCATTGACCGCCGTCCCGCTGTGCGGTGACGGCGAGCTCGGCCGGATCGTGGCCGGTGCGGCCGTTGGCGCCGGCCGTCAGCACCAGTTCGCCGCGGCCGACGCGGGGAAGGATCTCGGCCGCCAGCTCCGGGCTGCCGTAGGCCTGTACGGCCATCGCGACCGCACTGGTCTCCAGCAGGGGTACGCGGGCGAGCACCTTCGCGGACTCGCGCAGCACGAGGCAGAGCGCGATGGGATCGAGGCCCGCCCCTCCGTGTTCGGCGGCCAGGACCAGGCTCAGCAGGTCACAGCCGGCGAGCCTGGCCCACAGCGGCCGGTCGAAGTCCTCGGCCACCGCGCCCGGGGTGAGTGCCGGGCTCGGGACCTGGTCGGGCGCGACGCCCGAGAAGACCGCCTTCGCGGCTTCGACGGCCGCCTGCTGCTCCTCGGTGAAGGTGAAGTCCACGTCCCTTGCCCTCCCGTGCCCTCGGTACCGCATTCACCTGACGGACCGTCAAGATAGAACAGGTTCTAGGTGAAGGGAAGGTGCGGGAACGGGCGGGACTTCAGCGGTCGAAGTCCAGCTCCACTTCCGGCGTCGCGGGATGCGACTGGCAGGCCAGGACGTAGCCGGCTTCCGTCTCCTCCGGCTCCAGCGCGTAGTTGCGGTCCATCCGCACCTCACCGGAGACCAGAAAGGCCCGGCAGGTCCCGCAGACGCCGCCCTTGCAGGCGTACGGCGCGTCCGCGCGGCTGCGCAGCACCGTCTCCAGCAGCGATTCGCCGTCCTGTACCGGCCACTTGCCCGACCGGCCGTCGAGCGTGGCGGTGAGGGTGCTGCTCGTGGGAGCCGTCGCCGTACCACTGGTGACCGTTCCCGTTCCGTCGTCGACGTGGAAGATCTCCTCGTGGATACGGTTCCTGGCCACCCCGAGAGCGCGCAGCGCCCGCTCGGCGCCCTGGACGAGACCGAAGGGCCCGCACAGGAACCAGCCGTCCACCTCCGCCACCGGCAGCAGCGCGGGCAGCAGCCCGGTCAGCCGCTCCTCGTCGAGGCGGCCCGACGGCAGCCCCGCCTGCTGCTCTTCCCTGGAGAGCGCGGTGACCAGCTGGAAACGGTCCGGATAGCGGTCCTTCAGGTCGGCCACCTCCTCCAGGAACATCGTCGAAGCCGCCGTGCGGTCGCTGCGGACCAGACAGAAAGTGGCGTCGGGCTCGCGCGCCAGCACCGTCGCCGCCATCGACAGCACCGGCGTGATGCCGCTGCCGCCCACGATCGCCGCGAAGCGGCCCGGGCGCGGGTTCAGGATGAAGCGGCCCGTCGGAGCCATGGCCTCCACCGTGTCGCCGACGGTCAGCTCCTTGAGGGCGTACGTCGAGAAATCGCCGCCGTCGACCAGCCGGATGCCGACCCGCAGCACCGGCTCCAGTGGCGCTTCGGTGGCCGGGGCGCAGATCGAGTACGTACGGCGGATCTCCTCGCCTGCCACGACGCGGCGCAGCGCGATGTGCTGGCCGGGTGTGTGGCGGAAGGTGTCGCGGAGCTCGGGCGGCACGTCGAGGGTGACGGCCACGGAGTCGTCGGTGAGCCGCTCGACCTCGCGGACCCGGAGCGGATGGAACCCAGCGCGTCCGGCGTCTGAGGACAGCATCTACAACTCCTTGAAGTGGTCGAACGGTTCGCGGCAGGAAACGCAGCGGCGCAGTGCCTTGCACGCGGTGGAGGAGAACCGGCTGAGCAGCTCCGTGTCCGTGGACCCGCAGTGCGGGCAGCGCACCGACAGGGTGAGCGGCACGGGTCCGCCGTCGGCGGGCTGCGGGCGCGGCGGGGCTATGCCGAACTCGGCGAGCTTGCGGCGGCCCTCAGCGCTGATGTCGTCCGTCGACCAGGCCGGGGACAGGACCGTGCGGACCGAGACCTCCGGTATGCCGTGGTCGTGCAGCACACGCTCGATGTCCGAGGACATCGCCTCGATCGCCGGGCAGCCGGTGTACGTCGGCGTCAGCTCGACCTCGACCCTGCCCGGTCCGTGGATGTGGACGGCGCGCAGGACGCCGAGCTCCTCCAGGGTGAGCACCGGCAGTTCCGGGTCGGGGACCGAGCCCGCGACCCTGCGCAGCTCGGCCTCCAGGAGCGTCTCGGTCACCATGTCGCCCCCGGGTGGCTGCGGTGCAGGTGCTGCATCTCGGCGATCATCCGCCCGAACGGTTCGGTGTGCAGCCCCTGGCGGCCCGCGCCCGCCGCCCAGGCTCCGCTCTGCGGCCCCTCGGGCACGGTCAGCGTCGCCCGCTCCAGCACGGCGCCGACCGACTCCCGCCAGCCGGCCTCCAGCTTCTGCCAGTCGACGTCGACGCCCTCGACGGGCTGGAACATCTCACCGGTGAACCGCCACAGCGCGTCGCAGCCCCGCTGCATCCGCCCGTGGCTCTCCTCGGTGCCGTCGCCCAGGCGCAGCGTCCAGTGCTCGGCGTGGTCCTGGTGGTAGGCCACCTCCTTGACCGCCTTCGCCGCCAGCGGCGCGAACTCGCCGTCCCCGGCTGCCAGTTGCCCGTACAGCAGCCGCTGGTAGGTGGAGAAGTAGAGCTGGCGGGCGATGGTCTGCGCGAAGTCGCCGTTCGGCTGCTCGACCAGCTGGAGATTACGGAAGGCACGCTCCTCGCGGAGGTACGCCAGCTCGTCCTCGTCGCCGACGAGGGAGAGCAGGATCCGCGCCTGCCCGAGCAGGTCCAGCGCGATGTTCGCGAGGGCCACTTCCTCTTCGAGCACGGGCGCGTGTCCCGCCCACTCCCCCAACCGGTGCGAGAGCACCAGCGCGTCGTCGCCCAGGGCGAGGGCCGCGGTCACAGGTGCCTCACTCCCTCGGGGATCTCGTAGAAGGTCGGGTGCCGGTAGGGCTTGTCGGCAGCCGGTTCGAAGAACGGGTCCTTCTCGTCGGGCGAGGACGCGGTGATCGCCGACGAGGGCACCACCCACAGCGAGACGCCCTCGGACCTGCGGGTGTAGAGGTCGCGGGCATTGCGCAGGGCCATCTCCGCGTCCGGCGCGTGCAGGCTGCCGGCGTGAGTGTGGGACAGTCCGCGGCGCGAGCGCACGAACACCTCCCACAGCGGCCAGTCGGAGTTCGTCATGCTGCTGCCTTCCCGTGCTTCGCGGCGTACGCGCTTGCCGCTTCCCGGACCCAGGCGCCCTCTTCGTGCGCCGTGCGCCGCTGCGTGATCCGCTGCTCGTTGCAGGGACCGTTGCCCTTCAGTACGTTCCAGAACTCGTCCCAGTCGATCGGACCGAAGTCGTACTGGCCGCGCTCCTCGTTCCACCGCAGGTCGGGATCGGGCAGGGTGAGCCCGAGGGCCTCGGCCTGCGGTACGGCGATGTCGACGAAGCGCTGGCGCAGCTCGTCGTTCGAGTGCCGCTTGATCTTCCAGGCCATGGACTGGGCCGAATGGGCCGACTCGTCGTCCGGCGGGCCGAACATCATCAGCGACGGCCACCACCAGCGGTCCACCGCGTCCTGCGCCATCGCGTGCTGCTCGGGCGTCCCCTTGCTGAGGTGCAGCAGCAGCTCGTACCCCTGCCTCTGGTGGAAGGACTCCTCCTTGCAGATCCGGACCATCGCGCGGGCGTACGGGCCGTAGGAGCAGCGGCACAGCGGCACCTGGTTGGTGATCGCGGCGCCGTCCACCAGCCAGCCGATCGCGCCGACGTCGGCCCAGGTCAGGGTGGGGTAGTTGAAGATCGAGGAGTACTTCTGGCGGCCGGAGTGGAGCTTGTCGAGCAGCTCTTCGCGGCCGGTGCCCAGGGTCTCGGCGGCGCTGTAGAGGTAGAGCCCGTGCCCCGCCTCGTCCTGCACCTTGGCCATCAGGATCGCCTTGCGGCGCAGGGAGGGCGCGCGGGTGATCCAGTTCGCCTCCGGCTGCATGCCGATGATTTCCGAGTGGGCGTGCTGCGCCATCTGGCGGACCAGTGAGGCCCGGTAGGCGTCGGGCATCCAGTCGCGGGGCTCGATGCGCTCGTCCGCCGCGACCGCGGCGTTGAACGCCGCTTCGTACGCGGCCGTCTGCTCCGCCTGTCCGGTCTGCGCATCAGCCGTCGTACGGTGCGCAGCTGCTGTAGCCATCCGAGCCCCCTGCCGTCCCTGCCGCCTCTTGCCGAGCGGCCAACCGACCGACCGATCGTTCGGTTCGATGACTTCAATGGTGAGTCGGCGGCCCGTAGGGTGTCAACCCTGTGGATAACTGAGGTGGACCAACGGTGAGCGGGGCGGGATGGATTCGTACGACGACAGGGGCGTAACCGCCGGGCGGGGGGCGGGTCAGGTCCCGGGCGCCACGGACGCCTCCGAGGTGCCGAAGGGCCCGGAGGATCCTCCCGGCCCCGGCATACCGAGCGGCGGTATCGCGGCGCTCTCGCTCCCGTACCAGGCGGTGGCAGCCCTCGCGCTCGCCGTCGTCGGCGTCATCGCGTGTGTGCACCTCGGGATGGTTTTCCTGCACGTCGCACCGTCCAACACCCTCACCAAGCAGAACGGTGAGGCCATAGACGACTGGGTCTACCCCGAATTCGAGCAGAACTGGAAGCTCTTCGCTCCTAATCCGCTCCAGCAGAACATTTCCGTACAGGTGCGGGCGCAGGTCCGTACGGCCGACGGGCAGTGGAAGACCAGCGACTGGATCGACCTCTCCGCCCAGGACGGCGAAGCGATCCGCGGCAATCTGCTGCCGAGCCACACGGTCCAGAACGCGCTGCGGCGGGCCTGGGACTTCTACACCGCCTCGCACGACAACGCGAACAAGCCGAACGGCATGCGCGGCGCCCTGTCCGAGCGCTACGTCCGCCGCACCGTCATGCTGCGCCTCGCCGGCCTGGACCTCGGCGGCAAGGTCGAGCGGATACAGGTCAGGTCCGAGACGATGTGGGTGAAGGCGCCGCCGTGGAGCAACGAGAAGACGAACGCCCGGCCGGCCCATCGAGTGCTTCCGTGGTGGCCGGTGACCGAGGCGGACCTTCCGGAGGGCGCCCGGCGCGCATCGGAGGCGGCCCGGTGAGCTCGTCGTCCGTCCGCACCCCTGACCGCACTGCTGACCGCGCCCCCGGCCGTACGCCGGGCCCTGTCGCGGGCCGCGCCCACGGCGGCGCTGCGGCCCGTAAGCTCGCGGGCGCCGTTCAGCGCGTCACCTCCACCGCCATCGGGCCGTACCAGAGCGCCGTCGTCCGGATCGGGTTCTCGCTGACCTGGCTGCTCTTCCTCCTCTGGGAGTACCCGCACCGCCGTGAGCTGTACGGGCCGGACGGGCCGTGGAGCTGGGACATGGCCCACAAGCTGATAGCGAACAATCAGGCCTTCACCGCGCTGATGTGGTCGGAGAGTTCGCTGTGGTTCGAGATCGTCTACGGGCTCGCCGTCGTGTCGGCGGCGCTGCTGATGCTGGGCTGGCGGACCCGGACGATGTCCGTCCTCTTCATGATCGGCGTGCTGTCGCTGCAGAACCGCAGCATCTTCGTGGGCGACGGCGGCGACAACGTCATCCATCTGATGGCGATCTACCTGGTACTGACGCGGTGCGGGCAGGTGTGGTCGCTGGACGCGCGGCGCGATCCCTCTCGCGGAGACCAGGTGGGGCCGGCCCTGTGGGGTGCGCTCGGTGCCTGCCTCGTCGCGCTCACGTTCATGGGCGAGCTCAGCGGCGGCTGGCTGCTGATCTTCTGGGGCTTGCTGGTCGCACACGGCCTGTGGTGGGCGGCCGGCCGCTACGCGCCTGGGCAGCCGCGCATCCTGCTGGACGTCATCGCCAACCTCGCGCACAACGCCGGACTCTTCGTGATCATGGCCGAGGTCTGTCTCGTCTACGCGACCGCCGGCTGGTACAAGATCCAGGGCTCGCGCTGGCAGGACGGCACCGCGCTCTACTACCCGCTGCACCTGGACTACTTCTCGCCCTGGCCCGCGCTTTCCGGGCTGCTCGCCTCCAGCGGCGTGATCGTGATGCTGCTGACGTACGGGACGGTGGCCGTTCAGGTCGCGTTCCCCTTCACGCTCTTCAACCGGCAGGTCAAGAACGTCCTGCTCGCCGTCATGATCGCTGAGCACGCGGCGATCGCTGTGCTGCTCGGGCTGCCCTTCTTCTCCCTCGCGATGATCGCCGCCGACGCGGTCTTCCTGCCGACCGGCTTCCTGCGGCGTATCGGCCGTTGGGGGGCGCGGCTCGACGTATCGGGCCTGGTCAAACGCCCCCGTAGGCTGAAGTCATGACCGATGACGTGGCCGAGGCTGTGATGGGGCGGTGGCGCGCGGCTGCCCCGGACACCGTTCTGCTCGACGGGTTCCATGCCATCAAGCACGCGCTGCGCTTCGGTGCGGACGTGCGGATGACGGTGACGAGCGACCGGCAGGCCGCGGTGGCGCTCGCACGGGAGCTGGCAGATGACGTGTCGGACGTGATCGCTCGGTCCGTGGTCGAAATTCCGGCCCACGCCTTGCGTGAGCTGGTCCCCCGGATTCACACCACGGGGATTGCCGCACTGGCCGTCCGACGCGATGCCCGGGCGAACGCGGAGACCCTGTCCCGGCTGCCCCGGCCGTCTCCGGTCGTCGTGCTGGACAACCCTCGTAATCTCGGCAACGTCGGAGCCGTGGTGCGCCTGGCTGCCGGTTTCGGTGCCACGGGTGTGGTCACGACCGGCGACATGGACCCCTGGCACCCGAACGTGGTGCGTGCCGGAGCGGGCCTGCACTACGCCACGGCCGTCGAGCACAGAAGCCTGGACGAGTTGCCGCCCGGTCCGCTGTACGTACTGGACCCGGAGGGCGAGGACATCAGGTCCGTGAAGGTCCCCGACGACGCGCTCATAGCGTTCGGTTCCGAGCGGCACGGGATCTCACCCGAGCTGCGGAGCAGGGCGACCGAGCTGGTGTCCCTCCCCATGCGCCCGCAGGTGTCCAGCTACAACCTCGCCACCAGCGTCGCCATGACGCTGTTCCACTGGGGCGGACCGCCCGCCACCACCCCTGCCTGACGGCCTGAAGGTGGGGCGGGCGAGCAGCTGACCGGCTACGCCTGCCTGCGGACCTCCACCACGCGGAAGCGGTTGGCGACGAACGCCGCGTCGCACAGGGCGGCGTTGGCCGCCGGGTTGCCGCCCGAGCCGTGGAAGTCGGAGAACGCCGCGGTCTGGTTGACGTACACCCCGCCCGTCAGGTTCAGCGAAAGCTGCGCGGACTCCTCCAGGCAGACTTCCTCGATGGCGGCCTCCGTGATCTGCGAGGTCGTGTACGCGCCCACCGTCATGGCGCCCTTCTCGCGGATCGTACGGCGCAGCAGCTCCAGGCCGTCCTCCGTGGAGTCGACGGCGACGGCGAAGGAGACCGGGCCGAAGCACTCGGACATGTACGCCGCTTCCGCGTCCGGCTTGGCGCCGTCGAGCTTGACCATGACCGGCGTACGAACCACCGCTCCAGGGAAGTCCGGGTTCGTGATCTCCCGTGACGGGAGCGCCACTTCGCCCATTCCCGCGGCCGCTTCGAGGCGGGCCTTCACGTCGGGATTGACCAGTGCGCCCAGCAGCGCGTTCGCGCGGGCGTCGTCGCCGAGCAGTGCGGCGACCGAGGCCGCGAGGTCGGAGACGACCTCGTCGTAGGACTTGGCACCGGCGTCCGTCATGATCCCGTCCCTGGGGATCAGGAGGTTCTGCGGGGTGGTGCACATCTGGCCGCTGTAGAGGGACAGCGAGAACGCCAGGTTGGACAGCATTCCCTTGTAGTCGTCGGTGGAGTCGATCACCACCGTGTTGACGCCGGCCTTCTCGGTGTAGACCTGCGCCTGGCGGGCGTTGGTCTCCAGCCAGTCGCCGAAGGTGGTGGAACCGGTGTAGTCGATGATCCGGATCTCCGGACGCACCGCCAGGGTCTTGGCGATGCCCTCGCCGGGACGCTCGGCCGCCAGTGCCACCAGGTTCGGGTCGAAGCCGGCCTCGGTGAGGACTTCGCGGGCGACCCGGACCGTGAGGGCGAGCGGCAGGACCGCGCGGGGGTGCGGCTTGACGAGGACGGGGTTGCCGGTGGCGAGGGAGGCGAAGAGGCCCGGGTAGCCGTTCCAGGTCGGGAAGGTGTTGCAGCCGATGAGCAGCGCGATGCCGCGCGGGACGGCGGTGAAGGACTTGCTCAGGTTGAGCGGGTCGCGCTTGCCCTGCGGCTTGGACCAGTCGGCCGCCTCGGGGGTACGGACCTGCTCGCCGTACGCGTACGCCACGGCCTCCAGGCCGCGGTCCTGGGCGTGCGGGCCGCCAGCCTGGAACGCCATCATGAAGGCCTGGCCGCTGGTGTGCATGACAGCGTGCGCGAATTCGTGCGTACGGGCGCTGATGCGCGACAGGATTTCGAGGCAGACCAGGGCGCGGGTCTCCGGTCCGGCGTCCCGCCAGGCGCCCATGCCCGCCCGCATCGCCGGCAGGAGGACGTCGAGGTCGGCGTGCGGGTATTCGACGCCCAGTTCCGGCCCGTACGGCGACACCTCGGCGCCCGTCCAGCCGTCGGTGCCGGGCTGGTCGAGTTCGAAGCGGGTGCCGTGCAGGGCCTGGAAGGCCGCGAGGCCTTCGGCGGCGCTCAGGCTGCCGTTCTCGCCGTACGCCTTGGGGTGCTCGGGGTGCGGGGACCAGTACGCCCGCGTGCGGATCACCTCGAGCGCCTGGGCCAGTGTGGCCTGGTGCTTCTGGGACAGCTGGGAAGTGGTGAGTTCGGCGGCCACGGCGGACCAACTCCTCGTCGAGCTGGGCAGGGACAGGCGGACACGGATACAGTAACCGAACGATCGGTCGGGACAAGAGGGCCCGGTAAAACCTGTGGATAACTCATACGGGAGGATCGGGTCATGACAGCTATCGATCGAGCCCGCAGCGTCGCCGTCGTAGGCACCGGCACCATGGGTCAGGGCATCGCCCAGGTCGCTCTCCTCGCAGGCCACCCGGTGCGTCTTTACGACGCCGCGCCGGGGCGCGCCCAGGAGGCCGCGGAGGCCGTCGGCGCGCGCCTGGACCGGCTCGTCGAGAAGGGCCGGCTCGAACGCGCGGAAGCGGACAGTGCCCGCGCCCGGCTGCACGCGGCGAGCGATCTTTCGGAGCTGGCCGACGCCTCACTCGTCGTCGAGGCGATTGTCGAAAAGCTTTCGGTCAAGCAGGAGCTGTTCACCGCCCTCGAAGCGATCGTTTCCGACGACTGCCTGCTGGCCACCAACACCTCCTCCCTCTCCGTCACGGCCATCGCGGGTCCCCTGAAGAACCCCGGCCGCTTTGTCGGGCTGCACTTCTTCAACCCTGCGCCCCTGCTGCCCCTGGTCGAGGTCGTCAGCGGCTTCGCGACCGACGAAATGAGCGCCACGCGCGCGTGGGCGACGGCGGCCGCCTGGGGCAAGACCCCGGTGCGCTGCGCGGACACCCCCGGTTTCATCGTGAACCGCATCGCCCGCCCCTTCTACGCCGAGGCTTTCGCGGTGTACGAGGAGCGGGGCGCCGACCCGGCCACCATCGACGCCGTACTGCGCGAGTCGGGCGGCTTCAGGATGGGCCCCTTCGAGCTGACCGACCTGATCGGACAGGACGTCAACGAAGCGGTCAGCCGGTCCGTCTGGGAGTCGTTCTTCCAGAGCCCCAAGTTCGTTCCCTCGCTCGCCCAGCGCCGTCTCGTCGAGTCGGGCCGGCTCGGCCGCAAGTCGGGCCACGGCTGGTTCCCGTACGGAGGCGAGGGGGCGGCGAAGCCCGCTCCCCGGACGGCGGGTCCCGAGGCCGCCCCCGAAGCCGTCACCGTCGTCGGGGACCTCGGGCACGCCGGCGTACTCGTCGCGATGATGGAGGAGGCGGGCATCGCCGTCGAGCGGGTGGGGGCGGGCGGCCCGTACATCGAGCTGCCGGGCGAAGGGCAGCTCGTACCGGCCGACGGACGGACCTCCGTGGAGTACGCGGACGTCGTCTATTTCGACCTCGCCCTCGACTACCGGGGCGCGACCCGTATCGCGCTCTCCGCCTCCGAGGACACGTCCGCGCGGGCGCTCGCCGAAGCCACCGGGCTCTTCCAGAAGCTCGGCAAGGACGTCAGCGTCATCGGTGACGTCCCCGGCATGATCGTCGCCCGTACGGTCGCCATGCTCATCGACCTGGCCGCCGACGCGGTCGCGCGGGGCGTCGCCTCGCCCGAGGACATCGACACGGCGATGCGGCTCGGTGTGAACTACCCCCTGGGGCCGGTCGAATGGAGCCGCGCGCTCGGCCAGGACTGGGCGTACGACCTGCTGCAGAACCTGCACGAGTGCTGCCCGACCGGGCGCTACGCACCGTCTCTGGCGCTTTACCGGCAGGCGTTCGCCGCCAAGGAAGAGGGCGCCTCATGACCGCGGCCAAGCGCGACACGTACACCCCCGAGACGCTCCTGACGGTGGCTGTCCGGGTCTTCAACGAGCGTGGCTACGACGGCACGTCCATGGAGCACCTTTCCAAGGCCGCCGGCATTTCGAAGTCCTCGATCTACCACCACGTGGCGGGCAAGGAGGAGCTGCTGCGCCGCGCGGTCAGCCGGGCCCTCGACGGTCTCTTCGGGATCCTCGACGAGCCGGGCGCGGTGCGCGGGCGGGCGATCGAGCGGGTGGAGTACGTCACCCGGCGCACCGTGGAGGTGCTGATGGCCGAGCTGCCGTACGTCACGCTGCTCCTTCGCGTACGCGGCAATACGAAGGCCGAGCGCTGGGCGCTGGAGCGGCGCCGCGAGTTCGACCAGCGGGTGGCCGATCTGATGAAGGCGGCGGCCGCCGACGGTGATCTGCGCACCGATGTGGACATACGCATGGCGACGCGACTGCTCTTCGGAATGGTCAACTCGCTGGTGGAGTGGTACCGGCCGCAGGCGGCCGAGGGCCATGGCGGCGTGGACGGGGAGCAGCTCGCCGAGACCGTGGTGCGGCTGGCGTTCGACGGGCTGCGGACCAGCCGCTGAGGCTGCTCACAGCTCCTGGGGTGACTGGGGTGACTGGGGCGGCTGCGGTGACTGGGGCGCCTGTGGGGAGCCCGCCGAGTCGAGATCTGTCTCCTCGAAGACCAGCAGGGTGCGCGTGCTGAGCACTTCCGGCATCGACTGGATCTTCGTCAGTACGAGCTCGCGCAGCGCCCTGTTGTCGGCCGTGTGCACGAGCAGCAGTACGTCGAAATCCCCGCTGACCAGCGCGATGTGCGCGGCGCCGGGCAGTTCCTGAAGCCGTTCGCGGACCGTGCGCCAGGAGTTCTGCACGATCTTGAGCGTGATGTACGCCGATGCTCCCTGCCCCGCGCGCTCGTGGTCCACGCGTGCGCTGAAGCCGCGGATGACTCCGTCGTCGATGAGGCGGTTGATGCGCGCGTAGGCGTTGGCGCGCGAGACATGCACACGCTCGGCCACGGACCGTATCGACGCGCGGCCGTCCGTTTGGAGCATCCGGAGGATGTCCCGGTCGATGGCGTCCAGCGGGCGTGCGGGCGGGCCTCCTCCCGCGTCGGCCATTTGTTCAGCTGCCATGTCCCCCCGCCTCTCTCTCATGGACGACCTGCCTCTATCCCAGGCTGTGCAGAACCGTTTGTCCACAGGCTGGAGGTGCCTGTAGCCAAATTGCGTCCACGACCGAACAATCGGTAGGTGAGGCACACCACATTGCTGTGCCTTCTCACCGCTCCCACGAGGAGGTGCACGCGATGAAGAAAAGCACCCTGACCGCTCAGCCGGTCCAGGACCTGCCCGGTGCCGCCGCCTACCGGCCCACCCCTCCCCCGGCCTGGAGGCCCCGCACGGACCCCGCACCGCTGCTGCCCGACAGCGAGCCGTACCGCGTGCTCGGCACCGAAGCCGCGGAACGGCTCGACGCCGGGCTGATGCGGCGGCTGTACGCGGAGCTGGTACGCGGCCGCAGGTACAACGCGCAGGCGACCGCCCTCACCAAGCAGGGCCGCCTCGCCGTCTACCCCTCCAGCACCGGGCAGGAGGCCTGCGAGGTCGCGGCCGCGCTCGTCCTGGAGGACCGGGACTGGCTGTTCCCGAGCTACCGGGACACGCTGGCCGCCGTGGCGCGCGGGCTGGACCCCGTACAGGCGCTGACGCTGCTGCGGGGCGACTGGCACACCGGTTACGACCCGCGTGAGCACCGCATCGCGCCGCTGTGCACCCCTCTCGCGACCCAGCTGCCGCACGCGGTGGGCCTTGCGCACGCCGCGCGCCTCAAGGGCGACGACGTGGTCGCGCTCGCCATGGTCGGCGACGGCGGCACCAGCGAGGGTGACTTCCACGAGGCGCTGAACTTCGCCGCCGTCTGGCAGGCACCGGTCGTCTTCCTCGTGCAGAACAACGGCTTCGCCATCTCCGTGCCCCTCGCCAAGCAGACCGCGGCGCCGTCCCTGGCCCACAAGGCCGTCGGGTACGGAATGCCGGGCCGGCTCGTCGACGGCAATGACGCCGCCGCCGTGCACGAGGTGCTGGCCGAGGCGGTGGAGCGGGCCCGGCGGGGTGGCGGTCCGACGCTGGTCGAGGCGGTCACGTACCGCATCGAGGCCCACACGAACGCCGACGACGCGACCCGTTACCGGGGCGAGGCGGAGGTCGAGGCGTGGCGCGCCCATGACCCGGTCCAGTTGCTTGAGCGGGAGCTCACGGAGCGCGGAATGCTTGACGCGGACGCCATACAGCGGGCCCGAGAAGCGGCGGAGACGATGGCGGCGGAACTGCGGGAGCGGATGAACGCGGACCCGGTGCTCGACCCCATGGACCTCTTCGCGCACGTCTACGCCGAGAAGACCGCGCAACTGCGGGAGCAGGAAGCCCTGTTGCGGGCCGAGCTCGATGCGGAGGACGAGCGATGACGGCGGCAGCGGCGAGCGCCGTCGACGCGAAGCCCGCCAAGCCCGCGACGATGGCGCAGGCCCTCGGGCGTGCGCTGCGCGACGCGATGGCCGAGGACCCGAGTGTCCATGTGATGGGCGAGGACGTCGGCGCGCTCGGCGGGGTTTTCCGGGTCACCGACGGGCTCGTGAAGGAGTTCGGCGAGGACCGGGTCACGGACACGCCGCTCGCTGAGGCGGGGATCCTGGGAACGGCCGTGGGCATGGCGATGTACGGGCTGCGGCCCGTCGTCGAGATGCAGTTCGACGCGTTCGCGTATCCGGCGTTCGAGCAGCTCATCAGCCATGTGGCGCGGATGCGCAACCGCACGCGCGGGGCGATGCCGATGCCGATGGTGATCCGGGTGCCGTACGGCGGCGGGATCGGCGGGGTCGAGCACCACAGCGATTCGTCCGAGGCGTACTACATGGCGACTCCGGGGCTCCATGTCGTCACGCCGGCGACGGTCGAGGACGCGTACGGGCTGATGCGGGCGGCGATCGCGTCGGACGATCCCGTGGTCTTCCTGGAGCCGAAGCGGCTCTACTGGTCGAAGGCGGCGTGGTCGCCGGACGCGCCCACCGCCGTCGAGCCCATCGGGCGTGCGGTCGTACGCCGCTCGGGGCGCAGCGCGACGCTGATCACGTACGGGCCGTCCCTGCCGGTGTGCATGGAGGCCGCGGAGGCGGCAGAGGCGGAGGGCTGGGACTTGGAGGTTGTGGACCTGCGCTCGCTCGTGCCGTTCGACGACGAGACGGTGGCGGCTTCGGTACGGCGTACCGGCCGGGCGGTCGTCGTCCACGAGTCCACCGGTTTCGGCGGGCCCGGCGGGGAGATCGCCGCGCGGGTGACGGAGCGGTGCTTCCATCATCTGGAGGCGCCGGTGCTGCGGGTCGCCGGGTTCGACATTCCGTATCCGCCGCCGATGCTGGAGCGGCACCATCTGCCGGGAGTGGACCGGGTCCTCGACGCGGTCGCGCGGCTCCAGTGGGAGGCGGGCATCTGATGCCGCAGGTCCTGGAATTCAAGCTGCCCGACCTCGGTGAGGGGCTGACCGAGGCGGAGATCGTGCGCTGGCTGGTGGAGGTGGGCGATGTGGTCGCCGTCGACCAGCCGGTCGTCGAGGTCGAGACGGCCAAGGCGATGGTGGAGGTGCCGTGCCCGTACGGGGGTGTGGTGACCGCCCGCTTCGGCGAGGAGGGGACCGAACTGCCGGTCGGCTCGCCGCTGCTGACGGTGGCGGTCGGGGCGGCGGCTGCGGCGCCTCAGGCCGCTCCTGCTGACGCGGAGTCGTCGGGGAACGTGCTGGTGGGGTACGGCACGGGGGCGGCGGTGGCGCGGCGGCGGCGTATCCGGCCGGGCGCGGCTGCCCCGGCTGCTGGGTCTGCTGGGTCGGCCGGTTCTGTGGCGGTGGCTGCCGCAGCTGCTCCGGCGGTGGTTGAGAGTGACGGGCCCGTGCCGGTCATTTCGCCGCTGGTGCGGCGGCTGGCGCGCGAGAACGGGCTGGATCTGCGGGCGTTGAAGGGCTCTGGGCCCGACGGTCTGATCCTGCGGTCCGACGTGGAGGGCGCGATTCGCGGGGCGGCGGTGCCGGCGCCGGTGCCCGCGGCCGCTTCCGCCGCTGTGGGCGAACGCGTACCGCTGCGCGGGATGCGCGGCGCCGTCGCGGACAAACTGTCGCGCAGCCGGAACGAGATTCCGGACGCCACCTGCTGGGTGGACGCGGACGCGACCGAGCTCATGGCGGCTCGTACGTCGATGAACCAGGCGGGCGGGCCACCGGTATCGGTCATCGCGCTCTTCGCCCGGATCTGTACGGCCGCTCTTGCCCGTTTCCCGGAGCTCAACTCCACCGTGGACATGGCCTCCCGCGAGATCGTGCGGCTGCCCGGTGTGCACCTCGGGTTCGCGGCGCAGACGGAGCGGGGGCTGGTCGTTCCCGTCGTACGGGACGCGCATGGCCGCAACGTGGAGGAGCTGAGTGCGGAGTTCGCCCGGCTGACGGAGTCGGCCAGGAAGGGGTCGCTGACTCCGGCGGAGCTGACCGGTGGCACGTTCACGCTGAACAACTACGGGGTGTTCGGGGTCGACGGGTCCACGCCGATCATCAATCACCCGGAGGCGGCGATGCTCGGGGTCGGCCGGATCGTGCCGAAGCCCTGGGTGCACGAGGGGGAGCTGGCGGTGCGCAAGGTGGTGCAGTTGTCGCTGACGTTCGACCACCGGGTCTGTGACGGGGGGACCGCGGGCGGATTCCTGCGGTACGTGGCGGACTGTGTGGAGCGGCCGGCGGTGCTGCTGCGGACGCTTTAGGGCCGCTGCGCGGGGCTTCCCTGACCCGCCGCCCCCAGGCCCCCGGGGACAACCCTTCGGGCGTGTCCGTAATCGCCGGAGGGCTCCTATGGAGACCCTCCGGCGATGAAACAGGAAAGCCGCCCCGCATACTCGTGGCATGACCGCGACCGCGTACGACGCCATCGTGTTGGCCGGAGGGGCCGCCAAGCGGCTCGGTGGGGTGGACAAGCCCGGTGTGCGCGTGGGCGGGCGGACGCTGCTCGACCGGGTGCTGGGCGTGTGCCGCGGGGCCGGGACCACCGTCGTCGTCGGCGGGCGGCGGGCGACCGTACGCGCCGTCGAGTGGGCGCGTGAGGAACCGGCCGGGGGCGGGCCGCTGGCCGCGCTCGACGCGGGGGTACGGCGTACCGCCGCGCAGACCTTGCTCGTACTCTCCGCCGATCTGCCCTTCATCCGGAGCGGGACGGTTCAGCGGCTCCTCGACGCCCTGGACAGCAGCGGGTGCGAGGCGGCGCTGCTCGTGGACGCGGGCGGGCGCGACCAGCCGCTCGTCGCCGCCTACCGCGCCGAACCACTGCGCCGTGAACTGGCCCTCCTCGCCGCCGAGCACGGCGGCCTCTGCGGATTGCCGCTCCGGCTGCTCACGCACGAACTCGCCCTGGCGCGCGTCGCCGCCGGGCCGCTCGACTCCTTCGACTGCGACACCTGGGAAGACATTGCCGCGGCCCGGTCCAGGATCAGGGAGCATGGACACGTGCTGGATGAATGGATGACCGCAGTCAAGGACGAACTCGGCATCGAGCTGGATGTCGACATCAACGTCCTGCTCGACCTCGCCCGCGACGCCGCGCACGGTGTCGCCAGGCCCGCCGCCCCGCTCACCACCTTCCTGGTCGGTTACGCGGCGGCGAAGGCCGGCGGGGACGGGCCGCAGGCCGTTGCCGAGGCGGCTCGCAAGGCCGCGGCTCTCGCCGCCCGTTGGGCGGAAGAGGAAGAGCCCAAGGGTGAGGCCGCGGGACACGGCACGGAAGACGGCGCGGGGTGAGCCAGGAGGACCGCGAGGTCGACGAGGCGCTCGCGCTCGTCAACCGGGCGGCGCAGGCGCAGACATCACCGGATCCTGGTGCGGAGCCGGAGCCGGAGCCGGAGCCGGAGCCGGAGCCGGGGTCGGAGGCGCAGTCGCAGTCCGAGACGCAGCCGCAGTCGGAGCAGGCGGGCCAGGAGACCGGTCCCGCCGCCCTGCCCGCGTCCCCGGCCCGCCCCCGCGCCACGCCCTGGCGTGAGGCCCGCGCCGTGGCCGCGCGGGCGGGCGGGTCCACCGTGTCCCGTGCGCGGCGGGTGTCGCTGGGCCAGGCCCTCGGGCAGGTCCTCGCCGAGCCCCTGGACGCCCTCACCGACCTGCCGTCCTTCGATACGTCCGCCATGGACGGGTGGGCAGTCGCCGGGCCGGGGCCGTGGTGGAGCGTCGAAGAGGGCGGCCAGGTTCTCGCCGGGCATGCCGCGCCAGGGGCGCTCGCCGACGGCGCCGCCGTACGCATCGCCACCGGCGCCCGTATCCCGCCCGACGCGACCGCCGTGATCCGCAGCGAGCACGCCCGGCTGGACGAGTCCAGGGGGCGGCTGTACGCGCGCCGGGAGGTCGTCCAGGGGCAGGACATCCGGCCGCGCGGCCAGGAGTGCCGTACCGGCGACCGGCTGCTGCCCGCCGGCGCCCTGGTGACCCCGGCCGTCCTCGGGCTGGCCGCTGCCGCCGGGTATGACGGGCTGTCCGTGGTCCCCCGGCCGCGCGTCGAAGTGCTCGTCCTGGGTGACGAGTTGCTGAGGGAGGGTCTGCCGCACGACGGGATGGTGCGCGACGCCCTCGGCCCCCTCCTCGGCCCGTGGCTGCGTGCCCTCGGCGCCGACGTGATCGGCACCCGGCATCTCGGTGACGACGCCGACGCCCTCCACCGGGCCGTCACCACCTCCGAGGCCGACCTCGTCATCACTACGGGCGGTACGGCGGCCGGTCCTGTCGACCACGTCCACCCCATCCTGCGCAAGGCGGGCGCCGAGCTGCTGGTGGACGGTGTCGCGGTCCGGCCGGGGCACCCGATGCTGCTGGCGCGCCTCAGCAAAGGCGCTGAGGGCCGGTACCTCGTCGGCCTGCCCGGTAATCCGCTCGCCGCGGTGTCCGGCCTGCTCACCCTCGCCGAGCCGCTGCTGCGCGCCCGCGCCCAGCGGCCGCCCCTCGCGCCGTACCTCTCGCCCGTACGGGACGAGGTGAACGGTCATCCGCACGACACCCGGCTCGTCCCCGTCGTCCACCGTGCGGAGCAGGCCGTGCCGCTGCACTACAACGGTCCGGCGATGCTCCGCGGAATCGCCGCCGCCGATGGCCTGGCCGTCGTCCCGCCCGGGGGCGCACGAGCCGGCCAGGAACTCGAAATCCTCGATCTGCCCTGGACCACAGAAGGACGTTTCACGTGAAACTTCCCGGCCACGATGCGATGGCCAGGCATGCCGACGAGCACCTTGTCACCGCTCGGATCCGGCTGCCGCGCCGTATCGTCGACCGCCCGCTGCGGCAGGTCGGCAAGCGGCTGCTGATGGCGTTCGGGGTCCTGGCCCTGACCGTGTTCATCGTCTACGTCGACCGCGCCGGCTACCACGACAACGCCGACGAGAGCCTCGACTTCCTCGACGCCGTCTACTACTCCACCGTGACCCTCTCCACGACGGGTTACGGCGACATCGTGCCGCACAGCGACAGCGCCAGGCTCACCAATGTGCTGCTCGTGACGCCGCTGCGTGTGCTTTTTCTGATCATCCTGGTCGGCACCACTCTCGAAGTCCTCACCGAGAGGACGCGGGAGGAGTGGCGGCTGAACCGCTGGAGGACCCAGTTGCGCGACCACACCGTCATCGTCGGGTTCGGCACCAAGGGCCGTTCCGCGATCCAGACCCTGGCGGCCACGGGGCTCAGGAAAGAGCAGATCGTGGTCGTCGACCCGAGTGCGAAGGTCATCGAAGCGGCGAACGCCGACGGCTTCACGGGCGTCCTGGGCGACGCGACCCGCAGCGACGTACTGCTGCGCGCCGAGGTCCAGAGGGCCCGCCAGATCGTCATCTCGACCCAGCGTGACGACACGGCCGTCCTGGTCACCCTCACCGCGCGCCAGCTCAACCGGGGGGCGAAGATCGTCGCCGCGGTGCGCGAGGAGGAGAACGCGCCGCTGCTGCGCCAGTCGGGCGCCGACGCCGTCATCACCAGCGCGAGCGCGGCCGGCCGCCTGCTGGGTCTGTCCGTGCTCAGCCCCAGCGCGGGCACGGTGATGGAGGACCTGATCCAGCAGGGCAGCGGTCTCGATCTGATCGAGCGGCCGGTGATAAAGGCCGAGGTGGGACGGAGCGTGCGGGAGACCGAGGACCTGGTGGTCAGTGTCCTGCGCGGACACCGGCTGCTCGGTTACGACGATCCGCAGGCCAGTCCGCTCCAGCTGACGGACCGGGTGATCACCATCGTGCGCGCCTCGCCCGGTGTCACGACTGCGGGGGAGATGCGGCTGACGTCGCCGGAGTAGCGGCGGAGTAGCCTCGCGGCCATGTATGCGATCACGATCCCTGAACCCGGTGGCCCCGAGGCGCTCGTATGGGCGGAGGTCCCCGATCCCGTACCCGGCGAGGGCGAGGTCCTCGTCGAGGTCGCCGCGAGCGCCGTCAACCGCGCCGACCTGCTGCAACGCCAGGGCTTCTACGACCCGCCGGCCGGGGCGTCGGCGTATCCCGGTCTCGAATGCTCCGGCCGGATCGCCGCGCTGGGGCCGGGTGTCTCGGGCTGGTCGGTCGGCGACGAGGTGTGCGCGCTGCTGACCGGCGGCGGGTACGCCGAGAAGGTTGTCGTACCGGCGGGGCAGCTGCTGCCCGTGCCCGGCGGCGTGGACCTCGTTACGGCGGCTTCCCTGCCCGAGTCGACCTCGACGGTCTGGTCGAACGTCTTCATGATCGCCCACCTGCGGCCGGGCGAGACGCTGCTGCTGCACGGCGGCGCGAGCGGCATCGGCACGATGGCGATCCAGCTCGCCAAGGCGGTCGGGGCGCGCGTCGCGGTCACCGCGGGCAGTCCGCAGAAGCTGGCGCGCTGCGCGGAGCTGGGCGCCGACATCCTCATCGACTACCGCGAGCAGGACTTCGTACAGGAGCTCCGCAAGGCCACCGACGGGGCCGGTGCCGACGTCATCCTCGACATCATCGGCGCGAAGTACCTGGACAAGAATGTGAAGGCGCTCGCCGTCAACGGCCGCCTCGCGATCATCGGCATGCAGGGCGGTGTGAAGGGCGAGCTCAACCTCAGTGCGCTGATGCGCAAGCGCGCCGCGATCACGGCGACGACGCTGCGGGCGCGCCCGCTCGGTGAGAAGGCGGCGATCGTCGCGGCCGTACGGGAGCATGTGTGGCCGCTGATCAGCACCGGCCGCGTACGCCCCGTCGTGGACCGCGTCCTGCCGATGGCGGAGGCGGCACAGGCTCACCGGGCGCTGGACGCGGGCGATCATGTCGGCAAGATCCTGCTGACGGCGACTGCCTGAACGGGCGCGAGCGAGAGGCGCCCGCGAGAGACGCGAGCGAGAGGCACGTGCGAGAGGCCCGTACCGCCGTCGTGGCGGTGCGGGCCTCTTGTCGCACGTCGTAAGTGGTTCTAGAGGTACGGTCCCGAGCGCACCGGGCCGTGGCCGTCTTCCTGGCCGTCGTCCTCGTGGCCCGCACCCGGCGGAAGCGCCCGCCGCATCTGCTCCAACTGCGCCCGCGCCGCCATCTGCTGGGCGAAGAGCGCCGTCTGGATCCCGTGGAAGAGGCCTTCGAGCCATCCGACCAACTGGGCCTGCGCGATACGCAGTTCCGCCTCGGAGGGGATCGCCTCGTCCGTGAACGGCAGGGAGAGCCGCTCCAACTCCTCGACGAGCTCGGGCGCGAGGCCGTCTTCGAGCTCCTTCACCGAGCTGTGGTGAATGTCCTTCAGCCGTACCCGGCTCGCCTCGTCGAGAGGAGCCGCCCGTACTTCCTCCAGGAGTTGCTTGATCATGCTGCCGATGCGCATGACCTTTGCGGGCTGTTCGACCATGTCTGTCACTGGCACCTCGCGCGACTCGTCGTCCGCGCCGCCGAGAGCCATTCCGTCCTGTCCTACGACCAGGACATGGGGGCTCTCCTGCGACCGTTCACTCCTCGGCATCTCCATGCAGCCATTCTCTCGTACACCTGCGTCACCACACGGTGTGCCCCCGCACAGAGGTGATCCACCCTGTACGGGGGCACGGGAACCATCGCGGAACAACCGCCGCGTCTCAGCCCGCCGCGCGCCGCGCCACCGCGGTACGGGACCTGGTGACCAGTGCGGCCAGCAGCGCCGCGCCCACGGGTACGGCGACGAGCAGTGCCGTGAGGGTCTCCCAGGGGATGACGATCGGGATGTACGGCGGGTCGCTCAGGCCGCCCATGCCGGAGTCCAGGGCCTCCTGGTACCACTTCATCTCCTGGCGTTCCTCGGTCAGCCGCAGCCCGATCGCGGGCAGTACGCCGGCCGCCGAGCCGAGCACCACGCCCATCGCGGCGACCACCCCGCACTGGAATCCGCTCAGCGTCCTGCGCACCCGCGGGGGCGCGCCGACCGCGGCGAGGGTCTTCAGGTCGGGTTCGGCGTCGGTCTGGGCGAGGCCCGTGGCGATGCCTGCCGCGCCGATGGTGACGAGTCCGGCGAAGACGGTCAGGGCCAGCAGGACGATGCTGTTGTCGCTGGTGTAGCCCTTTTCGACGTACAGGCCGCCGTCGACTCCCAGCGCGTCGAGTGCCGCGTCGAGTTTCTGCTGCTGGGTGCTGTCGGGCAGCTTGTCGGTCGAGAAGTACGCGCCGACGGGGACGGTGATGAGCCCGGCGGCCTTCGCGGCCTGCTCCGGCAGGATGATCCGCACGCCGTAGGCCGTGGCCGACTTGGGAGCCTGGTGGACGGGGAACGACTTGATCTCGCCGGGGGCGTCCTTGCCCTTGGACTGCATCAGTTCGGCCTTGTCGGTGTCGGTGATCAGCTTGATGCCGATCCGGCCCTTTTCGACGTTGCGGCTGTCGAAGGAGATGGCCTTACCGCTCTTGAGCGCGTTGACGACGCCCGGGTTGTCGATCGCGAGGACCGACAGCAGTTTCTCGTCGGCGACGAGGACGTCGTACTCGGAGTAGTGCCGGACCTCCTTGCAGCGCCAGTCCTTCGACAGCTTGCGGCGCTCGTCCGCCGTGAGCTGCTTCGAGCCCGGGACGTCCTCGAACCACAGGGCGCACCGGTTGTCCTTGGGCGTGAAGATCTCGTACCGCCCGCAGCCCTTCACGTCGCTGTACGGCGCGCAGTTGGCGTTGCCGACGGCGATCCGGCTGACATCGGCGCGTACGTCGACGGGGAAGTGCTTCTGGACGGCCGCGCGCAGGGCCGGCACATCGCGTCCGCCGCCCTCGGAGTTCAGCACGGTCACCGCGCCGTGCGGCAGTTGCGCCTGGTAAGCGGCGCGCTGCTGTACGTCGTCGCTGGCGGCGTACGTCGCCACGGCGACCGTGCCCGCGACGGCGGCCAGCACGGCGGCCACGGCGGGGGCCGTACGGCCCCGGTTGCGTACGGCGTCGCGCAGGGCGAGGCGCGGCGACAGCGGCAGCCAGCGGCCGGTCTTGCCGAAGAGGCCGACCAGGGCGGGGGTGAGCGCGACGATGCCCAGCTCGGCGAGGGCGCTGCCGCCCGCGACGATGACGACGTTGTCGGTGGCGGTGGCCCCGTACAGGGTGATCGTGATGCCCAGGCCGGCCGCGATCAGGCCGATGACGGGCAGGACGCGGCTGGAGCGGCGTACCCCGCGGCGGCCGGTGAGCGAGGCCAGCACGGTCTGCCGGGACGCGGTGATGGCCGGGACGACAGCGGCGAGCAGGCCAGTGAGGACGGCGACCAGGCCGATGCCGAGCAGTTCCAGCGGGCGGACGTCGAAGCTGCCGAACCGCTTGCCGATGTAGTCCTCCAGCACCGGCCGCAGCGCGAAGGTGAGCAGCAGGCCGAGCGCGGTGCCGAGGACGGCCGCGGCGAAGCCGATGACCAGGCCGCCGGAGAGGACGATGGCGCGGATGTGGCGGCGGTCGCCGCCGTTGGCGCCGACCAGGCCGAGCTGGCGCGCTGAGCGCCGGGCGCCGACCGCGAACGCGGGTCCGGCCAGCAGGCAGATCTCCAGGATGGCGAGACCGACGATGGTGCCGACGACGGCGAGCGCCGCGGCTTCGGCCGCCGCGCTCTGCTCGTAGTTCGACCAGCCCTCCTGCTGGTACAGCGGGACCTCGGAGTCGGCGGGCGGGGCGAGGGCGACGGCCCGCGAAATCGCCATGATGCCTTGGGTGTTGACCTCCTTCACCATGTTCCACGTGAAACCGTCACCGCCGACGGAGACCAGGTAGGTGCTGCTGGTCTCCGTGCCGGGCAGGCCGTCGGCCTTCAGCGCCTTGTCGAGCGGCGCCAGGAACGTGCCGGGCGGTGCGAGGACTTCGTCCGTCTTCAGGGCGTTGGGGAGCTCGTACGAGCCGACGATCCGGTACTCGGTGGCGAGCCCGCGGGCGGTTACGGTCGAGCCCACCTTCAGGCCGCCGGTCTCCAGGAAGTGGGTGCTCGCCGCGACCTCGCCGGCCTTGTTGGGGAACCGTCCCTGGTCAAGGGTCACCATCCCCTTGGTCATCGGGTCGGTCGCGTCCAGCTCGTGGATGACGGTGTTGAGCAGGCCGTGCGCGGTCCGGAGCTTGCCGCTGCCGTTCGAGTCCTTGAGCGTCTTGGCGCCCTCGGGGAAGGCGGCCCGGATGTCACCGTGGCCCGAGGGCCAGTCTCCGTCCTTGTATTCCTTCGCCGGGTTGTTGTTGAGGCCGTCGGGGGACTGGTGGATCGGCACGCCGCCCATGCCCGGGTCGGACATCCGGGCGTCGGCGGCGCCCAGTTCGCGGTCCATCTTCTGGCCGGCGGAGAGTTCGGCGCTGCGCACGGTCAGATCGGCGGCGCTCACGCCCAGGATCGGCAGGGCGATCATGGCGAGTACGAGAGAGCTGCGGCCCTTGAAGCGCCAGGCGTCGCGGCGGGCTATGCGCACCGCGGCCACCCATGAGTGGTACCAGTGGTTCACTGTGCGGCCGCCTGCCCCGAGAGCAGGGAGTCGGCCTGGCTGCGCAGCGTCTCGTCGACGACGGAGCCGTCGCGCAGGAAGACGACCCGGTCGGCCCAGGCCGCGAAGCGCGGCTCGTGGGTGACGAGGATGCCGGCGGCGCCCGCGTCACAGCGGGCGCGCAGCAGCGCGAGTACGGATTCGCCCGTCTCGGAGTCCAGGGCGCCGGTCGGCTCGTCGGCGAGGACCAGACGGCGGTCGCCCACCAGGGCGCGGGCGATGGCGACGCGCTGCTGCTGGCCGCCGGACATCTCGTCGGGGAAGCGGTCGGCGAGCTGGCCGAGGCCCATCTCCTCCAGCGCGGCGACCGCGGAGACGCGGGCCTTGCGGGCGGATACGCCGTCCAGTTCGCGGGGCAGGGCGACGTTCTCGGCGGCCGTCAAGGCCGGTATGAGGTTGTAGTCCTGGAAGACGTAGCCGATGCTGCGGCGGCGCAGCGTGGCGAGCTCTTTGCGGCTGGCGGTCGTGATGTCCGTACCTTCGACGACGACCCGGCCGGAGGTGGGGAGGTCGAGTCCGCCCGCGATGGTGAGCAGGGTGGACTTGCCGGAGCCGGACGGGCCCATGACGGCGACGAGTTCACCGGGAAAGACGGAGAGGTTGACGCCGCGCAGCGCGTGCACCTCGGTGGCGCCGCTGCCGTGCACACGGGTCAGCTGCTCCAGCTGCAGCACCGGTTGCTGTGACTGCTGTGACTGCTGTTGCCCATGTGATTTCTGGGGCACGGATTCGGGCATGGCTTCAGGCATGAAGGAGGTCCCCCCTGGGACGGGATACGGATGTGTGATGCGGCCGCGCGGCTCTATCGCCGTGCGCTGCGAGACGTCGAAGCCGTACGAGCGGTTCCGGCGGCCGGGCCGGGTGAAGGTGAAGGTGAAGGTGAAGCGGCCGCAGGAGTGTTCCCGGCCCTGCGCGCGGCCGACGCGGAGAGCCGGGCGAGCCGGGACTCGGAGTGGTCGAGCCAGCGCGCCTCGGCCTCGGTCTGGAAGATCAGCTGTTCCAGTACGAGCAGCCAGGCCACGTCGTCGCGCGCCTGGTCGCCGTCTGTGCCATCGACGTGCTCGACGGCCGCGAGCGCCTGGGCCTTGAGGCGCGTGTAGTCCTGCATGGCCCGGAGAGTCGCGTGGCGCTGCGCCTGGATGACGGCCCTGATGTCGACGCCGGGGGCGCCGACGGCCATGGCGAGCTTGATGGCCAGCTCGTCACGGGGCGGGCTGGCACGGTCGACGGGCCGTCCGAACCAGCTCCGGAGCTCACCCCGCCCCGCGTCCGTGATCACGTAGAGCGCGTGGCCCGCTCCGTCCTCGCCCTCCTGGCTGACCAGGCCGTCGCGTTCGAGGCGGCCCAGCGTCGTATAGACCTGGCCGACGTTGAGGGGCCAGGTCGCGCCGGTGCGCGACTCGAATTCGGTGCGCAGCTGAGAGCCGTAACGGGGCCCGTGCTCAAGGAGGGCAAGCAGCCCGTGACGGATCGACATACTGAGTATGTATACCGAGTATGCCGCTCCTGGCCAACCTTCCTGAGAAGGACGTTGTACGTAGGTCTTGAGGGGGACGGCTCCGGGATGCCGGTCAGCCGCGCCGCAGCCGGAGCCCCAGGAATCCGAGCCCCAGCCCGACCAGCGTGAGCCCGGCCCCCAGCGGCAGCACATGGATACCCAGCGGGTCGGACTGCGCGACGACCTGCTCGGAGCCCTCGTGCGCGGCTCCCGGCGGGGCAGCGATCGAGGGGGAGCCGTCGGGGTCGTTACCGGGTTCTTCCAGCGCCTCCTCGTGTACGTCCCAGGGCTCGGGCGCGTACGACTTGAGGGGGGTGGCCGCGGAGCTCGCCGACGCGGAAGCGGAGCCGGACGCGGAGCGGCTGGGCGCGACACCGGGGCTGCCGGACGGACTCCCACTGCCGCTCGGGGACGCCTTCCCGCCCTCCTCCTCGCTCCGGCTCGGAGGCGCGCTCTTGTCCGACGGCCTCCCCGGCCGCGTACGCCCCTCCCCGGCCGGCCGCCCCGCAAGGCTCTTGGCGGGCGAGGCGGCGGAGGCGGAGGGCCGTTCGGGCCAGTCCGGCGCCCCGACGCCCGGCACCAGCTCGCGGTCCTCGCCGCCGTCCGGGGGAGTCGTCGACATGGACATGGAAGTGGACGTGGACACGGAAGCGGACGTGGATGCGGGCGTCGGCCCCGGCGCGCGCTCATCGGCGTATGCCCCCGAGACCGCCCCCGAGACCGGCAGCACCAGCACTGCGGCCACCCCCACCGCCGCGAACCGGACAGCCATGGGACTCCGCCTCCTGAACCGAAACGCGCCGGACCACGGTGTGAGCCGGACCACTGAGACAACAGACTCAGCGTCACATGCCGCAACATTTCCGGCGCGCCAGGTCACACGAAAGGGGCCCGGTGCGCGCAGTGCGGACGCTGTTGGTTAATTC
>NZ_JAGGPA010000027.1 GCF_018614035.1 Streptomyces sp. ISL-96
CATCTTCAGAGTCGTTCAACAGCCTGACCGTGGTGACCGCCGAGCAAGTGGAGAGCGCCGTACGCCTGGACGTGGTCGCCGGCGACCACCGGGGCCGGATCATCCAAGCCGTGGTGACCCGCCACGCGGGCAAGTTCCGCGTGACCTGCCAGTGCCTCGACGGCCTGGAGGTGTGCCGGATCGGCCGTCAGGTCGGATGGCGCAGCAGCCCGGAGGCCGCCAGGGAGCTGTGGGAGTGGCACGCCGCCGGATCGGTGGGCCCGGCCCCCGCCGACCGCCTGCCCGCGCCTGCCGCCCCTGCGACCGCCCCAACGACCGAGACCCCCCAGGAGGAGGCCCCGGCCACGCACGCCCCCGCCGAGCCGGTACAGATCCCGGCCCAGACCGCCCCGGCCGTCGACTACCGGGAGCAGTACCGACAGGAGCAGCAGGCGAAGGGACTCCAGTGGTCCACCCGCCACGCGGCGGCCGTCACCTGGGCCGCGGCCGGGGAGCTGGTCCGCGACGAGGACGGCACCCCGCGCCGCGTCGCCCCCGGCAGGTCCGGGCGCCGGGTGGCCGCCGCACTCCTGCCCCCGCTGGTGGCCGCCGGGTTCCTCGCCGACGTCGAACACGACGGGGTGACCCGCATCGAGCCGACCGCCGACGGATGCCGCGCACTGCTGGTGTGGGACCTCCACCGGCCGGAGCCCGTCGAGCGACCGCGTAAGAAGGAGAGCCTGCCGCTGCAACCCCTCCTCGGAGGCCAGGAGGCCCGGCGCCGCGCCGAGGCGTTCCGGGCCGACGAGGAACGGCGCCACGCCGAGCGGGACCGCTGGTACGAGGAGTTCGAGAAGCGACAGGCAGCCGAGGAGTGGCAGGACCGCCTGTGGGACGCCTGGGCCGCCGTCGCCGGCATCACGTACCGCCTCGGCCGCAAGCACCCCCGGGGCTGGGCCCCCACCGACGAGGAGGTCGCCCTCCACGGCCTGGACCCGGCCGTCGTCGCCGCGCTGCGCGAGGAAGCCGCGGCCGTAGTCGAGGAGGAGGCGCCGGCCGCCGCCCCCCAGGAACACCCCGCCGACCGGGACCAGGCCAGGCCTCACCCCGACACGCCCCACGCCTCGCTTTGTTGCAACTTGACGTTGCAACTCAATGGTGCAAGTATCGGGGTGTCAGGGAGGGCAGACAGCCCGACCAGGAAGGGGAACGGTCATGAGCCGCACGATCCGGATTCGCACCACGGAGGACGCCGTCGTGGAGATCGCCGCCCTCACGACCCGCGTGATCGCGGAGGGAGGGTACGAGGGCCACGACCTGGAGACGGTCGGCCGGATCATCACCTCGGACACGGTCCTGGACACGATCCGCACCGCGTACGACCGGCGGGTCGGCAACGGCGCCACCCCGAAGGACGCCGTGATCGCCGTGGGACAGAGCCTGATCGCCCACTACTGCAACTCCGCCGGTATCCCCACCGTCCCGGCCGCGCCCGCCGACCCGGAGGAGACCACCGCCGACCCGGCAGGCGTCCCGCACCGCGCGCACGGCACGTGCGGCGCCACGTGGCGCCGGGTGCCCGTGAACCGCAACCGCCCCGACCTCGGGGACACCACGGAGTTCGGGCACCGGGAGTGCGGCGAGCCCGCCACCGTCGACCGGTTCGTCAAGGCCGCCCACGCCGACTACTACCGCCCTGTCTACGCCTGCCCGACCCACACCCGCAGCAACTGACCCGCCGGGCCCCGCCGCTCCCCCCACCGGGAGGGCGACGGGGCCCGCCCCCGGCCCCCGCCACCAGCAGCCACCCGGAGGACGCCATGCGCAAGACCGTTACGACCTGCACCCTGTCCCGCTTCACCGGCACCACCGCCGAGGGCATGACCTTCACCGACGTAACGGTTCTCCTGGTGCGCATGACCGCCGCCCAGGTCAAGGGCTGGAAGTGGATCGGCGACGAGTGGAGGGGCGAGGACCCCGTGGAGGGCTACGAGGTCCGCGACACCACCGGCGCCCTCCTGGGCGTGGTCCTGCCGCTGGGCCACCGGGCCACCCGGATGCACGCGGAGTACTACGACCCGGAGGCCGGCGACTTCTTCCCGGCCGGGGAGACGGACGCCGCGATCTACACCCAGGGCATCGCCCGCATCCTCGACGCCCGCACCGTCCACGTCGGCACCGTCCCGGCCGGAGAGGGCTTCGACCTGGACGAGCCCCGTTACGTCCACCCCTGCTGGGTCGGAGCCTGCCCAGAGGACTGCCCCCTGTGTGACTGCGGCTGGTGGGAGCGCCAGGGTGCCCGGCCCCGCCGCCTCCAGCCCACCAGCAGCTAGCCTTCCCCGCCCTCCCGAGCCGGGCGCACCCGCGCCCGGCCCCCCACGCCGCACCGCCACAGGAGGACCCGTGTTCCGAGAGACCATCCACCACTCCAGCGGAGTCATCGAGGGCGCCGCGAACGAGCAGCACGCCACAATGCTCCTGACGTCCGCCGTCCGCCGGGGGTATGACGTCGAGTTCACCCCGGCCGGGGGCGCCCTCATCACCTGGACCCGCCACCTGTTCGGCGCCGGTGGAAACAGCGCCGTGCGCGCGGACCGCTCCATCAGCCTGGAGCCCTTCACCCCGGTCGGCGCCCTGTCCGACACCGCCCGCGACGACCTCGCCCTGATCGCCGGCGACCGGCACGCCCGCTACGACGAGCAGGACGGCCGCCGGGTGATCCGCGGTCTGGTGTGGCAGATCCCCGCCTTCACCACCGCACGCCTCCGCGCCCGGGGCCTGGTGGTCGAGGACGGGGACCGGCTCCGCCTGTCCCTGACGGCCCGCCTGGGGCTCCTGGCCCAGGCCCACCGGACCAGCACCACCGCGCCGAACGGCTGGTACCGGCCGTCCGCCGCCGACCCGTACGGATCCGCCGGACTCAACCGCCCCGGCGGCCGGGCCGGGATGCTCCGCGACAGCGGCAGCGCCGCCACGTGCGCGTGCGGGGAGCTGTCCGGGTGGGGAGGGGACCGCGACGAGGCCCGACGGCTGACGCGCGATCACCGGCGCGCCGTGGCCGCCGCGTTCATCGCCGAGCACCTCGCGTACGTCCCGGCCCCGGCTGCGGCCCGGTGCGACTGCGGCGGATGCGCGGAGTGCATGACCGGCTGACCCACCCCCCCTCGTGACCGCCCCTCCCAATGTCACCCGTGTGCCCACTGTTGCAACTTGACGTTGCAACACAAGGATGCAAGTATCGAGACATGAGGGAGGGGCACAAAGCCCGCCCCGGAAAGGACCGCCATGACCATCACCGCCACCGCCCGCGACGCCGCCACCCGCGCCCGCGCCCTGGCCTACGTCGTCCTGAGCCGCGCCGCCCTCCACCCCGCCCAGGACGTCCTGATGCAGATGGTCGAGCTGCTGGACACCGCCGCCCTGGCCTTCGAGACCGAGGACGCCCCGGTCATGGACGGCATCACGATCACCAACACCACCCCCTTCGACGCCGCGATGGCCCTCCTGGAGTGCCAGGCCCTGGCCGAGGACAACCCGGCCGCCGGCATCGCGGACGCGGTCTTCTACTACGTCACCGCCCCCATCAGCCGCCGCCCGGTGGAGCTGCCGGAGCTCAAACCCCTCAGCCCCCAGCTCGCCCGGCAGGAGATCAGCCTCCTGACCCGCATTGCCCTGGTCGCCCACGACCTGGACGCCAGCAGCCCCGCCGACGAGACCACGCGCATCGCGCACCTGGCCGTCCTGGTGGACCTGCACCGCCAGTTCGCCCGCCTCGCCGCCGCCGTGAAGGTCGACAACAACCGCCCCTGCAACAGCCGCTGACCCACCGACGGGCCGCCCCACCCCGGGGCGGCCCGCCCCCGCCACCCCAGAACGGAGCAGGACAATGCGCAACTACGCCACCGCCCAGAACATCGGCGGACGGGCTGTCCAGTGCGACGCCACCGCCGTCTACACCCACCGCAACGGCGCCCGCGCGTACGTGCTCCTGGACGGCATCGGGGACCGGGAGTACGTGCAGGAGTGGACCCGGGCCGCGGCCCGCCGCCTCGCCCGCACCGCCGCCCGCCTCCACGACGCGGAGGCCGGCCTGCGCGCCGAGTACGACGGCTACGCCAAGGAGCCGGACCGCGAGGGCCCGTGGGGATTCGGCCCGAAGGCTGCCGCCGTGGTGGCCGTCACCGCCCCCGGACTTCCCCTCACCGTGGCCTGGTGCGGCGACTCCCGCGCGTACGTCCTGGCCCGGGGCACCGCCCGGCGCCTGACCAACGACCACAACCTCCGCCGTGTGTACCCCCCGTGCGACATGTACCCGGAGGGCGGTAACCGCCACAAGATCACCTCATGCCTCGGCGCCACCGCCAACGACGCCCGCGTTCAGGCCGAGTACCAGCACCCCGCGATCGAGGCCGTGACCGTCCCGGCCGAGAACTGCCGCCTGCTGCTCGCCTCGGACGGCGCGTACGAGCCGATCGAGGACAACGCCGCCACGGTGTCCACCTACCTGGTCGGCACCCCGGCTGAGGCCGCCCGGGACCTGGTGACCACCGCCGTCGCGTGGGCCGGCGCCCGCCCGGACAACGCGACCGCCCTCGTGGCCGACCTGCGCCCCTGACCCCTTGTCCGGACCGGTGTCCGGGCCTGTCCGCCCCCGCTGGACGGACAGGCCCGGTCACCCGCCCGAGCACCACCAGCACTGACGAAAGGCGCGATCCATGGCCACCATCAAGATCACCCACACCCCGAAGGGCGGCACCCTCGTGGACGGGGACACCGTCAAGGGCGACGGCACCGGTGACATCCTCAAGCGGTACGGGTTCCGCTGGTTCCGCTCCCTGCGGCAGTACGGCCACTCCAACAGCCGCGACCGCGCCCCGCGCGTCGTCGCCATTGAGGCCGCGGCCGAGGAGTTGCGCGAGGCCGGCCACACGGTGACCGTCGAGATCGCCGAGGAGGTCCGCCTCAACGACGTCGTGCGCGCCGGCAAGCACGAGCGCCTGGAGGACCGACGCGCCGCCCTGGGGGCCAAGGGGGAGAAGCTGACCAGGGAGGCCGACGCCCTTATGCGCGCGTCCGACGCCATGGTCGAGCACCTCCCCCTCGGACAGCCGGTCATGCCCGGCAAGCGCGGGCGCGCACACCGCAACCTGTTGGAGCGCAGCGTGAACACCGCGATCCGCTCCGCGCAGACGGCCGACGCCGCCCGCCGGATGCCCGCCCGGATCGAGGGGTCCCGCCGCGCTGAGGCGTACAAGGAGCGCCCGGACGTCACCGCGCGCCGCGTCGAGCGCCTGGAGGCAGAGAAGCGCGGCCTGGAGCGCCGCATGGCCGGACTGTCCCTGTACCCCTCGGCCAACTCCGGTCGGCTGCGCCGACAGTACGAGGGGGAGCTGAAGGTCCTGGAGGAGCGGATCGCCGGCGACCGCGCCGTCCTCGACGCCGCCCGGGAGGCCGGGACGTTCGGCCGGTACTCCAAGGAGAACGTCCACCGCGACGACCAGGTGAAGATCCGGGGCCAGTGGCGCACGGTCGCCCGCCCCAACGGCAAGACCGTGAGCGTGACGACGGGCTACTCCTGGACGGACCGCTACGGCTGGGAAGAGGTCAAGGACGTGCGCTGCCACCACGTCCAGGACACCCCGGACAGCTGACCGGACACCGGGGCGGACAGTGCCCGGACACTGTTCGCCCCAGTTGTTCCGGACAACCCCGAACAACCCCTGCGGACACCCCGCCCGGACACCCCTGTCCGGGCCCTGTCCGCCCTGTCCCACCAGCGCGAACGCCTCGCGCGCGGACACCCCCGCCACCCCTGTCCCCCTGCCTGTCCGCCCCTGCCTGGACACCGTGTCCGCCCCCACGAAAGGACCCGAACGTGACCCTCCTGACCGTCCTCGCCCTGGCCGCCGCATGGTGGATCTGGAGGCACCACCGCACCCGCACGAGGACCGGGGCCGGCGCCTCGGCCGCCGCCCGCGCCCGGCAGCTCCGCACGCCCCTCGTCCGCCTCGCCGACGCCGTGGGCATCCAGACCCGCGCCGGACAGCAGGCCCGGAACTGTGAGGCCGGCGCCGTCGGCGAGGAGCGCGCCGCCGCCCGCCTGGCCCCCCTCGCCCGGCAGGGCTGGACCCTGCGGTACGACCTCGCCCTCCCGCCCGGCGAGGGCCCGGCCAATGTGGACGGGCTCGCCATCTCGCCCAACGGCGGCGTGTTCGTACTGGACCCCAAGATGATGTCCCGCCACTACCCGGTGACCGTGCGCGTCGGCCGCGTGTGGCACGGCGACCGCGACGTCACCAGCCGGATCACCAGCGCCCGGCACGAGGCCGCGGCCGTCTCGCGCGCCCTCGGCGTGCCGGTCACCGCGATCGTCGCCATCGAGGGCGCCCCCCTGGTCGGCCCCCACGGGCGGCCGACCGCCGAGCTCGGGTTCCGGGGCGTGCGCATCGTGCCGGCGGACGTCCTCCCGGCCGTGCTGCGGGAGGCCGCGCGCATCCCCGGGCAGCGACGCGCCGCCGACCTGGTGGCCGCCGCCGACCGCGCGCTGCCGCCGTACACCCGCCGCTAGTCCTCGCCCTCGGTCCGCACCGCGCCCCCGCGCCCGGTGGGACCTGTGACCCCCGAGGGGGCGACCCACCGGCGCCCCCTCCCCGCTAGCCTGCCAACCCTGCACCCGGAAGGAGCACCCCCTATGGGCGCCTGCCTCAACCCCACCGCTGACATGCGGCCCTGGTTCAACGTCGAGGTGAGCGGCGGCCACGCCGAGCTGACCGCCACGACCTACCTCCACGGCTGGTACCGCATCCGCGAGGAGTCCGACGGCGATCTCACCGACGAGCAACTGGCCACCGCCTACACCGACGAGGAGCGTTCCGCGGCCTGGATCACCTACGCCTCGGACACGTTCGCCACCCCGGCCGCCCCCCTGTCCGCGTTCCTCGCCACCCTCCGGCAGATCGCCGACCACCCCGCTTATGGGCGCTGGAAGCAGGAGGGGGGCCAGCCCAGGCCGACAGGCGCCCGCGCGGAGATGCGCGACGACGGCCGGGTCCTGATCACCGGACCGTTCATCCGCCACCCCAGCGACCGGGACGGGGATCTCCTCCAGAGCGTGGAACTCCTCTACGGCGACGTCGCGGCCCTCCTCGACGCCGTGACCGCCCTGACCCCCGGCCGCTGATCACGGGAACCCCGACGGACGGTCGGACGGCCGGACGGTCAACGCCACGCTCGGTGATCACACTCGCCGGTGGACCTGTCCCCGTTCCACTCCCGCACCCGGCGCCCGGGTGAGAGCCTTCCCGCGCCCCACCCCGCGACGAGGAGCCCCACCGTGCCGAAGATCAAGACCCGCCAGCAGATGGGATGTCTGCTGGCCTGCTTCCACTGGACCATGATCGTGTTCACGGTCGGGCTGTGGACGCCGGTCTACCTCGCCGCCCGACGCAAACGCGTCACCGTCACCTACCTACCGGACGACCCGAAGTAGCCCCACCACCCAGGGCCCCGCACACGGACGCGTGCGGGGCCCCCGCCATTCCCCCGGACACCGCCCGCGCGCCGGCCTGCCGACCCGGCCACGGCCCGCAGACGCGCGCCTGCCCTTATCCTTCTGCGCCCTCTCGACCCGCGACCAGGGGATAAGCCCATGACCCAGGCCACCTACGTCCGCACCGACACCATCCCGCTCGGCCAGCTCGTACCGTTCCCCGGCAACGCGAAGCGCGGGGACGTCGGCACCATCCTCACCAGCCTCTGCCGGAACGGGCAGTACCGCTCCCTTGTCGTCCGGGAGGTCGAGCCGGACCGGTACGTCATCCTCACCGGCAACCACACCACCCAGGCCCTGGCCGCCCACGGCCCCGGCGACTGCGGCATGACCGTCAAGGTCGGAGAGGAGGAACGTCCCTGCGGAGTGTGCGGCAACGAGACATGGGATCCGGTCGCCCGCTGCGAGATCGTCCAGTGCGACGAGGAGACGGCCCGCCGCATCAACCTCGTAGACAACCGCTCGGCGGACCTGGGCACGTACGACGACCAGGCCCTCGCGGAGCTGATCGCCGGCCTGGACGACGTCCACGGCACCGGCTACACGGACGAGGACCTGGCCGACCTGCTGACCGCCATCGAGGAGGCCGCCGAGGAGGAGGAGCCGCCCGAGGAGCAGCCGGCCCCGGCCGCCACCCCCGGCGCCCCGGACACCGCCGCCCCCGCCACCCCGGCCGCGGCCGGCGACTCCACCCCGCCCACGCCCCCGCCCCCCGGACACGTGATCATGACGCTGACCTACCTCCCCCCGGACCGCGACGAGGCCGCCCGGCTGGTGTCCGTCGCCCGGGAGATGTTCCCGGCCGAGGGGGCACCGGAGATCGTGCTCCGCGCGCTGCGCACCCTCACGGCCGTCCTGGACTCCCGGCACGCCCACGACGGGGTGCTCACCGTCTCCGCGCTGCTCAAGGCCGCCGGGGTCGAACCCTCATGACCGCCGTCGCCCTGGACGTGCCCCAGGTTCGCCGGCGACTGCGGCGCCCGCAGCGGCTGCTCACACAAAACAGCGAGCTGCGCGAGGAACACATCTGGAACTGGACCCTGCCGGCCCTGGCCACCCGCCTCCGGGACGGACGAGTCGTCAAGACCTGTCCAGCGGCAGGGGTCTGTGCACAGGCTTGCTACGCGCGGAATGGCACCTATAACTTCCCCGGGGTCATCGACCGCCACCAGGCGAATCTGGCCTATGTGCTGGACGACATGCCCGGGTGGCAGCGGCAGATGGCCGTCGAGCTCGCGCACCCGCGCCACCGGGGCGGCTGGATCCGCATTCACGACGCCGGCGACTTCTTCAGCGACCACTACCTATCCGCCTGGCTGCGTCTGATCGCGTTCCGTCCGGCCGTGAACTTCTACGCCTACACGAAGGAGGTGAGCCGCTTCCGACGCCTCGTTGAGCCCGCCCCGCCCCGTAACTTCCGCTGGGTGTTCAGCTACGGCGGCCTGGAGGACCGTCTCATCCGGCCCGGCGACCGCGTCGCGGACGTCTTCCCGGACGAGGCCGCCATCCTGTCCGCCGGCTACCACTCCCAGGACGCGAGCGACCTCCTGGCCGTCCTGGGCCCAGCCCCCGTCGGCATCCCGGCGAACAACATTCCTCAGTTCAAGCGGCGTATGGGTGGCCGGTCCTTCCGTCAGTGGCAGGCCGAGCGCGACGCGAGGCGCCGAGGCCGCTGACTCCCGACCGTCCGGCGATGTTTTCCAGTCACGCCCCTGTGCTGTGGCTGAAACCGGTGCCATGCTGAACGCGCGCCGTCCGAGCCTTCCCCCCAGGCCGGGCAGGTGCACCGGCCTCGCCGTGCCTGACCAGCACGCGGGGCCGCGCCGCCTCCCGGTCCTCCCCACGGGAGGCCAGGCGCATGTCCGGCCCCGGCCCGCCGATGGGTTCCGCTTGTGGATGCGGAAGTGATCAACTCCCTTTCTGATCAATGGAGATAGTCGCCCCAGGAGGCCGGTCCGCCCCTCCGCTTATCCTCTTGCGCTGCCATCGCGCGACGAGGGGACCAGGGCATGTCACAGGCCACGTACCAGGGGACGGCCCTCGTGCCGCTCGCCGACCTCACCCCGTTCCCCGGCAACGCCAAACGCGGCGACGTCGACACCATCCTCGCGAGCCTGCGCCGGCACGGGCAGTACCGCTCCCTGGTCGTCCGGCACATCGAGCAGGAGCCGGACATCGGCACCGACATGTCCACCGCCCGTACGGCCGTGCCCCGACGGCGCCTCGTCGTCCTCGCCGGCAACCACACCATGGCCGCCCTGGCCGAGCACGGCCCCGGCGACTGCCGGCGTACCTTCCCCGACCACGGGCAGCAACGCCCTTGCGGCATCTGCGGAAACGACCCTGCATGGGAGCCGGCCGCCCGCTGTGAGCTGGTCGCGTGCGACGAGGACACCGCCCGCCGCATCAACCTCGTGGACAACCGCGCCTCCGACCTCGGCGGCTACGACCCGGACGCCCTGACCGAGCTGCTGTCCTTCCTGGACGAGGACTACGAGGCCACCGGCTACACGGAGCCGGACGTCCTGCGCCTGCTCGCGCCGCCCCCGTCGCTGGAGGAACTGGCCGACACCTACCGGCACCCGGAGGACGAGGGCCTGTGGCCCGTCCTGCGGTTCACCGTCCCGCCCCAGGACCGGGACGACTTCTACGACCTCACCGCCTCCTGCTCCAACCCCGGCGACGACGCCACCCGGTTTCGCTACCTGCTGGACCGCGCCCGCGCCGACGCACGCAACCCCCCGTAACAGCCCGCGTCCTCGAGTCCGCCCACTACCAGCAGGAAAGAGCCCCGCATGACCGCACAGGCCACCTACGTCCGCACCGCCGACGTCGCCCTGGACGAGCTGACCCCGTTCCCCGGCAACGCGAAGCGCGGCAATGTCGACACCATCCTGGAGAGCCTCCGCAGGAACGGGCAGTACCGCTCCCTGGTCGTGCGGGAGATCCCCGACGGGCCGCTGATCGTCCTCGCCGGCAACCACACCATGCAGGCCCTCGGCGCGCACGGCGCCGGCGACTGTGGCAAGACCGTCAAGGCCGGTACCAGCACCCGGCCGTGCGGCATCTGCCAGAACGACCCGTCATGGCAGCCCGGCGCCCGCTGCGAGATCGTCCAGTGCGACGAGGACACGGCCCGCCGCATCAACATCGTGGACAACCGCGCCGCCGACCTGGGCGGCTACGACTACGAGGCTCTGTCCGAACTCCTCACCGGCCTGGACGACCTGGACGGCACCGGCTACACCCCGAGGGACGTCGAGGACATCACCGCCCTGCTCACCGCACCGCCGGACGAGGTGGAACGGTTCACCGAGCACCACGGCGAGCCCAATGAAGACATCTTCCGCCCGAAAATCAGCATGACCGTGGACGCGGCGACCTTTGACCGGTGGCGCCTCGCGCTGGACGCGCACCCGGGCAAGGACGACGAGGCCAAGCTCGACGGCCTGCTGGACGAGATCGAGCGCACCCGAGCCGCGGCAGGGGCCGGGGCATGAGCGTCCACCTCGGCGGCCTGGACCAGGACTTCAAGGCCCTGACCTCATTCGCGTTCTGGCGCACGAAGGACATGCGCGACTTCACGAGCAAGCTCGCCACCCCGACCAACATGATCTTCGGGGACTCCGGCGCCCACTCCGCGCGCACCATGGGCATCCACCTGACCCTGGAGGACTACGCCGCCTGGTGTCAGAAGTGGGACACCCAACTCACCCTGTACGCCAACCTGGACGTCATCGGCGGCCCGGAGGCCACGTGGCGCAACCAGAAGGAACTGGAGCTCGTCCACGGCCTGGAGCCCATCCCCGTCTTCCACACCGGCGACCCCTGGGAGTGGCTGGAGCGCTACCTGGACGAGGGCTACACGTACATCGCCCTCGGCAAGCTGCTTGGCAACCCGGTCAACGAGGTCCTGCCGTGGATCGCGAAAGCCTTCAAGATCGCTGACGGCCGCGCGGTCTTCCACGGCTTCGGCATGACCGTGTGGCGAGCACTGCGGGAGTTCCCGTTCTACAGCGTGGACTCCTCCACCTGGGGATCCGGCTTCCGCTTCGGCGTGATCAAGCTGTTCAACCCGGCCAACGGCTCCTGGACCAACCTGATGATGCGCGACCGGGAGGCCCTGCTCAAGCACCGGGAGCTGGTCCGCGCCCACCACATCAGCCCCATGAGCCTCGCCACCCGCGCGACGTACAACCGCACCGACGCCACGGTCCTCGCCGCCGTCGCATGGCGCCGCGCGGAGGAGTACATCCGCGCCCGGCACGGCCCCATCTCCATCCCGGACGGCCCCCACAACCCCGTCACCCGGGGCGGGCCCAGGCCGGCGCCCCCAGGCCTCCACCTGTACCTCGCGGAGGCCACCACCACGAATCTCTACCGAGCCGCGGCCGGCATCCAGGCCGCCCGACAGGAGGCACGCACCCCATGACCACCCCCACCACCCCGGCTCCGGCCGAGGCGCCGGCCCTCATCCGCACCGTGGACGTCGGCCCCTTCCCGATCTACTTCACCAACGTCAACAAGGCCATGGGACTGCGCGCCCACTCCCACACCGGGGCCGTCACCGTCATCTACGACACCGTCGGCCGGCACGGCTACCCCTCCTTCGCGGCCACGAACGCCGCCCTGGAGGCCCGTATCCACGAGCTGACCCGCCGCGTGTTCAAGGACGCCACCAACGAGGACATCGCGGACCGCCTGTGGGCACACCTGGACGGCTACGTGGCCCCGGAGTGGGAGCCCTGGGGCGGGGAGTACCGCCTGCGCGCCGTCCACCTGGACGTCATCGGCGTCCACGACGACATCGGCCACGACAACTCCACCACCCGATACACCGTCGCCCGCCCCCACCACGAGCAGGGAGTCCAGTGATGCCGCACGCCGTAACGGTTCGCCACAACTTCGAGACCGGGCACCGGCTGCCGCACCTGCCCGGCAAGTGCCAGAGCCTCCACGGCCACTCCTGGTGGGCCGAGGTCACCGCCGAGGCCCCCGACCTCGCCGGCGGCCTGGTCGTGGAGTTCGGCCCCTTCAAGAAGCAGCTCCGCCGCTGGATCGACGAGCACCTGGACCACGGCCTCATGCTCGGCCCCGACGACCCGCTGCTGACCGTCCTCCAGCCGTACGGCATGAAGATCCACCAGGTGCCCGGCTGGCCCACCGTCGAGAACGTCGCCGGCCTCATCGCCCATGTCGCCCACGACGCCCTCCAGGACCTCGTGCGCGCCCCCGGCGCCCGCATCACGGCCGTCCGCATCAGCGAGACCCACGTCAACGCCGCGACCTGGACCGCCGAATGACCGCCACGGCCGCGGCTGCCGTGGCCACCCTCGTCGTCGCGGAGGTGTTCGGACCGACCGTCCAGGGCGAGGGCCCGTCTACGGGGCGCCGGGCCTCCTTCCTGCGCCTCGGCGCGTGCAACCTGTCCTGCGACTGGTGCGATACGCCGTACACCTGGGACGCCTCCCGCTTCGACCTGCGCGCCGAGCTCACCCGCCGCCCCGTCCCGGAACTCGTGGACCGCCTCCTGGAAGGCCACCCCGGCATCGTCGTCATCACCGGTGGGGAACCCCTGCTCCACCAGCGCCGCCCCGGCTGGATCGCGCTCCTGGACGCCCTCCACGCGGCCGGCGTCGAGATCGAGATCGAGACCAACGGCACCATCCCGCCCACCGACTACACAGCCGAGCGCGTCACCCGCTTCAACGTCTCCCCGAAGCTCCAGCACGCCGGCGACCCGGAGGACAAGCGCATCCGCCCCGACGCCCTGGCCGCCCTCGTCACCACCGGGAAGGCCGCGTTCAAGTTCGTCGCCCGCACCGGCGCCGACGTCGACCAGGTCGCCGCCCTCGCCGCCGCGCACCACCTCCCGGCCCACACGGTGTGGCTCATGCCCGAAGGCACCACCACCGCCGAGCTGGACACCCACCTCCACACCATCGCCGACCCCGCTATCGCGGCCGGCTTCAACCTCACCACCCGACTCCACGTGTACGCGTGGGGCAACGAAAGGGCCCGATGATGACCACCACCGCCGAACTGTTCGCCGGTAACCCCGCCGTGGCGTGCGCCGCGTACGTCGACGGCCTCCGCGCCTGGCTCGCCGGCCGCGGCCTGGACCCGGACAGCCCCGCCCTGGTGGACACCCCGGCCCGCGTCCTGCGCGCCCTGGAGGAGATGACCGCCGGCTACGAGGAGGACCCGGCCGTCCACCTCGCCCGCACCTTCCCGGTCGACCATGACGGCGGCCCCATCATCGTCACCGGCGTCCCCTTCACGAGCCTCTGCGAGCACCACATGCAGGTGTTCACCGGGCACGCGGACATCGCCTACCAGCCCCACCCTGGCGACCCCGTGGCCGGACTGTCCAAGCTCCCGCGCGTGCTGGACGTCTACGCCCGACGCCTCCAGACACAGGAACAGCTCACCCAGCAGGTCACCACCGCCCTGGACACCCACCTGGTCCCGGCCGGGGCCGCGTGCATCATCCGGTCCGAACACGGCTGCCTCGCCCACAGAGGCGCGCGTAAGCCCGGCTCCGTCATGGTCACCGCCTCCTACACCGGCGTCTTCCGCGACGACCCCCAGGCACGCGACGAGCTCCACCGCCTGATGACCCGCTGACCGGGCGGACGTGCGAACCAATAGCGACATGCGAACGGAGGTCACCGGATGAGCGCCAGTAAGGCCAAACGCGCCGAGGTCGCGGAGCGCCGGAAGAACGCGATCCAGATGGTGCTCGCCGGCCTGGACTACGAGACGATCGCGGAGCGCCTGGGGTACGCCTCCAGGGGCGCGGCGCACACCGACGTGGACCGGGCGCTGAGCGCCAACCTCGCGGACCTCAAGACGGAGGCGGCGACGCTCCGGGAGGTCCAGGCCCGCCGGTATCACCGTCTCCTGGCCGCCGTCTGGCCGAAGGCGTTGAAGGGCGACCTCAGGGCCGTGGAGACGGCCGCCAAGCTGACGGACCGGGTGGTCAAGCTGTACGGCCTCGCGGAGCCGGACAAGCTGGACCTTGACGTCACCGGGACGGTCACCGCCGAGGACCTGATGGAGATCATCCGCAACGCCCCGGCTGGCGACGACGATGCTGACGCGTGACGCCGAGGCCGCGTACCGGCAGCTCTCCCGTGCGGACCGTATGCGGCTCGCGCGGGGGGCGCCGGCGGAACTGCGCCCCCACCTCGCCACCCTGGAGCGCCGAGTCCAGGCACAGGAGCGGTACATGTACCGCCCGGCGGCCTGGGCGCGGGAGGTCATCGACTGGCGGGGTGGGGACGGCATCACCGCGTACCAGGGCGACATCATGGAGGCCCTGGTCGCGTACCGGCGCGTCGCAGCACGCGGACCCCACGGCCTGGGCAAGACCGGTATGGCGAGCATGGTCGTGCTCTGGTTCGCCACCACGAGGGACGCGGCCGGGGTGGACTGGAAGGTCCTCACCACCGCGAGCGCGTGGCGTCACCTGTCCGTCTACCTGTGGCCGGAGATCCACAAGTGGGCCCGCCGCATTCGGTGGGACGTCCTCGGCCGGGAGCCGTTCTCCGACCTTACGGAGCTGCTGACGCAGAACCTCAAGCTGGAGCACGGCGCCGCGTCCCCGGTCGCGTCCAACAAGGCCGAGCTGATCGAGGGCGCGCACGCGGACAGCCTGCTGTACCTGATCGATGAGGCCAAGATCGTCCCGGATGCCACATGGGACGCCATCGAGGGCGCGTTCTCCGGTGGCCGCATGGACGGCTTCCCGGAAGCCTTCGCCCTCGCCATCTCCACCCCCGGCCCCACCAGCGGCCGGTTCTACGACATCCACCGGCGTGCCCCGGGACTCGAGGACTGGTACACCCGGCACGTCACCCTCGCCGAGGCCGTCGCGGCCGGCCGGATCAGCGAGGACTGGGCGCAGCAGCGCGCCCGGCAGTGGGGCGAGGACTCAGCGCTGTACGCGAACCGCGTGCTGGGCGACTTCCGCGCTGCTGACGAGGACAGCGTCATTCCCCTCGCGTGGGTGGAGGCTGCCGTGGAACGGTGGCTCGCCTGGGACGCGGCCGGCCGCCCGGCCGTGGAGGGCCGGGGGATCCTCGGCGTGGACGTCGCCCGCGCGGGAAGCGACTCCACCGTGTTCGCCTACCGCCGCGGCCTCCTCGTCGTGGAGCTCGTCGCGTACGACCGGGAGGACACGATGCAGACCACCGCCCGTGTCCAGGCCGCCGTCACCCGCGACGAGCACGACGACCAGGAGGAGACGGCCGGCATGGTGCCCGTTGTCGACTCCATGGGCGTCGGTGGCGGCGTTGTGGACCGGCTCCGCGAGCTCGGCGTGCCCGTCCTCCCGTACACCGGCGCCGCGAAGACCAAGCAGCGCACCAGAGACGGGGAGTGGGGGTTCACCAACGTACGGTCCGCCGCGTACTGGCGCATGCGGGAACTCCTCGACCCCGCGTTCGGCGCGGAGCTGATGCTGCCGCCGGACGACCTGCTGCTCTCCGACCTCACCACCCCCACGTGGGACGTGACCACGGGCGTGCCGCCGAAGATCCAGGTGGAGCGGAAGGAGGACGTCGTCGCCCGCCTCGGCCGCTCCCCGGACCGGGGTGACTCCGTGGTCATGTCCTTCTGGGCGGAGAACCTCGCCTACTCCACGATCCAGTCGCCGGCGTCCCGCACGGCGCGGCCGACGGCCGCGGCTTCCCGGTACGGGCGCAGCTTCGGCAGCGGAGCGGGCACGGCGCGGGGGAGGTAGCAGCGCGCCCCGGGGACCGTGTCCCCGGGGCGGTCAGGACCGGCAGCGGCGGTTATGGCTGGGCGTGTGCGTCCTCGCCCCGGACCACCTCTACGGGGAGGGCGTCGCGGACCTCGTCTGTTACGCCCCACCGGTGTTGGAACCTCTGGCGGGCCAGGTTGGAGAGCGTTGTCCGCAGCTCCTCGTCGGCGCCGTCCCACAGCACGCGGTCCGTGGGCACGTGGCATACCCGGCCCTGGTCGACCAGGCAGAGCGTGACGGTTCCGGGCCGGACGTCACTCTCGAAGTGGGGGTGGTGCATGTCGCCTCCGTGGCAAGGCCCCCGGCCCGGCCCATAGCCAGCGGCACGGAGGCCACCGCCTCGGCTCGGCCGGGCGGCTGTGCAAGCGTAGCGCGTAACTGCCCTGTCGACCCTGCATTCGGCGTGACCCTGATGACGGCTAGGACTCCTCGGCCAGCAGCTCCGCCGGTACGAACACCACGCCCACCACAGGGAAGGGGGGGCCGGGACCGTAGGCGATGCCCTCCCGGCCCTCCTCCGTGTCCAGCTCCACCAACCGTAACGGCTCCTCGTCGCCCGGCTCCGGGTGATCAGCCATGCATCCACGGTAGAGCGCTGGCCCCGGCTGGGCAGGGACTTTCCGCTTAGAAGGGGCGGCGCATTGGGGGCGCCGGCGGTCGCGGGGTGCGTACGCCCGCGCCGTCCGGACACTGCATCGGCATCACCGCCGGCGCCCAGGATCGGCACCCTAACCCCTCGCCTTGATCAGAACTCCCGTGCTGAGCTGGCCATTTACCCCCCAGGGGCCGGTCCGAGGTGTGGCCTATGATGCTCCGCCGACAACCGGAGGACCGCATTCCGCCTGGGGGCGAACCATGATCGACCTGACCACCCTCGCCCTACTCGGCCTCGCCGGGTACCGGGCCACCCAGCTCGCCGTCCACGACACGATCCTCGACCCCGCCCGCGACCGGATGCACGCCTGGCACGAGAGCCGCCCAGACTCCGCCACCCGGGAGTTCGTCATCGCGCTGATCTCCTGCGTGTACTGCATGGGCTGGTGGATCTCCGGGGCAATCCTCGCCACCTACCTACTGGTCACCGGCCAGTTCGAGGATGCACCCCTGCTGATCCACGGCCTGGAATGGTTCGCCATCGCCGGCGCCGCCGTCTTCCTCAACCGCGTGGACGACACCCTCGGCCGGGTGGGCTGATGCCCGACCAGACGCTCAAGGCCGCCGCCGCCCGCTACACCCAGCGAACCGCGAAGACCTCCGCCCAGAACCCGGCACGCTCCCGCCAGGAACAGGCATGGAGCTTCTACCGCACCCCAGAGGTCCGGTCGTTCGCCAACTGGATCAGCAACGCCATGAGCAGCGCACGCCTCTACGCCGGCCGCCTGGGCCCCGGCGACAGCATCATCAAGGCCCCGGACAACCACCCGGCCGCGCGCATCGTCTCCGAGATCGCTGGCGGCCGGGACGGGCAGTCCCAACTCATGCGGGAGTACGGCCGGCACCTCGCCGTCGCCGGGGAGGGCTGGACCGTCATCCGCCCCCGCGAAGGGGCCCCGCCCACCTGGCACGTCGTCTCCGTCCTGGAGATGACCAGCAAGGGCAAGGGCATGGAGGCCCAGATCGACGGCGCACCGGTCGCCATCCCGCCCGGCGCCGACGAGGGCACCGAGGACAAGGCCAACTCCCTGGACCCCGTCGCGATCCGGGTGTGGGACCCGAGCCCGGAAAGGCACCTGGAGGCCGACTCCCCGGTCCTCGCGAGCCTCAACGAGCTGGAGGAGCTGCGCCTCCTCGGCGCCGCCGTCCGCGCCGTCACGCTATCCCGGCTTATCGGCCGCGGCGTCCTCGTCGTCCCGAAGGGCACCCGCTTCCCCTCCACGCCCGTCCAGGGCAGCGAGGAGGACGACCTGATCGACATCTTCATGGAGGTGGCCGAGACCGCGATCCGCGACCCCTCCAGCGCCGCCGCCACCGTGCCGATCATCCTGGAAGTGCCGGCGGAGATGGTCGGCCTGATCCAGCGCCTCACCTTCGAGTCCAACTTTGACGAGCTCGCGATCAAGCTGCGCGAGGAGAACATCCGGCGCTTCGCCACGGCCGCGGACATCCCGGCGGAGTTCCTGCTCGGCCTGGGCGACGTCAACCACTGGGGCGTCTGGGGCCTGACGGAGGAAGCGATCCGGCTGGGCATCGAGCCCCGCCTGTCCGTCGTCGCCCACGCCTACACCGAACACTGGCTCCGCCCCCTGCTGGAGAGCGAGAACGTCCCGGACGCCGAGGAATGGTCCGTGTTCGCGGACTCCGCGCCGCTGCGCGTGCGCACCAACCGCTCCGAGACCGCGCTGCGCCTGTTCGAGCTGGGCGCCATCTCCAGCAGGGCACTGCGCCGGGAGACCGGGTTCGATGAGGCCGACGCCCCGGACGGCGAGGAGCGCCCCAACCCCCAGCGCCAGGACCAGGAGGACGACCAGGCGCCCGGCGGCACGGACCTGCCCGTGGACCAGGCCCCCCGCGAACCGGACACCCTCCCGGCCGCGGCCACCCCTCGCCCCACCGATGCCGCCCTGGCCGCCGCCGACGCCCTCATTTGGGCCGCCCTCTCGGCAGCCGGTCGCAAGCTGGAGCGCACCCCCGCCTGCCCGCGCAGCGAGCGGGCCCGCGCTCGGGAAGTTGACCCGGCCCAGCTCCACACTCTGCTCACCGTGGAGCCGACCCAGGTCGACCAGTGGCGCCTTCTGGACGGGGCATGGTCCCGCGTCCCGGAGATCGCCACCCGCTACGGCCTGGATCCGGACTGCCTCGCCGCGAGCCTGGACAACTACTGCCGGGAACTGATCGCGGCCGGGGTGGTCCACACCTTCGAGGTCGTGCCGGCGGCCATCGGCTCCTGCTCGCGTAGGGCGGCAGCGGCATGACCGGCCCCCACAAACCCCGCCCCGCCCCGCCGCCCGCCGTGCTGTCCATCACCATCACGTCCTCCACCCCCACGGAGACCTGGTGCACGGCGTGCAAGGCCTACACCCGCCTCACCGGGACGCTGCTGGCCCTCACCCCGGACGGCGTGTCCACCCTCGGCCCCTGGACGTGGTGCGACATCTGCGACGACCCCACCGACCCCACCGGACCAAACGGGAGGCCCGCCCATGGATGAGGCCCTGCAGCGCGCCCTGGACGCAGCCGAGGAGGACATCGCCGGTGCCGTCACGGACGCCCTCGCCCAGGTGGCCGCCGAGTACGCCGCCGCCCTGGAGGAAGCCACGGAGCTGGTCGCCGCGCGATTCTCCGTCTCCCGTATCGCCGCGATGTGGAGCGCCCGCGTGCCGCGCCTGGTGCGCCGCCTCCTCGGGGTCGCGGAGACCGCCGCCCACCAGGCCGCCGACGACGTGGACGTGCCGCTGCCGGACGGCTGGGACGACCTGCCCGCCCGCTACGACGACGACACCCTCCCCGCGCAGCTCGGGGACTACGTGGCGAGCACCGAGCACCTGCTGCGCGCCGTCGGGGACCGCCTCGCCGCCGTGGCGGTCGCCGAGCTCGCGGCCGGCGTCAACGAGGGCGAGGACGTCGAGCAGCTTCGCGCCCGCCTCCGCGCAGCGTTCGCCCGTGAGGGGGCCCAACTCGGGGAGGTCCGCGAGGAGCGCATCGCCCGCACGGAGTCCGCGCGCGCCTGGAACATGGCCACCCTCGCCGCGGCCCAGGCCCTCACCGGGCCGGACCGACCCCTGGTCAAGCAGTGGCTCACCCGCCGGGACACCGACGTCCGCGACGCCCACGAGCGGATCAACGGTCAGCTGCGGCTCCTCGATGAGCCGTTCACCGTCGCCGGTGTCTCCATGACCGCCCCCGGCGACCCGACCGCCCCGCCCGAGCTCGTCATCAACTGCCGCTGCGCCCTGGCACTCGCAAGAGCAGACCGGGCAGCGGCCGACGAACCGCAAGGCCCCACGCGGGGCCGCGCTTTCGAATCCGAGGAGAGCACCGTGCAACCCGTGACGGCCGCCGCCGACGGCAGCCACCGAACCGGCGCCATGATCGCCCTCATGCCCACCGAGGAGGACGCGCAGCGCCTCGCCCTCGACGGCGGGGAGCCCGCCGACGACCTCCACCTCACCCTGTACTTCCTCGGGGAGGGCGCCGACTGGACCGAGGACCAGCGCAACGAGCTGATCGCCAACCTGCGCGCCCAAGCCCAGGAACACGGCCTTGCCGACGGACTGGTCCACGGCCGCGCGTTCGGCGCCAACCACTGGAACGCCGGATCCGACTCCCCGTCCTGGGTGTGGGCCGTCGGCGACGACGGCGACCGCCCGGACGACGCTCCCACCCTGGAGGCCGCGCGCTGGGCCGCGACGTACGCCCTGGAGGACCGGCACGGCCCGGACATCCCGACCCAGCACTCCCCGTGGCAGCCCCACGTGTGCGCGGCCTACAGCGATGACCCGGGCCTCTTGGCCGCCCTGGAGGAGCGGCTAGGCCCGGTCACCTTCGACCGGCTGCGCGTCGCGTTCGCCGGCGACCACACCGATATCCCCCTCGGCCCCACGGAGGCCCCCATGGAACCCACCGAGACCACGGCCGCCGGGATGCCGACGCGCTCCTGGTCCACCCCCGACGACACCGCCCTCGCCTTCGAAAACGAAGAGACCGGCGACGGCAGGATCTTCGCCGCGAACTCCCTGTACTGGGACCGCGACCCGGCCCCCCTCCAGTACGCGGACGAGATGCTCATGGGCCACGAGGGCGCGGAACTCGCCGGCGCCATCGAGTCCTTCGGCCGGGACGGCGACCGCATCACCGGCAAAGGCGTGCTCTACACCAGCCGCCCCGCCGGAGCCGACGCCGCCATGCTCCTGGAGGAGAACGCGCCCCTCGGCGTCTCCGTCGACCTGGACGACGTGGCCGTGGAGTTCGTGGACCGCACCATGAGCGAGGACGAGGACGGGTTCCTCGTGCTCGCCGCCTCCCTCCCGGCGATGAGCGTCATGCGCCTGCCGGACGACGCGTGGATGATCACCGCCACCACCGCAGCGGAGTGGACCGCGTCCGGCGCATCCCTCTCCCGCGCACAGCACGCCGTCCAGCTCATCACAGGCCCCGGCGGCACCGTGTCCGCCGACGCGCTGCGCGCCGCGTTCACCACCACCGGCATCCTCACGGCCGCGGCCGGCGACCCGGATGACCCGGAGGGCGGCGTCGTCGTCCACTCCGAGCGCACCGGGGACTTCCTGCTGCGCATCACCCGCGCCCGCGTACGGGGCGCCACCCTCGTCGCCATGCCCGCCTACAGCCGAGCCCGGATCGTGCTGGACCCCCTGGAGGACGAGGACCAGGAGGAGGCCGCGGCCGCCGTGACGGCCGCCGGCCCGAGCGAGGCACACCACCAGGTCGTGGCCTACGTATCCGCGTCCCCGGTGCCGGTCGGCGCCCGGGAGGTGGCCACCGCCCTGGGCATCAGCATGGAGTCCGCCAGGGGCCACCTCTCCCGAGCCGTTGACGCTGGCCGCCTCGTACGCCTCGCCCCCGGCCTGTATGTCGGCACCTCGACCATCCCCGAAGGCCCCGAGGCCACGGCTGCCGCCCTCGCAGCGGACGGTGAGGACCCAGGGCTCAGCGACCTCGTCGCGTCCGCCTGGAGCGCGATGCGGGACGCCCCGCCGTTCCCGGCCGCCTGGTTCCAGGAGCCGACCGCCGAGGAGCTGCCCCCCGGCTCCGGAGGCGTCCACTACAGGGACGGCCGGATCTTCGGGTGGGTCGCCCAGGCCGGCGAGCCCCACGCCGGGATGCCCGGCCGGAACCTGACGATCGACAGCCTCGGGGACATCGACCTCACACACTTCCTGCGCGCCCGCTTCAAGCTGGACGACGGCAGCCTCGTGCGCGCCGGGGCGTTCACCATGAACGTCGGCCACCACCGCGACGGCGCGGAGTGCGAGACGGCGAGCTGCCAGTTCGACGACACCCGCACGGTCGCGGGAGTGATCACGTGCGGCATGAACGAGCGCGGCATGTGGTTCAGCGGCGCGGCGGCCCCGTGGCTGAGCGAGTGGGACCGCACCGTGTTCCAGGCATGCCAGCCCAGTTACCACATGAAGCAGGGCCCGGCCGGACGGTGGCAGCTGCGGGCGGTGCTGTCCGTACCCGTCCCCGGCCACTCCTCGCCGCTCCTCGCGTCCGTCGCGGAGCGCTCGAACCTGGCCCTGGCCGCCTCCGCCGCCGTCGCGGACACCAGCCCGGACACCGTGTCCGGACACCCGGGCACCCTGTCCGCGCCCGCGTCCGTACCCGTCGTGTCCGCCCCCGGCGACCAGGGCGGACACGGTCCGGACACCGTGTCCGGACAGGGGTCCGCGGAGCTGGTGGAGGCCGTCGCCGCGCTGCTCACCAGCACCACGTTCCTGGACCAGTTCGCCGGCGCCCTCGCCGACCGCGAGGCAGCGCGCACCGAAGCAGCGCGAGCCGAGGTGGAGCGGCTCGCCGCCTCCGTCGCCCCGGCCCGTGAAGAGATCGCCGCCAGTGTGGCCGGCACCGACAAGAGGGGAGAGGTCTGATGCCTTGCTCATGCACGAACAAGAACCGCCAGCAGTGGGAGGTCGTCGTTCCCGGGCAGGCCCGGCCCGTCTTCACCTCCGCGTCCAAGCCGACGGCCCAGACCGTGGCCAAGCGCTACCCGGGCAGCGAGGTCCGGGAAACGGCCCCAGCCGCTAAGGTCGGGTAGCTGCCCCTTCGCACCGAGGAGCCGGACGCATGGCCTGTAGATGCCCCCACGACGTCATCCACGCCCTGCCGCCGACCGACACCAGGAAGCGGCATGAGGTGCTGTCCGGGGGCCGGGTCGTCTTCCGGACCTTCGACCAGGACCAGGCCGAGACGGTGGCCGCACGCTGGTCGGGCGGCACCGTCCGGTCGGTCGATCACAGCACCACCCCGTACCGGGACACGTAGTCCCGCCTCTTGACACCTGCCCGCCCGACTGCCCGGCGGGCTAAGATTCACCGCAGACGACCGCTGGTTCTGGGCCGGGTCTCCAACGCAGATCATTGGAGATCCGTCCCATGGACCCGTTCGAGCTCCCCGAGGACATCACCGCACTCAACGACGAAGAGCTGAGCGACCTCCTGGAGGGAGCCGTCGCCGCCTTCGACGCCCGGTCCACCAGCAGCGTCGTCACCCCCGGGGACCTGGAGCAGCTCCGCTCCCTGGCGACCGCCGTCAACGACATCCGCGCCGAGCAGCAGGCCCGCCACGAGGCCGCCACCCAGGCCGCGGCCGAGATCGACGCCCTCGCGGCCCAGGTGCGCGGCGGCGACCCGGCCCTGGAGCCCGTCGAGCCGGCCGAGCCGGCGGAGCCCGTCGCCGCTGCCGACCCGGCCCCGGAGGTCGAGACCCCGCCCGCCCCCGAGACCGCGACGGCCTCCCTCGTCACCCGCCCCGCGCTGGACCTTTCCCAGGTTCGCCGGCGTCAGCCTCGTGTCCTGCCCCCGCCGCCGGCCCCGGGCACGCACATCACGGCCGCCGTGGACGTCCCCGGCTACACCCCGGGCTCGGACCTCAACTTCGATGACGTCGTGCGCGGTATCAACTCCCGCGCGACCGCGCTCAAGACCGCCGGTGGCGGTGTTGGACAGGTCATCAGCTACCGGCACCCGTACCCGCAGGAGACCATCGTCACGGACTCCTCCTCGGCGCCCGAGGGCACGACGGTGGCCATGACCGCCTCCGCGCAGAACCGCCTGCCGAAGGGCGACCTCGTCGCCTCGGGCGGCTGGTGCGCCCCGTCCGAGACGCTGTACGAGCTGACGGACACCTCCTGCCCGGACATGCTGTGGGACGCCCCGGAAATCCAGCTTGCCCGAGGCGGGCTCAGGTACTACAAGCCGCTGTCGCTGGACGTCTCGTCCATGACCTGGGTCCACACCGAGGCCGACGACATCGCCGGCAACACCAAGCCCTGCTTCCGCATCCCCTGCCCGGACCCGGTGGAGGTCCGCTGTGACGCGGTCGGCGTCTGCCTGGAGGCTGGCATCCTGACCGCCCGGCACTTCCCGGAGCTGATCGGCTGGTACCTCCGCAACGCGATGACGGCCCACGAGATCCGGATCAGGCAGGTGCTTTTCCAGCAGGCCCTGACCGCCGCGACCCCGGTCACCGTCCCGGCCACCATGGGAGCCCTGTCGGCCGTCTACGCCGCCATCGCGCTCCAGGCCGCCGATATGATCGAGCGCCACAGCCTGTGCGAGACCACCGCGCTGGAGGTCGTCCTGCCGTGGTGGAGCCGGAACCTGTTCCTGGCCGACCTCGCGCGCCGCAACGGCGTCAGCGTGGACGAGGTCACCACGGCCCAGATCCAGGCCCTGTTCACCCCGCTCGGCGTGCGCATCCAGTGGGCGCGCGGCCTGTCCCCGGCCGTCCCCACCGACATCGGCGCCCCGACTCCGGCGCTGGACTGGCCGGCCACCCTCAAGTTCCTCATCTACCCGGCTGGATCCCTCGTCATCGGCCGCGGCGAGGAGGTCAACCTCGGCGTGATCCACGACTCCACGAAGTTCGTCACCAACGACTTCACGGCGCTGTTCGCGGAAGAATGCATCGCCCTCGTAGACCGGTCCGTCGACACCCGTGTCGTCACCGTGCCCGTCTGCCCGAGCGGTGAGACCGGCGCCCAGACCGCCATCCTCTGCCTCGCCGACGAGAGCTGACCACCTCCGTCCCACAATCGCGTGCCGGGCCCTCTTGGGCCCGGCACCGCGCCTGACACCACTGGAGGTGCGTGATGCCGTCCGCCGGCCTGCGCAGCTATGTAGAGGCGATCCCGGGCACGCCGCTGCCGCACGGCATCCTCGGCGCCTCATGCACGACCATCACAGACGTCACCGAGGACCGCATCCACGAACTCAACGGCGTGGAGTGGTTGGCCCTGGGCTGCTGCCCCGTCCGGGACTGGCCCGACCCGTGCGACGAGGAGAGCCCCGGCCAGGAGTCGCCCGGCAGCCCGGCACAGAAGGAGTTCTGCCGCCCCACCACCGAGCACGCCGCCCCCATCACGGTCTACGCGGGCTCGGAGTGCTCCACCCTCGGCTGGACCTACGCCGAAGCCCGCGCCCACGCCGAGGCAACCATGGCTCTGGGCGAACAGCACGCGCTGGAGGCCGCGTTCTGGCGGACCAAACTCGCCATGGACGCCGAAGACCTCACCCCTGCCCAGGGCCCGGTGAGCGTCGCCCAGGGCGTGGCCGCGCTGGAGGGCTGCCTGGCGTCGTCCTACGGCGGTATCGGCACCCTCCACGTCCCGGCCGGCGCCGCCGCGCTGCTCGGCTGCTGCAACGCCCTGCGGGAAGACCCGGTGTCCGGTGCGCTGCGCACCCTCGCCGGAAACTGCGCGATCATCGGCGCCGGCTACTCCGCCCTGAACACGGGCCCGGGGAACATCCCGGCCGAGCCCGGCACCGCGTGGCTCTACATCACCGGCCCCCTGGTCATCCGCCGCGGCCCGGTGGACACCATCCCGGACCAGGCCGGCGCCTCCGTCAACTACCGCACCAACGACAGGAAAGTCCTCGTCGAGCGGACCTATGTGGTCGGCACGACGTGCACCGTGTGCGCGATCCAGGTGGTGACCTATGACTGACCTCATCCACATCCAGCCCACCCGGGCGCAGCGGCGCGCGTTCGCGCAGTGGGCGGTCGCCCAGACCCCCAAGCTGCGCACCATCGGCCCCAACGTGTTCGCCGTCCCGGCCGAGCTGTTCACCCAGGCCCCGGAGGAGATCCTGATCGGCTCCCTCGTTGACGGCCACCGGTACGTCTCCCCCCAGGAGGACGCCCAGGAGGGGAGGGCGGCCCCGGGGGAGCTGCTGGGGGTAGCCACCCCGGAGGGACTGGCAGAGCCCAGCACGCTGGAGCCGAGGGACGCCGTGCCCGGCGAGCCGCTGCCGGAGGTGCCCGCCTCCGCGTACGGCCCGGACTCCGTGCCCCTCGGCGTCGTCGGCGACGAGGCCGAGAGCAGGGACTCAAGGGACCAGCCGGCCGAACTCGCGGAAGTGTCCGGCCCGTTCCCGTGCGGCCTGTGCGAACGGGACTACCCGACCGAGCGCGGCCGGGACAGCCACCGCCGCCAGAAGCACCCGGAGGCGTAAGCGGCGTCCTGGCGGCTGGTACGCCCGCGACCGGGGTCACCGTCCATGCCCAGGCCATCGAGCCGTAAGGAGCACCATGCGCATCCTGGCCATCGTGCCGGTCTACGACCAGGTGCCCCCGGCAGGCGCGTTCGTCACCACCCGCGAGTACATCCAGCACCTGGCGGCGGCCGGTCACGCGGTCCACGTGGTGACCACCGTGAACGAGCCGACGGGCGAGCCACGCACCGAGGGCGGCGTGCAGGTGTGGCCGCTGCGGTACTGGCTGCGGGCTATCCGCGCCGCGCGGCCCGATGTGCTGATCTCCCATTACCGGGACCGGAAGGCCGGGCGGATCGTCACCCAGGCGCCCGGTGTGCCGCACCTCCTGATGGTGCACGGCATGGCCGACGACCTGAACCTCGGTCGGCCGGCCCTGACCTGGTTCCCCTCCCATGCCTGCCGCGCCCACTATCGGGCGTACCGAGGCCGTTCCATCGTCCTGCCGCCGCCGATCGACCCGGAGCGGTACCGCACTGTCCCCGGCGAGCTGGTGACCCTGAACGGGGCCACGGCCGCGAAGGGTGCCGACGTGGTCGCCCAGCTTGCCGGCCGGATGCCAGACATCCGGTTCCTCGTCGTACGCACCCCGCGACGCGACGACCCGCCGATGCCCGGGAACGTCGAGCTGGTCGACCGTACGGACCCGAGGCAGATGTACGCCCGCACCCGCATCCTGCTCATGCCGTCCACGACGGAGTCGTACGGGCGCGTCGGCGTCGAGGCGATGCTGTCGGGTATCCCCGTTCTTGCCTCCCCGCTGCCTGGGGTGCAGGAAGCGCTGGGCACGGCCGCGACGTACATCGAGCGGGAGGACGTCGCCCGTTGGGCGGGGGAGATCCGCCGGCTGTCCGACCCGGCCGCCTATGCGGCAGCGTCCGCCGCGGCCGTCGTCCACGCCGAGACGCTCGACTACGCGGGCAGCCTGAGCGCCTTCGAGGAGGCGTGCGCCAGCCTGCTCCCCTCCCGACCGGCGAGGGTCAGCCACCACCAGCGCCCCCAGCGCACCCCCGCAGGCGCGGCCTCAGCCGGGCCTCCGCCGACGGCTGAGGTGGTGGCCTGGGTGCACTACGGCGTGCCCTACCGGCGCGCCGGCTCGGAGACGATGCTGCACACGATGATGCGGGCGTTGAAGGACGCGGGCACCAGCGTCCTGGTCATCTGCTCCGAGATGCCCGAGGCGCCCGCCGTGTGGGACGTGGACGGCGTCCCCTACGCCCAGCTCGCCCCGGCAGCGGCCGAGGCAACGATCCGCCGTATGCAGCCCAGGGTCCTCGTCACGCACCACCATTTCGCCTCCGACGCGATCACCCTGTCCAAGAGGGTCGGAGCCCGGTCGGTGCTGCTGCTGCACAACGACCATGAGCAGCCGGCCGTAGCGCTCGGCCCCGACCTGTGCGTCTACAACACCGACTGGGTGATGAAATCCTTGGCCGCGCGCTACCCGCAGCTTGACCAGGCCCGCGCGCTGGTCATCCACCCCCCGGTGATCGCCGATGAGCACCGGGCGCCGAAGACCGGCAACCACGTCACCCTGGTCAACCTGAACGCCAACAAGGGCGTCGGGACCTGGCGCGGGGCAGCGGCTCTCCTGGGCTCCCTGCCGTTCCTGGGGGTCACGGGTGCCCACGGCCGACAGGTGACCCGCCCCGTCCTCCGGAACATCCGAGTCATCCCGCAGACCTCCGACATGCGCCGGGACGTGTGGAGCCGGACGCGGGTCCTCACCGCGCCGAGCGTCTATGAGTCGTACGGCATGGCCGCAGTGGAAGCCCTGGCCTCCGGTATCCCGGTCATCGCCCACCCCACCCCCGGTCTTCGGGAAGCACTGGGGCCCGCCGGCACCTTCGTTGACCGGTCCGACGTCCGGGCCTGGGCGGCAGCGATCCGGGCCCTGTACCACGACGGCCCCACCCGCGCCCGGATGGTGGCCGCGGCCCTCGGTCGCAGCGCGTTCCTCGCCGATCAGTCGCGTCGCGAGCTGGAGTTGTGGGTGGAGGCCATCAGCACGCTCGGAGGACGTACGAGTCCGCGCCTCATCGCGCCGGCCGGCGCCCAGTTCAGGACGTCCAACGGTGTGCTGCCCCCTCCAGAGGGCCGGACCGAGGCGGCTGCCGAGGAGTAGGAGCAGCGCCCGTCCGCGAAGAAGGAAGCCGCGGCCCAGAGCGTGGCCGGCTGGCGGGCCGAGCACGGCACCCAGACGTCAGCCGAATGAGCCGCGCGGTGCCGTCGGCCCTTCCCGGCGGCACCGCGCACTCCCAGGCGCCGCCCCGGTGCACACGCCCAGGAGAGGCAGGGCGCGCGCGGCTATGCTGTTGACGTCGCCGCTGGTTGTGGGCCGGGCCGACCAACACGCAGAACTGTTGGAGGCCCACAGTGCCCACTCCTCTGATCGCCAACGCAGACACCATCCGCGTCACCCGCCTCGACGGCTGTGGCCGCCCGGTCTGTGGCGTCGACAACGGCTTCACATTCGACTGCTTCGCGAGCCTCTCCATGAACCCCAACACGGATGAGGGCGAGGATGTCGAGTACCGGGCCGCTAACGGCAGGGTGTGCGGCTTCAAGCGCGGCTGCCCCAGCTTCCGGGGCTTCGACGTCGAGCTGAACTTCTTCTCCGTCAGCCCGGAGTTCATCGAGATCACCACCGGTAACCCCGTGGTCTACGGCTACGACGGCAAGCCCATCGGTTACGACGACTGTTCTGTCCAGTGCAACAGCGGCTTCGCGATCGAGCTGTGGGCCGAGGTGCTGGACGAGGATGCGTGTGCCACGGGCGGCGGCGACGGCGCGTGGATCTACTTCCTCATGCCGTGGGTGACGAACGGGCAGCTCGGCAACATGGAGATCGGCTCCGAGTCCGTGTCCCTCACCCTCTCCGGTGCCACCCGCGCGGGCGGCGGGTGGGGCGTCGGCCCGTACGACGTCATGCCGATCGACGCCGCCGGCACGCCGGGCACACTGCTCACCCCGCTCGGGTCGAACTGCCACCGCAGGACGTTCGTCACGACCGTGGCCCCGCCGGAGGCCGTCGGGGACTACACCCCGGTCGCCGGTGACCTCTGCCTGGCCTCCTGACCGTGGACGCGCCGGACATCGTGGTTCCGGTGCGGGAGGGGGCCGCCAACGAGCAGCTGCGCTTTGCGCTCCGCTCGTGGGCGGCCCACCTGCCTCACGGCCGGGTGTGGCTGGTCGGATACCGGCCGCGATGGGCGGCCGGCGTCGAGCACATCGCCACCAGGCAGATCGGAACGAAGTACCAGAACACGACCTTCGCGGTGCGCGCGGCCTGCCAACACCCACAGGTCTCCGACGTGTTCCTCCTCGCCAACGACGACATGTTCGTCATGCACTCCTTGCCGGACGGGATGCCGGTGCTCCACCGAGGCCCGGTCAAGGCCGTGGAGGCGTACTACGCGACCCGATCCTCCGGGACGTACCTGCGGGGGATGCGGGAGACCCGGGCGCTCCTGGAGAGCCGCGGCCACCCCGAGCCGCTGTCCTACGAGCTCCACGTCCCGATGCCCGTCCAAAAGTCCGCGATGCTCGCGGCGCTCGAGGAAGCCCGGCACCTGGACGTCGTCCACAAGCGCACGTTGTACGGCAACCTCGCCGGCCTGGGCGGCGAGGAGATCCAAGACGTGAAGATCCTGCACCGCGCCCCGCACGGCTACGGCCCCCACAGTCGCTTCCTGTCCACCATGCCGGACTCCTTCGCCGCCGGGCACGTCGGCCAGTTCATCCGCCGGGCCTTCCCCCAGGCGAGTCGATACGAGAACCCCGGGAGACGTTGATGCCGCTGCAAGTCGGGCCGTGCGACCCGTGGGAGGTGGACCTGTGCTGCCAGCTCCCGGAAGACCTGGACCCGGCGGCTATCGACCGGTGGCAGCGTGTGGCCTCCCAAACCCTGTGGCGGTTGTCCGGGATGAGGTGGGGGCCGTGCCCGGTGACCGTACGGCCCTGCCGCCGTTCCTGCCTGGAATCCGCGCCCGTCTCCTTCCAGGCCGGGGTGGGCACCGGGCCGTGGGTGCCGTACATCGGGACGGACGGCATGTGGCGCAACGCGACCGTCTGTGGCTGCGCTTCGTCGTGCTCGTGCGGGGAGCTGTGCGAGGTGAAACTGCCCGGCCCCGTGTACGACGTCGTCAGCGTCAACGTGGACGGTGAGGACCTGGTCCCGGAGGCATACCGCGTCGATGCCCCCGGGATGCTGGTGCGCACGGACGGGGAGTGCTGGTCGACCTGCCAGGACATGGCCGCACCCGAGGGCGCACCGAGCACGTTCACGGTGACCTACCGGTGGGGTCTGCCGCTGGACGAGGCGGCCATCGCGGCCGTGTCGGAGCTGACCTGCCAACTGGTTCTGGCCTGCCTGCCGGCCGGGACCAAGGGGTGCGGGGAGTGCCGGCTGCCCGGCAACGTCACGCGGGTCGTACGGCGCGGCGTGGAGATCGAGATGGCCGACCCCACGGTCATCTTCGCCGAGGGCCGGACCGGGCTGCCCCTGGTGGACATGTGGCTGTCCACCGTGAATCCTCACCGCCTTGCCTCCCCGTCCCGGGTGTTCAGCCCGGACTACAAGCGCCCCAGGGTGACGACATGGCCCTGAACCTGCTGGACGTCCACACCCTCGCGGAGACCGTCCTGGGGTGCGTGTGCGCCGCGCTGGAGGACACGGCCGCGGCCGTCGAGGACCAGCCCGGTTGCCCGTGCCGCGCGTGCGTGACGCCGGGCCCGCCCGCGTGGGACGGCTGCAACGAGCCGTGCGGCGTGGACGGGGAAGGTGCCGGTGGGCAACTCACCGTCCACGTCGCCCGGATCTTCGCCACGTCCTCGTTCCCGGTGGACGACCGGGTGGTCCAGGGCGGCCGGAACTGCGCCCCGCCGGCCGCGACCGGGGTGGAGCTCGTCGTCACGCTGCTGCGCTGCGCCCCGGTCGTGGATGATCGCGGCTGCCCGCCCTCGTGCGAGGAGTTGGCGGCCGCGGCCCGGACGGTCCACGTGGACGCGGCCACGATCTACAACGCGCTGCTGTGCTGCCTGCCGACCACGGGCACCAGGCGCCGGGGGCCGATGTTCTTCCTCGGCGCGCAGCGCGTGCTGGAGCAGGAAGGCGGTTGCATGGGGGTGGAGCAGCGCGTCACCGTGGCACTGCCCGGCTGCGGCTGCCCGAGCGAGGAGACATCACCATGAAGATCAGCGACTTGATCCCGCGTTTGCACCGGATGTGGGAGGAGCACGGCGACCTGGACGTGCGGGCGTACGACTATTCGGATATCACTCCGAGCGTGGTGGAGACGCCCGAGGTTGAGTCCAACAAGCAGGGCGAGACGTACGTCCTGCTTCGCCCGTAGAGGGGTGTGCGGTGTCTGTTGAGGTAAGGATCGACCCCGGGCGCATCGCCCGGCTGCTGCGGCTGCGTGGAGGCGTCGCGGAACGAGGGCTGCGCCGGCGAACGGAGCGCGTCGCCAACCTCGCGGAGCGGAAGGCGCCCGGGTCCATGGGCGACTACGTGTCCTGGACGATCGAGCAGGGGCCCAAAGGCCTCCAGGGCGTGGTCACCTGTGATCACCCGGCGGTGCGGTTCGTGCTGGACGGCACCCGCCCGCACGTCATCCGGCCCCGGCGGGCGAAGGCGCTGCGCTTCGACATGGGCGGGCGCATGGTGTTCGCCAAGAAGGTGAACCACCCGGGGACGAGGGCGAACAACTTCCTGGAAGCGGCCCTACGCGAGGGCCGGTAGGCGGCTGCCGACGGCCCCGGCCCGGCCGCGGCTACCCTTCGGGGTACGCCGCTGGTTTTGGGCCGGGCGACCGCGCGGGAGTGGAAGGGCATACCCGTGGCCATCAAGAAGTTCGCGCTCAACACACAGCCGCACGAGGCCGAGATCGGCGACGACGTGACGCTGCTGTTCCAGCCCGAGGTGATGGGTGATGAGTTCCTGGACGCGTACGGGCGTCTTCAGGAGACGATCAAGAAGCTGAACATCGACCTGAGCGACGCGACCAGCGTGGACCTGTCCGACGTCCGGGAGGCGAACGTCGCGCTCCGGGTGTTCCTCGCGTCCCTCATGCTGCCGGAGTCCGCCGAGCAGTTCGCCCGGTGGGAGGTCCGCGCCGGCGGAAAGACCGTGGGCTCCTACCGCGACCCGGAGGAAGCCCGGGAGGCGGCGGAGAGCCGCAAGGGCGGGAAGGCCCTGGACGCGGGTATGCGGCTGCCCGACCGCGTCCTGGTGGAGCTGATGGAGTGGGTAGTCGAGCTGTACGGAGGTGCGGGCGGCCAGCGCCCTCCTACGTCGTCGAGCGGCTCTGCCTCAGCATCTCCCGGTCCTGGTCCGCGTGGGAGGGCCGCCTTGCCCTCCAAGGGGTCGACATCCACACGTGGCCGCTAAGGGTCATGCTCTCCGCCGCCGAGGCCGCGATTGATGACGCGGCCGAGGACGAGGCACAACGGGAGCGCAACCGCGCCGAGCTGTACGCGCCGCCCCGGGCGGCTGGTCCCGGCGGCCGGCGCGTGAGGCCGCCACCTGCCGCGCGGCTGGACCAGTCCGGGGCCCAGGCCCTCATGGCCCAGCTCGCCGCCGAGGACACACAACTCGCCGGACGGCGCACCGGCTAGTCTGGACACCGCCGCTGGTTTTGGGCCGGGCAACCACCGCACACGCGTGGGGTTGCCTTGGCCGAGGAAGAGGACTACGGCGTCGGCCGTATCCGCATCGAGCTGGACGATGCGGATGCGGTCGCGGACGCGCGGGACCTCGGCGCGCGAATCCAGAGGGCGCTGGACCGCAGCACCCGCACCGTCGGCGCCCAGATCCGGCGGAACGTCCAGCGCGGACTGACTGCTGCCGGCGCCGTCAGCGTCCAGGTCGAGCCGGACGTACGGCGATTCGGCCGGCTGCTCACCACGGGACTGCGCGGCCTGTCGGCCGTCAGCGTCCCCGTCACCCCGGACCTGTCCCGGTTCCGCACACTCCTCGTCGCCGGGCTGCGCGGCCTGGACGCCGTGGCGGTGCCGGTCACCCCGAACCTCGCCCGGTTCCGGACGCTCCTCGCCGCCGGCCTCCGCGGCCTGGACGCCGTTCCGGTGCCAGTCACCCCGGACGTACGCCAGTTCCAGCGGCTGCTGACCACCAGACTGCGCGGCCTGTCCGCCGTCAGCGTCCCGGTGGCCCCGGATCTGCGCCGCTTCGACCGGGACCTGGTCCGGGGCCTGCGCGGTCTGGACGGCCTCAACATCCCCGTCCTGCCGGACCTTCGGCGCTTCGACCGGGAACTCCTCCGGGGCCTGCGGGACCTGGACGGCATCAACATCCCGGTCCTGCCGGACCTGGACCAGTTCGCGGAGCGCGTCCGCGCGGCCCTGGACGGCCAGGAGTTCCCCATCCGGATCGTCCCGGACCTCGACGGGTTCGATGACCGCATCCGGGCGCACAACCCGCCGGACATCAACGTCAACGCGGACGTAGACACCAACCGGTTCAGCCGCGCCCTGGGTGCCCTGGGCGGGATCGCCGGGCGGGTCGCTGGTGCCCTGGGCGGGTTGCTCCGGATCGGCGCCATCGGCATCGCGGCAGCCAGCGCCGCAACGGCTGTCGGCGGCCTCGCCGCGGCCCTGGCCCCGGCGGTCGGCATCATCGCCGCGTACCCGGCGGTCGTCCTCGGTTTCCAGGCCGCGCTCGGCGCGCTGCGCCTGGCCCTGATGGGCGTCAAGGAGGCTTTCGGCGCAGCGCTGACCGGCACGGCGAAGGAGTTCCAGAAGTCTCTGGAAGGACTGTCGCCGGCAGCCCAGGCCGCGGCCCGGGAAGTCCGGGCGCTCAAGCCCGCGTTCGAGGCACTCCGGTCCTCGGTACAGGACGCGTTCTTCTCCCAGTTGGAGGGGGAGATCACTGCGGTTGCCGGGGCACTGCGGGGGCCGCTGCAGAGCGGGCTGACGGGCATCGCGGAAGGCTGGGGGCGGGCCGCGCTCGGGGTGACCGGGTACCTCAAGGGCGCCCGGGGCGTCAGCAACATCAAGAGCATTCTCGGCGCGGCGGAGCAGGCCGTCGGCGGTCTGAGCTTGACCACGAACAAGCTGACCGCCGGGTTCCTCCAGATGGCTGCGGTCATCTCCGACCGGTTCGGCGCCGAGCTCGCGTCGGGGATCTCCGGCCTGGGCGAGAGGTTCGGGACGTTCCTCCAGCGGACCGCACAGGGCGGCGACGCGGTGAGGTGGGTAGACCAGGCCCTCAACACTTTCGCCCAGCTCGGGGACCTCCTGGGCAACGTCGGTTCGATCATCGCGGGCGTCTTCCGGGCCGGGGAGGAGGCCGGCGGCGGGTTCCTGGGCAACCTCCAGGAGATCACCCGGTCCATGGCGGAGTTCGTGAACTCCGCGCGTGGCCAGGAGGCGATCTCCAACGTCTTCCGGACCGTCGCGACCGTCGCGGCGCAGGTCGGCCCGATCCTGGCCGCCCTCATCACCCAGGTCGGTGCCATCGCCCCGGCCCTGGCTCCCATCTTCACGGCGCTCGGGCCGGCGATCGTCGGACTGATCAACTCCCTGGGCCCGGCCCTGGCCCAGATCGCGCCCGCGCTCGCCGTCGTCGGCACCGCCCTGGCCGACGCCTTCGCCGCCGTCGGCCCTGCGCTCGGCCCCGTTGGTGCTGCGATCGGTGCCGTCCTGCGGGCCCTGACCCCGCTCCTGCCGCTCGCCGGGCAGCTCGTCGCCACCCTCGCGGCAGCCCTTGCCCCCGCGCTGTCCAACCTGGCCGCGCTGTTCGCGCCGATCATCTCCGCGCTCGTCGGCGCGCTGCTGCCGATCCTGCCCCCGATCGCCCAGGCGTTCGGCACCCTCGTCCGGGCCATGACCCCGCTGTTCTCCGGGGTCGGCCAGGCCGTCGCGCAGCTCATCGGCTCTCTGGCCCCGCTGCTGTCCAGCCTCGCCGGCGTGCTGGCCACGGTCGCCACCGCCTTCGCCCCGGTCTCGGCCGCCTTCAACGAGGCCCTGCTCCAGGTCCTCCCGCCCCTGGTGGAGGCGTTCAACGCCGTCGTCCAGGCCCTCCTGCCGCTCCTGCCACCGATCGCTCAACTGGCCGTCGCCCTGGCCCCCCTAGCGGTCCTCACCGCGCGGCTGCTGGGGCCGCTGCTGTCCATCGCGGCAGGGTTCGCGGCCTGGCTCATCATCAACACCGTCGTCCCCGTCATCCAGGCCGTGGTCGGCGTGATCGCCGGCCTCGTGTCCGGGCTGGCCGCGGCCGTGACCTTCGTGGTCAACCTCCCGGGCAGGATCATGGCCGCGCTCGGTTCCCTGGCGTCGACCATCGCCGGTTTCTTCACCGGCCTGTTCACCTCGCTCGGCACGACCCTGACCAACGGCTTCAACACTGTGGTCGGGTTCTTCACCCGCCTGCCCGGCATGATCATGGCCGGGCTCGCCGCGCTGCCCGGCCTGCTGGTCGACCTCTTCGTCAACGCCGTGGCGGCCGTGGCCATCGCCCTGCTCACCGCCGTAGCGGCCGTGATCTACATCTTCACGGTGCTGCCCGGCCGGATCTACAACGCCCTGGCCTCCCTGGGCTCCCGGATGCTGACCGCCTTCCGGAACGCGTTCAACTCGGCGCGCGCCGCGACCTCGTCGTTCCTGTCCTCGACGGCCACGTTCTTCGCCCAGCTCCCGGGCCGGGTGGGCTCCGCCCTGGCGGCACTACCGGGGAGGGTCCGGTCGATGTTCACCTCCGCCGGCTCCTCGGCCCTGTCCGCGGCCCGTTCGCTCGGCTCCTCGGTCGTCTCGTTCTTCTCGCAGATGCCCGGCCGGGTCGGGTCTGCCTTGTCGTCGGTCGGCTCCCGGATCGCGTCCGCGTTCCGCAGCGCGATCGGCAGCGCGAGGAGCGCGGTCTCCTCGCTGATCTCCTCCGTGGTGTCGCTGTTCTCGACGCTGCCCGGCCGGATCGTCAGCAGCCTGGGGAACATCGGCTCCCGCATCGTCTCCAAGATCAAGAGTGGGCTGCCTTCAGCGGTACGGAACCTGCTGCCGTTCGCCAACGGCGGCATTGTCACCAGCCCGACGGCCGCCCTGATCGGTGAGGCGGGCAAGGAGGTCGTCCTGCCGCTCACGAGGCCGGCCCGCACGGTGGAGCTCGCCGAGAAGTCCGGACTGCTGGACCTGCTCGCCAAAAGGGGCGCTATCGCGCCCGGCGGGAGCGGAGGCGCCGGCGGCGTGAGCCGCACCGTCACCCACAACTGGAACATCAGCACGCCGGCACAGGACCCCCGAGTCCTGGCCGAGCACCTGTACGGCCAACTGGCCCGAGCGGCAGGGGTGTGACGTGATCAGCGACTACGCCGACTTCGGGTGTACGGAGATCGTCAACTCCGCCAGGGCCGCGGCCTACGCGGAACCCTCCTGCCTGCTGACGAGCTGCAACCCGTGCCCGGACATCGCGGCAGCCCTCAACGATGCCCCGTACGTGGACCCTGTGACCGACCCTGCGCCCTGGTATGACGCGGCCGTGCCGGAGTCGGCCGACTTCCTCGGCGTCATAGGGATGAACGTGGTTGGCTTCTCCCAGTCCACGCTGTCCCGGGACCCCGTCCAGCTCGTGGGCGACGGGGCCGCCCTCGGCATCGCGCGCCGCTCCCACCGCGAGATCACGTACACCGTCCTCCTCCTGGCCCTGGAGGAGTGCGCGCTGGCCTACGCCCTGGAGTGGCTGGCCTCCGCGCTGCGCGGCGCGCCTTGCGAGGGGAGTTGCGGCGGGGACGAGCTGGGGGTGTTCGCCTGCTGTCCGACCGGGGACGGCACCGGGGAGCTGCGCCATCTGTACGGCGTGGGGCTCATGCACGGTCCGCAGATCACCTCCGTCCGGTACTACCCGGAGGGCCTCATCGCGGAGGCTACGTTCACGCTCGCTGCGTCGGTGCCGTACATCTACCGGGAGCCGCTGAAGACGCTCACCGGCTGGGTCGACCTCGCTGCCGGCGACCTGGTGACGTTCGACCCGGACGAGATCTACGGGGACTGCGTGGAGGCAGCCCCGTGCCTTGAGGATCCGCTGTGCCCGCCTCCGCCGCTGCCGATCCGGGCCCCGGTGCCCGTGGACCCGTGCTACCCGACCGGCGCGGCGCAGTTCCGCCGGTCCGTGGTCGCCTTGTCCCCACAGGATCAGCCGGAGTGGCTGGAGGCCGTGCCGGTCCTGGAGCTGGAGACCGGCGCGAGCGCGCTGCGCCGCCTCGTCGTGCGCTTCTGGGCCAACCCCCTGGGCGGCAACTGCCAGGAGGTCGCGGACCCCTGTGCGGCGTGCACGGACATCCAGATCCCTTACCTGCCCGCCGGAGCCAAGCTGATCGTTGACGGCCGTACGCAGACGGCAGAGGTGGAGTGCAACGCCGGAGCGCTGGACGCCTCCACCAGCGAGCCGATCCTGTACGGGCCGCTGGGCCAGAGTTTCGAGTGGCCCGTGTTCTCGTGCCCGACCGGCGTGTGCATCGAGATCCTTTCCACCTCCGCGACGACGGCCGCCGACGCCCGTGCGCGGGTCCTCCTCGTTCCCCGATCGGACGTGGGCTGATGGCCGTTCTCGGGTGCGCACAGGAGTACCGGGCCGTCATCCACTGGCGGGGCGGCAGCCTGCCGTTCACGTCACCGGGCGTCTCCGCGCTGACGGCGGTCTCCTGGAACCGGACGCTCAGCGACACGAGCGAGGCCAGCATCACGATCGCCAAGGGGTCGGCCGGGGCGGAGTGTTGCGCGCAGCTCGGGAAGGTCGAGCCGTTCGCCCACGACCTATCCATCTACCGGGACAGTGAGCTCGTGTGGCAGGGGCCCGTCTTCCGGGTGACGGAGAACCGCACTCGGTTCGTGGTCGAGGCACGCGACGTCACGGAGTGGCTGGCCCGCACGGTCAACACCACGTTGCTGCGGTACGTCAGCACGAACCCGGCCGACCCCAAGCGCCAGGGGCCGGTCCAGGAGATCGCGGAGTCCATCATCCGGGAGAACCTGCTGGGCGGGCTGTTCGCCTCCGGGCCGGACTGGCCGCGCATGGTCGACTACATCGTCCGCCAGGACGACACCGTGACCGCCCGGTACGAGAAGGACGGCAGCCTCGATAACGAGATCTGGATCGTGCCGATCCTGCGGATCTTGGACGAGGAGCTGGTCCCGCGCGGCCTGGAGTACACCACGGTCGGCCGCGCCCTCGTCCTCGGCCGGCCCCAGACGACCGCTGATCCAGCCCAGGCCCGCCTGACGCTCGACGCGTTCGCCGGCGACGTCGAGATCGTGCGGGACGGCACGAACGCGGCCTCCCTGGTCTGGGTCACCAACCAAGAAGACCAGGACATCAGCGGCTCGCAGTACGGGGTGTCCGGTGTCGTCAGCGCGTATTACGGGCGCTTGGATTACCTCATCCGCACGACCGCCGAGGGTCTGACGGCGTACGACCTGTGGCAGATCGCCCGAGGCTCCTACACCGGCCGGAACCCCGTGCCCACGTCGCTTCGCATCCCGGACGGCGCCGGCCTCGCCGCGACCGCCCCCGTGTCCATGCGGCAGCTCGTGCCTGGCGTCCGGATCGACGTCGCCGCCACCGGCATGTGCATGGGCCTGTCCCAGCCGTACCGGCTGTCCGACGTGGACGTGGACTGGGGCGACAACGGCGAGAACGTCGGCGTCTCCCTCATCCCGCTTGGCGACCCGTTCGTAGGAGACCCCCCATGACCGCCCTTCCAGGACAGCGCGCTGCCCAGCGCACCGTACGCGCGATGACGTCCAGTCAGCGGGCCCTCGGCCGTTCTGCCCAGGCCGCGGCCGGCGGTTTGGCCACTGCGATCGGGTGGGGGTGGGTCGACGGCCAGCACCTGGACGTCGACCTCGCCGCGCAGCCCGGACAGCAGACCCGCCCGGCGGCGCTCGCGTGCGGCTGCACCGGCCGCTGCCTGGGCGAGTGCCCGCCGCCCGAGGACGGCGGCGGCGAGGACACCCAGACCGACACACAGGAGAGGCAGGGATAGACATGGCCCGATGCGGATGCCAGGGCGGATGCTCCTGCGCGCTCAACGGCGCCGGGGCGGTCGACGTCTCCGGGAACGGGTCGGCCTCGTCCCCGTTCGTGGTGAGCGTCGACCGTGCCGAGCTGCTCCAGGCCGGACCCGGGATCACCTACCACCCGGGCACAGGCACGATCAGCGCTCTGCCATCGACCGACCCCGGGAACGCGCTGACTTTCGGAAGCGATAACGGCGTCTTTGTGTTCCCGGGCGCCATCGCCTTGTGCGACGAATACTTCACGACCGACGGTTCGGGGGACACCTGTCTCAAGCCCGGCACCATGGGGCTCCGGCAGGTCGTCACCTACTCCACGGCCGGCACGTTCAGCTTCACCAAGGCGGACTATCCGTGGTTGGCCCGGGTCCGGGTCAAGGTCCAGGCCGGCGGCGGAGGCTCGGCCGGTGCCTCGGCCGCGGCTGCCGAGTCCATTTGGCGAGCTGGCGGCGCGGGCGGCGGGTACGCGGAGTCCTTGATCAACGTTGCCGCGCTCGCGGCTGTGGAGACAGTCACCGTCGGCGCCGCCGGAGCGGCAGGCGCGTCCACCAACGGCGCCGGCGGAGCGGGCGGCAACTCCTCATTCGGCGCTCACGCCACCGCCGTTGGCGGCCCCGGTGGCGCGGCTGCCATGTCTACGGGCTCCACCGTCACCACCTCGAGCGGCACAACCGGGCCCGCAGGCGGCACGGGGTCCTGGGCCATCGGCGGCGGTGCCGGCGAGGGCGCGATCCGGCTGGGCGGAAACGTGGGTATCGGCGGCGCGGGCGGCTCCTCGCGCATGGGCCACGGCGGTGCCTCGCGGGCGACTGCCGGCGCGGGCATCGCGCCGCGAGGTTACGGCGCGGGCGCAGGCGGGGCCGTCTCCGCGAACGGCGCCGCACAGGCCGGCGCCGCCGGCGAGCGCGGAATCGTGATCGTGGAGCTCTACGGATGAACCCCGGCCGCTGCCCTCCGCCGACCCGTCCGGACACCCCCTGTCCGGACACTGTCCGCGCCGTGTCCCCGCAGGTCACAGCCGCCCACGCCCCCGCGTTCGGACACGAGCGCGGACACCCCTCGCCCCGTGTCCGGACAGTGTCCGCACAGGGCTGTCTCCACCCCTTGGAGGTCCCCATGTCCCAGTCCACTACGACCGCCGACAGACCCGCTGTCGGCGCCTCGCCCGCCTCATCGGGGCGTGCGTGATGGCCGCCCCGCTCTCCGCCGACCGGTTCCTGCGCGCCCTCCTGGACGAGGGCCTGGACGTGGTCGAGGTCCCCGGCTGGAGGACAAGGAACCGCGACCATAAGGGGCCGTGGGGCCCGGTCCATGGCGTCATGGTCCACCACACCGTGACTCAAGGAACGGCGAACACGGTGCGCATCGTGCGCGACGGATACGCGGGGCTCCCCGGCCCCCTGTGCCACGGCATGATCGCCAAGAGCGGGCAGGTCCACCTGATCGGCTACGGGCGCACCAATCACGCCGGCCTGGGCGACCCGGACGTGCTGCGCGCGGTGATCGCGGAGACCGCCCTGCCGGTGGACGACGAGGCCGCGGTCGACGGTAACCGTCACCTGTACGGCTGGGAGTGCGAGAACGCCGGTGACGGGGAGGACCCGTGGCCGGACGCGCAGCTCCTCGCGATTGAGCGGGCTTCCGCCGCCGTGTGCCGGGCGCACGGCTGGGGCGCCCGGTCCGTCCTGGGCCACCTGGAGTGGCAGCCCGGCAAGCCCGACCCGCGCGGCTTCACCATGCCGTCCATGCGCGACCGGATCGCCGCGCGCCTCGGCCACCCCCTGCCGACCACGCCGCTGCCCACCCCGGCCCGGCCGCGCGTCTCCCTGTCCCAGCTCATCGCCGCCGCGCGCAGCAACCCCCGCATGGTCGGCACGCCCGTCACGTACGCCGGGGTCATCACCGTAGAGGCCGCGCTCGTGAACGAGGGCCTGTTGGCCAAGCGCTACCAGGACGGCCACTACGGCTCGACCACCATCACCGCCATGAGCGAGTGGCAGGAGGAATGCGGCTTCCGTGGCCGCGCGCCCGGTCAGCCGGCGGACGGTATCCCCGGCCGGACCAGTCTCACCCGCCTCGGCGCGAAGCACGGCTTCGACGTCGCCGCCTGAACAGGAGTACCCCCATGGACATCACCCTGGACGCCGCCTACTGGTACGGCCTGCTGTTGTCGTTCGTACTGCCCGTCCTCGTCGGCTTGGTCACCACCCGCGTGACCCACGCCGGGACGAAGGCGGTCGTGTTGCTGGCCCTGGCCGCGGCGGACAGCTTCATCGTGGAGCTCGCGGCCGGTGGCCCCGGCTGGGACGTCGGCAACGCGCTGGTGCTCACCCTGGTCAGCTTCGTAATCGCGGTCGCCTCGCACTTCGGCCTGTGGAAGCCGACCGGCGTTGCTCGCCGGGCGCAGGACGCGTTCGTCAAGGCGGCATGACGTCTGTGGCTGCAACCGGAGTTCCCGCCCTGGACACGCTGCTGGTGTGGGGCGGTGCCATCACCATCCTCGCCGGTGTCGGGACAGTGGCCTGGCGCGCGGTCCGAAGCGGGATAAGACTCGGGCACCGCGTGGACCACTTCATTGACGACTGGTACGGAGAGCCGTCCCGCCCAGGCATCCCGGCCCGGCCCGGAGTGCTGGAGAGGGTCGGCGCGATCGAGGACCGTCTCGGCCGCGTCGAGCACGAGCTGTACCCCAACAGCGGCGGGTCACTGCGGGATGCCGTGGACCAGGCGAACGAACGGCTCGCGCGCCTATGTCTGGACCGTGAGGAGAGCTTTCCGTTCGCCCCGCCGGACGAGACCGACCCCCCGCCGCCTGCTGCGGCCCCGTGACCGAGCGCCCGCCCCCTAGGACTCCGGGGGCGGGCGCTCGCTCAGTGGGCGATGCTGTCGATCACGTGGCGCGCGCCCTGCCGGAGCAGGGCCACCGCCACGGACGTCCCCAGCGTGGCCGGATCGAGGCGGCCGGCCCACTCATGGGCGTTCAGTACGGTCTTGCCGTCCGGGGAAAACACGCAGGCACGCAGCGACAGTTCCCCGCTGCCCTCCACGCGCGCGTACCCGGCGATCGGGGAGTTGCAGTGGCCTTGGAGGACATGGAGGAGCATCCGCTCTGCCTGGGTCTCCCGGTAGGCGTCGCGGTCGCCGAGCCCGCTGATGAGGTCGATCAGCTCTGTGTCGCCCTCGCGGCACTGGAGTGCCAGGACCCCGGCGCCGATGGGCGGCATCATCGTCTCTGCCGACAGGATCTCGGTGATGACGTCTGTACGGCCGATCCGCTCCAGGCCGGCGACGGCCAGAAGCAGCGCGTCGGCCTCGCCGGCCTCCAGCTTCTCCAGGCGCCGGTTTGCGTTGCCGCGCATCGGGACGCACTCCAGGTGCGGGTGGGAGGCGGCGAGTTGGGCGATGCGGCGTACGGAGGAGGTGCCGATCCGGGTTCCGGGCGGTAGCTCGTTCAGGGCGAGGCCGCCGGGGTGGATCAGGGCGTCCCGGATGTCGTCGCGCTTGAGGAAGGCCGCAAAGACCGTTCCGGCCGGGAGGGGCCTGTCGGCGGGCACGTCTTTGACGCAGTGCACCGCGAGGTCCGCGTCCCCGGAGATGAGGGCGGCGTCGACCTCCTTGGTGAACGCTCCCTTGCCCTCGACCTGGGCGAGGTCACCCATCCATTTGTCGCCGGTCGTCTTGACCGGCAGCACGGTCGTCTCGACGGCGGGGTGGAGCGCGGCCAGTTCGGCGCGGACACGCTCCACCTGGGCGAGTGCCATCGGCGAATCGCGGGAAACGATGCGAATCAGATCACTGGGCATGGGGGCACGATAGTCCCTCAGATGCGGGCGGCCACCACCAGCCCCGAGGCCCAGTTCATCGGCGTGGCGCGCCAGTTGGGTACGTCGGGCAGTCGTTCGAGGAAGCCGTCCACCCTGGGCTGGTGGTCCTCCGGCCATGTGGCCTGGGGCAGCATGTCGTCTACGACGTACAGGGCACCCGGCTTGAGCAGGGCCAGGAGATCCGGCAGGCGGAGGTACTTCCCGGGCCTGCAATCGACGTACGCGAAGTCGAACAGGGCCGCCGGCTGCTGCTCGGTGAGCCAAGCATCCGCGTCCGCGTGGACGAACTCGATCCGGGGGTCCTTGCCCAGGTGGCTCCGCGCGATGGCCTGGACGTCCTTGTCAGCCTCCACTGTTGTCAGGCGAGCGTCGGCAGTCATGCCGGTGGCCAGCCACGCGGCGCCGGCCCCCACGCCCGTGCCCAGCTCCACGAATTGGCCGCCGGGCTTGGACGCGGCGAGGGTGGCGAGGAGGGAGCCGGTGCGGTCCTCGCAGGACATGGCGAACCCGGCGCGGGCGGCGTCCGCGAGGATCGCGTCCAGCTGCGGCGGGCGGGTGTGGGGTGCGTCATGCACGGCCGGCCTCCAGGTACTGGGCCGCTGCCTCGGCGGCGAAGGTGAGGACCTGGTCCGCGCCGGAGCGCTTGAGCATGGTCAGGTACTCCACCATCCCGGACGTGCCGAGGGCCTGGAGCGCGGCCCACTCCCCGGACGTGGAGTACGCGACGATCGGTACGCGCTGGTCGTCGCGGAGCCGCACGAGGACGTCCACGGCGGTCATGACGGGCTGGAGGGTGAGGGAGTCGGCGCCCTCCGTGATCCAGTGGCGGCCCTGGGTGATCGTGTCCCGGTCCGCGCGGCCGGGTTCGAGCTGGAGGCCGCGCCGGTGCCCGGCCCTGGGGTCGGTGTTCATGAGGGTCTTGAACGGCCCGTAGAGGCTGGTGTGGATGGCCAGGTTGGGGTTCACGCCGACGTCGCGGTGCCCGGCCGCGTCGAGCGCCTGCCGGACGACGTGGATCGAGCCGTCGAGCATGGCCGTCGGGGAGACGACGTCAGCACCGGCGTCCGCGTGCTGCACCGCCATATCGGCCATGAGCTGGTAGGTGGCGTCCAGGTCGATCCCGCCCTCGTCGGTGCGCAGCACGCACTGGCCGTGGTCGGTCCAGGAGCAGCCGCACACCTCGGTGGTGACAGCGGTGTCCGGGGCGGTGTCCTTCACGGCGGCGATGGTGGCCACCATGCGGTTGCCGGGGGCGAGGGCGCCGGTGGCGCGGCCGTCGCGGTCATGGCCGTACGCGAAGGCCTTGACGCCGGCGATGCCGAGTTCGGCCCAGCGGGCGACGGTGGCCGGGATGCCCACCAGCGGTACGGCGCCGGGCAGGGCGCTGCCGCCCTTGGCGTCGTCGGGCAGGGTCAGGAGGGGCGCGCTCAGGTTCGCGGCCGTGAGGGCCGAGCCGGTGTAGAGGGCCCGGACAACGCGGCGGGCGCGTGCCGGGTTGATGCCATCTGGAGTCGGAGCGTCGCGCTCAGTGAGGACGGTCATGCGGTCGAGTAGATACCGACGGAGTGTCGGCAAACAGGGGCGCGAGGAAGCACGGCAGGGGCGGACGATGCCGTGCGCGCCGCGCCCCCAGGTGCCGCCCGCTCCCGCCTGCTGGGGCACCCCGGCCCGGGCCGGTGTCACACCCGGGCGCTAGCGTCCGTCCTGTCCGTGCTCGTGCTACTCGGACTTCCTGTGCGCCTCGTCCGGCGGTGGAACCCGGACGGGGCGCACTGCTGTGTGCGGACACGCTGTCCGCGCTGTCCGGACACGGTGTCCGTGGCCTGTCCGCCCCCACGGTGTCCGCCCGATTGACCTGCGAGGACACCTGTCCGGACAGGGTGTCCGCGCCGGGTTCAGGGGCTGGGCTGCTGGGGTTCTGCGGGGCGCCAGTCAGGGTTGTCGACGGTCCGCGCCACCTTCCAGGTCTCCTCACCTCGGCGGCACGTGAAGACGAGCCGCAGGGGGTGCCCCTCGTACTCGCGCTGCCACATGTCGTAGGTCTTCCCGCCCATCCAGGACCCCGGATACGTCCGGTCCAGCGCGAGCGGTCGGCCGCGGCCCACCTGGAGGTCTGTGAAGATCAGTTCTCGACCGTTGTCGTCGGCCTCGTTGACACGGGGCCTGAGACGGAACGGGCCCCAGATGTGCGCTGCGATCTGCTCCGGCGTAGGACCGAGGGGGTCGGTAAAGCCCAGGCGCTGCTGCGTGGGGGTGTGGTCGTAGTCGTCATCACCGATCCGGACGGTGACCGAGTCCAGGTGACCGAGGGCGTCCGGGCCGGCGAGGTGCACGAGGAGCCTGGCCGCCTGGTCGCCCTCTTTGGTCAGCGTGAACTCGAACTGGGGAGACAGCTCGGCGAGCCATCGGTCCCGCTCGATCCGGGCTACAACCTCGGCCGTCTTCCTGGCGTGTTCTGCTGTGTCGCTGGCCCGCCCGGTCGCCTCCCATGCGGCGGCAGCGGCTACGACGCTGAGGAAGGCGGCGACGAGGGCGGCGCGATCCTTGCCCAGTTGGTCGAGAGCGGTGAGCAGCACCACGCCGCCCACCGTGGCGATGAACGCCAGCACGAGTAGCAGGCGGCGGCGTCGCCTGCGTCGATCTATGTCCGTCATGGAGGGGAGGGTAGGGCCAGGGTCGGACACCTGGGCCCGGATCGCCCTTGGGTCAGGCGGCTTTGACGAGATCGGCGCGGGTGGCCTCGGCCCAGGCGACCAGCAGCCGCCGGTACTCCTCGGCCCGTGCCTCGTTGTTGGGCTCATCCATCAGCCGGCGAATCCGCTGGTTGATCCGGGCAGTGGCGGGTCGCAGCAGGCCGTGAGGCCGGGGGCGGGGAGGCATGGGCACCACGTTAGGGGCCGGGTGTGACACCGAAACGGACTGCGCCCCCGTACCGCTCGGGGCTTCACGGGGGCGCGATCCGGAGTACCGTCCTGAGTGTCTAGGTCAGCACGGAGTACTGGAGTTCAGTATGCCCCTTCCCACTGACGAGCACATCGGCACGCGTGTACGGATCGCCCGGAACGCCGCCGGCCTCACGCAAGTGGAGCTCGCCGACTTCCTGTCGCGTACGGAGTCCTGGATGGCCAACGTGGAGGCCGGCAGGCAGTCCCTCGACCGGTACAGCGTCATCACCGCCATCGCGGACCGCTGCGACGTGGACGTGGTGTGGCTGCTGGGCCAGCCCTACCGGCTCCAGCGCAACGGCGGGCAACTGGCCCACGCCTACATTCCAGCGCTGCGCACGGGACTGCGCCGGGCCGGGCTCATCCTGTCCGGTCACCCAGGCCTGACCCCCCAGGGCGGGCCCGTCGACCTGGCCGCGCTGCGCACGGGGCTGAGCAAGGCCAACGTGGCCCGGCAGGCCGCCAACCTGCCGAAGGTGGCCATGAAGCTGCCTCCGCTGGTGGAGGACCTGAACACCGCCGTCCTCACCCAGGCCGGCCCGGCCAGGGAGGAAGCGCTGCGGCTGCTGGTGGACGCTGCCCGTACGGCCCGCATGTGCCTCAACCAACTCGGCTACGCGGACTTGGCATGGAGCGCGGCCGAGGTAGCGGCCGGCGCCGCGACGCAGCTTGACGACCCGGTCATCAAGGCGGCCGTGGCCTGGGACCGGTGCGGAGCCCTGCTGCACCAGGCATCGTTGCGGGAGACCGTCGCGGTCGCGGACGCGGCGCTGCGGGAGCTGGAGCCGTACGCGACCGCATCCCAGCCGGAAGACGCGGTGTTGTCCCTGCGGGGGGCGCTGCATCTGCGGTGCTCCATCGCGTACGCGCGGGGGGCTGGGCGGAAGGAAGATGCCTGGGCGCGGGTGGACGCGGCCCTGGCCGACGCCGACCGGCTCGGGCCGGACTGGTACGACCTGGAGCTGCACACCGTGTTCAGCCGCAGCAACGTGGCCGTGCACGCGGCAGAGGCCGGGGTGGAGGTCGACCAGCCGGACACCGGGCTGAAGAAGGTGAAGAACGCCGCCATCGGGACGATGCCGAGCCGGGAGCGCCGCACCCACTTCATGATCGACAGTGCTCGGGCGCTGCATCGGATGGGTAAGAGCCCGTCCGCCGTGTTGAAGCTGAGGGAGGCCGCGGCCGATGCCCCGTACTACGTGTACGCCCACCCCATGAGCCGGGCCCTCGTCGCGGACATGGCCCGGATCGGCGTGCCGTCCCAGGCGTCGGCCCTGTCCGGGCTCATCAGGAACATGGAGCTGGTGAGCTAACTACCCGCGCTGTTCGAACAGTTGACGCCCCCTAGAAATTCTAGGGGGCGTCGGCATGTCGGGGCGTCACCCTCGGGAAGGTCACTGCCCGTAAAGAAGTGATCACCCTGGGAGTAGCGGCGATGGAGCCGATCGATACCCGACAACCGGGCGCTGCCGTGAGCGCGTACGCCGGCATTCTGGAGTGGCCGTTGACGGTGGGCTACCGCAACCGGCCGCGGCAGGGGTGCACCTGCCAGACGGAGGAGTGTCGGACGCCCGGCGCCCACCCCGTGCCCGGCCGCCCCAACTTCCGCAGCGTGGAGGAGATCCAGCAGGAGCTGGAGGCATCGCCCGGGGCTGGCCTCATCGCCTGGACGACCGTGTTCGACGCGTTGGTCGTCCCTCGCCCTCTGGGCATGGCCGCCATGGTTTCCCTGGACCGTGTGGCCCCGGTGCCGTGCCTCGTCACCGAGGACCACGTCGTCCTCCTGGTGCTGCCCGCCACCGGCCGCTACGCCCTGGACGACGTGCCCGGCGAGGTGCGGTCCGGGTCGGACCAGTGGATCGCCGTGCCGCCGACGTACGGGGTGCGGTGGGACACCACGCCCTGGGTCGAGCAGACCGCAACCCCGGTGCAGCTGCTCCACGGCCGGGACGTCGGCCGGCACCTCCGCGAGGCCAAGCAGGCCGCTGGGGCGGAGGTGCAGGGATGACGGTCCAGCACGTGACCAGCGGGGCGGAACGGCAGCTCGCGGCCCAGCACTGGCTGTCCTCGGCATCCCCTGACTCTGCCCAGACGCGCCGGGAGTGGCAGGAACGCCCCGTCGCCATGCTGTCGTGCGGGTCGCTGTTCGCGGCCGTACGCATCCCTGCCGACCTCGTCCAGGCCGCCGCCCAACAGACCGACGCGGCGCTGATCGACGTCTACCTCGCCGGCGCCCTCCACAACGGGCCGGTCATCTGCGACCGCTACGCCCACTGGTACTACGCCCTCGTCCCGGCGAGCACCGCCCGCCGGTGGGACGTCCCGGAGACCGTATGCCTGGGCGTCGGCGCCTCCCTCGGCGTGCCGCGGCCGGGTCTGTGCGGCGCTGAGAGCGAGCGCGTGTACTGGTCGGTGCCCATGGACTCCGCCGGGTCCCTGTGCTCCCCGCACGCCGTGTCTCAGCTCGTCATGACGGGCCGGTTCAAGGCGGTGAGCCATGGATGAGTACCCGATAGACAACGTGACGATCCGGAAGACGTGCGCCGAGGCCGAGGCCCTGGCGGCCGACTGCCTCACCGGCGGCGTGGAGCCCCGACCCGGGCGGGTCGAGGAGCTGCTGGCCCTGATGCACGGGCACCTGCGGCTCCTGGTGGACGGGGTGCGCGAGACGTACGCCGACGTCCCGCCCGGCCGTCTGCGGGCCCTGTTGGACAACATGCTCGCCCTGGCCGGCCAGCTCCTGGAGGACCCCGTGCGGCGCGGCGTGGTGGACCTGCTGCCGCCGCCCCCGGTCATCCGCCTCCTGGTGCTCATGAACGACGCGCCGGAGGTGTTCTCCGGCGGGGCTCTGCCCCCCATCACTGACGACTCCCTGACTGGACCGTTATGACGACCGAACAGAAGACCCGACGCGACACCCGGCGCGCCGGTGTGGCCCTGGTGGAACACCACCTCGACGCGCTCGGGTTGGCCCCCACACACACCAAGCGGGACGGCGTCTCCTACCGCACCCTCCCGGAGGGGCTGGGCTGGTGCCAGGCCCTCTACGCCCCGGAGGAGGGGTGGCCGCCCGGCGCGGACCTGTGCGTGATCGTGCGCTGGCACCCGGACAGGGCTTACCGCCGGGACGGAGGCACCGGTCGTGTCCCGGTTGGTGCTGAGGAGCACTGGAGGGAGCGCACCCGGGCGACGATCGCCGCGCTCGGGTCGGTCGGCTTCTGTGCTGCGGTGACCGGCCCGCCGCGCGCTCCGCGCCTCCATGCCCAGGAGGACATCCTCGTCTGGCGCATGCCGGAGGGCCAGGAGTCGATGTGGCCGCCGTTCCAGGCGTGGGACGGTTCGGCGCCAGCCCGCCCCAACTTCGACCAGCCGGGCTACCGCTACCCGGAGCGCGACCCGCTGCGCCTGGTGGACGCCGTGCTGAACACCGCCCGCGACCAGTGGCCCGGCAAGGAGCTCGGAAGGTTCTACACGGTCGACGCGCCGGCCGTGCTGTGGCCGCCGCACGCGGAGAGCTGTGTCCGGGTGCTGTGGCAGCCCGACCCCCAGTTCCGGCGCCTGCCGGACGGCACGGTCCCGGCCGGGGCCGAGGAGCACTGGCGTACCGGCATCAGCCGCATCAAGAGCGACCTCAAGGCCGCCGGCTACCACGTCCGGCAGGCCGAGCGCGGCACATCGCCGGCGCTGGACGAAGACGCCGGCCTCCTGGTGTGGCGCGGCGGCTGGCCCTCCTTCGGCTGACGCCGACCCCTTCCACTTCCCGTCCTCGCGGGGGGACTTCTCCCAGGACGCCGGTACGGCTCACGCTGGCGCCGGCGAGGACGGGCCGCCCGCTCCTGCTGTGACGGGCACGGAGCGGACCCCCGCGCCTGGTGCTCTCCGGGCGCTGGACATCCCCGAGATTGGAGTACGCCTTGACCGCGCGTCCCATCCGCACCACAGATCAAGCAGCGTCCTGCTACTTCCGGACGACCGTTGAACCGCCCTTCCGTAAAGCCCTCGTCCAGATCCTTGAGCCCTGCAACATGCTGTGCGGCCACTGCTTCGTCAACGCGACGAAGCGCGGGACGTACATGTCCGTGGCCCAGGTCAAGGACCGGCTGATCCCGCAGCTCCTCGCGGCCGGGGTCGTCCGGGTCACGGTGACCGGCGGGGAACCGTGGCAGCACGCGGACCTGGTGGAGATCTGCACCGAGCTGCACGCGGCCGGCTTCGACGTCGGCGTGTGCACCAACGGCACCGGTGTCAGCGACGAGGACATCAGCGCCATGCGCAAGATCAACGCCCACATGAACGTGAGCTTGGACGGCTTCGCGGAGGAGTCACACAGCGTCTTCCGCGGCCTGCCCGGGTGCTTCGAGGAGACCGTCGACACCATCCGGCGCTTCGCCGTGGCCGGCATCCTCCAGGGCCTCCTGTGCACGCCCAACAACCTCGCCGAGCTCCACGAGTACGAGAAGCTGGTCGCCTTCGCGCGGGAGCAGGGCGCGCGATACGTGCTCATGAACCCCTTGGGGTCGATGGGGCGCGGCGCGTCCAAGAAGGCACAGGGGAAGCTGCGCACGCCGGACGAGCAGATGCGGGAGATCGCGGCCATGACCGCGCCGTTCGAGGCCGACGTGGAGATGGTCAACATCCGGTTCCCCAACAGCGAGGGCAAGCCGCTCGCGCCGTGCGAGGCCGGGAACATCATCTACGTGTTCACCAAGGGGGAGGTCACCGTGTGCCCCTACCTGGTGTTCGCCGCCCGGACCCAGGTGTCCCAGCACCCCGACACCGACTTCATCGTCGGCAACATCTGGGAGCACGACGACATCGCGGCCCGACTGGACGCCTACCGGTTCCACGAGCGGTTCAAGGTCGGGGACAATCCGACGTGCGGGAGCTGTTCCATGTCCGGCGGCTGCGGGAAGGGCTGCCCGGCCGCCGTGGTCGCGTCCGGCCAGCGCATCGGGGCCGTGGACACCGAACAGTGCCCCGTGGTGCCACGGCAGACCCGCGTGCTGCCCGTCGTGGGGGTCTCGTGACCCGGCGCCGCGGCCTGCTGGTCGCCATCGAGGGGCCGGGCGGCGTGGGGAAGTCCACCGTGACCGCCCTGGTGGCCCGGCTGCTGCACACGGACAGGGTGCCCGTGCTGGCGACGAGGGAGCCGACGGACACCGCCCTGGGCAGCCTCGCGCGGCACGGAACGGACGAGTACCAGGGCACGGCCATGGCGTGCCTCATCGCGGCCGACCGCTACAAGCACGGCGAGGAGATCCGGCCGGCGCTGGAGCGCGGGGAGGTCGTGGTCTGTGACCGGTACATCGCCAGTAGCCTCGCGCTCCAGTGCATGGACGGCGTGGACCGGGAGTTCGTGTGGCTGCTCAACGAGGGCGTCGCCCAGCCGGACCTGACGGTCATGGTGAGCGGGCAGCCGGAGGTGATCGAGGAACGTCTCGCCGCGCGGGGCGCGCACTCCCGGTACGAGCGCGCCGAGGGCTCCAGCCACGTGGAATGCGCGTACTACGTCGAGGCCGCTAAGTTCCTACGAGGCAAGGGGCACCGCGTGCTGAACGTGGACGCCTCTAACGTGCCGGCGGAAGAGGTCGCCCGGACGGTCGTTGCCGCGATCACCCGACTCAGGAAGGACCAGCCCGACGATGCTGGACGTGCTGACGTTCAACCTCAACAATCCGTCCCGGGAGCGCGCGGAGAGACAGCTTCGGTACCTGGCGGCCCGGCCGGAGTCGGTGCTGGTGCTGACGGAGACGGCGCGGTCGGCGGGGTGTGAGTTCCTGGCCGAACGGTTCCAGGCGGCCGGCTACTCCGTTACCTTCCCCCGGCCCCCGTACGGGAGCCGGGAGCGCGGCGTGATGATCGTGTCCCGCCTCGCCACGGAGCCTCTGCCGCTGTCCGTGGGTTACCTGCCGCACCGGGTTGCAGCGGTGACCGCCCAGACCGACAGAGGGCCGCTCAACGTGGTCGGGGTCTACGTCCCGTCGCGGGACGCTACCGAGGCGAAGGTGACCCGTAAGCGGACGTTCCTGGAGGGCCTGGCCGCCGCCCTGCCTCCCGGGACGAGCGGGCACCGGCTGGTGCTCGGGGACTTCAACATCCTGGAGCCGGACCATGTACCGCGCTACCGCACGTTCCAGGCATGGGAGTACGGGTTCTACAGCGGGCTCGGGGCGGCCGGGTACCGGGACGCGTTCCGCCTCGTCGCGCCGGACGAGCGGGCGTACTCCTGGGTGGGGCGCACCGGTGATGGCTACCGGTACGACCACGCCCACGTTTCCGAGCCGCTCGCCGGCCTCGTGGGGGGCTGCCGGTACGTGCACGAGCCGCGTACGGACGAGGACCGGCTGACGGACCACTCCGCTCTGACGGTGGGCCTGGCCGTCACGGCGACGGAGCCGCTCCAGGTGACCGACCCCAACGCGCTGGACCTGGTGCCGGCGCTGTTCTGACGCACTCATGAGGAGACCTGTGATGGACGCCTTCAAGGCGGACGGGGCGGAACCTCGCCCCGCGCAGTACGTAGCGGTCAGCATCAGCGCGTTCGGGTTCCGCGCCCAGGCCGACGGCCACACCGGGTGGGCTGCGTTGCGGCGTATCCGGCGCTCGCACCCGGCGCTCGCCTGGGCGGCCGTGGCCCAAGTAGCGGTCCTGACCGCGCTCGTGGCCGCGCTCTGCGTGGCCGTGTGGCTGCGGTAGCTCGACCTGAGTACAACCCCTGTAGAACGACGAGGAGAAGCGCATGGACGGGAACGGGAGCACGTGGGACGGCGTGCACAAGCTGCGGGGCTGGCTCGACAGCGAGGACCAGGCCGCGGCCGGTGACGTCCGACTGCTGAGGGTCCTCAAGATCAGCGAAGAGGTGGGCGAGGCCGCCGAGGCCATCACGGGCGCGCTCGGCGCCAACCCGCGTAAGGGCAGCAGCCACACGTGGGAGGACGTCGAGAAGGAGCTGAGCGACGTCATCGTGACCGCCATGGTCGCCCTGTCCACGATCACCCCGGAGGCGGAGAAGGTCCTCGACGCTCGGGTTCAGCGGCTCCTGGAGCGGCTGGACCTGGGCTGACCCAGGCCCGGACACACCACTGCCCCAGCGACCAGGTGACTGGTGCCGGGGCAGTGGTGTGTCTACTGGTAGCTCTCACTCCCGTGACGATCAGCGATGTCAGCCAGCGGGACGCTCGGCGGTGACCAGCAAGGTGGCGGCTGCCCGCGGACCCTCGCCGGCGGGCAGCTCCTCTACGTGGATCCGGGTGAATCCGGCCTCGTCCAAGACCTTGATCCACACGTGCTCTTGCAGCACCCACCGGCGCATGGTGGCGGTCTCGCCGTCCGGGGTCTTCGCCGGGACGTCGGCCGGCGTCACGTCCGGCTGCGCGGAGGCCCCGGAGAGGTAGTGCGCCAGGGTGGAGAAGACGAGGAGCCCGCCGGGGCTGAGCGCGACGGCCGCGGCCGGCAGGAGTTCGCGGGGGTCGGTGAAGTCCACCGCACCGAACACGCTGTACAGCACGTCATAGGCGCTGGGCGCGGTGCTCAAGTGGGGGACGACGTCGTGGTGGACGAGTCGGAGGCGCGGGGCGAGCGGGCCGTAGAGGTCGGCGGCCATGGCGTGCTGGGCCGGGGAGGCGTCCACGGCGTCGATCCGGGCGGGGGTGTGGTGGACTGCCAGGTGGGCGGCATGACGGGCGGCGCCGGCGCCGAGGTCGGCCAGGGTCTTGCCGGTGATGTCGCCGAGGACTTCCGGGCCTGGTCCGCCGTCCTGGCCCCAGTTCCAGAGGAAGGTGTCAGGCACAGCGCGATCGTGCTTGGCGCGGACGCGGCCGTACTGGTGCCAGAGGTCTGTCGTCGTCACCCGGCCATCTTGGCGGCAGGGCCCCGGTCGTGTGGCTTGTTCGGGGGAATGTCACCCGGGCGTGCCTCGGGGGCCCGGACGGCGAGTCCGGGCCCCCGAGGGTCTTGCGGGGAGGTCAGTGGGAGTCGTTGCCGGGGTGGCACGGGCCGCACTCGGCAGCGTCCTCCCACAGCGACAGATCGACGTCCCAGCCGTTGCAGGCAACGATGTGGGCGGTCTTCATCACCGACCCGTCGTCCTTCATCTCGACCAGGGGCACGTGGTGCAGGAAGTGCCCGCCGTTGAACTTGTCGCACAGCTCGGCGTAGGCGACGGTGTCGAGGATGATCGTGTGGACGCCGATGTCCACGATCTTGCTCGGGGCAAGCCCCAGGCCCTCGCCCCGGTGGCTCATCGCGGTGAGCAGGTAGGCGTAGCCCTGGCCGAGGACACGGGTGGCCATGACCGAGTCGTACGGGTAGTCGCGCATCAGGAGTCCGACCTGCTTCTCCCAGAGGTCGGCCGGCACGATGTCGCGGGGGGAGCGGGCCGGGCCGGTCACCGGGTCGGTGACGAGGGGGGTTGCGGCTGCGGTTGCCATGGTGCCTCCGATGGACGGTGCCCCGCGAGTTCGGGGCGATGCATCGAGAACACCGCACCCCGCACCTTGATGGAGATCAACTCTCTTCTTGTGCAAGGCGTTTGCAGGATGTGCAAGCGGTCTCGACACCCTTGTTCCTGCGCCCATACCGTGGGTGGCCCCCGGTCGTGCAGCAGGGAGGGACCCGTGCCCGGTGACCCGCTCTGGAACAGCTCGAAGGCCAAAGAGTTAGTCGCGCGGCGTCATCCCGGAGGGCTCATCCGCCTGGGCCGCGAGCACCGAGGGTGGACGCTTGCCGACCTCGGTGGGCACCTGGGGTGCTCGGCCGCGACGGTCTCACGGATGGAGCGACGCAGCCACATCACCGACCTGACGCTGATTCACCGGGCGGCCTCTACGGTAGGCATCCCCCAACACGTCCTGGTGAGTTCCCTGGCGCCCCCGGCCCCAACGGCACCGGCCGCCACTAGAGTGTCGGCCAGTCCGCACGCCGAGGAGGACCCGATGCGCCGCCGCTCGCTGCTTGCCGCCACGGCGACCGTTCCGGCCGCCATGCTGCTCGGCATGGACCGGGCCCTGGCCGACACGCCGGCCCCCACCGGCAGGGGCGCGCTCGACCCCCGCATGGCCGCGGCCCGTGAGCTGTACGACAAGGGCGCCCACACCCAGCTCCTCGCCCTGCTTCCGGGCCTCATCGCCGACGGGCACGCCGCCGCCTCCTCGCGCCGTGAACTCGACCAGGCGCGGCTCTCATCCGCTTACAGCCTGAGTGCCGCCCTATTGATCAAGATCGGCTCGTACGAGCAGGCCCGCCTCACCGCCGACCGCGCCCGCACCTGGGCCGAGGTGTCCGGCTCCCCGCTCGCCGCAGCCGCCGCCTCTCGGGAACTTGCGATCGTGCTCCGTCACCAAGACCGTGGCGAGGAGGCGCAGCGCCTCATGGAGTCGGCGGCGGCCCGGGTGGAGGCCACGGGGCTACGTACCGAGGCGGCATCGTCGGCCTACGCGCAGATGCTGTGCACCCTGGCCTACACCGCCGCCCGGGGAGGGCAGCGCACCGAGGCCCTGGCCATGGCCGAGGAAGCCCGGCGCGCCGCCCGCCGGCTGCCACTCCTCGCACCTGCTGGACGCCTCTTCCCCCTCAGCCCGGCCGCCGTCGACCTTTACACCGTCGGCGTGCACTGGGCGCTCGGCGACGCGGGCGCCGCCCTGGAAGCGGGGCGAAACCTCCGCCCCGAGCATTTCCCGACGGCTGAGCGTAAGGCGCGGCTGGGCACCGACATGGCCCGCGCCTGGTGGGCATGGGGCCGCCCTGAGCAGACCGCCCGCGCACTGCTCGACGCCCACCGTGCCAGCCCCGGCGAGGTGAGGGACCGCCCCGCAATCCGACGTATCGTCACCGAGCTGGCGCAGCAGCACCTCCGGGCTGCCGGGGTGCGCGAACTGCACGCTGCCGTGTCAGCCCCCGCTGCCTGAACGGCTCCTCTACGGAGCAGAGCCGCACGGAACGTACGGTCTGCCGCCGCCCTCGCAATGGCGATGCCCCGGCACCGGGGGTGGGTGCCGGGGCATCGGTCTGCCCGCCGCGTGGGGGTTAGGCGGCGGGCGCGGCGGCGCTCTCCGGCAGGGGGACCTGGAGAACGCGGAGCATGTCGGCCGTCACGACGCGGAACAGGCGCCCGGTGCGGATGACGCGGCACGGGAACTCGTCGCTGCGGGCGAGGGCATAGGCGGTGGTGCGTCCAATCCCGAAGGCGCGGCCGGCGGTCTCCAGGTCGGTGGTCGGGGGGAGGTCCAGGAGGTCGCGTGTCGTCATCCCCTGGACTGCGGCGGTGGGTTGCTGGGTCATATTGGCGCAACTCCTGGTCTAAATCGGGGCGGCATTGGGTCCTGGAGGCGCACTGTACGTCATGGGTTGATACGGCACAACAGCGTCTGTACTTTGGGTCATCGTGGAGCAACTTGAGTGGTCGGCCCGAGTCAGCAAGACCGTGGCGCAGGAGGTGCGACGGCACCGCCAGGCGCGGCGCCTGAGCGCGCAGCAGCTCGCGGACGCGTGCGAGCGGCTGGGCGGCAACCTGCCCCGGACGGTCATCTCCAACATCGAGAACGGCCGGCGAGGCAACGTCACCGTCGCGGAGGTGCTGATCCTCGCCGCTGCGCTCGAGGTACCGCCGACCGCGCTGGTCTTCCCGGTCGGGTACGAGGCCGAGGTCGAGCACCTGCCCGGCAAGACGGCCTCTCCGCTGGAGGCCGCCGACTGGTGGAACGGTGAACCGGCCGCCGAGGAGTGGGCCCTGACCCTGCTCCGCAAGCACCGGCGGCTGGAATCCCAGATCCGCCGGCTCTACAAGCAGATCTGGGAACAGGCCATCGGGGACTACCGGTGGCAGGGGGAGCCGGGGGGCCCGGAGGCGGGCGCGGCCCGGGAGGTCGCGGAGGAGCTGACCCGCGAACTCCACGAGCTGCGCGACGAGATCGCCGGCCGCGGCCTGGTGCTCCCGCCGCTCCCTGGGCTGGACCGACCGGCCTAAGCGTCCAGGCGGGGACGGCCCGCCACGTACGGGCGCGGGGCGCGCCCTGGTCCTACGGAGGGATAGCCATGCCTGGAGCACGGCGTGCCGGTGGCATTACGAAGCGGTGTGAGTGCCGCGACGAGGGCGGCAAGCGGCTGGGGGTGCAGTGCCCGCAGCTGACCAAGAGGGCGCACGGCAACCACCAGTTGCGCCAAGAGCTACCGCCGGACGAGAAGGGGACGCGGCGCACGTTCCGGCGTACCGGGTACGCGACGGTGAAGGACGCCCAGACCGACCTGGACCGCATCCGCGCGATCCTCGACCTTGCGGAGGACGACGAGGACGCCGCGCGGCGGGTGGGCGACCTCCTGGCCGCCGTGATGCGGGACCGGGAGCCGATCCCGGACACCGCTGACGTGAAACGGCGCCTCGCCGGCGGCGTGCCCATGGACGTCTCCCTGACCGTCGGGGAGTGGCTGGAGACCTGGGTGGAGTCCAAGAAGACGAAGCGCACCACCACGGCCGGGTACCGGTCCCACATCCGCGTGCACCTGATCCCAGGGGTGGGGCGCTACCGCCTGGACCGCTTCAACGTCGCCCAGGCACAAGCCTTCTTCGACGGGATCACCGAGCAGAACGAGGTGATCGCGGCCGAGAACGCCGCTCGCCGGGAGCAGGAGGCGCGCTGCCGGTGGGGCAAGGCGTGCCGACCGCCGGCCGCGGAGTCCGCGCGCCTGGCGGTCGAGCGGGAGAAGCTGGCCGCGATGCCGCCATACCGGCTCATCACGGGGCCGGCGACCAAGCAGCGCATCCGGGCCACGCTGCGGACCGCGCTCAACGCCGCGATCCGCCGGCAGTACATCACGTTCAACCCGGCGGCCTGGGTGGAGCTGGAGTCCGGCAAGCGGCCGAAAGCCGTCCTGTGGACGGACCGGCACGTCGAGCACTGGCGGAAGACCGGCGAGAAGCCGAGCGCCGTCATGGTGTGGACGCCGACCCAGATCGGGGAATTCCTCGACGCCGCCGAGGAGTCCCGGCTTTACGCGTTCTTCCACCTGATCGCGTTCCGAGGCCTCCGCCGCGGCGAGGGTGTGGGCCAGGACGAGCGAAACGTGGACCTGGAGAACGGGTCCATCACCATCTCCAAGGAGATCGTGGTCGACAACTGGCAGGTGTTCGAGGACGACCCGAAGACCGACGGGTCGGCCGCGACGATCGCCCTGGACTCCCTCAACGTGTCCGTGCTCCGGGAGCACCGCATCCGGAAGGCCGCGGAGCGGGCGGCCTGGAACGAGCAGGCCGCGAAGGACCGCTCGGACGGCAAGGACACCCAGGACTGGGTCGACACGGGCAAGGAGTTCGTGGACGTCGACGGGTCATGGCTGCACCCGGAGAAGGTGAGCGAGGAGTTCCGGCGGATCTGCCGGAAGGCCGGCCTACCGTCGATCAACCTCCGGGACCTTCGCCACTGCGCGGCCACCCTCATCCACGGCGGCGGCGGCGACCTCCACGCGGTGAAGGAGACGCTACGGCACTCCTCCATTCAGCTCGCCGGCGATACGTACACGTCGCTGCTCCAGCAGGTCGACCAGGAGATCGCGGAGCGCGCGGCCGGGCTGGTGCCCAGGGCTCGGAAGCCGCTGGACCCGCCCCTGGAGGAGGTGCCGGAGCCGCCCGAGGACGAGCCCGAGGACGGGTCCGAAGATGGGCCGGAAGGCTCGCCCGCGCCCCCGGGCGAGTAGGCTCGTGGACGTCACCGACGGGTGGTGTTCCCGCAGGTGGCAGGAGGTCTCTGCTCGCCCGATGCTCGCCCGAACGCTCCATAACGGGGTGACCCGAGGCGACACGAGCCGACAGGAGCGGGGGAACGGCGCGGAGGGAATCCGGCCCGTGACCAGCACGTTCCGGCAGTGGCTAACATGGGGTGACATCAGCCGACACGAGGGGGAGCCCCCCGACAGGGGACTCATAATCCGTCGGCCGTGGGTTCGAGTCCCACCCGCCCCACCACGGAGTGGTCGCGCAGAATCGTTTCTACCTGGGGAAACGTAAGGACGGGAGCCACCGCGCAAGCCTTCGCGGCCCTCGCTGTAGCCCCGGATCAAGATCCAGTGGACATGCAGTGGACGCGGAGCGCCCGAAATGTCAACCATGCCTCCTAGGTCGCTTATGGCATGAAATGTGATCGCGAACGAGCGACTTGTCGCCCGCGGTGGGCGGAGCCTGCGGGTCTCGACTTCGTCCGGCGATCTCGTGCGTGCGTCGATCTTGCTCGAAGGGTGCCGCTGGGCGAATGTTGGTGATGTACCTTGAATATGTACGTCATGGACTCGTGGATGGGGTGGTCGGTATGTCCGTTACCCAGATTGACCTCGACGACGAGGCGCTGACTGAGGCGATGCGCCTGATGGGCGCGTCCACGAAGAAGGAGACCGTCAACGCTGCCCTGCGGGACTACGTTGCCCGTATCAAGAGGCTTGAGGCGGCCGAGAAGCTGGCCGCACGGGGCGAGCGGGGTGAGTTCGAGGCTGCGGCGGCCGCGCATGACGCTGCAAAGCGCGCGCGGCGGGCGGCCTTCGAGTGATCACGTATCTCCTCGACACGTCGGCTCTGTGGCACCTGTTCCGTACGCCGGGAGCCTTGCGGCCATGGGAAGGGCATATCGCCGCCGGCGTGTTCCATGTCTGTGAGCCCACGAGGGCGGAGTTCCTCTACTCGGCCACCAGTCCGGCTCACCGGGACGAGCTCGCTGAGGAGTTGGACGCCCTGTGTCAGCTCTCGCCAGTCCCGAAGAACGCGTGGCGCTGGGTCGACACCGCCCAGTACAAACTCACTCAACGCGGGCAGCATCGCGCCGCCGGCGCAATCGATCTCCTGGTGTGCGCGACAGCGATGCACCACGGTCACACCGTGCTCCACGTGGACAACGACTTTGTCGCCGTGGCGGCCGTACTCAAGGAAGTGCAGCAGCGGGACGTACGCGCCTGACCGCGGCACGCTTCAACAGCCCTACACTGTACGACGCTGAGACCGTCCAGGCGCTCAAAAAACGCAGCTCATCGACATGGAGGAGCCCCCGGGCGAGACGGAGTATGCACCCTCGTCTCGATGCGGGGCGCTGCCGGACCCGATGAACTAAGCGGCCTGTGCTCCAGGCCGTTTGAAGACCTGCGACCCGTGCCAGACGACGAAGTCGGGGTCGACGGCGGGTCGTCCGGGTTGGGGCGTGGACAGGGGCTGTCTGTGCAGGGCGTCGATGGTTTGTCCCGCCTGGCTACGGGCTACGTACATCTGGGAGACCTGGATTCGCAGGTCCGGCATCAGGCCGATGACGCCCAGGTCGAAGAGCGTGTGGTGCAGGGAGCACAGCGCGAGGCCGTTGTGCATCTCGTCCGGCCCGTCCTGGCTGTGCCATCGGACATGGGCGGCCTCGAGCCCCACAGGGTTTCGGCCGAGCGCGCCGTCGTAGCCGCACATGGCGCATGCGTACGCGTAGGCGTGCAGGACTTCTTCGGCGAACCCGGGCCGGCGCTTGCGGCGCTTCTTCGTGGTCGGCTGACAGGCGGCGTCCTCCAGGACTGCCAGATCGAGGCCGACGGCATCACAGATGGCGGCCTCCAGCGCGGGCGTGAAGTGTGGCTCCAGCAGGAGCCGGGCAGCCGCCGCGAGCGTGCCCGAGTCAGCCAGCAACTTCTCGACCGGGGTAAGCAGTTGGCCGTGAGCTCCCCGCATACGGAGCCAGCCCCCGCGCTCTGGGGCGTCCGGCCCGATGGGGTTGCCGTCGTGGTCGTGCAGGCCCCACAGCTCGCGCTCGAGATGTACGAAGGGCATCGCAGCCCGCTCCCGTGCCCTCGACCGGCTCATCACCGTGGGCCCGAAGTCGTTGATCAGACGGCTGACGGGCTCCTCAGCCTCGTCGTACGTCACTGTGGTACTGCCCGAGGTGCCGAACCGCCCGAGCAGCCACAGCAATAGCAGCGGCTTGTGCGGGGCGCGGCGACTACCTATCTGAGCACGCCGTAGCCCGGCCAAGGCGCTCATCAGTTCGTCACTGGTCACGGGACTCACTCTGCCATCCCACCGGAAGCGCGCACTGCCGCTCCGTGAGGGCGAGCGCGTCTGCGGCTGAGGGAGGGTGCCCTTCGCGCCAGGGTGCCGCAGGGGATGTTCAGGTGAGGGCTGGGGTGCCGTGACATTTCTTGTACTTGCGGCCTGATTCGCACCAGCACGGTCCGTTGCGGGGCGGGGGCCAGGACTTCGCTTGCCCTCGGGCTGCCAGGTCGGCGGTGAAGGAAGCACGCAGACCTTCGGCGGCGGGTCCTGGTCTTCGTCGCGGGCGTAGGCGGCGAAGTCGTCGACCGTACCGCGGACGGTAACCAGGCGCGGCTGTCCCTGGTCGGAGTAGGTACGCAGCAGCTCCTCCACCACACGCAGGTGGTGGACGTGGTCGGTGCCGTAGTCGTCGGCGAAGGCAGGCCAGCGGCGGAGCAGCTCGGCGAACTCCTGCTGCGGCCAGAACACCGCACAGGTCAACTGCGGTGCGCTCAGGGCGCTGCGACGCTGTTCGGCCTGCTCGGTGAGCCGGGCGATCTCGGCGCGCAGGACTTCAGGGGCGCCGTTGTCGAGCTGGGTGAGGCGCTTGGGGTCGTGGAGCTCGTTCAGGGTGTGAGTGCCGCGCATCAGCGGCGGGAGCTGGTCGTGGACCTGGTCGGCGACGTCGTCCCATCCGTCGTGTGGGTCGCCGAGTTGGCGTCGGACGCGGTGGCGGCCCGTGAGCAGCATGTCGAGGCCGGGCGGGCCGGTGCGTACGGTGTCGGCAGCGAGCTGGGCGGCGCAATCGAGGATGTCGGCGACCGTGGCGGGAGGCTTGAGCCGACTGTTGGCGATTTGCTGCACCTGGGAGTAGACGACGCGAGGATCAAGGTCAATCTGTGCGGTGACGGACGCGTCAGGATGCACGGCCTCTGCTTCCCGGGGCGAGAGATGTTCCGCTGGGAAGTCCTTCAGATTGAAGGTGACGACACCTGTGCTTTCGCACGTATTGCTGTCGGCGATGCCTGGCACTTCGTTGGCGAGACCTTCGAGGCCGCAGACGATCTGCACGCGGTCGCCGAGTGGTTCACCGCGGGAATCAGCCACATCCTCGGTGCCCTGGAGCGTGACGGACTCCTCGCCTTTGCAGTGCGAACCATGTGAAAACATCAGGTGCTCCCAGCGGCAGAGCCACCGGGTGGCACGCTGCACCGTGAAGCGTTGTGCGAACTGGACATCACCGTTGCCACCCGTGGCAGGAAAGTGCACAGCCCGGTCACAGAGCATTCGCCGTGCGGGCGCCGGACCTGGTGGGGCGCGAATTCGTTTGCGAAGGCCTCGAACCGGACCTGGACGAAGACTTCACGAGATCCGTCACGCACCGAACAATGAGGCACCCACCATAAGGAATGGCGTCTTTGGAAAGGATCCCTGCGCGGATTCCGAAAGGTCACCTTCCGCACGGGTTACGTCCTGGGACGTGGTGTACGGGTTCTGCCTGATCCGGGGGTCTGTTCCGACCACCCGGTGCCCCTCGATCGCGTCCAACCGGGACGCGTTCGGGCTAGCTGCAGGCCGTTCTTCCGGCACACCGATGCCAAAAGGGCCGCATGGAGTTCCGCATCCGCCACCGTAGATCCCCTCGGCGCAACTAGCCCGCCACCAGTGCGAACACTGATGCAACTCTGCAGCCCAGCACTCCACTTCACCCATCCCGTCCATGACCGGACAACAGCCGGAGCTCCACGTAAGCGGGTTCGCCGCCGCCGACGCGGGTCGAGGCTTCTGCGCCCCTGTCGTCGGGCGCCCGGCATTGGACGGTGTAAACGCCTTCCTCCTGGGCGGGGAACGAGAAGCGACCGTCTTCACCGGTCAGGGCGGCGATATCGAGGATCGACCCGGGTCCTTCGGCCAGGTACACACGTGCGTCCGGCACCGGCCCGCCGGCCTCGTCAAGCACGACACCGGTGATCAGCCGGCGGGCGGCGCTGCTGTGTGGAGTCATCGTGCACACCGCCGGGGCGACCGGCGACCTGGAAGAGGCGAGGTCATGCTTTCCAGGCCACGAGGTTGTCGTACACCGCTCTGGTGATCCGGGTTCCGGAGTTGGTGGTCGCGCCGCCGTAGGCGTGGACCGCGATCCCGTAGCGGCCGCCGTTGTGTAGACGGTAGACGGCGCTGCCGCTTTGTCCGCCAGCCGTGTCGATGTCGTAGTAGACCTTCAGCGGGTTCACCGAACTGATGCCTCGGCCGGCGTACCACTGGGTGCCGGTGGGCTGGTCGCCGGGATATCCGGAGATGTTGCCCGTGGTCTTTAGCAGGTCGGCGTCGGGCCAGACCCCGATTCCGAACCAACCGGTGGTGGAGCCCAGTTCGGTGGGGATGATGATCGCGCCGTAGTCGAAGTTCTCGTCGCCGGAGCCCGTCCAGCCGGTCACCGTCCGGAAGTTCGTGCTGGTGACGGAGCCGAAGGGCAGTGTCGCGCCATTGCGGCCTGGCATGACCTGGATGCTCTTGACCCAGCCGTCCCGTCCAGCCACGCCGCTGTTCTTGATGTAGACCACATGCCCGGCGGTCGCCAGCGTGTGGGGGCCGATGAACCACCCGGTGCCGATCCAGCGGGAGTTGTCGGCAGCGGTGATGAGCAGGGACGCGTGCACGCGCCACGGGTAGTTCGTCGTGTCCGCGATCTGGACACGATCGTCCGGTCCATGGACGGTCTCGGCGTGGGGCGCGGGGCCGTAGGACGCTTCGCCGATGTCCGGCAGCGGGGCGGTCGGCGGTGTCCACGTCTCGGCCGGGATGTTGTCGTACTCCGGGCGCTGGTAGCCCTCCACCGCTTCCAGGCCGTCGGGAGTGCCTTGGGCCGGTGTGCCCTGCACACCTTCGGAGGGGCCTTGGAAGACCGCTTGTTCCTGGGCGAGAGCGGCGAGCTCATCTGGCTGGTTGGAGACGGCTGTGTGCAGATCGCGTGTCATCAGAACTCCTTGGTGACCCCCCCGGCTTGATCCAGGTGGGGGTTACCTACGACGGAGGCAGCGGAAGGACTCCCGGAGCCGTTCACCGCCGAAAGGCTCCCCCTTCCATGAAACGGCGATCTCTCGTTGATCGCCATGCAGCCACGCTCGCTCCGGCGACCGCCGCGCGAGACTTCCCCGAAGTCCCGGCCACTCTGATCTGCCGGACAGGCTCCAGCGTTCCGCTCCGAGGCTTGGTGCGATGGGAACCCGCTGGCCAGCGGGTTCCCATCAGGCGGGCTTGGGCCGCACGGGCTAGCCTGGAAATGGACGGGAAGATCTACGTCCTGAAGTTTCAGACGCCAGGGGTAACTGTCGAGCCGGGAAACCAACTTGCTGTGGAACGCTTCGCCGTTGCGCGCCAGCACTTCCACAAGGAGATGGTGGATAATGTCGCACCAGCACGCAGGATTGGGAAGCGAACAGACCGAGGGACACCGTAAGAGCGCGGAACCGGAGAGGATCCCGTCCGGAAAGGCCGAGGGGTTGTCCACGCGGCCGGTACCCATCGGGCGTAAGCGTGAGTTCAAGCCCGACGTTCCCGTTGTTCTCGACGGAGAAGTTGTCGAGGACCTTGAGCGTATGAAGGCAGAAGCGACGGGGCCCTTGTCCATGACGCGCCTGGCGTACGGCTCGTCCCTGGCACTGGGGGCTTTCACCGACCGCGAGGCGATGCTCGCGGAGGTGGGCAGGATGTATCCCGACGCTGAGCACAGGTCCCTGGTGGCGCTCGAAGCCGTCTGCACGCAGCCGCCTGACTCCTTGCCCACACGTGTGTGCTTCTTCGAAGATGCCGACGAGCAAGGTGACATCAAGTGCCTGGAGGCAGGGTTCGGGTACAAGAACTTGAGTAATGTGCATCGAGGATTTCTGCTGACGCAGAACTGGAACGATGTCATCTCCTCCCTCAGCCAGTGCCGATTCGACGTCTCGCTCTTCGACGCCTTCGACTGGACAGGGAACGAGTTCTTCGCGCCCAAGGGCTGCAACACCCCGAATCTGGCCCGCTTCGGCTGGGGCGACCGAGCAGCTTCGATCGTAAACTGGGGGTCTTGAAACGGCGAGTGCGGATTGCCGTTAGTGCTCGGTCCCGATTTCCCTGGTGGAGCTGGCCGACGCCCCCGGACTCTTGCCGTCGCCTGCTGTCGGGCGGTCAGTCAGACTGCCCGACACAACCATCGCTCAGGTTTCCGATACCTGATTTCACCGTCAGAAGACGGGCGCCTGGCTAATACACGCGCTTTCCCCGCTTCTCGACCTCCCAAGCGTCGCTGGCGCGCGCCGCCGAGCCGATGCGTAGGCACTCACATTCCGGGTCCGCCGGACACGGCAGGATGCCCGGTTCCGGCGCAGGCTGCCCTTACTGCGGGGACAGTCCCGCCACACCCCCCCACAGTGGCGGACGCTTCCACCCCTCCCCGAACGGCGCGGCCGGTACTGGCTCATCCACGCCACGCACCTCTACCCCCGAGAACCGGTTCGACAACGGGGGCCGATCCGACCATCCGTACGGGGATCGAGAAGGGCATCGACCAGGACCAGTAGGCGTCCCAGTGTCGCCGAACGTGGACCACTGGTCGTCGTGTACCAACGTTCGCTCTGACTGGTCGGGGAGGGGGCCCGAGTGGCCGTCTAGCGGGGGCGACATCGGATTTTCAATCGTATGGTCCGAAATGAGTGCTCCACAAAGAGAGGTGGATGATGAGCAACGGCTACGATGCGGCAGCGATGGCGGATGCGGGTATCCCCAAGGGTGCTGGCACTGAATACACCGGGAGATATCTCGTCCTGCTCGACCAGGACGACCCCCAGTCCGGGCTCGACGCGCTCGCGTCAGGAGCGGGAGTCTCGTCGGCGGAGCACGTCCCAAGCGGCGACTCCGGAATCCATGCTTTCGAGCAGGGCGGAAGCGTGGTGCTGGATGACTTGGGCGTGGCCATCGTGGCTGCGTATCCTGACCAGCGATCGGCGTTGGAGATGACTGTCGCGTCGACGCCCAGTCTTCTGACTGCCGAGCCGGAGCGGGTGCTCCACGCGTACACGGCAAGCCTCGAGTTCCTCGAGGGGTACAAACAGGGTGTGATCGACGCCGTCGGTCGCGCGAGCGGCAACGGCCAACAGGGAGCCGTGCTCACGTCGGCTCCTGTGCCTCCCGCATGGGCCGAGACCCAGGCGACGTGGGGACTGCAAGCCATCCTGGCGACCGAGACGGCGCACACAGGCCGGGGCATCGGCGTCGCGATTTTGGACACTGGGGTACATCTTTCCCACCCTGATCTCGCAGGCAGGATCGCACAAACAGCATCCTTTGTGCCGGGCGAGTCGGTCGATGACGGGCACGGGCATGGAACCCACTGCGCGGGAACCTCATGCGGCCCGCAAAGACCTGCCAATGGGCCGCGTTACGGCGTGGCCTGTGAGGCCGACATCTACGTCGGCAAGGTGTTGAACAATCAGGGCCGCGGGAGCGACGGCCAGATCCTCCAGGGAATCAACTGGGCCGTGTCCCAGAAGGGCGTACGCGTCGTATCCATGTCCCTGGGGGGAGCGGTTGCGCTCGGCGAAGGGTATTCGCGCATCTATGAGCGTGCTGCCCGCCGTGCCCTGAGGCGAGGCGTGGTGATCGTGGCCGCCGCAGGCAACGAGAGCATGCGACCCGGGACTCTGGAGCCAGTGGGACAACCCGCGAACTGCCCCTCCATTCTTGCGGTGGGTGCCATCGCAAAGAACTACACCATCGCCCCGTTCTCGTGTGCCGGCCTTAATCCCAATGGTGGTGCGGTTGACCTGGTGGCACCAGGGGTCGACGTCCTATCCGCCTGGCGCGACGGGGGGTACCGTCGTCTCTCGGGTACCAGCATGGCGACGCCCCACGTCGCTGGCGTCACTGCACTGCTCTGGGAGCAAACTCCGGGAGTCACTGCTTCGGAGATCGTGAGCCTTCTTCGCACGGGCGTACGAGACCTGGGCCTCCCGGCGTCCGATGGGGGCAGTGGACTGGTGCAGGCACCCTAGGGGTAAGAGAATGGCGAACCACCTTGGAGGCCGATATGAAGTCCGTGAGCGGCGAATCACGCACCGCGAGCAGCGGCGCGTCGCGGGTCCGCGTCATCGTCGGACTCGACGTGGACCGCTTTGAAGAAGCTGCTCAGGCTGCCCGACGCGCTGGAATGATCATCGAGTCTGAGCAGCCGGAGATCGGCACAGCAGTGGGCACGGTGGCAAGGGATGCGCTAGCGGCGCTGGCTGCTGCGGACGGCGTCGAAGACGTGGAGCGGGAGCGTGTCTACCAGCTGCCCGACCCGGATGCGCCAGTGCAGTAGTCGGCCGATGGCTCACCGTCCTACCGCAGCGGAAGGGCGGTGAGCGGCGTCCAGGAAGAAGCTGCCAACGGCGCCGGTGGGCCAGTGCCCGGCCTGGGAAGGGGGCGTCTGCGCTGTACAGGTCAAATCCGCGGAGGTCGCGTACTGACGGCTCCGCGAAGTCGTCCTCCAGGTATCTGATGGTGACGTGAGACTTCGGTGCCCGCCGGACGGACCTGGTCCACGGAGCCCCCACGTTGCGGCGGAGTTACTTTGCATCGGCAAGGCACTTCGCTGCTCACCTGCTCATATCCTCCGACGCGCCGCGCCATAGCCTGCATCGATGTGCTCGGGAAGATCCCCAGAGGGCTCGGGGAGGGGCGCGCGTGGAGCCGTAGTGGACACGCAGTGGACGGAAGGATCAGAAAGGACCGGGAAGCCCACGGACCGGGCCGATGGCATGTAGCCGTCTGACCTGTGAAAACGGGCAGATCGCGGCAGGATCGGGAAGATCACGGTCGATCACGAAAGGACTCATAATCCGTCGGCCGTGGGTTCGAGTCCCACCCGCCCCACCGGATCGCAGGTCAGAAGAAACGTTCTGACCTGCGCTTTTGTCGTTCTGCAAGCTTGTGCTCACTGGTCTCTCGGTAGCTTTTGGTGGTCCGTAGTGGCCCCAGGGGACAGAACAGGGGGCAAGGTCCGCCCGATGTGACCGATTTGCCTCTTGAGTGGCGAGGGTCGAATGCCGAGATCCGGACGTGGTGAAACAGCCCGTACTGCAACGGCCCATGCCGACGCCGGAGGGGCATGAACAGGCTCAGGGCGCCGCACGGACTGGTGCGGGTCGTGCGGCGCCTGGCTCGATTGCCGATCGGACGCTCAGCCAGCCACTACCGCTACCGCCGAGGGGTGAGTGTCGGCGATGGCTGCGAGATAGCGTTCGGCGTCCAAGGCTGCGGCCGCGCCGGTGCCGGCCGCAGTGATTGCCTGGCGGTAGGTGTGGTCGACGACGTCGCCTGCGGCGAAGACGCCGGGGGCGCTGGTTCGGGTGGAAGGCGCCTGGACCTTCAGGTAACCCTCGTGGTCGAGGTCGAGCTGGTCGGCGAACAATTCGGTGCGTGGGTCGTGGCCGATGGCGATGAACAGGCCTGTAGCTGCCAGGTCGCGGGTCTTGCCGGTGAGGGTGTCGCGCAGGACGAGGCCGGCGAGCATGCCGCCCTCTTCCTTGATCTCGGCTATTTCGCTGTCGAAGGCGAAGGTGATCTTGTCGTCGGCGAAGGCCCGGTTCTGCATGGCCTTGGAGGCGCGCAGCGTTGAGCGGCGGTGGACGACCGTGACGGACTTGGCGAAGCGGGTGAGGAAGGTGGCTTCTTCCATGGCGGTATCGCCGCCGCCGACCACGACGATGTCGCGATCGCGGAAGAAGAAGCCGTCGCAGGTGGCACACCAGGACACGCCGCGGCCGGAGAGTGCGTCCTCCTTGGGAAGGCCAAGCTTGCGGTAGCCGGAACCGGTCGCCACGATCACCGTCTTCGCGCGGTGGACGGAGCCCTCGGAGTCCGTGACTTCCTTGATCTCGCCACTCAGGTTCACGGAAACAATGTCGTCGTCGATCATCTCCGCGCCGAACTTCTCGGCCTGGGCCCGCATGTTCTCCATGAGCACGGGACCGTCGACGCCCTCGGGGAAACCGGGAAAGTTCTCGACCTCGGTGGTGGTGGTCAGGGAGCCGCCGACGAAAATGGAGCTGCCGAACAGCAACGGCTTCAGCTGGGCGCGGGCGGTGTAGAGGGCGGCGGTGTACCCGGCTGGGCCGGAGCCGATGATGATGACGTCGCGTATGGCGCTCACGCGGTCTTGCCCGGGGCGATCTCGGCGATCAGGCCCTCGACGAGCGTCTTGATCTCGTCGCGGATGGGGCGTACGGACTCCACGCCCTGGCCTGCGGGGTCCTCCAGCTTCCAGTCCAGGTACCGCTTGCCAGGAAAGACGGGGCAGGTGTCGCCGCAGCCCATGGTGATGCACACGTCGGAAGCCTTGACGGCGTCGACGGTGAGGATCTTTGGGGTCTCGGCAGACATGTCGATGCCGACCTCACGCATGGCTTCCACGGCTGCCGGGTTCACCGAGTCGGCGGGCGCGGAGCCAGCGGAGCGGACCTCGACGCGGTCCCCGGCCAGGTGGGTGAGCCACGCGGCGGCCATCTGGGAGCGGCCGGCGTTGTGGACGCAGACGAACAGCACGGAGGGCTTGTCGGACACGGCGGGTCTCTTCTCGCGCAGGACGGGCGCAGGTCAGCACCCGGTGGTGTCAGCCACCACTGATGTGAGAGTATCAGTGCATGATGACGTCAGTCGACACTGAACTGATCCGAGTCCTGGCAGACCCCCTCAGGCTTCGGATCGTGACCCTGCTCGCCCGCGAGACGCTGTGCACCACGCACCTCGTGGAGGAGACCGGCGCTAAGCAGACCAACCTCTCCAACCACCTGAGAGTGCTGCGCGAAGCCGGGGTCGTGGAGACCGAGCCCTGCGGCCGCTTCACCTATTACAAGCTGCGACCGGACGTCATCGCCCAGCTCGCCGGTCAGTTCACCGATCTGGCCGCATCCGCCCGTACCGCTGCCGAAAACAAGAGGGCCTGTCCGTGACCCCCACGCAAGCACCAGCGACCGCCGAGGACTCTTCGGTCGTCCAGAAGCTGTCGACTCTCGACCGCTTCCTCGCCGTATGGATCCTGCTCGCCATGGCCCTGGGACTGGGCTTGGGGCGGCTGATCCCCGGTCTGAACGACGCCCTCGCCAAAGTCGAGATCGGTGGCATCTCGCTGCCCATCGCCGTGGGCCTTCTGATCATGATGTATCCGGTGCTGGCGAAGGTCCGCTACGACAAGCTCGACGCGGTCACCGGCGACAAGAAGCTCATGATCTCGTCGCTCGTCGTCAACTGGATCGCTGGTCCGGCGATCATGTTCGCGCTGGCCTGGATCTTCCTGCCCGACCTGCCCGAGTACCGGACCGGCCTGATCATCGTCGGCTTGGCCCGCTGCATTGCCATGGTCATCATCTGGAACGACCTGGCCTGCGGCGACCGTGAAGCCGCCGCCGTCCTCGTCGCCCTGAACTCGGTCTTCCAGGTCATCGCCTTTGGCCTGCTCGGCTGGCTCTACCTCGACCTGCTGCCTGGCTGGCTCGGTCTCGGTGAAGGCGAGCACCTCGACATCTCCATGTGGAAGATCGCGCTGAACGTCGTCATCTTCCTCGGCATCCCGCTCCTGGCCGGCTTCCTGACCCGCCGCTTCGGCGAGAAGAAGATGGGCACGGAGAAGTACGAGAACACCTTCCTGCCGAAGATCGGCCCCTGGGCGCTCTACGGCCTGCTGTTCACGATCGTCATCCTCTTCGCCCTCCAGGGGAAGACCATCACCTCGCAGCCGCTGGACGTGGCCCGCATCGCGCTTCCGCTGCTCGTGTACTTCGCGCTGATGTGGTTCGGCACCTTCCTGCTCGGCAAGGCGATCGGCCTGAACTACGACCGCACCGCGACCCTCGCCTTTACGGCGGCGGGCAACAACTTCGAGCTCGCCATCGCGGTCGCCATCGCCACCTTCGGCGTCACCTCCGGCCAGGCCCTCTCCGGGGTCGTCGGCCCCCTGATCGAGGTCCCGGTCCTGGTGGCCCTCGTCTACGTGTCGCTGGCCTGGCGAAGGAAGTTCACGGAGCAGCAGCTCACCTCATGACACATCTCACCGATGTGGTGGTGGTCGGCGGCGGCCAGGCCGGGCTCGCCGCCGGCTACCACCTGCGCCGCCTGGGCGTCGAGTTCGTCATCCTCGACGCTCAGGCAGCCGCGGGCGGAGCCTGGCAGCACACCTGGGACTCCCTGCGCCTGTTCTCGCCGGCCGCCTACTCCTCGCTGCCGGGGCGGATCATGCCCGCGCAGCAGGAGGAGACCTACCCGGACGCCGGGCACGTCGTCTCCTATCTCGCTGACTATGAGCAGCGGTACGAGCTGCCTGTCGTCCGGCATGTACGCGTGGCAGGCGTCCATCGTGACGGGGAACTCCTGCGGGTGGAGACCGACTCCGGCACCTGGCAAGCCCGGGCGGTCGTCAGTGCGACCGGCACCTGGGGCCGGCCCTTCATCCCCGTCGTGTCGGGCAACTTTGACGGTGAGCAGCTGCACACCGTCAACTACCGGTCGGCTGAGGATTTCGCCGAGCAGCGCGTCGTCGTGGTCGGCGGCGGCAACTCCGGCGCCCAGATCGCCGCCGACCTTGCCTACAAGACAGATCTGACCTGGGCCACCGCACGGCCGCCGCGCTACCTCCCCGACGACATCGACGGCCGCGCCCTGTTCGATGCCGCCACCGCCCGCCGCCGGGCGCTCGACGCGGGCCGCGCGGACACCGGCGGCGTCGCCGCGCTCGGCGACATCGTCGCGGTGCCCCCGGTACGTCAGGCGCGCGACGCCGGGCTTCTCGTGGCCGCGCCCATGTTCAGCCGCCTGACGCAGGACGGTGTCGAGTGGGCCGACGGCACGAAGGTCAGGGCCGACGTGATCATCTGGTGCACCGGTTTCCGCCCCGCCCTGTCCCACCTCGCGCCGCTCGGCCTGCGGGGCGCGCGGGGCCACATCCCCACCCAGGGCACCCGCGCCGCCGGTGAGCCGCGGCTGCACCTACTGGGCTACGGCGACTGGACCGGCCCCGCCTCCGCCACCCTCATCGGCGTCGGCCGCCCGGCCCGGGATGCCGCACGGGAGGTCGCTGAGCTGCTGCGCGCTTGACCTGCTGGGTTGAGGGTTGGCAGGTCATGGTGAACGCTGGAGGCATGGACCGGCAGGCTGTTCATGAGGACTATGAGCGTGCCCGGCGCACGTTCCACCAGCTGCTGGACGCCGCCTCCGAGGCGGATCTTGCCCGGCCCACCCGCGGCACCAAGTGGAACAACGAGCAGTTGCTGTGGCACATGCTGTTCGGCTACATGGTCGTCCGGCGTTTGCTGGTCCTGGGGCGTGTCTTCGCAAGGCTTCCCCGCAGAGTCAGTAAGGCGTTCGCCCGGTTGCTAAGCGCGTCGGCGCTGCCGTTCGACTGGGTCAACTACATGGGTCCGCGCGGGGCGGTGAAGATCTATGGGCCACGCCGCATGGGCGCCGCATTCGACCGCGTCATCGGCTCACTGCACCGCAGATTGGAAGCGGCGTCAGAAGTAGATCTCGCCCGGGGGATGCACTACCCCGTCCGGTGGGACCCGTTCTTCCAGGAGTTCATGACCCTCGCGGACGTCTACCGTTACCCAACTCAGCACCTCGACTTCCACTATGGCCAGCTGCCCCTGGACGGCGGCAGCTAACAGCAGCGGTGCGGGAAGTGCGTGCTTGCTCAGCTGATCTGTGAGCTGCGGCGTTCCAGCAGGACCACGTCGCGCCAGACGCCGTGATGTCGGCCGATGCGCTCGCGGGTGCCGATGACGCGGAAGCCGGCCCGCTGATGAACGGCGAGGCTGGCAGTGTTCTCGGGAAAGATCCCCGACTGGATTGTCCAGATGCCTGCAGACTCAGCGGAGTCGACCAGCGTGGCAAGGAGCCTGCCGGCGACGCCCCGGCTGCGTGCTCCGGGGTGGACATAGACGGAGTGCTCGATTACGCCCGTGTATGCGCACCGGTCGGACACCCTGGTGGCCGCCACCCAGCCGAGGACCTTGCCCGACGCGTCGAGGGCCACGAAGCGGTGCTCGACGAGCCGGGTGGCGTCGAACGTCACCCAGTCGGGGGCCGTAGTTTCGAAGGTCGCGTTTCCCTCGTCGATGCCGGCCTGGTAGATCGCCAGGACTTGTTCGGCATGGAACTCGGTCATGGGGGCGATGTTCACGGCTGACCGCCGAGGATCGCGGTCACGGCGGAGGGGAAGCACTCCAGGCATGCGGTGTTGAGCCCGTACCTGGTGGAGGTGCCCTGCCGTTCGGACAGGACGAAACGAACCTCGGCCAGGACCTTGAGGTGGTGGGAGACGGTCGACTGGCCAATGGGCAGCCGACCGGTGATCTCCCCCACGGCCATCGGGCGTCGTTCGCGGGCCAGCAGGCTCAGGAGCTGGACGCGCATGGGGTCGGCGAGGGCCTTGAACCAGCTGGCGTACAGAACGGCGTCGTCGTCCGTCAGTGGCTGCTGGTTTTGCAGAGTCGCTTTCATCGATTATCGACGATAATCGACGAAGTATAGGAAGGGAAGTCCATGCGCTGGCCGAACTGTTCGCCTGCCTCCTTATCGCCGGGGCTGGCGGCGCAACCCGTTGAGGACGTACGCGGCGTCTCTGCCGACGCCGCGCAGGGTTTTGGAGGAGAAGCTGCGCTGGAATTCCATGCCGACGTAACCGAGCCCAGGCACTGTGGTGGAGACGCCGTTTCGGTGCAGGGGCAGGCCCTCGCTGTCGAGGGCGTTGCTGTCGGCCAAGTAGTCGAGCCCGGTGCGGTATCCCGTCGCGAGTACCACGGCGTCGATCTTCTCCCGCTCGCCCTCGCTCCAGATGACGCTGTCGGCGTCGAGCCTGACGAACATCTCTCGTCGGTTCACCCCTCCGGATCTCAGAGCGGCGCGGTACGTGCCGTCGTCGAGGACGGACACAGGAACTTTCTCCAGCCAGCGTGCGAGCGGGGCGATGTCGAGCCGGGTGTGCTTGAGCCACCAGTGCAGATCGCGGCCCAGAACGTGCTGCGCCATCCAGGCCAGGGGGCGGCGGGTCGCGAGAGTGGTGTCGGCGACGGTGCCCAGTTCGGCGGCGATCTGGACCGCGGAATTGCCCCCGCCGACCACGATGACCCGCTGGCCGGCGAACGCCTGCGGGCTGCGGTAGTCGGCTGCATGCACCAGTCGGCCGGTGAACGTCTCCTGTCCCGACAGACAAGGCAGGTCCGGCGCCTCGTAGTTGCCCGTCGCGGAAACGACGGCGCGCGCCGACCACGACGCACCTTCCTGCGCTGTGACGCTCAGGGCCCCGCCCTCGCTGCGCACGGAGGCGACGCGTGTTTGGGTGCGGATGTCCGCGTCCAGTCGGGCGGCGTAGTCGCGCAGGTAGGTGACCACCTCGTCGCGGCCGGGGTAGCGGCCCGGGTCGCCGGGGAAGGGCTGGCCGGGCAGAGCGGAGTACCGGGCGGGGGAGAAGAGGGTGAGGCTGTCGTAGTAGCGCGGCCAGGCTCCGCCCGGCTCCGCGTCCGCCTCCAGGATCAGGGGCGTGAAGCCGTGCCTGGGCGCCAGGGCGGCCGCGGCGAGGCCGGCCTGGCCTGCGCCGATGACGATGAGGTCGGCATGTTCCATGGGATGCTGATCCTTCGTACGAGTCGTTGTTTCGGGAAATGTCGAAATGTTAGGGGTGGGGTGGTGGCGGACAACGCGGCGGGAGTCGATGGTGCGACTGCGGATTTCCTGAAGGCGCTGGCGAGCGAGACGCGTCAGCGGGTGATGCTGCAGTTCACCGGCGGTGTGGAGTTCACCGTGGGTGAGATCGCCGAGCGGTGCGGGCTGAAGCCCTCGACCGCATCGGAGCACTTGAGTCTTCTGCGCCGGGGCGGCCTGGTGCTCTCACGGCGTGAGGGCAAGCAGGTCTTCTACCGGGCCGACGGGGCCACGATGGCCCAGCGCCTGTCCGCCCTGCAGGAGTATCTCGCGCGCTGCTGCCCCCCGGGCTGCGGAAGCTGACCTCCGCCGACGGGTCATTTCGGCAGGTCGAGCATGGTCGACATCGCGGCTACGACCGACGGCTCGACCTTGTAATAGACCCAGGTGCCGCGGCGCTCGGAGGTGAGCAGACCGGCTTCGCGGAGCTTCTTCAGGTGGTGGGAGACGGTGGGCTGCGAGACGCCGACGTCGGCGATGTCGCACACGCACGCCTCCCCGGCAGCGTGCGAGGCGACCTTGGAGAACAGGCGCAGCCGCACCGGATCCGAGAGCGCCTTGAACATGCCAGCCATCTTCTCCGCGTCCGCCTGTGACAGCTCGGCAGAGGTGATCGGCGGGCAGCACGGGACAACCGGCTCGAGCGACAGGACCGGGAGTTCAACAACCTGAGACTTCGACATGCGTCTATGTTGACACTCGTCGATGCAAGTGGCAAGCTCCAACGCATCGACAGGCATCGAATCAAGGGGTTCGTCATGGTCACCACGATCCGCACAGCCATCTCCGCAGCCCGCGACCGGCGCACCGCCCGGCGGCTGGCCGACGTCCGCTTCTGCGACGGCTGCGCCGAGGTCTGCGACGGCGCCTGCCGCTCCGCCGCCCGTCGCCGGCGTGTACAGACCCCGACCCTCGCTTCCGGCCCCCGCTAACCAGCCCGGCCCCATCCCACCCGCCATCACCCCGCTTTGAGGAGACACCCGTCATGACTGAGCAGCAGCTTCCCGTAGTCGTCATCGGAGCAGGCCCGGCCGGCCTGGCCGCCGCCGCCCACCTCACCGAACGCGGCATCGAAGCCCTGGTCCTGGAGGGCGGGCCCGCCGCAGGCAGTGCGGTGCGCGAGTGGGGGCACGTGCGTCTGTTCTCCACCTGGGGTGAGCTCGTCGACCCGGCTGCGGAGAAGCTCCTGGCACCCACTGGATGGGCCAAGCCCGACGCTGCTACCTACCCCACCGGCGCCGACTGGGCCGAGAACTACCTCCAGCCGCTCGCGGACACCCTCGGTGAGCGCGTCCGCTACGACATCACCGTCACCGACGTCTCCCGCCGCGGACGCGACCGGATCGTCGACGCCGACCGCGAGCAGCAGCCCTTCACCGTCCGCGTCACGCTCGCCGACGGCACCGAACAGCGAATCCTCGCCCGTGCCGTCATCGACGCCTCCGGCACCTTCTCCACCCCCGGCCCCAGCGGCGCCGACGGGCTGCCCGCCCTCGGCGAGCATGCCGCCTCGGCCCGGATCTCCTACCGCATCCCCGACCTCAAGGACCCGGCCGTCCGCGCCCGTTACGCCGGCAAGCGCACCGCCGTCATCGGCTCCGGCGCCTCGGCCTTCACCACCCTGGCCACCCTCGCCGACCTCGCCAAGGACGAAAGCGGCACCCACGCGGTATGGATCCTGCGCCGTGGCATCTCCGGCTCCACCTTCGGCGGCGGAGAAGCCGACCAGCTCCCCGCCCGCGGCGCCCTGGGCCTGGCCGCGAAGGCCGCCGTCTACAACGGGTACGCCGATGCTGTCACCGGCTTCCGCACCGAAGCCATCGAGCGCACCGACGACGACCGCCTCATCCTGGTCGACGAAGACGGCCGCCGCCTCGACCCCATCGACGAAGTCATCGTCCTGACCGGTCTGCGCCCCGACCTGTCCTTCTTGTCCGAGCTCCGCCTCGCCCTGGACGAGCGCCTCCAAGCCCCTCTCGCCCTCGCCCCGCTGATCGACCCCAACCAGCACTCCTGCGGCACCGTCTACCCCCACGGCCACCGCGAACTGTCCCACCCCGAACAGGGCATCTACCTGGTCGGCATGAAGTCCTACGGCCGCTCCACGGCCTTCCTCGCCATGACCGGCTACGAGCAGGTCCGCTCGATCGCCGCAGCCCTCGCCGGTGACCTGGAGGCCGCCGACCGCGTCGAACTCACCCTCCCCGAAACCGGAGTGTGCGGCGGCGCCGGACTCTTCGACGACCCCGAAGCCGGACAGAGCGACGGTGGAGGCTGCTGCGCCCCGGCACCCGCCCCCGTACAGATCAGCGTCGGCACTTCAGCCACGGCTGCCCCAGTCATTCCGCTCGCTCCGACTGCGTCGGTCGCGGACATCGAAGAGCCGGCCCCGTCCGGCGGCTGCTGCTCGTGACCGAGCTGAATACTCGCGGGGCCTCGACCGGAACAGGGGACCGGTCGCGGCCCCGCGCCGTACTCCCAGCTTTGTGCGCCACCCAGATCACCAGCTGGGGCATCGTCTACTACGCATTCCCTGTGCTGAACCCACAGATCACCGCCGACACCGGCTGGCCGGTCGGGGCGACCACGGGCGCGTTCTCCCTGGCCCTGCTCGTCTCCGCGTTCGCCGGGATACGCGTCGGGAGGATCATCGACCACGGTGGTCCGCGCACCGTCATGACGGCCGGCTCCGTCCTCGGCGTGCTGAGCATCCTCACTGTCGCCGCCGCCCCGAACCTGACGGTGTTCTTCGCCGGTTGGCTGCTGGCGGGGTTCGCGATGGCAGCCACCTTCTACCAGCCCGCCTTCGCTGCCATCACCCGCTGGTGGGCCCCTGACCACGTCCGCGCCCTGACCATCGTCACCCTGGCCGGCGGACTGGCCTCCACCCTCTTCGCACCCCTGACCGCAGTTCTGGCCGATCACCTGTCCTGGCGCACGACCTACACCGTGCTCGCCCTCATCCTTGCCGCAGTGACCATCCCCGCCCACGCCATGGCGCTCAAAGCCCCATGGCCACCCGCGCCACCGCCCCTGCCCGTCCGCGCCGGCGAATCCGCGGCCGCGGCGGCCCACAGCCGACCGTTCTGGATGCTCGCCGCAGCCCTCACCCTCTCCGCGTTCACCGTCTCCGCCGTCGTCGTCGCCCTAGTCCCGCTCCTCCTCGATCGCGGTTACACAACCAGTGAGGCAGCCTGGGCACTCGGCCTGGGCGGCGCCGGACAAACCCTCGGACGCACCCTGTACGCGGCCCTCGCCCGCCGCACCGGGGCAACCGCCCGCACAGTCGCGCTGATCGCCCTCGCCGGACTCACCACGGCCGCCCTCGCGTCCGTCCCAGGCCCCTACGCCCTGCTGATTGCCCTGTCAGTCACAGCCGGGATGGTCCGCGGCAACCTCACCCTCCTACAAGCCACCGCCATCACCGACCGATGGGGCACCACCCACTACGGCCGTCTGTCCGGACTCCTCGCAGCACCGACAACCGCCGCCTCCGCCCTTGCCCCATTCGCAGGCGCTGCCCTGGCCGCACAGCTCGGGGGCTACCCCCCTCTGTTCGGGCTGCTGGCACTCATCTCCGGAATCGCCGCATTCCTCGCCTTTGGGACCCAGCTACGCCGTACTGAACCACTGCGGCTGCGGTAGCAACTAGCGCGCACATACCAAACCGTCCTCCGGCTACGCCCTGCACCGAGCCGGGCCAGGCAACTCGCCCAGGTGTGGTCCGTCACCGATGGGTAGCCTGTACGCAGATGTTCTGGCCTGCGACAACGGCCTCAGAGGCTCCGAGCGTGAGGACGAGGCCGGCAAACAGCAGTCCGGCCGCCCGGTGGAGGGGCGGCCGGGCCCCAGGGGTGGGGCTGGGGGCAGGGGAGGTCACGGTCTGATGGTCTCCGGTCGCCGTGAGGGCGCGGCAGCGGGGTCTGTTTCAGCGGCGGAATGGGCGCGCAGGAGGTCCAGTTCCTCGCGGGTGCGGCGAATCTCCTCGTCGATGCTCTGCCCAGTGTGCTCGTGAGGGGTCGGGCTGCAGGCGTCGTGTCGGCGCATCGGGCGAATACAGCACACATAGGTGAGGGCTGCGGCCAGCGCGGTCGCCGCCAGAGGAGGCCAGGTACCGGTCATGCCGAGGAGCCCTTGCGGAGGTCAGCCTTCGGGGTCTCGTCGCGCAGGGCCTCGACCTCCTTGCGCAGGCGGCCCAGCTCCTGCTCCTGCGCTGAGGTGCGGGCGGTGTGCGACTGGTCCGGGGCGAGGCGCTTACCGCGCATCATGAACCACATCATCAGTCCCATGCCGACAGGGCAGGCCAGCGCGGGGAGTATGTACAGCAGGTTGTCCATTGCGGGGTCCTTGAGTTGGTGCCGGTCGGTCAGTGGACCTTGGTCATGGGGTGCCCGGAGCAGCAGGTGGGGTTCTGGTCCCCGCCGCGTCCAAGAGCCGCGCCTTTGGTCACGGTGATCTCACAGCCGCACTCGGCACGCCGGTACACCTCGCCTGTCACCAGTGCCATGACGGAACCTCCCCCGTACTTCGGTCCTACGCTCACGACGCTAGAACCTTCCCCCAAGGGCAAGGTCAAGGAAGCCGCGCAGAGAGTTCACCGTCCGCCTTCGCCGTCTAGTCTTGGGAGGGGCTTTTCGTCCGAGATGTCAACTTCTGGGTCTATTGGCGTTCGCCCGGGAAGGCAGGGAGCGCATGTCCCGAACCCCCTCAGTAAGGGATCGGAGAGCCGCCGCGCCCGGGCCGCCGCACTGCGCGAGCAGGAGACCCGCGCCGAGCGTCGCCGTCGCCTGCTGACCATCCTGGGAGCACCGGTGGCGGTGCTCGCGATCATTGCCGGGATCACCATCGCGCTGGTCTCCACCTCCGGCGGCGGCCCGTCGGGCCCTCGCACAGCGCCCGAGGCGGGCATCCCAACCACGCCCATCACTACCGCGTCGGGCCGTACAACCGACCCGGCCTGGAGCGCCCCCGGCGATCCCGCCGCGCGCGTCGAGGCGGCCGGGCTGCCGATGCTGGGTGAGGAGGGCAACGTGGAGCACATCCACGCCCACCTGGACGTGATCGTGGACGGCAAGCCGGTCCCCGTCCCCGCGAACATCGGCATCGACCAGCAAGCGCAGCAGATCAGCCCGCTGCACACGCACGAGGCGAACGGCGTGATCCACGTCGAGTCGCCGGTCAAGGCCACTTTCTCCCTCGGCCAGTTCATGACCGAGTGGGACGTCGCCCTCACCCAGGATGCGATCGGCGGGCTCAAAGCCGATGGTGGCAACAACTTCCGCACGTACGTCAACGGCAAGCCGTACACCGGCAACCCGGCCGCGATCGAGTTCACGGCGCACGACGAGATCGCGATCGTCTACGGGCCGACGGGCCAGAAGGTCGACGTGCCCGGCAGCTACGACTGGCCGCAGGGCGAATAGCCCAGCCGCGTGGCCACGCTCACAGGCTCCCGAACCGCGATGACGAGCAGACCGGCGGCATCGGCAGCGCATGGCCGACGGGCGTGCCTTAGCATGGCGCGCATGTTGCGACCCATGCTGAGGCCGCTCCGGACGTGGTCCGGGGCGCTGTTGGTGTGTGCGCTCATGTTCTGCCTGGCCGGGCTGGCCCGTCCGGCCATGTCGATGCCCTCCTCGATGCCAGCGATGGAGATGGCCGCTTCGCCCGCGACCGGCGGCCACGCCCCTGGGGTGGTGCAGGCCGAGGCGGCCGGGCAGGCGGCAGCGATACCGATGGCGGCCGGTTCGGTCGAGCACGACACGCGCTGCCCGATGGTCGAGAAGCAGTGCGCGGCGCCCAAGGCCACCCTCGTCCACCACGTTCAGCCGGGCACGGCCCAGACCGATGTGCCGACAGTGCCGGCCTGCTCCCACACGGCCGTCATGGCCCATCCCAACGCGCCGCCCCCGGCGCCGTCGCCTCCTGATCTCCACCGGTTGTGCGTGTCGCGGACGTGATGGTTCGTCGCCCGTGAGGCAGTCGCCTCGCGGGACGCCGACATTCCTCACGTCCGCCGCGGCACGCCCGTAACCCATATCTGTGCGCGTGCCGTCGTATCCGAACAGGAGTCACGACGCATGCCGTCGTCCATCACCTTGCTCATCACCGGTGTCAGCACCGGTCTGCTCGCCGGTGGCGCTTCGTGCGCCGCCGTCCAAGGCGGTCTGCTCGCCGGAGCGGTCACCCGCCGCGATCCCGCCCAGGCCCGCGTTCCCGCCCGTGCGTCTTCCTCGTCCGCCAAGCCGTCCGCCAAGAAGCGGCCCGGAGCCGCGAGCCCGGCCCGGCGCGCGGCATCGGCCGCGTCCCCGGAGCCGACGGCCTTGCATCTGGCCCCGGTCGGCGCGTTCCTCGCCGGGAAGCTGCTCTCCCATACGATCCTCGGCGCCCTGCTGGGAATCTTCGGCGCCGCGCTGCAGCCCAGTCCCCGCACACAGGCGGCGCTGCTGATCATTGCCGGGGCGCTGATGGTGCTCTTCGCCCTCGACCTCTTCGGGGTCAAGGCGGTGGGCCGGCTCGTCCCCCGGCCCCCGGCCTCCTTCGGACGGCTGGTGCGGCGCAGCACCAAGACCGCTTCGATGGCCACTCCCGCGCTGGTCGGCTTCGCCACCGTGCTGGTGCCGTGCGGGGTGACGCTGTCGATGGAGCTGGTCGCCATCACCTCGGGGTCCCCGCTGGCCGGGGCGGCGGTGATGGCCGGGTTCGTGCTGGGCACCGCCCCGCTGTTCGCTGTCCTCGGCTACCTCTTCCGCCGCTCCAGCCGGGCGCTGTCCGGCCGCCTGGGCATCGCCACCGGCATTGTGGTGCTGGCCGTCGCGGCCTGGACCATTGGCTCCGGACTGCAAGCCGGCGGCTGGGCATCCTTCAACACCGGTTCCACGACTGCGGCGGCCGCCGCTCCCGCCCCGCCGGAAGGCGGTGCGGGGGCGTCGGACGGGCCGGTGCGCATCGACGCCTCCGGCAAGCAGGTGATCACCCTGACCGTGACGGACTTCTACGTTCCCACCCAGTTCACCGCCAGCGCCGGCGTGCCGACCACGCTGGTGCTGCACGGCAAGGACTCCGGCGGCTGCGCCCGCGCCTTCACCATCCCCGAACTCGGTGTCCAGGAGATCGTCCAGCGCAACGGTGACACCGAAGTCGATCTGGGCACCCGTAAGCCCGGCACGCTCCGCTTCTCCTGCGCCATGGGCATGCAGACCGGCCAGATCACCTTCCGGGGAGACACCAAGTGAAGCTCTTCAACCGCAAGAAGGAGGCCGAGACCGGCCCACAGGTGGTGCTTCTCGTCGAAGGCATGCACTGCTCCAGCTGCGGCCTGCTCATCGACGATGAGCTGGAGGACCTCCCCGAAGTCCGCTCGGCCGGCACCGACGTGAAGGCCGGACGTACCACCGTGCGCTTGGAGGAGGGCGCGGTCGTCGAGACCGCCACACTCATCGCGGCAGTGGAGCAGGCCGGCGACTACAAGGCCCGGCCGGTCGACTGACGCGACAACGCCCAACAACACGGGCGCGGGCCAAAGCTCCGCCACACGGCCCGGCCGGGAGGGTGTCCTCCCGGCCGGGCCATCGGCATTGCTACCGCGAGGTGCGGGTAGGGCAGGCCACGGTAGGGGCGGGGGCCGACCCGTGCGTCGCGCGAGGCGACTGGCTGGTGTTCCGACGCGCAAAGCATCCTGGTTCTGCGGGCCCACGCCGCCAGCCGTACGCGCTGCGACGTGCGGGGGAGGCTGCTTGCACCTTCGAGAGCGCGTAGCGTTAAAGGTGAAGAAGCTCCCGGTGGCCTGAGGCATCCGGTGGAGCGGAGGCGGTGATGGATGCTCCCACCGCGCCGGTGTTCATGCCTGCGTGGAATTATTGCGGGCAGCTCGATACGTACGTCGTACCGAGACGTCCGGGGTCTTCCGTATGCTCACCGCCGACCGAACGCTCCCCACCGCTCACTCGCGATGTCGGCATCGTCCGTGACATCGGGCGATGGAGATCGAGCGGGGAGCAGGAGGAGTCATGACGTGGAGTATTTCGGGCAATTACCTTGCCGGTTGTTCGTGTGTGATGGTCTGTGGGTGCGCCGTCGACGCGAAGCCCCGTGATGCGCAGGGGCGTGAGCAGTGTCTGGGCATGGTCGCGTTCCATGTGGCCGAAGGACGCCTGGATGAGCTGGACCTGTCCGGGGTCGACTTCGCCCTCTACAACCACTTTCCCTCGAACCTGACGTCAGGTGACTGGAAGGTGGGCATTGTCGTCGATGAGGGCGCCAGCGATCAGCAGGCCGCTGCGATCGAGCGCATCCTGTCCGGTCGCGAAGGCGGGGCATTCGGCGAACTCTCGCAGTTCTTCGGCGAGTACCGGGGCATGGAGCGGGCGAGCGTCTCCCTGAGTGACGGGGAGAAGCCCAGCCTCAGCGTCGGTGGGAAGACCGAGCTCGCCTTCGAGCCTCTGACCGGGCCCGACGGAAAACCGACGACGGTCAAGAACGCATTGTTCGGGTTCGCGCCGGAGTATGTGGTGGGTCGCGCCAGCGGGCGTTCCGACGCCTTTGGTCTGTCCTTCGAGGCGGCGTACGGCGAGAGGGCGGACTACGCCTTCTCGAGCGAGGCGCCTGAGGGCGCACCCGCCGGGCGGGTCTAAGCGAAGGACACCGAGTGGGAGGAGGACCGTATGTCTCCTCCCGCGCCTGCTCCGCCGGGGCTTCTGGCGACTGTGTTCTCGCGCGCGTCGCTGTCCCGATGCGTGCCGATCGCGCTTGCCGTCGGCACGCTGTTGTCTCTGGTGAACCAGGGTTCCGTCATCGCGTCCGGCGATGCCACCACGGCCACGGTGGTGCGGGTCCTGGTCAACTATGTGGTGCCGTTCTGCGTCTCGAGCGCGGGATTCTTCAGCTGCCGGCGTGCGACATGGCGGGCGGGGAAGCAGGCGCTCAGTACGGCAGGCTCATCATCGGGTCAATCGACGGCCCGGACATCTGAAGGCCGGGCAGCATCCAGTCCTGGAACGGGGCCAAGGCGGCCAGTACGAGGAAGGCGAGGCCGACCGCCCAGGTGAGCCAGGGGCCTTGCCGCCACAGCTTCTCCAGGAAGATCACCGCGGCCAGCCCGGCCATGGCCGCCACGTTCATCACCCCGAGCGGGATGAGGACGATCATCAGTCCCCAGCAGCAGCCGAGGCAGTAGAGCCCATGGTGCATGCCCACGCGCAGGTCGCGGGCCCCCGGCCGGAAGCGCGAGTACCGGAGCAGGTGGGAGAGCGGGTTGCGGCAGTGGCGCAGACACACGCGCTTCAGCGGCCCGAACTGGTGCACCCCGGCGAGGAAGAACGCGGCAGCGCCGAGCCAGCGACCTGCGTCGGGGTTGTCGTCCACCAGCCGCCCGGTCGCGGCCAGGCCTGCGTACGCGAGCAGTCCGAACGCGGTCCAGACGAGCAGGTAGCCGCCTGCGAACTGGGTCATCCGGGCGGCGCGGACCGCCCCCGCCGACTGCCGACTGATCGCACGCGCCCAGGTGATCGCGATGGGGGCCATCGAGGGCAGCATCATCGCCACCATCATGACCACCCAGAGCAGCAGAAAGAGCGGGAGTGCCAGGCCCATGGTGCCGGGTTGCGTTCCCATGTCGCGTGACTGGCCGACCGTGAGTATCCATGCCAGCGCGGCGATCAGCACCATCAGGATCCAGGCGACCGCCAGATCACGCCTCGGCAGGAGGACTCCGGGCCGGGTGGGCGCCGGCGCAGCCAGTCTGAGGTGCGGCATGGCACTTCCTCCAAGAACGTGCGCTGCCACGGCCTGCCCGGTGGCCCCGTTGATGCCTGCGGCATGCCACGGCGAGCGACGGACATGTGGATGACATCTCCAGCAGATCACAGAACCGGAGGACTCAAAAGCGGGGGATCCGCAGGGGCAGCGGCCGACCGGGAGAGGCCCGGTCGGCCAACTCGCGCTGTGCCCTGGGGTCAGCGGTGCATGGGCTGGAAGCGGCGCAGCCGCAGGCTGTTGGAGACGACGAACACCGACGAGAACGCCATCGCCCCTCCGGCGATCATCGGGTTCAGCAGTCCGAGCGCGGCCAGCGGCAGCGCGGCCACGTTGTAGGCGAAGGCCCAGAACAGGTTGGCCTTGATCGTACGCAGGGTACGGCGGGCCAGCCGGATCGCGTCCGCCGCCGCCCGCAAGTCACCCCGTACCAGGGTCAGATCGGATGCGGCGATCGCCGCATCGGTGCCGGTGCCCATCGCCAGGCCGAGGTCGCCCTGGGCGAGGGCGGCAGCGTCGTTGACGCCGTCGCCGACCATCGCCACCACGCGGCCCTCCTGCTGCAGCCGCTGAATCTCGGCGACCTTGTCCTCGGGGTGGACTTCGGCGATCACCTGGTCGATTCCGACCTCGGCCGCCACCGCGCGGGCCGCGGCCGTGTTGTCGCCGGTCAGCAGGACCGGGGTCAGCCCGAGCCGCTTGAGGTCGGCCACCGCCTCGGCGCTGGTCGGCTTGACGGTGTCGGCGACCACCAGCGCGCCCCGCACCTGCGAGTCCCACGCGGCGAAGACGACCGTGCGGCCTTCGGCTTCGGCCTCCTTCTGTGCGCGGCCGAGCTCGTCGGGCAGTACATGGCCCTGATCCTCCAGCCACGCGGCCCGCCCCGCACGGACCGTACGTCCCTCGACCTGCCCCCTCACGCCCCGGCCCTGGGTGTTGGCGAAGCTGGTCACGGCGGGGAGCGAACCGAGGCGCTCCCGGGCAGCGTTCGCGATGGCAGCGGCGATCGGGTGCTCGCTGGCGTCCTCCAGCCCGCCGGCCAGCCGTAGCACCTCCTGCTCGTCCTCGCCCTCGGCCGGTACGACGTCGACCAGGCGCATCTTGCCCTCGGTGACGGTGCCGGTCTTGTCCAGCACGACGGTGTCGATCCGCCGCGTCGATTCCAGTACCTCGGGCCCGCGGATCAGCAGCCCGAGCTGCGCACCGCGCCCGGTGCCGACCATCAGCGCGGTGGGCGTGGCCAGCCCGAGCGCGCACGGGCAGGCGATGATCACCACGGCAATGGCCGTGGTCAGCGCGGTCGACGCCGCAGCTCCGGTCAGCATCCACACGCCGAACGTGCCGATCGCCAGGGCGATGACGACCGGTACGAACACCGCCGAGATCCGGTCCGCCAGGCGCTGCACCGCGGCCTTGCCGGTCTGCGCGCGCTCCACCAGCGCGGCGATCTGTGCCAGCTTGGTGTCGGCCCCGACCCGTGTCGCGCGCACGATCAGTCGGCCGTGGCTGTTGACGGTCGCGCCGGTGACCTGCGAGCCGGGCTCGACCTCCACCGGGACGCTCTCCCCGGTCAGCAGCGACTCGTCCACCGCCGAGGCCCCCTCGGTGACCTGCCCGTCCGTGGCGATCTTTTCCCCGGGCCGTACGACGAAGAGGTCGCCGACCGCCAACTCTTCGACGGGGATACTCACTTCGGACCCGTCGCGCAGCACCGCGACATCCTTGGCGCCCAGGTCCATCAGCGCCCGGATCGCCTCCCCGGCCCGCCGCTTGGCCCGCGCCTCGAAGAACCGCCCGGCCAGCAGGAACGCCGTCAGCACGACGGCGACCTCCAGATACAGGTGCTCCCCGCCCACGGCCAGGGTGCCCGCACTCCACAGATAAGCGGCCAGCACACCCAGCGACACCAGCGTGTCCATGGTCGCCGAACCGTGCCGCAGATTCACCGCCGCCGCCCGGTGGAACGGCCACGCGCCCCACGCCACCACCGGAGTCGCCAGCACCAACGCGACCCACTCCCAGCCCGCGAAGTGCAGCGCGGAGATCATGGATATGACCACCACCGGCAGCCCGAGCAACGCCGAGCCGACCAGGCGGCGCCGCAGCCCGGCCACATGCGCCTGTTCGGCGTCGACGGCCTCGCCTTCCTCGGTCTCCGGTGCGCCGGTCCCGGCCACCTCGGCGCCGTAGCCGATGGCCTCGACGGCGGCCACCAGCTCCGCCACCTCGACCGCCTGGTCCTCGCGGGTGACGTGCGCGGTCGCGGTCGCGAGGTTCACCGTGGCGCTCACCCCGGGCAGCTTGCCCAGCTTCCGCTCGACCCGCGCCACGCACGAGGCACAGGTCATCCCGGTGATCGACAGTTCTATGGGGCCGGTGCCGGTTTGTGTGGTGGTGGCCATGGCAGGGATTCCTCTCTTATTTGAGTGTCGTACGGGAAGGGGAACCGGTCACGGTCCGGCCGGAGTCACCACGGCGAAGCCCTGCCCGGCGGCCGGCCGCCAGCCCAGCCCACCGGCGTAGAGGCGGCGCAGCACATCGGGCGGCTGGTGGTAGCAGAAGACCGACGCCTCAGCGCCGACGATGGACGGGGTGTCGAGAAACAGCGGCAGCTCGGCCAGGAAATACCGCACCGCCCGCTCGACCTGCTCCGCGTCCGGCCGCTGCCCAGCAGGCAGCTTCCCCGCCAGCACCCAGCCGGCCGCCTCCTGGCACGCATCCCGGAAGCCCGAGTCTTCGGCATACCGCCTCAGCCCCTGCTCGTGGAGCCGGCCGAAGCCCGCGTTGCGCTCCAGCTCGGGCCAACCCAGCACGCGCTCGTCCGGATCGGCCACACCGAGTGAACCCAGCGCCGCGGCGATCTTGTTGCGGGTGTACTGGCCCTGTCTGCGCGCCTTCCACGCGGCCTTCTCGGGCGCGTACCCCAGCGCCTCGAAGGTGAATGCGCTCGGCGCGTCCGGCACGAAGAAGTCCACCCGTTCGAACCGCCCCAGCCCCCAAGCCGCCAGCTCCCGGATCCGGGCTGTGGAGAAGTAGCTGTTGAACGGGCTGATCCCGAAGCAGGCGTGCTCGGCCCGCTCGATGGCCTCGGTGCACCGGCCGCTCAGCGGTGTCACGGCCATCGGCGCCGCACAGCCCTCGCCTTGATCTGTGCCCATGACCGGACGCTAAAACCTTGCCCTTAGGGCAAGGTCAAGCGCAGACTGGCGACATCCCCACGAACGGAGTCACCCATGCTCACCGTCGGCCGCATCGCCGCCCAGACTGGCCTGAGCCCCAAGGCCGTACGCCTCTACGAGGCCAACGGCCTCATCGACCCGCCCGAGCGCACCGCCGCCGGCTACCGCACCTACACCGATAAAGCGGTCCCCGTCCTCGGCTTCATCCGCCAGGCCCAGGCCCTCGGCCTCAGCCTCAAAGAGATCAAGGACATCCTCGACCTCCAGCGCCGCGGCGAGCAGCCCTGCGCCCTCGTCACCGATCTCCTGGACCAGCACCTCGCCGACATCGACCGCCGCATCGCCGACCTCGAAGCCCTCCGTACGACGCTCCGGCACGCCCGAGCCCAGGCCGACCGGGCAACCGAGCGCGGGGAAAGCGCCATTGTCTGCCACATCATCGAAAGCACCACCGCGGGGGCTTGACCGGCGGCGCGAGGGCCGCGGCGGGGCGACTGCGGCCACCGGCTAGGCTCGCGGCATGGTCACGGCCTGGTCGTCCTCCGGCAAGCCCCCGGACCCGCTGGAGTGCCGGAAGAACACGCCGAGTCCGGCTGACCTCTGCCGGGACCGCCACACGGCCCGCCGCCCTCATGGGCGGCGGGCCGTTCCGTATGAAGCCACGCTTGACACAAACTCACTTCAGCTCGAAGACGAGCCCGACAACGTCGGTCGCACCGGTGTTCTTTGCAGCATGTTCTTGCGACTCCTGCCAGATGGTGTCGCCGGTGCGTAGCTCGACTTCTTGGGATTCACCCGAGGGCGAACTGAATGTCACTTTCCCCTCGCTCAAGCAGTAGATGAGGCAATCCGGATGCCCGTGCAGGGCCGATTCGTCGCCCGGCTTCTGGCGCACCTCAAGCAGCCGCACTCGGTCGTTCTCGAACAAAACCTTGTACAAGTTCGGTGCTACCTGTACCGGATCTTGCGCCAACGTTGCCTCCATGGTGAGCGGACACCCCTGACGCCGTCTAGCCGATGGCTACCCAGGCTGTCCAGGGCCTTTTCGTGGACATCAGGCTCCTTGTGCGGGTGCCTCCACACAAGGAGACACACCGGTGATCCTCCAGGCGCAACTCTGACAGCTCCGCGCCGGGAGGGCGGTCTTCAGAGTCTTGCTTGAGCCCCGAGGCGGTGAGCCGATCCAGGTTCCCGGGAGCGCCGGGACGCCATCAGCCCCTTCAGGTCTTCTGACACCGCAGTGCCGTCATTTCCCATGAACATCCGCGAGCCCGGTGATCGCCAACCGCTGCTGAAAACCATCGACAAACGCTGTCGCTGAAAGCGAACGAAGCCACTGCCGGCCTCGTTCCGTTTGCTCCTCCCCGAGGAGCTTGTGCTTGATGGCGCTCCCCTTGGCCGCCGCGAGCGTTGCCATGCGCTCCGCGGTGGGAATGTCTTCCGGACCGCGCTTTTGTTCGGTCATGACAGAACCCTTCTTGACCTCTCGCTCTCCAAGACACCGCGCCGACACGTCGGCGTCGGCCGCTCATGAGCCCGGGTATCTGCGGGGAGTCCCCGTAATCGGCTGGCCGCTGGACTTCGAGCCGCGTCTGGCAAGGGCCGCGGTCATGCCTTCACAAGGCCTGACGGTCTTTTCAGAATGTGAGGACCTGGTACCCCTTGCTGATCAGGCTGCGAAGGCTCGGATGGCCCTCGTACTCGTCCAGCATGGGGACCTCCGCCTGGCGGGCGCTTTCCTCGGCTTCGAACTGCTGGGCGCAGAACTTGCAGGTCCCCGCCACAACCGCGGTGACAGCCTGATAAGCCTGGTGGGCATCGTGCTTCGGGTCGGCGAAGACACCCGGCCACTTCGTACCCGCACCATCAAAGATGAGCCGTACGTCATCACCTGCTTCCATACATTCCTTGGCTGTGACGAGGGCGTTGTACGACCGGCCCAAGTCGGCATGCGTTTCCGTGTCAGCGAGAACGATGAGGGCCACCTTGCTCATTACGCACCATCCTTTACTGTTCAGTCGCTAAGGGTTCTGAGAGCCCGCCTTCACTTACGCGCGTCAGCCTTGAGAGAGCTGACCTGCCGTCATCACCTTGGCGGGTAATGACGTCGAGGGCGACGGTGCCGGGGTGGTCACCTCCTCCGCCACTGGATCGTGGACAACGCGGCTTGTGCTTCCGTAACGAGGCGCGGCACAGCGGCGAGATGGCAGGCCGCAGCCAGGGTGCACCAGGAGCAGACCCGGCGGTGCTTCATCAGCTGCTCGACGAACAGCACAACCGACATGCCCGCATCCGCGACGTCCTTTCCTGCGGCCGCCAGCGCGACCCACGGGTGCTCCCGATGCCGTCGGCGGTGCACCCCATCCCGGTGAGTACCAAGGTGATGCCGGCGCTGGTCAGTCGGAAACCTGAAGGCATAGACGTGCGCTGTGGTCGTGCTACGTGGTCACGTCCTCGCGGCGGTGCTTCATCAGTCCCATCACTCGTGCCATGGCATACATGGGAGGCGCGGCCTTGCGGACGTCGCGCCGGGCCGTGGGTCCGGAGAGTGTCAGCATGCGGTCCATCTCGGCGACGCCGCGAAGCATCGGCACTACGCGACCTTGGTGTTCGCCCGCCAGAGAGCGGCCGGACAGCACATTCTCAAGGGCCGCGCGCAGGATCGGCTCGCGGTCGTCGGACCAAAGGACCCGGAAACCGACCCGGCCGTCTCTGCCCATCAAGTAGGCGGCGTTCGGCTTGGGGTCGAGCATGCGGTGGAGCGTCCCGTCGAGGTCGTCGACAGCGACGGGCCACGGAAGCTCGTCGCGGGCCTTGAGGTCGCGTGCGTGGTCCATTTTGCGATCGAGCCGGTCCGGCTGGGGGTATCGGTCACCGGGATGGGCTTCGCGTACGTAGAGCGTCACGAACGCCACGCGGTCACGGAATTCGGCGTGGAGCCGCTTGAGGGCAGGGTCGGCGGCCGCGGTCATCGGGCAGGTCACCGACCCCATGGTCAGCAGCAAGGGAGTGCGAAGTCGGACTTGGCGACTCGGCCACCGTCCACCGTGGGGAGGTCGAAATCCGGCATCTCTTCGCCTGGCTGCGGTCCTGCGTGGAACCGCATGTCTTCGACCACCAGTCGGGTATGGAAATGCGGGTATCGGTACGTCATCGTCTCCGGGTTCCTTCCGGGTGCAGGAGCTTGCGTCCTGGCCGGCTGCATGGCCCTTCGGCTCTCCCAGGGCAACGCCGCCGTACCGAGACGGAATCCACCTGTACGGGGAGCATTACGGCTCCATGGGTCCTGGCCGGTTCGACGTGCCAGGAGTTGTGCCGCCGGTCGCAGTCGCGGTGAGTTGCGGCTCGGCTCGCCGCGTCCTTTCGAACGGCCGTCCAAGGAAGAACGGCACCAGCAGCAGCCCGAAGATCAGCGGGTGAACGAGTGCTTCGAAGAGCTGATCCGGCCCCTGAGGGTTGGTGAAGAACTCGAATACGGTCCTACCGAGGATCTGGAAGTTGAGCACATACAGGGCCAGTCCGTAGGCGAGAGCACCGATCACCAAGGCGGGTATCTTGCGCAGCAGCGGGACGAGGAGTAGCGCGAAGCCCATGCCGAAGCCCAGCGAGAGTGCGATGTGGACCGTCAGGCCGAGTATCGCTTCAGTGGGGTTCGCAACCGGTACGTCCGAGGCGTGGAAGACGGTGGACATGGCATACAACGGGGAGATCCCCGGCATGCCCTGGCTCACGGCGAACCACATGTTCGCCAGCAGGAATCCCATACCGGCGAAGAACCCGGCAGCCGCCCCGCGCGCGAGCAGGCCGCCCAGGTCGAGGGGACGGAGTTCGGGCTCGCTGATCACATGAGGCATGTGGGGCATGTGCATGTGCGGCGCGTGGGGCCGCTCTTTCAGGAGCGCCATGCTGACTCACCTTCTCTCTGAGAGGGAGGGTGGACGCCCGCACGGTGAAGCCCGTTGTACGGGAGCCACCTCCAAGGGATGCCGTATCCCGGGAACCCGGTCAGGCGCTGCACCCATTCCGTTCCGGGAATTTTTTCTTCCCATGGCTCGCAGCCAGGCTCACGTAGTTCCTTAGGTATCCGTAGCGATTCGTTGTGTGTTGTCGTCGTGGTGTCGGTCTGCGTGGCTGCCGGATATGGGTTCGTGGATCGAATGCGTGACCTTTCGTGAGGGGTGTCGTTGATCGGATGACAGCACCGGCAGTGGTGGGGAGGGTGAGCGATGGGGCGGAAGGTGCCGCTTGCCGTGGGCGAGACCGCCCGGACCGCTTGCGCCCCTGGTCTGCTGCGTACTGGTGTGGATGAGAAGACCGGGGAACTCCTGCCCGCCGCTACGCTGGCCCAGCGCGTGGGCTGGGCCGTGGAGTTGGTGTGCGGCATGACCGCTGGTCTGCTGGCCGCGCACTGGAACGCCGCCGACGTGGATGTGCTGGCCTCGGGTGCGGATGCCGGGGGCCGCAGGCTGCCGTCGAACGCGTGGATGGCGCTGCGCCGCCTGGGCTGGACCGCCGCACCGGATGAGGGCGTCCGGGTCAATGACCGGATCGTGCGCATGGCGCAGGAGCAGGCCGGACGTGTTTTGCGTGCGGCGACGTGGCGTGCCGACCTGACCGCCGGAGTCCTTGGCACGTGGCCTGTTGATCCGGCGAAGCGCACTCCCGAAGAGTGGGACCGGGTGCGTGAGGCGGTGCCCGGCGGGCGGTCCCTGCCGTCCAGTGTCATCGCCTCCCGCACCCGGCAGATCGCTGCCTTCGCCAAAAGGCATCGTCGGATGCCGACCGACGTGTTCGAAATGGAGGCCGCGCCCCGCACAGCGCGCATGCTGCTGCTCTCGGGATGTGACGGGCAGCAGGCCACCATCGAACGGGCGGATGAGCCGAGCCGGGCGCTGCTGCGCCTTCAGCTCCCCACCCGGCCCGATCCACGGTCGTACCGGGACTGGACATGGGTGGCCTGCCCCATCAAGCTGCCCCCGCCGATCCCGGCCTCGGCGGTGCTGCACCTGCCCACCCTGCGCGTGACCGGCGGCCAGGTGCGAGCCGATCTCACCTACAGCCACCCTGTTGCGAAGACCGCCCGCACTGGGCACACGGTCGCGCTGGGTGTGGACTGGGGCCTGAACACCCTGCTGTCCGCCGGCGCCGCCCGGATGCATGACGACGGGCGGATCACCGCCCTCGGCGCCGGGGGCATGTTCCGGGCCGCCGGCGTCCTGGCGAAGCAGCACCGCCTGCGCCGCGAGAGCGAGCATCTGCACGCCAAAGCCGACCACTACCAGCGGCTCATCCGCGGCAACGACGGCCATCGCCTGGCGGCCGGGCACGCCGTTCTGACCGACGAGATCCGCTGTGTGTCCGACCGGCGGTCGAACCTCAACGACGCCCTGGCATGGGCTGCCGCCCGCTGGGCGGTCGATCAGGCCATCACCGCGGGGGCCACGGTGATCTATGTCGAAGACCTCCGCTCGATGGAAGCGCGGGGGATGGGCCGCACCCACAACACCCGCCTCTCGCAGCAGGTGCGCGGGCAGATCGTGAACCGCATGCGGCACCTCGCCGCCGAAGTGGGCATCGCCGTCGTCACCGTACCGGCCCGCAACACCTCCAAACACTGCCCCCAGTGCCTCGTTCCGCTGCGGCACCGCAAAGCACCCGACCGGCTCACCACACCCGGCTGGAAATGGGCCATCTGCCCCTCCTGTCGCTGGCAGGGCGACCGCGACAACGGGGCATGGCAGCGCATCGCATCGCGCGGCCTCACCCACCAGGCCAAGACCGTCACAGACCGCGCCAGCGGCACCATGGTCATCCGCACGGTCGCAGACAACCTCGAAACCCACGCGGTCATCACGCCCACGAAGACCAGCCGGACGGACCGGTCCAAGACCGGCCCCACCCGGCAACGGACCACACGTCCGACGCCCAGGCGACGCCGGACACCCTCCCCCGCCGGGCCGCCAGGCCCGGCGGGCAAGCGTCCGGAGGGACACGCTCACACGGACCGGACCCGGCTGCCCCGCGCAGCCCACCGGCACCAGGACGTGACGACGATCAGCACACCCACCAACCGGCACCATCCCCGAGGAACAGCACTGGGCGCGGGCTTCCACCTCCACGCCCACGCCACCCCTCCACGGTGGGAAACCCCGTCGCCAGACACTATGTCTGGCATGGGATCACTTAGCTGATCAGAGACGCTGTCCACTGAATGCCGTCGCAGACAACCGGGTTCCCCGCGGGACCCTTCTGATGCGCCCATGCTTTCTTGCGCCACCTGCGCCGGCACAACCCATGCCGCTGGCTCGTGGATGGATGCCTGACCGCGCAAGGCCGGGGTCCTTGATCTGGCCCGCAGGGCTGCGGAAGGCCCATCTTTCGTTCCGCCGTGCTTACGCTGCGACCGTTCATACCACTGGGTTGGAGCCCGCATGGTCTCCGTGGTGCCCCTGCGGGTCAGCTTCGGCGCAGCCCCGCGAGGGCGTCTTCCACGGTCCGGTGGAAGGTGGGGTAGGCGTACATCATGTGCCGCAGCCGGTCGACCGGGACTTCGGCCTGGACCGCCACAACGAGTCCGTAGAGCACCTCGCCGCCCATGGGGCCGACGGAGGTGGCGCCGACCAGGACCCCGCGGTCGGCGTCCTCGACGAGTTTGATCAGGCCCTCGTTGCCCGTCTTGTGGATCCAGCCGCGCGCCGAGGACGGCACCTGTGCGGTGCCGGTGCGTACTTGCAGGCCCTTCTCCCGCGCCTGGGCCTCGGTCATTCCTACGGAACCGACCTCGGGGTCGGTGAAGGTGACCCGGGGCAGGGCGCGGTAGTCCGCGTCCGGGCCTGATTCGCCGAGGATGGCGCGGACGGCGATCTCGGCCTGGTACATCGCCACATGCGTGAACGCCCCTCGCCCGGTGACATCTCCGACACCCCACAGGCCGGGACCGGCACGCAGCTGCTCGTCCACCTGTAGGGCGCGGGAGTCCGGGTCGAGGCCGACCGTCTCCAGCCCGAGCCCCGCCAGGTTGGCGCGGCGCCCGGTGGCCACCAGGAGCCGCTCGGCGGTCAGTTCCTCGCCGCCGTCGAGGGTGAGGGTGAAGGTGTCGCCGTCGTGGCGCGCGTGGGTGGCCTGTGCCCCTGTGCGTACGGTGATGCCCTCAGCGCCCAGGACATCGGTGAGCAGGCTGCCGGTCTCGGGCTCCTCGGCGGGCAGCAGCCGTTCCGTAGCTTCGACGATCGTGACCGCGGTGCCGAAGCGTGCGAAGGCCTGGGCGAGCTCGAGGCCCACAGCTCCTCCGCCGAGCACGATCAGCGACTGCGGGCTTTCCTTGGCGGCGATGGCGTCACGGTTGGTCCAGTACGGCACCTGGTCCAGTCCCGGCACCGGGGGGATCTGCGGGCGGCTGCCGGTGGCGAGTACCACCGCGCGCCGGGCGCTGAACGTCTGTCCGTCGACCTCGACCCGGCCGGGGCCGCTCAGTCGCGCGCGCCCTCGGATGAAGTGCCCGCCCTTGCCGGTGAACCGGTCCACGGCCACCTGATCGTTCCAGTCGTCGGTCGCCTCGTCGCGGATCCGGGAGGCGACCGGCCCGAAGTCGGGGCTGACCTGTGCTTGCCCGGCCATGTTGGGGATGCGGCGGGCCTCGGCGAGCAGGTTGCAGGCGCGGATCATCATCTTGCTCGGGATGCAGGCCCAGTACGGGCACTCCCCGCCGACCAGCTCCGCCTCGACCCCGACGACGTCCAGTCCCTCCTCGGCCAGGCGCTCGGCGACGTGCTCGCCACCCACGCCCATCCCGATCACAATGGCATCGGTCTCCTGCGCCATGTCTGTCTCCTTGCTGGTGGTGCGTCCGGGTTTCCCGGCGTATACCCGGAACCCGGTCGGCGGTCCCGCGCCTTCCCTCCTTGGTCCCCCGCGCGGCGGCGCTGCCCCGGGGGCGGGTCCCCGCAGCTCTGCGGACCAGCGCGGGCACGGCAAAGGCACAAACGGTCTACCGTGAAAAAGGAGGCCTGGAATGTCGTCCCTGCCTGTTGGTCACGCAGAACGTGCACAAGCCATCGAACGCCTGAAGGCAGCGCATGCCGACGGCCTGTTGGATCATGCCGAATGCGAGCAGCGGCGCCGCCAGGCCATGCAAGCCCGTACGCAAGACGAGCTGCGCCCGCTCCTGGCGGACCTGACCGGTCATACGACCGGTATCGAGCCGCCGGCTGCCACGCGTCTCGCCTCGGTACGTGACCGCATAGCCGACTGGCTGGTCAGGGCTCTCAGACGCGCGGTGTTCTGCTGGCTGCCGCCTCCTGGAGGACGCCGATTACGGGCTGGGGCGTCGCTGGGGCGAGCTACCGTGTCCGGGATGGCGGCCCGTCCTGCTGCGGATCGTGGTTCGCAAGATCACTGTCCGAGTGGGCGGCGTTCCTTCCCGCGCCCTCGTCCGTCGCCGGGCGCTTGCTGAGCCGGGACGCGCCCCACACCAGAGTTCCGGTCAGCAGCAGAAGCGTGAGCGGATAGAAGACCGGGCGCAGCGGGATCAGCACTGGCAGGAGCGCCGCGGCGGTGCCGCTGCCGAGGACGAGCAGGAAGGTCGGTACGCAGCAGGCGAATCCCAGCAGGAACGCCGGGAGCACGGCGAGCAGCCGCGCGTACCGGGTCCGTCGGCAGGAGGCCGCCTGCAGGGCCGCGAGCCCGGCGACCGCGACATTGGACCCCACCAGCGCGGCCACGATCGCGCCGAGCAGCAGGTTGAGCGGGCTGAGGAACACCGCCACGTGCTGAGTGGGATGCACCGCGAGCACCGGCTCGAACAGGTACGGAGCACGGGCTTGGAACAGCTGCTCCCAAGCGGTCTGGAACACCGGGACGCCCGTGAACCGGCCCGAGGCCGACACCACCAGATCACCGATGGACGCCAGGTACGCGAGCAGCACCACAGCGGCCGCGACCAGCCCGACCCGCCGGTGGCGACGGACGGCAAGGGCGGCGAGCACGCGGCGGGGAGTTACCACGGTGGCGGTCACTGTGGCGTCCCAGGCGTCGCCGACCCTGGCGACGGCCGCTAGCGCCCTGTTCATTGCCGCACCTGGGTGTTCGGGTAGAACGCGTACCACGCGAACCACATGGAGTCGAGGAAGTCGGCCGGCTTCCACTGGTCGCCGACGCGCTGGAAGACCCGAGCGGTGTCGAGCTGGTCGTCCCATCGCGCGACCACCTCTGTACCTCCCACTGTGGCCTGCACGGTCTTCGCCTTGCGGACGAGGTCCTTGTGGATCGCAAGCCGCTGCTCACCGGCCCGTACGCCGATCACGACGTCCTTGTCCGGGAGGCGGTCGTTCATGGTCAGCACCGGGAAGAGCGTGCCTCCTTCGACGTAGTAACCGCTCTGTCGCGGGTAGGAGCCGTACGGATCGCTGCCGTAGTTGCGCAGGGCGCCGGTGTCGGTGGACAGCACGCGGGTATCGGGATGTGCGGCCCGCCAGTCCTTCCAGGTGCTCCACACCAGGGGGACGGTGTCCAGCCGCTGCCCTTTGAGCGGTCCGCTGATGGCGGTGCCGAGCAGCTGCGGCCACTCAGAGCCGGTCTGCCGGTCGTACATCAGCAGGTTGGAATTGACGAGTTTGCCAGTGGTGCCGAACGTCAACTCAGGTATGCCGGGCGGGCTTGAGAACCCGATCACCGTGCCGGTGAGCGGGCAATACGTGACCGCCAGCGGCTCTCCGGCCACGGTGTCGTTGACGATCTCGTGCCACACCAGCACCTGCTGGGGGTACGCCCGGAACTCGCCGCGGTACTCCAGCCCGAACACCGGCTCGTCGTCCTTGAGGAAGTCCGCGTCCCGTGCCGGGACGAACTTCGGCCGGTCGACGGAGGGGATCCCGTCCTGGCCCGGACCGCCGGAGACCGCGGCGCCGGCCAGTGTCTCCAGCGATGGATCCTGACCGGGCTGCACAGCCGGGGGCGAGTCGGCGGGGCGGTCGGAGATGGCCTGCCAGCCGACAAAACCTCCGCCCAGGAGCAGGCCGATGAGCCCTCCGATTACCCCGGCCCCTTTGAGGACCTGCCGACGGTTGCGCTTGGGACGCTGCTGGCCGTTCACCGGACATCACCCCTGACCACGCCCGGATACGAGTGATGTTCAGGGAACCCGCCGGCCCGCGTCCACTCTTCCCCTGGACCCTCTGTTCTTGGAAGGCACGCATCCGCGCTCTGATTGAGCTGCCGTACGCACACCAAGAACCGTTGGTACTCCAGGGAAGTGAGCAGGTCGCTGCAGCGGTGGTGTGCGGCTACGAGGAACGGCCGGGTAACAGCAGCTCGAACGCCACCACCGGGCTTGAGCCCGGCGCGCCAGCTTCTGTACGCCGGACGGGTCACACGAATTGCCACGTCATTCGGGCTGCTCCGTAGTGGAGGAAGGTGGCCGAGGAGGCACTTGGCTACGCACCCGCCCCCGTCCGGCCCGGGCAGGGCGATCCCGGCCGCAGGAGCCCACGATGAAGCACACCTCCAAGGCGAGAACAGCGGCGATCACCGTTGCGCTGATCGCCGCTGTCTGCAGCGGATGCGGTGATGACGACGAGGAACCGGTCCCGCCCGCCTTCGTCCCGACCACGCCAACGAGTACCGGTACCGCAAGCCCCGGAGGTGCAGCCACTGTGGCTGCGCGCTCCAGCAAGCTCGGCCGGATCCTGGTCGACGGGAAGGGCCGGACTCTCTATCTGTTCGAGGCCGACAAGTCGGAGAAGTCAACCTGCTCCGGCGCATGCGCGCAGGCCTGGCCGCCTCTGACCACCTCCGGCAAACCAAAGACGGCCCAAGGCGTCAAGCCGGACCTGATCGGCACGAGCCCCCGGGACGACGGCAGCACAGGAGTCACCTACAACGGCCACCCGCTGTACTACTACCAAGGCGACAAGAAGCCCGGCGACACGAACGGACAGGAACTCGACCAGTTCGGCGCCGAGTGGTACGTGCTCAATGCGGACGGCAACAAGGTCGAAGGTAAGGGAACAGGTGAAGACGGTGGCGGCTACTGACCCGGTCCTGACGGGCAGTGGCTTGATTGGAGTGCTCATTGCGACCGGCTGCTGTTGGGATGGGGCGGTGCGCCATGGGCCTGGTCGATGGCGGCGGCCGCGTTGATCAGTCCGATGTGGCTGAAGGCCTGCGGGAAGTTGCCGAACAGTTCACCGCTGCGCGGATCGATTTCCTCGGCGAGTAGCCCCAGGTCGTTGGCAAAGCCGGCGACGCGGTCGAAGAGGGCCTTCGCGCGGTCGGGGTGACCGGCTTGGGCGAGGGCGGAGGCGAGCCAGAACGAGCAGAGCGCGAAGGCGCACTCCTTGCCGGTGAGTCCATCGACGCTTGGATCCCCGGTTGTCCGGTAGCGCAACACCATCTCGTCCTCGGTCAGCTCCCGGGCGATCGCCTCGATCGTCGCGTACATGCGCTCATCGTTGGCCGGCAGGAATCCGTACAGCGGCATGAGCAGGGCGGCGGCGTCGAGCTCGTCGGAGTCGAACGCCTGGGCATAGGCCTGTCGGCGGTCGCTCCAGCCCCGTTCGAGCACCGCCGCGCGGATCCGGTCCCGTTCTGAAGACCAGGATTCGGTACGCGCGTGCCGGCCCAGGCGTGGGGCGAGCTTCACCGCGCGGTCGAGCGCCACCCAGCACAACACCTTCGACGACAGGTGATGGCGCGGTTCGCCACGCATCTCCCACATGCCGGCGTCCGGTTCCGTCCAGCGGCGCGCCGCAGTGTCTGCCAGCTCTGCGGCGAAACGCTGGATTTCCGGGTGCAGCTGTCCGAGCTGTTCCCTGTACAGGTGCAGAGCGTTCAGCAGTTCGCCGTAGAGGTCGAGCTGGCTTTGCGCCCATGCGGCGTTGCCGGCCCTTACCGGGCGGGAGTCCCGCCATCCGCGAAGATGGGGAAGTACGCGCTCGGTCAGGTCGTGCTCGCCGCCGACGCCGTACATGCACTGCAGCGACGATTCCGCTCCGGCGCTTCCGCCTGCGGAACTGGTCATGAAGGAGACGAAGTCAACCGCCTCGTCGGGGCACGAGCCGTGGTAGAGCGCCTCCAGGGTCAGGCTGGCGTCGCGGATCCACGCGTAGCGGTAGTCCCAGTTGCGCATCCCTCCCACGGTCTCCGGCAGGGAGGTCGTCGGTGCGGCGACGATGGCGCCGGTCGGGCGGTACGTCAGCCCCTTGAGCACCCGGGAGGACAGCAGCACCAGGTCGTGGTGCGGGCCCTGGTAAATGTCATGCTCGGCTTCCCAGGACCGCCATGCTTCGACGGTGTCCGTGATCCGTGCCGTCACCCGCTCGGGAGCGGTCGGCTCGGGTGGGGCTACTTCGGGGGGTGCCCACACGAGGGAGAAGCCGAGTCGCTGACCGGCTGCCACTCGTAGCCTGGCGCGGGCACAGGCTTCGCCCGCCTCCAGCGGGACGGGGGAGCGCACGGCGATCTGGTTGGGCCCGCCGAACGTACGTGCCCCGCCGTCGGTGAGGCGCAGGAGCGGACGTACCAGCCCGTACTCGGGGCGTGGCACCAGGTCGATGTCGAACTCGACCTCGCCGAGCAGCCCCTCGATCTCGCGCAGCAGCTCGTGTGGTGGCCGCAGGCCCAGATGGTGGCCTCGCTGGCCTTCGGCGACGGCGAGCGCGTCGCGCAGACGCGCTGCGCCGGTGGCGGTAGTGAACGTGGTTTCGATGACGAGGGTGCCCGGCAGGTAGCGGCGTCGCACGTCGAACCGCCCTGTCGGGGTGATCGACCAGTGACCGGCTTCAGGGTCGAGCAGGCGCGCGAACAGCGCCGGGCTGTCGAAGCGCGGGAGGCACATCCAGTCGATGGAACCACGCCGGTCGACCAGGGCGGCGGAGCTGCCGTCGGCGAGCATTCCGTAATCGGCGATTCGAGTGGACATGGCTAGTCGAACCTTGGGTAGAGCGTCATGCCGCCATCGACGAACACCGTCGAGCCGACGATGTAGTCCGCCCGCTCGGAAGCGAGGAACGCCACGACGCCCGCGACATCCGAGACGTTGCCCCACCGCCCCAGCGGGATCTCATCCTGGACCGCCTTGCGCCGCTGTGGGTCGGCGACGACGTCCTGGTTGATCGGGGTCTCGATCGCCCCGGGCGCCACGGACACCACCCGGATGCCGTACGGGGCGAGTTCGCGCGCGATGCTCTGGGCGAACATCCGTTGTCCACCCTTGGACGCGCAGTAGTGGGAGTACTCCGCCCAGGGGATCGTCTCGTGGACGCTGGTGATGTTCACGATCGTGCCGCGTGAACCCCGCTCCAGCATGATCCGTGCCGCCTCCCGAGAGCACAAGAACGTGCCGGTGAGGTTGACGTCGATGACCTTCTGCCACCACTCCAGCTCCATGTCTACGAGTCGGACGGGGCGTTCGATGCCAGCGTTGTTGACCAGAAGGTCGAGGCCGTCGAACGCGTCGGCCGTTAGGGCGAACGCGCGCCGCACCTGCTCCTCCTGCGTGACGTCCATGGGCACGCTGATCGCCTTGCCACCGGCTTTCTCGATCTTCTGGGCCATCGCGTCGGCGACCTTCGAGTCCCCCAAGTGGTTGATCGCCACGGAGGCGCCGTTGGCGGCAAGCTGATAGGCGATTGCCTGCCCGATTCCGGAGTCAGCGCCGGTCACCAGGGCTTTGCGGCCGTCCAGCAGCCGTGTCTCGGGTGGCTCCATCGCGAACACGTCAGCCGCGGGGGTGCTGCTCACAGCGGTCTCCCAGTCATTCCGGCGGCGAGTACGTGAGCCCATTTACACAAGGGCGGCGTAGAGCAGGGCGACCACCACGCCGTAGATCAGGTGACCCACGAGCAGGCCCATCGGTGTGCCCTTGCCGTATCCGATCCCCATGAACCCGGGAGCGCCCAGCCGGAAGCCGTCGCCGGAGCCGCGCATCCGCGGGTGGACCTCGCCCATCATGGGCATCGCGATCACGCCTACCGCCAGGCCGTGGATCAAGCCGACCACCAGGCCGGCGAGCCAGCTGGCCGAGCCGGTCCAGTGGAAGACAGCGGCGTAGATCAAGCCGAAGACCACGGTGCCCATGACGACAAAGTGGATCACCGTGCCCACTGTGCGTGCGCGGCGTTCGTCTCCGGTCATCATTCCGCCGGTGATGAGCGCGATATCCATGGACGTCATTCCCATGGCACGGCCCATCATCATCGCGGCCGTCATGGCGACGGTGCCCACCAAACCGGCCAGCAGCGCCGGGCCAACTGCAAACTCCATTGCCCTCAGCCCTCTCGTCCAGGGGGCGGGGATATCACACCCCGCACGGTGGGAACCCGGTGTGGGCGGCGCTGACTTCCCCGACCAGCGCAGTCGTCGACATTCTCGGCGAGCACGGCGGCGCCGCTGCCCGCCGATTGATTCCTCTGGTTGCCGCAGTCCGGCACGAGCACCACGGCCCGCTTGTCCGTGTTGCTTCGCTTGACCCTGCCCCTGGGGCACGGTTCTAGGCTCGTACGGAACCCGCGGGAAGGATGTCTCGGATGGTGCGGTAAGGAAGGAAATATCTTCCGGGGCTCGAGATGGGCAGAGGCAGCTGAGCCGACGGCGGGGTGGTCATGCGTTCTGCGGCGGGAGTTCCCACGCTGGGGACGGGTACCTGATGGTGACGTCGTCGTAAACAGTCACCCTTCGGATCAAGACTTGACGGCCGCGGTCGAGGAAGGCACATGTACAGGGCGGCGGGTCAGCCCGGAAGGAGTGCCATGAGCGCAACCGACTTTGGGGTTCTCATCGGAGCCGCCGGGCTGATCGCGCTGCTTGCCTGGTTCTTCCTGGGGCCCAAGAAGACGCGGGTGGCCGAACTCCAAGGTGGTGTCCAAGAGATTGGGATCACGGTGAAGGGCGGGTACTCACCGAATCTGATCCGCGTACGCCAGGGAATCCCCGTGCGTCTGATCTTCGACCGGCGGGAGAGCGGCGAGTGTACGTCCCGCGTGCTCTTCCCCGACTTCGCTCTGGCCAAGTCGTTGCCGGCGTTCGGCAAGGCCACCGCAGAGTTTGTCCCCCACAAAGCGGGCCGGTTCGGCTTCGCCTGCGGGATGAACATGGTGCACGGCACGCTCATCGTCGAGCCCGCCGACGACGGGAGGGCAACCATCAGGGAACCGGCCGTCGGCGAGGAGGAACAGCCGGCCGAAACCGCTGTACCTGGCGGTGCCAGGGCGGAGGACGGTGAGGCCGCTGCGCGGCGCGCGGAGATCGCTGATCTGTCGCGGCGGGTGATTCTCGGGGCGATTCTGTCCGCTCCGGTGGTCGTGGTGGTCATGCTGCACGAGCTCTTCGCCGTTGCTGTGCCGGACGTACTCCTCAACCACTGGGTGCAGTTCGCGCTCATCACGCCGGTGATGTTCCACACTGGCTGGCCGATCCACCGGACGGGGTGGCTGGCCTTGCGGCACCGCTCTGCCGAAATGAACGCGCTGATTACCCTGGGGACCTCCGCGGCGTACGGCTACAGCCTCCTGGTCACGGTGGTGCCCGGCCTGCTGCCCGCAGAAGTACGCGATGTCTACTACGAGGCCGTCGGCGTCATCCTCACCTTGATTCTCCTTGGCCGTCTGGTCGAGGCGAAGGCAAAGGCGGGCACCGGACAGGCGATGCGCGAGCTGCTGAACCTGCAGGCCAAGACTGCCCGGGTGGTGCGGGACGACGCGGAGGTGGAGGTGCCGGTCGATGAGGTCGCGCAGGGCGATGCCGTCGTAGTGCGCCCCGGCGAGAAGGTGCCCGTCGACGGCCGGGTCATCGACGGCCGCTCCACCGTGGATGAGTCCATGGTGACCGGGGAGTCGATGCCGGTGACCAAGGGGCCTGGCGACGACGTCGTGGGAGCGACCATCAATCAGACCGGCGTCTTCCGTCTGGAGGCGACCAGGGTGGGCGCGGACACGCTGCTTGCCCAGATCATCCGGCTGGTCCAGCAAGCACAGGCGTCCAAAGCGCCCATTCAGCGGATCGCGGACCTCGTCGCCGGCTACTTCGTACCCACCGTCGTCTTCATCGCCATCGCCTCGTTCGCCGTGTGGTTCGTCATAGGGCCTTCGCCGGCCCTGACACTGGGACTGGTCGCCGCCGTGGCGGTGCTGATCATCGCCTGCCCCTGTGCGCTCGGTCTCGCAACGCCGCTGTCCATCATGGTGGGCACCGGCAAGGGCGCAGAGGCCGGCGTCCTCATCCGCTCCGCCGAGTCGCTGGAGACGGCTCACCGGCTCGACACGATCGTGCTGGACAAGACCGGGACGATCACCAAGGGCGAGCCCGCGCTGACCGACGTCGTCCCGGCGGACGGTTTCGCCGAGGAGGAGGCTCTTCGCCTGGTCGCCTCCGTCGAGCACGCCTCCGAGCACCCCCTCGGCCAGGCCATCGTCCGCGGCGCGGCCGACCGGAACATCCGCCTGGCTGAGGTGACCGACTTCGACTCGGTCACCGGCCAGGGCGTCACGGGCACCGTCGACGGCCGCCGTGTGCCGGCGGGGAAGCCCAGTCTGCTCACCGAGGCCGGTATCGATACGGAACCGCTTCAGGGGGAGGCGGAGCGGCTGGCCGCCGAGGGCAAGACCGCGGTATTCGCGGCGGTGGACGGGCGGCTGCTCGGCGTGATCGCGGTTGCCGACACCCTCAAGGAGGACTCGCCCACTGCCATCGCCGAACTGAAACGTCTCGGCCTGGAGATCATCATGATCACCGGTGACAACCGGCGTACCGCCGAGGCCATCGCTGCGGAGGTGGGAATCCGGACGGTCCTGGCCGAGGTGCTGCCGGAGCACAAGGCCGACGAGATCCGCCGCCTGCAGAATCAGGGTGGACGCGTCGGCATGGTGGGGGACGGCATCAACGATGCCCCGGCACTGGCTCAGGCGGACGTGGGCTTCGCCATCGGCACGGGGACCGACGTGGCCATCGAGGCGGCCGACATCACCCTTGTCTCCGGCGCCCTGAGCGGCGTGGTCACCGCGGTAACCCTCAGCCGGGCCACCCTGAGAAACATCCGCCAGAACCTATTCCTGGCCTTCTTCTACAACTCCGTCGGCATCCCGCTGGCCGCGGGCGTCCTGTACCCCTTTACCGGATGGCTTCTGAGCCCGATCATCGCCGCCGCAGCGATGGCTTTGTCGTCCCTGTCCGTCGTTGGCAACGCCAACCGCCTCCGCGCAGTTGCCGCTCGGTCACTACTCCCGGTCGCACTGCGGTCTGTGGAGGGAAAACCCTCCGTCGGGATGCCTGCTTCGTGATGGGCGGGACTGGTCACCGAGGACTCGCAGGTACGGGCTGATCGCGCGCCTCAGCGGGCAGCGCCCTGTGTGAGTGCTGCTGCAAGGTCACGCAGGTCCTCAGCCGTGTACGTGGGAGACAGCATGGCCTCGGGATAGGCCGATGCGCCGCGCCGCAACCATGCGCCGCCCAGTCCCGCGCGCTGCGCGCCGTCGATGTCCCACGGGTGGACGGCGACGAGTACGGCCTGATCCGGCCGCACCCCGGTGTGCTCCACGGCGTACTGGTAGGCGGCGCGTGCGGGCTTCCAGCACTGCGGCCCGCTCACGTCCAGCTGCGCTTCGAAGCAGTGCAGTAGTCCGGCTCGGGAGAGGAGCCGCTCGGTGAGGGCGGCGCGGCCGTTGGTCATGGTCACCAGGCGGAATCCCGCCTCGTGAAGAGTCCGCACGCCGTCCGGGACATCGGGGTGCACCTCAAGCTCGGTGAACCCGGCCAGCACATGACGTGCCGCTTGCTCGACGTCTCCCGACCATCCCGGGACTCTGGGCAACAGCGCCCGGATTCCATCCTGGGCAACGGCCGAGAAGTCCGCATAGGCTCCGGCAGCGGTGAGTGCGAAGCCGTCGCGCAGCACGCCGGCGAACCATGGGCGGAGAAGGTGTGGGGGAGCGCCGATCTCTTCGAAGCGTGTCCGTAGCGGACTCATGTCGCTGAGTGTCTCGTTGACGTCGAAAACGAGCACCTGAGCGTTCCGGCTCGGCACTGTCTCCTCCATGGGGCAACCGACGAAACGCGCTGATCAGCGACGATGACGCCACCACAGCTACCGGTTGAGGCGTGGCGACCTCGTTCCCCGGCAGATGCGAGGACACCACTCCTCGGCCCGTACAGCGCGCGTCCCCCACACGCGGCGGGCTCAGGGATCAGAGCAGCGCCTTCATGCGCAACCGCACGGCCGTCCAGCCGGTGCCCTTCAGAAGCAGGCCCGTGAAGCGGACTACGACCAGTTCGGCACAGGCGGTAGCACTCTCCAGAGACGTGAGGGTTGCAGCAAGGACGTACGGCTATCCGCCGCCTGTCCACGGCCCTGACCAGCAGATTCTGATGTTGAGATGTTTTACCAACTTTGCTCTCTCGTTAGAGTATATTTACCCGACGGCTGACTGGCCCGCGTTCGCGTGCCCCGTCCGGCTCGGGGGGGCCATCCCGCGATCCTTCGCGCCCTGCGGCGAACCATTTGGCTAGACGGAATGGATACACGTTCATGCCTACACCCGATATCTCGGTGATTATCGGTGCATACAATGCGATGCCGTACCTGACTGAGACCCTGACTTCAGTGGTCGGGCAGAGCATCGGCCGCGACCGGCTGGAGGTCATCGCGGTCAATGACGGCTCGACGGACGGCACAGGCAAGGAACTTGAGCGGTTCGCCGAGCTCTACCCGGGTTTGTTCCAGGTGTTCCACCAAGAGAACTCCGGGGGCCCATCCGCTCCACGCAACGCGGGTCTGGATCAGGCGCGTGGACGGTATGTCTTCTTCCTGGACGCTGACGACTATCTCGGCGAGGAAGCACTGGAGCGCATGTTCCAGATGGCCGAGGCCAACGGCACCGATGTGGTGCTCGGCAAGATGGTCGGGGTCAACGGACGTGGCGCGCCGGCGTCGATGTTCGCCCGTAATCAGCCGCGTACCGACGTCTTCAATTCGCGGGTGTACTGGGCTCTCAACCCGCTCAAGTTGATTCGCCGGGAGCTCGTGGAGCGGCACCAGCTGCGTTTCCCCGTCGGCTACAAGGTCTGCGAGGACCAGCTCTTCACGGCCCTCGCCTATCTGCGCGCCGACGGCATCTCGGTCGTGGCCGACTACGAGTGCCTGTTCATCGTCAAGCGCGACGACGGTCAGAACATCACTGTGACCACGCGGGGTGCGGAGCAGCGCATCCGGACGCTTGGGATGATGGTCGATCTGGTCGAGGAGAACGTGCCTGCGGGCCCTGACCGTGACACGTTGATGAACCGGCATCTGACCATCGACTTGTACCACGCCCTGATCCATCTGGCCGGGGAGAGCGACCGGCAGGTTCAGGAGTCAGGATTCCACGAGCTGCGTGAGCTGCTGACGCGCTCCTACCCCGGCTCTCTCCGGGAGCGGGTCAACGCGATTACGCGGTTGCGGTGCGAGCTGATCCTGCGGGGCCATCTTGATGAGCTGGTCGCCATGGAGCGGCTCGGGCTCGGTATCCGTTCCGCAGGCAAGCACCCCGACATCCTCGTGGAGAGCGGGCGCGCGTATGCCCGGCTGCCACATTTCCGGGATGGCGTGCTGGACATTCCCGACCATGTGTATGACGTTACGCGGGACCTTTCGGTCCGTCATCGGCTCGATTCAGTGACCCTGGAGGACAGCCGGCTGACCCTGACCGGTCACGCCTTTCTGCAGCACGTCCTCGCCGTGCCCTACAGCACGGAACTCGTGCTGCGTGAGCGGAACTCGGGGGTCGAATACCGAGTCCCAGCTGAGGCTGTGGCCACTCCCGCTCCTGACGACATTGCCGGGAGTGGGCAGCAGGCTGCGCCTCCTGGTGGCTTCACTGTGACCGTCGATCTTGCTTCAGTTGCCGACGGTGGGCGCCTGCGGAAGGGGCTCTGGGACGTCCTCCTCGCTCTCGATGCCGCAGGGGTCTGCAAAGAGTTCCGCATCGGTCATCAACGGCTGCCCGCAGTCAGCACCAAGCCAGAAGTTCATGTCGTCGCAGGTGCTGACGGCATCTTCGCAGCGGCCCTGTACTACACCCAGCCGTACGGCAACTTGACCGTCGATGTCGGTGAAAACAAGCACCGCGTGCCCCGCCGGCTCCTCAAGACCGAAGTCACGTGGATGCCGGCAGACGAACTGCACGTCCGGGGAGACTGGACGCTCGCAGCGTTCCCTGCTTCCGCGCTCGGCGTACGACTGGAGAACCAGGACGGCGAAAGCGTCGAATTCCTGGGATCCGGTGTTCCGACCGCCACAGGTTTCGCCGTCTCCATTCCCGTGGCTGGGCTCGCACACGGCACGTGGCGGATGGCCGTCCGGCTTGCGGTCAGCGGACGAGACACCAGAGCCTGGTCGATCGAGGTCCCGGCCACGACGCCCCTGCCGCCAGTGCACCGAGACCTGATGAGATACGTGAAGCCGGAGGCGCACGATGGGCAGCTCGCCCTGCGGGTAGACCGGCTTCGGCTGCGCGGCGCGTTGCGCCGCCGTCTGGCGGCGGTGGCCCGGCGATCAGCGAAACGCCTTTCCGGGGATCACAACCGGTAGGACGCCGAGCGTGATTCATGAGCGGTCGATGAGCGTGAGTGGTGAGTGTGGCAAGACTTGTGGGGCAGGCAGCTTTCCGGAGACCTGGAAGGGAGCCGGTCCCGTCCACCCAGGTGAGCCACCTGACCACTGGCGGTTCGCAGTACGTACCCGACCGGGGGCAAGTGATCAGGGCGCGAGTCGTCGCCGGCTCGCGCATAGAGAACCGCCCTTGTCCGCCATCCGTGGACCGCGGACAAGGGCGGTCGGTGCTCAGTGCCCGGCGGTGAGCCGGCCGGCGAGTTTGTCGTGCATCTCGGCGCTGGGCTCGTTCAGGCCGACGATGGTGACCTTCTTGCCGCGCTGGGCGTACTTGGTCTCTATGGCGTCCAGGGCGGCGACCGATGAGGCGTCCCAGATGTGGGCGTCGGTGAGGTCGATGACGACGTCGTCCGGGTCGTCCTTGTAGTTGAACTGGTAGACCAGGTCGTTGGAGGAGGCGAAGAAGAGCTCGCCGGTGACCGCGTAGACAACCTGCTTGCCGTCCGGGTCGACCACACCGGAGACCTCGGCCAGGTGCGCGACGCGCTTGGCGAAGATGACCATGGCAGTGATCGAGCCGAGAACGACGCCGATGGCGAGGTTGTGGGTGGCGACCACAGCGGCGACGGTGACCACCATGACGGTGGTCTCGCCGACGGGCATGCGCTTGAGCGTCTTGGGCTGGATGGAGTGCCAGTCGAAGGTCGCCATGGAAACCAGGATCATCACCGCGACCAGCGCCGCCATCGGGATGGTCGAGACGACCGGCCCGAACACGACGACCAGAACCATCAGGAAGACACCGGCGAGGAAAGTGGAGAGCCGGGTGCGGGCGCCGGACGTCTTCACGTTGATCATAGTCTGGCCGATCATGGCGCAGCCGCCCATGCCGCCGAAGAAGCCGGTGACGATGTTGGCGATGCCCTGACCGATGGACTCGCGGGTCTTGTTGGAGTGCGTGTCGGTGATGTCGTCGACGAGCTTGGCGGTCATCAGCGACTCCATGAGCCCGACCAGCGCGAAAGCGAGAGCGTACGGGGCGATGGTGGTCAGCGTGTCCATCGTGAACGGCACGTCCGGCAGGCCCGGCACCGGCAGGGACGAGGGCAGATCGCCCTTGTCACCGACGTTCGGCACCGCGATGCCGGCGGCAACAGTGATCACGGTCAGGATGACGATGGAGACCAGGGGGGCCGGGATGACGGTGGTGACCTTGGGAAAGAAGATCATGAGTGCGAGGCCGCCGGCGATCAGCGGGTAGACGGCCCACGGCACGTCCCGCATCTCGGGCACCTGGGCCATGAAGATCAGGATGGCGAGGGCGTTGACGAAGCCCACCATGACGCTGCGCGGTACGAAGCGCATCAGCTTGGCGACACCCAGGGCCCCGAGAACGATCTGGATGATGCCGCCGAGGATGACCGCGGCGATCAGGTACCCGAGCCCGTACTCGTGGTTGAGCGGGGCGATGACCAAGGCAATCGCGCCGGTCGCGGCGGAGATCATGGCCTTGCGACCACCCACGATCGAGATCACCACGGCCATGGTGAAGGACGCGAACAGACCGACGGCCGGATCGACACCGGCGATGATCGAGAAGGAGATCGCCTCGGGGATCAAAGCCAGGGCGACCACGAGACCGGCCAGCACCTCGGTGCGGAAGACCTTCGGAGAGGCGAGCCAGTCGGGCTTTGACATGCGCAGCTTGGGAACTACGGACAGCGGTGAAGACATGCAACCGTTCCTGTTCGGGCGCACACACCCATCCGCTGGATGCCCACGCGTCGTACTCGACTCCACACCAAGGGGCGGAATCCCCGGCGGCCCGGCCTCGATGGGGGCCCTGCCGGATGGAAGAGCAGCCGCTGTGGCTGCCGGTCGGGCATCATTGCCCGGAAGTCTGCGGGTGGAGACGGGCCCGATGAGGGCCCCCTCTGGCGGGGCTGCCCCTGCCGCACCTGCACAGCGCGGGCGCCCTCACCAAAGACTCTACTCTGACGTGAGGGCAGAGTGCGAGTTGTGGCTTGTGAAATGCAGGTAAACAGGCCCTCGGACCGTGTGATTCCAGACACGTATGCTGGCGCACTTCAAGTGTTCGTAGTCCGGCGGAACGCAGAAGGTGAAGGCACGGAGAATGACTGAGCGGCAGATGCAGATCGGCGAGGTGGCCGAGCGGACGGGCTTGTCGCTGCGCACGATCCGGCACTACGAGGAAGTCGGCCTCGTCATCCCCTCCGCGCGCAGCAAGGGCGGCTTCCGCCTCTACACCGAGGCCGACGTCGATCGCCTGATGGTGATCCGCAGGATGAAGCCGCTGGACTTCTCCCTGGAGGAGATGCGCGACCTGCTGGAGATCACCGACCGCATCGCCGCGGTCGACGACCCTCCGACGGGCGAAGAGCGCGACCGGCTGCGCGAGCGCCTGGACACCTACCGCAAGGTCACTGACGCCCGCTGCGAGACGCTGCGCGCACAGCTGATGGCAGCCGAGGACTTCGCCAGCACGCTCCGCCGGAGGCTGGGGGCACGGAGGTGACGACGTGCACGACAGGCGAGTGCTCGCTCCCGGGCGACGCTCTGCGCTGCGCCCGGACAGCCCCCTGCCTCACCAAGGCGTAGGGCTGCTTCAGTAACACCACCAGGTGCCCTCGCTCGGCTGCTGAATCCAGCTGTACGTGCCGCAGTCGGCGGGGCCGCGCCGGAAGGCCGCCGTCAGCGCAGCCGCCCGGCACGTGCGCACCCGCTCGGGTTTGCCGCGCTGGTCGGCGCACTCCAGCATGATCTCGCTCGCCGATGTCGGCGAGCCGGAACCGCACAGCCTTGATCGGGGCAACCCCAGCTGGCAGCTCATCCGCCATTCCCGGGCAGGGGCGGGACAGTCGACCCGTCAGTGCCCGGGAACGGCTTGGAAGCAGGCCGACCGAGTCGACGAGCAACACTACTCTAACGGAACGTTAGAGTAGTGGGCCAAGTCGCCCGCGATCCGCACGCACAACCGCCCTTGTTCCGCTTGCCTTTACTGACCAGCCAGCCTGCAGCGAGCCGCATACCGTCGCCCTACGTGAGGGTGGGCGGGCGGCGATCGTCTGCCGCACAGTGGGCCCAAGTGGAGTGCGCAGCCCGGGCGCCGCTGCGCGCTCCACTTGTGCCGGGCAGGAGGCGTGGCCGCCTGTACCGGGTCCTCGGGCGGTTTCGGCGCCGAGGCGGGCTGCTTGGGAGCCCGGCGGGCTCATCCGGCGCTACGGGAGCGCCCCGGGGAGCCGGCTGGAGGACGAAGGGCGGGTCCGCCCGGACACGTCCTGCCGGAAGGCCCAAACCATCTCCGGTTCGGTCACGCTCCGGAGGATCCGGCGCACCGGCGGGGTGCACATCAGGGTGACGGCGACCGCGGCCATCAGCGAGACGGCAACCTTGCCGAGGGGGTGGCTCAGCCATGTGTACGTGTCGAAGATCCCTACGTACTTGGCTCCCTTGATCACGAATCCGTGGAGCAGATAGCCGCAGATCGTTCCCGCGCCGAGGGCCGTGAACCACATGTGCCGACGAGGCACCCAGGACAAGAAAGCGGCCGGTCAGCAGCAGGGAACAGCCGAAGAGCGCGAAGGTCATGACCGGGCTGAGCCACCACGGGCCGTCGAGCTCCTGGGCGCTGTTGGTACGGAAGAACCAGCTGGTCTTCATCCGGGTCGCGACCCAGTACGCGAACAGCAAGGCACCGACGAAGAGCGGCACAGCCAGCAACCGGACCTCACGCCGCCGCACGATCTGAACGTGCTCGGGCTTGAGGCACAGCCCCAGCACAAAGAACGGCAGGAACTGCAACACCCGCTGAAGGTTGAGGTCGGCGCCCACGCCAGGGGTGACCGACCCGAGCGCGGCGAGGCCGAGCACTACCGGCATCGGGTGGCGCAGAAGGCGCCACAGCGAAGTCGTCAGCCGCCAGATGAACAGCGCGGCCAGGAACCAGGTGAGAAAGAACGGGTCCAGCAGGCTGATCGCGTGATCGGGTGCGTCATCGACGTACCGCTTGAACAGCGAGTACGCCACCTCGAAGACGACGTATGGCACGGCGATGCCGGTCACCAGACGTTTGATCTGGTGGGGACGGGCGGCGAAACTGCGCGAGAGATAGCCGGAGATGACGATGGAGGCCGGCATGTGGAACGTGTAGATGAAGATGTAGAGGCCCTTGGTGGCGCGGCTGCCCTCCAGCGCCTCCCAGGAGTGCGCCACGGCCACCAGCACGATCAGCAGGTACTTCGCGTTGTCGAAGAACGCATCCCGCTTACCGGCCGCAGCTGGCTGCCCTCTTTGCGGCTGCGGCGGCTGCTGTACAGCCACGGCGGCCGAGGACGGCACGTCCGCTGGGGCTCGTTGCGCCGGAGCGCCGACTCCGCCACCGCCGGCCCGCCGACCGCAGCCTTGCCGAGTTTGAGACCGAATCCGTCGGACTGAGGCACATCGTTCAAGAAATCTCTACTTTCGCGTAACAGTAGGGATGCTTCAGCAGATTTCGCTTCGCAAGCCGTTTAGATGCGATGGTCGCGGAGGGCCCAGAGAGCAGGAACAGTCGCTTGAGGAAGCGCCTCACCGATGCTCGACAAGGGAGGGAAGGCGCCTCACGACAGGGATCCTACCAGGCGCTTTACTTGCGCTTTACGTAACTCAAGAGCGCGGAGCCGCAGCACCGCAACGCCCGAGCGGCGACTGATCCCGGGAGCATCGAGACGACCGACCGAGCCACCTGGCCGCCGAACCACACCTCGCAACCCTGCCATAAGGTGAAGTTGTGCGGCTACCGACGGACAGGCTGCCACGCCTCGTTCGGGCGGCTCCACCCGGGTCCAGAAAGAGGCGTCCCAGGTCGGCGCTTACTCGTGTGCGGCGAGGAGAGGGGCGAGAAGGGCGTCAGGGAATTCACGTTCGAAGGAGTTGGCCAGCCAGCGGTCCGGGAAGAGGGCGAGCTGGGCCTTGTCGAGGACCCTGGTCAGAGCCTCGCCCTGGAGAGCCGGGAGCGGTTGAGCGCCTCCGCACCAGCCGCGTCGGTGCCCCGCGCCAGGTGGTACGGCAGCATCTCCAGCCGTACGGGGGCGGTGAACTCGCCATCCATGCACGCGGAGACGACATCGAACTGCATCGGCCCCACGACGGCCGACACCGGCACCTGGTCACCGCGCACCTCGGACACCAAGACCTGCACAACACCCGCTTCGCCCAACTGGGCGATGCCACGCCTGAATTGCTTAGCGCAGCCTCACCCTGGCCCCCGAAGCCGGTGCCAAGCACTGGCAGGCCCTGGAGTACGGCGACGAGGAATGGCAGAAGGTCTACTTCCGCCTCCGCAACAGCGTCGAGGGCTCAACGGCTACGCAAAGAACCCCCTGGCGGAAGCCATCGAGGCCGCAGGCTCCCGTCGTATCCGCGGCATCGCCGCCCAGACCGTCCTGCTCGTCTTCCAGCTCGCCCACGCCAACCGCCGGAAGATCAAAAACTGGGTGGAGACGCTCGCCCTCAACGGTGAGCGCCCCCGCAGGCGCACACACCACAGACGTAAAAGCCCGGACCTTCTCCAACCGCCGGAAGATCAACAAAACAGCAGGGCCCTCCCGGTGACTATGCCACGGGGAGGGCCCCGCCGCGTGTTTCGTCACCTGCCGAGACCCGTTTCGCCGGTTTCTCCCATGAGGTGAGGGTATGCGGTTGCCCCGTCGTACAGCGCGGTGCCCGATGTCGACGGCCTTCCGGATGACCGTGCATGCAAGGTGCCCGAGTCACCGGGTTCCCTGCCCCAGGGCCTTCTCAGGCGCCCGCCGGGGGTGGCGCGTTGTCTTCCCCGTCGTCGTTCCCGGCCGCCGGGTCGCTCATGAGCGATTCACCGAATGCTCGCAGCCGCTCCACGGCCCCGGCGTCCGGTTCTACCCGGCGGGCCAGCGTGTTGTGGATCTCCCGGTAGACCGACACCTCAAGGCCGCACCGACGGCAGTCCTTCAGATGCGCCGCGACCCGGCGTGCGGTGACCTCGTCCGTCTCGCCGTCGAGGTAGGACTGCAGCAGGCGGGCGACCTGCATGCAGTTCATCCTGCGCTCGGCCGCTGAACGTCGCCACCATGGGCGCCTTTTCACATCACACCTCGTTTCGGTGCCAGTCCGGCCGTGGCCAGTCGGGCCCTTATCCGTTTGCGCGCGCGGTGCAGCCGGCTCATCACGGTGCCTTCCGGAACGTCCAGCAGGTGGGCGGCCTCCGCGTAGGTGAGGCCGTCGATGTCCACCAGCTGCACCACCTGCCGGTGCTTGTCCGGAAGCGCGCACAGGGCCTCGTCGACCACCTCGTCGAACGCTTCGCCCACCACAATTTCTTCCGCCGACCCGCTGGCGCCCGTGGAGCTGAGCCGGTCCAGGTCGGTGTCCGGGTCGTCCAGAAGATGCGGACGGCGGCGGCGGTGCCTGTTGATCTCGGCCCTCCGCATGATCGTCAGCAGCCAGGCGCGCGGGTGTTTCCCGTCGAAGCGGTCGATGGACCGGTACGCGCGCAGCAGGGTGTCCTGCACCAGGTCTTCGGCGTCGGCGGGCTGCGCGGTCAGCGTCTTCGCCACGCGCAGCAGCACCTCCACCTCGGGCAGCACGTAGGCAGCGAACGCCTTGCCCCGAGGGTCCGCCGGGTCTGGCGGCGCTGTCACTTCGTCTTCCACACAGCGGAAACCCCTCGTCGGGACGGGTACATTCCATTCCCCGGTGTAACGCATGGGGCCACGCGCCGACAGCGCACCCGAAACGGCCGCTGCCGATCACCGGCCAGTGGCCGAGAGCGGGCGCGCGGCAGGCCGGGATCCGCAGACGCAGACGACCGTACGGGGATCATTCCTGTCCCCGGGTAGTCGCGAGGACACGGCGCAGCGGCAGTGGCAGCGTCTTTCCGCCGCGGACCCAATGGGCGAGCGCCCGCTTGGCGGCATCCGCGCGTTCGGGGGCGAGGCCGGGCAGATAGAGACCATCGACCAGGACGGCCACGTCCTCGGACGTCTCCAGTACGAGAGTGAAGACCCGGCGCTCGTCGGACCGCACCCTGAATCTGGCCGGCCGCAGCACCTTGGCAACAGAGTCCCGCGCCTGAGGGTTGGGCCAGGGCTGATGCACCGCGCCGAGCGTCCGCATGACCCAGGCCCAGCCCAACAGCCCGGCTGGGTCGAACCCGAGGCGGGCCGGGACGAGGGCAGCGAGCAGGCCGCCGGGTCGTAGCACCCGCGTAATCTCGCCCAGCACCCGTGGCAGCGGAGTGAGCACCGGCAGGCACATCGACGCGCAGACCGCGCCGACACTTCCCGAGGTCAGGGGCAGGGCGTCGGCGCTTGCGCGCACGAGCGGACCGCGGCCCGCCCGGGCGGCTGCGGCAAGTTCCCCCGATGAGGAGTCGACACCCACCCAGTCGGCGTCCGGGAGCAGCGGCCGCATGGGTGCGGTGCCGCAGGCCAGGTCCAGCACGGGGCCGGGTGCCCCGCGCAGGGGCTCGGCCAGCCAGGCGTGCGGAGAGGTATCGGCCCGCTCGAAGAACCGTTCGGTGATGCCGGGGCGATCGTCGTGGTAGGCGGAGAGATAGCGGCGCCACTCTTTCTCGTCCAACTCGGCGGCTCCTCCTGATCGGCGGGCGGTTGCCGGGAACCCTAGGGTCTCGCCACGGCCATTCCATGGAATGCGTCGAGTCGAGTCCCGGGTTCCCGGTGCATGAAAAGGCAGCGCATCCCCGGGCCACGTCAGTTGTGGGCTGAGTGCCGGGAGAAGGTACGGCATGTGCGGCTGCGCGGTGCTGTGGAGGCCTACGCGGACGGGGAGCTCAGCGGTGTGCACCGGATGCGGGTGGCCGCGCACGTCGCTTGCTGCTGGGCGTGCAGCGGCTCTCTGCAGACGCTGCGGCTGATCAAGGCCTCGCTGCGGGGCAGCCCTCGGCGTACGCCCGCCTCGCTGGCCTCCGTCCGTATGCGTCGCTTCGCCCAGCGGCTCACCTCGTCGCCCCGTGCCGACCCGTGAACCGTCGAGCCCGTGTTCGCAGAGGAGGACATGATGTCCATCCGATCCTCGAGCCCCTTGAGGCAGGGAAGCCCTCTGGCAGCGGCGGTTGATGGAGCGTCTCTAATCAGCTAAGCGATCCCGTGTCAGACGTAGTGTCTGGCGCGGGTTCTGCCCATCGTGGAGGAGTGGTGTGAGCGTGCAGGTGGAAGCCCGCGCCCAGTGCTGTTCCTCGTGGCCGGTGTCGGCCGGATGGGGGTCCCCCCGGACGGAGTCTGGGGGAGGGTGTGCTGATCGTCGTCATGCTCTGGTGCCGGTGGGCTGCGCGGGGCAGCCGGGTCCGGTCCGTTGGTGCGTGTCCCTCCGGACGCTTGCCCGCCGGGCCCGAGGGGCCGGCGGGGGAGGGGGCCCTGCGTCGCCTGGGCGCGGGGCGTGCTGTGTGTCGCCGGGTAGGTCCGGTCTTGGACCGGTCCCGGCTGGTCTTCGGTGCGGGCGTGATGACCGCTCGGGCTTCGAGCTTCTCCACCACCGAGCGGATCACCATGGCACCGGTGGCGCGGTCGGTGACGGTCTTGGTCTGGTGGGTCAGGCCGCGTGCGGCGATACGCCGCCATGCCCCGTGGTCGCGGTCGCCCTGCCAGCCGCAGCCGTAACGGTCGGGGCAGATGGCCCACTTCCAGCCCGCGACAGTGGGGCGGTCGGGGGCTTTGCGGTGCCTGAGCGGGGTGAGGCACTGGGGGCAGTGCTTGGAGGTGTTGCGGGCCGGGACGGTGACGACGGCGATGCCGGTCTCGGCGGCCAGGTGGCGCATGCGGTCGGCGATCTGCCCGCGCACGGTCTGGGACATGCGGGTGTTGTGCGTGCGGCCCATGCCTTTGGCTTCCATCGACCGCAGGTCTTCGAGGTAGATGACGCTCGCCCCGGCGGCGATGGCCTGGTCGACGGCCCAGCGGGCGGCAGCCCAGGCGAGAGCGTCGTTGAGGTTCGAGCGGCGGGCGGACACTCGGCGGATCTCTTCCACCAGGACCGCGTGCTTGTCGGCCAGGGCCGGGTCGGGTGCGTGGCCGTCGATGAGTCGCTGGTAGTGGTCGGCCTTGGCGTGGAGGCGCTCGGACAGCCGCCGGAGTCGGTGCTGTTTGGCCAGCACTCCGGAAGCCCGGAACTGGGCGCCGTGCCCGAGGGCGGTGATACGGCCGTCATCGTGGAGCCGGGCGGCACCTGCGGACAGCAGCGTGTTGAGGCCCCAGTCCACGCCGAGCGCAATCGTGTGCCCGGTGCGGGCGGTCTTGGGGACGGCGTGGGTGTAGGCGAGATCGGCGCGCACCCGGCCACCGGACACACGCAGGGTGGGCAGGTGCAGGACCGCGCCGGTCGGGATCGTCGGCGGCAGCGAGATCGGGCAGGCCACCCACGTCCAGTCCGCGTACGTGCGCGGGTCGGGACGGGTCGGCAGTTGCAGCCGAAGCAGCGCCCGGCCTGGCTCGTCGGCGCGTTCGACGGTGGCCTGCTGCCCGTCGCACGCGGACAGCAGCAGCATCCGCGCCACGCGGGGCGCGGGCTCCATCTCGAACACATCAGCCGGAAGCCGCCCGTGCCTGCGGGCGAAGGCGACCGCTTGACGGGTGCGGGACTTGATCACACTCGACGGCAGGAAACGGCCCCCGGGCACAGCCTCGCGGACCTGATCCCACTCGGCGGGCGTGCGCTTGGCCGGATCTGCCGGCCACACGGCCAGTACCCCGGCGGTCACATCGGCGCGCCACTTCGCCGACCGCAGGGAGCGCCCGGCCTGTTCCTGAGCCATCCGCACAATCCGGTCGTTGACCTTGACGCCCTCGGGCGCAGCGGTCGTCCAGCCCAGGCGGCGCAGTGCCATCCACGCGTTCGACGGCAGCTTCCGGCCCCCGGCGTCCTCCCCGGACGCCAGCCGGTCCACGTCGACGGCGTTCCAGTGCTCGGCGGTCAGCGCGGATACCATGCCCGACACCAACTCGGCGCACCAGCCCACACGCTCCGCCAAGGCGGCCGGGGACAGGACTTCGCCGGTCTTCTCGTCCACGCCGCCGCGCAGCAAGGCGCGTGCGCATGCGGTACGGGCAGTCTCGCCCTCGACCAGCGGCAGCCTGCGGCCCCCTGCCCCCGCCGACCGGACCATCACCGCCACCCCCTTCACCGCCCACCCTGTGCTGTCATCCGATCAACGACACCCATCGCAGGAAAGTCACGCATTCGATCCACGAATCCACGTACGGGATATGCGGCAGGCAGAAGAAACGATCACGCGCAACAGCCGAACCCGCCAGACACTCCGCCTCACCACGGATACATAAGGAAACCGGTGAGTCTTGATGCTGCTGCGCTGTGCAGGTCCGCTGATCGCCGTCGGCGCCGGTCTGATCGTGGTCGGCGGTGTGCTGCGCCACGCATGGCTGGTGACCATGGGCGCGATGCTCGTGCTGATGGCCACCGTCCACGCCATGCGGTGTCACGTCATGCGCGGTCGTGGAGCGGCCGATCCGGACGGCTGCTGTTCCAACGTGCCGCTGCCTGGTGCCGGCGGCGACCGGGATGAGGACAGCCCTGGCACGGGGTAGGGACTGCCGGCCGCCCGCGCAACGTCACCGGTCTGCTGGACGCCCTCCAGGCCGACGGCTACGTCGCCCGCGAACCGCACCCCACCGACCGGCGCGCCACGCTGGTCTCACTCACCGAGGTCGGCCGCACAGCGGCGGCCGGATTGCGCAGCGGCCGCGACGAGATGGCTGCCCAGCTCGATAATCCGCCCACGTGAACAGGGTTCGGCCGGCTGTCCCCGGTTACTGGGGCCGTAGGGGTCGGTGGTCTTCTCGGCAGAGAGGTGAGCATGCCGGGCCCGGACGGTCGGCGGCGTCCGGGCCCGGCATGCGGTCAGCAGCAGCCGGACCCTGTCTCTGTGCCGCTGGTGGCTGCGGCGTCGGCCGGTGCGCAGGGGAACAGGCCGAAGTGCGTCGTCTTGTCGCCGCTCACCGTGAAGTGCGGGGCATAGCGGGTGCGGCTGAGCATGTCGGCGGTGTTGCCGCAGACCAGCATGGGTTTGGCTGTGTGGAGGCGGTGGTGGTCATCGAGGTCGAAGGCGTGCGGGTGTTCGGGGAGGGTGCCGCGATAGACGGCGACCTGCCCGTAGTCCTCGCAGCGGTCCTCCAGCGGCACGTTGAACGCACGGACGGTGCGCGAGGTGAAGGACGCGAAGCCGATCTTCCGCTCGATGTCCGGGCTGCTCAGCGTGATGGGTGAGGCGGCGACCGTACGGGCGTCCGCGCAGCCGGAGTCCGCCATCAGGCGCCGGAAGTCCTCGGTGTACAGCGCGCCGGCGAGGCATTCGCCGACCAGCTCCGCGTCGCCCATGAGCGTGGCGGGCAGCCGGCGGTCGGCGAAGACGTCGGAGAAGTACAGCTCGCCACCGGGCTTGAACACCCGGAAGATCTCCCGGAACACGCGTGGCTTGTCCGGAGAGAGGTTCAGTACGCAGTTGGAGACGACCAGGTCGATCGAGTCGTCCGCGATACCGGCGCCGGCCAGGTCCTCGATGTAGCCCTGACGGAACTCTGTATTGGCCCACCCGAACCGCTCCGCGTGCCAGTCCTGCTGGCGGCGGGCCACGGCCAGCTGCTCCTCGGTCATGTCGACGCCGATGACCCGGCCCTTGGGACCGACGAGCTGGGAGAGGACATACGCGTCACGCCCGCTGCCGCAGCCCAGATCGAGGACGGTGATGCCGTCGAGCGCGGCGGGGATCGGGGAACCGCAGCCGTAGAAACGGTCCTTGACCTCCTCGTGTACGCGGGTGAGTGCGTCGGCGATGTGGGGCGGCGGCGCCTCGGCGGCGCAGCAGGCCGAGGTCTTCAGGTCCTGAGAGGACGACAGCAGCTTGCCGTAGTAGTCCTTCACTGCGTCCGTCACGAAGCCGGTGGATACATCGGTCGCCATGTTTCTCCCCTGGGACGAAGGCGATAAGTGTGAGCGGGCGGGTGCCGCCGTGCGCCGGGAACCCACCGAGGGGCGGCAAGCATTCCCCCGAGGCGGACACGCCGGGCACGGTGGTGTGCCCGACGCGGTGCCGTGTGCCGTATCGAATGAGTCGTACCCGGAGGGAAGGCGGGAGCCACCCGAACGGGTTCCCTTGCCGCAACGATGACGAGAGGCGAGTGAGGCGGCCGATGAGCATGGGGCATCCCCCGCGCGGCGAGGAGACGTACGACCTGGTGGTGATCGGTGGCGGAAGTGCCGGACTGACCGCCGCCCGCACCGCCGGCCGCCTCGGCGCTCGCACGCTGCTGGTCGAACGGGACCGGCTGGGCGGTGACTGCCTGTGGACCGGGTGCGTGCCCAGCAAGGCACTGCTGCATGTGGCGGCCCACGTGCAGGCCGCACGCGAGGTGGGGCGCTACGGGCTTCAGGCCCCTGATGGGCCCGCCGACCTGGCGGCGGCCATGAAACATGTCAAGCAGGCGATCGGGGTGATCGAGCCGCACGACTCGGCCGAGGCGCTGCACGACTTCGGCGTCGAGGTGGCCCATGGGGATGCCGTCTTCACGGGACCGCGGGCACTGCGGGTCGCCGGTGACAGGGAGGTGGCCTTCCGGTACGCGCTGATCGCCACCGGATCGGCCCCCGCCCTGGTGCCGGTGCCGGGCTTGGCCGAGGCCGAGCCCCTGACCAGCGACACCGTGTGGAGCCTGACCGAACTGCCGGAGCGGCTGGTGGTGCTGGGCGGCGGGCCGATCGGCTGCGAGCTTGGGCAAGCCTTCGCCCGCCTCGGCTCCACAGTCACCCTCGTGGAAGCCGCAGGCCGGTTGCTGCCGCGCGAGGAGCCCCGTGCCTCCGCCCTGGTCCGCGAGCGACTGGAGGCCGAGGGGATCACAGTCCTCACCGGCTATCGGGCCGAGAAGGTCGACGACGGCGCCGTGTACGGGCCGGGCAGGCCGATCCTGTACGACCGGCTCCTGACCACCACCGGCCGCCGCGCCAACACCGGCGGCCTCGGTCTGGAGCCGGCCGGAGTGGAGACGGACGAGCACGGCCAGGTCAGGACCGACGACCGGCTGCGGACGAGCAACCCGCGCATTTACGCGGCCGGGGATGTCACCGGCAAGTCGGCGTTCACCCACCTTGGCGGAGTCCAGGGCGCGTCCGCCGTCACGGACGCGCTGCTCGGGGTGCGGCGTCGTATCGACTACGACGCGGTGCCCTCGGTGACGTACACCGACCCCGAGGTCGCCCGCGTCGGTGTGACCTCCGCCGAAGGAACCCGCACGCTCACCCTGGACCACGACCGGGTGGACCGGGCCGTTGCCGAGGGCCGTACCGACGGCTTCACCTGCCTGGTGCTGGACGGACGGGGGCGGATCCTCGGCGCGACGGTGGTCGCCCCGCGCGCCGGGGAGACGATCGCGCACCTGGCCACGGCGGTACGGCTGGGCTGGACGCCCTCGCAGTACGCCAAGACCGTGCACCCCTACCCCAGTTACACCGACGGGCCCTGGCACGCCGCGCTGAGCGACGTCTACGACCGGCTCGCCGCGCACCGCCGGATCACCGGCGCCCTGCTGGGCCTGCGCAGGAAGGTGCGGTCATGATCCTGCGACTTGTCCTGGGCGTTCTGCTGACCGCGATGGCGCTCGGCCAGCTCGCCTCCTTCGCCGCCATGCCGTCCATCTTCACCGCCTACGGGCTGACCAGCGGCGCCGCCTCCACCGCTCTGGCGGTGATGCTGATCGCGGCCGAGGTTGCGGTCGGGGTGTGGTTCCTGGCCCGGCCCCGTTCCAAGGCGGTCGTCCCCGTGTGGATGTACACGGCCCTCTCGCTGGTGTGGGCGCTGCTTGCCGTCCAGGCGTACGCGCGGGGGCTGACGGTAGCGAACTGCGGCTGCTTCGGCACTTATCTGGCCCAGCCGCTGCGCTGGTTCGTCCTCGTCGAGGACGCCCTGATGCTGCTGTACGCGTGGCTGTTGCTGCGCGCCGCGCGCAGAAGGCCGCACGCCCCGGCGGAGCCGACCCCCGACCGTCAGACGTTCGGGACGACCGCCCCGTGATCACTCGTCCGATACCGAAAACGGAGATGTACCCGATGGGAATCATGGCGCGGCTGCGGGCTGTCGAACATGCCACCCGGCCCTACGACCGGGAGTTCGTGGCAGCCATGGAACGCCGGTGGGCCGAACTGCCCGACGTCGTCAAGACACCAGGCCAGATCATCGGGCAGCACGGCGTCGGCTGCGAAGGCACCCACGGAGTCTTCCCCAAGTGCAACCTGAAGTGCACGCCCTGCTACCACTCGAAGGACGCCAACCAGGTACGCGTCGACGGCCCCCACGCCCAGGAGCAAGTCGCCGCCCAGATGCGTCTGCTGCGCACACTGCGCGGCCCGCGCGCCCACGCCCAGCTCATCGGCGGCGAGGTGAGCCTGCTCCCGCCCGACGACCACGCCGCCACCCTGGAGATCATGCGCCAGCACGGCCGGGAGCCGATGAGCTTCACCCACGGCGACTTCGACTACGCCTACCTGGAGCAGCTCGCCCTCGGCGACAACGGCAAGCGGCGCCTCACGCGGCTGTCGTTCGCCGCGCACTTCGACAAGTTCATGTACGGCAGGCGCGGCATCGAACGCCCGCCCAATGAGAAGGCACTGAACCCCTACCGCCAGCGGTTCGCCGACATGTTCGCAAAGCTGCGGCGCGAGCACAGGGTGCGGTACTTCCTCGCCCACAACATGACCGTCACCCCCGGCAACCTCGACGAGATCGCTGACGTCATCCACGACTGCCAGGGGATGGGCTACGGCATGTTCTCCTTCCAGCCCGCCGCCTTTCTCGGCGATGAGCGGCGCTGGAAGGAGCAGTACCGCGAGGCCACCCCGGACGCGGTGTGGGCGGAGATCGGGCGCGGCGCCGGCCGCACGCTCGGCTATCACGTCTTCGAGAACGGCGACGTGCGCTGCAACCGCACCGCGTACGGCTTCTACGTCGGGAAACGCTGGTACCCGTTCCTCGAAGAGGACGACCCGCGCGATCTGGCCGTGCGCGACGGCTTCTTCCGCCACTTCGGCAAGGTCAGCTTCACCGGCACCCCGCCCGCGTTGCTCGCCGCGAAGCTGGCCCGCGTTGTCGCCCGTCACCCGTCCACCGTTGTGATCGCGCTGCGGTGGCTGGCCCGCACGGCCGGCCGGGTCGGTGTGCTGCGGCTGCTGCGCCACCGCTTCCGCGTCCGCCCGGTCACCTTTGTGATGCATCAGTTCATGGACGCAGAAGTCGTCGAGCCCGCCTGGGAGATGATGCAGCGCGGCGAGCAGGCCCAGGACCCGAAGCTGCGCGAAACCCAGGAGCGCCTGGCCGCCTGCCACTACGCCATGGCCCACCCCCAGGACGGCACCCTGGTGCCCGCCTGTGTGCAGCACGCCGTTCTCGACCCGGCCGAGAACGCCCAGCTGCGCAGGCTGCTCCCGCTCGTCGAGGTCCGTACGTCCGTCCGCCGTCCCACCACACAGGAGAAGTGACCCATGCGCATCGGTGTCATCACCGGTTCCGGCAGCTACGACTTGCCCCAACTGGAGAACGCGGCCCAGCGAACGATCAAGACCGAGTACGGCGAGGCCACCGTCACCGAAGGCCACCTGGATGACGCTGAGTTGGTGCACCTGTCCCGGCACGGTACCGGCCATCACCGGCTGTCGAACCAGGTGGATCACCGGGCGAACCTCGCCGCCCTGCTCGCCTGCAAGGTCGACGCACTGGTGTCCCTCACCGTGTGCGGCGCCATTGACCCTGCCGCCGAGCCCGGTTCCCTGGTGGTCTTTGACGACCTGTACTTCCCCGCCAACCGGCTCCCCGACGGCTCTGCCTGCACGTGGTACGAGTCTCCCGGCGCCGCCGGCCGCGGCCACTGGATCTTCGACCGGCCGTTCAGTGAACCGCTGCGCCGGGCCCTGATCGCGGCTGCCGCACACACCGGCACGACTGTTGTCACGAGTGGGGTGTACGGGCATGTGGACGGCCCCCGCTTCAACAGCCGCCCCGAGATCGCCGCGCTGGCCGCCGCGGGCGTCACCGCGGTCAGCCAGACGGCCGGCCCGGAGGTAGTGCTGGCCGGTGAGGCCGAGCTGCCGATGGCCCTGGTCGGCTTTGTCACCGACTACGCCAACGGCGTCGCACCGCAACCCGAGCCGGTCGAAGCATTGTTGGCCCGGATGGCTGCGAGCAAGGACATCTTCGCTGCGCTGGCCGCCCATGCTCTGCCGGGCCTGGAACTCGTGGCACCGGTCGGCACCGTCTACCGGTTCGGCGCATGAGTACGCGGCGTACCCCCTCGGTGCTGGTCATGGCGAAAGCCCCCCGGGCGGGCACGGTCAAGACCCGGCTGCACCCGCTGCTCGGTCCAGACGGCTGTGCCGTCCTCCAGGCCGAACTGATCCGGCACACCCTGGAGATGACGTCGTCGCACGGACTGCGCACCTATTTGGCGTATGCGCCAGGAGTGGGCGAGGAAAGCCCAGGCGACGTTATCCTTCCTGGCGTCCGCCTGATGGTGCAGCGTGGCGAGAACCTCGGGCAGCGGCTCACCTCCGCAGTGGTGGAGGCGTTCGCCGACGGTGCGGGGCCGCTGCTGGTCATCGGCACCGACGCGCCGACTCTGACCCGCGACCACCTGACCGTCGCCCTCTCCTCACTGGAGCACAAGGAGGTTGTGCTCGGCCCGGCGCTGGACGGCGGCTACTACCTGATCGGCATGCGCCACCCGCACGCCGGGCTGTTCGGCATCGATGCGGCCCTGTGGAGTACGGACAAGGTCCTGGCCGCTACCTGCGCAGTCGCCGCCGAGGAGGGACTGAGTGTGGAACTGCTCCGCCCGCTGCGGGACCTGGACACTCCCGAGGACGCTGCCGCGCTCCTCGCGGACCCGGTGATGCCGTACCGGATCGCCGCCCTGCTCCAGCCCACGGAGGCGGTATGAGCCAGGTGTCGATCATCGTCCCCGTCCTGAACGAACAAGCCACCGTCCAGACCGCGCTGAGCCGCCTGTGCCGCGACTTTCCCGACTGCGAGCTGATCGTCGTCGACGGCGGCTCCACCGACGCCACCGTCGAACTCGCCACCCCGTACGCCCCCGTGGTGCACAGCGCACGTGGCCGCGCACGTCAGATGAACGAGGGAGCCCGGCACGCCGGCGGCGACGTCCTGTGGTTCGTCCACGCCGACACCGCCATCGCCCCGGCGGCCCTCGGCCAGATCCGCACCTGCCTCATTGACCCGAACGTGGTGGGCGGCGGCCTCACCATCCGCTTCGACCGCCGCATGCCCGGACTTGACTACCTGGCGTGGACGTCGAATGCCCGGGCCCGCCGCCTGCACCACATCTTCGGCGACCAGGCCATGTTCGTCCGCCGCACTGTCTTCGACGAACTCGGCGGCTTCCCGGACCTGGCCATCATGGAGGACCTGGAAATGTCCCGGCGCCTGCACCGGCGCGGACGGCTGTGCCTGTTGACCGCTACCTCGACGGCCTCGTCGCGCCGGTTCACCGAGCACGGCACCTGGCGCATGATCGCCTTCATGCAGTACCTGAAGCTGCTGTACTTCGCGGGCGTCGACCCCGAGACCATCCGCACCCGCTACGCCGCAGGGCCCCGGCCGGCCCGCTGCGGACGTACAGCGCGCGATGCCCGTACGTGACCGTTCGATCCTGGAGAGAGACACCCCCTATGCGTATCGCAGTATGCGGAGGCCCCTACGGCAATCCGTACGCCCTGCAAGCCTTCGTCGACGACGCCCGCGCCAGAGGAGCCGAGCGCCTGTTCTGCCTGGGCGATCTCGGTGGCTTCGGCGCCGACGTGGATGCCCTGTGGCCGATCCTGGCCGACAACGGCGTCGAGTGCATCGCGGGCAATTACGACGTGGCGATCGCCCGCGGCGGCACCGACTGCGGCTGCGGCTACCGCGACCCCAAGGACAACGAGTACGCCCAGATCGTCTACGACCACACCCTCGCCACCACCAGCCGTGACTTCGCCGCCTGGATGGGCCAACTGCCTACTGAGCACAGGGAGAGCATCGACGGCGTGGACGTCCACATGGTCCACGGGTCGACGCTGGCGCTGAACGACTTCTGGTGGGAGTCGCTGCCGGAGGGGCAGCACCGGCTGCGCGCCGAGGCGTCCGGCGCGGACGTGGTGCTGTGCACCCACAGCGGCCTGCCCTGGCAGCGGCGCATCGGGGAAAGGCTCGCAGTCAACGTCGGCGTACTCGGCAAGCCTGCCAACGACGGCCGCCGGAACGTCTGGTACGCCCTCATCGACCTCGGCGACGGGTACCCCAAGGCGGAGCTGATTCCGCTCGCGTACGACTGGCAGGCGCAAGCCCGCTCCATGCGCGCCGCCGGGCTCCCCGAAGTGTTCGTCGAGACCATCGAGACCGGCTGGTGGACCACCTGCCTGGAGATCCTGCCCCCGCGTGAGCGTTCACGGGGCCGCTACCACCTCTACCGTTCCACCCTGCCGTCCGGGTTCCGTCCCGCCGACGACGGCTGGGGAGAAGCCACGTTGCAAGCCCTGGAGGGTGACCGGCCGGTGGTCCCGCTGTTCGACACCCCGTACTTCCCGTCCCGCCTCTGGCTCTACACCAACTTCCACTGCAACCTGGCCTGCGACTACTGCGCGGTCGCCTCCTCCCCGAAGGCGGCGGCTCGCACCCTGCCCGCCGACGCCTTCCGCGCTCTCGTCGACGAGGCCGTGCAGGCCGGGTTCACCGAGCTGTACGTCACCGGCGGCGAGCCCTTCCTCCACCCCGACATCGTCGAACTCCTCGACCACGCCTCCGCCCAGCTGCCCACCGCCGTCATGACCAACGCGATGCTGCTGCGCGGCCGCCGTGCCACCGGGCTCGCGGACCTGGCCGGCCGCAAACTCACCGTCCAGACCTCCCTGGACGGCGCCACCGCCGCCACCCACGACCTGCACCGCGGTTCCGGCTCCTGGGAGCGCACCATGGACGGCATCCGTCACCTGATCGACCTCGGCCTGCCCCCGCGCGTCGCCCTCACCGAGACGCCCGAGAACACCCACGAGGTCCCCGCGGTCGCCGACCTGCTCGCCGGACTCGGCCTGCCGGCCGACCACTTCGCCGTGCGCCCGCTACTGCGCCGCGGCTTCTCCGAAACCGGAGTGGAGATCGGCGAGGACTCCAGCATCCCGGAGCTGACCGTTACCGCCGACGGCCTGCACTGGCACCCCGCCGGCGCCGATCTGGCCACCAGCCCCGACCTGCATCTCGCCCCCGCAGGGACCCCGCTGGCCATGGGCAAACAGCTGGTGACCGAGCGGTTCTTCGCCGCCCGCCTCACCGACGGCAGCCTGCCCCGCCCCGTCCACTGCGCCATCTGACCTGTACCCGTACGCGTGTGAAAGGGAGTTCATCATGCAGCGACATGTCGCGATCCTCGGCGCCGGACCGGTCGGCCTCGACGCCGCGCTCGCCTGCGCCGACGCCGGATGGCCGTTCACCGTCTACGAGGCTGCGGACACCGTCGCCGCCCACGTACGCGCCTGGGGCCATGTCCGCCTGTTCACCCCGTGGGACCTCAACGTCTCGCACCGGATGCGCACGCACCTGCCGCACGCCCCGACCGGCGACGATTGCCCCACCGGAGCCGAACTGGCGGCCCGCCTCCTCGACCCCGTCGCCGCACTGCCCGCCCTCGAAGGCCGCATCCGGCTGCGTACCAGGGTCGCTGCCATCGCCCGCACCGGCCTGCTCAAACACGAGCAGATCGGCACCGACGTCCGCGCCGCGGCACCCTTCACCCTCCTCCTCGACACGCCCGACGGTGAGGAAACCGCCGAAGCAGACCTCGTCCTCGACTGCACCGGTACCTACGCCGTTCCCAACACCCTGGGCGCCGGCGGCATCCCCGCCCCCGGCGAACGGGCCCTCGACCACCGCATCACCCGCACTCTCCCGCCTGTCTGTGATCCGGACCGCTGGGCGGGCACCATCCTGCTCCTCGGCGCCGGCAAATCCGCCCAGACCACCGCCCGCGACCTCGCTGCACTTCCCGGCACCCGCGTCGAGTGGATCGTGCGCAGCCCGGCTCCCGACTGGGGAGCCGTACGAGACGACACCCTGCCCGGCCGCCAGCAGCTCGTCGAAATCTCGCAGGCGTTCGCCGACGGCGTCAGCGACCGCGTCACCGTCCACACCGGCGCCCATGTCCAATCCCTGTACTCCGACGGCGACCGGGTGCGTGTCACCCTCGGCACCTCCCAGGGCCCCCGCGAGATCGTCTGCGACCACATCGTGGCGCTCACCGGGTACGTCGGCGACGCCTCCCTCTACCGTCAGCTACAGGTCCACGAGTGCTACGCCACGGCCGCCCCCATGAGCCTCTCCGCCGCCCTGCTCGGCTCCGCGGGCGGCGACTGCCTCGCCCAGCCCACCGTCGGCATCGACGCTTTGCGCAACCCCGAACCGCACTTCTTCATCCTCGGCGCCAAGTCCTACGGCCGCCTCAACACCTTCCTGCTGCGCGCCGGATACGAACAGGTCGACGAAGTCTTCGACGCGTACGCCCCTGTCGTGTCCGTGTGAGCTGAGCTTCCACCCAATCGGGACGACTCGATGGCCCTGCCTGCCTGCCTGCCTGCCCGCAGAGCGGTGCGAGCTGGTCCTCTCCACGGCCTACTTCGGCCGCGCGGCAGCGAACTGATGGAGCGTGCGTAAGGCGTCCACGGGCCGGCTCCTGGGCGGTGATCTACCGGCCCGTACGTAAGCGCCCTCACATACATGCCGCCTGCATCGCTCCTAGCGTCGGCAGCACAGTCATCGCAACGAAGGGCACACGATCATGACCACTGCACACGCCTCATCACAGCACCGTGCTGTCGCCGCCATCCCCGCGCATGCCATGTTCGGTGCGGCGGGTGGGCTGGTCGGCGGTGTTGCCTTCGGCATCATGATGCAGGTCTGGGACATGATGCCGATGGTCGCGATGCTGGTGGACTCCAGCTCCATCGGCGTCGCCTGGGTGGTCCACCTGGCGATCTCCGCGTTCATCGGCATCACGTTCGCCCTGCTGGCCGGGCACCGCGCCGCACGCTTCCTCCCGGCCGCCGTACTCGGTCTGGCCTACGGCGCCCTCTGGTGGGTGCTGGGCGCGCTGTGGCTGATGCCCGCCAAACTCGGCATGCCGGTCTTCGAGGTCAACGAGATGGCCTGGAAGAGCTTCGCCGGACATCTCGTTTACGGCCTGCTGCTGGGCCTGGCGTACGCCTGTGTCCACCGGGTCATGCACCGCGACGACACCTCGTCATGACCAACACCGAACGGCCGTCCCCCTCCCCTTCGGGGGCGGCCCGCCCTGGGGGTGCTGCTGCGGGTGGTCCCGGCACCCCCTCGCGCGGACCCGTACCTCCCTGTCTAGTGGAAGGTGCAGATGCCCTGGCCGACCCGGTGTGGGGCGCCGCGCCCCCGCCCTGGGCGCCGGGACGACGCGAGGAGACCACCCGCGTGATCGAAAGCCGTGAAGACGCCGACCGGACCTGGTGCCTGTCCGAGGTCGACATCTTCTGTGACCTGAGTGAGCCTGAGATGGCGGCCATCGCGGATGCCGCACCGATGAGGACCTACACCGTGGGCGAGATGCTGTTCTCCCCGCCCCAGCCGTGCGAGGTGCTGTTCATCCTCAAACGCGGCCGCATCCGCGTCTTCCGGGTATCCGCCGAGGGCCGCGCCCTGACCACGGCCATCATCAACCCCGGAACGATCTTCGGCGAGATGGTCCTGCTCGGGCAGCGCATGTACGGCAACTACGCCGAGGCCCTCGATGACGCCACCGTCTGCGTGATGAGCCGCGACGACGTACACAGGCTTCTGCTCTCGGACCCGAGGATCGCCGCCCGGATCACCGCGATCCTCGGCCGCCGCCTCGCCGACCTCGAACAGCGGCTGTCCGACACGGTCTTCAAGTCTGTCGCCCAGCGCGTCGCCTCCACTCTGCTCACCCTCATCCCCGCGGCCCCATCGGCCCGGCCGCTGCGCCCGCTGGCCGGACATCCCCAGGTCGCGCTCACCCACGAGCAGGTCGCCGCCCTGGCCGGCACGTCCCGCGAAACGGTCACCAAGGTGCTGCGCGAGCTGGCCGACCGGGGCGTACTGCGGCTGGGCCGGGGCCGTATCACCGTTCTGGAACCGGACCGGCTGCGCGACGAGGCCGGCTAGTGGCCGCCGTAGAAGCACAAGGCGCTCACGCGCTCCGCGAGCAGTTCGCGGTGCTGCACCGGTGCGGGGCGCTTCGCGGAGGGGCGGAGGTTAGGGCATGGGCGGGATCAGGTGTCTGTCTCTACTTCACTCTCTTCGCTCCAGTGATCAATTTGGTCACGTATTTTTCGCCGTCGGCATACGCGAGGTCGTGGGTGTAGTTCTCGGAGACGTACTGGCGCCGCCCGGTTTCCGTGTCGGTGACCACCACGCGGAACCCGAGGGCGCTGCAACCCCGCCTGAACGGAACCCCGACGCCCATCAAACCCTCTGCGACGTCGATGGTGAAACGTTCGCGGCTGACTGAGCTGTCCATCGGGGACACCGGACGGCGACCGAAGCCGATATGGAACGGCCCGATACGCATTCTGTGCCGCATGACGCCTCCTCGCAGATACACGTGAATTTTACGCCCGGTCACTTTCGCTGGCGTTGGGAGAGCCTTAGGGAGCAGGGCGTATGGGCGGCCGGCGACCTCGCATCCAAGGCTTGGGCCGCCCAGCGGGCACGTGGTGGATTTGGTCTGGACCCCCCGCTGAGCGAGCCGGCGTATGCCCAGGCCAAGGATCGGTCCGCTACTGCTTCAGCAACACCCGGACGGAGTGTCAGCGGTGACGATCTGCTCGACGACGGATTGCCCGACTTCGTAGGCGTCGGCGACGGGCAGGATCCTGGCGCCGGGGTGCTCTGCGAGCCAGTCCCTCGCGGCGTCCGGGCCGGCGAAGAAGTGGCTCTGATCGCAGAACGAGCTACGGATCGACGTCGGCGCGTCCGGGGTGACGAGCGAGACGACGGCAGTAGCCGGTTCGACGCTCGTGACCTCGTCTGGTGCCACGGTGAGGCGAACCGGCTCTCCGGTGCCGTGGCAAGGGGAGGTCACGTGAGCGGTCTTGCCGAGGAAGGCGGGGAGGGCGAGGGTGTCGAGCGCGCACCAGGTGTAGAAGGTGCGGTCGCCGGTCTCGTACCTGTGCGGTGTGGGGTTGAAGGTGATGCCGTAGCCGATGATGCGGCCGTCGCTGTCGTACTCGGTGTCTGACATGGTGGCGAGCGTCTGGCGGACCTCCTCGGCAGGGCGGCCGGCCGCGGCGGCGAGCTGGTCCACGGTGACCGGCTCACCGGCCGCGAGAAGGGTCAGCAGGGGACGCAGCAGCCAGAAGTGCGCGCCGGGGGCGGCGCTGAGCGAGTCGTTGAAGCGGGTGGCGAACTGCTGGATGTCGGTGTCCACGGGAATCTTCCCTCCAGGAGTGGGTTGGTCCGATACGCGTGACCGTAGGGTCTGCCCCCGGGGTGAGGGTCAAGCCCTTGTGGCGCATCCCCGTGGATTACCGGCCCAGCAGAACTCGGTGTCACCCTCGCACCCCAAGTCCGCGCGGTGCTCGGCTTCGAACTCCTCGATCCGACGCAGCGTGCGCTGCTGCTCCGCGATGCGCTGCTCCAGCCTCTCGCGCGAGCGGTGCAGCAGCTCCGTCATACGGGGCCCGGTCGGCGGGCCGGTGTCGTCGAGATATGCGGTGGTCAGCTCGCGGATCTCGGCCACGGTCAGTCCAAGGCCCCGCAGCTCGCCGATGAACCGCACGCACCACAGGGCGTCGGCGTCGAACAGCCGGTAGTTCGCCGGGCTGCGGCCGAGGGTGTAGATCAGTCCGAGATCGGTGTACTCGCGCAGGGTCTTGACCGGCACCCCGGTCTGGCGGGACAGCTCTCCGACTGTCATCGGACGGGCCCGGTCCGTGTCCATGGGTTCGTTCCCCCTTTCGCTGGTTCACCCGGCGCAGCAGGACAGCTTGTCCACGTCTTGGGTGTAGGTCTGGGCGGCGAGTTTGAGGGCCTCGGCCATGGTCAGGTACGGGGCCCAGGTGCGTGCGAGCTGGTCGACAGTCATCCCCGCGCTGATCGCGTACGTGGCGGCGGTGATCAGATCTCCGGCGCCCTCGGCGACGGCGTGCACACCGAGCATGCGGCCGGTGCCGGCCTCGGCGACGATCTTGACCAGGCCGCGGGTGTCCCGGTTGACCAGCGCCCTGGGTACGTGCGCGAGCGGCAGCGTACGGCAGTCGCAGCGGATGCCGGCATCGGCTGCCTGGGCGTCGGTCATGCCGACCGAGGCGAGGGCGGGGCTGGTGAAGGTGATCCGTGGCAGCGCCGCGTAGTCCAGGGACCGCTGGGCACCGTCGAAGGCGTTGTCGGCGACGAGCGAGCCCTGAGCCGCGGCGACATAGACGAACTGGGCTTGACCGGTGACGTCCCCGGCGGCCCAGATCCTCGGATGCGTGGTGCGCGACTGTTCGTCCACGACCACCTCGCCCAGCGCACCGGTCTTCACCCCGACCCGCTCCAGATTCAGTCCGGTGGTGGCGGGGCGACGGCCGGTGGCCATCAGCAGATGCTCGGCCCGCAGCTCCTCGGCTGTGGTGGAGAGGGTGTAGCCGGCCTTGTCGCGCCGGACGGCGGTCAGGGTTGTGGCGGTGTGGACCGCGATGCCCTCGTCGGCGAAGACCTCCTCGATCGCGGCGGAGACCTCCAGCTCCTCGAACGGGGCGAGCCGGTCCAGCGCCTCGACGACCGTGACCCGTGTGCCGAGCCGGGAGAAGAGCTGGGCCTGCTCCAGGCCGACCGCGTTGCCGCCGACGATGATCATTGATGCGGGTAGTTGATCGAGTTCCATGGCACTGGTGGAGGTCAGGTACCCGGCCTGTTCCAGACCGGGCACGGGCGGTGCCCACGGTTCGGCGCCCGTAGCGATCAGATAGTGCGTGGCCACGATGTGCGCCTCACCGCCGTCCTCGAGCGCGATGTTCAGGACTGGGCGGTCGGCGTCCCCACCGAAGGCGGCGCTCCCGCGGGTGATCTGCCACCCGTACTCGTCCGCGAGACCGGCGTACTTGTGCATGCGCAATTCCTCGACCAGCGCGTCCTTTCCGCCGATCAGAGCGGGGAAGCCGACGGGAACGTCCCTGGCCGTCAGGCCGGGAAAACGCCCTGCGGCCTGGGCCGTGTGACGTGCCTCGGCGGCGGCCAGCAGCGCCTTGGACGGCACGCAGCCGACATTCACGCAGGTGCCGCCCGTGGTGCCGCGCTCGACCATCACCACGCGCTTACCCTTGCCGATCGCGGCGATGGCCGCGGCGAACGCGGCCGAACCGGAACCAATGATCGCCAGGTCGAAGCCGGGGTCTGCATCTGTCATGGTGCTGCCTCACTCCCAGTGCCGGGCCACACAAGGTCCCGCAGCTATTCGCTCTTCCGAATACGTCAATACTGGCATAGTATTCGCCTAAGCGAATAGTTCAAGTTGTGGAGACCCCTCGCATGCTCCAGCGCACCACCTCGGCTCCGCAGGCCGCCGCCCCGGCAGGCGCCTGCACGCACACGGACACGGTGGCGACGTTCTTCCGCGCGCTGTCCGACCCCACCCGCCTCAAGCTGCTGGAGTTCATCATTGGCGGCGAGCGCACCACAGCCGAGTGCGTCGCCCACGCCGGGATCTCCCAGCCCAGGGTGTCGGTCCACCTGTCCTGCCTGGCCGACTGCGGCTATGTGACCGCCCGCCGTGACGGCCGCAGATTGCTCTACTCCGTCGGTGACCCACGCGTCGCGGATCTCGTCGTGCTCGCCCGCGCCCTGGCCGCCGACAATGCCGCCGCCCTGAACTGCTGCCCCCGCATCGAACCTGCATCGACCGAAGGAGGCGACAGCTGATGACCGGTAACAGCAAGCCGTCCCGGCCGACCGGCGTACTGGCCGCCGTCGGAGTGGGGTTGATGATGGTGGTCTGCTGTGCCGTACCGGTGCTGTTGGCCGGGGGCGCGCTCGGCGCTATTGGCGGCGTACTGGACAGCCCGTGGCTGATCGCGGCGGCCGCCGCTGTGGTAGCCGCTGGAATCGCCGTGCTCGTCCACCGTCGTCGCACGAGTCGCAGGGACTGCTGCCCGCCCCCGCTCGGCCTTGCAGACAAGGAGTCGGGAGAACGTCCAGGTCGGTACGGGCGTAGGAGTTGAGGTAGTTCGAGATCAGGGTCCGCCGCCACGCCACCTCCACATCACTCCAGACCCATGCGGCCTGCGCGGCCTCGCATCGCGTCCTCCGTCGGCCTCGACACCGATCTTCCGTACGACGGTGACCAGCACGGCAAGCTTCGGCTCGAAGTCGACGTCCCCGCGCTGGATCGTGACGGTCTGTTTCTTCACTGGCTCGGCCGCCTTGGCCGACGCCGTGCTCCGTAGGAGGACGAGGTTTCTCTCCACGCTCCCTGCTACGGATGGAAGCCCAGGACCGGCTTACCGGGTTTCCTACACCCGAGTGGAGGAGATGAGAGAGCCATGATGCGCGCGATCTGGAACGGCGTCGTTATCGCTGAAACCTCACGGACGAAGCGGGTGGAGGGCAACGACTACTTTCCGCCCGAGTCGCTCAAGCGTGAGTGTTTCACCGAGAGTTCGACCAAGTCGCTGTGCCTGTGGAAGGGGATCGCTCGTTACTACACCCTCACCGTGAACGGTCAGGTGAACCCCGACGCCGCCTGGTACTACCCACATCCGAGCCCGCTCGCCCGGCGCATCAAGAACCACGTCGCCTTCTGGAACGGCGTCACCATCGAAGGCATCCGTGAGAAGAAGCCATCGCAGCATCTCTGAGCGCCATGCTGGACGCCGTGATGGCCCATGGAGCGGGCGATACGGGCTCTGTACCGTGGAGGTCCCAGCCCATGCCAAGTCCGCCGATGGCGGTGTGCTCGTCCAACAGGGCGCGGGCCTGTTCGTACGACAGGCTGGCGAGCCCGGTGTCTGAGTCTCGACTCCGGCAGAGGTTGCCGCTGCTTTCGGAACGGCGGGGCGGACGTATCGGCGCTCGCCGATCCGGCCGAGCAGGTCGGCAGCGCCGGGCGCCACGTGTCCAACGATTCGCTGTGAAAACCGTCCTTGTCGGGGCTTGAACCGGGTGAGGGCTGGCCCTCAGCCGTCTCGGGGTTGCACGAAACAGGCGCGATGGTGGGATGAGCTGGGGGCGTCAGGCCGGGCTACGCTGAACAATTGGCGCGGGGCCAACTGCCTGGAGGGGCACTGTGGGCCTGCGCCAATTCGTGATCGACGCCTGGTCATGGCTGTCGTACAAGCCTGTCATGGCTGATGTCGGCCGCCCTGGGAACGGGGCATTTCCCGAGCTGGCGTCATCGTGGCTTCCGCCACACGAGCTTCAGCGGCTCGCGGCGTACAAGGTGTTGGCCTCGTACGACAACAACCAGGCCGGACAGCTCGCGGCGGCGTCGGGGGACGAGGCGGCGCTGGAGCGGCGCGAGCTGGGGGATGCGGCGAATCTGGTCGACACGGCGCTGGGCTATCTGCTCGGGTCGGACCAGCAGATCTCCGTGGCGGGCGCGGAGCACGCGGACGAGGAAGCGCCGGAGCCCAGCGCGACGGCGGCTGTCTTCCGGAGGGTTCAGGAGCACGAAGAAGGCGTTCTGTTGCAGGCGCGACCGCAGTTCAGTGTCAGGGATGCGCTGTACGTTCAGAACGATCCGCGCCACTGCGTCGTGCTGACCTCGATAGCGCTCGGCACGCTCGGACTCGGTGAGGCCGCCGTTCCCCTGCCGGGCCAGTCGGCGCCATCGCCGGCGGGATCGCCAACCCGTGGAGCTTCCGCTACGGAACGTAGCCGCATTCTGAGACGATGATGACGTTGGGGCTCCTGCCGTCCTTCGCCTCTGGGGGGACGCGCCGGCCCTGGGAGGGGCGGATCCCATATCTCGTCAGGGCGTGATCGGTCGTGTTGGGTGTCGGGGAAGTGGTGCAGCGAACGCTGCACCACAGCCGCTAGAGCCGGATCGAGCGGGATGCAGCCGGATGGAAACAGGTTGATTTGCCCGCTTCGCCAAGGAAACCGCAGGTGAGACGCGTCACCGGGATAGGTTCGAGTCCCACCCGCCCCACCGCAACGCAGGCCAGAAGAAACGTTTTGACCTGCGGAAACGCGGTTCGAAGGGGTGCCTGGCCTCCGGGCTCGGAACACCGTTTGACCGCTGATGAGAGGCCCGACCGCAATCTGGTCCGGCGCAACGCCGGACCGCCCGCGGGTGGCAGGTCCGCGCATCGTTGAGGCGCGCGGACGGTGCCGATGGGCGAGGCCGGGACGGATACGACCACCCTCGGCGGTGTGGTGCCAGACACCGGAAAGATCGCGGTCTACCTCGGCCAGGACGTAGGCAAGGGTGACCACCACGGCCACGGCCTGACCGCAACGGGCAAGACCGTCCACGACAAGCGGCTGCCCAGCAGTGAACCAGGGTCCGGGCGGTATTCGACAAGCTCATCACCAAGTTCGGCCGCGGGCTGGTCACCGTCGACGAGCCCGCCTCCATCGGCGCCCTGCCACCTGGCCGTGGCCCGCGACGGCGGCTGCGAGGTCGCCTGCCTGCCCGGCCTGACGATGCGGCGGATCGCCGACTTCTACCCCGGCGAGCAAAAACCGACGCCCGCTGCTCACCCAGTTCCGCCCCAGTCTCGAACGCGTTCTCGACCCGCGCCTGGACCACCCGGCCGTCACGCACCTGCTGGAGAGACACGGCTCCCCGGTCGCTTCGCGCAGGGCCGGACGCCGCCGACTCGTGAACTTGATACGCCCCCAGGCCCCGCGCATGGCCGAACGCCTGGTCAGTGACGTCTTCGACGCGCTCGACGAACAGACCGTCATCGTGCCCGGCACCACCACGCTCGACGTGGTCGTCCCCTCGCTGGCCCGCTCGCCCCGCTACCCCTGTGCTGGACGCACTGCGAAATTAACCATTGCCTGGGCAGACTTCGTCAGTATCAAGCGGGGAGTGTCATGAGTGCCAGAGGTGTGGTGGTGGGCTGGGGCGAGCCTCCGGCGGGTTCCACCGTGACGCCCACTCCGGTGGCTTTTCCTATGTCTCCTTCCATCACCACAGCACCGTCGTCTCCGATGAGACCGGCCGGCTTCATCGTGCGGCCGTCGTTGTCGAACCACAGCTGGTAGGTCTTCCCGTCAGCCAGGTCCGGCAGACCGGAGGCAAGGAAGACGGCAGTGTTCTGACCGCGAGAGACAATTACCGTGGCCCGCGCGCCGCCCTTGAGGCTTCCGCTGACGGTACGGGCGTCGGAGGCGGCCAGCACGCGTGCCATGTCTGTGGTCTCCTGCCTGGCCTGCTGGGCTCTTTGTTCGGCCCGCTGTGCGTCCTGGAACTGCCACGCCGCCGTTCCGCCGAACGCAGTGGCCGCGGCGACGCAGGCGGCCAGCACCAGACGCCGCGCGTACCGTGCGCGGGCGCTCGCCGGACGCGGCACCACGCTAACGGCCTCCACGTCCGGGGGCAGTTGGCGCACGGTCTTGATCCAGGTGATGACCTGCGGCTTCATACTCGGCGGGGCTGCGGCCGCGACAGCTGTTCCCAGGCGGGCCGCGGTGGCGGTCAGCTCTCGCACTTCCTCGGCACAGGCCATGCAGTCCTGCACGTGGCGCTCGATCGTCTCGCGCTCCTCGTCGCCGACCGCGTTCAGGGCGTAGGCGCCGGTGAGGACATGCACATGTTCGTCGCTCATGCGTTCACTCCCATGCAGTCTCGGAGCCGGATCAGACCGTCACGCAGACGTGTCTTGACTGTTCCCAGTGGCGCCGACAGCGTGGCGGCGACCTCTCGGTAGGTGTAGCCCTGGTAGTAGGCAAGGGTCACGGCCTGGTACTGCAGCTCGGTCAGGCCCCGCAGGCACCGCCTGACCTGCTCACTCTCCAGCCGGACGGCCACCTCCTCGCTGACCTGGTCGTAGTCGGGCGTGCGCTCGCGAAACGCGTTGCGCTGCTCGCGGGCGGTCGCCGCTTCCTCGGAGCGCACCCGGTCCACGGCGCGGCGGTGAGCCATCGTCATAACCCAGGTCATGACACTGCCCTGCTCGGGACGAAAGCGCGCGGCGGTACGCCACACCTCGACCATGACTTCCTGTGCCACTTCCTCGGACTGGGCCGGATCACGCAGCACCTTGAGTACCAGCCCGTAGACCGGGCCGGCGACCGCGTCGTAGAGGCTCGCGAAGGCGTCCTGATCACCGCCGGCGACGAGGGCTACGACTTCGGACAGTTCCGGACCACGCTGCGGGGCGCCTGTGACGCGTGCGATCTCTTTCACCGCACACCTCTCGGACGGCCGAGGCCAACGGGGCGCAGCACGGCGTGATGGTCGCCCATACCCAACCTTTCTAGCGATACGGGTGAGCGAAAGCCGGCCGTCAGTAGTTCTTCGGTGGTTTTTGCTCTTTCGACTGATTCGTAGCCGCAGGCGTCGCGGATGGGTTCGCCGGCCGACTTTGTGTCCGCCCAGAAAACTCGGCCGCCTCACGACCAATCCGTACCGGCTCCGGCGACGAATGAAGGGTGTGAGGGAAGCGGTACGGCCCCATGAGCAGCAGAAGCGGCTGCGGGGCCGTATTCCCTTGTCACCCCTCGCCCGCCCAAGGGCCGCCTGTCGGCGCCCACAGCCTGCTCAAGGAGCTCTCAATGTTCAGCACCCGCTCGCGTCGCACCCTTGCCGTCGTCATCGCCTCAGCCGCGCTGCCGCTCGTCCTCACCGCGTGCGGGATGGATGACAGCAGCGACGACAAGGGATCCGCCCCTTCGGCCGCGAAGGAAAGCCCGGCCCAGGACGACGCGGGCAAGGCTTCGCAGGCGTCGGGCCCGTTCGGGCCGGGGTGCGCGTCAGTGCCCAAGGACGGTGCGGGTAGC
>NZ_JAGGPA010000028.1 GCF_018614035.1 Streptomyces sp. ISL-96
CGGTCTCGGCCGAACTCGTGTCCTTTGGCGTCGCGGGCTTCGACTACGCCGTCGGTGTAGAGCAGCAGCCGGTCACCTGGCTCCAGCTGCTCCCGGCACAGGTTGACCGGAACGTCCAGATCCGTGCCCAGGGGGTGTGTGGGTGCGCAGTCCAGGTGGGTGGTCCAGCGTTTGCCGCGGATCAGTACGGGTGGGTGGTGGCCGCAGTTGATCCAGCTCAGCAGGCCGGTCTTGAGGTCGAGGTCGGCCAGAACGGCGGTGGCGTAGCGGCTCTGGCCGAACTGTTGTATCAAGGTGGCTTCGATGGCGTCGCGGGCCTCGGTGAGGCTGCGGCCCTGGCGTCGCTCGTTGCGGCAGGTGGCTATGGCGAGATTGGCGGTCAGTCCGGCGGAGGTGTCGTGGCCCATGGCGTCGAAGACGGCCAGGTGGGCGGTGTCGCCGGCCAGGGCGTAGTCGAAGGCGTCGCCGGCGGTGGCGTAGGCGGGTTCCATCACCGCGGCGATGGTCACCCGTGTGTTGGCGAACGTGCGTGGCGGCATCAGTGTCCACTGCATCTCGGCGGAGACCGACATGGGACTGACACGGGTGAGGCGGGCGTAGGAGTCGCTGTGGTGCCGTTTGGAGACCAGCAGCATGCCCACCAGCGACGCCAGGTCCTCCATGGCCGCCTGCGTCTGCTCGTCCGCCTCATCATCAGTTTCGACACGCAGCGCGCCGAGGCGTTCGGTGCCGTCGAGCACGGGCAGCCAGTGCTGCACCCGGCCTTCGGCGGGCGCGGAGTGGGACTGTCCACTGCAAAACACGCGACCGGGCAGCGTGGCGTCGATCCGCAACTCCTGGCCGCCGGCTCCAGCGTCAAGGCCCCGGCCTGTGGCCTCGCGCAGTACCACTTCCTGGATGTCGGCCACGTAGATACGGGCCCGCTGCAGCCCGGCCTCGCCGGCGTGCCGGTCTCCCATGCCCGGGAGCTCCTCGAACGCGGACAGATGGCTGGCCCGCAACAAGGCGCGCAGCATGCGGGCGCAATGCTCAAGCGAAGCCATGCCGATCACCCTGTCGGACAGGGACGGCCCGCGTCCGCCCGTCGGCCTCACAATGCGAGAGGGCCACGGGTCCTGGTGCTCGGCAGACGAAAACGAGAAGCCCAAACGAATGACACGACCAGCGTACGACTCAGTCCGTCGCCCATGCCGCACGGTCGGCAGGTCAAGAGGATCGCGCGGTGGCGTCCTCGGACGTCATGCCGGGAACGGGACGCACCTACCCGTCGGCGTCGGTGCGCACGGCGCCCGCCGTCCTCCGGCCGGTAGTGAGGACCGCGACCGCGGGTTCACCGTCGCGGCCGGCACGGCCGATTTCCTGGTAGTAGGCGTCGAGGGAACCGGGAACTGGGAACCGGCCACCACCAAGTCGGCATCGCCGGCCAGGAAGGCATCGTGCGCCCCGGAGCGCTCACCGGCCACCAGGCCAAGCCCGGCGAGCTGGACTGCCTGCGTCAGGCGGCAGGTAGCCGGGACGGAAGTCAGGGCCTCAGGAAGCCACGCACTGTGCTTCGTCGACGACGAACAGCGAGGGCGTGGACCGGGCGAGGGGCTCGACCACCTGACAGCGAGCGCCGAGCAGGGCAAGCACCCGGAGGGCTCTCGCCGAGCGGCGAAACGCGTAATCCGGTGGTTGAGTGACTCATCGGACATGGTGCGGAGAAGGGGTTCCCAATGCGAGTGCGTGATTCCGTGGTCGTGATCACCGGGGCTTCCAGCGGCATCGGTCGGGCCACCGCCGTCGCTTTCGCCCGCAAGGGGTGCTCGGTGGTGCTGGCGGCGCGGCGCGCGGAGGCGCTCGAAGCGGTCAGGCAGGAGTGCGAACGTCACCGTGGCGCTGAGGCGCTCGTCGTGCCGACCGACGTCACGGATCCCAAGGCGGTCGACGACCTCGCCCGGCGCGCGGTCCAGCGCTTCGGCCGCATCGACGTCTGGGTCAACTCCGCGGCCGTCACCGTGTTCGGACCCTTCGAAGAGGTGCCCCTGGAGGACTTCCGCAAGGTCCTGGACGTCAACGTCATGGGGTACGTGCACGGCGCCCGCGCCGCCCTCCGCGTCATGCGCGAGCAGGGCCGGGGAACGCTGATCAACGTCTCATCCATCGTGGGCGTCGTCAGCCAGCCGTACACCCACGCCTACGGCATGTCGAAATACGCCGTCCGGGCGCTGAGCGCGAGCCTGCGCCAGGAGCTGCGGCTGGGCAAGGCCGAGGGCATCCACGTGTGTACGGTGCTGCCGGCCACGATCGACACGCCTCTCTTTGAACACGCCGCGAACTACACCGGACGCAAGCCGCTGGCTATGCCGCCGGTCTACAGCCCCGAGCGCGTGGCGCGGGCCATCGTGGACCTGGTGCGCCGGCCCCGGCGGGAAGTCGTGGTCGGTCCCATGGGCCGTTCCGTGGTGCTGGAGTCGAGGATCATGCCGGGCATGGCGGAGCGGATGATGGCCCGGCAGGTGGACAAGGCCCACCTGTCCCGCAAGGAGCCCGCTCCCGCCGGGCACGGCAACCTGCACGTACCGGCGCCGGGTACCGGCGCGGCGCATGGCGGGTGGGGCGGACGCCGACGCACCGCGATGCGGCGGCTGACCGCCGTCACCGTGCTGGCATGTGCTGCGGCGGGCGTCGCACGGCGGGTCCGGCCGCATTGAGCTGAGGGAGCACGGCTCCCGGCCTTCGCAGCGCTTGTACCGCGCCACCCTCTGCCGGCACCCCGGCGCAATCCGCTCAGGCAGAGCCGGTGCTGCCTGCGAACAAGCTGCTGGCGAGTTCGTCGTCCAGGGACTGGCGGATCTTGTCGGTGAGGGAGCCTTGTGCGGCCTCGCCGACCACTTCCATGACGCAGCGCGCCTCGTGTGCGGCCCTGGGGGTGTCCTCACCGGCGCGCTGGGCGACGCGGTTGACGGCCAGTCCTGCGGGCACACGCTCGGCGAGCGTCTCCAGGGTGGCTCGTGTCGCGGTCTCGGCAGCGCCGCGACTGCCAAGGTGGGCGCGGTCTTGGACCTGTCCGACGAAGGTGTCGTGATCCCTGGCAGTCTCCTTCTCCTTCGTACGCGTGCCTATGGGCTTTCACGGTCGCTCACCGAGGGAGACGAGCGGCATAGCGGTACGGGCGTCCCTACGCATGCCGGCCGCTTGCCTTCGCGGTCGTCCACGCGCCCCAACGGGTACCCCTGAGCGGCGCCGGCTCACACATCGCATTCCGGTGCCGCCTCATGGGGTGTTCCACCATCGCAAGGCTTGTGCCACTACGTCAGCGGGCACGTCATGGCCGCCGGCGAATTCCCGGTAGGTGACCGGGTAGCCGTCGTCGCGGAGCGTACGGACGACCTCACGGCTGCACCGGTCGATCGGCAGGACCCGGTCCGCCGTGCCGTGGGAGACGAAGATCCGGGGTCGGCCATGACGGAGCAGCGGCGCCATGAACCCGGGGGAGAAGGCGAGCACCGCGCCGAAGAGATCGCCATTCGTCAGTCCCAGGGAAAGGGCGTAGGAGGCGCCGTCGGAGAAGCCGGCGATTGCCACGCCCGTCGCCTCGGCCGGGAACCTCTGGAACACATCGGCCAGCGTGGTGTCGAGCCGGACCACGTCCGGGCCGTATCCGCCGACGATCAGGTCCCAGGTGGAGCCGGAGGCCTGAGGCGCGAGGAGCAGCAGACCGTCGGCTCCCGCCTGCGGACGCAGCCATGTCAGGGCCTGTTCGGCCGATCCTCCGGCTCCGTGAAGCACCACAGCCAGCCGATACGGCGGCGGGGCCGAGGGCACGCGCAGCAGGGCCTGCCTGTCTGTCCGATACGTGCCCGGCTGCTGCGCCTTCACTTCGACGGCACGCGGACGCGCGGTGAGCCTGCCGTGGCGTGCGCTTTCTTGAATGGACCGGTGAGGAGCACCGCTTTCGGGTACCGGCATGTCGACCGCCGCCTCCCTTCTTAAGATCCTGGTCATTCGATCTCGTCGGGGCGCAGGCCGCGTCCTCCTGGTACCCGTCACCGCCCTGGGTACGCAGCCGCAGAGGGCCGTGTACTCGGCGATAGCGATAGCGATAGTGATAGCGACGACTCGTCGCCGTCAGCCAGCGCCTGCGACTCGCTCCGCAACCACAGGCGTTCGAGATCGTGCTTCGCCGCGGGCCACGGCCGCGTGTGCCAGCGCCCCTGATGGGGCGTCAGCAACGTCATCAGGCCACGAGCGAGTGGAGCAATGGGCCATGGACCAGACCAAGGTTGAATGTTGGACTAGGCCAAGTGTGGGCCTCGGACAAGGCAAGATGGCAATCTCCAATTTCCTCTCGCCGTAGCGGACTTGCTCCTGCATAGTGTGCTGCCATGGCGTGTGAACAGTGCGGCAGTGGCCGAAAAAGTCCCCTGCCGGGAATGGGCTGCCCCGACTGCGGAGCCATGTCCCTCCCGGCTTCCGGCCCCGACGGGTCATGGGTCGCACGGGAGACACTTCTGGGTCGTATATCCACCCTCTCCCGGCCACGAAGAGCCCTGCTCGTCACGGCGGTTGCGGTAACCCTTTGCTCTCTCGTCGGCGTGGGTTCGCTGCTCTCCGATGTCCCGGATGGCGCCAGGGGTAACGAAGCCGCCTTCGAGGACGACCTCCGCGGCCGCGGCGTACCGACGCGTATCAGTCCGTCGTCGCTGCCGGGCCTGAGCGCACCCCCTTCTCCCAGCCCCGCCCCGAGCCGACGGGCCACTCCCACGCCGACGGTCGAGCCCCCGCCCGCCAAGGCGCCCGTGCACGTCAAGACCCCCGCGCCGTCGAAGAAGCCCTCTCCGTCGCCCTCCGGCCTTCCGGGCTACACCGGCTGGGCGGGTCCCGGCTGCACCACCAACGTCTACCAGGAGTACGGCCGCTACCAGAGTGGCGGCGGGTACGGGGGTGGGTACGGCGGTGGCTACCGCCACGATGCCGGCTACGGCGGCGGCTGGTACGACCTGCAGTCCGGCGGCTACCGGGGCGGTACGTGCGACGGCAGGTTCACCGCCGTACCCATGTCGGGCCATCCGTACGAGGACGGCCAGGGCACGGCGATCTGGTCCTGGCCGATCGGCAAGGGGTACGACGAGTGTCACCTCGCCGTGTACGTGCCGAACAGTGGCCGCGACGGCGATGTCGCCGGCAACCCAACGGTCTACCAAGTGCTCGCCTCGGCCGCGAGCGGCCACTACCCGCAGGCCACGTTCGGCGTCCGCCAGATCGACCACCGAGGCAGCCTCGTCGCCGTGGGCAGTTACCCGGTCGAGGGTGAGTCCTTCACCGTACAGTTGCTCGACCGGGGCCAGGCAAGCTGGGGCGCACATCACGCCGCGGCCCAGATGAAGCTCAGCTGTACGACCTGAACCCTCACCCGGTCCGCAACGTCACCCCGAGACACCGCCCGCGTCGCCGCGCCGCCGCCGCGGACGCCACCGTGAAGGACCTCCCCGAGACGACTCGCCCCACCCTGCGCGGTTTTTCCAACTCGCCCTGTGGGGAGGTGAGTTTGCACGAACCCTGAGCACCGTTGATCTTCCCCCCCAGCCTCGCGTCTGGAGACACCCCCCATCATGAGAAGACTCATCGGCACCCTTGTGGCAGGCGCCCTGGCCCTCTCCGGGCTCGCCGCCGCCGGCGCGACGCCCGCGGCCGCCAACGACCCGTCCGGCGCCTTCAGCGTCCTCACGTACAACGTCGCGGGCCTTCCGCAGGGGCTGAGTTCCGGCAACCCGGCGACCAACACCCCGCTGATCTCCCCGCGTCTCGCGGCGTACGACATCGTGAACGTCCAGGAGGACTTCAACTACCACGCCGCGCTGTACGCGGGTGACGACCACCCGTACCGCACCGCGACGAGCGGCGGCGCCGGCATCGGCGACGGTCTCAATACCCTGTCCGACTACCCCTTCGAGGACTTCGAGCGGGTCGACTGGAACAACTGCACAGGTACCGACTGCCTGACCCCGAAGGGCTTCACACAGGCCCGGATCCGGCTGGCCGAGGGGGTGTTCGTAGACCTCTACAACGTCCACACGAACGCTGACGTGACGGAGGCGGCGCTGGCCGCCCGCCGCGCCAACATCGAACAGCTCTCGGAGTTCATCCGGGCGAACTCGGCGGGCAACGCGGTAATCGTCATGGGCGACACCAACACCCGCTACACACGATCCGGCGACAACATCCGCACGCTGACGTCCGAGAACGGCCTGACCGACGCGTGGGTCCAGCTCGTCCGCGGCGGTAGCGCCCCCGCTCAGGGCGGTGACGCGATCGTCTGCCCCAAGACGGCTCCGACGAACGACTGCGAGGTGGTGGACAAGATCCTCTATCGCGGCAGCAACCTGGTGAACCTCTCCGCCACCCGTTACAGCAACGAGTGGGCGTCCTTCCTCGACGCCAGGGGCGACAACCTCTCCGACCACTTCCCGCACACGGTCGACTTCTCCTGGACGCTGCCCTCGACGCTCCGGGCCGGTGACTTCTTCGGCGGCCCGCACGGCACGGCGTTCAACGACGCGGACAACCTTCCGTCCCCGCTCGCGCCCCGCACGCTGACCCTGCGCGGCGGCTCCCGCCTCGACGCGGTCGCACTCACACATGACGGCGGTACGTCGCTGACTCACGGCGGCACGGGTGGCACCGCCACGTCCCTGACCCTCGCACCGGGCGAACACCTCACCTCGGTCACGCTCACGCGCGGACAGAAGGACGGCCGGACCCGCCTCTTCTCGGCGGCCTTCACAACCGACAAGTCGCGCACCCTGAAGGCCGGTTCGGCCACGACGGACTCTGTGACCTACGCGGCCCCCTCCGGCTGGCAGATCGTCGGTTTCAGGGGCCGCGCGGGCAACGGGATCGACAAGCTGGGGGTGCTGTACGCGCCGATCGGCTGATGCTGCTGCCCAGCGCTGGCGCGGCACTTCACCGACGCCGTGAGGCTTCTGCGCTCGGCCTTCCACGGTTACTGCGGCCTCGAAGCCGCCAGCGGCTTCGGCGTCCCCTGCGACGTACAGACGTCGTGGGACCGATTGACCCGTACTGCTGCACCGCGCGATGTTCGCAGAGGTGTACGACGTCTTCCGCACGGTAACGGAAAGGCCGGCTCGACGCGTTGGCGCCGAGCCGGCCTTTCCGCTCGACGGGGCCGGGGGGTCAGTCCGAGTCGGTCCGGGTCAGTCCGTGCCGAACTCCATCGCGGCGCGGTCCAGCATCTCCTCGTCACCGGAGACCTCGCCGCGGGAGGCGATCGCCTCGGCGCCGCCCTCCGGCATGGTGCCGATCAGCCCGGTCGCGGCCGCCTGAGCGGCACCGATGGTGGGGCTGGTGGTGCCGATGAGGCCGAGCCCGGCGTACTGCTCCAGCTTCGCGCGCGAGTCGGCGATGTCGAGGTTGCGCATGGTGAGCTGGCCGATCCGGTCCACCGGGCCGAACGCGGAGTCCTCGGTGCGCTCCATGGACAGCTTGTCCGGGTGGTAGCTGAACGCCGGGCCTGTGGTGTCGAGGATCGAGTAGTCCTCGCCGCGCCGCAGCCGCAGCGTCACCTCGCCGGTGACCGCGGAGCCGACCCAGCGCTGCAGCGACTCGCGGATCATCAGCGCCTGCGGGTCGAGCCAGCGGCCCTCGTACATCAGCCGGCCCAGGCGCCGTCCCTCGTTGTGGTACTGGGCGAGGGTGTCCTCGTTGTGGATCGCGTTGACGAGACGCTCGTACGCCGTGTGGAGCAGGGCCATGCCGGGCGCCTCGTAGATGCCGCGGCTCTTGGCCTCGATGATGCGGTTCTCGATCTGGTCCGACATGCCGATGCCGTGGCGGCCGCCGATGGTGTTGGCCTCCATCACCAGCTCGACGGGGGAGGCGAACTTCTTGCCGTTGATCGTCACCGGGCGGCCCTGGTCGAAGCCGATCGTCACGTCCTCCGTGGCGATCTCGACCGAGGGGTCCCAGAACCGCACGCCCATGATCGGCTCCACGGTCTCCACGCCCGTGTCGAGGTGCTCCAGCGTCTTGGCCTCGTGGGTGGCGCCCCAGATGTTGGCGTCGGTGGAGTACGCCTTCTCTGTGCTGTCGCGGTAGGGCAGGTCATGGGCGAGAAGCCACTCCGACATTTCCTTGCGGCCGCCGAGCTCGGTCACGAAGTCGGCGTCCAGCCAGGGCTTGTAGATCCGCAGGTGCGGGTTGGCGAGCAGGCCGTACCGGTAGAACCGCTCGATGTCGTTGCCCTTGAAGGTCGAGCCGTCGCCCCAGATTTGTACGTTGTCCTCGAGCATCGCCCGGACCAGCAGTGTGCCCGTGACGGCGCGGCCGAGCGGCGTGGTGTTGAAGTAGGCGCGCCCGCCCGAGCGGATGTGGAACGCCCCGCAGGTGAGTGCGGCCAGACCCTCCTCGACCAGCGCCGCGCGACAGTCGACCAGGCGCGCGATCTCGGCACCGTAGGTCTTCGCACGGCCGGGCACCGACGCGATGTCGGGCTCGTCGTACTGGCCGATGTCGGCGGTGTACGTGCACGGGATGGCGCCCTTGTCGCGCATCCACGCGACCGCGACCGAGGTGTCGAGGCCGCCGGAGAAGGCGATGCCGACGCGCTCGCCGGCGGGAAGGGAGGTGAGGACCTTAGACATAGGAAGAGTATGCACCACCATGCATGGTCATGCAAAGGCGTGTGCCGGTCCGGTCGCAGCCGGTGGAGCGGTCCGCGGTGGACGCTCGGTGCACACCGGGTACGACGGCAAAGTCCCGGCCGGCGGCTCAGGCGTTCCCTGGCGCGGCGGTGCCCGGCGCTCGGTACTGGACTTGCTGGGCCTTGCGCAGGGCCTCCATCGTTTCGTCAACGGTCAGCAGCACCGTTGTCTCGAACGAGCTGAGTGCGCGGCCTCCCGTGATCGCCAGCGCGACCGCCGCCATGGAGACGTTGTCGGGGGCTTCCCACAGCGTGTAGCCGTCGTGCGTGCCGAAGGCGTACCAGAACCCGTGGAGCTTCCCGCCGACCGACTCGATGTACTGCTGAGCGGCCCTGCCGCGGTCCTCCGGATTGCTGATCAGCCTGCCCCAGGTCTCCGGTGTGTAGCTGAACCTCGTGAGATAGAGCGGCATCATTTCTCCCATTCGCTTCTGGGTGTCACCGCCGATGTGGCGGAATCATCACGGTTTGGCTGAGACCTCGCCCTGGGATAACCGACTGCTTAGCATGGTGGCCTCCCGAGGGTGCCGTCCATGGCGACTCGCCGTGGTGTTCTCGCACGTCCCATCCGTATGGAGGGTCCATGCACACCAATGCCGTCCCCGGCAGCGTTCGCCCGGAGCGAGCGCGCGGCCATGAGATCGCCGTCGGTGGTCCGTCGGCCGCCGGCGCCGTGGAGTCCTCTCCTCTCCAGATCCTCCACCGTGCCTGTCGGCGCCTGCTGGGACGCGGCACGGACTTCACCGACGCCGTGGTGGAGAAGATCCGCGCCGAGGTGCCGTACTACGCCGACCCGGTGCTCGCGCCGGCCGACCTGCCGCGGTCCGTGGGCACCGGCGTCCGGCACGGGCTGGAAGCCGGCCTGGATCCGGGGAACATCGTGAGCATCGAGCGGTACACCAGGGAGCTGGGCATCCGGCGCGCGGAAGAGGGCCGTCCCCTCGACGAGGTGATGCATGCCTACCGTGTCGCCGGTTCGGAGGTCTGGGGCGGGATCATCCGCGTGGTGGAGCGGGACGGGCTCGGCGACACGCGCCAGTTGGTGCACGTCGCCGAGCTGGTGTGGAAGCACAACGACCGCGACGCCGTCCTGGTCGCCGACGCCTACCGGCAGGTCGCCAAAGGCGTCGCCAGCCGGCACGGCGAACGCGTCCGCCTGATCCTCGCCGCCCTGCTGGAGAGCCGCAACGAACCCGAGTTCACCCGGGACGCGGCGGCGATCCTCGGTCTGCCGCTGGACGGACGGTTCGCGGTCGCGGTGATAGGCGCCACGCCGCCGTACGGTCGCCTGCCGGAAGCCGTTCCCGAGGTACGCGGCATCCGGATCCTGCGCCACACCCGCGGGAAGCGCGCCGTGCTCGTCGCCCACCTCGGCGACCGGCCCCTGGACGCGCTCGTGTCCGGCCTGGCCGCCGGAACCGGACTCCGCACCGGTGTCAGCCCCGTCGTCCAGGGTCTGCACAGCCTGCCCAGGGCGCGTGACATGGCCGGACTCGCACTGCGCACGTGCCGGGCCGAGGGCGAGATAGCCCGGCTCGACTCCCGCCTGCCCGACGGTCTGTTGCTCTCACGCCCAGACCTGTCCGCCGAACTGACTCTCCAGGTGCTCCAGCCCGTCTACGCCCTGGAGCCCGCCGACCGGGAAACGCTGTTCGACACCCTCGGTGTGTGGATCGAGAAGGGCGGCTCCGCCGTCCAGACGGCCCGGCACATGCTCTGCCACCGCAACACCGTGCTCAACCGGCTGCGCCGCTTCGAGCAGATCACGGGCCTTGAGCTGTCCCGGCCCCGCGATCTCGTACAACTCACCCTCGCCCTCGACGCACTGCGCCTGCTCGGGCCGGCCGCCGCACTCGGCGCCCCTGACGCTTCGCGTACTCCGCCGGCCCTTTGACGACGCGTGTGCTCGGGGGCGATTGGTGTGCCCGCTCGATGGGCGGTCCTCAGTGATCAGCACCCTCGGGGTTACGCCGACGTACGCCGACCGCCGCGAGCACCGCGCCGGCCACGCACAGCACGCCGGTGACGAGCGCGGCGGTGTGCACGCCGTTGATGAAAGCCTGGCCGCTGCCTTCGATCACCGCCGTCCTGAGCCGCGCCGGCATGTCACCGGAGACCGGTGAAACGCCCATCGCCACCGCGTCCCTGGCTTCGTGCAGCCCCCGTGCCATGGGCGCCGGCACCCCGGCTGAGGTGAGTTCGCCGGTCAGGGTCGAGCCGACCCGGCCGCTGATCAGGGACACGAGCACGGAGGTGCCGAGCGCTCCGCCGATCTGCAGCGCGGTGGCCTGGAGCCCGCCCGCCACGCCGGCGTCCTTGACGGGGGAGTTGCCCACGATGGCGTCGGAGGAGGCGGCCATGACCATGCCGACGCCGAGGCCGAGCGCGACGAAGGGGGGCCACATCGCGGCGTACGACGAATGCACGCCCCACGCGAGCATCCCGAAGGCGGCGCCGGCCTGCAGCACCATGCCCAGCGGCATGGACAGCCGCGCGCCGGACTTCTCGGTGAGCTTCGCGCCCAGGGGTGAGGCGACCACCGACGCCAGGCTGAGCGGCAGGGTACGCACGCCGGCCTCGACGGGCGTGAAACCGCGGACGTTCTGCAGGTAGAGCATGACGAAGAAGATCACGCCGAGCAGGACGAAGAAGTTGACCGCGGTGATGATCGTGCCGATGGTCAGCGCCGGGCTGCGGAACAGCCGCATCGGCAACAGCGGGTGCTCGACGCGTGTCTCGTACCAGCCGAACAGCAGCAGGACGAGGAGGCCGGCGGCGAGGGTGCCCAGGGTCGTGCCCGAACTCCAGCCCCACGTCTCGCCCTTGACCACACCGAACACCACGACGAGCAGCCCGGCTGCCAGCAGGACGACACCGGGGACGTCGAAGCGGTGGCGGTCACCGGTGGAATTCTTGCTCTGCGGCAGCACCATCGCGCTGAACACGAGCGCGACGACACCGATCGGCGCGTTGATGTAGAAGACCGACTCCCAGTTGACGTGCTCGACGAGCAGCCCGCCGACGATGGGGCCGAGCGCGGTGGACACGGACGACACCATCGCCCAGATGCCCACCGCCATGCCGAACTTCTTCGGCGGGAACACCGCGCGCAGCAGCCCGAGTGTGTTGGGCATCAGGAGAGCGCCGAAGAAGCCCTGCACGGCGCGGAAGGCGATGACGCCCTCGATCGATCCGGCCAGGCCGATGGCGACCGACGCGAGGGTGAAGCCGGCGACGCCGACCAGGTAGAACGTGCGACGGCCGAAGCGGTCACCGAGCTTCCCGCCGAGGATGAGTGCCGCGGCCAGCGCCAGCAGGTAGGAGTTGGTGACCCATTGCAGGTCGGCGGTGGACGCGTTCAGGTCCCGGCCGATCTCCGGGTTGGCGATGGCGACGACGGAGCCGTCCAGACCGACCATGAACAGGCCGAAGGCGACGGCGATGAGCGTCAGCCAGGGCTTGCCACGGCGGCCGGCCGGAGCGTCGGGCGGGCTGTGTGCGGGCAGGGGTGAGCGATCCACGACGGTGGAGGGCATGGAGGTGCCTTGCTTCCTCGTAAAGATGGGGATGTACGGCTGCGCAGCGGCTGCGGCTGCGGCTGCGCGAGTGCGCCGTCAGCCGGCGGCGGGGTGAATCTGCCGCGCCAAGCCCCGCAGAGCGCCGAGCGCCGATCCGATGGCGTCGAGATCCCCGTCGGTGAGGGTCCGCAGCGCGTCGACGACGTACCCCTCCATGAGATCCCCGACCTCGGCGAGCCGGCGGCGCGCCTCCGCCGTCAGGTGCAGATGCGCGACCCGCTTGTCCGCCGGATCCTGCCTGCGCTCAAGCAGCCCCAGGCCTGCCAGCTGGGTGACCATGGCGCTCACATTGTTCGGCTTCATCAGCAGTACGTCGGCTGCCTCCCGCACGGTGGCCCCGTCCCGCTCCCCGACGAGCCGCAGGAGCGCCAGCTGGCCCTCGGGAGGCTTGGGATACGGAAAGTCCTGGGCGACACGGCGGTCGAGCGCCCGGTGCAGCGCGGGCAGGACGGCCGACATCGCTGACGCGATGTGCCGGAGGTCCTGGTCGGACGCGCTGGAGTGGGGCATGCGGACAGCATAGGTATGGCCGGATACCTATGTCAACATACATAAGTAGCACTTGAAGCCGCCTGCCATACCTAGGATGATCAGCCGCTCCAGTGCCCGTGGTGGGCAGGGGAGTTGTGATTCCTCCGCCCCCACCGCGTCGCTGCTCCCCCCGTCCTGCTCTACCTCACCCCGTCCCTGAGGATCCATGACGCAACACATACCGGAGGCGGTGATCTGGTGCCTTGCGGCCGGTGCCCTTCCGGGCTCGGTTCTGTTGGTGCGCCAACACCGGCTCACCGCCGCGCTGCGCCGGCGTCTCACGGCGCTGGAAAGCAGCCTGCGCGCTCGTGACGCGGAGGCCGCCCACTTGGTCGAGGCCCGCCTCTCCGCGTTGGCGCAGGCCCAGCCACAGCCCGTACCCGGGCCCGGACTGCTCGATCCGCGGCTGGCCACAACCGCCTACGGGCAGAGTCTGCAGCAGGTCGAGGACCTGTTCACCACATCCGTCGGCACGGCACGGTCCCGAGCCGACCAGTCGGCGAGAGCAACGCTCAAGGCGGCGATGCGCGCACTCCAAGCCCTCGCGAACGAACAGCAGTTGTCCATCTCCGACATGCAGGACCGGCACGACAGCCCTGATGTGCTCCAGGACCTGTTGGAGATCGACCACGCGAATGCGCAGTTCGGCCGCAGGGCGCAGGCGATCGCCGTCCTCTGCGGTTCGTGGCCGGGACGGCAGCGGGTCGCCTCCCCGCTGATCGACGTCGTACGCGGCGCGACGTCGCGGATCCGCGACTACCGGCGCGTCAACGTCCACTCGCGGGTCGACATGGACGTCGTGAGCCGGGCGGTGGAGCCCGTGGTCCTCGCGGTCGCCGAACTGCTGGACAACGCGGCGCGCCACTCGCAGCCCAACACCACGGTCGAGGTCAGCGTCCAGCCCGCGCACAACGGCATCTGCGTCGTCATCGACGACGCCGGGGTCGGCATGGACGCGCGCGAGACCGAGGAGGCGGGCCGGCGCCTGTCGGGCAAGGAAGACATCGACATCAACCGGCTCGGTGACCCGCCCCAGTTCGGCTTCGCCGCCATCGGCGTGCTCGCCGCCCGGTACGGGTTCACGGTCTCCGTCGACACCCGGTCGCCCTACGGGGGAGTGCGGGCCGTGCTGTTTCTTCCCCATACGCTCCTCAATCGCGTACGCGCTCCCAAGACGGCGATCCCGCAGGCGGAGCCGGTGCACGCGCCGGTGCCCGAGCCGGTTTCCGGTCCTGCGCAGGCGTCGGTGCCCGCCCCCGCGGCCGATCGGACGTCCACCGCGGGCGGCCTCCCCAAGCGCCGCCGCCGCGCCGCCCAGGACGACGAGGCAGGCCGGCAGGCATCCGCCGCCGCGCCGCCGCCCGGCGACGGTCACACCCTGGTCCGCCCGGCCGCCGAGACCGCCTCCCGCATGGGTGCGTTCGCCCGCGGCACCCGCTTCGGGCGCGCCGCCTCTCAAGACGATGAAGGGAACCCGCAGGAATGAACGACCACATGACCAACGAACTGGGCTGGATGCTGGACGAGGTCCTCAAGGTCCCGGAAGCCCGCCACGCGATCCTGCTCTCCGCGGACGGCATGCTCCGGGCGCATTCACAGGGCATCGCGCGCGACGAAGCGGAACGGCAGGCAGCCGCGCTGTCCGGTCTCCAGTCGATCAGCCGCAGCACAGCCGAGTTCTGTGCCAAGGAGTCCTCTCCGTGGCAGCAGACACTGGTCGAGTTCGCCGACGGTTACGTCTTCCTGGTCGCCGCCGGCGCGGGCGCCTATCTGGCGGTCTCCGCCACCCAGAACGTCGACATGGAGGCGGTCACGTACGGAATGCACAAGCTGGTCGACCGGCTGGGCAAGGAGCTCACCAGTCCGCCCCGGCCAGGCGCCAGCCACCCGGCATGAGCCCGCCCGACAGGCGTGAACGGGGGCTCGTACGCCCCTATGTCGTGACGGACGGCCGCTCCCGTCCGACGCGGAACACGCTCGACCTGGTGACGCTCGTGACGGCCGCCGCCAACCGGCCACTCACCGGGCTGAGCCCGGAGAAGCGCCGCGTCATGGAGCTGTGCCGGGGCGGAGCGCTGTCGGTCGCCGAAGTGGCGGGACACCTGGCGCTGGCGATCAGCGTCACCAAGGTCCTGCTCAGCGACCTGATCGACAGCGGCCACATCACCACCAGGCCCCCCGTCCCCAGGGCCCAGCTCCCCGCCGACCAGCTTCTGCAGGAGGTGCTTGATGGACTCCGCTCCAGGCTCTGACCAGCGGTACGTCCCCGACACGGTCAGGACCGCTGTCAAGATCCTGATCGTGGGTCACTTCGCGGTCGGCAAGACCACGTTCGTCGGCACGCTGTCCGAGATCCGGCCGCTGCGTACCGAAGAGACCATGACACAGGCCAGTGAACTCACCGACGACCTGGCCGGGAGCCCGGACAAGAGCACCACGACCGTCGCCATGGACTTCGGCCGTCTCACACTCAGCGAGCAACTGGTGCTGTACCTCTTCGGAGCTCCCGGGCAGAAACGCTTCACCACGCTCTGGAAAGACATGCTGAACGGGGCTCTGGGAGCCCTCGTGCTCGCTGACACCCGGCGACTCGACCAGTCCTTCGACATCATGGGACTGCTGGAGGAGCACGGCATGCCCTACGCGGTCGCCGTCAACCAGTTCGACGACGCGCCCCTCTTCCCGGTCGCGGAAATCCGCGAAGCCCTCGACCTCCTCCCCGAAACCCCCCTCGTCACCTGCGACGCGCGGAACACCGCGTCCTCCACCGAGGCGCTGATCTCCCTCGTCGAGTACCTCCAGACCCGCACCTCCCAGGAGCACTGATGGCCACTCCCCAGCCCGCGCCGGGCACGGCACCACCACCCCCCGGCTGCCCGGCGCACGCGGGTCACATGTCGCTGTACGGACCGGAGTTCGCCGCCGACCCGTCCGCGACGTACGAACGGCTGCGCACGTACGGCTCCGTCGCACCGGTGGAGATCGCCCCCGGCGTCCACGCGTCGCTCGTCACCGGCTACGAGAGCGCCCTCGAGGTGCTGCGCAGCCCGGAGCGGTTCTCCAAGGACCCGCGCCGCTGGAAGGCGCTCGCCGACGGGACGGTGCCGGCGGACAGCCCTGTCGTACCGATGATGATGTACCGGCCCAACGCCCTTTTCACCGACGGCGACGAGCACGCCCGGCTGCGCGGCGCCATCACCGACAGCCTGAGCCGCGTGGACCCGAACGCGCTGCGCGGGTACGTCGAGGAGAGCGCCGACACCCTCATCGACCGGTTCGGCCCCAAGGGGCGGGCCGACCTTCTCAGCGAGTACGGAGCGGTCCTGCCGCTGCTCGTCTTCAACCAGCTCTTCGGCTGCCCGCCGGAGACCGGGGACAAGCTCGTCCAGGGCATGTCCGGGATCTTCGATGCCAACGCCGACTCCGAGAAGGCGAACGCGGTTCTCACCGAGGGCGTGGCCGAACTGGTCGCTCTCAAGCGGGAGCGGCCCGCAGCGGATGTGACGTCCTGGCTGATGGCCCATCCCGCGCAGCTCACCGACGAGGAAATGATGCATCAGCTCGTCGTCCTCATGGGCGCGGGCACCGAACCCCAGCAGAACCTGATCTGCAACGGGCTGCGGCTGCTGCTCTCCGACGACCGGTTCGGCGGTGACCTCGCCGGCGGCAGCATGCCCGTCGAGGACGCGCTCGACGAGGTCCTGTGGACGGACCCGCCGATGGCGAACTACGCCGTCCACTACCCGCTCCACGACCTGGAACTCGACGGAACCCCGCTGCGCGAGGGCGAGCCCGTCCTGATCAGCCTGGCCGCCGCGAACACCGACCCCGCCCTGGCCGGCGACCGGCGCGGCGGCAACCGCGCCCACCTGGCATGGAGCGCCGGTGCGCACACCTGCCCGGCGAAGAGCCCCGCCCGGCTGATCGCCGCGGTCGCCGTCGAAAAACTCCTCGACCGGCTCCCGGATGCCGAACTGGCCGTCGGGGTAGGTCGGTTGGAGTGGCGGCAGGGCCCCTTCCACCGGGCGCTGGCCGCCTTGCCTGTGCGCTTTCCCCCGATCACCGTGCCGGTCGTCACCACGGACAAGACCTCTGGAGCCCGTACATGGAACACGAACCCCGCCCCCTCGTCATCGACCCCTCCGGTGCCGACATCCACGGAGAGGGAGCCCGCATCCGGGAACGGGGGCCGGCAGCGCTGGTGGAGCTCCCTGGCCAGGTGGTGGCGTGGGCAGTAAGTGACCAGGCACTGCTCAAGGAACTGCTCACCGACCCCCGCGTGTCCAAGGACCCCCGCCGGCACTGGTCCGCGTGGATCGACGGGGAGATCACTCCGGACTGGCCGCTGTTCGCCTGGGTCGCCGTGACGAACATGTTCACCGCCTACGGAAGCGACCACAGGCGGCTGCGGAAGCTGGTCTCCACGGCCTTCTCCGCGCGCGCCACCGAGGCCCTGCGCCCGCGTATCGAGCGTATGACGGCTGATCTGCTCGACGGTCTCGCCGCAACCCCTCAGGGACAGGCGGTGGATCTGCGCGAGGAGTACTGCTATCCGATCCCCATCCAGGTGATCTGCGAGCTGTTCGGCGTCAGCGACGAAGGCACCCGCAAGGAACTGCGCCGCCTGGTGGACGGCATCTTCAACACCGCCGCCACCGCGGAGGAGGCCGCGGCCACCTTCGAGAGCATCCACACCGTGCTGTCCGACCTCGTCGCGCTCAAGCGGCAGGCCCCGGGCGACGACATGACCAGCGTCCTGATCGCCGCCCGGGAGGAGGACGGCTCGCGGCTGTCGGAGGCCGAACTGGTCGACACCCTGCTCCTGGTGATCGGCGCCGGGCACGAGACCACGGTCAACCTGCTGGACAACGCCGTCCACACCCTGCTGACCCACCCGGACCAGCTCGAACTGGTCCGGACGGGCGCGGCCTCCTGGAACGACGTGATCGAGGAGACCCTGCGCGTCGAGTCCCCGGTGGCGAGCCTGCCGCTGCGCTACGCGGTCGAGGACATCGAGACCGGGGGCGTGACCATCAAGAAGGGCGACGCGATCCTTGCCGCGTACGCCGCCGCAGGGCGCAGCCCCGCGTTCCACGGCGAGGACGCGGACCGGTTCGACGTCACCCGTGTGAACAAGGAACATCTCGCGTTCGGACACGGCGTTCACTTCTGCCTGGGAGCGCCGCTGGCCCGGCTGGAGGCCCAGATCGCCCTGCCTGCACTCTTCGAGCGCTTCCCCGACCTGGCCATGGCGGTCCCGGCGGACGATCTGCGGCCCGTGGAGTCGTTCATCTCCAACGGCCACCGCAGCCTGCCGGTCCACCTGACCGGCTGAGCAGTACGGGGGAGGGGGAGGGCCGGCACAGCGGTCCTCCCCCTCTTGTTTCGGGGCCACCGGCCGCGCGGAGGCAGGTGATTCCGCCGATGCCCGCGTGCCGGACGTACCGCGACAGTGGCACCGCCAGCGAACACGGTGGTGCCCGCCCCGGTGCGACCGGCCGCAGCCCTCGGTGACGAGTGCGCTGCCCGGCCCGGCGTGGCGGCTCCGCCACGACCGAGAGGACGACTCAGTCGTGCAGCAGTACAACAGCGAGAACAGCTCCTCCGCCCGCCGCCGCCACGCGAAGGGCCGCCTGCGGCCGCTCATGGCCGCCTTGGCGGCGCTCCTTGTCGTCGGTGGCCTCAACTCCGCCACGACCCCCACCGCCCAGGCAGCCGACAATCCGTACGAACGCGGACCCGCCCCCACCACAGCGAGCATCGAAGCGGCCCGCGGCCCCTACGCGGTCTCGGAAACCACCGTCTCCTCCCTGAGCGTCACCGGCTTCGGCGGCGGCACCGTCTACTACCCGACGTCCACCAGCGACGGCACCTTCGGCGCCGTGGCCGTCTCTCCCGGCTACACCGGTACCCAGTCCTCCATCTCCTGGCTCGGCCCGCGCCTCGCCTCCCAGGGCTTCGTCGTCTTCACCATCGACACCCTTTCCAGGTACGACCAGCCCGACAGCAGAGGCCGCCAACTCCTCGCAGCTCTCGACTACTTGACCGGCCGCAGCGCCGTACGCGGCCGGATCGACAGCAGCAGGCTCGGCGTGATGGGCCACTCGATGGGCGGCGGCGGCTCGCTGGAAGCGGCCAAGAGCCGGCCCTCCCTCCAGGCCGCCATACCGCTCACCGGCTGGAACACCGACAAGACCTGGCCGGAGATCCAGACCCCGACGCTGATCGTGGGGGCCGACGGCGACACGGTCGCGTCGGTCGGCTCGCACTCCGAGCCCTTCTACGAGAGCCTGCCGTCCTCGCTCGACAAGGCGTACCTGGAACTCAACAACGCGACGCACTTCACGCCGAACTCGTCCAACACCACCATCGCGAAGTACAGCATTTCCTGGCTCAAGAGGTTCATCGACAACGACACCCGCTACGAGCAGTTCCTCTGCCCGCTGCCGCGCCCGAGCCTGACCATCGAGGAGTACCGGGGCAACTGCCCGCACGCCTCCTGACGTTGACCGACACCGGTGCCGGCCGCGCGCCCCGCGGCCGGCACCGGCACGCGCTTTCCCCGTGTCGTGTGCGCGGGCACAGACCCGGCCCGCCAACGCTGGGCGCGCGCCCAGAGCGCACCCCGCGTACGCGGCAGTAACGTGACAGGCGTGACCGGAAGACGACCATGAGAAGTCCGCTCCGGCTGTACGGCCGACGTGGTGAACTGGAAGCCGTGGCAGCCCTGTCGGACCGGCTGCGTACCGGGCGCGGCGGTGCGCTGCTGTTCGCCGCGGAGCCCGGATTCGGCCGCACCGCCCTCCTGCGCCGGGCCGCCGGGGACTTCGAGGCCGGTCCCGTCCTGCACACCAGGGCCGTACCGGCCGAGAGCCGGCTCCCGTACAGCGGACTGCACGCGCTGCTGTGCGCCGCCGGCGATGTGCTGAGCGCCGCGCCCGCCGGTCTCCTGAGCTCCGGCCTCGGGCCCGCTGACCTGCTGGAGTTGCTGCGCGGCCGCACCGCCGGGCGGCCCCTGCTGGTCTGCGTCGACGACGCGCACCTGTGGGACGACCGGTCGCGCGCCGCCCTCGGCTTCGCCGCCCGGCGCGCGGACGCCCTGCGCGGCGTCGGACTGCTGCTGTCCGTGACCGGAGACCGGGCGCAGGACCCGGACTTCGCGGGCCTGCCCGTCGTCCACCTCGGCCCACTTCCCGAACGCGCCGCGCGGGACCTGCTGCACGAGCTGGCCGGGAAGAAGACGGAGCGTACGGATCCCGCCGTACGGGAGGCACTGCTGCACGAGGCCGAGGGCAACCCGGCCCTGCTGGAGGCACTCGTCCGGCGGCTGTCACCCGCCCAGCTCTCCGGGCACGCGCCGCCGCCCCGGCCGCTCGCCGACGGTGACACCCTGCTCCGTACGGTGGGTGACAGGCCGGCGGCCCTGCCGCCGGACACCGCGTTTGTGCTGCTGCTGGCGGCCGCCGCGCAGGAGCAGACCCCTGAAGCCGCCGGAGCGGACGCCGCCCTGGTCCTGCGCGCCGCCCGGGCCGCCGGTATCGGGCCTGAGGCGCTGGACGCGGACGAGGCGGGGGGAGTGGCGCGCAGCGACGGGGACGTGATCCGCTTCCACAGCTCGCTGTTACGACGCGCCGTTCACGCCGGTGCCACCCCGGCGCGGCGGCGCGCCGCCCACCAGCTGCTCGCCACCGTCCTCGCCGGTGACCGCTGCCGCCTCCCACGCCTGCTGCACCGCGCTCTGGCCGCCGACGGGCCCGACCCTCGTCTCGCCGCCGACCTGGCAGCGGCCGCTGACGCTCCCGACCCGTGGATACCCGGCCTGCAACGCTCCCTGGCCTTCGCCCGCGCGGCCGAGCTCACCACGACCGACGACGACGCCCGCATGTCACGCATGACCGCCGCCGCGGAACAGGCCCGGCTGGCGGGCCACCCGCACCGGGCGCGGGAGCTGCTGGCCGCCGCGCGTGCGGGGACGGTCCACAACGCCGTACGAGGCAGAGCCGAACTCGTCGCAGGCGCCCTGGCGCTGGGCGACGGCCCTGCCGGCGACGCGTACGGGGCGCTGCTGGTGGCCGCCGGCCTGCTCGGCCCGTACGACCAGGAGCGCGCTCTCGACGCCCGGCTCGGCGCGCTGGAAGCCGCGTGGGCCGCGGGTGACGTCCCGGCCTGCGTGGCCGCGCTCGACGGCGGCGACCAGGGCCGGGACGTCGCCGTACACGACTACCGGGCCGGAATGCTGGCTGCCCTCGACGCCCGGCCCGAGGCAGCACGGGCGCCACTGCGGCGGGTGCTGGAGCGCGCCGCGACCGACGACGATCCGGTGCGGCTGCTGCGTGCCGGGGCCGCCGCGCTCGTCCTCGGCGACATCGCGGCCGCCTGCGCCCTCAACGCGCGGGGCCTGGCCGTCGGCCGGGCGCGGGAACTCGTGGCCCTCGTGCCCCGCTTCCTGGAACACCTGGCCTACGCCGAGTTACGGGCCGGCCGGCATGCCAGGGCCGGAGCGCACGCGCGGGAGGGGCTGCGGGCCGCACACCGCGCCGGCCGGCGCAATTGCGTCGCCCATCAGCACGCGATCCTCGCCATGGTCGCATCGGTCGAAGGCGATGCCGCAGCCGTGGCCGGACATGTCACCGAGGCCATGGCGATCGCAGGCCCGCACGGGCTCGTCCAGGCCGCCACCCTGGCCGAATGGGCCTCGGCCCGAGCAGATCTGGGCCGTGGCCGGGCGTACGAGGCAGCTGCCCGGCTCGGCCCGCTGGTACGGGAGGGCCCGCGCCGCGGGCATTTCGCCGTCCGTATGCTGGCCGTCCCCTGCTTCGTCGAGGCCGCCGCGCTCGCCGGACAGCCCGACGACGCACACGCCCCGGTGCGGGAGTTCGCCGGCTGGGCGGCCAGGGGCGGCGATCCGCAGGCCCCCGCGCTGCTCGCCCGCTGCCGCGCGCTGCTCGCGGGCCCCGAGCAGGCCGAGTCCCTGTACGCCCACGCGCTGGCCAGGCACGAACTGGCCGACGGAGACTTCGAGTGGGCCCGCACCCAGCTGCTGTACGGGAAATGGCTGCGGCGCCGCCGCCGGCCGCGCGAGGCGAGGGGCCGCCTGAGGGACGCGCTGGTCGCCTTCGAACGCTCCGAAGCCCGTACGTGGGTCGAGCAGACGCGAGCGGAGCTGCGGGCCACCGGCGACATGGCCGGCGGCGAACCGGCGGGGGCGCTGTCCTGCCTGACGCCCCAGCAGCTTCGGATCGCGCACTGCGTCGCCGAGGGGGCGACCAACCGCGAAGTGGCGCTGCGCCTGTCCGTCAGCCCCCGGACCGTGGACCACCACCTGCGCAATGTCTTCTCCCTACTGGGTGTGCGCTCACGTGTTGAACTGTCCCGGCTGGTGGACCGTGCCGAAATCAAGGGCGCGCACCCCTAGGGGCCGACCCCCACGGTGTGTCATTCTTCGGCGCCGGATACCACGCATTGATCCCGGAGGCAATCACTCCATTTCTCGGCGTGGCTGGTTATGATCTGCATCCCCCACGTCTCAACGGAACCGGTCCGGCCATCCCCAAGCCCCCCAGTCTTGTGTCGGCACCGGTTCCTGGTCTGTCCCCGCTCTCCCCGTCCCCGAGGACTGATGTCTCCCATAGAACCCGAAGGCCAACGCAAGCTGTCGAGAAGTCGTCGTCGGCGCACCGTTCGCCTGCGCACCCTGCTCATCCTGCTCGCGGTAGTCCCCACCGTCGCGATGAGCGGACAAGTCGTCATAACCGCCGACAGGTTGCTGGACCAGTCCGAGCACCTGCGCGCCGACGTGGCGGCCGGTGAGCGGATCGGCGTACCTCTGTACAAGCTCATGGTCGAGTTGCAGGCCGAGCGGACCATGACGGCCGGGCGGTGGGCGGGCTCGTCGGTGCCCGGGAAGGAACTGCGCGACCGGCGCGGGGCAACGGACCGCGCCGCCGCCGAGTTCCGCAGGGCGGCGACGACCGGTCCCGCGAGGTCCGAGCAGGCGGAACACCACCTCGTCGAGCTGAGGGACAGCCTCGACGACCTGGACGCCTACCGTGAGCGCGCGGACGCCCGGAGCGGCAGTGCCGACCGTACGATCGGCTACTACACCGGCGTGATCAGCGAGATGATCCACGTCTACCAGGAAGAGTTCAGCCACACGCAGGATGCCGAGCTCACTCAGGAGAGCCGGCTGGTCGCCACCATGTTCTCGGCGTCGGAGCTGGTGGCGCGCGAGGAGGCGATCCTCGCGTCGGCCGGTCCCTCCAGGGTGCTGACGGCGTCGAGGTTCGCCGAATACGTCAACGCCGTCGGAGCCCACCGGTACCTGTACGACACGTCGGTCGTGCCGTACCTGACCGCCGAGGACAAAGAGGCCTACGAACAGATCACCGGCTCGGGCGCGTGGCAGGCGAAGACCCGCGTCGAGAACGTGGTGATGTCCGACCACGAGGACATCGCGTCCGGCGTGCAGTTGCCTCTGGAGGCCGCCGGCTGGCGGACGGCGCACGACAAGCTGGCCGAGCAGCTGGCCACGCTCAACGCCGACCGTTCGAGAGGCGTGCTGCTACGCGCCGACACGCAGGCGGCGGAGCTGGAGGCGGAGGTCGCCTGGCTCGTCGCGGGAAGCGGCGGGGCGCTGCTGGTCGTCGCCGGCGTCGTCGTATTCACCACGCGCTCGGTACTGCGCCGGCTGCGCGGCCTGCACGAGAGCACAGTGGCCATCGCCGAGGAGACGCTGCCGGACGTTGTGGCCCGGCTCCAGCGCGGGCAGCCGGTCGACGCCGACGCGCTGCCCAGCCCCACCGGGGCCCAGGACGAGGTCGGACGTATCAGCGACGCGTTCGCCCGCGTCGTCGCCGTGTCCGTCGACGGGCACCGGCAGCTTTCGGACGAGCGCCACGGGTTCGGCATGTTCGCCGCGGGCATCGCCTCCCGCACCGGAAACCTGGTCAGCCGTCAGCTCAGCCTCACCGAGACCCTCCAGGACACCTTCGGGCACGACGAGGCGCTCCTGGCCCAGTTGATGCGATCCGACCAGCTGACGGTGGGTATGCGACGGCAGATCGAGAACCTGCTCATCCTGGCGGGCGGCGAGATCCCGGACCCGCACACCGAACCCATGCGCGTCGCCGACCTGCTGCGGGAGGCCGCCGCCGAGGTCGAGGACTTCCGGCGGATCGAGCGGCAGGCTCTGGACGAGATCAGCGTGGAACCGCGTGTGATCAGCCAGATCAGTCACCTCCTCGCGGAGCTGCTGGACAACGCCACCCGGTTCTCCCCGCCGAAGTCCAAGGTCGTCATCCGGGCCGAGCTGGTGGCCGACGGTCTCTCGGTCGAGATCGAGGACCGCGGCCCGCGGGTGACCCCCGCGAGCTACGAGGAGATGAACCGCCGGCTGCACTCGGCTCCGCCGTACGCCGTCCTGGCACAGAACGCGCACCGGCTGGGGCTCTTCGTCGTCGGCCACCTCGCCGACCAGCTTCCGGCCACCGTCACGCTGCGCCGGTCCGTCTACGGCGGGACCTCGGCCGTGGTGGTCATCCCCGGGGAGCTGCTCGTACCGACGGAGCGGGAACCGGCGCGCGAGTCGGCACAGTCCGAGCGGGCACAACGCGACCGGGTGCGGTCCGTGCCGGTACGCCCCGACTCCGGGCCGCGCCGCCTCGACGAACGGGGGCCCGAGCCGGCGTCGGAGATGAAGACCGGGCTGCCGAGCCGTCGGCCGCAAGAGAGGCCGCAAGCGAGGCCACAGGGCTCGCGGCCGACGCTCCCCGAGCGCGTCCCGCACACCCATATCGCCGAGCAACTCCGCGAGCCGCGCGCACCACAAGCAGCGGCCGTCCAGGACGCGGCGACACCCGAAGAGGTGGCCGACGCCTGGGCGGACTACGAGCAAGGGACCCAGAAAGTGGAAGCAGAGCTCCGACAGGACCAGCCATGACGACGACATCGAACGACATGATCTACAGCATCCTGGACAACAATCTGAGCAGGATCGCCGGCATCGAGGGAGCCGTGCTCCTCTCCAACGACGGCATCAAGCTCAGCGCCTATCTGCTGGAACGTGACCAGGCGGAGCGCATAGCCGCCGCGTCCTCCGGAATCGCCGCCACGATGAAGGCGATATCCAGGGAAATCGACGGCGGCGGGGTGATCCGCCAGCTGGTCGAGATGGACGACCGCTATCTCTGCATCGTGGGGTGCGGCGCGGGCAGCACACTCATCGTCGTAACCTCCCGCAAGGCACGGCTGGGGGAGCTGGGCGGCGAGGCGGTACGGACCGCGCAGGCGCTCGGCGAGTGGCTGGGCACTCCCGAGCGCACCCAGGTACTCCCGTCGTAATGCCGGACGATCCGCAGCCGCGAGGCCGCCGGACGCGGCTGTACGCGCTGACCGACGGCCGTACAGCCGCTCCGCACACCGTCCTGACCATGGACACGACGATCACGGCGGCGGTGGCGGCGGACGCTCATGGCGGCCTGCCCAGCGAGTGGCAGGCCATCCTCGCGATGTGTCCGGCTCCGGACGGGCGGGCGGTCGCCGAGATCGCCGCCCGGATGCACATGCGCCTCACTCCGATGGCGGTCCTGCTCGGCGAACTCGTGGACCGCGGGCTGATCCACCACCGGCCGCCCCTGGAAGGCGCCGAGACCAGCAATGTCCACCTGCTCATGAGAATCAGGGACAGCCTTGCCCACCTATGACACACCTGCCCGGGAAGCGGCGCCGGTCAAGATCCTCATCGCCGGCGGCTTCGGCGTCGGCAAGACGACCCTGGTCGAGACGGTCTCCGAGATCGAGCCGCTGCGCACGGAGGAGCGGCTGACGGCCGCCGGCGTCGGCGTCGACGACCTCGACGGCATCGAGTCCAAGACGGTGACCACCGTGGCGATGGACTTCGGGCGGATCACCCTCACCGACGCCGGAGTCGTCCTTTACCTGTTCGGCACCCCGGGCCAGGAGCGCTTCTGGTTCATGTGGGACGACCTGCTGAACGGGGCCTTCGGCGCGATCGTGCTCGTCGACACCCGGCGCCTGGACCGCAGTTTCCCCGCCGTCGACTTCTTCGAGAGCCGCGGGCTGCCGTTCGTGGTCGGCGCGAACTGCTTCCACGGCGAGCAGCCGTACACCGCCGAGGAGATCGGGGCCGCACTGCATCTGCGCGACCCGAACACACCGATCCTCATGCTCGACGCCCGCTCCCGTACGGACGTCCGCGACGCGCTGCTCGCGCTCCTCGACCTGCTCATCGCCAAGGCAGGGACCACGGCTGCCGTTTAGAGGGGCTTGAAGGAACCAGAACGGCCAGACCTTCCCGCTTGGCTTTCCCGGCGTGCGCCCGACCGCGGTCGGACGGAGTATGAAGCCGATGAGCGGAGGAGCTGTGACCACCAAGGGAGACCTGACGCCGGGCAGGGACGACGCCCTCGTCGTGCTGAAGAACGTCAACAAGCACTTCGGCGCGCTGCATGTGCTCCAGGACATCGATCTGACCATCACCCGTGGCGAGGTGGTCGTCGTCATCGGGCCGTCCGGGTCCGGGAAGTCCACGCTGTGCCGCGCCATCAACCGTCTGGAGGCCATCGACTCGGGCGAGATCTTCATCGACGGCAAGCCACTGCCCGCCGAGGGACGCGAGCTGGCCAGGCTGCGGGCCGATGTGGGCATGGTCTTCCAGTCGTTCAACCTCTTCGCCCACAAGACCGTGCTGGACAACGTGACGCTGGGCCAGATCAAGGTCCGTAAGAAGGACAAGAAGGCGGCCGAGGAACGGGCCCGCGCGCTCCTCCAGCGGGTCGGCGTGACCGAGCAGGCCGACAAGTACCCCGCACAGCTCTCCGGCGGCCAGCAGCAGCGCGTGGCGATCGCCCGCGCGCTGGCGATGGAACCGAAGGTCATGCTCTTCGACGAGCCGACCTCGGCACTCGACCCCGAGATGATCAACGAGGTGCTGGAGGTCATGCAGCAGCTCGCCCGTGAGGGCATGACGATGGTCGTCGTCACGCACGAGATGGGCTTCGCCCGTTCGGCCGCCAACCGCGTGGTGTTCATGGCGGACGGCCGCATCGTGGAGGAGACGACACCCGACCAGTTCTTCACCAATCCGCGCAGCACCCGCGCCAAGGACTTCCTGTCGAAGATCCTTCACCACTGAACAGGGATGATCACCATGAAGATTCTCAAGGTCACCGCCGCGGCCGCCGCCGCGCTCGCACTGTCCCTGAGCGCCACGGCCTGCGGCTCCGACGACGGCGACGAGAGCGGTACGGGCGGCGGTGGGGACAAGCTCACCGTCGGTATCAAGTTCGATCAGCCGGGCCTCGGCCTGAAGACGCCGGACGGCAAGTACACGGGATTCGACGTCGACGTGGCGACGTACGTCGCCAAGGAGCTCGGCACCGAGCCCGGCGACATCGAGTGGAAGGAAGCCAAGAGCGCCGACCGCGAGACGCTCCTGGAGCGCGGCGATGTCGACTTCATCGCGGCCACCTACTCCATCAACGACGAACGTGAGAAGAAGGTCGACTTCGCCGGCCCCTACCTGCTCGCGCACCAGGACATCCTGGTCCGGGCGGACGACGACTCCATCAAGAAGCCCGAGGACCTGAACAACAAGAAGCTCTGCTCGGTCACCGGCTCCACCTCCGCGCAGAACGTCAAGTCGAAGCTCGCGCCGAAGGCGCAGCTCCAGGAGTACGGCGGCTATTCGGAGTGCCTGACCGGCCTGGAGAACAGGGTCATCGACGCGGTCACCACCGACGACGTGATCCTCGCCGGCTATGCCGCGCAGAAGGAGCACCAGGGCAAGTTCAAGCTGGGCGGCTTCAAGCTGAGCAACGAGAACTACGGCATCGGCGTCCAGAACGGCAGCGATCTCAAGGCCAGGATCAACACCGCCCTGGAGAAGATGGTCGATGACGGCTCCTGGGACGAGTACGTCAAGAAGAACTTCGGCCCGGCCAACTACAAGAACGAACCCGCCCCGGAGATCGGCAACATCGTCCGCTGACGCACCTCCACACACGCGGAAAGCGGGCGATCGTGTTCGACTTTCTTGAGGGTTACGATCTGCTGGGCGCCTTCTGGGTGACGGTACAGCTCACCGTCTACTCGGCCATCGGCTCCCTGATCTGGGGAACGATCCTGGCCGCCATGCGGGTGAGCCCGGTGCCGCTGATGCGCGGCTTCGGCACCTCGTACGTCAACGTGGTGCGGAACATTCCGCTGACGGTGATCATCGTCTTCACCTCGCTGGGCCTCTTCCAGACGCTCAGCGTCAGTCTCGGCGCCCAGGATTTCGAGACCATCAACTTCAGGCTTTCCGTGCTCGGCTTCATCGCCTACACCTCGGCGTTCGTCTGTGAGGCGCTGAGGTCCGGGACCAACACGGTGCCTGTCGGTCAGTCGGAGGCAGCGCGTGCCATCGGCCTGAGCTTCACGCAGGTGCTGTCGCTGATCGTCCTTCCGCAGGCCTTCCGTTCCGTGGTGGGGCCGCTCGCGAACGTACTGATCGCACTGACCAAGAACACCACGGTGGCCGCCGCGATCGGTGTGGCCGAGGCGGCCACCCTGATGCGGGAAATGATCGAGAACGAGGCGCAGCTCATCCTCATCTCCGCCATTTTCGCGCTCGGGTTCATCTGCCTCACCCTCCCGACCGGACTGATCCTCGGCTGGGTGAGCAAGAAGGTGGCGGTGAGGCGATGACGTCCGTTCTGTACGACGTTCCCGGGCCCCGCGCGAAACGGCGCAACGTCCTGTTCACGATCGTGTTCCTGGTGGCGCTCGCGGCACTGATCTGGTGGGTGCTGAAGGCCCTCGCCGACAAGAACCAGCTCGAGTGGATCAAGTGGGAGCCGTTCTTCACCGACAGCCGGGCCTGGACGACGTACATCCTGCCCGGTCTCGAGAACACGCTCATCGGCGCTTCCCTCGCCATGGTCATCGCCCTGCCCCTCGGAGCGCTCTTCGGTATCGCTCGGCTCTCCGACCACTGGTGGGTACGGGGCGCGGCCGGCACCGTGGTCGAGTTCTTCCGCGCCATCCCGGTGCTGATCCTGATGCTCTTCGCCAACGAGGCGTACTCCGAGTACACCGACATCAGCCCGGACAACCGGCCGCTGTACGCCGTGGTGACCGGCCTCGTCCTCTACAACGCCTCGGTACTCGCCGAGGTGGTGCGGGCCGGCATCCTGTCCCTGCCCAGCGGCCAGACCGACGCGGCCAAGGCGATCGGCATGCGCAAGGGCCAGACGATGCGGTACGTGCTGCTGCCGCAGTCGGTCACCGCGATGCTGCCGGCGCTCGTCAGCCAGCTGGTGGTCATCGTGAAGGACACCGCGCTCGGCGGCGCGCTGCTCGGCTTCTCCGAGCTGCTCGCATCGGTCCGCCCGATGAGCGCGAACTACGGCGCGAACACCATCGCCAGCTTCACCGTCGTCGCCGTGCTCTTCGTGCTGCTGAACTTCGCGCTGACCACCTTCGCCAGCTGGCTGGAGGGCAGGCTGCGGCGCGGCAAGAAGTCCACCGGCGCGGTGGTGGGCGTCGACGCCGTCGAGGAGCTCGCGAGACCCGGCGAACATATGGGCCCGGGCGGCCCGGACAGATCGTAAAGCTGAGCGAACGGCCCCTCACGACCGGCAACAATGGCTGCCATGGCCGAGATACCTGCCGTACTCCGGCAACGATGGGTGACGCCCGCCGGCGCTGAGCCGCCCGGGATTCTGGTCGTCGAGCACGAGGCGGAGTGTCCGCCCGGACTGTGGGGCGGGTGGCTCGCCGAAGCCGGTCTGCGGCTGCACGTCGTGCGTCCCTACCTGGGTGAGCCCCTGCCCGAGGACGTCGACCACTTCGCCGGACTCCTCGTCCTGGGCGGATCCCCGGGCCCTTGGGACGACGACCGCTTCCCGTGGCTGCCCGCCACCCGGGCCCTCCTGCGTGCGGCCTTCGAGCGCGGCACTCCCACGTTCGGCATCTGCCTCGGGGCCGAGCTGATGACCGCGGAGTTCGACGGCCGTACGGAACGCCGTGATGTGCCTCAAACCGGTGTGTACGACCTGAAGGTGCTCCCCGCGGCGGCCGAAGACCCCGTCTTCGCCGGACTGGCCGACTGCCCGCCGGCCATGCTCTGGCACCGGGAGGAAATGGCCGTCCTGCCGCCCGGCGCGGTCCTTCTCATAGGCGGCACCGACTCCCCGCACCAGGCCTTCCGCCTCGGCGATCAGGCGTGGGGAACCCAGTTCCACCCCGAGGCGACGCCAGAGATCGTCACGGGCTGGGCCCATGAGAGCGCCATGCTGCGCAAGGCCGGGGCCGAGGCGGACGAGATCGTCGCGCAGGTGACGGCGGCAGCGGCCGAGACGACCCGGACCTGGCGCCCCGTCGCCCACCGCTGGGCCGCCCTGGTCCACCAGCGCCACAGGGATCGCGTCCCGCCGTCATGAGAGGCTGGTCGCCATGAGCACACCACCGGACGGGCTCCCGGCCTATCGCGTTCTGACCGGCCCCGACGACGCGGCGTTCTGCCGACGGGTGAGCGAGGCGATCGCGCTCGGCTATCAGCTGTATGAAGGCCCCGCCGTCACCTTCGACGGCGAGCGCGTGATCGTGGCACAGGCACTGGTCTGGCCGGCGAAGCGGTAACAGCCGGGCAGACGATATTGTGCGGCCCGAGAAGTGGCTGACCACGGTGGTGCCGAGGAAGGGGGGTGGAGTTTCGCCATGGCGATATCCATGAGCAGTGTGGATCTTTTCGACGAGGCGTACGCCCTTGACCCCTTTCCGGTGTGGGACGCGCTGCGCGAGACCGCGCCCGTGCACTACGAACCGGACACGGGCCTGTGGCTGGTGAGCCGCTACGACGACGTGCGAGCGGTGTTGCTCGATACGGACACCTTCCTGCCGGACAACGCGATGGACGCGATCGGCCGCTTCTCGGTGCAGACCCTGCGCGTCCTCGCCCGGGCGAAGTTCGCCCTGCCGCCCACGCTGGCCAGCAACGGCGGCGAAAGCCACGCCGGCTACCGGCGCATCATGACCCGGCTGCTCAACGCCCAGGCCGTCACCGCCGCCGTGCCGATGGTCGAGCAGGTGGTCGGGGAGTGCCTGGACCAGGTCGGGGAACGGCTCGACACCGACGGTGTGTGCGACCTGGCCACCACGCTCGCCCAGGACGTCCCGTTGCGGGTGCTGCTGCGGCTGATCGGCCTCGAACGACAGGCCAATGACGTCGGCATCGACAACCTGGCCCGCTGGAGCGACGCCTCGCTGGAGCTCTTCTGGGGCCGCCCGGACGCCGGCCGGCAGCGCGCGCTGGCATGCGAAGCAGCCGACTTCTACTCGTGGCTGAGGGAACTGGTGACCAGGCCCGGCCCCCAGGAAGACACACTGCTCGGCGCACTGGCGGCGCACCGGCTGCCGGGTGGCGAGCCACTGGGCGTGGCCGAGACCGCGGCGGTGCTCTACTTCATGATCATCGCCGGTCAGGCCACCACCCGGCAGATGCTGAGCATCATGTACCGGCGCGCGCTGGCCGAACCCGGGCTGTGGCAGCGCTTCGCCGACGAGCCGGGCAGTGCGCAGCCGTGGACCGAGGAGGTGCTGCGCCGCGAGCCCCCGATCACCACCTGGCGCAGGGTCACCGGCCGGCCGGTCACCCTGCGCGGAGTGGACATCCCGGCGGGCGCGCCGCTGCTGCTGATGCTGGCCTCCACTGGCTCGGACCCCGAGATGTTCGAGAACCCGGAGCAGCTCTGCCCGTACCGGCCGAACCCGCGCAAGCATCTGGCCTTCGGCGTAGGGCGCCACAGGTGCTCAGGCGCCGAACTGGCCAGGATGGAGGCCGGCGTGATGATGCGGATGACCGCGTCGCGACTGCCCGGTCTGCGGCTCGCGGACACCTCATCGCCCCCGGAGATGCTGGGGCTGCTGTCCTTCCGGGCGCCGCTGCACGTTCTCGTGGAACGGGGCTGACCGTACGCCGCACGCCGCGCCTCACCCCGACGAAGGGTGAGGCACGGCGGCTTCGGTGATCAGCCGGCGGACGGCAGGTCCTGCCGCACGGTGATCGCGTTCAGCCGGATCGCGTACCGCGCGGTGTCCCCGACGGTCAGGGAACGGACCTGCTCCGGGCCGAGCGCGACCGTCACATTGGCGCAGAAGGCGATCGCGTAGACAGAGGCCTCCGTCTCCTCGTCCTGGAGGGCGAACAGCAGGTTGTAGTAGTAGCTCGTACGGTCCGGCTCCTCCCGGTAGAAGGAGAGGTGCGTGCCCTCCTGCCCGCCCAGGCCGACGAAGGCTTCGGTCAGCGCCCGCTCGACCTTGTCCCAGAACACGGGATTGGCCGTCGGGAGCGGAAGGGCCTGGCGTACAGCCTCCTTGAGGGACAGGACCATGACGCTGACGGGAGCGGTCTCCTGCAGACCCCAGCCACGGATGATCTTTACGGTCGAACAGTCCGGGATGCCGCTCGCCGCCCGGCTGATCTCACCGAAGTCGAAGTCCACGGTCGCCGGGGCGATCGCGTGCTGGAATCCGGCCTCAATGTCCCGCGCCCTGCCCATGAAGGACGACCCCACCTCGAAGACCGTCCTGAACGTTGTCTTCTCGGTGGCGATCTGGTCAGCCATCGCTGCTCCTAGCGTGTCGGAAATGATCGCGCCCGGTCGGAGAGTATGCCGTCCGTACGCTCGCCCTCCGCACGGGGCACGGTTCGTCCCCACGGCCGTCAGAGCGGGTCGACGGGCAACCAGGACAGATCGTCCAGGGACGGCTCGGCCGACGGCTGCTGACCGTCGTTCAGTGACTGCTCGATCCACATGACCTTGCCGGTCGCCGTGTACCTGGTTCCCCACCGCCCGGCGAACTGGGAGACCAGGAACAGACCGCGCCCGCCTTCGTCGGTGGTGGCGGCGCGCCGCAGGTGCGGGGCGGTGCTGCTGCCGTCGGACACCTCGCAGATCAGACCGCGCTCGTACATCAGCCGTACGTGGATCGGCTCGGAGCCGTAGCGGATGGCGTTGGTGATGAGCTCGCTCAGCATGAGTTCGGTGGTGAACCCGATGTCCCCGAGCCCCCACGTCTCCAGCTGACGGCCGCACGCGGCGCGGACGGGTGCGACGGCCGCGGGGTCGGCGGGGACGTCCCAGTCGGCGACCCGGGCACGGTCCAGCAGATGAGTGCGGGCCACCAGCAGCGCGATGTCGTCACTGCGGTGCGGCGGCAGCATCGCACTGAACACGGCCTGGCAGGTCTCCTCGGGCGTCGGGTTCGTGTCGTCGGCGAGGGTGTCGCGCAGGAGGCGCAGACCGGTGTCGATGTCGCGGTCGCGGTACTCGATGAGGCCGTCGGTGTAGAGGACGAGCCGGCTGCCCTCGGGCAGGAGCACTTCGGCGGTCTCGAAGGGCAGGCCGTGGAGGCCGAGCGGCGGGAAGACGGGGATGTCCAGGATTTCCACCGAGCCGTCGGGGCGGACCAGCGCGGGGGCGAAGTGCCCGGCCGTAGCCATGCTGCACACGCCCGAGGCCGGATCGTAAATGGCGTACAGGCAGGTGGCGCCCGTGATGCCGTCGCCGCCTTCGTCCCCCTCCTCGTCGTCGATACGGGAGACCAGCTCGTCGAGGTGGCCCAGGAGCTCGTCCGGTGACAGGTCGAGGGCGGAGAAGTTGTGGACGGCGGTGCGCAGCCGGCCCATGGTGGCGGCGGCGTGCAGGCCGTGGCCGACGACGTCGCCGACGACCAGGGCGACCCGCGCCCCCGGCAGAGGGATGACGTCGAACCAGTCGCCACCCACCCCGGCCTGCGCGGGCAGGTAGCGGTACGCGACATCCACGGCATCCTGCTCGGGCAGGACGCGGGGCAGCAGGCTGCGCTGGAGAGTTACGGCCATCGTGTGTTCACGGGTGAAGCGACGAGCGTTGTCGATGGCGACCGCGGCGCGGGCCGCCAGTTCCTCGGCGAAGGCCAGATCTTCCTCCCCGAAACGCTCAGTGGGCTCCGCGCGCCAGAAATTCGCCATGCCGAGGACGACACCACGGGCCTGCAACGGCACGGAGACCAGGGAACGGATGCCGTAGGCGAGAGCCCGGTCGGCCCCCACCGGATCCTGGGACCGCCAGCCGTGGGCCACCGTCAGATCGGCCTCCAGCACCGCATGGCCGCTTGCCAGCGCCGCTGCCATCGGCGTCGTGGGGACCACGAACCTGATCAGGTCGCCCACCGGCTGGAACGGCCGGTCCTCCTCGCGGCGGCCGCTCACAGCGGCGCGGCGCATCGCGGTGTACGCGCCTGTCGGCTCCTCGCCGTGCAGTACGGGGTCCAGCAGCTCCACCGTGGTGAAGTCCGCGAACCGGGGGACCGCCACCTCGGACAGTTCCTCGGCGGTACGCGTCACGTCCAGCGTGGTGCCGATCCGCACCCCGGCCTCGTACAGCAGCTTCAGGCGCTCCCTGGCCACCTCCGCCGCGCCGGACAGCGCGCGCAGCTCGGTGGTGTCGCGGAGCGTCGCGGCGGTGCCGGGGGGACCGCCGTACGGGGCGGTGGGGCGTGTGTTGACAGCCAGCAGGCGGTCCCCGGCCAGGTGCACCTCGTCGGTCACGGCGCGGCCCGAGGCCAGCAGCTCGGCGATGGATTCATCGAGGCCCACCTCGGTGACGTGCCGGCCCTCCGCGCCCGCGGGCAGCTCCAGGAGCCTGCGTGCCTCGTCGTTGACCAGCGTCAGCCGGCCGTCGTCCCCGACGATGAGCACCCCTTCCCGGACGGCGTGCAAAACCGCGTCGTGGTGTTCGTACATCCGGGTCATCTCGGTGGGGCCGAGGCCGTGCGTCTGCCGGCGCAGCCTCCTGCTCACGAGCACGGAGCTGCCTGTGGCGAGAACGAGTGCGGCGGTGGCCGAGGCCAGGAGCATCGGCAGCTGGCGGTCCACCGCGTCCCCGACGTTCTCGACGGTGACACCGGCGGCCACCAGGCCGACGACGGAACCGGCGCGGTCCACTACGGGCACGACGGCCCGGGCCGCGTCGTTCGGGGCGCCCGTGAAGATCTCCGTGAAGGCCGTTCCGCCCGAGGCGCGTTCGATCCCCTCGGCGCGCTCGCCGATCAGCGTCGGATCGGTGTCGACGTACCGGGTGCCGTCCGGTGCCATCACTGCCATGAAGTCCAGGCCCGACCCCCGCCGGGCCGACTCCGCGTGGGCTTGCAGAACGGCGGCCGGGTCGGGGGACCGCAGGGCCTCGACGGTGCCCGGGGCGTCCGCGAAGGCCGCCGCGGCGGCGAGCGAGCGGTTACGGGCGTCCCGCTCGCTGTCGTGGCGCGTCTGGAACGCGAGTGCGACCACCGCGGCGGTGATCAGCAGCACCGCGACCACGATCTGGAGGAAGAGGACCTGACCGGCGGCGCTGCGCACCTCCAGCCGGGAAAGCACTCCTCGTCGTGACGGGCGCGGTGACCCCACATGCCTGGATCGTCCGAGGCGTCCGCTCATGCCCCATTTTTAGCATTTAGTGACATTTCAGGGGCGGCCGTGGACGGCGACGGCTCCTTCTAGAACGGGAGCGGGCCGACCCCGGAAATCTTCAGCCGCCCGCTGCCGATGGCGGTGCGCTTCGCCAGGACAGTCGCCTCCCGGCCGTCCGGCAGCCGCAGTGTGGCGTGGTCGCCCTCCATCGCCGCGAAGAACTCTTCTGTCGCCCTGTCGGTCTGCGCGCTGCCGCCCCACTCGGCCAGCTCGGCCCGGCCTCCGCTGAGCGTGGCCACTACATCGATCTCGACATCACCGGTGATGAGGACCGCGGGCCCCTGGTAGTTACTCATGGTCCCCAGTGTGCGCCCACTGGCCGCCGCGTCCTACCACAGGGGCGAGGCGCGCTGGGTGTACGACCGGCTGTGTGCTCCAGCGGGGTGCCCTCGGGCGCCCTGCTGGAGCACACAGCCGTGACGTTCTCAATTACTCGCTACGGGAAGGGTGTTCACCCACCCCGGCGGTCGCTCTAGTACGGTCCGTTGACGTTGTCGATCGAGCCGTAGCGGTCCGCGGCGTAATTGCAGGCGGCGGTGATGTTGGCGACCGGGTCGTAGCTGTCCATCGAGGTTCCGGGGACGTGGTAGGCCGCGAAGGTCGGCTGGATGACCTGGAGGAGCCCCTTGGACGGCGTACCGGCCACGGCGTTGGAGTCCCAGTTGTTGATGGCCATCGGGTTGCCCGAGGACTCACGCATGATGTTGCGGTGGATGCCCTCGTACGTGCCGGGGATGCCGTGCTTGGCCATGACGGCCAGCGACTCCTTGATCCAGCCGTCCAGGTTGTTGGCGTACGTCGTGGTCTTCGCGACGGCGGTGCGGGTCTCGGAGCGGTCGGCCCGCTCGGTGGGGGCGGCCTTCGCGGGCGTCTTCGCCTTCGGCTTGGCCTTCGCGCCGATCGTCAGCTTGAGGCCGGGGTGAATCAGCGCCGGGTTGTCGCCGATGACCTGCCGGTTGTCCTCGTACAGCTTCTTCCAGCCACCGCTCACGGAGCGCGCGTCCGCGATCTTGAAGAGAGAGTCGCCCGAGACCACGGAGTAGGTCGTGGGGCCGGCCTTCTTCGCGGCGGCGGCGACGGCCGGTGCGGCCTTTTCGACAGCGGCGGGCTGCGCGGCGGTGGCGGAGGTCGCCCCGATCAGCGGCAGGGCGAGTGCGGCGCCACCCGTGGTCGCGGCGATGAAACCGCGAGTGAGGGATCTGGCCTTGGGACGACGGTGCTTACCCTTCGAGGGCATAACGAATTCCTCTCCGTCGCCTGCGAGGTGAGCTGTCGGGTTCGGGCTGGAGATGCCCGGTCGCATGGTCAATGCGACTTCACCCCAAGCCGTTCCGGATTCCGGATCGGCGGCTTACCTGGTTCCCCCGCTCCTGCCGTACGTGAGTGTGAGTGGGTGCGGATTCCGGACGGCGGCAGGATTCGGCGGTCCACCCGGATTGACGGTGACGGTAAGCGAGACAGGCAGGGAAGAACAAGCCCCGGATTCCGCGTCGCAATGGAGAGGACGTATCAGGACGTGGAAACTCCTGTCACTGTCCGTGGGCGGCAGGCGCAACTTTCCCTCTGTTGAAGGGAACTGAGTCGCTGGCACTACCGCATTTCGCTGCGGACGTGACTCCTGTCACGGATGACGTCGAGCGACCGACCATTCAGGCAAACCGCCCACATGGGGCATTCATGGGCGGAAACGTGCGCTATTGGTGCGGCATTGGGCGAGGGTGCGTGCGCCGGGCGCCTGAACTTCTGTTCCCCTGCGGCCATTTGAGCGCCCATCGCCCAGGCCGGACCGGACTCTGTTTACGGCAGAGGTGTGCCCCCAGTGGCGTTGACGATCTCAGCCGTGATGTAGCTCGCCTGCGGAGAAGCGAGGAACACATAGGCCGGGGCCATTTCGGCAGGCTGTGCGGGGCGGCCCAGAGGCGACTGCTTTCCGAACTTCGTGGTGTCCGGCATGGTCGCGGGAATCAGTGGCGTCCATACCGGCCCCGGAGCGACAGCGTTGACGCGGATTCCACTGGACGCCACCATTTGCGCCAGCCCCTGGGTGAAGGCGACGATGGCCGACTTGGTCATGGCGTAATCGAGCAGATGGGGGCTGGGCTTGTATGCCTGGACGGAGGTGGAGTTGATAATGCAGCCGCCCTCGGGGATGTGGGGGAGGGCCATCTTCGACAACCAGAACATGCCGTAGAGGTTGGTCTTCATGACCCGGTCGAATTGATCGGTCGTGATGGCGCCAATGCCGTCCGGCTGGGACATCTGATAGGCGGCGTTGTTCACCAGAATGTTGATGTGGCCGAATTCGGTGACCGCGCGGTCAATGAGCGCACGGCACTGTTCCTCCTCCCGGATGTCGCAGCTCACCGCGACAGCCCGGCGGCCCGCCTCCTCGACGAGGCGGGAGGTCTCGGCGGCCTCTTTCTCCTCCTGAGGAAGATGAGTGAGCAGAACATCGGCGCCCTCACGCGCGAAGGCCAGGCACACCGCCCGGCCGATCCCGGAGTCCCCGCCGGTCACCACTGCCGCGAGGCCTTTCAGCAGCCCGTTTCCCCGGTAGGAGTCCTCGCCGTGATCGGGCGGAGGGTCCATCGGGCCCGTCCAGCCGGGGTGCTCCTGTTCCTGGTCCGGAAGCTCCGGCTGCGGGTGCTTCGTGACGGGGTTTTCCGCCTCGCGGCTCTCTTCGTTCATCGCGGCCTCCTTGTTGATCGGATTTGGTCACATCTGGGTTCCCCAAAGCGCGGTGCTCGAATCCGGGAGCCGCTCCCAAGCGCGCGACGGCTGAGCCGCCGTACCGGCATCAGGCGCCAAGGGGCCTTGTCATGTGCATTGACACGCCCGCACGCCCGCTGCTTGATTGATGCCGCACCACGTTTGGGAGCGCTCCCATTCGCCCCCGAAGTCTTCTGACAGGGAGATCCGCACGTGAGTCATCACAGAAGAAGCCGAAGAGGGTTAGCGGCCATGGCCGCCGGCACCGCCACCGCCCTGCTGCTCGCCGCGGCCGGACTGCTCGGCACCACGCCGGCGGTCGCGGCCGAGGCGCACGTCGACAATCCGTTCGCGGGTGCCTCGTCGTACATCAACCCCGACTACGCGACACTGATCGACGGGTCCATCGCCAAGACCGCCGACGCCACGGTCAAGGCGAAGATGGAGAAGGTCAAGAGCTATCCCACCGCCGTCTGGCTGGACCGCATCGCCGCGATACACGGCGGCAGCGCCAACGGGGGCCGCAAGAGTCTGGCCGACCACCTCGACCTGGCGCTGGCCCAGAAGAAGCCCGGACAGCCGCTGACCGCCACGTTCGTGGTGTACGACCTGCCCGGCCGGGACTGTGCCGCCCTCGCCTCCAACGGTGAACTGCCCCTCACACAGGCGGGTCTGGACCGCTACAAGGCCGAGTACATCGACGCCATCACCAGCGTCTTCGCCAACCCGAAGTACCAGGACATCCGCATCACCACGGTGATCGAACCGGACGGCCTGCCGAACCTGGTCACCAACCTGGCGGACCCCGAGTGCGCGCAGGCCAAGAGCAGCGGAATCCAGGTCAAGGGCATCCAGTACGCCCTGGACAAGCTGCACGCCATCCCGAACGTCTACACGTACCTGGACTTCGCCCACTCCGGCTGGCTGGGCTGGGACACCAACCTGACGCAGACCACGCAGCTGTACACGGACGTCGCCAAGGGCACCGCCGCGGGTCTGAGCAGCGTTGACGGCCTGATCACCAACGTCTCCAACTACACGCCGCTGGCCGAGCCGTTCCTCACCAACCCCGACAAGACCGTCGGCGGGAGCATGGTCAAGTCGGGCAAGTACTACGAGTGGAACCCGAACTTCGACGAGTCGGACTTCACCAAGTCCGTTCACCGGGCCCTGGTCGCCCAGGGCTGGCCCGCGTCCACCGGCATGGTCGTCGACACGTCCCGCAACGGCTGGGGCGGCAGCGGGCGGCCGACCGCCGAAAGCACCAGCACCACCCTCGACACGTACGTGAGCGAGTCCAAGGCGGACCGCCGGGCCCACCGCGGGCTGTGGTGCAACCACAGCGGCGCCGGTATGGGGCACCCGCCGCAGGCGGCGCCCGCCGGCTACCCGGATTCGCATCTGGACGCGTTCCTGTGGGTCAAGCCGCCCGGCGAGTCGGACGGCGCGAGCGAGGACATCCCGAACGACGAGGGCAAGCGCGCGGACCCGATGTGTAACCCGGCATACACGGCGCCGGGCGCCGGTAACAACAAGACCGGGGCACTGCCCGAGGCGCCACTCGCGGGCCACTGGTTCCACAACCAGTTCGAGATGCTGGTGAAGAACGCCCACCCGGCCATTCCCACCGATGGCGGCGGGGACCCGGACCCGACAGATCAGCAGGCGCCGACCGCGCCCACTGCCCTGAGCAGCACGGCGAAGACGGCGAACAGTGTGTCGCTGGCGTGGAGCGCGTCGACGGACAACGTCGGGGTGACGGGTTACGACGTCTACCGGGGCACGGTGAAGGCGAACACGACGCCGGTGTCCGGTACGTCCTTCACGGACACGGGCCTGTCGCCGTCCACGGCGTACAACTACACCGTGCGGGCGCGTGACGCGGCGGGCAACGTGTCGGCGGCCTCCGTGGTGTTGAGCGTGACGACCGGGGCCGGAGGTGGTGGCGGTGATCCGTCCGGTGCGCTGAAGGTCCGGTACAAGAACAACGACGCCTCCGCCACGGACAACTCCATCCGCCCGGCTCTCCAGGTGGTCAACACCGGTTCCGCCGCGCTCGATCTGAGCAAGGTCTCGGCGCGTTACTACTTCACCCGCGACGGCGGGTCGCCCTCGGTGAGCGCGTTCTGCGACTACGCGGCCGTCGGCTGCTCGCAGGTGAAGCTGCGGGTCGTTCCGCTGACCACTCCGGTCGCGGGCGCGGACACCTACCTGGAGGTGACGTTCTCGGGTGGCTCGCTGGCGGCCGGGAAGGACACCGGTGACGTCCAGCTGAGGCTGAGCAAGTCCGACTGGTCCAACTTCAACGAGGCCAACGACTACAGCCGTACGGCGGCTACCGCGTACGCCGATGCGCCGGCCATCCCGGCATACACGGGCGGCACGCTCGCCTGGGGCGCCCCGCCGGCCTGACCGGCGAACGCTCGTCGCTCCTGACCCCTGTCCCGCCCGGCCGGCCGCCGTACCGGCCGGGCGGGACAGGCCCATTTCTGGGCGATCGTTTCCTAAACCACCGTGCACGCGGTTCCGTTGAGGCTGAACTGCGTCGGCTTGGTGAACGTTCCCGTGTACGTGCCCTGGAAGCCGAACGACTGGCTGCCGTTCGGGGCGATCTGGGCGTTGGACGAGGTGTTGCTCGCGGTCACCGCGCCGGAGGACGGGGCGATGGTGGCGTTCCAGGCATTGGTGACGCTCTGGCCGGACGGGAGCGTGAACGCCACCTTCCAGCCGTTGACGGGCGCGGAGCCGGTGTTGGCGACGGAAACATTGGCGGTGAAGCCGCCGGGCCAGACGTTCGTGGCGTACGTGACCTTGCAGGCCGCCGGCGTTCCCGGGTCACCCGGGTCACCGGGGTCGGTGCTGCCGCTGTTGATGGTGGAGGAGAAGGAGTCGACCCGCAGGCCGGCGCCGTTCTGCCACGGTTCGAACCCGGCCTGTACGCTGGTGATGTACCACGACGGCTGGGCCATCCCGCGGGCGACGGTCTGGTCGACGAAGTCCATCACGTCGAAGCTCCAGCTGGCGATCGCCGAGGGCGCTATGAACGAGATGACGTCGTTGGAGCCGTTGCTGCCGGTCCAGACGTCCCAGGTACGGCCGCCCACACTGGCCGTACCGGTCTTGGAACCGATCGGCTGGATCGGGCCCACCCGGTTGAACCAGATCATGATCTCGGTCCGGCTCACGCCGTCGGTCTTGGGGGTCGGGTCGAGCCAGATGTCGTACGACGCGTTGTAGACCGCGTTGCTGACGTAGCCGTACGAGATGCTGCTCGGCGCGCTGCTGATCGTGCTCACCTGCTTGGGCAGGTTGGTGCCGGGCGAGCAGTTCGTGTAGTGGCAGCCGTTGTAGATGGACGGGTACGACTTGGGCGCCCCGTTCGTCGGGACGGAGCCGTCGGCCCGGGTGAGCTCGAAACCGGTGGCGGTCGCGTTGACGCATTGCGTGGCGCTGGTGCCCCAGCGGTTGTTCTGCACCACGTATCGGCCCTGGATGGTGGTGGAACCGAACTGATCGCATATCAGGGTGTCGGCCTGTGCGGGCCCTGCCGTCGTCACGAGAGCGGCCAGTGACGCCAAGGCCACGAGCATCGTCATGAGCGCGGTACGGACGGACCGGGCACAGTGCGGGAGCGGTAGCGGTCTCATACTGCCCTTTCGGTGAGAAGCGTGCGGGAGGTGGGAGTGCTCCCGGTACGTAGCGGGTGGGAGCGCTCCCAGATACTGCTTCGGGCAGGACTGTAGGGATCGGCGTGGGTCACGGCAAGCGCTTTGGTACGCAAGGGAATTGGGGGCCCGTGGCTCGCGCGCGTAGCGCAGCCGCGAACACCCGGCGAGGAGTCATCAGGTCGAATTGGTTCGAGCCCCCGAAGTGGCCAGACCTGGGGTCATGCCGCTCCGGCCGTGGTGGGACGGATACGCGCCATCGGTTTTCTTGGCTGGTTCACGTCACCCCCTAGCGATTGACGGGGGCTTGTCAATTCCGCACAGTGAAGACGAGGAAGGGTCGGCGCCTCGGTCCGTATCCCCGATTGGGAGCGCTCCCGAATTCACTGCCCGGCACCTCTCCATCCGTCCCCGCCCGCACCGGAGGAAGTCCCCCATGCGCAGACCCGCGCTACAACTCACCGTGGCCGGCCTGGCCGCCCTCGCCCTGGTGATCGCCACGATCGCCGTCCAGCTGACCACTTCCCGGACGGCCACCGCCGCCGCGGGCCAGACCACGGCCGTCACCGGCGGCCCAAACAGCTTCACCCAGCAGCTGCCGACCGGCGGAGCCTCGCAGTACACCACCCCGCTCGAACGCTGCCACACCAGCCCGAGCTACCCGATCTCCGGCACCAACCCCATCCTGAACGAGCCGCTGACCACGTCCTTCACCTCGAACGTCCCGCTCACCGTCAGCGTGCGAGCCGACAGCACCACCGGGTACGGGCTGCGGGAGCTGGTCTTCACCAACCGCTCCGACAAGCCGGTCCACCTGGACTGCGGCGTCCTGATCTTCCGTGCTCCGTCCGGCTCGGACCAGCACCACTACGGTGCCTCCCAGGCGTTCGGGCACCCGCAGCAGGACTTCCTGGAGGTCAAGCGCGGCGACGGTACGTCGTTCTACATCGCGCGCCTCGGCTTCCACGACGTGTCGCTGCCCCAGCGCGGCATCGACCCCGGCCACACCTGGGTCTACAAGCTCGGCGGCCCGAACCAGGGCGCGGTGGCCCTGGAAACCACCCGTGACTCCGTCCGCTTCACCGCGGACCTGAACGTCTCTGCCAACACCGACCTGGTGAAGAAGTACGGCACCGTCCGCTACGCCAACTGACCACCCACCCCGCCCCGAGGACCGGGCCTACTCACCCGGTCCTCGGGGCCCGTGCCACGGAAGGAGTCACATGCGCGCCGACCGCGCCCCGCTGCTGCGGCTGTCCTGCGTGATCGCCGCACTGATCGCGGTGGCACTGGTCAGCCGCGCCCAGGACACCGCCGGCTCGCCGGCCTCCACCGGACAGGCGTCCGGGGCCAAAGCCACCGCCGGGCAGGCTGCCCGGTCGGCCGCGCAGACCCACCTCGGGCTGCTCTCGGGCGGCGACTGGTCGGCGGCATGGGAGGGATGGAGCAGTAGCGCCCAGCGACACGTCCCCCGGGACACCTACGTCCGTACGCACCGGATCTGCCACCCCCTGCTCGCCGTCCCGTTCCAGACGGTACGGGCGGTCCCCCTGGACCGGCGTACGGTCGACATCGGCTGGCAGGGTGGGGAAGCCTCCGGCACCCTGCGCATGGTGTCCGAGCGAGGCGTATGGCGGGTCGCGCCGACCAGGACGCAGCTGGCCCGGTACGAGAACGGACCCGACGCGGCGGTCGCCGCGCTGCGCGGCCGCGGTGAGTGCGACGCACGTCAGGCCGAGGCGCGCACCACCAGCTTCGTACGCAGGATGACGTGACGCCAGGCCGCGCTGGGTTCCTCGATGTCCTCCAGCAGTACGCGCGCCATGGCGCGGCCCATCTCCTCCACCGGCTGGCGGACGGTGGTGAGTTGCGGATCGGTGTGCTGCGCGAGCGGGGAGTCGTCGAACCCCACGACGGCCACGTCCTCCGGCACCCGGCGGCCCGCCGCGCGCAAGGTGTGCAACGCGCCCGCGGCCATGATGTCCGACGCGGCGAACACCGCGTCCAGCTCCGGACGGCGCTCCAGGAGCTCGGCCATCGCCCGGCGCCCGCTCTCCTCGGTGAAGTCGCCCTGCGCGATCAATGACGCCTCCACCTCGCCGAAGGCCTTCCGCATCTCCTCCTCGTAGCCCCGGAGCCGGCACTGCGCGACGTACATGTCCGGCGGCCCGGTCACCGTGGCGATGGCCCGCCGCCCCGTGTCCACCAGGTGGCGGACCGCCGACCGGGCCCCGCCGACGTTGTCGGAGTCGACGTACGACACCGACTCGTCGCTGGAGCGCCGGCCGCTGAGGACGGTCGGCAGTTCCAGTTCGGCGAGCATGTCGGGGAGCGGGTCGTCGCCGTGCAGCGACACCATCAGCACCCCGTCCACCCGGCCGGCGCGCGCGTACTGCACGAACCGCTGCCGTTCCTTTTCGGTACGTACCAGCGTCAGCAGCAGCTGGATGTCGGTGTCGGCCAGTCCGGCACCGACCGCGTGGACGATGTCGGAGAAGAACGGCTCCGCGAAGAAACGCCGCTCGGTCTCCGTGATCACCAGCGCCACCGCGTCGGTGCGGCTGCCGGCCAGGGCCCGGGCGGCGTGGTTGGGAACGTAGCCGAGTTCGGCTATCGCCCGTTCGACCGTCAGCCGTGTCGCGGCTTTCACCCCGGGGGCGTTATTGATGACACGGGACACCGTGCCCCGCCCGACGCCCGCGAACGCGGCGACTTCCTCTAGCGTGGGCGGGCCCATACGTCCTCTCGTCACCATCGCGCACGACCTCCAGGAGGGATATCCGGTCCTCGGAGCACCTGTTGGTACGAGGACAGGTCACATCGAATCACCGGACGCACTCCCATCCCAACCCGTTGATCACATTGATCGGTGCGTCACCGCGTCGGTGCGGCCCGCTCAAGAGGATGATTCGAGCGGGAAAATGCTGTCGAGCGGGCGAATGGTGATCTCTGGCATGCGCGTCCTGTGTACTTCGGTTCTCTCCCCATCCCACACGCGCGAGGCGCTCCGCTTCGCGCGCCTGCTGTCCGGCGCGGGTCATGAAGTGCACATCGCCACCGAGGAGTACCTGCTCGGCTTCTACCTTGACCAGGGCGTTTCCGCGACGGCATGTCTGCCGAGCCTCTTCGCTGACGCGATGACGGCCGGTCAGGAAACCCGCGATGCCGTCAGGCACCTGCAGACCGGTACCGCGTCCCGGGGATCGGCGGCGCTCGCACTGGCGGGGCCGCACATGGCGGGTCAGTTCAACGCGCTGGAGGCGGTGGCCCACGACTTCAAGCCGGATCTGCTGCTGCGTGACGCGATGGACGTCAGTGCCTGCCTCGTGGCCGAGAGACTGGGAATCCCCCAGGTGGCGATGGTGTCCGGCGCGAAGGGCTTCACCGACCCGACGGCTCTGCTGCCGCATCTCAACCGCTGGCGCTCCACCGTCGGCCTGCCGGAGCACGACGACCCGATGTCCCTGACGCCCCACGGGCACCTGGACGACCTTCCGCCGTCCTGGACCTTCGCTCCGCACCTCCCGCCCGCGCTCGCTTACCGCCGGCCCGTGATTGCCGATCCCCGTGCGAAACTCCCCAGCTGGATGGTCGGCCTCCCCATCGACCGGCCACTGGTGTACGCCGGTATCGGCTGCGCCCTGCCGCTCTTCCTGCCCTCGCCGGACGGGCATCAGCCGCTGCCGGGGCAGCTGGATCCGGCGACGGTCCTGCGGTCCATGATCGAGGGACTGTCATGGCTCGACTGCACCGCGGTGGTGTCCACCAGCGGAGTGAGCGTCGCCGGTCTCGATCCCGCCCCCCATGTGCATGTCGTCGACTCCGTACCCCAGCCGCTGCTGCTGGAAGCGGCCGACCTCTTCCTCACCCACGGCGGCTACACCAGCGTGTGGGAGTCGATCAGCACCGCGACTCCCATGGCGGTACTGCCCCGGACGGCGGACCAGCCGATGAACGCGCGGCGCGTCACCGAGCTGGGCCTCGGCAGCGAGGTCACCGATCCCACTCCGTCCGGCATCGCGTCGACGTGCCGCCGGCTGCTCGACGACGGCTCCGTACTGCGGCGAGTGAGGCAGGCCCGGCTGGCCTGCCTTGCCCTGCCGACCGTCGAAACAGCGGTGGATGACTTGGAAAGCCTGGTCAATCACCACACGGCCCCACAATGAAAGGTCCGTGTGGTACCCACTGGTGACTGACGTCGACGTCGACACTGGCACGTCACCAACGATCTGGAGGAGCGGGCAGATGACGCACGAACGAGCGGGACAGCAGGCCGGACCGGACGATCTGACCGATGTGGCCCGGCTGGTGACCGCGTACTACGCCCTGCACCCCGACGTGCGCGAGCCGGGTCAGCGCGTCGCGTTCGGAACGTCCGGGCACCGGGGAACGTCCCTGGCCACCGCCTTCAACGAGGACCACATCGCCGCGACCAGCCAGGCGATCTGCGAGTACCGGAGCGGGCAGGGCACCGACGGGCCGCTCTTCCTCGGCGCCGACACCCACGCGCTGTCCGAGCCGGCCCGGGTGACGGCGGTCGAGGTCTTCGCCGCCAACGACGTGACCGTGCTCATCGACACGGCCGACGGCTACACCCCCACCCCGGCCGTGTCGCACGCCATCCTGGCCCACAACCGCGGCCGGACCTCGGGTCTCGCCGACGGTGTGGTCGTCACCCCGTCCCACAACCCGCCCGCCGACGGCGGCTTCAAGTACAACCCGCCCAGCGGCGGCCCCGCAGGCTCGGAGGCGACCGGCTGGATCCAGGACCGCGCCAACGAGATCATCGCGAACGGCATGAAGGAAGTACGGCGGCTGCCCTACACGAGGGCCCTCGGTGCGCCCACCACCGGCCGGTACGACTTCATGGACGCCTACGTCGCCGACCTGCCGTCCGTACTCGACCTGGACGCGGTACGCGCCGCGGGCGTGCGCATCGGCGCCGATCCCCTGGGCGGGGCGTCGGTCGCGTACTGGGGCCGCATCGCCGAACAGCACCGTCTCGACCTGACCGTCGTCAATCCGCGGACCGACCCCACCTGGCGCTTCATGACGCTGGACTGGGACGGCAAGATCCGCATGGACTGCTCGTCACCGTACGCGATGGCCTCCCTGATCGAGGGCCGCGACCGCTTCCAGATCGCCACCGGCAACGACGCCGACGCCGACCGGCACGGCATCGTCACCCCCGACGCCGGCCTGATGAACCCCAACCACTACCTCGCCGCCGCCATCGGCTACCTCTACGCCCACCGCGAGCAGTGGCCCGCCGGCGCCGGAGTCGGCAAGACACTCGTATCCTCCGGGATGATCGACCGCGTCGCGGCCGACCTCGGGCGCCGACTGATCGAAGTGCCGGTGGGCTTCAAGTGGTTCGTGGACGGGCTGTCCGACGGCTCACTCGGCTTCGGCGGCGAGGAATCGGCCGGGGCCTCCTTCCTGCGCCGCGACGGTTCGGTGTGGACCACCGACAAGGACGGCATCATCCTCGCGCTGCTCGCCTCCGAGATCCTCGCGGTCACGGACAAGTCGCCCTCCGAGCACTACGCGGCGCTCACCGCCCGCTTCGGCGAGCCCGCCTACGCGCGCGTCGACGCCCCGGCGAACCGGGAGGAGAAGGCGGTCCTGGCACGCCTCTCGCCCGAGCAGGTCACGGCGGACACGCTGGCCGGGGAGCCGATCACCGCCGTACTGACCGAGGCACCCGGCAACGGCGCTCCCATCGGCGGCATCAAGGTCACCACCGAGAACGCCTGGTTCGCCGCCCGCCCGTCCGGCACCGAGGACGTCTACAAGGTGTACGCCGAGTCCTTCCTCGGCCCGGACCATCTCGCCCGCGTCCAGGAGGAGGCCAAGGCCGTCGTATCGACAGCTCTGGCGGGCTGACCGACCCCTGTCGGGAGAGGTACGGTCTAGAGATATCTTGATGTCAAGCAATGTTGCAGACGTGGAGCGGAGCACCCGGTGACTGACTCGACCATCATCTACACACACACCGACGAGGCCCCGGCCCTGGCGACGTATTCGTTCTTGCCTGTGGTCGAGGCCTACGCCTCGACGGCCGGGGTCACGGTGGAGAGCCGCGACATCTCGCTGGCGGGGCGCATCATCGCCCTCTTCCCCGAGTACCTCCAGGAGAGCCAGCGCATCGACGACGCGCTCGCCGAGCTCGGTGAGCTGGCCAAGACGCCCGGCGCGAACATCATCAAGCTTCCGAACATCTCGGCCTCGATCCCGCAGCTGAAGGCCGCGATCGCCGAGCTCCAGCAGCAGGGCTACGCGCTGCCGGACTACCCGGACGACCCGAAGACCGACGCGGACAAGGACGTCCGCGCGCGCTACGACAAGGTCAAGGGCAGCGCCGTCAACCCCGTGCTGCGCGAGGGCAATTCAGACCGCCGCGCCCCCGCTTCGGTCAAGAACTACGCCCGCAAGCACCCGCACCGCATGGGCGCCTGGTCGGCCGACTCCAAGACCAACGTCGCGCACATGGACAACGACGACTTCCGCTCCACCGAGAAGTCCGCCGTCATCTCCGAGGCGGGCTCCCTGCGCATCGAGCTCGTGGGGGACGACGGCACCACCACCGTCCTGCGCGAGTCGGTACCCGTCCTGGAGGGGGAGGTCGTCGACGCGGCCGTCATGCGCGTCGCGGCGCTGCGCGAGTTCTTCACGGCGCAGGTCGCCCGCGCCAAGGCCGAGGGCGTTCTCTTCTCCGTACACCTGAAGGCCACGATGATGAAGGTCTCCGACCCGATCATCTTCGGCCACGTGGTGCGCGCCTTCTTCCCGAAGACCTTCGCGAAGTACGGCGAGGTCCTCGCCGCCGCCGGTCTGTCCCCCAACGACGGCCTCGGCGGCATCCTCAAGGGTCTGGAGGCGCTGCCGGAGGGCGCGGCCGTCCAGGCGTCCTTCGAGGCCGAGCTGGCCGAGGGCCCGGCCCTCGCGATGGTCGACTCCGACAAGGGCATCACCAACCTGCACGTACCGAGCGACGTCATCGTCGACGCCTCCATGCCGGCCATGATCCGCACCTCCGGTCACATGTGGGGCCCGGACGGCCAGGAGGCCGACACCCTCGCGGTCCTCCCCGACAGCAGCTACGCCGGTATCTACCAGGTCGTCATCGACGACTGCCGCGCGAACGGCGCGTACGACCCGTCCACGATGGGTTCGGTGCCGAACGTCGGTCTGATGGCGCAGAAGGCCGAGGAGTACGGCAGCCACGACAAGACCTTCGAGATCGCGAAGACGGGCACGGTCCGGGTCGTCGACGCGGCCGGCAACGCCGTGCTGCAGCAGGCCGTCGGCGCGGGCGACATCTTCCGCATGTGCCAGACCAAGGACCTGCCGGTCCAGGACTGGGTCAAGCTGGCCGTCACCCGCGCCCGCGCGACCGGTGTCCCGGCCGTCTTCTGGCTCGACGAGACCCGCGCGCACGACGCGCAGCTGATCGCCAAGGTCAAGACGTACCTCGCGGAGCACGACACCGAGGGCCTTCAGATCGAGATCATGCCGCCGGTCGAGGCGACCGCCTTCTCCCTGGAGCGCATCCGCCGCGGCGAGGACACCATCTCGGTCACCGGCAACGTGCTGCGTGACTACCTCACCGACCTGTTCCCGATCCTCGAACTCGGTACGAGCGCGAAGATGCTCTCGATCGTCCCCCTCATGAACGGCGGCGGCCTGTTCGAGACCGGCGCCGGTGGCTCCGCGCCCAAGCACGTACAGCAGCTCGTCAAGGAGAACTACCTGCGCTGGGACAGCCTGGGTGAGTTCCTCGCGCTCGCGGTGAGCTTCGAGCACCTCGCGCAGACGACGGACAACGCGCGCGCCCAGGTGCTCGCCGACACCCTCGACCGTGCGACGGCGACCTTCCTGGAGGAGGACAAGTCGCCGAGCCGTCGCCTCGGTGGCATCGACAACCGCGGCAGCCACTTCTACCTGGCGCTGTACTGGGCCCAGGAGCTGGCGAAGCAGACGGAGGACGCCAAGCTCGCGGAGGCGTTCGCCGCTCTCGCCAAGACGCTGGCCGAGCAGGAGCAGACCATCGTCGGCGAGCTCATCGCGGTGCAGGGCTCGCCGGCCGACATCGGCGGCTACTACCGTCCCGACGCGGCCAAGGCTGAGGCCGTGATGCGCCCGTCGAACACCTTCAACCAGGCCATCGCGACGCTCGCCTGACGGCAGCACCTGTCCGGTTCCGCCGTACGTTCCGCCCCGGCCCCGCATCCACGCGGGCCGGGGCGGTCCCGTCTGCGGGGGAGTCAGGCGCCGGCGCCGCCCGGCTTCAACCGCGGGATACGGGAGGCGAGTTCCCGCTGGTAGAAGTCGATGAAGCCGTCGGGATCGGGGCCGGCGTTCTGCATGACCAGCCGGTCGAAGCCCGCGTCGACGAATTGCTGTGCGACCTGGACGTACCGCGCGGGGTCTGTGCCGCAGGCGAACTTTTCGAGGATGTCTTCCTCGCGCACGGTCGTGGTCGCCGCGTCGAAGTTGACCGGGTTCGGCAGCTCGCTCATGACTTTCCATCCGGTCACCGCCCAGCGCGACGTCTCCAGCGCGGCCTTCGCGGCGGTGTGCTCGTCGGGCGCCCAGGCCATCGGTACCTCCGCGTAACGCGGGCCGCTGCCGCCCGCGTCGCGGTACTGCTGGACGATCTCCGGCTTGTCCTCGGTGGCGAACAGCCCGTCACCAAGCTCCGCGGCGATCCGCGTCGATGCCGGGCCGCTCGCGGCCACCGCGATCAGCGGCAGTTCCTCCGGGAGATCGAACACGCGGGCGTCCTTGAGCCGCAGGTGCTTGCCGTCGTACGACTGGTACCCGCCGCGCCACAGCAGCCGGATGATCTCCAGCGCCTCCCTGAGCATCTCGTGCCGGGTGCTGACGGTGTCCGGGAAGCCCAGGCCGACGACGTGCTCGTTGAGCCGCTCCCCGGAGCCGACTCCGAGGACGAAGCGGCCGTCCGACACCAGGGCCAGCGTCGCCGCGGCCTGGGCGACGATCGCCGGATGGTAGCGCACCGTCGGGCACGTCACGCCGGTCGCCAGCCCGATCCGTGAGGTCTTCGCCGCGATGCTGCCCAGGACGGTCCAGGCGAACGGCGAATGGCCCTGGTGGTCGAGCCAGGGGTGGAAATGGTCGCTGATCTCGACGAAATCGAAACCCGCCCGCTCCGCCAGAACCGCCTGCCGCACCAGTTCCGCCGGGCCGAACGCCTCGGCGGCAAGCTTGTAACCGATCTGCATGTACTCCTCTTTCCTGTCTTTCCTGGTCTCTCCTCGCGCACCCAACCGTTCGTCCGCGCAGACGTACCCCTTCTGCCAGGGGCGCGCTTCGCCTTTCACCCGGTCGGCCCCCGTGGGCGGCCCGGGTGACCGGCGGCGGGCTGGAGCCGGGCAATCGGATGACGCCGGTCCGGTGACGTCGTGGCGCGTTGGCCGCTGTCCGGCGGCGGGCGTAGGAAGTGTGAGGGAGCCGGCCCGGGGTGGCGAAGCCCCGGGCGGCTCCCTTCGCCACGAGGATGGGAAGACGACACGTGACAACTGCCAGAGAGATCATGACCCCCGGCACCGAGTGCATCGGAGCGGAGGAGACGGTGCTGGTCGCGGCCCGGAAGATGACGGAGCTGGGCGTCGGCGCCCTGCCGATCTGCGGGACCGACAACAAGCTCAAGGGCATGCTGACCGACCGCGACATCGTCGTGAAGGTCCTGGGGGCCGGCAAGGACCCCGCGAAGACGACCGCGGGCGAACTCGCGCAGGGCGAGGCGGTGACGATCGGCGCCGACGACGACGCCGGCGAGATCCTGCGCACGATGACCTCGCACAAGGTCCGCCGGCTGCCCGTCATCGACGGCCACGACCTCGTCGGCATCGTGGCCCAGGCCGATGTCGCCCGGGCCCTGCCCGACCCGCAGGTGGGCGACCTTCTCGAAGCCCTTTCCACGGACTGACCACAGCGGTCGCCAGAACAGTCCACCCATCCCGGATTGGACTTGGCGGGGCCGCTATTGGCATCGCTACGGTGCGGGCATGCGCATCTACGTTGTCGACGCCTTCACCGATCGTCCGTTCGCCGGGAACCCGGCGGGTGTGTGTCTCCTGCCCGCCTGGGAGTGGCCGGACGACGGGTGGATGCAGAAGGTCGCCGCCGAACTGAACCACTCGGAGACGGCCTTCGCACTCCCGCTGTCCGATACCGCCCAAGCCGACTGGGCGATCCGCTGGTTCGCCCCGCTCGTCGAGACCAATCTGTGCGGCCATGCCACATTGGCCACCACCCACGTGCTCCGCGCCGAACGTGGACTCATCGGTACGGTCCGCTTCAGCAGCCGGGAGAGCGGCGTCCTCCTCGCCCACACCGACGAGGAAGGCAGCATCACGCTGGACTTCCCGGCCGCACCGGGCTCCGAAGTGCCCGTACCGGACGGACTGGCCGACGCGCTCGGGACCGAGCCCGAGGCCACCTTCCGCACGGGCGCGCTGGGTGACCTGCTGACCGTCCTGCCCGACGAGGACGCGGTCCGCGCAGTGACCCCCGACCTGGACGCGGTAGCCGCCCTGACCCGCCGCGAGGGGCTGCGCGGAGTCGTCATCACCGCCCCGGCCGAGGCGGGCCGGGCGTACGACTTCGTCTCGCGCTTCTTCTCGCCGGCCGAAGGGATCCTGGAGGATCCGGTCACGGGCAGCGCCCACACCGCGCTCGCCCCGTACTGGTCCGGGCGTCTCGGTCGTGACGGGCTCACCGGCCTGCAGGCCTCCGCCCGCGGTGGCCTGGTCCGTACCGCCGTGCGTGGCGACCGCGTTCACCTCACCGGGGACGCCGTCACGGTGCTGGACGCCACCCTGTACGCCTGAACGACGGGCGGCTGAACGCCACGGGCCAGGACTCCGGCCGGAGCCCCGGCCCGTGGCGGCCCCTGTGCGGTCGCCGGGACTACTCCTTGCCCCGGCCCGACAGTGCGTCGCGCATCCGGTCCACGAGTCCGGCTCCGGGGGCGAGGATCTTGTTGGCCGGCGGCTTGTCGGGCGCGGAGGGGTGCGGCCGCGTCGGCGCCATCTTCTTCGCCTGCCGGACCTTGTCACCGAGGTCGTTCAGCATCTCGGCGGAACAGGACTCGCGCAGCCGGGGGAAGAGGTTGGTCTCCTCGTCCATGATGTGCGCCCTGATCTCCGTCATCAGCTTGCCCACCAGCATGTCGAACTGCGGGTCGTCCGCCTCGCAGCTCTCCATGTCCTTCATGGTGCGCTCCGCCTCGGCGTGGTCCTCCAGCTCCCGGTCCGCGAGCGCGTCACCGTCCGGGACGTGCTCGCGGACCGCCGGGTAGAGGTACGCCTCCTCCGCGACCGAGTGGCGGACCAATTCCATGGTGACCTGGTCCGCGTACACCTTCCGCTGCCGGTCGCCGGCCGGAAGTTCCTCGATATTGGTGAACAGCTCCTCCACTTCCTGATGGTCAGTGGTCAATTCCGTGATGACGTCCGCGCCGTTTCCCATGGTTTTGCTCCTCTGTGTGGTTGATGTGGTCCAGGTCACTCTCGTCTCGTGACCCGCGCCATTTCCACGGCCGGTCCCGGGAGGTAGCGTTCCGGACTTCTCTCCCGATGAATTCGGACGGCCGGACATGCCCGCAGATCTCTCCCCGCTGATAGCGGCGACCGCTCAGTGGCTGACCCGCGCCTATCCGTCCGGCGGTGGCGTGATGGACTCCGCCCTCTGCGAGGCGCAGGCGCGGCAGGCGGTGACGGTCGCGGCCTGGCTGCGCTATCCGACGGCCATGGACGCCGGGCTGGTCTCCGTGGCGGGGCCCGGGGGCTCCGCCCGGCTCGACTGGGTCACCGGCGCCGCGGGGGCCGACGACGACCCGGACACGTACGCGTGGCGCACCTGGGTCGACGAGGTCGTGGCGAGCTGGGCGGCATGCCTGCTCAGCGCCCCCGAGCTGGCCGTAGCCGCGGTGAGCGCGCTCGCTGGATCCCGGTACGCGCAGGGTTCACCGGCGGAATTCCGGCGCCTGGTCACGCCCGGCGCGCGGGACCGGCAGGCCGCCGCACTCCTGCGGCACCCCGACCTCCTCGCGCCCGTGGCCGAACTCCACCACGACAGGCTTCTCGACCGCCTGAAGCCCGGGCCGGCGCTGACCGCCTGAAGCCCGGGCCGGTGCGGACCGGCTGAGCGAAACCGGTCCGGCTGGGTCAGGATTACTTGCCGACTTCCTTGTTGACGGCCGCCGGAGTGTCGTACTCCTTTTCCGGCAGAGCCTTGAGCGCCTCTTTGATCTCCGGGCCGGCGCCGTTCTTCTCCGCCTTCTCGAGGATTTCCTTCTTGGAGGCGGGGTAGTTCACGCCGCTGAGCGACTTCTGCATTTCGATCGGGTTCACATTCATGGGCCGATATATGCCCCGGCTCCTATGGGCGAATACCTCGCGCGGGTGCTGTCACCGCGATGGAGCAAGGCGCGGATCCTCCGCTAGGCCTTACGCCGCAGAGTGCCCCAGACGCCTTCCTGCCGGGCGACTTCGTCGGTGGCTTCCTCGATCACCCGTACGTCGATCCAGGCGACCGGCTCGACATCAGCGACCAGCGGTTCATTGTCGGGCCCGCGGCCCGTCTCCCGTCCGCGCAGCGCCCAGGGCCGCACGTCCGGTCCCTTCTCGCGCGGCAGGTGCGAGTAGTCCCGGCGGGCCACCCACACCCGCACCGGACGGTCCTCCCACCACGGCTCGACGTCCAGGGCGTTCGCGGACAGGCCCGGCATGGCGACACCCGTCAGATCGTCCTTGCTCGACACCGATTCCAGGTCGGCCGCGGGGCCGCGCGACCAGCGTACGTACAGGTGATCGTGGAGCTCGACGAGACGGGTCAGGTCGTCGAGCGTACGCAGGACAGGCAGGTCGTCCGGGGTACTCATGCCAGTACTCACTCCTCGACGCGTGCGCTTGGTCATCCACTGAGAACCGTAGGCACTCCTGTGCGCAAAGGGGAAACCGGTAACCGGACGGGCCCACGTGCCCGTCACTCTCCGTCAGTCACTCGGATGCTCTACATCACCGCGCCCGATGGCCCGCGGGGGCTGACCCTGATCGGAGGCTCAACGCTCGGGTCAGAGGAGATCGAAATGAACGCCGCTTTCTCACACGACTGGGAACACGCCGTCGTCACCGGCGGTGCGGGCTTCGTCGGTTCGCACCTGTGCACCGCGCTTCTGGACGCCGGCGCCGCCGTCACCTGCGTGGACGACTTCAGCACCGGCCGGCCCGAGAACATATCCGCGCTGCTCGACCGCCCCGGATTCACGCTCGTGCAGGCCAACGTCTCCGAGCCGTTCGACGTCGGCCGTCCGCCCGACCTCGTGCTGCACTTCGCGTCCCCGGCGTCCCCCGCCGACTACCTGCGGCTGCCCCTGCACACGATGGAGGTCGGCAGTCTCGGTACGCGCAACGCCCTGGCCCTCGCCCACGGCGCCGGAGCCCGCTTCCTGCTCGCCTCCACCTCGGAGGTGTACGGCGACCCGCAGCAGCACCCGCAGAACGAGCGGTACTGGGGCAACGTGAACCCGGTCGGGCCGCGCAGCGTGTACGACGAGGCCAAGCGCTTCGGCGAGGCGCTGACCACCGCCGACGCCGATGCCCAGGGCACCGACACCGGCATCGTGCGGCTGTTCAACACCTACGGCCCCCGGATGCGCGGCTACGACGGCCGCGCCGTACCGACGTTCATCCGCCAGGCACTCGCCGGCGAGCCGCTCACCGTCACCGGTGACGGCCTCCAGACCCGCTCGCTGTGTTACGTCGACGACACCGTGCGCGGCATCCTCGCGGCGGCGGCGCACGGCATGCGCGGCCCCGTCAACATCGGCAACCCCACCGAGATCACCATGCTCGAACTGGCGCGGCTCGTCATCGAGCTGACCGAGTCGAGCTCCGAGATCCGCTTCATCGAACGGCCGACGGACGACCCCGCCGTGCGCTGCCCGGACATCACGCTGGCCCGCGACAAGCTCGAATGGGAGCCGCGTGTGCCCGCCGAAGAAGGCCTGCAGCGCACCATCGCCTGGTATCGCGCCCACGTGGACAGCTGATCCGGCCGAACGCCCTCCTGGCCGCGCCCCCGGCGCGGCCCGGCTTCGCCCCGATTCGCCGAAAGGCCTGGGACCCCCATGCGCATCCTCGGAATCAACGCTCTCTTCCACGACCCCGCCGCCGCACTCGTCATCGACGGCCGGACCGTCGCCGCGGCGGAGGAGGAGCGGTTCTCCCGGCGCAAGCACGGCAAGCGGCCGGTGCCGTTCTCCGCCTGGGAACTGCCGGAGAAGGCCGCCGCCTGGTGCCTGAAGCGCGCGAACCTGCGCCCGCAGGACCTCGACGCGGTGGCGTACTCCTTCGACCCCGAACTCGCCAGAGCCGCCGAGGCGATGGGCCTGGACGACCCCTGGGACCACCTGCGGCTGACGTACGCCCGGCAGGCCCCCGCGTTCCTCAAGGCCGCCCTGCCGGGACTGGACCCCGGCATCGTCCGCTTCGTACCGCACCACATGGCGCATGCCGCGTCGAGCGCGTTCGCGGCCTCCGACGCCGAGACGTCTTCGGTGCTGGTGCTCGACGGGCGCGGGGAACGGGCCTCGCACCTCGCGGCGCGCCGGATCCGCAACCGGCTGGAGGCGTTCCACGCGCAGGACCTGCCGCACTCGCTGGGGCTGGTCTACGAGGAACTGACCGAGCACCTCGGATTCCTGCGCTCCTCGGACGAGTTCAAGGTCATGGCACTGGCCTCGCACGGCACGCCGCGCATGCTGCCCGAACTGCGCCGCCACGTGTACCCGACGGGGGACGGCGGATTCCACGCCACGGCCGTGCCCTGGCACGAACTGTGCGCTCCGCGCGGGCCGGACGAGCCGTGGACGCAGGACCACGCGGACGTCGCGGCCAGCGCCCAGGCCGTCCTGGAGGAGACCCTGCTGGACCTCGTGCGCTGGCTGCACGGCAAGACGCACGACAGCGTTCTCACCCTCGCCGGCGGCGTCGCGCTCAACTGCGTCGCCAACTCCCGGATCGCCCGCGAAGGCCCCTTCTCCCGCGTATGGGTACAGCCCGCAGCCGGTGACGCGGGGACCGCGCTCGGCAGCGCCCTGCTGCTCGCCGCCGACGGAGGGGACGAGCCGGAGCCCATGGCCGGCGCGGACCTCGGCCGCGACTGGTCGGACGCGGAGCTCGGCGCGTGGCTGAAGACGGCGGCCGTGCCGTTCGACCGGCCGGCGGACATCGCCGCGACCGTGGCCCGGGCGCTGGCGGACAACGCCATCGTCGCGTGGTTCCAGGGCCGTTCTGAGTACGGGCCCAGGGCGCTCGGCCACCGCTCGCTGCTGGCTCATCCCGGTCACGCGGGCAATCTGGAACGGCTCAACGACGTCAAGGGCCGCGAGCAGTTCCGGCCGGTCGCGCCGATGGTGCTGGCCGACCGGGCCCCGGAGATCTTCGACGGGCCGATGCCCAGTCCGTACATGCTGTTCGTCCACGACGTGGCCGAGGCGTGGCGCGGCCGCATCCCGGCCGTCGTGCACGTCGACGGGACCGCGCGCATCCAGACCGTGGACCCGGCGCGCGAGCCGCTGGTCGCGCGGATGCTCAGCGAATTCGAGCGGCTCACGGGCCTGCCGGTGGTCGTCAACACCAGCCTCAACACGGCGGGCCGGCCCATGGTGGACGACCCGCGCGACGCGCTGGAGTGCTTCGGTTCCTCGCCCGTCGACCTGCTGGCCATCGGCCCCTACGCGATCCGGCGCGGTGAGTTCTTCCACTCGTCGGACACGTACGACGACGGGGGGACGCGATGACACCGTACGGAGAGGAGACGACGGCCCCCGCCCCCGCTTACGCCGTGGTGATTCCGACGCTCGGACGCCGCAGCCTGAGCGCGTGCCTGCGGGCGCTGGCCCGCGCCGCCGGTCCGAGGCCGGCGCAGGTGGTCCTCGTCGACGACCGCCGCGAGCCCGGCGGGGTGCCCCTGCCGGTCGACATTCCGGAGGCTCTGCGGCCCGTCACCACCGTGGTGACCGGCCGCGCGAGGGGACCGGCGGCGGCACGCAACAGGGGGTGGCGGGAAGCCGGTCCGGTGCCGTGGGTGGTCTTCCTGGACGACGACGTCGTACCGGGCCCGACGTGGGGCGACGATCTCGCCAGGGACCTGGCGGCGACGACGTACCGGACCGCCGCGGTCACCGCGCGCATCACGGTGCCGCTGCCGGTGCACCGGCGGCCCACGGACTGGGAACGCAACACCGCCGGGCTGGCCACGGCGCGGTGGATCACCGCCGACATGGCGTACCGCCGGGACGCCCTCGAAGCCGTCGGCGGCTTCGACGAACGCTTCCGGCGAGCGTTCCGCGAGGACGCGGATCTCGCGCTGCGGGTGCTGGCGGCGGGCTGGACGGTCAGCGCCGGAAGGCGCAGCACGGTCCATCCGGTGCGGCCCGCCGACCGCATGATCTCCGTACGCCTCCAGCGGGGCAACGCCGACGACGTACTGATGAACCGGCGGCACGGCCGGGACTGGTGGAGCCGGGCGGACGCGCCGAGGGGACGACTGCCGCGTCACCTCGTGGTGACGGCCGCCGCGCTGACGGCCCTCTCCTGCGCCGTCGCCGGCCGACGGGCCGCGGCCGCGGCCTGCGCCGCCGTATGGGTGGCAGGTACGGCCGAATTCGCCTGGGCGAGGATCGCGCCGGGACCGCGAACCCGGGACGAGGTCGCGACCATGGCGCTGACCAGCGTCCTCATCCCACCGGCCGCCACCTGGCACTGGCTGCGCGGCCACGCCAAGTACCACCGGGCGCTGCCGCTCGGCCCGCACGAGGCCGCGGACCCGCCGCGCGCGCCGCGCGAGCCGGTCCAGGTACGGGTGCGGCCATGACCTGCCATCCCGCGCCCCGGCCCGCGAACGGCCCCTGGCTGTTCGACTGCCCGCCGGCCGCCCCTCCGCCCGCCCGCCGTGACGGTCTCCCACAGGACGCCCGCGCTGACGGCTTCGCGTCCGCCGGCCCGGACCTGTCGGTGTGGGCCGGGAAGGTTCCGGAGGCTGTGCTCTTCGACCGGGACGGGACGCTCGTTGTCGACGTTCCCTACAACGGCGATCCGGCGCGGGTCGAGCTCATGCCGTCGGCGCGGGAATCTGTTGCCGCCGTACGCTCCCTCGGGATTCCGGTGGGCGTGGTGAGCAATCAGTCGGGTGTGGCCCGTGGGATGTTGACGCGCAGGCAGGTCGAAGCCGTGCGGCAGCGGGTGGAGGACCTGCTCGGGCCGTTCGCGGTGTGGGCGGTCTGCCCGCACGGGCCCGACGACGGGTGCGGCTGCCGCAAGCCCGCGCCGGGGCTGGTGCTGGCCGCGTGTGAACGGCTCGGCGTGGCCGCCGCGCGCACCGTCGTCATCGGGGACATCGGTTCCGATGTGGCGGCAGCGCACGCCGCGGGCGCGCGCGGCGTGCTCGTACCGACCGCGCTCACCCGGCCCGAGGAGACCGCGGCAGCCGACGAGACGGCCGCAGATCTCCTTGAGGCGGTGCGGCGGGTGCTGCCTGCCAGCGCCCATGCCGACGCCGCCGGGCGGATGGCGGGAGGCCCGCGATGACCGCTCCCCGGACGCTCGTCGTCCGCCTCGACAGTGCCGGCGACGTACTGCTCGCCGGTCCCGCCGTACGGGCCGTCGCGGCCGGCTCCTCGCACACCGCCCTGCTGTGCGGGCCGCTCGGCGTTCAGGCGGCCGGGCTGCTGCCCGGTGTCGACGAGGTGCTGGTGTACGACGCCCCCTGGGTGGGGATCGAACCGGCGCCGGTGACGAACGAGGCCACCCGGAAGCTGCTGGAGGCGCTCGCCGCCCGCCACTTCGACCGTGCCCTGGTGCTCGTCTCGTACCACCAGAGCCCTCTTCCGGCCGCCCTGCTGCTGAAACTCGCCGGCGTGCGATGGACGGCCGCCGACAGCGAGGACTACCCCGGGTCCCTGCTCGACCTGCGGCACCACCGACTGTCCCACCGCCATGAGGCCGAGGCGGCGCTGGATCTGGCGCGGGCCGCCGGCTTCGCCCTGCCGCCCGGCGACGACGGCACCCTGCGCATCAGCCCCCCGCCCGACACCGCCCACCTGACCGGCCCCGGCCCGTACGTCGTCCTGCACCCCGGCGCCGCCGTCCCGGCCCGCGCCTGGAGCGCCGCACGCGCCGCGCGGGCCGCCGCCGCGCTCTCCGCCGAGGGGCACCGGGTCGTGGTGACCGGCGGCCGGGCCGAGAAGGACCTGACCGCCGAAGTGGCCGGAAACCACGCCCTCGACCTCGGCGGGGCCACAGACCTTCACCAACTGGCGGGTGTCCTGGCCGGAGCGCGCGTCGCGGTGGTCGGCAACACCGGGCCCGCGCACCTCGCCGCCGCGGTGGGGACACCGGTCGCGTCGCTGTTCGCGCCGGTTGTACCGGCCGAGCGCTGGGGCCCGTACGGCGTACCGCATGTGCTGCTCGGTGACCAGGCCGCGCCGTGCGCCGGGACCAGGGCGCGGCGCTGTCCGGCTCCGGGGCACCCCTGCCTCGACGGGGTCGGCGACGCGGAGGTGCTCGCCGCCGTGGCCGCGCTCGGGGGCCGTACGGGGCTCGAAGCCGGCTGCCCGGCCGTACCGGGCGGCGTATCCGCAATGGCGGAAATGGCCAAAAACGAACGAGGAGGAGCGACCGCATGAACATCCTGCTGTGGCACGTACACGGCTCCTGGACCACGGCGTTCGTCCAGGGACCCCACACCTACCTCGTTCCCGTCACCCCCGGCCGCGATCCCGACGGGCTCGGCCGGGCGCGTACCTTCACCTGGCCCGACTCCGTACGGGAGATGACGCCCGAGGAGCTGCGCGAGGCGCCGGTCGATCTCGTCGTTCTCCAGCGGCCGCACGAGCTCGAACTCGCCGAACGGTGGCTGGGCGGACGCCGGCCGGGTCGCGACGTACCCGCCGTCTATCTGGAGCACAACGCACCGGACGGCGACGTTCCGAACACCCGGCACCCGTTCGCGGACCGCGACGACCTGACGCTCGTCCACGTCACCCACTTCAACCGGTTGTTCTGGGACAACGGTTCCACCCGCACCGAGGTCATCGAGCACGGCATCGTCGACCCCGGGCACCAGTACACCGGCTGGCTCCCGCGCGCCGCCGTCGTCGTCAACGACCCGGTCCGCCGCGGCCGTTACACCGGTACGGACCTGCTGCCCGCCCTGTCCGAGTCGACGCCGCTGGACGTCTTCGGCATGCGTACGGAGGGCCTGGCCGCGCATCTCGGCATACCCGACGACCGGCTGCACGCCACCGACCTACCCCAGCGCGAACTGCACTCGGCCCTGGCCGAGCGCCGGCTGTACCTGCACCCCGTGCGCTGGACGTCACTCGGTCTGTCCCTGCTGGAGGCCATGCACCTGGGCATGCCCGTCGTGGCACTCGCCACCACCGAGGCGGTCGAGGCGATCGGGCCCGGCACCGGAACGCTGTCCACCCGGCCCGACGTACTCGCGCGGGCCGCCCGGCACTACCTGGAGGAACCGGAAGCCGCGGCCGAGGACGGCGCGCGCGGCCGCCAGGCAGCACTCGAACGGTACGGGCTCAAACGCTTCCTGAACGACTGGGAGCGCGTGATGACGGAGGTGCGCTCATGACATCCCTCGGCCCCATCAACACCGGCATCGGCACCACCCCCGGCAACCCCGCCGCCCTGTCGATCGCGCTCGTCTCCGAGCACGCGAGCCCGCTCGCCGTCCTCGGCGGAGTGGACGCGGGTGGTCAGAACGTCCATGTCGCGCGCCTTGCGGGCGCACTCGCCGACCGAGGTCACAGCGTCACCGTCTACACCCGGCGGGACTCGCGCGACCTGCCGGACCGGGTGCCACTGCGAGCGGGCGTCGAGGTGCACCATGTGCCCGCGGGTCCGCCGGAGCAGATCCCCAAGGACGAACTCCTCCCGCACATACTGGCGTTCGGCCGTTTCCTGGCCAGGGAATGGCAGATACGGCCGCCCGGGGTCGTCCACTCGCACTTCTGGATGTCGGGGCTCGCCGCGCTCCACGCGACGCGTGAACTGCGGCTCCCGCTCCTGCACACCTATCACGCGCTCGGAACGGTGAAGCGACGGCACCAGCGGCGTGCCGACACCAGCCCGCCCGCCCGGATCGGCTGCGAGCGCGAGGTGGGCCTGGGCTGCGACCGGGTGATCGCCACCTGCCGCGACGAGGTCGTCGAACTGGGCAGGATGGGCATCGCCGCCGACAAGGTCAGCGTCGTGCCGTGCGGTGTCGACACCGGTGAGTTCACGCCGTACGGGCCGGTCGCCGACCGGGACGGCACCTACCGGCACAGGCTGATCCAGCTGGGCCGCCTGGTCCCCCGCAAGGGCGCCGCCATCTCCATCGCCGCGCTGGCCGGGCTCCCCGACGCGGAACTTCTGGTGGTCGGCGGCCCGGAGCCGGGCCGGCTCGACGACGACCCAGAGGTACGCCGGCTGCGCGACATCGCCCACGAGGCCGGAGTCGCCCACCGGGTCCGCTTCCTGGGCGGCGTACCCAGTGAGGACGTGGCGCCGCTCCTGCGGACCGCCGATGTGGTGCTGTGCCCCGGCGACTACGAGCCGTTCGGCATCGTGCCGCTGGAGGCGATGGCCTGCGGCAAGCCGGTCGTCGCCAGCGGGGTGGGCGGGCAGCTCGACACCGTCGCAGACCCGGCCACGGGACGGCTGGTGCCGCCCGGCGACCCCGAGGCCCTCGCTCACGCCGTCGGCGAACTGCTCGCCGATCCCGCTGTGCGCCAGGCGTGCGGGGAAGCAGGCCGCCGCCGGGTCCTCAGCCGTTACGGCTGGGCCAGAGTCGCTGCGGCCACCGAGTCCGTGTACTGCGAGGTACTGGCCACGCAGCCCGCCGTGACGGGGGCGATCTGACGCCCGCACCCACAAAAGCGTTCCCGACCGCCCACCGCGCAGCACCGATGTCCGAAGGAGGTGCGGGTCTGGCCGTCGTCCCCCGGACGCGGTACGCCCGACCAGCATGAACGAATCCCTTGTACTCGACGCCGCGCACCGGCACTGCCAGTCACTGCAGGACGCGCTCACCGGCTTCCGTCGCGAAAGCCTCCACCGGATCGCCGCATGGGGCGCCGAGCTCGCCGCCGTACTCCCCGTAGGCGGCCGGCTGCTCGCCGCGGGCAACGGCGGCAGCGCCGCCCAGGCCCAGCACCTGACCGCCGAGCTGGTGGGACGCTACCGGCAGGAGCGCCCCGCCTACTCGGCCATCGCCCTGCACGCCGAGACCTCCAGCGTGACGGCCATAGGCAACGACTACGGGTTCGACGAGGTGTACGCCCGGCAGGTGTCCGCCCACGGCCGCCCCGGCGACATCCTGGTCCTCCTGTCGACCTCGGGCCGCAGCGCCAACCTCATCACGGCGGCGGTCACGGGCCGGGCCGCCGGACTGCGCGTATGGGCGATGACAGGACCGGGTCCCAACCCCCTGGCCGAGGGGTCCGACGAGGCACTGTGCGTCGACGCCGACACGACGGCGACCGTGCAGGAGGCCCACCTGGTCGCCGTACACCTGCTGTGCGAATGCTTCGACGCGGCGGGCGGTGCGCCCGCTCAGGACCGGACCGAGGCCCGGCCCGTCGCAGCCAACCGGAGGCTGTCATGACCGCGCGCAAGCCCCTGGTGGTCGTCGGCGACGTGCTGCTCGACGAGGACATCGAAGGCGTCTCCACCCGGCTGTCCCCGGACGCCCCCGCCCCCGTCGTCGACGTCACCGGTGACCAGAGCCACCCCGGCGGGGCCGGACTGGCCGCCGCGCTGGCCGCCCGTGGCGGGCGCGAAGTGATCCTGGTGACCGCACTCGGCGAGGACCCGGCCAGCGAAGCCGTACGCCGTGCCCTGCGCGGCCGGGTCCAGCTGGTGGAGATCCCGCTGGACGGCACCCTGCCGGTGAAGACGCGGGTACTGGCGGGAGGCCGCCCACTCGTGCGGATCGACCGCGGCGGCGGGACGCCCGGCGAACCGGACGACGCGGTGCGTGAGGCGCTGGCGCAGGCCCACGCCGTACTCGTCGCCGACTACGGGCGCCACACGGCGAGCGCCGTACGGCCGCACCTGGAGGCCGTTGCCCGCCGCACGCCACTGGTCTGGGATCCGCACCTCAAGGGCGACGACCCCGTGCCGGGGGCGCGGATCGTCACCCCGAACGGTGCGGAGGCCTGCGCGCTGAGCCCCGCCGACGGCCAGTCCCTGCGGGCCTACGCCCTGCGCGGAGGCGAGCTGGCGGAGCGCTGGCGGGCGGCGGCCGTCGCCGTGACCCTGGGGGAGCGCGGCGTCCTGCTGACCCGCCCCGGTGCCGGTACGCCGATGCTCGTCCCGGCGCCGTACCGCGCCCAGGGCGACCCGTGCGGCGCGGGCGACTGCTTCGCCGCGGCCACGGCCGCGGCGCTGGCCGACGGGCTGCTCCCGGAGGAGGCCGTACAGCGGGCCGTCGCCGAAGCCGCTGCTTTCGTGGCGGCCGGCGGCGCGGGCAACCCGGCGCTGTGGCGGACGGAGTCCGCGACCGGCCCCGAGGAGGAGGCCCCCGAGACGGACCCGTTCGCGCTCGCGGAGCGGGTCAGGGCGCGCGGCGGCACGGTGGTCGCCACCGGCGGCTGCTTCGACCTGCTGCACGCCGGTCATGTCGGGCTGCTGGAGAGCGCCCGGCGTATCGGCGACTGCCTCATCGTGTGCGTCAACTCCGACGCGTCACTCACACGCCGCAAGGGTCCCGGACGCCCGCTCAATCCGGTGGCCGACCGGCTGCGGGTCCTCGCGGCGCTCGGCAGCGTCGACGCCGTCGCGGTCTTCGAGGAGGACACACCGGCCGCGCTGCTCAGCCGGCTGCGGCCCGATGTGTGGGTGAAGGGCGGTGACTACTCCGTCGAGGACCTTCCCGAGGCGGAGGTGCTGCGCGCGTGGGGCGGCCAGGCGGTCGTACTCCCTTACCTCGTCGGCCGTTCCACCACCCTGCTGGCCCACCGGGCGGCGCAGGCCGCCGTACGGGTACGGCCGTCTTCGCCCTGAGGTGGCAGAGGTATCCGTACAGAAGCGCATGACGCGAATGAGGAGAGGCGTCCATCGACATGAGTGCCGCGAAAGGACCACAGCCGGTCACCCGGGGCCCGGAGGCCGACGCCGTGGGGGAGGGCCGGCCGCGCGTGCTCGTACTGCGGGCGCTCGGGCTCGGCGATCTGCTGACCGCGGTGCCCGCTCTGCGGGCGCTGCGGCGCGGCCTGCCCGGCTACGAGGTGGTGCTGGCGGCGCCCGGCCGGCTGGCCGCCGCCGCGGCCGCGACCGGCCTGGTGGACCGGCTGCTGCCCGCGTACGCCGCCGGGCGCGCGGTGCCGGCCGAGCTCGCCTGGGACGGTCCCGCGCCCGGCATCGCCGTGGACCTGCACGGCAACGGCCCGCCGAGCCACCTGCTGCTCCAGCGGCTGCGACCGGGGCGGATCTTCGCGTACGCGCACCCACAAACGCCCGATATCCCCGGTCCGGCATGGCGGCCCGACGAACACGAACGTGAGCGCTGGTGCCGGCTGCTCGACTGGTACGGCATCGCGGCGGACCCCGAGGACCTGCTGATCCCGCACCCCACGGTGCCCTCCCCGGCTCCGGGCGCGGTCGTGGTGCACCCCGGCGCCGACGCGGCGGCCCGCCGCTGGCCCAAGGAGAGGTTCGCGGCCGTGGCACGCGCGCTGCGCGGCTCGGGCCACGAGGTCGTGGTGACCGCCGGTGCGGGGGAGGAGCCGCTGGCACGCTACGTGGCGGCAGAGGCGGGACTGGCGCCGGGCGCGGTACTGGGCGGCGCGCACGATGTGCCGTTCGACCAGCTCGCCGCGCTCGTCGCGCACGCCCGGTGCGTCGTCGTGGGGGACACCGGGCTCGCCCACCTCGCGACGGCGCTCGGCACGCCTTCGGTCGTGCTGTTCGGCCCGGTCGCCCCGCGCCTGTGGGGACCGCCCGCCCACGCGCGGCACCGCGTGCTGTGGCATCCCGGCGGCGACGACTCACCCCGCCCCGGCGACGCCCACGGTCACGTGGCGGACGAACGGCTGCTCCGGATCACCGTCGAAGAGGTCGTCGAAGCGGTGCGCGCGCTGCCGGAGCCGAAGCCGGACCTCGGTACGCCGGATGCGAGCCGGCCGCTGGTCCCGGAGGCCTCGCGGTGAGCGCGCAGCCCGCGGACGACCCGCGTACCGGCGTCGTGGCGGACGGGCCGCCGGCGGACCAGTCGCGTACCGGCATCGTGGTGATCACCCGCAACCGGCGTACGAGCCTGCTCCGTACCCTGGACCGCCTGGCCGGGCTCCCCGAGCGGCCACCGGTCGTGGTGGTCGACAACGGCTCCACGGACGGCACCGCCGGCGCGGTGCGCGCGAAACACCCCGGCGTTCAACTGCTCACCCCCGGTCGCAACCTGGCCGCGGCCGGGCGTACGTACGGCGCCGCCGCACTCAGCACGCCGTACATCGCGTTCAGCGACGACGACTCCTGGTGGGAGCCCGGCGCCCTCGACCGGGCCGCCGACGTACTCGACACGCACCCCCGGCTGGGGCTCGTGGCCGCCACCACACTCGTGGGCCCCGAAGCGACCCCCGACCCGCTCAACGAGGCGCTGCGCAGCTCGCCGCTGGGGCAGGAACCAGACCTGCCCGGCCGTTCGGTGCTCGGCTTCCTCGCGTGCGCGGCCGTGGTGCGGCGGGCGGCCTTCCTGGAGGTGGGCGGCTTCCATCCGCTGCTGGGGGTCGGCGGTGAGGAGCAGCTGCTCGCCATCGACCTCGACACGCACGGCTGGGGGGTGGCCCACTGTCCCGGCGTCGTCGCCCGGCACGACCCGGACGTGGGACCCCGCCCCGGCCGGGTGGCCAGGATGCGGCGCAACGAGCTGCTGACCGCGTGGCTGCGGCGGCCCCTGCGACAGGCCGTCGCCCAGTCCGCGAGGCTGGCCCTGGACAGCCGTGACGATCCGCAGGCGCGGCTCGCGCTGGCCGACGCCGCCCGGCGGCTGCCCGCCGCGCTGGCCCGCCGGCGCCGGGTGCCGCCGAGGGTGGAGCGTCGTATCCGGCTGCTGGAGATGTCGTCCTGAGCCGTCAGGGGACGGGTATCAGGCGGCCGTGCTCAGGGACGGCCGCAGCTGCCCGCTCACGACAGCCGGTTCCGTACGCAGGATCACGGTCGTCGCTGTCCGGCGGCGGCGGAGCACATAGCCGGCCCCGATCGCGCCGGCGATGACCAGTCCACCGGACACGAGCGCTCCCCGCGCCCCCGCCAGCTCCATCAGGAGGCCGAGCGCCGGCGGTCCCGCGAGACCCCACGTCGTCTTGATGGTGCCCCAGACACCGAGGACGCGGCCCCGCATGTGGGCGGGCGGGTCGGTCTGGAGCACGGTCGTCCCGGCGGTGTCGGAAACCGACTCCACCACGGCCATGGGCAGGACGAGCACCAGCAGCACGGCGAGCGACGGCGAGAATCCCGCCACCACCTGGAGCAGGGCGCCGGCGGCCGCGAGCGTGCCCACGAGCCGCACCGACGGCTTGCGCAGCCGCGCGCCGAGGACCGCGCCGATGATGCCTCCGACGGCGAGGACGGTGGAGACGGTGCCGAACGCCCCGGCGCCGCCGGCGAGCGGGCCGGTGACGAGTACGGCCAGGGTGAGCCCGTAATTGCGTCCGAAGACCGCGCTGAGGCCGGTGATCCCCGCGAGGGCGACCAGCCGGGGGCGGCGCATGAAGTACAGGACGCCCTGGCGCACGGTCATGTCGTCGTCCGTGCCCCCCGCGTCTGGTGTGTCCTTCTTCCCGAGCGGGGTACGCGGCGGCTTCGGGGCCGTCTTGGCGCCCCGGACAAACTTGTGCACCGGACGGAGGAAGGGGATGACGGCGGCTACGAAGAGGAAGGACAGACCGTTGGCCGCGTACGCCGCTCCCGTGCCGAGGAAGCCCACCGTGATACCGGCCAGAGCGGCACCGGCGAGGCGGCCCGCGTTGTGGACGAGCGAGCCCACGCCGATGGCGGAGGGGACGTCTTCCGTACGGACCAGATCGTTGCCCAGCAGCGCACAGGCCGGTCCGTCCACGGTGGCGATGAGACCCGTGACGGCGGCCAGTGCCATCAGCACGGCGAGGTTCAGCTGATCCGTCGCGACCAGGACGGCCGTCACGAACGCGACGGCGCCGAGAAGCCCCTGGCTGACGGCGGCGGTGAGCTTGCGGGGCCACCGGTCGACGGCGGCGCCGCCCGCGACGCTCATCAGCAGACCGGGAGCCGCCTGGACGGACATGGACAGTCCTGTCGCGGCGGCGGACCCGGTGATCTGGAGCACGAGAAGGTTCTGGACCGTCAGCTGCATCCAGGTACCGGCGTTGGAGACGAAGTTCGCGACCGACCACCAGCGCATGCTGCGGTACTTCAGCGAACGCCACGGCGAGTGGTCGTCCGCCCCGCTCTTCGCGGGACGGCCGAAGAAGCGCAGCCGACGGGCGGGCGCGGCGGCCTCAGGGGCAGGGGCAGACGCGGGGGCGGGCGCGGGGCCCGCGGGCAAAGAAGACACAGTGAGTCACTCGGAGACGAGCCGGGGGGCTCAAGCGGCGGAACGGCGGAAGCTCGAAAACCGGCTGCTCTGCGCGGCCGCTCCACCGGATCTGGCTGGGCTGTGCCGCTCGTCGGGGGGATTCATGACGCCTGTTGGGGAGGCGGAGAGTCCTTCCGGGGCACGGCCTGGACCATCGTGGCAGACCGGTTCGGCCGCTGCTGGGAGGAGCGTCACGCGGGGGTGCCGCCATGGCCGGCAATGCCGTGGGGCGTAAGGGATCGGGCACTTCTGGTGTGCTTGCTCACAGGCCCCGGGCGCGGCCGTCCGTACCTCCGGCGGCGTGACCGCGACCACAGCCTGCGGGCGGCGGCGCGACGGCGTAATCCGGCGTGCCGGACACGGTCGCCGGGCTCACAGTGAGACACGGAGCACAAAAGGGGCAACGAGAGGCAACGGAAGGCAGCGGTATGGAAAGCGGAGTGCAGGTCGACCTTCACGGCAAGCAGGCACTGGTGACCGGCGGCGCGCGGGGGCTGGGGGCCTCGATCGCGCGGAGGCTGGCCGGCGCGGGGGCGTCCGTACTGGTGGCGGACCTGCGCAAGGACCTGGCGCGGGATCTCTGCAACGAACTGGCCGAAACGGGGCGCGGCGACGCGCGGTTCGTCGAGCTGGACGTCCGCGACGCGGCGGCGGTCGCGGAGGTCTTCAAGGACTTGGAGGCCGAAGGGCAGGCGGTGGACATCCTGGTCAACAACGCGGCCGTGGACGTCTCCAAGCCCATCGAGCACCTGTCGGCCGACGAAGTGACGCGGGTCATCACGACGAACCTGCTGGGGCCCATGTACCTGTGTCTGGAGACCTACCGCCGCATGGTCGCCCGCGGCGGCGGCCACATCGTCAACATCCTCTCCACGGCGGCGAACCGCACCTGGACGGAGGCAGGCCCCTACACGGCGGGAAAGTCAGGCCTGCGGGCGTTCACCCACACCCTCTTCAAGGAGGCGCAGCGGGACTGCCCGGGGATCGGCGTCACCGGGATCATCGCGGGCGGCATGGAGACGCCGTTCATCCTCGAACGTTTCCCCGACGCCGACGTCTCCATGCTGCAGAGCCCGGACATCGTGGCCGACACGGTGCTGTACGCCCTCTCCGTCCCGGCCGGCAGCGCGGTGTCCGAGCTGGTCGTCGTACCGCGCAAGGAGCCTTCCTGGCCCTGATCCGTCCCCACCCGCACCGCTCACGAGAAGGATCTCCTCCATGTCCAGCCCTGAGAACGGACAACCGCCAGTCGCCGTCATCACCGGCGCGGACTCGGGGATCGGGCGTGCCACGGCCGTCCGCCTCGCCGCGCAGGGCATGGACGTCGGCATCACGTTTCACACCGACCGGGAACGCGCCGAAGCGACGGCGGAAGAGGTGCGCGGGCACGGCCGCCGCGCGGCCGTCGCGGCCATGGATCTCACAGTGCTGCCCGACGCGGCCCAGGTGATCGACCGGCTGGCCGGGGAGCTCGGCCGCATCGACGTACTCATCAACAACGCCGGAACCGGCACGGCCACGCCGTTCCTCGAACTTGATCTCGCGAAGATCCGCCAGGTCGTCGACGTCGACATGATCGGCCCGTTCCTGTGCAGCCAGCGGGCGGCGCGCCGCATGATCGAGCAGGGTGACGGCGGCCGGATCGTCAATGTCACCTCGGTCCACGAGACCCAGCCCCGCGTCGGCGCCGCGCCCTACTGCGCGGCGAAGGGCGGTCTCGGACTGATGACGCAAGTAATGGCGCTGGAACTCGCCGAGTACGGCATCACGGTCAACGCTGTCGCTCCCGGTGAGGTCGCCACACCGATGACCGGCCAGGAGGACACGGACGTACGCACCGAGGTACGGCGCGGCATCCCTCTGGGGCGTCCCGGCGACGCGCGGGAAGTCGCCTCCGTCATCGCGTTCCTCGCGGGCCCGGACGCCTCGTACGTCACGGGAGCGTCGTGGGCGGTGGACGGCGGCATGCTGCGCATGGGGCCCATGGCGGGCTCCCACCTCGACGACGACTCCTGGCGCCGTCCCTGAGATCTCGGCTCTCGGCTGCCTGAACACGCGGCTACATGATCACGGCGAACGCCAGGAAGAAGGCCGCGCACAGCACCACCACTATGCCGATGGCGATCAGCGGGCCCTTCGACCAGCCACGCGGCGGCTCGACGCGGGGACCTGTGCCGGAGCTGGTACTCGCCTCGCCGGGCGGCGTCTCGCCGGGAGGCACGGTGCCGCCCGGTTCGAGGCCGGGAGTCCGGTCCGGCTCAGGATCTGGGTTGTGTGGTGTGTTCATATCGGGCAAGTGCCCGAAATCGCCCGAATCAATATCGCCCGACTCGATTACGTCCGGGCCGCGCGGGTCTTCGATCGGTTCGCCTTGCGAACGGCCTCCAGCAAATCGGCCCTCTTCATCTTCGAGCGCCCGTCGACGCCGAGCCGCTTGGCCAGGTCGTACAGGTGCTGCTTCGACGCCTGCTCGTCGACGCCCTCGCCGCTGCGCCCGCCCACCTGCCGCGGCCGCGCCGCCAGGGGGTCGGACGGGCCCTTGCGCCCCTTTTCCTTGCGCTCCCAGTGATCGCCGACCTTCTCGTACTTGTGCTTGAGCGCGCTGAAGGCCACGCGGTGGGCGCGCTCGCCTTCGCCGTACTCCTCGACGGCGGAGTCGTGCGCCTTGATCCAGGTGCGCTGTGCCTCCTTGGCGGACCGCTCCAGAGTCGACGGAAGTTCCTGCTCTCCCGGCACGGGACTCACTCCTTCTCCGAAATCGAACGAGAGAAATACGGGTGCCCTGCTGATGTCCGCAGAAACGACGACACATACGACAGACACATACGACACATGGGCGACGCATAGAGGCACGTAATGGACATCAGTCCTCCGGTTACGTCGGCCGGACGGGGGCACCCGCGAACGGGAAGGGACGTGTGACATCGACCGGACACGGTTGCCGGAGCAGCAACTGGAGCGAGTTATGAACGGTCAAGGGCAGGACAAGACGGGCCCCCTGTGGGACGACGTCCAGGACATTCTCAGCGCCTTTGGGCGCGGCACCGGGAACGGGTGAACTCCGCAATGGCACAGCAAGTTCGCGAGATCATGACAAGCGCCCCCATCACCGTGGGCGTGCTCACGGCAGTGAGCGAGGTCGCGCACCGGATGCGTGAGGAGAACATCGGCGCGGTACTGGTCGCCGAGGGCGACGAACTGCGCGGGCTGGTCACCGACCGGGATCTGGTGGTCCGCGTGCTCGCCGAAGGAAAGGACCCCGGCGAGACGACGGTGCGGGACGTCTGCAGCCCCGACCTCGTCACCGTCACACCCGACGACGAGGTCGACCGCGCCATCGAGCTGATGCGTGAACATTCGCTGCGCCGGTTGCCGGTGGTCGAAGGCAATACCGCCGTGGGCATCGTTTCCCTGGGCGACCTGGCGATCGAGCGTGACCCCGATTCGGCGCTCGGCGACGTGAGCGCCGCCGCACCCAATACGTGACCCCAGTACGTGACCGGAGTTGCCGGTCCGAGCCCCCGGATGCCACCGGGGGCTCTGGCTTGTCCGGCCGGCTCGACTCACCGCGCGTGACGGGCTCCGGATGCGGGACCGGCCCCGGCAGCGGGCCCGGCGAGGGCTTGGGCTCCGGCGGGGGGACCGGCGCGGGCGGGTCCGGTTCGGGCTGGGGCGGGGCCGGGGGCACCGGGTCGGGCCCGCCGGGTGCGGGCACGGGACCGGGCCCCGGCCCTGGCCCCGGCCCGGGACCCGGCGCGGGGGTCGGGGTGGGCGGAACGGGATCGTTCGGAGGCGTGCCCATGAGAAAACCCATCAATCTGAAGGAATCCTTCCTTCCGGCGAGTGCCCCCGGCTGTATGCGGCAAACGGGTCCCGTCCCTCGACAGGCACCGCTTCAGCGTCGGCGCCCCCTGGCCGACCACCCGGCCCCCACACCCGCCACATGCAGTGCGAGCAGGGCGAGCCCGACGAGCATGAGGCTCGTCGGTCCGAAGATTGCTTCCGTCGACGTCTCGGTCGCGTGGATGATGAAGGCGATGATGAACACCACCGCCGCCGCGAATGCCAGCATGTGCTTCTCCTGCCACTTGACGGCGAGCCACTCTTAGTTCCGGTGGCTGCGCGCCGCTGACAGCCTTCTTCCCCGCGGTCTGCCGGTCATTCCCCGCCGGCCGGGGCTGACAGATGCGGCAGCAGCTTGTCCGGCGTCAGGGGCAGCTCCCGCAGCCGTACTCCCAAGGCATGGTGGACGGCGTTGCCGATGGCCGCCGCCGTGCCGACGATGCCGATCTCACCAATGCCCTTGCTGCCCATCGGGTTCAAGTGCGGATCGTCCTCGTCCACCCAGTGCGCCTCGATCGGCGGCACGTCCGCGCACGAAGGCACGTGGTACGAGGCCAGATCGTGTTCCGCGAAGTCCCCGAAGGCCAGGTCCATGGTGCTTTCCTCCGTCAGCGCCATGCCGATTCCCATGGTCATCCCGCCGATGAACTGCGAGCGTGCGGTACGGGGATTGAGGATGCGGCCGGCGGCGTAGACGCCGAGGAGGCGGCGTACGCGGACCTCGCCCGTCACCGTGTCGACCTGAACCTCCGCGAAGTGGGCGCCGAACGCGTGCCGCGCGTACGGAGATTCCTCCGCCTCCGCCACCTCCTGCTCGGTGCTCTCCGCCGCGGTGACCCCCTCGGCCGGCAGGCCGCCGGGACGATCCCGCAGGCGCTCGGCCAGGAGCACGCACGCCTTGTGTACGGACCAGCCCCACGACGCCGTCCCCGACGAACCGCCCGCGAGCGGAGCCACCGGCAGGTCGCTGCTGCCGATCTCGACCCGCACCGACTCCAGGGGCGCGCCCAGCACATCCGCGGCGATCTGCGCGAGCACGGTCCTGGCCCCGGTGCCGATGTCCGTGGCGTTGACCCGGATCAGGTACGTGCCGTCGGCGGCGGCGTGCGCGGTGGCGGTGGACGGGCTGACGAGTACGGGATAGGTGGCCGCCGCGACCCCGGTGCCGAGCAGCAGGTCACCCTCGCGGCGGATGCCGGGCCGCGGGTCGCGCCGCTCCCAGCCGAAGCGCCGCGCTCCCTCCCGCAGGCACTCGGCCAGATGCCGGCTGCTGAACGGCCTGCCGCTGTCGGGTTCGGTGTCCGGTTCGTTGCGCAGCCGCAGTTCCACCGGGTCCACCCCGGCGGCGACGGCGAGTTCGTCCATGGCCGACTCCAGGGCGTACATCCCGGACGCCTCGCCCGGAGCACGCATCCACGACGGAGACGGCACGTCCAGCGCGGCCACCCGGTGGCTCGTGCGGCTGTGGGGCGAGGTGTACATGACGCGGGCCGGAACCGCCGCCTGCTCCACGAACTCCTTGACCGTCGACGTCTGTGTGACGACTTCGTGGGCGAGCGCGGTGATGACCCCGTCGGCGCCGGCGCCCAGCCGCACGCGCTGCACGGTGGGCGCGCGGTGGCCGACGACCGCCGCGAGCTGGCGGCGGGGGAGTGCCAGCTTGACCGGGCGCCCGGTGTGCCGCGCGGCCATGGCGGCCAGCACCACCTGCGGGCGGGGGGTGCCCTTGGAACCGAACCCGCCGCCGACCTGCTCGGAGACGACGGTGACCTGCCGCTTCTCCAGCCCGAAGACCTGGACCAGGGCGTCCCGTACCTTGCCGGAGCCCTGACTGGAGTCGTGCACCGTCAGATGACCGTCGTCCCACCGGGCGGTGGAGGCGTGCGGCTCCATGGGGTGGTTGTGCAGCGCGCTCATGGTGTACGTCGCGTCGATCCGGACGGCGGCCGCCGGATAGGCCGTGTCGAAGTCGCCGCGTTCCCGGACGGCGGGGACCTCGCTGTTCGCCTCCTCCGGTGTGTAGAGGCCGGGGTGGCTCGTGGTCAGCCGTACGTCGTGCTCCTCGGCCGCGTACTCGACGCGCAGCGCCTCGGCGGCGGCACTGGCGTGCTCCAGGGTGTCGGCGACCACCAGCGCGACGTACCAGCCGCGGTGCGGGACGCGGGCGTTCTGCAGCACCGCGAGGATCGGGTCGTCCGGCTCCTTGAGGCGGGGCGCGTTCTCGTGGCTGAGGACGGCGAGCACGCCGGGCAGGGCCAGCACTTCGTCGGCGTGCACGGCGGTGACCCGGCCGCGCGCGACGGTGGCGGGCACGGGCCAGGCGTACGCGCAGCCCGGCGGGGTGTGCTCGGCCGCGTAGCGGGCGGCGCCGGTGACCTTGTCGCGGGCCTCTGTGCGGACGGCCGGTGTGCCCAGCGGGGTCTGTGCATGCGTCATGACGGGTCGTCACGTCCTCAGGTACGGGAAGCGAGCTCGGCCAGCACGCTGATGGCGAGGTTCCGGGCGAGCGGCACTTTGAAGCCGTTGTCGCGCAGCGGCTCGGCCGCGGCGAGTTCGGCGTCGGCCGCCCGGGCGTACGTCTCCTCGGTGGCGGGCGCCCCGCGCAGCACCTCTTCGGCGGCGCGGGCACGCCAGGGCCGGTGCGCGAGCCCGCCGAAGGCGAGGGCGGCGTCCCGGACGACGCCTCCCTCGACCCGCAGAACGGCGGCGACGGAGGCGAGAGCGAAGGCGTACGAGGCGCGGTCGCGCGCCTTGCGGTAGGCGCACTGGGTCCCGGGCACGACGGGAGGCAGGCTCACGCCGGTGATCAGTTCGCCCGTACGGATGACGGTGTCCTGATCGGGACGATCGCCGGGCAGCCGGTGGAAGTCCGTGACGGCGAGGGTGCGTGCGCCCTGCGGCCCGCGCAGGTGGACGGCGGCGTCGAGGGCGGCCAGCGCGACGGCCATGTCGGAGGGGCTCGTGGCGACGCAGTGCGCGGAGTGGCCGAGCACCGCGAGATCGCGGTGGACGCCCTCGCGGGCGGGGCATCCGGTGCCGGGTGCCCGCTTGTTACAGGGCTTGGAGGTGTCCTGGAAGTACGGGCAGCGGGTGCGCTGGAGCAGGTTTCCGCCGGTCGTCGCCGTGTTGCGCAGTTGCGGGGAGGCGCCGGAGAGCAGGGCCTGCGACAGGGCGGCGTAGCGCGTACGCACGGTCGGATGGGCGGCCAGATCGCTGTTGCGTACGGTCGCGCCGATGTGCAGCCCGCCTTCGGGCGTCTCGTCGATACCGTCCAGCGGCAGGCGGCTGACGTCGATGAGGAGGTCCGGGGCCGCGACCCCGAGCTTCATCAGGTCGACCAGGTTGGTGCCGCCGCCGAGGTACTGCGCGCCGGGATGGCCGGCGAAGGCGCCGACCGCATCCTCGGCGCTCTCGGCGCGGAAGTACGCGAACGGCTTCACGGCGCCGCCTCCCCGATCGCGGCCACGATGTTCGGATAGGCGCCGCAGCGGCAGATGTTGCCGCTCATGCGTTCGCGGATCTCGTCCGGGGTGAGGGCGGCGGGAGCGCCGGGGGAGTGCCGGTGGGAGGTGACGTACGAGGGGTGCCCTTCGGCGGCCTCGGCCAGCATTCCCACGGCCGAACAGATCTGGCCCGGCGTGCAGTAACCGCATTGCAGGGCGTCCCGCGCGACGAACGCCTCCTGGACCGGATGAAGCCGCTCGCCGTCGGCCAGACCTTCGACAGTGGTGATGCGCGCGCCGTTGTGGGCGGCGGCGAGCAGCAGGCAGCTGTTGGCACGCCGGCCGTCGACGATCACGGTGCACGCACCGCACTGGCCGTGGTCGCACCCCTTTTTCGCGCCGGTCAGGTCCAGGTGCTCGCGAAGGGCGTCCAGGACGGTGGTGCGGTGGTCGAGCGACAGGCTGTGGGGAGTGCCGTTGATGTGCAGGGTGAGGACAGAGCTGAGCGCGTTCTCCTGCTGGCTGGTGGGCTCCACTCCGTCGCGCCTTTCAGGTTCGAAGGTGTCGCTGCGTACCTCTTCCTATCAAACTGTCGCGCCTTGCGCGGCTCGGTTCAGCTGGTCCTGGCGGGGTACTGGGGTGGGACGCAAACTCAAGCAAGGAGGTCGGCATGGCCATCGCGAAGTACTGCCTCGTGGCCGTGGACTGTCCGGATCCGCAGGCACTCGCCGGTTTCTACGCCGCGGTGCTGGGCGGCGACGTGAAGAACGACAACGAGGACTGGTACGAGCTGTACGTACCCGGCGGGGCGCGTATCGCCTTCCAGCGTGCGCCGGGTTTCCGGCCGCCGGACTGGCCACGGGCCGACGAGAACTCGCAGCAGATGCATCTGGACTTCGATGTACCGGACATCGAGACGGCCGAGGCGCAGGTGCTCGCTCTTGGCGCCACCCCGCTCGACGTGGACGACGCGGGCGGGCGGCGCGGCTTTCGCGTGTACGCCGATCCGGCCGGCCACCCCTTCTGCCTCTGCCGCGCCTAGGGAGGACCCATGAACGACCAGCGGACGCAAGACCCGGAAGAGACCGGCAAGCCCGTACCGAGGGACCTGCCCGATCAGCAGGCGCTGGACGGCGAGGACCCGGCGGACGAGGCCGGCACCCGCACCCGCGACGGACGCGAGCACGCGAGCGACGCCGAGCAGGGGTCGGTCCCGGACGAGCCGTCCGGCTGAAGGGGTGGGACGTAACTGGGCATTCCTCGGATTGCAGGCAGGCGGTGACCGACGCAAGGTGGATGAGCCAAGTCCAGTCACGTCTGATCTCTGTGGAAGGAACACCTCGTGAGCAAGGCAAAGGCGAAGGCGAAGCAGGTCAAGGGCAGGATGAAGGAAGCCGCGGGCAAGGCCGCCGACGACAGCCAGATGCAGGCGGAAGGCCGCGGTGAGCAGTTGAGGGGCAAGGCTCAGGAAACGGTCGAGAGGACCAGCGAGCGGGTCAAGAAGTCGCCCAAGAAGTGACCCAGGTGCTGAACAGGTGCTGACAACGGGCCGCGCCGCTCCGGCTGCGCGGCCCGTTCGGTTTGCTGGGCTCTGCTGGGGCGTTTGCCGGCAAGGGAGGAACGGCGACATGGACCGCGCGGCCGTCTTCGATGTCGACGGAACGCTCGTCGACACCAACCATCTGCATGTGACGTCCTGGTGGGAGGCGTTCCGCCAGGCCGGGCACGACGTCGTGATGCACGACATCCACCGGGCCGTCGGCCTGCCGGGGCACGACCTCATCGCCCATCTGCTCGGAGACGGACGCGATACGAGCCAGGACGACACCATCAACGCCGCGCACAAGACCCTGTACGCCACCTACTCCGACCGGCTGCCCGCCCTGCCGCAGGCCGGCCGGCTGCTGCGGACCCTCGCCGGGCAGGGCTGGAGCGTCATCCTCGCCACCTCGGCGAGCGGCGTGGAACTCGACGCCCTGCGCCGTGCCATCGACGCCGATGACGCCATCACCGCCACCGCGAGCGCCGAGGACGTCGGCGAGGGAAAGCCGGCTCCCGAGCCGGTTCAGCGGGCACTGGAGCTGGCCGGGGTGTCCGCTGACCGCGCGGTGTTCGTCGGCGACACGGTGTGGGACATGGAGGCCGCCACCCGGGCGGGCGTACTGAGTGTGGCGCTGCGCTGCGGGGGCATCCCGCAGCGCGACCTTGAGGACGCGGGCGCCGCAGCCGTCTACCAGGACCCCGCGGATCTGCTCCAACAGCTCGAAGACAGCCCGGTCGCCCTGCTGAAGACACGGTTGGACGGCGCCCGTCCGGGAACGCGTGCGCCGTCGTAGGTAGCCGGTCGGCGGAGGCGCAAGTGGCAGACAGCGAGAGTGAGCAGCAGTCGCGTACCCGTGGCACCGCGTTTGGCCGTATGTGGCAGTGGCTGTCCTGGGAGGCGTCGGCGATCGGGCGCTCCGCCCGCCGCGCGATCGCGAGTCCCGGCCCCGAGCGCGACGTAGTCACGCAGTCCCTGAAGGCGGCGGGCGCCGCGGCCGCGGCCTGGGCGCTGACCGGCTGGTGGTGGCAGGCGCCGATGGCCCTGATGGCCCCCTGGACGGCGGTCGTACTCGTACAGAGCACTGTCTACCGCTCGCTGCGGTCCGGGGTGCAGCAGCTCATCGTCATCGCACTGGGCACCGTGCTGGCGGCGGGAGCGGCCAATCTGACGGGAAACACCATGACGGCGATGCTCCTGGTGCTGCCCGTCACCGTCCTGCTCGGCAACTACACGCGCTTCGGTGAGCACGGCCTGTACGCGCCGACCACCGCGCTCTTCGTGCTGGCATACGGGTCGCACTCGGGCCTCGACGTCCTGCACCGGCTCTTCGAGTCGGCCATCGGCGCGGTCATCGGGATCGCGGTGAACGCCCTGATCCTTCCGCCGGTCCACCTGCGCAGCGTCCGGGAGTCCCTGCGCAGGCTGCCTGCGGAAAGCGCGGAACTCCTGCACACCATTGCCGACGGCCTGCGGGAGGGGTACGGGCGACAGCAGGCGGAAGCCTGGCACGACCGGGCGCGGCGGGTCACGGCCATCCTCGGGGACCTGCGCGACGCGCGGCTGTGGACCCGCGAGAGCTACCGCCTGAACCCGGGCAGCCGGTTGCGCCGTACCGGCCCCGCACTGCCCCCGACCGAGTGGGACCAGGCCTGGGAACGGATCGCCGACCCGCTCGTGGCCCTCACACGCAACCTCGCCAGTACGGTCAGTGAGACACCCACGCTGAGGCCGCTGCCCGATCCGGTCCTGGCGCACCTGTCGGACCTCCTGCGGGCGGCGGGCGATGTGTGTGCGGCCGACCGGGCCGTCCTCGAAGGGCGGGGGGCGAGTGCGCGGAAGGAACGCGCGATCGCGCTGGAGTCCGCCTGGGCCGCGCACGGGCGGTTGAAGCGGCAACTGCTGAAGCAGGACAGCGAGACGGCCACGTCGCTGGGGGGCCTGGTCGCGGAGTCCCAGCAACTCCTTTACGAGCTCGCACCGGTGGACGGCGACGTCCGCGCACACGGCGACGGGGGCAGCGGGCAAAACCGGGGGTAAACCCAGACTTTTGGGGCACCCGGTGGCCAAAGGCTCAAAGACTCGAAGACCTCAACCACGATCAGGGGGTGCGTCATGGTCCTGAGTGACGTCCTCCAGTCGCGGGGCCAGACGCGTCGCCTGACCCTGCGCGGCACCGAGGGCGTTGTGGGTCGCTGCCGCGACTTCAGCCGGGAGGCGCTGGCCGACTGGCAGTGGATTCCCGCCGGCAGCGAAGAGGAGCGGGCGGTCGTCGACGATGTGCTTCTGCTGGTGTCCGAGATGGTCACCAATGCCTGTCTGCATGCCGGAGGGCCACAGGAGTTCGTACTGAACTGCACAGCCGACCGGCTGCGCATCGAGGTCACCGACGGCAGCCCCGTGCATCCGAAGCCCCGGCCGTCGGACGTGGCCGTGCCCGGCGGGCATGGCCTGATCGTGCTGCGGCGCCTCGCGCGGAGCTGGGGCTCGCTGCCTCGGGGTGGCGGCAAGACGGTGTGGGTGGAGGTGGCGGCGCCACGTGGCCCGGCGCGGCGGGGGGCGTAGCGGGCCCGCCGTCGTCCTCCGCGAGAAGCGCGTCACGCAGTGTCGTCAGGATGCGGGTGAGCAGCCGGGACACCTGCATCTGCGAGATTCCCATCCGCTCGCCGATCTCCCGCTGGGTCAGCTCCTCCACGAACCGCATGGTGAGGATCATCCGGTCCCGTTCGGGCAGTGTGGTCATCAGCGGCTTCAGCGCCACAACACACTCGACGGTGTCGTACGCACGGACCTCCTGGCCCAGGCAGCACTGCGCGAAGCCGACAGGAGCGTCCTCGAAGACCGCGTCGAGGGACCGGGCGTTGTAGCCGTTCGCCGCCCGCCGGCCTTCCCGGACCTCGCCCTCGTCCACGCCCAGGTGGGCGGCCAGCTCGGCGGCTGTGGGATCCCGGCCCAGCCCTTGCTCCAGGATGTCGGACGCCCGCGCGATGTCGATCCGGAGCTCCTGGAGGCGGCGCGGCACCCGGACGTCCCAGCTGTTGTCGCGGAAGAAGCGCTTGATCTCGCCCTCGATGGTCGGCAGCGCGAAGGAGGGGAACTCCACCGCGCGCCCGACGTCGAAGCGGTTGATGGCCTTGATCAGCCCGATGGTGCCCACCTGGACGATGTCTTCCATGGGCTGGTTCCGGTTGCGGAACCGCGACGCGGCGTACTTCACCAGGCTGAGGTTGATCTCGACCAGGGTGTTGCGGACGAACGCGTACTCCGGTGTCCCCTCCTTCAGTGCCGCCAGGCGCTCGAACAAGGAGTCGGAGAGGGTGCGCGCGTCCTGCGTGCCGAGAGTGTGCGGATCCGGGATGTCCGGAAGACCGGCCAGCCCGGAGGGCCGGGAGCCGGATGCGGTGGAGTCGGAGTCGGATTCGGGTTCACGGGTACGCAGGCGGCTGGACATGAGGCTCCTTCGACGCGCTGGGGGAACCGTCGTGCGAGCGTCCTGCCGATATCTTACCCAAATGGGCGTTTTAGTGCTCTTCGTCCTCGAGCTGTCCTCTAGCTCGCTTTGCGGCCCGCGAGCGGCGCCGTCTCTTCGCCGCTCCCCTTGCGTACGCCGTCCAGGAACTCCCGGATCGCGTCGGTGGACGTACGCAGCGGCTGCCAGTCGAGCTCCCGGCGCGCCCGGGACGAGTCGAGGACGGGCAGGCGCAGCACCGCGTCGAACAGGTGCGGCGACGCGGGCGCGAGGTGCGCACTCCAGGCCGCCGCCAGCGCGGCGCGGACCACTCCCGTGGGCACCCGCACCACCTTGGCCTCCAGCAGTTCCCCCAGTACCCGCGCGTCGACGACCGGGTCGGCGGCCAGGTTGAACGCTCCGCTCACTTCGCGCACTACGGCCTGCCGGTAGGCCTCGGCGGCGTCGTCGGTGTGCAGCGCCTGGAGGACGAGTCCCTTCAGATCGGGGACCCAGGGCAGCAGGTCCGGCCGCACCAAGGGCCCCGGAAGGAAACGTCCGGCGAAGATGCGCCGCTGCTCGCTCGCCGACGTCTCCTTGAACAGGAACGCGGGACGCATGCGTACGACGCGGACGTGCGGGTGCTCGTACTCGTAGGTGTCCAGCACTCGTTCGAGATAGGCCTTCTCGCGACAGTACGCGGCGTCCGGCCAGCCGTGGGTGGGCCAGGACTCGTCGACGCCCGGGGCCTCCTTCGGCCCGGGCGAGTACGCGCCGACCGACGAGGCGTGCACCAGAGCGGGCACTCCGGCGACCGCGACCGCCTTGAAGACCCTGATGGACCCGAGGACGTTCGTCTGCCAGGTGACGACCGGGTCGTGGGTCGGCTGGAAGCGCCAGGCGAGATGGACCACGGCGTCAGCGCCGGCGAAGTGACCGGCGAGCCCGTCACCGTTGTCGTCCTCGCCCAGGTCCACGGCGGCCCACTCGGTACGCGGAAGCGTCAGCTCGGGGACCCTGCGCGCCAGGCCCAGGACCGAGCCGACCTGTGGGTCGTCCGCGAGTGCGCGCACCACGCTGGTGCCGACATTCCCGGTGGCTCCTGTGACGACCACCCGCAGCCCTGTTGTCTCGTTCATGAGGCACTCCGTGATGTTGCTCGTCGTTGCCGTGCTCCGGACCAGGCGGACCTCCTTCGGGTCCCCAGAACAGATCGGGTGAAACGGGGCGACTACCGCAGGAGCAAGGTCACGGCGGCGCACGCCCCGCTCGCCGCACCGGCGCACACGACGGACACGGCCACGCAGCGCGTCTTGAGCTGTCGGTAGCGCTCCGCGTACTCGGCGCGCAGCGTGGTGGCGCGGGCCGCGATGCGAACCAGCGTGGCGCGCGAGGCGGCCAGACGCTCGGCCGTGTAGACCCGTTCGACATCCTCGCGCTGCGCGGTGGTCAGCCACGGCAACTGCTCGGTGAAGCGGCCGGCATGGCGGCGCGCTTCCGCCACCTCGGCACTCCACAGCAGGTAGCCCTCCAGTTGGGCCAGACCGCGGTCGCTCTCCATTTCGGGCTCCACGCTTCCCGCTCCTCCCTTCGTCCCCCGGACGGCGTCCTAACGCTGTCTGTCTCCCGGCGCCACTGTCGCGGAAGCGTCGGGGCGGTTGTGAGCCTGGTCGATGGCGGCGATCACGGGGTGGTGCAGGTCGAATGCCGGGGATTCGGAACGGATCCGGGGGAGCGTGACGAAGTTGTGGCGAGGCGGCGGGCAGGAGGTCGCCCACTCCAGCGAACGGCCGTAGCCCCAGGGGTCGTCGACCTTGACCGGCTCGCCGTACTTCGCCGTCTTCCAGACGTTGTAGAAGAACGGCAGCAGCGACATGCCCAGCAGGAACGAGCTGAGCGAGGAGACGGTGTTGAGAGCGGTGAAGCCGTCGGCGGCGAGGTAGTCCGCGTAACGGCGCGGCATGCCCTCGGCGCCGAGCCAGTGCTGCACCAGGAACGTGCCGTGGAAGCCCACGAACAGTGTCCAGAAGGTGATCTTGCCCAGCCGTTCGTCCAGCATCTTTCCGGTGAACTTCGGCCACCAGAAGTGGAATCCGGCGAACATCGCGAAGACCACGGTGCCGAACACGACGTAATGGAAGTGCGCGACGACGAAGTACGAGTCGGTCACATGGAAGTCCAGCGGCGGCGACGCCAGGATGATGCCGGTCAGACCGCCGAAGAGGAACGTGACGAGGAAGCCGGTGGCCCAGAGCATGGGCGTCTCGAAGCTGAGCGAGCCCTTCCACATGGTGCCGATCCAGTTGAAGAACTTCACCCCGGTCGGCACCGCGATCAGGAACGTCATGAACGAGAAGAACGGCAACAGCACCGCGCCCGTCGGGAACATGTGGTGCGCCCACACGGTCGCGGAGAGGCCGGCGATCGCGATGGTCGCGCCCACCAGGCCGATGTAACCGAAGATCGGCTTGCGGCTGAAGACCGGGATGATCTCGGTGACGATGCCGAAGAACGGCAGCGCGATGATGTACACCTCGGGATGGCCGAAGAACCAGAAGAGGTGCTGCCACAGGAGCGATCCGCCGACGGCCGGGTCGAAGATGTGCGCTCCGAACTTGCGGTCCGCCTCCAGCGCGAGGAGAGCCGCGGCCAGCACCGGGAACGCGAGCAGGACCAGCACACCGGTCAGCAGGATGTTCCAGGTGAAGATCGGCATCCGGAACATCGTCATGCCGGGTGCGCGCATGCAGATGATCGTGGTGATGAAGTTGACCGAACCGAGGATCGTGCCGAAGCCGGAGAAGGCCAGACCCATGATCCACAGGTCGGCGCCGACGCCCGGCGAATGAACCGAGTCGTTCAAAGGGGAGTACGCGAACCAACCGAAGTCCGGCGTGCCGTCCGGGGTGAGCAGGCCGCCCACCGCGATGGTCGAGCCGATGAGGTACAGCCAGTACGCGAACATGTTCAGCCGCGGGAAGGCCACATCGGGCGCGCCGATCTGCAGCGGCATGATCCAGTTCGCGAATCCGGCGAACAGCGGCGTCGCGAACATCAGCAGCATGATCGTGCCGTGCATCGTGAACGCCTGGTTGAACTGCTCGTTCGAGATGATCTGCGTGCCGGGACGGGCGAGTTCGGCGCGCATCAGGAGCGCCATGACCCCGCCGATGACGAAGAACATGAACGACGTGATCAGGTACAGCGAACCGATCGTCTTGTGGTCGGTGGTGGTCAGCCACTTGATGACGACGCTGCCCCGCCGGTGGGGGTGGACCGGAAGCTCGTCCTCGTAGCTCTCTTCCGGCTCCGGACCGGCCGGTCCTGCGGTGTCCATCGTCGTCATTACGACGTTCCTCCGGTCGACAATCGCGTGCGGCGGCCCGTCGGCCTCCTGCCCGGGAGCCAATCAGGCGCGCGGCGCGGATGCGCGACCGGCGGCTGGCACGTCGTCGATTTCACCCGTAGGGCCCCGGGCGTCGAAACCGTCAGGCGGGACCGGGCAGGGCGGAGCCGGTGGCACCGGAGGCCGGAGAGACGGGACCCGGCGGCTCGGGCGCCGGAGAATCCGGCGCGGGCGACTCGGGGGCCGGAGAATCCGGCGCGGGCGACTCGGGGGCGGGGGACTCGGGGGCCGGCTCGGAGGTAGGCGGTTCGGGCGAAGGCGGCTCATCCGTCGGCGGCTCCGTCGCGGGGGACTCGGTCGACGGTGACGACTTGTCCGGGGAAGGCGATGGGGAATCCGTCTCCTTGGTGGGCGGCGGAGTCGTCTCGTCCTTGTTGCCCGTGTCGCCCGCGTCGCGGGCGAACCACTCCTCCTTCTCCGGGTCGAACAGGACGAACTCGTCCACCGGCTTCGGCGCGGGCTGCACTGTCACGACGTTCGTGGGCCGGTACGCGGGCCACGGGTTGCCCACCCGCTTGGCCGTGCCCTCGATGCGGACCGGCGGGAGCAGCGGATTGCCGCACGCGCAGCGCACCCGGGGCACGCCGCGGGCGTCCACGAGAACGGCCGTGCCTGACTGCAGTACGGCCTGATAGGGCGTGGCAGCGCCGTTCCGGTAGCCGTGGTTGGTGACCCGGGTGTCCATCCGCAGCTGCACGGGAGTCAGCGACCGCAGATACGCGGGTACGCCGGTGGGCTCGATGTCCAGTACGGACGCGAACGCCTTGTTCTTGTCCTGCTGCGAGGTGAGTGCGGAGATCTGCTTCTCCACGTTGCAGCTGGCGACGTTCCGGGTCCCCCCGTACAGGCCGGGCTCGGACCCCTCCACCGCCCGGGTGACGTTGGTCTGTGTCGGCGATACGGTCGGCCGCACGCTCGGCGGTGGGGTCGGCGGCTGCGACGTCGCGGTCTGGTGCGCCGTCGACTCGGTGTACGGATCGGGCCCCGACGAGCCCGCGGTCTCCAGGAACACCTCTCCGCCCGCGACCGATCCGCTGTCGGGGCGTGTCAGTACGACGGTGACCACCACCGCGGCCACCAGAAGGGCGGCGATGGCGGCGACCCGGGGTACCGACCGCCACCAGGGACGGCCCGGGCCCTCGGGCCCGCCCGTACCGCCCGTACCGCCGGGACCACCCGGACCGCCGCCGCTCGGGGGGCCGGAGGGTGATTCGGGCGGGGGCGGCGGACTCGGTTCACCCGGTTGACCCGGCTGACCAGGGCGAGAGGGGCCCGAGAGCGGGCCGGAGGGGGGTCCTGTGGGGCGGCCGGACGGCGGCGGTTGGGCACTCACGGGCATTCTTCCCAACGTAGGGATTGGTCCCAGTTCGTAGTCTTCTTACCACTCTGAGTGCCTATTTTGTTCCTTGTACCCGTACGGCCCGCAAGCCGGCGCAGTCGGCCCTCCCCGGCGGCGGACCGCCCGTCCCGTGCTTAGCGTGGCAGCGTGAGCCAGCAGGAGATCAGCTACCAAAAGGGCGCGATGCGCGCCGCACACCTCTGGCGTGACGCCCTTGTGGCGGCGCTCGCCGGCCTGGCGGCCATGGCCGTCATGGCGACCCTCGGCCTGTGGGCCGCGGGCGCGACCGACCTGCCGGATGGCGGCTTCCCGCGCGTCGTCGCGGCCGTCGTCGTGATGGCGGTCGGCGGATCGGTCGACATCTCCGGAGGCGCCGGGGCGATCGCGGAGACGAGAGCCGACCTCTCGGCGCTGCCCCTCTCGGTGACCCTCGCAGGAGCCCTGGTGACCGCCACCGGCTTCCTGCGGCCGCTGCGGCACCGGGCCGTCGCCAGTACCCGTGAACTCGCCGGACGAGCCGCCCGGTTGGCGGTCCTGTGGGCCATCGGGCTCGTCCTTGTCTCGCTGCTCGCGCGGCACACGTTCCGGATCCCGCTGGGGGATCCGACGGACGGCCTCCTCGACGACTTGCTGGACGACGCCGCACCCGAGGTCGGGTTCCGGACCGACATCCCCCTCACCCTCGTGTTCGGACTGCTGTGGCTGGCGGGCCTCCTCATCCTGGCCCTCCTCGTGTCGCGCCGGGCCCCGCTCCCCGCCCGCCTGGTGCGCTACCAGGAGCCTGTACGCCCGGCCGCCTTCGCCATGGTGGCGCTGCTGCTCGCGTACGTCGCCCTGGCACTGGTCATCGCGCTCGTCGTCGTGGTGACGCACGGCCACCGCGCCGAGACGTTCGCCGTGATCCTTCTCGGACTGCCGAACCTCGCCTGGCTCGCCCTCACGGTGGGCATGGGCGCGTCCTGGGAGGGGAAGGTGGAGGGGCCCTTCGGGCTGCCGATGCCGCGCGTACTGGACGAGGTACTCCGTACGCGGGACATCTCCACCCTCAATCTCGGTACGCTCACCGAGCACGACGGACGGGCCTGGTGGCTGCTGGTCGCCGCCGCGGTCCTGGTGACGGCCGCCGCGTTCCTCATGGCGGTCCGCTCACCCGCACGGGTGCGGGCCTGGCAGCACGCCGTACACATGGCCGTCGGCCTCACCCTGACGGTGCTGATGATCTGTCTGGTCGCCAGGCTCTCGGCGCACTACGGCCTGTCACTGCTGGGCATCGGAGACTTCCTGGACCTCGGCAGCGCCCTCGGGGGAGAGGTCTCGCTGCGGCCGCGACTGTGGACGGCGCTCGGACTCGCGGTGCTGTGGGGACTGCTCACGGGCTTCCTGGGCAGCGCGCTCGCCGCCCGCGTGCACCGGCGGGGCGAGGTCGCGCCCAAGGCCCCCTGACAGCCCCTGCGCCCCCCGCTTACCGGACGTACCCGCGGAAGACCGGCAGCGCCCAACGGGGCGGCGCGGGCGGCATTCCGGGCGTGGCGGACCAGCCGTCGACGTGCGGGTCCGCGTGTGGCGGCGGACGGCCCTGCGGCCCGATGGCGGCCGCCGCCGCGGCGCGCAGCGCGGCCACGAACTGCAGGCAGGAGCCGTACCGGTCGTCCGGGCTCTTGGCGAGCGCCTTAGCCAGTACGTCGTCGACCGCGGCCGGGAGGTCGGGGCGCAGCCCGGTCAGGGGCGGCGGCGGGTCGAACTGGTGGGCCCACAGCAGCGCCATGTCGTCGTCGCGCTGGAAGGGCGGCGTCCCGGCCATGGTTTCGTGTACGACGCAGGCGAGACTGTAGACGTCGCATCTGCCGTCCACCGGGCGTCCGGAAATCTGCTCCGGCGCGACGTAGTCGAGCGTGCCGACGAACTGGCCGACGGTGGTGAAGCCGGTCAGCGACAGCGACTTCTTCGTCAGGCCGAAGTCCGTGAGGTACACGTGCTCCGGGTGGTCGCTGTCCGTACCCTCCGCGACCAGGATGTTGCCGGGTTTGACGTCCCGGTGCACGAGGTCGTGGTCGTGGGCGGCGTCGAGCGCGGACGCCACCTGCGCGGCGATCCGGGTCGCGGTCGCCAGCGGCAGCGGGCCCTGCCGGTCGAGGAGGTGGCGCAGGTCCTGACCGGCGACGAAGCGCATGGCGATGTAGAGAACACCGTCGGTCTCACCGGCCTCGAACACCGGCACGATGTGCGGATGGTCGATCGCGGCGGCCACCCGCGACTCGTGGGTGAACCGCCGGCGGAAGGTGTCGTTGCGCGCGAGTTCGGGCGCGAGCAGTTTGAGGGCGACCGTACGGTCCAGGCGCAGGTCTTTGGCGCGGTAGACCACGGCCATGCCGCCGCGGCCGATCTCGCTCTCCACGAGGTAACCGGCGATCTGGCTGCCGAGCAGCTCGGACGGCCTTCCGGCCATGCCGGATTCGCGCGGGGCGCGTGCCATTACCCGTCACCGGGCCGGGTGGGCGGATGCGGTGCGGCGCGGTCGCCGGGCTCGACAACCCGCGTCGGCTCGCCGCCACGGGCACCGTCGCCGCGGACCTCGTCGGAACGCGCCGCCCCATCACCCACGACCCGCGTGGGTTCCGGTGGTGCGGGGGCGCCGCTGCGGGGCGGTCCGTCTGGGTCGGTGCCGACGACCCGCGTGGGCTCGGGTGGTGCGGGGGCGCCGCTGCGGGGCGGCCCATTGGGGTCGGCGTCGACGACGCGCGTGGGTTCCGGTGGGGGCGGCCGGGAGGCGTCCGGGGCGGCGGGGGTGACCACTTGGGTGGGGTCCGGAGCCGCCACCGTGGGCTCCGGCGGGGCGGTGGGGGGCCGGTCGGCCACCTGGGTGGGTTCGCGGGGCGGGGCGTTGCTGTTGCCCGGGGTCGACGAGGTCGCGTACGTGATGAGGTGCGTGCCGTCGCAGTACACCCAGCGCTCGTGCTCCGCGTCGTACAGCCACACCGACTCGCCCTCGACCACCAGCCCCACCCGCAGCCCCCGCGTGCGGCGGCGGAAGCCCTCGCCGTCCGTGCGGCCCGCCGTCAGGTCCTCCGCCGCCCGCCGGTACTGACTCAGGGACTCCTCCACGCGGGCCAGGAGTGGCCGTGGGTCCGCCGTACGGGCGCCTGGTTGTCCGGCGACCGGAGGCTCCTGCGGTACGGACACGAGCAGCCGGCCGTCGACCCACGCCGACCAGCCGTTGGCGCAGAGGATCTGCCCCCAGTCGCCGCGCCGGCTGATCAGCTGGACCGGAAGCAGCGGATCGAGCGGTTCGGTGGGCCGGGACATGTCCGGCGCCTCCCAGGCGGGCAGCCCGCTCTGGGGGACCACATGCGTGGGACGGAAGTCGGGAGTCGTCATGGCGCTCCGTTCCTACTTCCGCATGATGGCGGGCTCGTGCCGCCGCAGCAGTTTCGCGACGGCGTACCCGAAGACGGCCGAGAGCACCACCAGCATCCCCAGGTTGAGCAGCCACACGCCCGCGGAGTGTGCGAACAGCGGGTCCGCCGTCAGGTCGCCCGGAACGATCCTGCCCAGTTCGACGGTCCCGGCCATCGCTGCCAGCGCCCACCGCGACGGGATGAGCCACGCCAGCTGCTCGACCCCGGCGACCCCGTCCAGCTTCAGCAGCGCGCCGCAGAACACGACCTGGACGATGGCGAGGAGGACGAGCAGCGGCATCGTGACCTCCTCCTTGCGCACCAGCGCGGACACGAGGAGACCGAGCATCATCGCGGTGAACGACAGCATCGCCACGGCCACGGTGATTTCGGCCAGCGGCGGCATGAGCACCCCTTCGCCGCCCGGTGCGTTCAGGTCCACGCCGACCAGCGCCACCAGGGTCAGGACGACGGCCTGGAGGACCGTGATGGTGCCCAGGACCACCACCTTGGACATCAGGTACGCCGATCTGGAGAGCCCGACCGCACGCTCCCGCTGGTAGATCACCCGTTCCTTGACCAGCTCACGCACCGCGTTGGCGGCGCCGGTCAGCACACCGCCCACACACAGGATGAGCAGGGCGTTCATCGCGGTTTCCTGCGTCAGTCTGGAGCCGGCGAGGGCGCGGGCCATCGCGCCCATGACGAACGGCAGGGCGATCATGATCGCCAGGAAGGTCCGGTCGGCGCTCAGCGAGGCCGCGTACCGCCGCACCAGCGTCCTCAGCTGCGCACCCCAGCTCCGGGTCCGCGGTGGCGGCGGCGTGACGACCTCCGGCGCCGAGGCCTGCGGCAGGAGCGGCTGCGCGGTGGCGTTCGCGACGTACTGCCGGTGGAAGGGCGAGCTGAGGTACTGCCCCGCCCAGTCGCGTTCGCGGTCGTTCTCGAAGGCCTCGAACGCCTCCGGCCACTGCTCGAACCCGAAGAAGGCGAGCGCGTCCTCGGGCGGCCCGTAGTAGGCGGTCTTCCCGCCGGGCGCCAGCATCAGCAGCCGGTCGCACACATCCAGGCTCAGCACGCTGTGCGTGACGACGATGACCGTACGGCCGTCGTCGGCGAGGCCGCGCAGCATGTGCATGACGGAGCGGTCCATGCCGGGGTCGAGCCCGGAGGTCGGCTCGTCGAGGAAGAGCAGCGACGGCTTCGTCATCAGCTCCAGGGCCACGCTGACCCGCTTGCGCTGGCCGCCGGACAGGCTGTGGATCGGCTGTGAGGCGCGCTGTTCAAGGCCCAGCTCGCGGATGACCTCGGTGACCCGCTCCCGCCGTTCGCTCTTCGCGGTGTCCTCGGGGAAGCGCAGCTCGGCGGCGTAGCCCAGGGCCCGGCGCACGGTCAGCTGCGCGTGCAGGATGTCGTCCTGCGGTACGAGACCGATGCGCTGGCGCAGCTCGGCGTAGTCCCGGTACAGGTCACGGCCGTCGTACAGGACCGTGCCGTGGTCGGCGGGCCGCAGCCCGGTCAGCGCGTTCAGCAGGGTCGACTTGCCCGCTCCGCTCGGCCCCACGACCGCGAGCAGGCACTTCTCGCCGACGGGGAAGGACACATGGTCGAGGAGCGTCTTGCGGCCCTTGTCGACCGAGACCGTCAGGTCCTGTACGTCGAGCGAGACCTCGCCCGTGTCGACGAACTCCTGGAGTGTGTCGCCGACCAGGCAGAACGCGGAGTGTCCGATGCCGACGATGTCACCGGGGGAGACCCGGGCGACAGTGACGGGCTGGCCGTTGAGGAAGGTCCCGTTGTGACTGCCGAGGTCGGCGATCTCGTACGTACCGTCGGGATGAGCCCGCAGCTCGGCGTGTCTGCGCGAGACGATCAGGTCGTCGACGACGAGGTCGTTGTCGGCGGCTCGGCCGATGCGTACGGTCCGGGCCGGCAGCGGCCGTACGGTGGTCGGCTGCCGGAAGGTGCCGGTGGCCGACGGCATCGAGACGGCGGACGGGCGCTCGGGCGCGGAGGGCGGGGGCTCGCGTCCCAGGAGAACCGCGCGGGGCCCGTCGGCGGGGCTTCCGAAGCGGATGACGCTGCCGGGGCCTACATCCCACTCGTGGATCCGTCTGCCTTCGGCGTACGTGCCGTTGGTGCTGTGCTCGTCCTCCAGCGTCCAGTGGTCCGCCTCGGGGCGCAGCACCGCGTGATGCCACGACACGCGGGCGTCGTCGATGACTATGTCACTCGTAGGGTCGCGCCCGACGTGGTAGTCCCGGCTCGGGCTGATCAGCGTGGAGCCCGCCTCAGTTTCGAGGACGAGCTCGGGCGGAGTCGGCGCGACAGGCGACTTTCCCATGTTCGAATTCTATCTTTTCGTCCTGATTTCTGCCCGCCAGACGGGCTGGGCCCCGGCCGTGTACCGGCCGGGGCCCAGGGGTGGGTTCGGGCTGCGGAGCATCAGCCCATCGGGCCGGCGTCCGCGGACCGACGGCCACGGCCGCGACCACGGGCGGCGTCGGCTCGGTCGGAGACACCGGCGTTCATGGCTGCCATGGCCAGGCCGAGTAGCAGTGCCACGCCTCCGACGATCACATTGTTGACGATGCTGCGAGTGGTGTCGACATTGCCTGACACGACCCATGGAGCGACGATCGTCCATGCGCCGATGGCGGTGGCGGCCCATGCCATGGCGTGAGTCCGCTCGTACGCCGAGCCGAACCCGCCCATACACAGGGCGTAGGCAACACCGGTGATCAGGTTGCAGACGGCCAGGGTGGTGAGGCCGTTGAACCCGACGATCCACGGAGACGCCGCGAGGAACACACCCGTCAGGATGGCGAGTGTCTCGATCGCCTGGGCGCGGGGAGTGGTGGTCGCCCGCTCGAACCGGGAACGCATCTCGGCGACGTCGGGGTGTTGCTCAATGCTGGGATGAGTGGTCATGACCGGCTGCCTCCCATAGAAGCCTTTATCCTGCCTTTACCCCCACATATAACGCTCAATCGGCCATTCCGGTCAACGGGTCGGCGAGGTGGGATCGGGGCTCTGGCTACGCTGGGGTCCGTGTTCACCTCCCAGGGACCCACCTTCCGCGAACTGACCGTGCAGGCTCTCTCCTCCATCGAGCGGGGCTATGACCTGCTGGCCCCGAAGTTCGACCACACCCCCTTCCGCACCTCCGACCGGTTCCTGGACGCGGTCGCCGGCGCTCTGGCCCCGCTCGGCCCCTTCGACGCGGGGCTCGACGTCTGCTGCGGCACGGGGGCGGGGACGCGCATGCTGCGCCCGCTGTGCCGGGAGCGCGTCACCGGGGCCGACTTCAGTGCCGGGATGCTGGCCGCCGCCCGGGAAGCGTCCGACGACGGCGAAACGCCCGCTGTGGAGTGGGTGCGGGCCGACGCACGCGCCCTGCCCTTCCGTCAGGAATTCGATCTGGCGGTGAGCTTCGGGGCGTTCGGGCATTTTCTGCCCGCCGAGCGGCCCGTGCTGTTCGCCGGAGTCCACCGGGCGCTGCGGCCCGGCGGGCTCTTCGCCTTCCCCATCGGCGCGCCGCAGCGCATCGGTTCGCGGCCGTACTGGACGCTGCTCGGCTTCGACGCCGTCATGCGCGTACGCAACGCGCTGTGGCGGCCGCGATTCGTCATGTACTACCGGACGTTCCCGCTGAGTGGCGTGCGGGACGACCTGATCAGGGCCGGATTCACGGTGCGGCTGCAGCCCCTGGAGGAGTTCGGCCGCCGCGGCGACGGAAGCCCCAACTGCCGCCTGGTAGTGGCCCGGAAGGCGTGAGTGGCCAGGGGCCGGCAGCTCAGTAGCCCTTGGGTGGCCGGCTCGGGTCGGCCTGCTGGACCCGCTCCGCGAAGTTCGACCCGGACCGGTTGACGCCGTACCGCGCGCGTACGTAATTGATCGTGGCGCACATGCAGGCCACCACGTCGTAGGGCGTGGTGGCCGTGCCCTCCTGGTGGTACTCGGCGAAGGTCGGCGGGATGCACTGCGTGGCGCCGCGCGAGCAGTTCTGCGGGTGCCCGTCGGCCATGACCGGGCCGTGCGCGTTGGAATCTGTGGTGTTCACCCGCCAGCGCGGGTGGTTGGACGCGGACTCGCGCAGCGCGATCGTGACCAGCGCGGGCACGCCGTACTCCGGGTCCATGCCGGTCAGTTCACAGGCCCGCTGCGCGTACGTACGCATGGCGGACTCGCCGGATTCGTCGTCAGGATCCTGATAGGTGACTTCAGACAGCTCCATGCCGGTTTCCTACCCATGTCGCTGATGACCTAGACGGACCACATATGGCGAAGTGGCTTTGTGTAATGACTGTGTTACACCAGCGAATCTACACATCGAATACGCACGCGGCACACCATCTCCCAACAGGTCCGCCGGTTCTGACCTGCGGATACGCCCCTCTGAACGGGAATGTCCTATTCGGTGTCACCGCAGCCGCCGGGCGCTCGCCATTCACGTCGGGCGATCCCGTGAAGATGCTGTCACCAAGTCATGAACGGACGTGCACGCCACGGTAATTCCGCGCAGTGATGAGCAGGGCCGGGCAATGACTTGATTGGCTGTCCAACGCGCATACGTGCTTTGATCCTTCGCACTGGAGGCCTATCCGTCAGGGGCGGTCCCCGGTTATTTCGAAATATCCACGCGAAGGGAAACTCGCAACATGAACTTCTCCCAGGTAGCGACCCAGGAAATCTCCGACAACGACCTGGACAACGTGTCCGGCGGCCTCCTCGGCGGCGTGGTCGGCAACGCCACCGGCGTCCTGAACTCCGTCGTCCCCGTCTCGGGCATCGCGGGCTCCGCCATCGGCACCGTCGAGGGCGCCACCGGCCTCAACACGGGCGCCGTCACCGGCCTCGCCACCGCCACGGTCGCCGGCGTCTGATCCCTCCTGTGCCGGTGAGCGGCACGGGACATCAGCAGTGACTTACGGCCCGTCGGCCACCCCTCCTTGCCGACAGGCCCGGTCGTACGCCCCCGGATCCACCCAGGGTCCGGGGCGTACGGCCGTCCGGAAATACCTGACAGCCCATTGCAGTTGAGGGAAGAGTGTCGTGCAGTTTCGCCAACAGGCGCTTTCCAAGCTGCAATCGCCCGAAGAAATCGATCTGCCGGTGCGATTCGCCCGGCCGCAGGGCCTGCTTGTTCTGATCGTCACGATCATCGTCATGGCCGCCTCGGCCGTCTGGGCCGTGGCCGGCACCGTGTCGTCCACACTCGGCGCCCCCGGAATCCTCACCCACGCCCAGGGCAGTTACGTCCTGCAGAGCCCCGTCGCCGGCCAGGTCACCGCCGTACTCGCCCAGGAAGGCGAGCGCGTTGCCGCCAACGCCCCCCTCCTCAAGGTCCGTACCGCGCAGGGGGACGCCGTCGTACGCACGATCGCCGCGGGCCGGCTGACGACGCTCGTCGCCGCCATCGGCTCCGTCGTGACCACCGGGGCGGATGTGGCGGCAGTGGAACGGGTGCAGAACGCGGACGACCCCCTGATGGCGACGCTGTACGTACCGGCCGAGCGCGGGTCCACGGTGCCCGTCGGCGCCAAGGTGGACCTGACCGTCCAGTCCGTCGCGACGCAGCAGTACGGCGTACTGCGCGGCCGGGTCAAGTCCGTCGGCAGGACCGCCCAGACCCAGCAGCGCATCACCGCCTATCTCGGCAGCAGCCAGCTCGGCGAGGAGTTCTCGAAGCAGGGCCAGCCCGTGTCCGTACTCGTCGAGCTGGACCGCTCGGACGCCTCCAAGTCCGGCTACTCCTGGTCCACGTCGGGCGGGCCGCCGTACGCCGTCGAGTCCATGACCCTCGCCTCCGGCGCCATCCACCTCGCCGAGCAGCATCCGATCGATTGGCTGCTTCCGTGACCGCACCGAACAATTCCGCGGCCCCGCCGCAGCAGCAGTTGCCGCCGGCGGGCCGCCGCAGGCACCGCCCCGAGGCTCCGGCGGGCGGGCGCCGCCGTGCGAAGCCCGTACAGGTCAAGAAGCGCAAGGCCGTCCGTACGCCCACGGTCCTCCAGATGGAGGCGGTGGAGTGCGGCGCCGCCGCGCTGGCCATGGTCCTCGCCCACTACGGCCGCCATGTGCCCCTCGAAGAGCTCCGCATCGCCTGCGGGGTCTCGCGCGACGGCTCGCGGGCCAGCAACCTGCTCAAGGCGGCCCGTAGTTACGGTCTGCAGGCCAAGGGCATGCAGATGGAGGCGACGGCGCTCGCCGAGGTCCAGGCGCCCGCCATTCTCTTCTGGGAGTTCAACCACTACGTCGTCTATGACGGCATGGGACGCCGCTTCGGGCGCAGGGGCTTCCACATCAACGACCCCGACAAGGGCCGCCGTTTCGTGCCGACGGAAGACTTCGACACCAGCTTCACCGGAGTCGTCCTCGTCTTCGAACCCTCCGCATCCTTCCGCCGCGGCGGCCGCAAACCGGGCGTCATGAGCGCCGTCCCCGCACGCATGCGCGGGACCACCGGCACGCTGCTCGCCGCGCTGCTCGCCAGCCTGCTGCTGGTCGCCGTCGGCGCGACGGTGCCCGCGCTGAGCCGTACGTACATCGACATGTTCCTCATCGGCCAGCAGACATCCATGCTGGGGCCGCTCTTCGCGTCGATGGCCGCGATGGTGGCGCTCACCGCCGTGCTGACCGGTCTGCAACAGGCGAACCTGCTGCGCGGCCGCATCATCTCCTCCACGCTCAGCAGCGCCCGGTTCCTTCGCCACCTGCTGCGACTGCCCGTCACCTTCTTCGCGCAGCGCAGCCCGGCCGACCTCGTCCAGCGCCTCCAGTCCAACGACGCGGTGGCCGAGACGCTGGCGCGCGACCTCGCGGCGGCGGGGGTCGACGGGGTGGTCGTGATCCTCTACGCCTTCCTGATGTGGTCGTACGACCCCCAGCTGACGTTCGTCGGAGTGATCGTCGCGCTGCTCAATGTGGTCGCGATGCGCATCGTCATCCGGCTGCGGGCCACACACACGCAGAAGCTGCGCGCGGACAGCGCCCGGCTGACCAACACGTCGTACACCGGCCTTCAGCTGATCGAGACGATGAAGGCCACGGGCGGCGAGAACGGGTTCTTCCGCCGCTGGGCGGGCCAGCACGCGACCACGCTCGACGTGCAGCAGCGGCTCGGCGTACCGAGCGCGTTCCTGGCCGTTGTCGCGCCCACGCTCGCGACGCTCAACAGCGCGCTCATCCTGTGGATCGGCGGACTGCGGGCCGTGGAGGGGCACATCTCGATCGGTCTGCTCGTCGCCTTCCAGGCGCTCGTGGCGCGCTTCACCGCGCCCATCAGCCGCCTCAACGGCGTCGCGGGCCGTATCCAGGACTTCGCCGCCGATGTCGCCAGGCTCAAGGACGTCGAGAGCTTCCCGGTCGATGTCCTGTACTCGCGGCGCGAGCCGGACGAGTCCACGCGCAGGCTCAAGGGCCATGTGACGCTCGAAGAGATCACCTTCGGCTACAGCCCGCTCGACAAGCCGCTGCTCACCGGCTTCTCGCTGGCCGTCGGACCCGGCCAGCAGGTGGCCCTCGTCGGCGGGTCGGGCAGCGGCAAGTCGACCGTGTCGCGGCTGATCTCAGGGCTTTACACCCCCTGGGAGGGGACGATCCGTATCGACGGACAGCGCCTGGAGGACATCTCCCGCAGCGCGCTGGCCGCCTCGGTCTCCTTCGTCGACCAGGACATCTTCCTCTTCGAGGGCACGGTCCGGGACAACGTGGCGCTGTGGGACCCCTCGATACCGGACGAGGCCGTCGTCGCCGCCCTCCAGGACGCCGCCCTGTACGACGTGATCGCGCGGCGCCCCGACGGCATCCACAGCCGCGTAGAACAGGACGGCCGCAACTTCTCCGGCGGCCAGCGGCAGCGGCTGGAGATCGCCCGCGCGCTGGTCAGGCGGCCGAGCGTCCTCGTACTCGACGAGGTGACGAGCGCACTCGACGCCGAGACCGAGCGGATCATCATCGACAATCTGCGGCGGCGCGGCTGCGCGTGCGTCGTCATCGCCCACCGGCTGAGCACGGTGCGCGACAGCGACGAGATCGTCGTACTCGACCACGGCACGGTCGTCGAACGCGGCCGCCACGAAGAGCTGGTCGCCGCCGGCGGAGCGTACGCCGAGCTGGTCAAGGAGCACTGACACCATGTCGTCCGTACACCCGACCCCACACCCGCCCCCCGTCGAGGCGGGTCACGCACAACTCGACGCGGTGACCTACGCGCTGGGCGGTCTCGGCGCGCCCGTCGACTGCGCCGGTCTGCGCAGCCTGGCGCTGGAGGGGCCGCAGGTGCTGTGGCTCGTCGTGGGCGGGGCCCTGGACCTGTTCGCCGTCGACGCCGTCCAGCAGGGCCACTGGCACTTCCTCGGCCGCCTCGAAGCGGGAGCGCTGCTGCTCGGCCCGGTCGAAGGCCCCCAGCACACGCTGGTCGGCAGGCCGTCGCAGGACTGCCTGCTGCGGCGGATCCCGCTGCGCGAGCTCTACCGGCAGCCCGAGTACGCCCATGGCTACGCCGATCCCTACGCCGATCCGTACGCCGACACCCATGCCGGATACGAGAGCCCGCTCGACCACGCCTTCGCGCTCGGCATCGGGCGCAGCCTCGGCGTGCTGTTCCAGGCCCCGCTGGACGGCCGTCCCGACATCGACGGCCCGGTGACCGACGACGACATCCTGTGGATGCCGGTGTCTCCCGGCAGCGTGCAGTACGGCGCCTCCTACAGCGCGGATGCCGTGGGCGACCTGCTGATCGAAACCGCGATGTGGCAGCAGCTGGTGAACCAGCAGTACCGCCTGCTGTCCGCCGTCGACCACTGGATCGAAGACCTCGAACGCGCCCACGAGGACCGTACGGCCGCCGGCATCAAGGCGGGCGCGGCCGTCCGCGCGCGGGCCGACGAGGCGCTGGTCGCCTCCATCGGCCGCCCGGACCGGTCCGGGCGCGCGGCGGCGGGCACGCACCGCGCCACCGACGACGCCACCTTCGCCGTCTGCCGCCGGGTCGCGGAGGCGGCCGGGATCACCCTCACCGAGCCCCCGAAGGGCGGCGCGGTCAACGACCGCGTCACGCCCGTCGACCGCATCGCCCTGGTCTCCCGCGTCCGTACCCGCCCGGTGCGGCTCGACGGGCGGTGGTGGCGGGCGAACTCCGGCCCCCTGGTCGGCCACCGCGCCAAATCGGGCGCGCCCGTCGCGCTGCTGTGGCGGCGCGGTCGGTACGAGGCGGTGAACCCGGCCTCGGGCGTGCGGATCCGTATCGGCAAGGACAACGCGGACGACTTCGAGCCGCGCGCGGTCATGTTCTACCGGCCCCTTCCCGAGCGGCCCCTGACCCTGTGGGGCCTGCTGCGCTTCAGCCTCCGCGACACCCGCCCGGACGTGCGGAACCTGCTCCTCAGCGGTCTGGTGACGGTCGGCCTCGGCGGTCTCGTACCGATCGCCACCGGCCAGGTGCTCGGCGTGTACGTACCGAACGCCGAGACGAGCCTCATCGTCCAGGTCTCCGCGGCCGTCATGATCACCAGCATCGTCACCGCGTCCTTCATGCTGCTGCAGAACCTCACCATCCTCCGCATGGAAGGCCGCATCGAGGCCGGCCTCCAGCCCGCCGTCTGGGACCGGCTGCTGCGACTGCCGACGAAATTCTTCACCGAGCGGTCCACCGGCGAACTCGCCAGCGCGGCCATGGGCATCAGCGCCATCCGCAGGGTGCTGTCCGGGCTCGGCCCGGTGGCCGTACAGGCGAGCACGGTCGGTGCGATGAACGTGGTTCTGCTGTTCTGGTTCAGCGTGCCGCTGGCCCTGGCCGCGATCGCCATGCTCGTAGTCATCGGCGGCGTGTTCCTGGGGATGGGCCTGTGGCAGGTGCGCTGGCAGCGCAAGCTCGTCGAGCTCGGCAACAAGCTCAACAACCAGGCGTTCCAGACCCTGCGCGGACTGCCCAAACTGCGGGTCGCGGCCGCCGAGAGTTTCGCGTACGCCGCCTGGGCCCGCGAGTTCGCCCGCTCGCGCGAACTTCAGCAGCGCGCCGGCCGCATCAAGAACCTGACCACGGTCCTCGACGCCATCTATCTGCCGTTGTGCTCGCTCATCATGTTCATGCTGCTCGCGGGGCCGGCTCGCGGCAGCATGTCGGCCGGAGCGTTCCTGACCTTCAGCACGGCCGTCACCATGCTGCTGACGTCCGTCACCCAGCTGAGTGGCGCGCTCATCTCCGTCGCCGCCGTCCTGCCGATGTTCGAACAGATCAAGCCGGTCCTGGACGAGGCACCGGAGGTACGAGGCACCAGCGCGCAGCCCGGCACCCTGTCCGGCGGCATCGAAGCCAGGAAGCTGTCGTTCCGCTACACCGACGACGGCCCGCTGGTGCTCGACGACGTGTCGCTCGAAGTGCGCCCCGGCGAATTCGTGGCGATCGTCGGACCCAGCGGCTGCGGCAAGTCGACCCTGCTGCGGCTGCTCATCGGCTTCGACAAGCCGGTCTCGGGCAGCGTGCTGTACGACGGCCAGGACCTGGCGGCGCTGGACCAGTCGGCCGTACGCCGTCAGTGCGGTGTCGTCCTCCAGAACGCGCAGCCGCTGACGGGATCGATCCTGGACTGCATCAGCGGTGCCGAGGTCTTCTCCCAGGAAGAGGTGTGGGAGGCCGCCGAGATGGCCGGCCTGGCCGAGGACATCCGGCGCATGCCGATGGGGCTGCACACGATGATCGCCGGCGGCGGCGCGATCTCGGGCGGGCAGCGCCAGCGCCTGATGATCGCTCAGGCTCTGGTACGCCGCCCCCGTATCCTCTTCTTCGACGAGGCGACCAGCGCGCTCGACAACGAGACGCAGCGCATCGTCATGGCCAGCACCCGCAGGCTGAGCGCCGGCCGCCTGGTCATCGCCCACCGGCTGTCCACGGTCATGGACGCCGACCGGGTGATCGTCATGGCGGACGGCAGGATCGTCGAACAGGGACCGCCCGCGCAGCTGCTCGCCGACACGGGCGGCCGGCTGCACGAACTCGTTCGGCGCCAGCTGGCGTGAGGCCGGCCGCTCAGTACAGCGCCTTTAGCATCTCCTCGGCCAGCGGGCCGGCCGAGGCCGGATTCTGGCCGGTGTACAGATTGCGGTCGACGACCACGTGCGGCGACCACGGCTCGCCCTCGCGGAAGTCGGCGCCGAGCTCCACGAGGCGGTCCTGGAGCAGCCACTTCGCCTTGTCCGCGAGGCCCGCCTGGCTCTCCTCGGCGTTGGTGAAGCCGGTCAGCCGGTAGCCCGCGAAGGGGGAGCCGCCGACGGCGTTCCCCGTGGCCAGCAGGGCGGCGGGCGCGTGGCACACCACACCCAGCGCCTTGCCCGACGCGAGAGCGGCGGTCAGCACCCTGGCGGATGCGGCGCTGACCGCCAGGTCCTCCATCGGGCCGTGGCCGCCGGGGTAGAAAACGGCGTCGTAGTCGGCCGGATCCACTTCCTCCAGCTTCAGCGGCTGCTGAAGCTGGGTGAACGACGCCAGGGCCCTCACGACCCGGTCGGCACCCTCCGGGCCGCCGTTGACCTCCGGGGCGAGGCTGGCCCGGTCCACGTTCGGCACGACGCCGCCGGGCGTGGCGACCACGACCTCGTGGCCCGCGCCGGTGAACGCCTCATAGGGGGCCACGACCTCCTCGGCCCAGAAGCCGGTGGGGTGGGCGGTGCCGTCGGCCAGGGTCCAGTGGTCGGCGCCGGTCACTACGAACAGGATGTTCGACATTGAGCTCTCCCAAAGTTAGGGCTTGCAGAGAATT